>NZ_DATMFT010000032.1:0-343580 GCF_035556095.1 Parapedobacter sp. | reverse complement strand
CGGTTCTACAACACCGAAAGAAGACACAAATCCATCGGTAGGGTAACACCCAATGAAAGGTTCTATCAGATAATCAAAAATGTGTCGTGATTATATCTTAAATTAGTGCAATAGTTGTCCAGCAAATAGGGAGTATCATATAAGATAGGTTCGGAATCTCGGCGTTTGATAAGACACCGCTAAAGGATTTAATCGCTCAGAATCAAAAAAATCAAAGTGTCAAAGAACAAAAATTGTTAAACTTATTTGATGCAAAAAGTTAACGCATCAGTACTAAGATAAGAATAAGGAAACATGGGCTTGGGTGGGGTAACAGTGATGCATTATAACTCCAAATATGGAATAATGATAATCAAGCGAATAAACCGATGTGTATGCGCTTTATGGTTAATTTTCGGTTGCCAAGAGCGCGCCCATGAGAATCGGGAGATTGCGATGGGCAATCCAACCACTGTTGAGATCAACGCCGAAAAGATAGTGAACCTTGAGATTTCGAAAATTGCTACCGAGATGAATTATGTGTTTCTGTCAAACGATCACCCGGAATCGCTGATCGGCGATATCAATAAACTGGTGATGCATGGCGACAAATTTTTCCTTATGGATAAGGAACATACGCAATCGATATTCGTGTTTGATACTTCGGGTCAGTTTGTATACCGGATTGGTCCTGGTAAAGGTCCGGGGGAATTCACGTCTATCGAAGATTTTTGTATAGACACAGAAAATAATATGCTGTACGTTTTAAGCAATGACCTTAGTGAAATCTTTAAATACAATATGGTAACCGGGGGTTTTGTCTCTTCGATAAAAATGAAATCGGCCTACGACAAGCTCCAAGTAATCACGAGTAATAAAATCTTGTTGTTGAGAGACGGCCATTCTTATGAAAGTTCACCGGGACCATTTAGCTCCAATTTCATGTGTACCATTGATTCCTTAGGGAATTGGATTGAAGGGTGGCATTTATCGCCTATAAACCCCAATGTCTATTCGGGACTCATCCACGTCGTTGGCAATGGTGAGAGGGATGGTTATACGATAACAAGGATGCATTCAGATACGATCTATCAATATGATGGAGCCGATATGGAGGTAAAATACCTGCTTGATTGTGGTCCGAAGCGATTATTGGATGAGTTTTATTGGACATCGTCCTCGAAAAGGCAGGGAGAGATCATGAATCAGTCCACTCATTTTTTGGGAAACGTAATCGACATCAGGAATTTTTCGTTGATTCAATATGTTCACAATCGACGGTATTACACCTACTATTACGATAAAACCGCAAAGGAAGGATTTACGGTTAATTATGTAAATGATATTGATCATGTGCCTATTTTACAGTTTGATTGCGCTTTGGATAGTCTGCTGGTACACGTCATGCAGCCACAGGAAATTGAATTGCAACGTAATTACATTGTGAAATCGGGAATTGAAAGTAAAAAAATGCAAGAAATAGCAGGAAGGATTGATTATGATTCAAATCCTGTATTAATGATTGCAACGTTAAGGTAGTAAGTTGTAAAGGAAGGGCCGAACAAATGAATTTGCAAATACTGGTCGGATTAGGTTTATTTGTGTATAAAACGTAGGATGATGGAAGCTGTTGGGAAATTGTCAAACGCCCAGAAGGAGCTGTTGAAGTTGTTTAAATACGACCTGCCTGAGAAGCAGTTGGCAGAGATGAAAAACATCCTGTTAAAATACTTTGTGGATACCGCCAGTGATGAAATGGATCGGTTGTGGGAGGAGAACAATTGGAATAACGACACCATGAAGGAATGGGCTGGAGGCCACGAGCGTAAACGGAAGTAACGCATGGTTGTTGTCTTGGACATCAACGTACTGTTGGTCACGATTGCTCAGCAATCAACCTATCGGCCTATCTTTTCGTCGTGACTAATGACGCACATTTCAACACCTTGAAAAAGGTTAAATTTCCAAAAATAGATGTCATCAACATCGACCGGTTTCTGCAACGTAAAGTCGTAAGTTGTAAATCGTTGAAATTTCAGGTTTCGATAGCCGAAAATCGCGGATGTTTGCTTACCTTGCGGAGTAACGAAACCCGATAAGAACCAAAATTATGAATAAGCTCATCAAAAGTTGGTGTTTTATTGTTTTCTCACTTTTTATCGTTAGCGCCTGCACCGACCGAGATGGAGAAGGAAATCAAATAGGATACGCCGATAATGGGGATTGCTACGTTATTGATATCGCGGCAATGGAGTCCGTGGAAAACTACAAGGAACTGATCCGGGAGATCGCTTTTATCCCGCTGGAAACGAACGAGCATAGTTTGCTGGCTCATATTGACAAGGTCGTATTTCATAAGGGTAAGTTTTATGTTCATGATAGGCAGTTCGCCGCCCTGAAGGTTTTTTCGGAAGAAGGGAAATATATCCGATCGATCGGGAACATCGGGCGCGGCCCCGGCGAGTTCACCACCCTGATGGATTTCCTGCTTGACACTGAGGAAGACAAACTTCTATTGCTAAGCAATAACGAAAGGGCTGTGATGGAATATGATATGGAGGGTAATTACTTGCGGACAATGCAGACCAATGTCTTTGCCAGTTCATTTGCGAAGATCGGTGATAGATTCCATTACTTCATCAATCAAAACGACAATGACGTTTCGGGCCCGAATAACCTGATCGTTATGGATGAGAATAGCCGTGTGCTGGATAGATTCTTTCCTTTTCCTGAAACGTTTAACGTGATGCTGCCCGACCATAGTTTTTTATTGGGGAACGCCAACGGCGCACTTTTCCATCCCACGCTTTCGGATACCGTATTCCAATTGACAGCGAGCCAGGAAATCTATCCCAAATACGTGTTTGATTTTGGTGATAAGGCGCTTCCGCTGCCCATGCGTACTTCGTATGAGGCATATAAATCGGACGAGAGATATAACTATTCACGTTTGGGAGACCGCATTGCAGAAACGGAGCATGTGATTTCATTTAATTTTTTAGACGGACGGTCGGTCATACCTTCCGCTTTTTGCAATAGGAAGTTGGTGGACACAGTGCGGGGGAAAAAGATACTGAAACCGTTGCGGCTTGGTTTCCCGATTTCCAATTCGCCCGTATTAGGATTGATGGAAGACGACACTTTTATTACTTACCTTCGAGCTGAATATGCAGACTATGTGAGAAACCGTGTCTCATTCAATGAATTGGTGCGTGAGAATTTTCCGGATTTTTATGCCTTGGTTCCGGAACTGAAACCGGGAGATAATCCGGTATTGGTGACGTTTAAATTGGAATTTCCTTAGCACCTATGAAATTTTTTTTCATCTATTTAAATTTGCTTTTTTTTCGGTGATGAAGCTATCAGATTTTTCATTTGTGTTTGACTTCAACGGCATTCAAGATGGCTGAAGCCGTTTATTCATCCCCCTGTGTGGTCTGAAAAATCATGATGGTTTCATAAACATTAAATAGGCTATTCATATTATCCCCAATAACTACATCCGTTTATGGATAAATACTTCCGAGCAAAAGGAAATCTACATGGCGTGCTCGCATTAATCCCGCTTTACGGTATTATTTGTTTGATGGTAAGTTGTATCCCACATGGTGACGACACGGTTACGTTCCCTACGTCAGCAGACTCCATTATCTTCATTCAAGGCGGCGACTATGAGAACGATTATATAGACCTCTTCGATCTAATATCCGATATAGAGATTATTCAGCTGGAGACAACTGATTCTTCCATTTTTGCTGTGCCTTCGATTTTGCTGCAGGTAGATTCGAACATCGTAATCGCAGACGAAGTGTCAGACAAAGTCTTGCTTTTCAACAATAATGGGAGGTTTCAAAAATTAATTGCTAGGATAGGCAAGGGCCCCGGTGAATATCAGCATATCTCAGATGTTCACTATAACGAATGGAGTCAGAAAATTGAAATATGGGATAATAAATGGAACTTTTTAAAATACAACCTTATGTCAGGAGAAACCACTTCTACCAGTTACAGGAGCAATCCGGGTTTTTTCGCGTACAGATTTTTTATGCCGATTGACAAAGCTAGTTACTTCCTATATAACCCTCAATATAAAAATATTTATAAGGGGAATGATTTTAGACTTGTTTATAAGGAGCATGAAGAAATAAAATGGAAATTGCTTCCTTTTAATCAAGCGGACGAGAAAGGCATCACCGGAGCGGATTTTTATAAGTATGAAGATTCAGTGCGTTTCTTTGAGCGGTATATACCGGTGGTTTATACTGTTGATCGTTTGGGTATTACTCCTCGTTATTATTTTCAAAATAGAACCAGCAATAGATTGGAAAGTTATGATTTAAGCCGATATTCGGATTATATCGAAGAAGGCTTTGCGATTGATGGGGTTTATGAAACCCAAGACTGGTTATTTACTCGTTTTGCTTTTAACAAAAACCGAATAGGATTTTATATGATAGATAAGGTGAATTATAAGAATATGAATAGCGCTAGTCTGGGTTTTAGTATTAACGGGTTATGGGTACATTTAAAGACAGTTATCAACGGTCAAGTATGGACCAGTGTTGAAGCGCCTATATTTATTGCCTATCAAAACGAGATCGTCAACAATAAATCATTGTCGGATTTCCAGAAAGCAATATTAAACGTGAAGGCAACGGACACCGACAATCCAATATTAATAAAATTTGGAATCGATGATTGAAACAGGATTCAGAAAATTTATATTTCGATAGCCGAAAAGAGCGGATGTTTGCTTACCTTGCGGAATAACGAGACCCAATAAGAACCAAAATTATGAATAGGCTAATCAAAAGTTGGTGCGTTGTTACCAGGCAATCCGCTACAAACCGTTAAAATAAATCGACTCATGACGTGTTTTAAATGGCAATATTTTCTTTTTGCTTGCTTTGAGTTTTGGATAATCGTTTCGTGTCAAAATCACGCCGAGCGGCAGGACAGTACCCAGATCGCCCAGATAGAAGTAAGTAATGACGGCATTATTTCAGATGGCTGTACCTCACTGGAGGTAGATAATGAGGCGAATCTTATCCGGTATTCTGAGCTGGCAGATACCAATGTTCATGTTATCAAATTGGAAACAACGCCACAATCGCTGATTGGGAGGATCAATAAAATAGTTGTACAGGGCGAATATATTTTTGTTGCGGATACAGAGATTTCGAAAGCGCTGTTTATTTTCGACCGGAAGGGAAAATTCGTGGGAAAAATAGGAGCCAGAGGAGAGGGGCCAACCGAATACTATGACATACAGGATTTTACGATCGATATTGACCAAGGAAAGATTGTTTTATTGGACTTAACAGGTAGGAAATTGAACTTCTATACCTTGGAAGGCCGTTTTTTACACTCGAAGACCATCCCGTTTTTATTTAGTGGTATCGAATCGCTCGATCATCGTACGTGGGTTTTGGCTAGTCAAGGAGCGTATAACGGGCATATGCCCGATATCGATGGTTACTCGCTGATCGTCTGCGATACCAATTTCAATATACAAGCAATGCATTTTCCAAGTGATCCAAAGCAAAGAGATTTTTCTTATTATAATCAGCGACAGTTGAGGAAATTCGGGGAGCATGTTTTTTATTATCCACGATACTCAAATATGGTTTACGAGGTTAATGTTGATGGTGGGCTAATGAAAAAATATTGTTTGCAATTTAAGCAGAATGGCTTTGAATTAACCACCGGCCGAGAAATGAATGACGGTACGTTTTCTTCCACGGTGATGAACAAGAAAGGTTATTTTTCGGGAGACTATATCGAATTAGATACGCGGGCAATATTTTCCATTAATAATCCGAGAGCCCGTGGTACATTGGTTTATAACCGCGGCGACCAGCAATCGGTATATAGTCCATCTTTGATAATTGACCAGCCCATTTTTGCTTTTTTTAAGCATGATTTTTATTATTACGACAAGGAGTCTATTGTTACCTATGTAACACCGCCTGAACTGTTATTACCTTTAACGGTGTTGCCGGAAGATTCTCCGGAGAAAGATCTATTGCTTAGCAAATTTAATGGGTACTCTGATTATGATAACCCCTATTTGTTAGTTTACAAGATTTTGTAGCTAACTGGTGGGAAAAGCTATAGTATATATTGAAACATGACCAGATGAAATATTTGTCGCTAATTACTGGGCTGCTGTTGTTCATCGGTTGTGGTACTGGCGATGAGTCGTCCTCGAACCGCGGGACATTGCCCACTATCGATGAATCCCAGGCGGAAGAAAGCAAATTATCAGATTTTTTCAGCGACTTTGCCTTCGTCTTTTTGGAAACCAGTTCGGAAAGCCTCCTGGCTACGTCTGTTTCGAAAATGATGGTTTTAGACCGTTACCTGTTCATCATGGACAGGACGCCGCCAATGGGTAAACGCCGCGTGATGTCGTTTGATAAGTATACGGGCGCGTTTTTGGGTCAAATCGGTACGGAGGGGAAAGGCCCGGAGGAGTATGCTTTCTTGGTCGATTTCACCATTGATCCGGAGCGGAAAGCTATCTTGTTGTATTCGCATTCGGGGGATGACCAAAGGATGTTAACTTATACGCTTGACGGCTCGTTTGTGGGGGCCACAAAGGCGAAAGACGTATTTTTCTTACAAGGGATGGCTATCCAAGATTCCGTGTATGTAGTGGCCAACGATGCACTCGTTAATCGGGGGTATTATATGTTAAAAGTAAATCGGTCTGACCTGTCAATCGCCGACCAAAAACTCGAAGTGAATCGAGCACACTTTAAAATTGGTGAGATGAGTAGTTATCAGGCCCGGTTCTTGTTTTGGCACCCTACGGATACAATTTATGATGTGACGGCTGACGAGCCCGTACCAATTTATGCCGTCCGCTTGCCTGAAGATGAACGAGCCGAAAGGAAAGAAATAATAAGACGACCTACCCATGACTTAAAAATAGAAAAAAATGTAGAGTTATTTAATGCCGGAAAGATTTCTAGCAGGATGTCCTTTTTTGAAGGGGCTAACTACCTTTCCTACCTGAAGATAACCCGAACGGAAGAGCAGATGCCCATACACCAAACAGTTTACCTATTTGATAAAAGGGATAATCGTTTATACGATAGCGATCATATGGACTATGATCTTTTCGGTGGCTACCGGCTGCCCTTTCTTTTAGAGATGGCGCATGCCGATGAATATGTGGGCATCATTGATCCTATTCGTTTGCTTAGTGTAGGTAAAAAGGAATTCTTGGATAAAGTTCCACTGACAGAAGAGGACCATTTGCGTTTCAGTAAGCTGGATGAAATGGCGAACCCGATTGTATTGTTTCTTAAAGAAAAGTAAATGGGTAAGATGAAAAGACAGGTTTGTTTTTTTGTGATTGTTGTTTTTTTCGCTCTCTCGTGCGACAGCTCGCAATCCAGGGCCGATGATATAAAAAAGCGATTGGAAGGATACGCGGATTTAATTGATGAAAAGCTTATTGTCGAAGGCGAGAACTCGCTTTCGGCTGATTTTAGGCATATAGAAATACCGAAAGGCATCGGGGATTCGACCGTAGATCTTGATAGATTGATTAAGGATGTTCGATACGTAAAGTTGGAAACACACGCCGATGTTTTAATTGGGCGGGTTGATAAATTGTATTTTTCGGACGACCGCATAATCGTGGTGGATAAGACGAAAGCGCACGGGGTATTTATTTTTGATCATGCCGGTAAATTTATTGCGAAAATCCAACAACTTGGTAAAGGGCCGGAGGAATATGCTATTATCAGGGATGTATCTTTTAATAGCGATAGCAATACCATTGTTTTATATGATGATCAACGCGACCAGTGCCTGCATTTCTCGGAAGATGGCGTTTTCTTGAAAGCTGAAAAGGTTGGCTTCTTCTTTCATAGGTTTGAGTATTTAGCAGGTGGCCTATTTGTTCATTTCCAAGGTAATAGTGTTAATCTGCATATCCCATCAATAGCAGATAACGATATTGTCGTGACCAATGACTGTAAAGAAATCATCGTTACGTTCCGCCCACATTATAATCAGCTTGCAGGTATCAGGAATTTTACTTCGAATCACGAATTAGTCAAAAGTGCCAGTGACGTTTATTTTGCACCGATATTTTGCGATACGATTTTCAATTTTGATATTGATAAAAGGGAGTTAAAAGCCAGTTATGCCGTTGATTTAGGGAGTGATGATTTGAAAATGTTATTGAACGACGAGTCTACCCTCGCAGACTATTCGGCGGCTTTTAATACCGAGGGCGTTTATAAATTTAAAGGTAAGATGCTGCCGATTGATGACTTCGTATTTTTCGAAGGGGAAAGGGGAGGGCGGTATATGGGGCCTTGGGGGCTATTCTATTCCCGTAGAACGGGGAATGCGATGTGTGGCGTGGGATATGCTATTGGCCAACGCAAAGATATGCTGTATTTTAGTTTCCCCGACGCGGTCTATAAAGCGGAGTTTGTAAGTGTGATTGATCCGGCTGCTGTAATTACTTCCAGATCGAATTCAATATCGAAAAGAGAAATCGAACATGAGAAGCTTTCTTGGGTCGATTCATTGAGTGATATCGATAATCCTATACTGATGTTTTTTACAATTGAGGATTTTTAATCGTAAACGTTTCCGGTATCGATTGCGTAGATTTTATTGCCGCTAGTCTTGCTATCCCTCTACAAATACCTTAACATTGTATATGTGTATTCGAGCGGTTACGCTCAAAGCTGCATACCCGCTTTGTAATTAAGGCAGTTGCTGGAAGGCGTCGTCGCTTACTCGCATTGTTCATACCGTTATAAAATCAAATAAAGATGAAAGCAAATTCACGTCGAGAATTTATCAAAAAGGCTTCGCTGGGAGCTGGTGTTGTCGGGCTGTCTGCCATGGGCTTCAGTGCGAAAAGTTACAGTAAGATCATCGGAGCCAACGATCGGGTCAGGGTGGGGATTGTCGGTTTTTCCAATCGGTTTAAGAGTTCGCTCTTCCCCTGCTTTATGAACCACGCGAAAGCCCAGAATTTTGAGTTTGTGGCCGTTTCCGACCTATGGAACAGGCGCCGCGATGAGGCCTATGCGTATGCGAAGGAAAAAGCGGGTATCGAAATTGCAAAGTACCGTAATAACGACGAACTCTTCCCACGGAGCGATGTGGATGCGGTAATCATCAGTACAGCCGATTTCCAACATGCGCTGATCGCGGCGGAAGCGGTACGCCAGGGTAAAGACGTTTATGTGGAGAAGCCTTTGGCCGAAACGATGGAAGACGCCAAAATAGTGCGGAAGGCCGTGGAGGAAACGGGGAAAATATTGCAGGTGGGATCACAGCGCCGGAGCGCACCTAACTACATTGCGGCCAACGAGTACATCCGGTCGGGTAAATTCGGGGATATCAAGATGGTTGAAATGACTTGGAACGTAAATCAACCCGGCCGCTGGCGGCTGCCCCAGCTAACCAAAGAAATCCGCGAGCAGGATACCGATTGGAACCGCTTTTTGATGAACCGCCCAAAAGTGGCGTGGAACCCACGCTATTACCTGGAATACCGGTTGTTCTGGCCATACTCATCCGGCATTTTCGGCCAATGGATGGCACACCAGATTGATACTGTGCACTGGTTCACCGACCTGCCACATCCGCGTAGCGTGGTGGCCAACGGTGGCATTTACCTGTGGAATGATGGCCGCACCAATCCAGATACGCTGACAGCGGTAATGGACTACGGACCGGCTAATGATCCTACCAAAGGATTCCAGGTGCAGTATTCTTCCCGGTTTACCAACTCCGCAGGCGGGGTGAAAGAACTTTATTTTTCTAACGGCGGATCCCTGAATCTTGATACCAACGAAGTGACATCGCAAGGTGGGTTGACGCAAGGTATGGCCGACCAGATGGGAATGAAGGCAAACCTGCTTGAACCGTTCACACTTTCAAACGCTGCCAAAATCGAAACGTCGGCCAATACCGGGGGCGACCCGATGACGTCGCTGCACATGCTCAACTGGATGGAGTGCGTGCGCAGCCGCAAAAAGCCGAACGCGGATGTGGTGGCGGGATACAACCATTCCGTCGCCAATATCATGGGGCATACTGCCTATGAGACTGGCAAGCGGGTAACCTTTGACGATGAAAAACAGGAAGTGGTGGTTTCTTAACTAGCGATTTGTGAAAAAAGACGTAAAGATATTAATGGGTGCGCTGGTGCTGGCCGCGGCCTTTATGAGCTGTGGACAATCACAGTCTGGGCAATCGCAGTCTGCTCAGGTTGGCGAAGACGCCGACCGGTTTTCATTTGTAGCACACGCCGAGCGTAACAGCATTGCCGTATTACTGGATGGCCAACCCTATACTGCGTATTGCTACGCCGATAGTTTGAAAAAACCGGTGCTGTTTCCGTTGCGTACCAAAGCGGGGCATTTCATTACCAGAGGATGGCCTGTGCAACCCCGCGCGAACGAACGGACGGACCACCCCCACCACGTCGGGTTGTGGTTCAACTACGGCGATGTAAATGGATTGGATTTTTGGAATAACTCAATGGCTATTCCGGCCGAAAAGCGCATGGGCTACGGTAGTATCCACCATGCGGCAGTCAATGGCACGGAATCCAATGGCAATACCGGCGTACTTGATGTAACGAAGTACTGGCAAGGGCCACAGGGCGATAGCCTCTTGAAGGAAGATACTCGGTACGTTTTTCAAGTAGACGATGAAGGGAATACGTCCATTGTGCTCGATATTAAATTGACGGCATTGACGGACGTGTCGCTTAACGATAACAAAGAAGGGGTACTGGGAATACGTTTGGCGCGTGAACTCGAACATCCTTCCGATGAGCCTGCAAAATTTACCGACGCCAATGGTATCGTTACGGAGGTGGCCCAAGCGAACAACGACGGGGTTACGGGACACTATGTGAGTAGCGAGGGTATTGAAGGTGACGACGTGTGGGGAACGCGGGCTAAATGGGTAACCTTGAACGGCACCATCGAAGGGGAGGATGTTTCGCTCGTTATCCTTGACCATCCCGAAAACCCTGGATATCCAACCTATTGGCATGCGCGTGGATATGGTTTGTTTGCAGCCAACCCGCTGGGACAAAAGGCGCTCAGCGATGGCAAGGACGTACTTAACTTTAAATTGGGTAAGGATGCCTCTACCCGATTCAGGTACAAAATCCTAATCCACACGGGAAGCATGTTGGATGCTGCAGCCATTAACGATCAGTTTTCGGAATTCGGCGGCCAATCTTAAGCTGGTAAAAATTGTAGTGGTTTTTTTCCAAATGGAATTATTAAATAGGCAGTTTTTTGACCGGGTGAAGTACCCCGAAAAGGTACTTCAATTTGGAACAGGTGTGTTACTCCGCGGGTTGCCGGATTACTTTATTGAAAAGGCAAACCGGGCAGGCTTGTTCGGTGGAAGTATTGTAATGGTCAAGTCAACAGATAAGGGAGGCACGGATCAGTTTGACCGGCAGGACAACTTGTACACCGTCTATATCAAAGGGGTGGAAGATGGCCGGGATGTACAGGAGGAGTTACTGGTATCGGCAATCAACCGGGTCATCTCAGCCGCCGACGATTGGGATGCCGTTTTAAGTAGTGCCCGCAATCCGGCATTGGCAATTGTTATTTCTAACACCACGGAGGTGGGGATCGCGCTTGATGAACGTGATGACGTGTTTGCTTCGCCTCCGGCATCGTTCCCCGCTAAGTTGACCGCGGTCCTATACGAGCGGTTTAGCACGTTTCATGGAGCGCCAGATAAGGGGTTGGTGGTACTTCCCACGGAACTTATCGACGAAAACGGAAAGCGGTTACAAGATATCGTTATCGCGTTAGCAGAACGCAGTAACCTAACGCCCGGCTTTATCGACTGGGTGAAAAACTGTAACTATTTCTGCAATACGTTGGTCGATCGGATAGTGCCTGGCGGTTTAAAAGGTGATGACCGGGCACGGGCCGAAAGTCAATCGGGCTACAAAGACGAATTGGCCATTATGGTTGAGCCATTTTGCTTATGGGCCATCGAATCTTCCCATCCGCAGGTGCTTGAAGTGCTCTCCTTTGCGCAGGCGGACAGTAGGGTTGTCGTCACGCCTGATATCGGAAAATTCAAAGAGCTTAAACTTCGTCTACTCAATGGCAGCCATACGTTTGCATGTGGTTTGGCTATACTGGCCGGATTTGACACGGTGAAGGAAGCCATGGCAAATCAGGCGTTTTCAACCTACGTGAAGCAATTGATGCATAGCGAAATTATTCCCACATTGGTGGAAATAGGCGTAGGTAGGGAAGAAGCGCGTGAATTTGCAGACCGGGTCATCGATCGGTTCGCCAATCCATACCTCCATCACCAATGGCAGAGCATCAGTACGAATTATACGTCAAAAATGCGGATGCGGAATTTGGCAACGCTCGAAAGATACTTTAGCAACGGGACCAAAGGTGGAGCGGATTGCATGGCCTTGGGCTTTGCGGGGTATTTGCGGGCCGCAGGGCGCACTGAATCCAGCCACTTGCTCGCAGCATGGGAAAATGACCTGCTCCCGTTGGGAGGTTTCCTGCCGTCAGTCAAGAATTACCTGGAGCAACTCCAGCAACGACCGGTATTGGAAGTAATTGGATCGACGACCGACCATATCAACTTTTAGATTGACGGCTTTAGATTTTATAAAGATGAAGAAATTTCTGGACGAACACTTCCTGTTGAATACGAAGACCGCACAAGCGTTGTACCATGATTACGCGGCAGCTATGCCGATTATCGACTATCATTGCCATCTTCCGCCGCAGCAAATAGCCGAAAATACACAATTTGATAATATTACACAGGTATGGCTCAACGGCGACCACTATAAATGGCGGGCTATGCGCACCAACGGCGTGGATGAAAGCTATATCACCGGTGATAGGTCCGACAGGGAGAAGTTCAAAAAATGGGCGGAAACGGTGCCTTATACATTACGTAACCCATTATATCATTGGACACACTTGGAACTGAAGCGCTATTTTGGCATTTCGGAACTGCTGTCGCCCAACACAGCCGACCGAATCTTCGACGAAACGACGGAAAAACTGAAATCGCCCGAATACCGCGTCCGGGGCTTGTTGAAACGGATGAACGTTCAGGTAATTTGTACGACTGACGATCCGGTAGATAGTCTTGGCCATCATCGTGCGTTGAACGGATATGAATTGCCGGTATACCCGGCCTTCAGGCCCGACGCAGCCATGGATTTGAGTGATACCACAAAATTCAACGGATATGTTTTGCGGCTGGCGGAAGTGACAGGTCGATCGATAACCCATTTTGCTGACTTTGTTGATGCCTTGAAGGAGCGCCATGAATTTTTTGCAACGATGGGCTGTACGGTCTCCGACCATGGGTTGGAAGAGCTATATGCCGATGGATATACGGATGAAGCCATCGAACGCATCTTTAAAACGGCAATGGATAACGGCAACATATCGGTTGGTGAACATCGCCAGTTCAAGTCGGCCATGTTGCATTTATTTGCACAATGGGATGCTGATAAAGGATGGGTACAGCAGTATCACCTGGGCGCGCTACGGAACAACAACTCGCGCATGATGCGGCAATTGGGGCCGGACACCGGCTGGGATTCCATTGGTGATTTTAATCAAGGCAGGGCCCTCTCCGCATTTTTGGATAGATTAGATCGTGATAACCAATTGGCCAAAACCATTTTGTATAATCTCAATCCATCCGATAATGAACTGATGGCAACTATGATCGGTAATTTCAATGATGGCTCCGTACCCGGTAAAATCCAGTTTGGGTCTGCATGGTGGTTTCTTGACCAGAAGGATGGGATGACCAAGCAAATCAATGCACTGGCTAACATGGGCTTGCTGAGCCGGTTCGTTGGGATGCTGACCGATTCACGGAGTTTCTTGTCGTTTCCAAGGCATGAGTACTTCCGAAGATTGCTGTGCGACCTATTTGGAACGGAGGTCGAAAACGGTGAATTGCCTAATGACTTGGAATGGATCGGGCAGGTAATACAAGATATTTGTTACAACAATGCTAACCGGTATTTTGGGTGGGAGCGATAAGCACGTAACACCTACCTATACGAAAACGATTTCGCAGAATTTCCGATGGGAAAAGTAGGCGATTCAACAAGTCTTTCTATATTTGGAAAGACGTAAACGTTTACGCGTAGTAAATCTAATCATTTTTGATGCTTGTATTATGACTTCTCAACCGTTAAGTAACTACCGATGGAATATCTGTGCACTTTTGTTTTTCGCAACCACGATAAACTACCTGGATCGGCAGGTGCTATCCCTTACTTGGAAAGATTTTATCGTTCCCGAATTTCATTGGCGAAATAACGACTACGGTAACATCACTGCGGTATTTTCAATTGTATATGCCGGGTCCATGTTGTTTGCCGGGAGATTAGTTGATTGGATGGATACGAAGCGAGGTTTTTTATGGGCGATTGCCGTTTGGTCGGTCGGCGCCTGTATCCACGCCTTTTGTGGGATAGCTACCTCGGGTATCCTGACAGGCAATTGGTTTGTGGGGTTCGAGGAGGCGAAGGAGCTTATCGGTACGGTTGGCGACGTAAGCGCCGTGATTTCGGTCAGCGTGACGTTGTTTATTTTTGCTCGAATCATTCTTGCTATCGGTGAATCGGGTAACTTTCCTGCCGCGATCAAGGCAACGGCGGAGTTCTTCCCCAAGAAAGACCGCGGGTTTGCTACAAGTATTTTTAATGCGGGTGCTACGGTAGGTGCACTGGCTGCACCATTGACCATCCCGTTCATTGCGGCGGCTTATGGATGGGAAGCTTCCTTTGTCATTATTGGCGCATTAGGGTTTGTGTGGATGGGTTTTTGGATTTTTATGTATAAGAAGCCACACGTGCATCCGCGGATAAACGCCGCGGAATTGGCCTACATCCAACAAGATGACGTGGTTGACAACGAACGGATCTTGGCCACTGAAGTGGCGGTGCCGCGTAGAAAAATGTCTTTTGCACAGGCGTTCAAGTATCGGCAAACATGGGCTTTTGCGGCGGGTAAGTTTATGACGGACGGCGTCTGGTGGTTTTTCCTTTTTTGGACACCGGCATACCTCAGCTCGGTATATAACCTGGATTCGACCGAGAGTGCATGGCATATTTTTACGCTGTACGCGCTCACGCTGTTGTCTATCATCGGTGGATGGTTACCTACCTATTTTGTTGAAAAGCAAGGTATGAACCCGTATGCAGGCCGTATGAAATCGATGCTTATTTTTGCGTTTTTCCCATTGCTGACATTGCTTGCGCAGCCGCTCGGCCATATTTCTGTGTGGATACCCGTGTTGATCATTGGTATTGCCGGAGCGGCGCATCAGGCGTGGTCGGCTAATATCTTCTCTACAATCGGCGATATGTTTCCCCGTTCCAGTGTCGCTACGATTACGGGGATAGGGGGCATGGCTGGTGGTGTGGGTGCATTCCTGATCAACAAAGGCTCTGGTTTATTGTTCGACTATTCGGTCGATACCAATATGAAGTTCATGGGCTTCGAGGGAATCGAGGCTGGATATTTCATCATTTTCGCTATCTGTGCAGTATCCTATTTGATCGGATGGTTCATTATGAAATCGTTGGTTCCGCATTACGAACCGATTACCGACATCGATTAATAAATCAAAAAGCATCGCTCAAAAAAAATCCTTTAGCACCAGCTAAAGGATTTTTTGCTTTTTGAAGAAGTGGTTGGATTTACCAACGGCTTTTTTCACGGCGCTTGCTGGAAAAATCACGGAATCCACCGCCATGCTCGCGCTTGCGGCGATTTCCACTTTCTCCGCCACCATTCCGGAATGAACGGCTCCGTCGTTCTCCCCGGCCGTCGCTTTGCCTGTCGCCGGCGTTTTCTACCCGCACGGTACGTCCATTGAAATCGACGTTTTGGAATCCATTGAAAACTTTGTCGACTGAGGTGTTTTCCACTTCAAAGAAAGTATACACACCTTTGAGGTCGATTTTGCCAATAGCCTTGCCGCTGATCCGTGTGTTGTCGCAGATGTAGCCGAGGATATCCCCACGACTGAAATCATCGACTGACCCCAGGTTGATGAACAACCGGGTATAGTCTGATTTGTAACCGTCGCGGCCGAAACGTTCCGCACCACCCCTACGTTCCGATCCACCGCGCGCTTCACTCGCATCAACATTGAGGTCGGGTGCATTCTGGTAATATTCCAAGAATCGGTTGAATTCGAGCGAAGCAAACCGTTTGATGATTTCTTCTTTACTCAGTTCACCTAAACTTTCCATGATTTTAGGCAGATAGGGATCGATGTGGCTGTTGTTGACATCCACGTCGTTGACCTTGCCAATGAGCGCGAAGAGTTGCTTTTCAACCACGGCATTACCTTTCGGTACTTCCATTTTGGTGAATGGTTTGCCGATTACCTTTTCAATCCGTCGAATTTTACCTACTTCTTTCAGGTTGATCAACGAAATGGAGATGCCTGTTTTTCCGGCGCGGGCTGTACGGCCGCTCCGGTGAGTGTAGTTTTCGAGCTCGTCGGGCAGCGAATAGTTGATTACGTGGGTCACATCGTTTACGTCAATGCCGCGCGCAGCAACGTCCGTAGCCACAAGCAATTGCAGGCTGCGATCACGGTAACGTTTCATCACTTTGTCGCGCTGCTGCTGCGAAAGGTCGCCGTGCAACGAATCTGCGTTGTACCCGTCTTTTATCAACGATTCGGCAATCTCCTGGGTCTCGATTTTCGTGCGACAGAATACGATGCCGAAGATTTCCGGATTGGAATCGACGATACGTTTGAAGGCGGCGTATTTATCGCGCGCACGGATAACGTAGTAATGGTGGTCAATGTTCGCATTGCCCGTGTTTTTGGTGCCCATGGTGAGCTCAAATGGATCGGTCATGTACTTTTTGGCGATCCGGCGCACTTCGGCAGGCATGGTGGCTGAAAAAAGCCATGTCTTTTTCTCGTCGGGAGTAGTAGACAGGATATTGTTGATGTCTTCCTGAAAGCCCATGTTGAGCATTTCATCCGCTTCATCCAATACGACGTAACGTACATTAGAAAAATCAATGGCTTTGCGGCCAATGATATCGAGCATACGACCCGGTGTGGCAACGACAATTTGTACGCCACGACGGATTTGACGCAATTGGTCGCCGATGCTCGCGCCGCCATAAACAGCTACAACATGTACATCTGGGAGATTTTTTGCGTACTTCTCAATGTCTTTGGAAATCTGCAAACACAGCTCACGCGTAGGGCAAAGAACGAGTGCCTGCGGGTGCTTTTGAGAGAAATCCAACAATTCTAATAAAGGCAGACCAAATGCTGCGGTTTTGCCGGTACCAGTTTGGGCTAATCCGACAAAATCGTTGCTGCCTCCAAGTAATACGGGAACGGCTTGTTCCTGGATAGGAGTAGGGGATTCAAACCCTAACTCTGTGATGGCATTAACAATATCATGACGGATTCCCAATTCAATAAATGGGTTCATGAATATTTTTTATACAATAGGCACTATTGCCTAAGGCGGTGCAAAGGTACGGTTAATCTATTGAAATTCAAAGGTAAAAAGAAAAAATAAAATAGCCGCCATGGTGTGCATGGCGGCTATTTATTGGTCGGGGTGACCGTTATTTTAATATAATGTGAACTCCACGCGGCGATTTTCCTGTCTACCTGCAGCAGTATTGTTATTGGCAATCGGTTGCGTAGGCCCATATCCCGTTGCTTCAATACGCGATGGGTTGGCTCCTTTACTTACCAAATATGCTTTTACCGCTTCAGCCCGCTCCTTGGAAAGGCGCATGTTGGTCTGCATCGAACCGGTATTGTCGGTGTGACCCGCCAATTTCAAACTGAAGTTCTTCTCAATAAGAAGGGCTGCCACTTTGTTTAGGCTCACATGCGACGTGGGACGAATGGTGGCTTTCCCTAAATCGAATTCCAGGTTTTGGATGGCTTCGTCAACGACCCGCCGGTCTTCGTCGCTTACGACAACCTTTTGTACAACCGGTGCTTTTGCCTCAGGAAGGGGGCAGCCGGCACCGTCAACTTTCGTGTTTTCGGGCGTGTCCGGACATTTATCGTAGCGGTTTGCAACGCCATCCCCATCATCATCGGCTAGGTCGGCATAGAGGCGCTCAACCTGTTCATGTAGTTTTGCGTTTTCTGCACGCTGTGCTTCCAATGCTGCTTTTTGTGCGAGTATTTCGTCGTATTGCGCCTGGTAGTCTTTCTGCATGGCCGATACCGGGTTGCTGTTCCCTAAAAACGGCTTGCGCTTGTCGCCCAAGGCAAATTCAACACCCAGGTGGGTGTAAGAAAAAATGTCTTTACCGCCACCACGGCTTACGCCGTCGAAATTTGCAGACTGCACGAGGTTAAGCCGGTAACCCAGATCGATCGCGATATCGGGGGTAACTGCAAACTTCAGCCCCACACCGCCGGGGACAAATAATTTAGTCGTTTTTTCGTATGTTGTCGTCGTTCCGTTGATTTCAGTGGTCGGCTCAAAGCCGAGTGCACCCAACCCGACATTTAAATACGGCTTGATAATGCCTTGGTGATGCCGCCAGTTGATGTTGGCTAAGGTTACATTGCCGGAGACAGCGACAGACCAGGGCATTTTTGTGTCGAAACGGTTATCATTGTTCTCATATGTACCGGTTACCTTGCCGCCTATATATTCCGCCTGGATACCAAAGCCGGGCAAAATCTGCCTTTTTACATACAATCCATAGCCGAGGCTTTGTTCCGTTTGGTCGAATCTGCGGCGTAAGCCGATCAGGTTGGATTGGTTTAACAAACCTACGTGGGCACCGATGGACCACGTGCGGTATTCGGATTCGGGGGCGAATGGTTTTACTTCATTGATGACGGGTGCTTGTGCCATTAATTGGGTGGCGGAAAGGATGCCGATACCCGCCAATAACCCCACTGTAGTTAGCTTTTTCTTCATTGGTCGTATTTGTTTATGCATTGTTTTTTTTGATTCTGTCAGCTCATGCACAATTAACGCGCCAGTTTTATTCGAATTTTGGCATGAGACGTAAATAAACGACTCCGAAACGGAAAAATGTAAGTAGATGAATAGTAGTGGGAACAGGCTTCTCCCAAGCGGCCCTCACATTGCAAATACAGCCAATTTTGACTAAGTTTGCGGGACATATTAAATGCATTTTTTCGATGACAAGCAGGGAAATCCGCGAAGCTTTTTTGGCTTTCTTCACTGGTAAGGGCCACCAAATTGTACCATCAGCCCCCGTAGTAATCAAAAACGACCCTACATTGATGTTTACCAATGCGGGCATGAACCAATTCAAAGATGTCTTTTTGGGAGAAGCACCTGCATCACATCCCCGTGTGGCAGACACGCAGCGTTGCCTGCGCGTATCCGGTAAGCACAATGACTTGGAGGAAGTGGGTATCGATACTTATCACCATACGTTGTTTGAGATGTTGGGCAATTGGAGTTTTGGTGATTACTTTAAAAAAGAGGCGATTGCGTGGAGCTGGGAGCTGCTTACCCAGGTTTATAAACTGGATAGCGACCGGTTATACGTAACCGTTTTCGAGGGGGATGATAGCGACGGGTTACCGCTTGATGAAGAGGCCTATGGCTTCTGGAAACAGCTAGTCCCGGAAGAACGTATCCTCTTGGGCAACAAGAAGGATAACTTTTGGGAAATGGGTGATACGGGGCCATGTGGTCCCTGCTCAGAGATTCATGTGGATTGCCGGCCGGATAGTGAACGCCGCACGGTAGACGGGAAAACCTTGGTCAACGCGGACCACCCGCAGGTCATTGAGATTTGGAACCTGGTGTTCATGCAATTCAACCGGCAGAAAGATGGCGCGCTCAAACCGCTCCCAGCGAGGCACGTGGATACCGGCATGGGGTTTGAACGGCTGGTACGCGTTATCCAGGGCAAGCTCTCTAATTACGATACGGACGTATTTCAACCGATTATCGCGTATATCGCTGACCGCGCCGGAATTCCCTATGGAAAAGATGAGCAAACCGATATTGCCATGCGGGTAATGGCCGACCATGTCCGGGCGGTAAGTTTTGCCATTGCTGATGGTCAACTGCCGGCTAATAATAAAGCAGGGTACGTGATTCGCCGTATTCTTCGGCGGGGTGTGCGTTATGCTTATACATTTCTCCATTTTAAAGAGCCCTTTTTGCATGAGTTGGTGCCATTACTAGCCAAGCAATTTGAAGGTGTATTTGACGAATTGATAACACAGCAAGCGTTTGTGCAAAAAGTAGTGCTGGAAGAAGAACAGTCTTTTCTACGAACACTCGTCGCCGGTGTAAACCGCTTTGAGAACTACGTCACAGAGCACCGTGCGATAAGCGGGGATTTTGCCTTTGAACTCTATGATACTTTTGGTTTTCCAATTGATTTAACGGAATTGCTGGCGAGGGAAAAGGGGGTGGCTGTAGACATGCCGGGATTCAATCTGGCCTTAAACGAACAGAAAAATCGCTCGCGCGCAGCAACCGCTATCGATGCAGGTGATTGGGTCGTTTTGCGGGAAAGCGATGTAAGCGACTTTGTAGGATATGACCGCTTGGAATGTGAAACCGAAATTGTTAAATATCGGAAGATTACCGTAAAAGGCAAGGATCGGTACCAAATTGTACTGACTTCAACACCTTTTTATGCCGAAGGCGGTGGACAGGTCGGCGATACCGGCCTATTAATCGGTAGCGATAGCCGGCAATCTGTTGCCGTGATAGACACCAAGCGGGAAAATGGGTTGGTGGTGCATTACACCCAGGAACTTCCCGACGATCCGCAAGACACTTTCACGGCTAAGGTAGATGTGGCAAAACGGCGCGATACGGAAGCTAACCATTCCGCAACCCATTTGTTGCATGCTGCACTCAAACAGGTGCTGGGGAACCACGTGAACCAAAAAGGCTCGTTGGTCAACGCCGATTACTTACGTTTTGATTTTTCACACTTCGCAAAGGTAAGTGAGGAGGAACTGACGCAGATTGAACGAATAGTGAACGCGAAGGTCCGCGAAAACATTCCACTGAAAGAGGAGCGGGGGGTGCCATTTCAACAGGCCGTAGATGCGGGAGTGACGGCGTTATTCGGCGAAAAATACGGCGATGAGGTGCGGGTGATTACTTTTGACGATGGGTTTTCGAAGGAATTATGTGGCGGTACGCATGTGCGTGGAACCGGTCAGATTGGTTTTTTTAAAATCACCTCCGAGAGTGCTGTCGCCGCCGGCGTGCGACGCGTGGAGGCTATCACCGGATCCGCTGCTGAACAATTTGTCCACGAACAAAGCCAGATGTTCAACGAAATCGGTACGTTGCTCAATAATCCCAAAGATCCTGTCTCGGCCCTCAGCCGGCTGCTCGAAGAAAATAGCTCGCTAAAGAAAGAAGTGGAACAGGCGGTGGTAGACAAAGCACTTCAACTGAAGGGGGAGCTGGCGGCCAAAGCCGAAAATATCAATGGGGTCAATGCCATTATAGCTCGTGTAGACCTACCAACGGCCGATGCCGTGAAGGCGCTGTCGTACGCATTGAAAAGCCACATGGATAATCTCTTTTTGGTGTTGGGTACGGTTATCGGTGGGAAGCCCGGACTCACGGTGGTTGTTTCGGAAAACTTGGTAAAGGAGCGCGACTGGAATGCGGCGGCCATCGTACGCGACTTGGCTAAAGAAATAAGCGGCGGTGGTGGTGGTCAGCCTTTTTATGCTACTGCCGGTGGTAAGGACATAAACGGTTTGGAAGGAGCGCTGGCCAAGGCCAAAGCGTATGTGCAATCCGGTGCGACAGTAGATTGGAAGTAATGAATAGATTGACAGTAATCCTGGGATGGGTACTTTTTTTATTGTCGTCCTGTGCGGGCGATGAGGTTTTCGTGATCGATGGACAGGTACACCATGCCGAGAATATACAAACCGTAGTGCTCTATGAAGGTGAGCGCAAATTAGATTCGGTTTTTCTCGATGAACAGGGCAGGTTCAAATTTCAGCGTACGGCACCACATCCGCGATTGCTTACCCTGGAGGCAGGTCGGAACAGGTATCATTTTATTCTCCAAAACGGTGATCGGGTTTCATTCCATGCGGATATAACGAAGCCAATCGATACTTATGAAGTGACCGGCTCGGCACTTTCGGATAAAATCAAGCTTTTTGCGGCTACATTTGCAGAAAAAGAACGGTTGCAGCAGGAATTGGAGGAGTCGTTTGCCGATCAGGCTGTTGGATTGGATGATACTGCATTGATGGCACTACGACAGCGCTTTTTGCAACTGTACCGCCAGCAGATGGCTGATTATAGCAAAGCAACGGTTCGTTTTGCCGAAGAACACGACGACCTGGCTGGATTCTATGCCATGACGACGCTTGATACGGAGCTGGCGGAAGCCGAGCTAATCGCCTATGCCGACCGAATTACCGGACGGTGGGATGACAACGGCCGCGTGCGGCAATTCCTGGAAGAAATGGCCCGGTTGAAGGTGTTGGCTGTCGGACAGCCCGCACCCGATTTCGAATCGCTCACGCCAAATAACCAGCCAGTCAAGCTTGCGGATTTCAAAGGAAAATATACATTGGTTGATTTCTGGGCATCATGGTGTGTGCCCTGCCGTGAGGAGAATCCAAATATTGTGGAACAATACCATCGCTTTAAGGATAACGGGTTTACCGTGCTCGGCGTATCGTTAGATGGCAATCCCGGCTCCTGGTTACGGGCCATCAAGGAGGATGGTTTGGAGTGGACCCAGGTGTCGGACTTGCAGCAATGGGGCAGTGAAGTGGTGGGCTTGTATCGCATACAGGCGATACCGACATCGTATTTGCTGGATCCTGACGGTATCATTATCGCTAAGAATCTGCGGGGGGCAGACTTAGAAGCTTTTTTGGAAAAGACATTCGATTAATGCGTCGTTTGCATTAACGGATGGTATGGTTTAATGATTTATTAATATTGATTTAACCATTTATTGTCCTTATGTACATATTTTAGCAAAAAAATGATACCATGAGTTCCATAAAGCAAAAGATATTGGTAGTGGATGACGAACCCGATATCGTTGAGTTGATAGCCTATAACCTCAAGCGAGAAGGGTATCAAGTATATACCGCCTCGAATGGGCAGGAAGCGGTGACGACCGCCAAGAAGGTAATGCCAGATTTAATCATCCTCGACGTCATGATGCCTAAAATGGACGGAATAGAAGCATGCCGAATTATGCGTGCTATGCCCGAATTCAAAAGCACGTTCATGGTGTTTCTTACCGCTCGTAGCGAAGAATATTCTGAAATCGCCGGCTTCAACGTTGGGGCGGATGATTATATTGCGAAACCGATCAAACCACGTGCGCTGTTAAGCCGAATCAATGCCATCCTCCGGCGGAATATGCAAAATGATGAGCCGGTTGATGAAAAGTTGGAGGTCAAAGATTTGGTAATCGACCGGGAGGCTTTTCTAGTCTTCAAAAATGGCGAAAAAATCGTGCTGGCCAAGAAAGAATTTGAATTGTTGTATTTGTTGGCTTCCAAACCCGGCAAGGTATATACACGTGAAGCAATCCTTAAAAATATCTGGGAAGACTCGGTAGTGGTCACCAATCGTACCATCGATGTGCATATACGCAAGCTACGGGAGAAAATCGGTGAAGATTATGTAGCCACAGTGAAAGGGGTGGGGTATAAATTCGAAGCTTAGCGGCGCTTCTCCGATAAATACGCCATGCGTGGAAAACAATTGTTGTAGGCGACTACTTCTAGGTGAAACGTAGTGGGAATGGTTGGTGTATCGCTCAAGAAATGTTGAAAGCGTCATAAGCTGCTTGGTTTAGATCGTAGTCGTGAGTCGTGGCAGCGCTGTTTGCCGCTTCTACGAATTTTCCGCTGCTGATCAGTTGTTGAAGGTTGTTGATGTCGTAGGCAAAAATGCGGTCACATTCAGCAAAAGGCACACGGCGCCTAACCAGTGCGTGGCACGCTTCAAGTACTTCCGATGAACGGAGCGGCCTTCGGAAGTCCATTGCCTGAGCTGCGTACAGGAGCTCGATTGCTAAGATATATTCGAGGTGATCGATGATTTTATTCAATTTCCGGCTGCTAATTGATCCCATCGAAACGTGGTCTTCTTGGCCAAGGGAAGTGGGGATGCTGTCCGCACTGGAAGGGAAACAAAGGGTTTTATTTTCAGATACCAATGCTGCTGCGGTATATTGCGGTACCATGAACCCGGAGTTTAATCCTGCATTTTGGATGAGTAGCTTGGGAAGGCCGTATCGACCCTCAATGATCAGGTAGCATCGGCGGTCAGCAATGTTTCCCAACTCTGCTGCACCGATGGCCGCGTAATCCAGTGCGATAGCTAGCGGCTGACCATGGAAATTCCCCCCACTAATGGTGTCATGAGGGCCCAGGATAATCGGGTTGTCGGTCACCGAATTGATTTCTATTTCGGTGAGGTCTTTGAGATGTAGCCACGCCGTACGCGACGCGCCATGCACCTGTGGAATGCACCGTAGTGAGTAGGGGTCCTGTACGCGACCGCAATCGGGATGGGAATTGGCAATTTCGGATTTATGCAATAGTTGCCATAGGCGATGAGCGACTAATTGATTTCCCCGAAAAGGCCGTATTTGATGCAGGCGTGCGTCAAAAGGCTTATAAGACCCCATCAATCCTTCAATAGACATGGCACCGATGATATCGGCAGCCTCAAGGGCGTTATGCAGGCGGTACAAGCCGTGTACGGCATGGGCAGCAATGAATTGCGTGCCGTTGATTAGTGCCAGCCCTTCCTTTGGGGCTAGTTGGAGTGGGGGCATTCCCCGTACTTGCAATATTTCTCTCGCGGGCGCAATGTCTCCCTTATAATACACTTGCCCAAGGCCGATAAGTGGCAAAAAGAGATGGGCAAGCGGCGCCAGGTCGCCGGAGGCGCCCACCGAGCCCTGCTCAGGAACAACAGGGATGATATCCTGTTCAGCCATCCAGATGATACGCTCTAGGGTACGTAGTTGTATGCCTGAATACCCCTGGGCCAAAGCTTGCGCTTTAATGATCATCATCGTTTTGGCGATTGATTGTGGTATGGGCTTGCCGACCCCTACCGCATGGCTTTTGAGAAGGTTATGCTGCAAGTTGGCCGTGTCTTGCGGCGTAATAATCGTATCGCAAAGCGGGCCGAACCCGGTGTTGATACCGTATACAACCTCGTTATGGGCGACAATATCTTTTACATACGATTCAGAGCGATCGATTTTATGTCGGTCTTTCGCAGATAACGTGCCGTGGAGCTTGCCGTGGGTGAGTGCCATGGCTTTACCTATCGTTAGTTTATCAGTGCCGTATCGGAAATTCTTCATAGTACCATGCATTGTGCTTGATTTGGTAATGCGTGTGGAAAGCGCTTTTTACAATGGTAACCAATATTCGTTTTTTTCCAAAATAAAAATCCAAATTTTCTATCGATCATATCAGCGGCTGCAACATAAGAATATTACCTTAATTTTGTCGGAATATGTCTATGTTCCGATTCAAGCAATTTACAGTGGATCAGTCGGGATGTGCCATGAAGATAAATACCGACGGCGTGTTATTGGCCGCGATGGTAACGGGTGATTTTCCAGCGCGCATTCTTGATGTGGGTACGGGTACCGGTGTGATTTCGTTGATGCTTGCGCAGCGTTTTTCCTCGGCAATAATTGATGCGATTGAAATAGATACGCTGGCCGCCGATACTGCCGGACGGAATTTTGAACGTTCACCTTTTGCGAAGCAGCTTACGAGCCATGCGGTGTCATTGGGTGATTTTGAATCGGAAGGCCCATATGATTTAATTGTATCAAACCCGCCGTTTTTTCTGCATTCGTTACAGAATGGCGATTGGCGGAAACGGTTAGCCCGGCATACGGATATGAATTTTTTCGACCAATTATTGACGCGGTCGCAACGTTGGTTGAGTCCTGGGGGAACCTTACAAATCATACTGCCGGCCGCACTGGCAGACGTCCTCGGCCAAAAGGCGGAGGAGTATGGACTTTGGGTGCAGGCCGTAACAACCATTCGGTCCTTCGTGTCTCATCCGCCGATAAGACGTGTTTTGACCCTTGGCAGGTCGGCCGAATCCAATAGCTATGAAGCACAGGAATTTATTATTTACGAGCGCCGAGGCGTTTACGGTCCAGCGTATCGAGAATTATTAAAAGCGTTTTTCCTGGCATTTTGAGAATGCCTATCTTCGCCAAAGCACTATGACACGGGTTGGATTACTTTCAGATACGCACGGATACCTCGATGAGTCCGTTTTCACCCATTTCGACCGGTGCGATGAAATATGGCATGCCGGTGATTTCGGTAATATTGCCGTAGCTGATACATTAGCTGCATTCAAGCCGCTGAAAGGTGTGTATGGCAATATAGATGGGCAGGATATCCGTGCTGTCTATCCGGAACATCTACGGTTTACCTGCGAGGCAGTTGACGTATGGATTACGCACATTGGCGGCTACCCTGGTCGTTATACGCCACGGGTGCGGTCGGCAATCCAACAGGCGCCCCCCAAACTTTTTATCTGTGGTCATTCCCATATTCTCAAAGTGATGTTTGACCAGAAGTTACAATGCCTGCACCTCAACCCGGGGGCCGCTGGAAAACAGGGGTGGCATAAGGTTCGTACGCTTTTACGTTTTAGCATCGATGATAATCGCATAGAGAATCTCGAAGTTATTGAATTGGCGGGCCGATAGAATTTATTTTACACTAAGTTTTTGTTTTTTATTTGTTTAGTTGCTTTTTTGGCTATTTTTGTGCGAATTTTAAATTACACGAAGTACACTAACTGGGCTCCACATTATGACGAAAACAATTACATTGGGTCAATTCATTATCGAAAAACAATCAGATTTTCCGTATGCCAAAGGCGAGTTGTCAAGACTCCTGCGTGATATCGGTATCGCCGCCAAAATTGTTAACCGAGAGGTTAATAAAGCGGGGCTTGTCGATATCCTCGGCGATAACGGTACGACCAATGTACAAGGCGAGGGACAAAAGAAACTCGATGTATATGCCGATGAACAGTTTATATCGGCATTGCGGAGTGGTGGAGAATGTTGTGTGGTTGCTTCGGAAGAACACGATGAATGTATTCTTATCAATTCTAAGATATCGCAACATGCAAAATACATTGTCTGCATCGATCCGTTGGACGGTTCGTCGAATATCGATGTGAATGTATCCGTAGGTACTATTTTTTCGATTTACCGGCGCATTGAAAATGAGGGCCCGGTGAAGCCGGAAGAGATTCTGCAGCAAGGTATTCATCAGGTGGCCGCCGGCTATGTGGTTTATGGATCCTCCACGATGTTGGTCTATACCACAGGAAAAGGCGTAAACGGATTTACGCTCGATCCTTCCATAGGGGAGTTCTGCTTATCGCATCCCAATATGCAAATTCCACGTGATGGCACGATTTATTCGATTAACGAGGGCAATTACATTAAGTTTCCGCGGGGCGTAAAAGATTACATTAAGTATTGCCAAGTGGAAGATAGCGCAGGGAATAGGCCGTATACATCCCGATATATCGGTTCAATGGTTGCCGATGTACACCGCAACCTGATCAAAGGTGGTGTTTTTCTTTATCCCACAACCTCTTCACATCCGCGGGGTAAGTTGCGGTTGATGTATGAGTGCAATCCGTTGGCGTACATTATTGAGCAGGCTGGAGGGAAGGCTACCGATGGCTACCGCAGGATATTGGAAATCCAACCCGAGGAACTACATCAACGGACGCCGATATTCATCGGTAGCACGGCGATGGTTGAAAAGGTGGAAGAATTTGTACGGCAGCCTGAAGTGGAAGTCTTTGCATGAGGCTACTAGAGACTGTCTCGTACCTCCAATAAAAAAGCTTTGAGGCGTTGCAGCGAGTCGATGACCCGTTGGTTTTCCCGCGCTTCATTCTTGTTGTTCCGTAGGTATTCACGTGCACCCTGTAGGGTGTAACCTTTGTCCTTGACGAGATTAAAGATGATCTTCAGGTTGGCGATGTCATCCGGGGTAAAAAGACGGTTCCCTTTCTTGTTTTTTTTGGGTTGGATGATGTCAAACTCACGCTCGTAAAACCGGATCTGGGAGGCATTGACACCAAACATGGCTGTCACTTCTCCCATGGTGTAATAAAGTTTGTTTATTTCGCGCTCTTTGTAAGGCATGTTATCAAGCTAATAATTTGACGATCTGCTATCACAAAGATACAATTACATTTGGATTATTGCACAACCCGTAAATCCGTTTGTTGTTGGGACGTTAGTCAAACGACTGATTTTCTTGCGAGGCAGCTTCGAGGACAGCCGCATACTCCAAGGGCGTGAGGTCGTTGTAAATGAAGTTAATCGGGTTTATGGGTTTGCCATTTTTGTGTACTTCATAGTGCAAATGCGGACCTGTTGACGTGCCGGTATTGCCCACATATCCAATGAGGTCTCCCCGTTTTACGCGTTGGCCTGCTTTTACCGTAAAACGGCTCATGTGACCATAGAGCGTCTTGTAACTATACCCGTGGTTAATGACGACCCGGCGGCCGTAGCCACCATCTAAACCGGCAGCTTCCACTTTACCATTGCCAGTAGCATATATCGGGGTGCCGGAAGGTGCGGTAAAATCAATGCCGGTATGCATCTTTCGGATTTTGTAGACGGGGTGAATCCGTACGCCGAATCCGGAAATGCCGGCACGGGCCTTCCGCGAATCGACCGGTTGTATGGCAGGTATACTCGCCATCATTTCAGCTTTCGACTTGGCCATCTCCGTCAAGTCATCGTACGACTTCGATTGAACATACAACGCCTTGGATATATAATCGAGTTTTTTCGCGGTTTCGATCATTAAATTCGAGTTGCTGAAGTGCTCGAGGCTTTCATACCGGTTCACCCCTCCGAACCCTGCCTTTCGCACATCCGACGATATTGGGTCGGCCTCGAAGATAACACGGTAAATATTATCGTCGCGGTGCTGCATGTTTTCCAATGCAGCGTCTACCTGCTTCATGCGGTCCTGCATGATGTTGTATTGCAGCGTCATTTGGTCTACTTCCCGTTGCAGTTGCTTTTCTTTTGGCGAATCAATAAATGTAAAGCCGATGTAGAGGAGGAGCATCGCACAAGCAAATGAGCTGGTGAGAAACCCTACTGCACGCAACGCCCAAGTACGGGTGCTTGTCTTAATTTTTTCATACTTGAGCGTATGCGAATTGTAATGGTATTTCGTTTTTGCCATTTACGCGTTCTCGATGGTTCGATACTGGTACGATGGATCGCGGGCAAAGATAATTAAATTATATCTCGGTGAAATGCTAAAAAATGTTAAAAAACCTACTTTACCATACCCAAGAACAAAGCCACTTTTTGTTTAAGCTGGCGGCGGTCGACGATAAAATCGAGGAAGCCATGTTCAAGTAGGAATTCGGAAGTCTGAAAACCCTTCGGTAAGTCTTTTTTGATGGTTTCTTTAATAACACGTGGACCAGCGAAACCAATCAACGCTCCAGGTTCGGCAATATTTATGTCGCCCAACATGGCATAAGAAGCCGTTACTCCTCCGGTGGTGGGGTCGGTCAACAGGCAGATATAAGGTAGCTTAGCTTCGTTTAACAGCGCCAGTTTTGCGGAGGTTTTAGCCATTTGCATCAACGAAAACGCGGCTTCCATCATGCGTGCCCCACCCGATTTAGAAATTAACATGAACGGAAGTTTGTGTTGTAGGCAGTAGTCTATGGATCGTGCAATTTTTTCGCCGACGACAGACCCCATAGAGCCACCTATAAACGTGAAATCCATACAGGCTAATACGAGATCCTGTCCTTCCACCTTGCCATGGGCACAACGGATAGCATCGTTCAACCCTGTTTTTGCATAACTTTCTTCGAGCCGCTCGGTGTATTTTTTTGTATCCTCAAATCGGAGTGGATCCCCTGATCGTAAGTTGGTGAAAAGTTCGGTGAACTGGTTGTCGTCGAATAGAATTGAAAAATAAGCTGCCGAGCCGATACGTAGGTGGTAACCGCAGTAATGGCACACATATTTGTTTTCAATCTGCTCAATATTCAGCAGTGGCTTTTTGCACGACGGACATTTATTCCATAGGCCGTCAGGGGCTTCCTTTTTATGCTCGGTAGCCGTACTAATCCCGGCCTTTTCACGTCTGAACCAACTCATGCAACTTCGATTATGGGATGCAAACTTAGATAAACTTGTGTGGATATGCAAGTACCGTTGACTGGTTTGGTATATGGAATAAAAAAAGGGTAAGCTACTTTTATCGCACCGCTACAACCCGATACCCTTGCTGTGTTCCCACCCTGGGGGATTCTCGAGGAGCTGGTCGTAAAAGACTTACCCACCGCAAAAGTAGCAAAAAATGTGTTATTCGCCAATAAAAATCGCTGTCGGTTCATAATTCATTGGTTTGAAGGTAACTCTATGTAGTGCGGTAGATTTTTCCGGGCAAAGCAACAACGACACCACTCATTTCCAGTTCCAGCAAGGTTACCGCAAGCTTGCTCTGTGACCATTGGAGTTTCCCTGCAAGTTCATCGATTGATAATTGTTCTGCAGCATGGATGATGTCATATATGCGTCGCTGTGAAGTGTCGAGCGAAACGGGTAGTTGAAGTTGTTTGGGCTGTTTCGGTTTGGACGAGAGCTCCCAATTCATGAGGTATTGCAAATCTTTGGCTCCCGTGATGAGGTGGGCTCGGTGTGTTTTAATTAAATAGTTGCTGCCTGCAGAAAACTCTTGGTTCAAACTCCCCGGGAAAGCGCACACGTCGCGGCTGTACGAATTGGCCAGTTCGGCAGTAATCAGTGCGCCGCCTTTGGCTGCTGCTTCCACAACAATCGTCACATCGGCCAGCCCGGCGATGATGCGGTTGCGCATGGGGAAATTCTGCCGATCGGGCTTGGTACCCGACGGAAACTCGGTAAGCAGCCCGCCGCAATTCAGCATTTTGGCCGCCATGTCACGATTGGCAGCGGGATAGATGCGGTCGAGACCGTGCCCAAGTACACCAACCGTCGGTATTTCATGGTTCAACGCATGCTGATGTGCATGGCTGTCGATGCCATACGCCAAGCCGCTGATGACCGTTACATTGTACGGCTGGATTGCTTTTACAAAATCGGCGCAAATGGACTTTCCGTATGGTGTAGCGTTGCGGGTACCGACAATGCTGACTATGCGCGGTGCGTTCAAGTCGGCATTTCCTTTGTAGTAAAGTAAAAGTGGCGCATCGGCACACTCGGCGAGGCGCTTCGGGTAGCCATCATCCCCCCAAAAAAGAGGTTTGATGTTGTGTTTTTCAACAAACTGAAGTTCTTTCTCCGCCGCTTTGAGCACATCCGTGCCAGAAAGTCCTTCGATTACCCGGCTGTTCAGGCCCCGTATGCCGCTGAAATCTTTCTTAGATGCAGAAAATATCGTTTCTGCACCACCGAAATGGGAGAGGAGATGCCGGCCGATCACTGGACCAACACCGTTCACCTTAGTCAATGCAATTTGGTAAAGTAGGCTCATCTTGGATTGCGAATATAGGAAATACCTCGGATTCGTGGATAAATGCCAGCATCTTTTTTGCGCATTTACGCCATATGATTATTTTGCTTATCAAAGTGAAGTTGCCTAAGTTTGTAATATGTCTGAACAACAAGCAGCTCAACCTGAAGTCTGGATGCGCGGCCCGGTACCGGGTGTGCCGCCGTTGTTGCAACCCGTAGCCCATGCGTTATTGCAGGCTAAGGAGGAAGTGACGAGGTATATGGATGGTTTTGATGACACCTATTTGTGGTTGCAGCCCGGAGGTCGTGCTTCTGTGGGTTTTCATTTGCAGCACATCAGCGGCGTGGTGGATCGGTTATTTACCTATGCGTTGGGCAATCCGTTGTCTGAACAGCAGTTTGAATGCCTCCGTGCGGAGGGGCAGGAAGTGTCCCACGCTCGGTCGAGCGATTTGGTGCTGGCCTTCGGAAAGCAGGTGGAGGCCGCGATAGCGCAGTTAAGGGAAACGGACGAAGCTACATTGACGGATGCACGTTACCTCGGCAGGAAGCGAATACCGACGACGTTGATCGGGTTATTGTTCCATGCAGCTGAACACACACAGCGCCATGTAGGGCAATTGTTTGTGACGGCAAAGCTTATGCCTTTTGTGAGCCGTTAACTATACCGGGATATAAACGACCTGTTTGGTTTCAAAAAAGTCCTCTTCGAAGAAATCGGAAAGTGCATATACCTCCGCCCGGAGCCTCGACTCTTTCAGTTCGTCATTTAAGTCGCCACCCTTTAGGTACAAGATGCCGTTGGAAATGGCGTTTTTGTGCTTTTTCAGGAATTTATTCGCTACCCAAGGGTAGAAATCGGCCAATCGAGTAACTGCGCGTGAAACGATAAAATCGTATTTCTCATCAAGTTGCTCGGCACGAATGTGGTCGGCCTCCACGTTTTCGAGACCGAGGGTAGTTGCTACGTTCCGAACGACCTTGATTTTCTTTCCAATAGAATCCACCAGATGGAATTGGACATCCGGAAATAAAATAGCCAACGGTATACCGGGAAAGCCACCACCGGTACCTACATCCAATATGCGCGTGCCAGGCACAAAGTTTGTGAATTTGGCGATACCTAGTGAGTGAAGTACATGATGGAGATAGAGCTTGTCGATGTCTTTACGTGATACCACGTTGATTTGCGTATTCCAATGTGGATATAGTTCGCCCAATTGCCGGTAATGCTCCCGTTGTTTTTCCGAAAGTTTTGGGAAATAATGGTAAATGATATCAACTCCGGGATTGAGCGCGGTTCCTATTTCCATCTCACATCCTTTTTATACAGTGCAAAGAACCCGTTGATACATATATATCCGTAGTAAAAGACATCCAGGAACGGCAGCCACCATATCAGTCCTTTTACCTGTAGTTTTTTCATGATCGGTATATAGATGATCAACTGCACTATTAACCGTAACAGGTACATGCCTACAATGACATACCAATACGACGGGTACATGGCCACTGAGAGAACAGCCAGCATATAGAAAAATAAAGCGCTGACCAATTGTGCGGCCAGCATCCGCCGATGCGGACGCCGGTAAGCCTTTGAAGCGCCCGTATGCCGTGTTTTCTGTTGCGCATAAGCCGAAAATGTCGTTTTAGGTTCACTCCATACATGTGCCTCCGGCTCGATGCAGATTGCGGTGTTATGGGGAGTTGCGTTTTGGTTGACAAACAAATCGTCATCGCCCGAGGGGATATGCATGTGCGCAGCGAAGCCTTTGCCTCTAAAAAATAAACTTTTCGTATAGCCAAGGTTGCGCCCTACACCCATATAGGCGTTTCCCTTGAGGGCATACGATAGGTAACTCATAGCCGTATGGAAGGTTTCAAAGCGAATCAAAGCGTTCAGGAACCCCGGTTTCCTGATGTACGGAGAGTATCCCAGTATAATTTCTTCCCCGCCATCAAACGCGTGGGCCATGTACTGGAGCCATTGATCCGATTGCGGTACGCAATCGGCGTCCGTGAAAATCAAGTGCTCATATTGAGCGGCTTTGATGCCCAACGTAACGGCAAACTTCTTCCCGTGCTTCAGGCGGACATGCTCCGCGATTTCGACCACTCTCAATCGGCTGTACTGCGTGCACAATTCTTTCAGTAACCACTTCGTTTCGTCTTCGGAGAAATCATTGACCAGTATTACTTCAAATTGGTGATAATGCTGGTTGAGGATTTTCGGCAAGTTTTGCCGTAGGTTTTCCTCCTCATTGCGCGCGCAGATGATGACGGACAACGGCGGCTGTTCTCCACTGGGTTTTGTTTGTGGTTTCTTGTAGAATGCCAGTCGGCTATAGACAAAAAGCAAAAAATACAATTGGAAAACCAAGAGTAACCCGCATACCCCTAGCAACAGGAAGAAAGGTGTTTCGGTAAACTGGTTGAGTATATCCATATATGTGGCCAAAGATAACACGTTAAATTTAAAATCATAGCCAGCTGCCTGCGGCTATGGGTTGTTTTTGCTATTTTTGTGCGGAAATGAAATTCACCCTTCAGGCGACAGATAGCCAATCCAAGGCACGTGCAGGTCTCATGGAAACCGCACATGGAACCATCGAAACCCCTATATTTATGCCGGTGGGGACGGCGGGCACCGTAAAGGCCGTGCACCAGCACGAGCTGGTCGATGCTGTGAAAGCCCAAATTATCCTCGGCAACACTTACCACCTGTACCTGCGTCCCGGGCTGGATGTATTGCACGGCGCGGGCGGTCTTCATCGGTTCAATGGTTGGTCTGGGCCTATATTGACCGATAGTGGCGGCTATCAGGTGTATTCGCTGACAGAAGTACGTAAAATCAAAGAAGAAGGGGTTACGTTCCGCTCGCATATTGATGGCTCCAAACATCTATTTACTCCCGAGAACGTGATGGATACCCAGCGGATTATCGGTGCCGATATCATCATGGCTTTTGATGAGTGTACACCTTACCCCTGCGATTACCATTACGCAAGGCGTTCGGTGGACATGACCCACCGCTGGCTGCAACGGTGTTGTGATCGGTTTGACCATACGGACCCGCTTTATGGTTATGAGCAAACATTGTTTCCCATTGTGCAGGGATCGGTGTACCGCGACCTACGTGAAAAGTCGGCCGAGACCATTGCCGGCTTTGGACGTGATGGCAACGCGATCGGCGGATTATCTGTAGGTGAACCGGCGGAGGAGATGTATGCCATGACGGAAGTGGTTTGCGATATACTCCCTATTGAAAAGCCCCGCTACTTGATGGGCGTAGGTACGCCTGTCAATATCCTAGAAAACATCGCCCTGGGTATCGATATGTTCGACTGTGTGATGCCTACGCGGAATGCACGGAATGGTATGCTGTTTACAAAAAATGGTATCATCAATATCAAGAACAAGAAATGGGAAGCAGATTTCACGCCGATAGACGCGGAAAGCGACCTGTTGGTGGATCGCATGTATACCAAAGCGTATCTCCGGCACCTCATCCGGTCGCAGGAAATTCTGGGAGCGCAGATTGCGTCGCTACATAACCTCCATTTTTATTTATGGTTGGTCCGCGAGGCGCGTATGCATATCCTGGCAGGGGATTTCCGCGAATGGAAGAATAAGATGATCATGCAATTGGGAGAAAAACTATGAAGGGATTGCGCATACCTTATCTGAATACCATAGATCGGTACATCATTGGTAAGTACCTGAGTACGTTTCTGTTTACCATGGCTATCTTTACTGTTGTTGCCGTGGTGTTTGATATTTCCGAGCGATTGGATGATTTCATGAAGCATGAAGCACCATTGTCGAAAATCGTATTTGAATATTACGCCGGATTCGTGCCGTTTTACCTCAATATGCTTTCGCCGCTGATTAATTTCATTGCCGTTATCTTCTTTACGGCGAAAATGGCGGACCAAACGGAAATTGTACCCATTTTGAGTGGGGGGATGAGTTTCAACCGCTTCATTCGGCCATATATGGTGGCAGCCTCCGTTATCTTCGTGCTGAATTTTGTTTTCAGTGTTTATATCATACCGCGCACCAATAAGTTGAAAGTGGGGTTTGAACGGATATATGTGAAGCCTGTGACGAATAACAGCAAGAGCTCTACCCACATGCAGATCGATGATGATAGTTATGTCTACATCGATAATTTCGATAATAACCGCAAAGTGGGTTATCACTTCACACTTGAAAAGTTTGACGAGGGCGAGATGACTGAAAAACTCATGGCAGATCGCATTACATGGGATTCCGTAAAGAATAATTGGCGTATTGAAAATTATACCATTCGGATAATCGACTCGCTGAAGGAGGAGATGATTAAAGGTTCCAGTCTGGATACGGTGCTGGATATGACGCCGCGTGATTTTGAAGTCTATGACAATATTTTCACGGCGATGAATATGAACGAGTTGAATGCCCGTATCGAAAAGGAAGAAGTTAGGGGCACGGGAATGATGACGGACTTGCTGTTGGAGAAGTACAAACGGTTCGTTACACCGTTGGCGGCTTACGTGCTTACCATCATGGGAGTAGCGCTTTCATCGAAGAAAGTGAGAGGCGGCATTGGGTTGAGCCTGGGTATCGGTATCGCGTTAAGCTTTACGTATATCGTCTTTATCCAATTTGCAACGATGTTTTCGCTCAAGGGCGGTCTCGCCCCGCTTATTGCGGTGTTCATCCCCAATGTAATCTTCGGTCTATTGGCCGTTTACTTATTGTACAAGGCGCCGAAGTAGTTTACGGCATAGCTCCATGGAAGGTACCGCTCCCGGTCGAAACCTACTTATCCTGCACATCACGGTAGTTGTGTGGGGATTTACGGGGATATTGGGCAATCTGATATCCATTTCCGCTATACAGCTGGTTTGGTGGCGGGTACTCATTGCAGCGTTGTCGTTGGCTGGCTATTTCTGGCTTAAGAGGCAGTCATTCGTTGTCAGCCCCAAACAATTTATCCAATTCTTCCTTACTGGGGGCCTCGTTGGGCTGCACTGGGTGCTTTTTTTTGAATCCATAAAGGTTTCAACCGTTTCGGTGACATTAGTTTGCCTTTCGTCCGTTACCTTGTTTACGGCACTCATTGAGCCGTTATTTTACCGCCGGAGCACCGCTAAAATTGATGTGTTTATTGGCTTACTCATCATTATTGGTATCTGTCTCATCTTCAATTTCGAGAGCGGGTATGTTCGCGGCATCGTATTGGGGCTGTTGGCCGCTTTGTCGGCCGCGCTGTTTGGTACGATCAATTCCAAGCTAATTAAAAGAAATGGTGCTACCATCATTAGTTTTTATGAAATGGCCGGCGCTTGGATATGGGTTTCTTTTTTTATGCTGGTTATGGGTGGTGATGACATAGGCATCAGTGGACACGACATCGGTTATTTGGTCGTTTTGGGGACGGTGTGCACGGCAGGGGCATACGTTGCGGCCGTTTCTGTAATGAAAGAGATCAGTGCATTCCGAGTTGCCCTCGCCAGTAATTTGGAGCCTATATACGGTATCCTGCTGGCCTGGGTGTTTTTCGGGCAACGCGAAAAAATGAGCGCCGGCTTTTATGCCGGCGCTGTAATCATTTTTGGTGCGGTTTTCTTGTATCCTATATTGAAATTCCGGCTAGCCAAAAAGCGGCGGGAAATCGTTGCCTAAGCGTAGTCGAATACCGCATCCTTGCTCTCCAGTTCGGAATAGCCCATCAAATATTCATCTACCTTGCGGGCACATTCGCGGCCTTCGGAGATGGCCCAAACCACGAGCGATTGGCCCCTGCGCATGTCGCCGGCAACGAAAATCTGGCTGACAGATGTTTGATAATCGCCTTCAATCGCTTGTACATTGCCACGTCCGTCAAGTGTTACACCCAATTGCTGCAATAATCCTTCATGTTGCGGATGCAGAAAGCCCATGGCCAGCAATACGAGCTCGCAGGGCAGTTCCCGTTCGGATCCTTCGATTTCAGTGAACTTCACCGGCCGCCCCAAATGGTCGTGTTCCCATTTGAGGTCAACAATGCGGACACCTTTGAGATTGCCGCTTTCGTCAGCCACGAATTCCTTCGTACCAATGCCCCATTCGCGCTCACAGCCTTCTTCATGCGACGTGGTGGTTTTCAGTAACATGGGGTAATTGGGCCATGGCATAGCTGCGGTACGCTCCTTCGGCGGCTGTGGCATCAGCTCAAATTGGGTTACCGATTTGGCGCCTTGGCGATTGGACGTGCCCACACAGTCGGAACCGGTGTCACCACCACCAATGACTAGGACATTCTTGCCCGTTGCCAAGAGGTCTTTTTCGGTAAACGGAGCGTTGCCCACCCGCTTGTTCTGCTGTTTAAGGAATTCCATGGCAAAGTGCACGCCATTGAACTCCCTTCCCGGTATGTTTAAATTACGGGGAATAGTGGAACCGCCAGCGAGTACCACGGCATCGTAAGCTTGGAGCTCAGCAGTGGGAACATTGTTGCCCACTTCGGCATTACAGCGGAAAAGTACCCCCTCTTCTTCCATCAATTTTATCCGGCGATCAATGACCCATTTGTCGAGTTTGAAATCGGGGATGCCGTAGCGGAGTAACCCGCCCGGTTTATCATCGCGCTCATATACCGTTACCTCATGGCCCACCTTAATCAGTTGCGCTGCGGCGGCAAGTCCAGCTGGGCCGCTGCCCACCACGGCCACACGTTTCCCGGTCTTCAAGTGTACCGGCCGTGCTTTGATGAATTCGCGCTTGAATGCGATTTCAATGATGTGTTTTTCGATCTCTTCAATGGCTACAGGTGGACGATTGATACCCAATACGCAGGCCGACTCGCAGGGAGCCGGGCAAATTCGTCCGGTAAATTCGGGGAAATTATTGGTCGATGTTAATATTTTGTAGGCGTCTTCCCACCTGCCGTCATATACTGCATCATTAAATTCGGGAATAACATTACCCAATGGGCAGCCCGAGTGGCAGAATGGTATTCCGCAGTTCATGCATCGGGCGGCTTGCTTGTTCAGCTCGTCATCGCTGTAGGCATGTACAAATTCACGATATGTTTTTTTACGGTCGGCGACAGCCTCCTTCTTCGGAAGCACCCGTTCAAACTCCTTAAATCCCGTTGGTTTTCCCATGTTGTTTATACGTTTATGCTTCTACTAATGTGGACCGTAGCACGTTTTTGTATTCCCTAGGGAATACTTTAATGAAACAGGCCTTTTCCGTTTTCCAGTTCTTTAATATCGCCGCTGCGCGCTTGCTACCCGTAAGGTGGATGTGCCGCTTGAGTAACGCCATGATTGCGGTTTCGTCTTCGGCTTCCAGCGGGTCCAAGTCTACCATTTCGGTATTGCAGTTTTCCCGGAATGTACTTTCGATGTCGTAAACCCAAGCGATACCTCCGCTCATACCAGCGGCAAAGTTACGCCCGGTAGCACCGAGTATCAGTGCGCGTCCACCTGTCATGTACTCGCACCCGTGGTCGCCCACACCTTCTACAACGGCTGTCGCCCCCGAGTTGCGTACCGCAAACCTTTCCCCGGCTTGGCCACAGACGAAAAGGTGGCCTGATGTAGCGCCGTACAGGGCCACATTGCCAATGATAATGTGTTCGTGCGGTACCCGCGGACTGGCCTGATGTTGGTATATAGCCAACTGAGCGCCCGATAGTCCCTTGCCCACGTAATCATTGGCTTCACCTTCTAATTCAAAAGATAGTCCCTTTGCGGCAAATGCACCGAAGCTCTGCCCGGCCGAGCCGACAAATTTGTAATTGATGGTATTGTCGGGTAGTCCATCACCACCGTAAATTTTAGAAACCTCATTCGAAAGCAGCGTGCCGATGGTCCGGTCGGTGTTTTTAACGTTAAACGTGCCGAATACCGGCGTCTTGCTATCCAGCGCGCTCCGGGCTTGTTTCACTAAGCCCCAATCCAAAATCATATCTAATCCATGGTCCTGCTGTTCCGTTTGATACAGGGTGTCGCCCGTGCGGCTGTGCGCCACATGGAGGATACGCGAGAGGTCGAGTTTATTGATTTTCCAATGTTCGATGTTTTCCCATTTTTTGAGGAACTGTGCCCGACCCACCATTTCGTTGATGGTACGGAAGCCGAGGTCAGCCATAACCTCGCGAAGTTCCTCAGCGAGAAAGCGGAACAGGTTCACGATGTCTTCGGGCTTCCCCGAGAAGAGCTTGCGTAGCTCGGGGTCTTGGGTAGCTACGCCCACGGGGCAGGTATTCAGGTGGCATTTGCGCATCATGATGCACCCGCCGGCAACCAAGGCTGCCGTAGCTACGCCCCATTCTTCGGCGCCCAGCAACGTGGCAATGGCCAAATCCTTTCCAGTTTTCAATTGTCCATCGGTTTGTAATACCACGCGGCTGCGCAGCCCATTCTTTACCAACGTTTGATGGCTTTCGGCGAGCCCGAGCTCCCAAGGGAGCCCTGCGTGCTTAATCGAACTGATGGGCGATGCTCCAGTACCGCCGTCGTATCCGGCGATGAGAATGACGTCCGCATGGGCTTTGGCCACACCGGCTGCGATCGTTCCCACACCGGCTTTCGATACCAGTTTCACGTTGATGCGTGCTTCGCGATTGGCGTTCTTGAGGTCGAAAATCAACTGCGCCAAGTCCTCGATGGAGTAAATGTCGTGGTGAGGTGGGGGAGAAATCAGTCCAACGCCCGGCGTGGAGTGCCTCACTTTGGCAATCCATGAGTCGACTTTATGACCAGGCAGTTGCCCGCCTTCCCCGGGTTTTGCCCCTTGCGCCATCTTGATTTGCAGCTCATCGGCCTGTGTTAGGTAGTTAGAGGTCACACCGAAACGACCCGATGCCACCTGCTTAATGGCCGACCGCATGGAGTCGCCATTCGGTAGCGGGATGTAACGCATCTCGTCTTCACCGCCTTCACCCGTATTGCTTTTACCGCCAATACGGTTCATGGCGATGGCCAGCGTGCTATGTGCTTCGTGCGATATCGAGCCGAATGACATGGCGCCTGTGGCAAAACGTTTCATGATATTCTCTGCCGGTTCCACTTCATCAATGCTGATGGACGAGCGGTGCCTTGCGAAATCGAGCAGGCCGCGTAACGTATACCGTCGTTCGTCCTGATTATTGATGTGGGCCGCGTATTTCTTATACGTCTCGTAGTCGCCCGTACGGCAGGCCTGTTGTAGTAAATGCACCGTCTGCGGATTGAATAGATGGGCTTCGCCCCGTCTTTTCCATTGGTAAATTCCTCCCTCTGGTAACAGGTCTTTCGCATTGCGGCTACTTGTAAAACCCCGATGGTGTTTGCTCAGTACTTCCCGTGCAATATCGTCGAGGTCTAATCCGCCGATACGGGATACAGCACCACAGAAATAAAGGTCTACCACATCCTTATTGATGCCTAGCACCTCGAATATCTGCGCGCCGTGGTACGACTGAAGAGTAGAGATGCCCATCTTGGAAAAGATTTTGAGCAGCCCACCGCATACGGCTTTTACATAGTTCTTGGCTAATTGGGGCCAGGTCAATGTCGTATCCAGTAACTTTTGTTCTTTAAGGGTACGGACGGTCGCCAGCGCCATATACGGGTTGATCGCTGTGGCACCGAATGCCAAGAGGCAAGCGAAATGATGGACTTCCCATACATCTCCGCCCTCAACTACCAAGCCCACTGCGCCGCGATGGCCCGTTTTGATAAGGTGGTGGTGTACCGCAGAAACCGCGAGCAACGAGGGTATAGCGGCATGTTGGGAATCGATGGCCCGGTCCGACAAGATAATCACCTCAAACCCATCTCGGACGGCATCTTCGGCATACCGACAAAGGCGGTCTAGTCCGTCTTTCAATGCGCCGGGATTACCATTTGCATTGAAGTAGCACTGTAGGGTCTTCGCTTGGAATATACCGGTATCGATGCTACGTAACTTTTCGAGTTCCCTACTGGTTATTATCGGATGTTCCAACGCTACGCAGTGGCAGTGCATCTTGTTTTCATCCAGGATATTTCCGGCATTGCCGATGAATGTTGCCAGACTCATCACCAGTCGCTCCCGTATCGGGTCGATCGGCGGATTGGTTACCTGCGCAAAAAACTGCTTGAAATAACTCGATAGGTGCTGTGGGTGATTGGAGAGCACGGCTAACGGAACGTCAGTTCCCATGGAGCCAATCGGCTCCTTGCCATCTAAGGCCATCGGCGTGATGATGTGTTCCACGTCTTCCCGCGAATAGCCGAAAATCTGTTGGAATTTGAAAACCGACTCTTTGGAAAGATAGGTGAAGGTAACCCGTGGCTCGGCGAGCTCATCCATCCGGATTTTGTATTGGTGCAGCCAATCCTCGTAGGGCTGGCGTGCGGAGAGCTCGCCCTTTACCTGGTCGTCAGAAAGGATTTCACCTTTCTCCATGTCAATCAGGAAAATCTTGCCGGGCTGTTGGCGGCCCTTCTTAATAATGGTACGTTCGTCTACAGGAAGTGCACCGGCCTCTGACGCCACGATAACCCGGTCGTCAGACGTTACCGCAAAACGTAACGGCCGCAACCCATTGCGGTCGAGCATGGCGCCAATGGTGGTACCATCAGTGAAACATAGCGCTGCCGGGCCGTCCCACGGCTCCATCAATGTAGCGTGATATTCGTAGAATGCTTTTTTGAGCGGATCCATCTGCGTATTGCCATCCCATGCTTCGGGCACCATCATCAACATGGTATGGGCTACACTACGACCGCTGTGTAACAGCAGCTCTGCCACGTTGTCTAAACAGGCCGAATCCGATTGATGACCATCTACAACGGGCAGCAGGATTTGCATTTCTTCTTCCGTGAAATAGGGAGAAGATAATGAACGGAGCCCGGCATAGAACCAGTTGAGGTTCCCTGTCAGTGTGTTGATTTCTCCATTATGTGCAAGCATCCGGAACGGCTGCGCCAATTGCCACGACGGGAAGGTGTTTGTCGAAAACCGGGAATGCACCAACCCAAACGCAGATGTTACGCGCTCATCCGATAGGTCTTTGAAATAGGTGCCAACTTGATAGGTGGTCAGCTGACCCTTGTAAACAATCACATTGCAGGAGAGTGAAGCAATGTAGAGGGCATCGTTGACCGCCCCCGTCTCCTGTGCCTTCTTTGTAATAAGCCGCCGCAATACGAACAGTTTCCGTTCGAAATCTGCCGTTGTATTAACCCCTTCGGGACGCGACACAAAGAACTGAACAATTTCCGGTTCCACACTCAATGCCGTGCTACCGATGCCCTCCGGGTTTACCGGCACGGTGCGAAAACCAAGGAAAGGCATCCCACGTTCCTCCGATGCCTGACGGATGATTTGCCTGCACATTTCATTTGCTTTGGTATCTTTGGGGAGGAATGCCATTCCCGTACCATAATAACCTGGCTCACTTAGCTGGATGCCCAATGCTATGCATTCTTCCCATAAGAACTCATGGGGTAGTTGGAGCATGATGCCCGCGCCGTCTCCGCTCTCCGGATCGCATCCGCAGGCGCCCCTATGCTCCATGTTTTCCAACATGGTCAATGCATCCCGCACCTGCGTATGTGTTTTGTTGCCTTTAATATGGGCCACAAAACCCACTCCACATGCATCCCGCTCAAAATCAGACTGGTAAAGCCCTTCTGGTCGTGTTAATGTATCCGTCATCCTGTTTAGTTAGCTGTATTTAATTTGCTAAATTAGTAATTATTTCAAGAAATATTAGTTTTTTTTTAATTTTTTATCATTTTCATTATTAATTACCTATTAAAAGGTGTTTTTATTGATAAAATAATAATCATACGTCGATATGGTTGCGCGGATTGCAATGATTGAGGATCTGGAGAGAAAAATCGACGCTTTGCAGAAGGGGATAGACGGATGGTGCGTAGCAATCGATAAATTGTTTTCTCAGACAATTTATCTAAGTTTGCCGTATGGATACCTTTCAAATCACAGGGGGATACATTCAGTTGATTCAATTGCTTAAGGCGCTCAACTGGGTGGAGCACGGTGGCGAGGCTCAGGCGGTCGTGTCAGCCGGGCTGGTTCGATGGAACGGCAACGTGGACTATCGGAAGCGTCTGAAACTCAAACCGGGTGATATCGTGGAATTTAACGGAAAGCAAGTACATCTTATTGAAAAATCATGAAAGCCGTATTTTTTATCGCATTCGGTATCATTTTTTATGGATGCCAGGGGAATGGTAATCATGCCAATAAGCCTTATATTTTGGTGATCCCTGTCGAGGCATACGTGGCTAAAGGAGCTGACGCGGTGGTGGAGAAAATCGAGTCGGATACTGTTGAGGTGCCGACGGCACTCGCTGCCTATTCCAAGGGCATCCAAAAATATGCAGCCGTATTGATGCATGTGGCACAGTTTCCTGACTCGATAAAAGAGGTCAAGGGTTTACGTATCCTAGATGACAAAGGTACGGATATTGGCCCCACCATTCCGCAAAACCAGCGGGATAGTATTATTATGCATTTTATCCAATTTGCGCGGCGTTCGGATATTCCTTACTACGATCGGGTGAAGGACTTTGAGTTGAAACTGATGAAAGTAAGATAAAACACGATAAATGAGTAAAAATAGCATAGCAAGTACTGGTTACGAGGTTTTTTTTGACAACACCTTAATCACATTGGATAACTTCCTTCAAACACGTAACTACTCGAAAATACTTATACTTACCGATAGGAACACCAGCATACATTGCTTGCCGGTGCTGCAGGAAGCTGTGCCACGGCTACAGGGATGTGACCTCATCGAGGTAGACCCGGGTGAGGAGAATAAGAACATCGATTTCTGTGTCGGGATTTGGAAGATGATGCTCGATTTTGGGGCTGATAGGCAAAGTCTGTTGATTAATCTAGGAGGTGGTGTTGTAACAGACATGGGCGGCTTCGCGGCCTCCACGTTCAAACGTGGAATAGACTTCGTGCAAGTTCCTACCACACTATTGTCTCAGGTGGACGCCTCTGTCGGTGGCAAGACGGGTATCGATATGGGCCATGTGAAAAACATTATCGGTACGTTTGCGCAACCCGAAGCCGTGTTTATCGCGACGGATTTCTTGGAAACCTTGGATAATCGGCAATTGGTTTCGGGCTTTGCCGAGGTGATTAAACACGGGTTGATTGCCGATCGGACCTTTTATGAAGTAGTGAAAGAAAGGGATGCAACAACGATTAATCTGGATGATATCAAACATTCGGTGGCCATCAAAAATAACGTAGTAACCCAAGATCCCCACGAAAGAGGATTGCGCAAAATATTGAATTTCGGACATACCATCGGCCATGCCATTGAAGGCTATTCATTGGCCCATGACGGTGACCCGCTGCTGCACGGTGAAGCGATTGCTGTGGGCATGATCTGCGAGGCGTATCTTGCTCGACGCCTGAATAGCCTAGGGGATGAGGCTCTGGCGGACATTATCCATACATTTCGTCAACATTTTCCCGATTATCGATTCGGAAAGGAAATTTATGGGCAGTTGATCGCTTTGATGAAAAACGACAAGAAAAATGCCGGTGACCGCATTGGCTTTGCGCTACTCAATGCCATCGGCGCATGCGATGTCGATGTATTCGTCGATGAGGAAACGATCAAGGAAAGCCTTGATTTTTACAGGGGGCTGATCGGTTAACTGTTGAGCGGACCATCCATTATGGCTGGTTTGTTTCTTTTAAAAATTCCGTTATCAACTTGGCTGTGCGTTCGGAAGCGCCCGGATCGCCCATTTTCGCGATCAATAAATCATAGTTTTCCAAGATATTATCCCGGTATTCCTTATTATTGATCAGCAGGTCCAATTCGTCGGCTATATGGTCTGTGTTGCAATCCTTTTGGATAAGCTCGCGTACGGCCAGCATATCTGTGATCAGGTTGACGAGCGAAATGAACCGTACCTTAATGACCATCCTAGCAATTAAAATGGAGACTGGATTGGCTTTGTATACCACTACTTGGGGAACCCGTAGCAGGGCGGTTTCCAATGTGGCGGTGCCGCTGGTAACCACCGCAGCTTCGGCATGCTTCAGTAAATCGTAAGTGGCATCAAACACGACGGGCAGTGCCAATCCCGCCATGTATTGCTCGTAAAACTGCCGGTCGAAGTTAGGTGCCCCTGCAACTACGCAGTGGTGGCCGGGGAATAAGCGCGATACATTGGCCATGATCGGCAATATACGGCGGATTTCCATTGCGCGGCTGCCCGGCAGCAGTGCGATGATGGGCTTGTCCGTGAGCCGGTGCGTTTCCGCAAAGCGGGTATCGACGGTGTGATTCGCTATGGCATCAAGGAGTGGATTTCCCACGTAGTCTACTTCCATGTTCCATTTCCGGTAAAAATCCACCTCGAATGGAAGGATACAGAACAATTTATCGACAACGCGCTTAATCTTCAATACCCGCTTTTGATTCCATGCCCACACTTTCGGTGAGATATAATAGCATACGCGTATGCCCGCTTTTTTGGCAAATTCGGCAATTTTGAGATTGAAGCCTGGAAAGTCGATAAGCACGAGTGCGTCCGGTTCATGGGCGATAATATCTGCCTTCACAGTACGCAGGTTTCGGGCGATTGCCCGGATGTTGGCAAGTACTTCGACGAAACCCATGAATGCCATCTGGGAGGTGTGAATAACCGGATTTTCAGCCGATGCCTGCTGCATGCGGTCCCCGCCAACGATGCGGAATTGGGCATCAGCGTCGACGTCTTTCAAAGCGTTGATTAAGTTGGCGCCGTGTAGGTCGCCCGATGTCTCTCCGGCTATGATGTAATACTTCATTTTTTATATACCCAACTCAATCTGGAACGTCCCGCCCCAATGGTTACCGTCATGGGCCGTTTGGTAAATGCCATCCTTGATTTGGTAGTTGGCGTTGAGTTGCAGCTTTACGCGGTGGGCACGGAAATATTTAGTCAATCCCAATTCCACCACCTCTGTTTGTGCTTCGAATGCGCGGATATCATCGTGGGGTTTGATCCACGTATACCGGCTAGCAACCTCATACCCTGCGTCTCGGTTAATGAGGTAGGAGAGTTGTTGGTTTACGCCTTGTCCCTTGAATGCGTAAATTGTTTCCCCATCGCGATCAATGGTAATAGGGTCATCGACTGCGCGTTTCATGTATTCCACCTGGTAAGCCCAACCGCGGTATTTGAAGATGGCGTCGTAAAAGGAGGTCTTTAATGTAAGCGGTGCACCCAGGTATCCGCCGGTTTGGCCATGTACCCGCGTGGTCCGGTCGTTGAAGCTGTAGCCTCCACCGATAGAAAGCTTTGGTGTTTCCTCGTATTCGAGGTCGCCTTCGTAATAATCACCACCATTTGTAAATTCGCCTAAAGGCAAAAATTCGGCCCTGCCGGTGTATGCCAAGCCATCGTCAGTCGTATTGGCTACCCGTCCCTCGCCGGTGGTTACGGCGCCCTTAAAATGGAATGGAACTGAACCGATCGTAGGCGAGTAGTATGCTTTTATGCCAAAATCGCGGTCTACATTGAAGGTCGCGTTGACCAAAGAACGCTCGGCGAATTGTAATTCGCCCGAAGAGTTGACCCGCTGTCTGTTGCCCGGGAGCTTGTTAAGGCCAAAGGCCATATAAAAATTGTCGGTAAAATTGTAGAAGACAACGGCGTCGCGCACGAGGTTGGGTACATCGGTGTCGTCATAATCTTGGTCGCCGCGGGTAAAACCCAATTGAATGCTGTATGAAAATTTGGGATTATAAATGTAACCATCCATCCGGAGGCGCAAACGCCTAATCCGCGCTTCTAAACTTTCCACGCCGAGGTCATCACCACCAACAGCCGTGTATTTCAAACGGCTTTGCATCCGGAAACGAAAATTGATATAGAATGTCGAGTCGTCGCCGGTATATTGGATACCTTTGAAATTCTCAATTGTCGGCCGCTCGTCATGCTCACGTTGGGCGAGTGCTTCGAAAGTCGCAATCAATAGCACGGACGTAGTAAGGAGGGAAAGGAATGTCTTATTCATCTGTCGATCGGTATTTACATAAAATGTTATTAGGGAGGCGACCGTTATCGCGGCTCCTGTTGGCTGAGGCAGTGCCAGCTGCCAAGGCCCCAAATGATATCGGTACTATCGATGCCTACGACTTTGTGATGTGGAAAACACGTCTCCAAAACATCCAACGCCCGTTGATCATTTTTGTCATCACGGTAAGTCGGTACCACTACGGCTGCATTGGCGATGTAGAAATTGGCATACGATGCCGGTAGCCGTTGGCCGTCGTAAAAAACTGGAGCCGGCATTGGCAGCTCCAAAATATTGAGTGGCTTGCCATTTTCCAATCGCATTCTTTTCAGCATCCGCAGGTTTTCCTGTAGAATGCCATAATTTTCGTCCGTACGGTTCTCTTCGATTACCGTAACTACCGTATCGGTACTCACAAATCGTGTAATGTCGTCGATATGGCCGTCCGTATCGTCCCCAACAATGCCATCACCCAGCCACAGCACTTGCGAAATACCGTAATATTCCTGAAGATACGTTTCTATTTGATCTTGCGTAAGGTGCGGGTTGCGGTTTTTATTCAGCAGGCATGCCTTCGTAGTAAGTACCGCCCCTTGTCCATTGAAATCAACCGCTCCACCCTCCATCACGATACCCGGATGGAAGACAGGTAGATCCAACGCCTTGCCTACTAGTGTCGGGATCACGTCATCTTGTTCGTAAGGCGGGTATTTATTACCCCAGGCATTATAACCCCAATCCACGATGGCCTTTTCAATGTTGGTATCGCGATTTATTAAAAAAGCTGGCCCATGGTCACGGCACCACGCATCATCCGTTGGGTGGTGGAAAAAGCGGATGTTTTCCAAGTTTACGCCGGCCTTTTCCAAATGGGCGCTGGCAACGGTTTCCATCGCCCCGTCTGCAACATTGATGCAGACCTGTTCGCCGAGGGATACTTCACGGATGAATGCGCAGTAAGGTGCATATATCATTTCCAGTTTACCCGGCCAGCTGGCTTCTTTATGGGGCCAGCTCAACCATGTGGCGCGATGGGGGTACCACTCTGCGGGGAAATGATATCCTAGCTTTTTGGGTGTAGCAGTCATTTTATACAAAAGAACGACGGGTTTTTGGAAAAAAGTTGGAATATCGTTTTCGAGTTACTCGTCAATAAACCGTTTAGTAATTGGCTGATAGCTGTCAATCCTTCGGTCGCGTAAAAAAGGCCAGTGTTTACGGAAGTAGTCCGATTGTGACAGGTCAACCTCTGTGACCTGCGTTTCCTCAACATCATGGGATGCCAAATACAACAGCTTTCCCTGTGCATTGGTCACAAAGCTTCCTCCCCAGAACTTCATGGCGCCGTTTTGTTCAAAACCGACACGGTTGACACTCACTACCGGTAGTCCGTTGGCCACTGAGTGGCTCCGCTGGATCGTTTGCCATGCATTGTATTGATCCTTGTTGGTTTCCGTGTCTTGGTCGGTGGCCCAGCCGATCGCTGTGGGGAAGAACAGGATTTCAGCCCCCGTCAACGCCGTTATACGGGCCGCTTCGGGATACCATTGATCCCAGCAGATGAGTACACCTATGGTTGCATATCGGGTTTTGAAGACCTTGTAGCCAAGATCTCCCGGCGTGAAATAGAACTTCTCGTAAAAGCCCGGGTCATCCGGAATGTGCATCTTACGGTATTTACCCAAGTAGGAACCGTCAGCATCAATAACGGCTGTTGTATTGTGGTAGAGACCTTCGGCCCGTTTTTCAAAAAGGGATGCTACAATAACAACGCCCAACTCGGCTGCTGCAACTTGCAATGCCTCAGTAGACGGGCCCGGAATCGCTTCAGCTAATTCAAAATTGTCGTAACTTTCTACATCGCAGAAGTAAAGCGATGTAAATAGCTCCTGGAGGCAGATTATCTGGGCTCCCTTGGCTGCGGCTATCCGAATCTGATCGATTGCTTTGTTAAGATTTGTAGCCTTATCAGCCACACAACTCATCTGTACAGTCCCGATTTTTACGTTGGTCATCATGCATTCCTTTATCGGTACAAAGGTACGACTAATTACAACAGTAAAAAAGGTTGCGTAGCAGACTAGTACGCCAACTCGTAGGCCGCAACTTCATTTTTTAAGAACGTCGGCACGATGACCAGTTTCTGATCCGGTACGAAACCGATATCGGCGGTATTGGATTCGTCGGCTTGGGTATCGAGCAGTACCGTTGTTTCGTTGCCGCGGATAAAGAAGATTTCGCCATGCCATCTACTAGCTACGAAGGTACTATCATTGATGATAACAAGCCCATCGCCGCCGGTTACGTCTGTATTGATGACTTCTTGTGTGTATTCGCCATCTTTACTGAATTTCTTTAAGCCTTCACCGTCCAGTGCAAAGAGATGACCGTCGTGGCATTCCAACCCATTCACGCCAGCATTTTCCGATATAATCGTGTAACTACCATCGGCAGCCAAGGCATAAATGTTACCTGCACGAGTGTCTGAGAAGTACACCTGTTGACCATCCGTGGCCACGTCATTCAAAAAGACGGCTCCTTCGACAGCTATTGTTTTTTCAATGGTTGCCGAGGCTACGTCGATGATTTTCACTTCGTCAATGTCGGTTACGTACAATTTGCCGTCAAGAAGTGCCATCCCTTTCGGTGCATGGAGGTTGCCTTCCACCCACTTAAGGTCGCGGATGGTACCGTCTGTGTTCATAACGGATATAAATCCATCATTGTCTTTATCACCAGCGTTGGTATTGCCGCTGGAGACGTATATGACGTCAGCCGATGGGTCATATAAGGTAGATTCCGAACCAGTGAATACCGTGTCGGTTTTCCATACTTGCGTCAGCTGCGGGGTTACCATGGTTGTTTCCGCGGTGTCACCTTTTTGGCTTCCTCCACAACCCCATAGCACTAAGGCTGCACCCGTTGCAATAAGAAGTGAATTGTTCATCGTATTAAAGATTTATTTGTCAATTAACTAGCTATCGGTTTCCAAATCATCACATCGTCTACAATTCCTTCCTCAGGCGCGCTACCGGTATCCCCATAGCTTCCCGGTATTTGGCAACCGTTCGGCGGGCGATGGTATACCCCTTTTCTTTCAGTATTTCGGTAAGCTTCTCGTCAGCAAGCGGCTTCCGTTTGTTTTCCGTAGAGATACATTCTTCCAGTATCTTTTTTACTTCTTTATTGGATACTTCCTCTCCGCTATCCGTTTGGATGGCCTCCGAAAAGAATGACTTCAGCAAGAACGTGCCAAACTCCGTCTGTACGTATTTGGAGTTAGCCACCCTGGAGACCGTGGAGATATCCATGTCGATACGGTCTGCAATATCCTTAAGAATCATCGGTTTAAGCTTTCGCTCATCGGCGGTAAGGAAATAGTCGTATTGGTAGTTCATAATCGCGTTCATCGTTTTGAGCAGGGTCTGTTGCCGTTGCTTTATGGCATCGATGAACCACTTGGCGGAATCGAGTTTTTGTTTGACAAACTGAACGGCTTCTTTCATTTTTTTATCTTTCTGAGCCGCTTTGTCATAGTGGTCAAACATTTCCTGATACGAACGACTTACACGGAGTTCGGGCGCATTTCGGGCGTTGAGGGTGAGGTGAAGCACACCATCGTTGTTTGTAATGTGGAAATCGGGAATGATATGAAGTTGCTTGCCGGCCACTGCTCCCGAATCTCCCGGTTTCGGATTGAGCTTGAGGATTTCGTTGACAATTTCCTTCAGTTCGTCCGAATCGATGTTAAGCGCCCGCTCAAGCTTATCGTAATGTTTCTTGGTAAATTCATCGAGGTGGTCTTCAACCACGGTAACCGCCTTTTTAATAACCGGATTTTCCTGATCCTTTTTTCGAAGCTGAATGAGCAGGCACTCCTGTAAATCGCGGGCACCAATCCCCGCCGGATCGAACCCTTGGATGATTTTGAGTATGTCTGCCACTTCCTCCTCTTCGGCAATAACGTTCTGAGCAAATGCCAAGTCATCTATCAAGGAGGATATGGGCCGTCGTAAATAACCGTCATCATCCAAACTGCCGATGATTTGCTGTCCAATAAGAAAATCCTTATCAGACAACGCCAACAGGTCGAGTTGTTGTTGCAAGTTCTCGAAAAAAGAGTTTTGGATGGCTATAGGTATTTCTTTACGGTCATCTTCGTCGTCACCACCATTGCTTTGGCTTGATCCGTAGTCGTTTATGTCGTCTGCTTGCAGGTAATCATCTACATTGAATTCATCCAGCTCGCCCGATTGCTCGTCTTCATTGAAGTTATCATCATCCGGATCTTTGTCCGGATATTCTTCAACGGGCTCGTTCATATTGGCTAGGCTGATGTCTTCCAATGCCGGGTTTTCTTCCAGCTCTTCCTTAATGCGCGTATCCAACGATACGGTGGGCACCTGCAGCAGTTTGATAAATTGGATTTGCTGCGGTGAAAGTTTCTGTAGTAGCTTTTGTTGTAAAGTCTGTTTTAGCATAACTTAAATACTTCACAAACATACAGAAAATACAGGAAACCTGCATGCGATGCCATTAATGAAAAAACATAGCCCGTGGTTATTCAACCACGGGCCATACCATCTGGATTTATAGCTTGCCTTAAAGTTGTTTAACCAACTTGTCGGCCAATACCGATTTGGGTACTGCACCGATTTGCTTATCCACAATCTGGCCGTCTTTAAAGAACAACAGCGCAGGAATATTGCGGATACCATACTTCACCGAGATATCGGGGTTATAGTCGACATTTACCTTGCCTACCACGGCTTTGCCATCGTATTCTTTAGCCAACTCCTCTACAATGGGGCCTACCATGCGACAGGGGCCGCACCACTCCGCCCAAAAATCCACCAATACAGGCTTGTCTGATTGAAGTACAACTTCATCGAAGTTGCTGTCTGTGATTTCTAATGCCATGATGTTTAATCGTTATATTTGTTTTTTTGTTGTTCGTTTTTCTTTTTTGCCGTCGGCTATTCCCTGCTTAAAGACATGCAGCAATACCGTCGGCGGTTTCCAGCTACTAACCGCTTCTATTCAACAAATATAGCGATCAAAATCGTTACCAAGTTATAAACCACGACAATCTGACATTAATTTAACTTGTAATGAACACCGTTTATTTTGGTAATAGTTTCAATGAAGTCATTGCTAAGGTTGATTTTCAGTCCTTTAGAGGGCATTTCAATACTGATTTCCGATTCCATGTCTCGGATGGCAAACCGCAATTGACAGGTTTTACTCTCATGTTGTTCGATGTTGGTATGAACAAGCTGTTGTATGCGCTCGACGAAACCATCGTTCAGCTCATGGAGCGGTACCTGTATGGTCAAACTTTTAGCAAGCTTATCGCGCAAATCGGACAACAATTGCATGCTTTTTATCTCAAAACCCCAATTGCCGGCTTGACGGTATCGCTCCGCAACCATACCCCGTAGCTGTACGAAATAACCTTCGTTGAGGTAACCTTTCATTTTTACGTATTCTTCACCGAACAGCGCGATTTCATAGGAGTCGGAGTAGTCTTCCACCACCATGACGCCAAATGGTTTTCCATTTTTGGTAATCCGGTGATTAGCCGCAGTGATCATACCGCCTATCGTGAGTTCACGGTTCTTGATCTTGTTGAATTCCTCGCGAACTTCTTCTGCCACCTCGGCCTGCTTTATTTTGTCGATCAGGGTGAGGAGCTTAACCGGATGTTGGCAGAAATGTGTGATTTCAAAGCGGTAGCTATCCAGTGGGTGGCTAGTTAGGTAGATTCCGATTACGTCTTTTTCGTATTTGAGCTTTTCAATCAGCCCCCATTCAGTGCAGTGAGGGAGTGTCGGTTCCGGTATCTCCACATTGCTGCCACCACCAAATAGGCTCACCTGTGCCGAGCTTTCACTTTCGCGGTACTTGGCACCATATTTCAACGACTTCTCAAGCACCGTACCCCCGTCGCTATCTGCGTGGAAATACTGTGCGCGGTGCGTATTCGCGAAACAATCAAATCCACCCGCGTAGGCCAGGCTTTCCAGCGCTTTCTTATTGGCTGCGCGTAGATCGATCCGGCGTGCTAAATCAAAGATGGACAAATAAGGTTTGTCGTTGCGGCTTTCCACGATGGTGTCTACCGCACCGGCACCCACCCCTTTTACTGCGCCCATGCCGAAGCGGATAGCTCCTTGGTTGTTTACCGTAAACTTGTAATACGATTCGTTGACATCTGGTCCTAACACCTGCAAGCCCATCCGCTTGCATTCTTCCATAAAAAACGTTACCTGTTTGATATCGTTCATGTTGTTTGAAAGTACCGCCGCCATGTATTCTGCCGGGTAATGCGCTTTCAGGTAGGCCGTCTGGTAGGCCACCCAGGCATAGCATGTGGAGTGTGATTTGTTGAACGCGTAACTGGCGAATGCTTCCCAGTCTTTCCATATTTTCTCCAACACCTTGGGTGGGTGCCCGTTGGTAGCCGCCTGGTCGATGAACTTGGTTTTCATTTTATCCAGTACATCGCGTTGTTTTTTCCCCATCGCTTTTCGAAGCACGTCCGCTTCGCCTTTCGTGAAGTTGGCTAACTTTTGCGAGAGGAGCATCACTTGTTCTTGGTATACCGATATACCATAGGTTTCCTTCAGGTATTCCTCACACGCTTCAAGATCGTAGGTAATGGGCTCTAGCCCATGTTTCCGCCGGATAAAACTGGGGATGTATTCCATAGGTCCCGGTCGGTACAACGCATTCATCGCAATGAGGTCACCGAATACGGTCGGTTTGAGTTCCTTCATGTATTTCTGCATGCCAGGCGACTCGTATTGGAAAATGCCGACCGTTTCACCGCGCTGGAAAAGCTCGTAGGTTTGCTGGTCGTCTATCGGGAATTCGTCTGGAAGAAGCTCAACACCGTGCCGGTGCTTGACGATTTTCACGGTGTCTTTAATGAGTGTAAGGGTCTTGAGTCCCAAAAAATCCATTTTGAGTAACCCCGCACTTTCCACCACGGCGTTGTCAAATTGGGTCACGTATAGCTGGGAATCCTTGGCTGTTGCCACCGGAACGAAGTTGGTGATGTCGTCAGGTGTGATAATTACCCCACATGCGTGGATGCCCGTATTCCGAAGTGAGCCTTCCAGTACCTTGGCTTGACGGATGGTCTCTGCTTCGAGCCCGTTCCCTTCAGCCATGGATACCAATTGCTGTACATTGTCCACTTCATCCCCGCGGAGCGCACTTTTGAGTGCTTTGGCATCCATGTTGAAGATTTTATTAAGCTTCAAGTTGGGGATGAGCTTCGCTATTTTATCGGCCTCAAACAAAGGGAGGTCCAGCACCCGCGCGGTGTCGCGGATTGACGACTTTGCCGCCATGGTGCCATAGGTGATGATCTGAGCTACCTGGTTTGCACCGTATTTACCGATTACGTAGTCCATCACACGCCCCCGGCCTTCGTCGTCGAAATCAATATCAATATCGGGCATGGATATACGGTCGGGGTTCAGAAACCGTTCGAAAAGGAGGTCGTAAGCGACCGGGTCGATATTGGTGATACCAAGGCAGTAGGCTACTGCAGATCCAGCCGCTGATCCCCGCCCTGGCCCCACAGACACACCCATTCGGCGAGCGGCGGCTATGAAGTCTTGTACAATCAAGAAATAACCAGGATATCCCGTACGTTCAATCGTAGCCAATTCAAAATCTAAGCGCTCGCGGATTTCTGGTATAATATCAGGATATCGCTTTTGTGCCCCCACGTATGTGAGGTGTCGCAAATATTTGTTTTCGCCACGCTTGCCGCCGTCTTCCTGATCTTCCGGCACCTGAAATTCATCCGGTATTTCAAACTTGGGAAGCAATACATCGCGGTATAACGAATAAGGTTCGACTTTGTCGACTATTTCCTGAATATTGAGGATAGCTTCCGGAAGATCCGCAAAAGCCATTTTCATTTCCTCGCCCGATTTGAAGTAATACTCGTCGTTGGGTAAGCCGAAGCGGAAACCGCGTCCACGGCCTTTCGGGGTCGTGAGTTTTTCGCCATCTTTCACGCACAGCAGAATGTCGTGTGCGTGGGCGTCCGCTTTATTGATATAATACGTGTTATTCGTCGCAATAATTTTCACACCGTGTTTTGCGGCTAGCGAAATGAGGCTTCCGTTTACCCGATCTTCGTCTTCCTGGCCATGCCGCATCACTTCGATATAGAAATCGGTACCGAACGTGTTTTTCCACCAAACCAAAGCCTCTTCAGCTTGGTGCTCTCCCATGTTGAGCAATTTGTTGGGAATTTCACCGTATAGGTTACCCGATAATACAATTAGGTCATCCTTGTATTCCTCCACGACAGCGCGGTCAATACGGGGTACATAGTAAAACCCCCGGGTATAGGCGATGGATGCCATTTTGGCTAAGTTGTGGTAGCCAGCTTTGTTTTTGGCAAGAAAAACAACCTGGTAGCCGTTGTCCTTTCGGGATTTGTCCGTATGGTCCTCGCAAACATAGAACTCACAACCAACGATCGGTTTGATTGTTGACTCGGCAGGTGCCTCGCCAGCCTCCTCGGCCGCTTTGTTTTTGGCCTCAGCGGCCTTATTGTGATTGAGGACGGCGCTTACAAACTGGAAAGCCCCCATCATGTTGCCATGGTCAGTAATCGCTACTGCCGGCATCTTGTGGGTGGCCGCAGCTTTGACTAGGCTGTTAACGGAAATCGTTGACTGCAATACGGAGAATTGGGTGTGGTTGTGCAAATGCACGAAGTCCACCGCAGCCATATCCCGCTTGTTTGCTTCCAGATCTTGCGTGGGAATGGCCGTTTGTTGTTGGCTTTGCAGGCGCTTCCGGATTTCGTCAGACGCCGCTTTGAGGTTGACATGCGAGAGTCCGATAGGGGGGATGGGCTGCGGATTCCGTTGGCGGAATTCGACAAAATAACCCGTGTCCACCTGCAATTCGGCGGCAGTAAACACCTCCCGTTTCACCAATTCGAGGAAACATCGGGTGGTAGCCTCCACGTCGGCCGTTGCATTATGGGCTTCGGCAAAAGGCACCCCGAAAAGGTATTGGTGTAACTCCGTGAGGTTGGGCAGTTTGAATTTGCCACCGCGGCCTCCGGGTATCCGGAGCAACTCGGCAGTTATTTCGGTACAGGTGTCGAGTACCGGCAGCTGGGCCATCGGCGAATCGATACCGGACCGATGAAATTCACAACCCATGATATTGATATCGAATCCAATGTTTTGGCCAACGACGAATTTGGCTTTGGCTAATGCCTCATTGAATTTCTGCAATACATTGGCCAAGGGTTCCCCCTGTTCGTCAGCGAGCTCTGTGCAGATACCGTGTATTCTTTCAGCGTCAAATGGAATATTGAATCCATCCGGTTTAACCAGGTAGTTTTGGTGCTCAACGAGTTCACCCATGGCATCGTGCAGTTGCCATGCAATCTGTATACAACGGGGCCAGTTGTCTGTGTCGGTTATCGGTGCGTCCCAACGCTTCGGGAGACCCGTCGTTTCGGTGTCAAAAATCAAGTACATCGCTTCCCTCAAAAAAAACCTGATCGGATAAAAAAAATACCCAAACAAACTTATGGTTTTTTGGTGGGAATGCCTAACGCCAGCCGAACCGTGGCTGGCGTTGGGATTGCAAATGACTGTGGGTGACCTGGGTTAGGTTTTCCACACCGCCTGTCGGCGCAATGCCGCTACTTCGGGAAAGCCGCATTTGCCTTCACCTCCGCTATCTGGAGGGTATGCCGTGCGGTATGTCCGGCGATAAACAACATCGAGTGGTACGCGTCGACCGGCCCGAACGGTGAGTCTGCAATATGGTTGCGCAGGTCATCAACCGATACGCCTTTAAGGTACGAACGTATCACTTTGCGCTGCGCGCGGAAGTCAGCCATCGCCGCTTTTACATCCTGATAAGTTCCTTCACCAATCAGCGCCGCCGGCGCTTCGGCCTTGTGGCTTCGGTCGGTAATGCCGTCAATAAGCTGTTGGTCCGTTATGGTCACCTCTGCCTTCCGTTCGGGATTTGCGGGATTTGCCAGCGTCTCTTTGGCCATGTCAAAGAGCATTTTCTCCGTCTTGATAATGTGCTCGACGCATTGGCTGATGGACCACTCATTAGCCGACGGCTTATACTGCAACTGTGCGCTGGTTAGTCCATCCAAGTGCGCTTTCAACTGGTTTTCTGTTTTCCGGTAATAGTCCAACAAGAATGCTTTGTCATGTTGCACGGAAGCGACGCCAGCGAGCGGTTTTGTCGTGTTGGGGGCAACCTCCCGCTGCGTAAATGAAAACGCAATAAAGGCTGCTCCCAAAAGCAATAATTTTTTCATGATGTTATGCTTTGTTTGGTTCAAAAATAATGATGTTGGCCCAAATGGATAGGTGGCAGTTGCGACATTGTTGGGGGATGTTTACGACAAAAGCAGCGGTTGGCTATACTTGGAGTTATTCAGATAAAAATGTTATTTTCAATTATTTTCCATTTATTTGGTCGATGAGGACTCGATGTAAATAATGATTATCCTTTGTGTCAATATTATTTACATCTCGGTTTCGGAGCGTGCAATTAGAAAAATATGAAAATTACCCGCACGGAGATTTATCGTCTCAGCATCCCGATGGAACCCTTCGCTATTGCTACGGGTACCATGGATTATGCACAGAATACGTTTATCCGCATCCGTACAGACCGTGGGATATACGGTGTCGGCGAATGTTCGGCCTTCCCCATGATTGTGGGTGAAACGCAGGATACCTGCCTGGCGCTGGCGCGGGATTTTGCCCGGTTGTGGAAAAACAAAGACCCGTTGGCCATTTCGGAGCGGCTCAACGAGCTTGATACATTTGTGGCTCGCAATACGACCATCAAAAGTGCGTTTGATATGGCCTTGCATGACCTAGCTGCAAAACACGCCGGACTGCCACTTTACCGTTTCCTCGGAGGGAACGTACGTGATATCGTAACGGATATCACCGTGGGTATTGCTAGTCCGGCAGCCATGGCAGCCAAAGCCCTGGCTTTTAGAAATCAAGGGGCGGCAGTACTTAAAGTAAAACTTGGAAGAGAACCGGCGGAGGACATCGAGCGTATCCGTGCTATCAGGAGGTCGATCGGGGAAGACGTACCCATCCGCATAGACGCCAACCAGGGATGGGATTATGAGGAGGCCGTTGCTGCACTAAAGGGGTTGCAGCTGTTCAATATCCAGTTCTGCGAGCAGCCCTTGCGGAGTTATAACGACGACCTCTTGCCACAATTGCGTCGGGAAACCACCATCCCTATCATGGCAGATGAAAGTTGTTACAATCATCACGATGCGGTGCGCTTGGCTACCGACAAAGCCTGCGATTACATCAACATCAAACTCTCCAAATCCGGGGGGATAGTTGAGGCTTTACGCATTCAGCAAGCTGCGGCAGGCTATCACATCCCCTGCATGATTGGTGGCATGTTAGAAAGCCGTTTGGCTCTTTCAGCCAAGGTGCATTTTGCTTTCGCCGCACCTAATGTGCAGTTCTTCGATATGGATACATGCTTACTTGGTCACCTTGAGGATCCGGTGGTAGGCGGAGTTCAGTTCCGTGGCTATGAGCTGTCATTATCCGGGCAGCCCGGTATCGGCGCGGAAATCGACGCTGCATTCCTCAGCAGGTGCGAACGCTGGGAGGTTTGACGGTGGTTATTTCGGACTTCCTACTTCGTGCCGAAAGTTCTACCTTTGTGTCTGGATTAAACAACGTATAAACAATAAATGCGATATGAGTAAAGAAAAAGGACCGATTTCACAGTTTATCGAAAAGAATTACCTGCATTTCAATGCGGCTGCGCTGGTCGATGCAGCCAAAGGTTACGAAGCACACCTCGACGCGGGCGGTAAAATGATGATAACCCTTGCCGGAGCTATGAGTACTGCCGAGTTAGGTATTTCGCTGGCCGAAATGATTCGGCAGGACAACGTATCCATTATCAGTTGTACCGGTGCCAACCTCGAAGAGGATATCATGAACCTCGTTGCCCATTCGCATTATAAACGCGTACCCCATTACCGAGATCTGAGTCCGCAGGATGAATGGGACCTCTTGGAAAATCACTATAATCGGGTTACAGATACCTGTATACCCGAAGAAGAGGCATTCCGTCGTATCCAGCAGCATATCCACAAAATATGGAAGGATGCCGAACAGGCCGGGGAGCGGTATTTTCCACACGAATACATGTACAAACTGCTGAATAGCGGTGTGTTGCAGCAATATTATGAGATTGATCCTAAAAACTCGTGGATGTTGGCAGCGGCCGAAAAAAACCTCCCCATCGTCGTTCCGGGGTGGGAGGATAGTACCATGGGCAATATTTTTGCGTCTTACGTAATCAAAGGAGAACTGAAAGCCGCCACCATGAAAAGTGGTATCGAATACATGGCTTACCTTTCAGACTGGTACATCGGCAATTCCGGTGGCAAAGGTGTTGGATTTTTCCAGATTGGGGGTGGTATTGCTGGTGATTTCCCCATATGTGTGGTACCCATGTTATATCAGGATCTGGAGATGGAAAACATCCCTTTCTGGAGTTATTTCTGTCAGATATCAGATTCAACCACGTCCTACGGTTCGTATTCCGGGGCGGTACCTAACGAGAAGATCACTTGGGGCAAGCTGGATATAAACACGCCGAAATTTATCGTTGAATCCGATGCGACGATTGTTGCACCCCTTATCTTTGCATGGATATTGGGCCAATAGTTGGTTTTTTTTGCTAATTTGAAGATGCCAGCACCTGCTATAAATACGGTTGATCCCGTTGCGCTTCGCTACTTGATGACAGAAACAGTTTTCAGTGTCGAGGATGGATCGGCCGATACACTTGTAGAAACGCGAACCGGGTCGAAGGGATCAGAACCCCATAAACCTGAACAGGCGGCACCGTCATTTGTTTTTTTTGGCCAGAATAAGCGAAACTACTTGTTTTTGAGCGACGAAAAACAACATGAATGGATGTCAGAAGTCGCTATGGATGCGTTTGTCAAAACATTGGCTGCGTTGAAATTAGCGGCAGATGATGTGGCGCTCTTGAACTTGGCTAAGCTAGCGGAGCCCCCTTCGATTGGCCAACTTGCCCTATTTTTTAAACCCAAAGTAGTTGTCAACCTCGGTACCAAATTCGTTTGGCCGGAACAGCACGACGTCAAACTGTTTCACACCTACGCTTTTGGCGACATGTTAGCCGATGCCGAAAAGAAGCGTGCGTTTTGGACTACCATAAAGCATTTGTTGATATGATTCAATTGGTCTTTGCTACCAACAATGCCCACAAGCTGGAAGAGGTGCGGGCAGTAGTGGGCGATAAATTCCACATCCGTACACTCGCGGAAATCGGATGTACGGACGATATTCCGGAAACCGGCGATACATTTGAGGCCAATGCGTCTCAAAAAAGCGACTACCTGTTTACGCGGTACGGCTGTGATTGTTTCGCCGATGATTCCGGCTTAGAAGTTGTAGCATTGGGCAATGAGCCCGGCGTGTATTCCGCGCGGTATTCAGGTACACGGGATATGGAAAAGAATATCGCACTGCTGCTAAAGCGGCTTGGCGACCGACCCGACCGCACCGCACGCTTCCGGACTGTTATATCCCTTCGAATAGGGAATGAAGAGCATTTTTTTGAAGGGGTGGTCGAAGGAAAAATCGGCTACAAATGCGAAGGCGATGGTGGGTTCGGCTACGACCCGCTATTTACGCCGGTGGGTTACCAAAAAACATTCGCCCAAATGAAGTCAATAGAGAAAAATGCGATCAGTCATCGTGCCCTCGCAGTAGCGAAATTGGCCGATTTCCTAAAGGCAAACTATTGATTACAACCAACGGCAAGCGCGACGTAAAAGTTCCGTTATACATCCTTCGGGGTATAACCATTTTAGCTTTTGTGGTGATTGTTATTAATAAAATTTTATATTTGGTCGCAAAAACAACCACATGTTGCAAAGGCGTGGGGTAATGAACTAAACATAAACAGTTATAAATAGACAATATTGTAATGATTTCTTTTCAGATCAAAACGAACCCAACCGAATATGACGCGATTGTAGTGGGTTCTGGTGCTGGCGGCGGCATGACTGGCTATGTACTCGCCAATGCCGGCCTAAATGTGCTGATGTTGGAGGCAGGGCCGTTTTTCGATCCTGCAAAGGATGCGATGCAATTACGATGGCCGTGGGAATCGCCCCGCCGGGGCGCCGGCACCGTTCGCCCCTTCGGTGATTTTGATGCCGCTTATGGCGGTTGGGTACTGGACGGAGAACCCTATACGCATGTGCCGGGCACCTCGTTCGACTGGTTCAGGGCAAGGATGCTTGGCGGCCGTACCAATCACTGGGGCCGTATTTCTTTGCGTATGGGCCCGGATGATTTTAAGCCGACCGATGGAATCACCGACGAATGGCCGATCAGCTACGACGAAGTGAAGCCCTATTACGATCGTGTCGACCGAATGATCGGTATATATGGAACGGTAGAAGGCATACGTAATGAGCCAGACGGCATCTTCATGAAACCACCTAAGCCACGGCTCAACGAACTGTATATCAAACGCGGTGCCGAACGGGCTGGGGTACCGGTGATAGCCGGCCGGGGTTCGGTGCTCACTGAAGCGTTACCGGATGTCGAAGGTCGCGGAACCTGTTTCTATTGCGGCCAATGTGGTCGTTCGTGCCGGGTTTATGCGGATTTCTCTTCATCCTCTTGCTTAGTCATGCCGGCTATGAAAACAGGCAATTTAACGGTTATTGACAACGCGATGGTGCGTGAAGTACTTACAGACAGCGAAGGACGCGCTAAGGGCGTGTCGTATGTCGATACCCGCGACTTACAGGAACACGAGGTGCGGGGTAAGCTGGTGGTTTTGGGAGCGAGCGCTTGCGAGAGTGCAAGGCTTATGCTGAATTCTAAGTCAGCGGCGCATCCGGGTGGTCTGGGCAACAGTAGTGGACTCGTAGGACGTTATCTACACGATTCTACCGGAGCCAGTGCCGGCGGCTTCCTGCCACAACTCCTTGATCGGAAACGCTACAATGAAGATGGGGTGGGCAGTGTGCACATCTATTCGCCCTGGTGGGGGGATAACCAAAAGCTCAATTTCCCTCGTGGATACCATATCGAATATGGTGGTGGCTTGCACATGCCGTCTTATGGGTTTACGAACTGGGTGCCCGGTGTTAATCATATGGTGCCCACCAGAGACGGCGGACAGCGCGAGCAAGGCGGTTATGGAGCATCACTTAAAGACGATTATCGCCGCTTTTATGGTGCCAGCGTAGGCATGGCCGGTAGGGGTACGGCGTTGGCACGTTACGATAATTACTGTGAGATCGACCCCACCCGTGTCGACAAATACGGTATACCCGTTCTCCGCTTCCATTATAAATGGGCCAATGAGGAGATTGCACAGGCTAAGCATATGCAGGAAACCTTCCGCGAAATCCTCCACGAAATGGGCGCTATCGTGCCAGGGGCAATGCCGGGGCCGGAGTCATCGTATGGTTTGGAAGCTCCGGGAAAAATCATCCATGAGGGCGGCACCACGCGTATGGGCGACGATCCGAAGAAATCGGTGCTCAACAAGTGGGGGCAGTCGCACGATTGCAACAACGTTTTCGTGGTAGACGCGGGACCCTTTGTGCAACAGGGCGATAAAAACCTCACGTGGACCATCCTTGCCTTGTCGATGCGCACAGCGGATTATATTTTAGAGCAACGCAATAAACTGAATATCGGATAATAGAAACGACGGATATGAACAGAAGAGACACCTTAAAGGCGCTCGGCCTAGCTGCCGCCGCAGGCGGGGCACTGATGCTTGATTCCTGCGGTACCAAAGAAGCAAAAAAGGACGCGGCGACAGCAGCTGAACAACTGCCCGGGGTAACGGATATCGAGCATGAGCGCAATAGCAAGCTGGCTGAAGAACAGTTTTTTACTACCCACGAGTTGGCGACTATCGGGGTGTTAGCCGATATCATTATCCCGGCCGACGACGTTTCGGGCAGTGCCACCGATGCAGGTGTGCCCGATTTTATCGAATTCATGGTGAAAGATATACCGAGTTATCAAACACCCATAAGGGGTGGGCTCAAATGGTTGGATGTGCAATGCCAGCGGCGATACGGCAATGCTTTTGCGAAATGTGAAGCTGCACAGCAATTGCAATTGGTAGATGAGATCGCTTATCCGGCGAAAGCCAAACCGGAGATGGTCCGAGGAGTGTCATTTTTCAACCTCATGCGTGACCTCACTGCCTCGGGCTTTTTCACCAGTGAAATCGGGGTAAAGGATATTGGCTACGTAGGTAATAAGCCCGGGGTTTGGGACGGCGTGCCAGAAGATGTACTTGAAGCACACGGTTTTAAAAGTGCTTGGGGATAAGGCCCCATCTGACAACTGAGAACAAAAAATAAGCAGATGAAAACGATATTAGTCCCAACCGATTTCTCGGAAAATGCGTTTGTCGCTGCCGCATATGCCTGTGCATTGGCGGAAGCCTCAAAACAAAAAGTGCAATTACTGCACGTCTACATCGCCCTGTATTCGGGCTTCGGCGAAGAGGGCAACAGTGTAAAACAAATAAAGCTAGCCGAGACCGAATCGGCGGCTGCTATGAAAAGCCTCTTGGAAAGTCTAAGCAATCAGTTTCCCGGTGTGGATATCGAGGGTGAATGCATTAAGGGGTTTATGATCGACGTGGTGACAAACAAGCTTAAAAAGAACGAGAATTCGTTGATCGTCATGGGAACAAAGGGGGTCACTAATATTGCCGAGAGTATTCTGGGCAGCACCACCTATGAAGTCATTAAGAAGTCACCCGTACCTGTACTGGTGGTTCCGATAGATACTCCCGATTTTTCATTCAAGCGGGTAGGGTTCTTCACTGCTTATGATGACCATGAACTGGACGCATTGATGACATTCCAGCAGGCTATTAACCTGAAACCCCATTTGTCAATGCTCCATTTTTATAAGGAAAACGACTCCACTCCCGATAAGGAGCTTAGCCGTTGGCAGCGGAAGGTCGAAACTGCGTTCCCGGACTGGCCGGTCTCGTGTAAAACGATACCGGTGGATAAAGTTGATATCAACGCCGTAACCCAAGAGACGAAAGCCGATGGATTAGACTTACTGGTATTTGCGAGGCCACATAAATCATTCTTCGAGAAGATTTTCAGGCCCAGCCTCACCAAAGCAATAGCCAATTACCCAACGGTGCCTTCGCTGTTTATAAAAACGTGAGCCTCGGATTATTTTCGCGCCGTAAAGTCGCAATGAAGCTTGTCGTTGCACGAAGGCGGATAATGGAGGGCATTGACATAAGGAAAAACAAAAGAGCTTGGTTAGGTTTGATAGCCATCCTCACTTCGGTAACAGTAAGTGGCTGGCTCGATGGGCCGCTGCCGCAACCCAACGATTCACTAAAAAAAGTCTTCCAAGCCGATTTTTTAATCGGTACGGCATTGAATCTCGGTCAAATCGATGCGACGGACGGTTCGACCAATAAGCTGATCAAACAGCAGTTTAATGCCATCACTGCCGAAAACATCATGAAGGCCCAGGTCATCCATCCACGGTGGGGGAAGTTTGATTTTGATGCGGCCGACAAGTTTGTAGCCTACGGAGACCGACACGGCATGTATATCGTGGGCCATACCCTAATCTGGCACAGTCAGTTGCCTTCCTTCGTTCAGACAATTACACAAGTGGATTCCCTTCGGCAATTCATGGACCTGCATATCCGCACCATCGCGAAACGTTATGCGTCGTCGGTTGACAGCTGGGACGTCGTAAACGAAGCCCTTAATGAGGACGGCTCATGGCGCGAATCGGTATTTTACAAGATTCTGGGTGAGGATTACATCATAGACGCTTTTCGGATAGCCGCCGAAGCCGCTCCCAAAGCCAAGCTGTACTATAATGATTATAATATCGAACAGCCAGCGAAGCGGGCTGGTGCCATCCGGTTGATCAAGAAGTTGCAAGCGGCAGGCGTACGCATAGACGGCGTGGGTATACAGGGGCATTGGCACGTGGATCAATTACCGCTAGAAGCCATTGAACAGAGTATCCTCGAATACGCTGCCTTGGGCCTCGAGGTCGCCATCACTGAACTCGACTTGGAAGTGTTGCCGCGCAACTTCCAAGGAGCCGACGTGAACCGGCGAATGGCGACGCATCACCCGGCGCTAAACCCCTATGTAAACGGTTTGCCGGATAGCGTGCAACAGCAATTGGCGGCCGATTACGAAAGTTTATTTCGACTTTTCCTGAAACACGGGAATCACATTAGCCGGGTAACATTCTGGGGCGTGAACGATAAGTATTCGTGGCTCAATAACTGGCCAATCCGTGGGAGGACAAACTATCCACTGGTGTTTGATCGCAATAATCGACCCAAAGAAGCTTTCTTCAAGATCATCGGTGTTAAAAACGCACCGTAGCCCGTTTTATGCCCATCACATGACGCAAAGGATAGGTATGAAGCGAGAAATCTTCGATCCCGAACCGCTGCAATAAGGAAGGGTAATGTACTTTTTTGCAAATTTTGCAAAGAAGACAGGTATCTTTTACGTATTTTGCGTCGGAACCATTTATAGCGTAAAAGAGACCAATCGTATGGCCATTATCACCATTTTGTTAAGTATCGCCGCCATCGTGCTGCTTATTACCAAATTGAAACTGCATCCTTTTTTATCCCTGCTGCTGGTCAGCATCGTATTGGGATTGGTTAGCGGCATGGGCTCCGAAGGGGTAATCCAATCTATCCAAGATGGCTTTGGTGGCACAATCGGAAAAATCGGATTGGTCATTATCTTAGGTGTTCTGATTGGCGCATTTCTTGAAAAGTCGGGTGGCGCAATGGTGCTTGCCAATACCATGTTGGCGTTTATCGGAAAGAAACGGGTGATTACCGCCATGGGTATTATCGGCTACATAATCTCCATCCCGGTTTTCTCCGATAGTGCGTTCGTACTGCTTTCTTCGCTTAATAAAAGTCTGACAAAAAAAGCAGGTCTCTCATTGGCTGGAACCGCGGTAGCGCTAGGGTTAGGGTTGTCCTGTACGCATGCATTGGTACCACCTACACCCGGCCCGATTGCCGCCGCAGGCATCCTCGGTGCCGATTTAGGTCTGGTAATGGGATTGGGGATGATTGCCGCTGGCGTGGCGCTGGCCGCCGCTTTGCTTTTTGCTCATAGGGTAGCGGCAAAGGTGTTTGTAGACCCAGGCGAAATAGATGAAGAACCGGCCCTTGTCAATGTGTACCGCCCCAGCTTGTTCAGTTCATCGCTTCCTATCGTCATACCTATCGTGCTGATTATCGGCAAATCGCTATCAACTTATATTGACAGTGATGGCTGGCCCGGATACATAGGTTACTTTTTCACTTTTTTCGGTGAGCCGGTGATCGCACTGTTAATCGGCTTTGCGTGCTGTTTATTGCTTCCGAAAAAGTTAGATAAACAGATGCTATCCACTGATGGCTGGGTTAACGAGGCATTAACGGATTCGGCAACGATCATCATGGTTACGGGCGCAGGCGGCATTTTCGGTGCTGTGTTGCAAAACTCGGGGGTGGCGAGCACGTTGGGCGACCTCCTCACATCGTCTAACCTGGGTATTTTACTTCCATTCCTACTGGCGGCGGCCTTGAAGAGCGCGCAAGGTTCATCTACGGTTGCATTAATCACCGCCGCATCGGTGACGGCACCGCTGATGGGGGCGTTAGGTTTCGTGAGCGAGCTCGATAAAGCCATGGTTGTTCTCGCGATAGGAGCGGGGTCCTTGGTGGTTTCCCATGTCAACGATAGTTTCTTCTGGGTACTCACCCAAATGACCAAAATGGGGGTGAAAACGGGTTACAAGTTGCATACCACCGGCACGTTGATCATCGGCACCACCGCGATGGCGGCCGTGTACGTGATGTTCTGGCTGTTGCATTAAGGAAAACACGAGTTCCTCCGATAAATGTGAAAGGCAGCTTTCTAAAGGCCGTTGGCCCTTACTGTAATTTCTGCAATATCGAGCACTTCTACCTCCTGCTCTTTTTCTTTCGCTTTCACCCCGTCGCGTAACATCGTCATGCAGAATGGGCAAGCGGCAGCGATTATTTCGGGCTGCGTTTCTAGGGCTTCTTCCACACGTTCCACATTGATATCTTTATAACCTTGCTCGGGCTCTTTGAACATTTGCGCTCCACCGGCACCGCAACAGAGTCCATTACTTCGACAGCGTCTCATCTCTATCAGCTGCGCATCTAGGCTTTCCAGCGCTTTACGGGGCGCTTCATATACGTTGTTGCCGCGCCCGAGGTAACACGGATCGTGGTAGGTGATACGCCGGCCCTTGAATGATTCGCCGCCGGCTGCTTTCAGCTTTCCACTGTCAATCAATTGCTGTATTAATTCGGTATGATGGATTACCTCGTAATGACCACCTATATCGGGATATTCGTTTTTAATGGTGTTGAAGCAATGCGGACAGGCCGTGACGATTTTCTTCACTTCATAGCCGTTGAGCACCTGGATATTTGCCATCGCTTGCATTTGAAAGAGGAATTCATTGCCCGCCCGTTTTGCCGGATCCCCCGTACAGCTTTCCTCCGTACCGAGTATAGCGTATTTAATACCTACATGTTGTAGTATCTTGCAGATATCGCGCGTAATGCGTTGTGCGCGCTCGTCAAAACTGCCCGCACAGCCCACCCAAAAGAGGATGTCTGCCGTTTCCCCCTTAGCCACCAGTTCGGCCATCGTTGGTATGGTTAACGTAGTCATTAGTCGTCAGTCGTTAGTCATAAGTCGTCAGTCGTCAGTTATTGTCAATTATCAATTAACCATTATCAATCCAGTTGGCCCGGTCCGCCTGTGCATATTTCCACGGCGCACCATTATTTTCCACGTTTCCAAACATGGTATTCAGGCTGGCTGGCGCTTTTGATTCTTCCATCACTGCATAGCGCCTCAGTTCCATGATAATCTCTAGGGGATTAATGTTTACGGGGCAGGCCTCCACACATGCGTTGCATGTAGTACATGCCCATATTTCCTCCCGGGTAATGTAATCGTCAAATAGGGATTTACCATCATCTGCGAAACCATTGTTCTTACGGATATTCTCACCTACCTCCACCATCCGATCTCGAGTATCCATCATGATTTTTCGTGGCGACAGCAGTTTGCCGGTCATATTTGCCGGGCATACCGCCGTACATCGCCCACACTCGGTACAAGTATAGGCCTCCAACAGATTTTTCCATGTCAGGTCATGCACGTCCTTCGCCCCAAACCGCGCTGGCATGCTCGTTTCGGACGGTGTATAAGCAGGGTCCAGCATGGCCTTCACCTCGTTCGTTACACTGTCCATATTCGTAAATCGACCCTTGGGATGTAAGTTCGAAAAATAAGTGTTGGGAAATGCCAACAGGATGTGCAAATGCTTGGAATAGGGGAGGTAGTTGAGGAAAATCAGTACGCCGACGATGTGAAACCACCAGCAACCCCGTTCAATAGCGATGAGCGATGTGATGTTATCGGGAAGTAAGGACAGCAGCCAACCGCTTACTGGAAATGCACCGGCCTGTGTGTAATGGGTCGCACCTAGGAGTTGTAGTTTGTAGTCGGCCGCATTCATGGTAAGGAAAGCTGCCATGAGCAGTATTTCAGCAATTAGGATGAGGTTCGCATCGGTGCGTGGCCACGGTGTCATCTCCGTCCCGAAAAAGCGCTTTATACGGGCCACATTGCGCCGGGCAAGGAAAATCACACATCCCACCAGCACGGCAAGGGCAAGCCATTCGAAAGCAGCGATAAGAAAGGCATAAAATGTACCCAAACCTGAAAATGCACGATGTGTGCCAAACAGCCCGTCAATGACAATTTCGAGCATCTCGATGTTGATGATGCAGAAGCCCAAGTACACAAATAAGTGGAGTAGCGCCGCGAATGGCCGTTTAAACATTTTCTTTTGGCCGAATGCAACCAGTAGCATTGTCTTAAGTCGCTTATTGGGTTGGTCTTGGCGTTTTTCGGACCGACCGATTCGGATGTTTGCGATAATCCGCCATGCGTTATAGGTAGCTAATGCGATGGCTGTTAGCAATACAATCCCAAAAATAGCCTGACTTATCATCACAACGAGTTTACATGCGTGCAGTAGCGTTTATTACGAAGGTAAGCAATTCGCAATACTATGCAAGCATAATAAATTATTTTAGTTGGATTTTAAGGTTTGGGTGAGAAAGGTATTAAGCGGCAGCCATAAAAAAAGCGGAACATGTAACCACATTCCGCTTCCATTTGTTGTCAGTTGGGCATTACGGTGTTGTTGCCGTTATACCCAATTTTGTTTTCACGTCGGCCGTCAGGTCATCCCCACCGGCGAAATACGAGATGCCCGGATTGGCGATGTCAAATACGTAGGCGTATCCTTTCTCTTTAGCTACACTTTGTATCGCGGTATTTGCTTTTTGGATGATAGGTGCAAAGAGCTCTTCGTTCTTTTTTTGCAGTTCGTCTTGTGCTACCTGCTGAAACTCTTGGATACGGCGCCCTAAATCCTGTAGTTCGGTTCCGATTTTCTGAGTTTCCGAATCGATAGAATCTTTATTGGCTTCGCTGCGGTTACGCTGCAGTTGTTGCGCTTGTTGCAATTTCTGATCGTGTACATCACCCATTTTTTGCAACTCGGCTTCCTTCGATTTTTGGAGGTTCTCAAATTCCGTCTGAGCGGATTTGAACTCGGGCATATCCTGGATGATTTCATTCGAATTGATATGGCCGATCTTCTGCTGCGCACTCACGAGTCCGGTTGATAAAAACAGCACCGCAACCACCACTGCACCTTTAAACAAATTTTTCATGCTATTCATTTTGATTTTTACTTGTTGTTTTAGGGTTTGTTTGCTTTCCCTTGTTGTGATTATAAGTCTATTATTCTTTAATTTTCAAAAAAAGTTGCGCAATGATACGAAACGGTTTAGTCATCCGCAAGTGAAGGATCAGGTTTGTACCCTAAGCGGGTGATGACATCGTCGCTTTTGTCCAACCGTGGGTTGGCATAGAGGAAGGTAACTTCGCTTCCTTTATCTAGCACAATATCCAAACTCTGGTCCGTGGCAATGGTTTGTATGGCCTGAGCCACGCGATCCTGAATGGGTTGGATGAGTTTTACACGCTCTTGGAACAGGTCACCCTCAAAACCGAATTTCTGCCGTTGGAATTCCCGTGCTTCCTGCTCTTTTGTTACGATTTCATCTTCGCGCTTACGGCGCATTTCCTCGCTGAGCAGCACTTGGTCTTCCTGATATTTTTTGTATAGGCTTTCAATATCGGCAAACCGGGTGTCCACTTCTTCCTGCCACTGTACCGACAGGGCATCGAGTTGTTTCTGTGCAGCGAGGTATTCGGGGATGTGTTTCAGGATATACTCAGTATCTACATAAGCAAATCGCTGGGCCATGGCCGCGGAGGAAGCTACCACTGACAGCACCACTATACCGACTAATTTTTTCATGCTCATCATTCTATATGTTGACAACGGAATATAACAACTGCAAAAGTAATTCCATTTTTTAAATATTAGCTATATTTAGTTGAATCCGCCCATCTGCTGCATGATGCTAAACGTAAAGTTCTGTCTCCACGTACTGGAAGGAACACCAGGTATGGGGTCGAAGCCATGGCCGTAGTCGATTCCCAGCAATCCGAAGATAGGTAGGAATATACGGGCACCTACGCCGACCGACCGACGCACCTTGAAGGGGTTGAAATCACGGAAGTTGTTCCATGTATTTCCGCCTTCGGCGAACGCCAATACAAATACCGTGGCTTGGTCGTTCAGCATTACTGGATGACGCAGTTCCAGTTGGTATTTATTGTAAATGGGGCTGCCTGAGTTGCGGGCGATACTCACATCGGAACCATCAGGTATAACCATACCATTCGCATAGCCGCGCATGGCAATGATTTCAGAACCTTGCAGGAAGTCAAAGCCCATCATCCCATCACCACCAAGTTTGAATCGCTCGAAGGGCGACTGGCCGGTAACACTACTATAAGAGCCCAAGAAACCGAATTGGGCTTGTGCCTTGAGCACCAGCTTACCGGTAATACGGGTGTACCACTGTGAATCGAATTTCCATTTGTGGTACTCGGTCCATTTGTATCGCTCATCGTTTGGCGCAGTTGGGTAATTGATGTTGTTAAACTGCGAGTAGGGCGGGGTTACCTGGATCGTCAGCTTCAGGTGCGAACCAGATGTCGGATAAATCGGCTGGTCTACGGAGTTCCTGCTGAGTTCCTGTGTCAAGTTGATGTTGTAAGACGTTCCATTGTCGAACAGGAAGTAATTACCGTAGTTTTGCAATTTATATTGCTGTACGCCTAATGAATAGTTCAACTGGAAATAGTTGTCTGGCCACTGTAAACGCTTACCTAGGCTTACGGTCACCCCATTCATCCAAATTCTGCTCAATTCGCTATCGCGCACAGTTTGCCGGCCGGTATACCAATCAAACCCTCCATAAGATGAGGACGAGGTGAAGGCACTGACGCCGAAATAAATAGGCTTTTTGCCACCCAGCCAAGGTTCGGAGAAGGAGAAACTATACGACTGGTAACGTTTGCCGCTAGTTTGCCCGCGTAAGCTTAATTTTTGTCCGTCGCCCCGAGGTAAGGGCTTCCATGCCGTTTTGTCGAAGAAATTACGTGTAGAGAAGTTATTGAACGAAAGCCCCAACGTACCAATCACTTGGCCCGCACCGAAACCGCCGGAGAGTTCCACCTGATCAGCCGGTTTTTCTACCACATTATACTCAATATCCACCGTACCGTCAGCGTGGTTGAGGTTCGTTGGCACAGGGTTCGTCTTTTGTTCGTCGAAGTTGCCTAATTGAGCAATTTGCCGGGTACTGCGCATGAGTAGCTCTTTGGAGAATTTTTGCCCTGGCTTCGTGTGGATTTCACGCAGCAGTACGCGGTCATTGGTCACGTCATTGCCTTTCAAGATGATGTTGTTAACCGTGAATTGCGCCCCCTCATAAATGCGCAGGTCCAAGTCGATGGTATCGTTATATATCCGGGTCTGTACCGGATCTACGGTGAACGTGAGGTAGCCGTCGTTGAGGTACAATGATGAAACGTCGTCACTGTTACGTGTAGGGCCCATCAACTTGGTGTTGAGCTTTTCCTCGCTGAATACTTCGCCCTTTTTGATGCCGAGGATGACATTCAATATGGAGTCTGAATACTTAGCGTTGCCCTGCCAGGCGATGTTACCGAAATAGTATTTCGGTCCTTCATACAGGTCAATGTCTACGATAACGTTCCGCTGATTGTGTTTATAGAAAGTATCCCGGAGGATTTCTGCATCGCGGTAGCCATGTTCGTGCATCTTAGCGATTAGGTTTTCTTTTGCTTCTTTATATTTTTCAGCTTTGAATTTACCCGGACCGGTAACGCGCCACCACGTGCGTTGCCGCACGCCCTTGAAGTATTTGCGGAGTTGCCGTTGCGAGAATTCCTCGTTTCCGGTGAAGTTGATACGGTGCGCCCGCACCTTGCTGTTGCGGTCTACATTGACCACGAGTATCTGGTTGTTTACCTGTGCCGAGTCTTTCACCGGCGCCATCGTGATTTCAGGGTATAGGTAGCCTTTTTCACTCAGATAGCGCGTAATCGTATTCCGGGTGGTATTCATCAGGTTTTGGTTGACGATTTTGCCGGTATTATCGGTTAGCAATTTCCGTACTTCTTCGGTTTGGGTTTTACTCAACCCTTCGATATCAATGCGGGTAAGGCGCGGACGTTCCACCACGTGTATGTTAAAGAAAATGGAATCTCCTTTTACCGCATCTGCATAGAGCTCTACTTCGTCAAACAGGCCTTGGTTCATTAAGTTTTTCACCACGTTTGATGTGGCGTCGCTGGGCACCTCGATACGCGAGCCAACCACCAGCTTGGAAATCGTGATGAGCACATCGTTATCCAGGTATTCCGTGCCGCTAATCGTTATCCCACCGATGATGTAATTTTGTGGATTGAGGTAGCTGAATTCATCGGAATCAGCTACGCGTATACCACGTTGTTGGGCCATCATGCTCCCCGTTGCCAATAGGGTAGTGAGTATAAAAAGGAATATTCGCTTCATCTATCTAATTTATCGCCGCTAAAGTACGGTAAACAGTTGTTAATTTTTGTTAAAAGGTGTTTTTTTGAGATTTCAGACTTTCTTTTCCAATTGCTCACTAATCATTCCGAACCGTCGCTCCCGGTTTTGATAGGTGGCAAGCGCCTCAAACAAGTCATTACGCCTAAATTCGGGCCACATCTTGTCGGTGAAATACAATTCTGCATAAGCCAGTTGCCATAGTAGGTAATTGCTAATGCGCTGTTCACCGCTGGTCCGTATCATGAGTTCCGGATCGGGCATGCCGCGTGTGGCCAAATGCTGGGCAACGCGGTTTTCATCGATATCGTTGAGTGTAATTTCACCCGCTTGTACCTGTTGGGCCACTTGCCGCGCCGCTTCGGTGATTTCCCAACGTGCACTGTAACTCAATGCGAGGGTCAGTGTACAATTCGTATTGTCTGCAGTTTTCTGTATGGCTTCCTGAAGTCGAGCGTAGCATTTCGACGGTAATTGTTCAAGATTACCAATCGCATGGAGTTTCACGCCATTGTCCATCAACGTTTTCGTTTCCTTGTTAATGGTGTTGACGAGCAATTCCATCAATGCAGAAACTTCCAGCTTGGGTCGGTTCCAATTTTCGGTTGAGAAGGCGTAAAGCGTCAGGTACTTGATGCCGATTTCCACAGCTCCCTCCACGGTGTCCCGCACGGCCTTTACACCGTTCTTGTGGCCGAATACGCGCAATTGGCCACGTTCCTTAGCCCATCGGCCATTGCCATCCATGATGATGGCAACATGCTGCGGCAGCCTTGTTTTATCAATTGTGTCCTTAATGTCCATCCTTAATTTGGCGCAAAGTTAAAATTTTTTTGAGGACTTACCGCCACTCTGGGCATCCGCCTTTAAAGATGGTATAGGACAGCGTAATGCCCAGCGTCATAAAGGAATCGTAAGGGCGGCCGTCGCCACGTTGGGTGCCCGGCAGGCCGGTCGGTGGGTCTATGCGGTAAGCTAGGTATTGCCATTGCGTTACCGAATAGCGAGAACTTGGATCACCTGGGTCATTCAAAAAAGGTGGAGTGGTGACCTCTGGGTAATTTCCACTCACATCATCAAGGTAATCGGTGAGCGTGAGGCGATACCCCAATTCCACGCCGACCGACCAAGGTCCGCGGAGGTTATATTTGAAGCCAGCCCCGAAGGGGATCGAGTAAGCGTATTTCTCATAGGGGTCGGGGTTGTCCACTACATGGTATTCCGTTCGTAGTTCGCGGAGTCGTACGGTTTCAGGCGATCCGCCGGTCGTGGAAGGCACGTACCATTTGGGGTCGAAGGAAACCACCCCCACGCCTGCAAAGATGTACGGTGTGTAGACAATTCTTCCCCGCTGGGGCAACCACCTGAAGAAATTGAAGTCAACCACCACCGAAGCTTCCATGATCGGGCCGAAGAATCCCAAGTTGCGGTCGCGGCGCTCTTGCACCCGCGAGTGCCGGTCATGGGCATACGTGTTTGCATACGCAAAATTGCCGCGAATACCCCACGTGTCATCTAGGTTATATTTGACGAAGGCGCCCGCAGCCCAGTCATTGAACGCCAGTGGGTTTTCCGGATTCAGATCACCCATATACCCCGAAGCGCCGCCCTGCAAGCCCAATTCCCATTCCTGGGCTGAGGCTATCAACGGTAGTTGGAAAATAAGCAGCAGTATAGCGATTCGGGTCATGACTCGTAGTCTGTTATCTTTTGTCTAGCGTCTTTTGTCTAGCGTCTCTAATAGTTCCGCGCATCCAATCCCCAAAGGAGCTTATTGCGCAGGGTAGAAAAGTAGCGGTAGTTTTTCATGCGTATCAGTTTAGCTTGGTAATGAGCCTTACGCACCGTAAGCCGGATGTCTGACGATACGGCCGTGGTTTTCGAATCGCACGACAGTAGAAACTTGCCGCTTCGGCTCTCGATGTCGAGTCTCAGCTCCACCTCGTCCGAAATCACCACCGGCCTCACGTTGAGGTTGTGCGGAGAGATTGGCGTAATCACGAAATTGCCGCTTCCCGGCATAAGGATTGGCCCACCGCAGCTCAGCGAATAGGCCGTAGACCCCGTTGGAGTGGCCACAATGATGCCATCGGCCCAATACGCGTTTAGCAACTCACCATTTACATGGGCGTTTATGGTAATCATGGCCGAGCTGTCGGATTTGAAGAGCGTTACATCATTTAGAGCAAAGTGATTCCCATCAAACAGGGTAGTTTGTGCAGACTCTACCGACACCAGTGTCCGCGCCTGGATGTCATAGTTTCCCTTTAGGATAGCATCCATGGCAGTATCAATGTCGTCTTTACTGATGTCGGCCAGAAAACCGAGCCTGCCAAAATTAATACCAGCCACTGGAATACCCGAATCGCCCACGATGGATACAGCAGCTAGCATGGTGCCGTCACCGCCTAAGCTGAGCATGAATCCCACGTCGCTAGGCAAACCGATTTTGGTGGTGTAGGTGTGCAGTTGTTGCGGACAAACCACCTGTTGTTGTTTCAGGAAGTCGTAGAAATCGCCATATATCCACAGTTCGGCACCTTTGGTGGTCAATGAATCGAATAAATGTTGTACATAGGGAATTACCGACGGTTGGAATTCCCTTCCATAAACCGCTATCTTCATGGTGCTACATATTGATATAGTTCATCAGCTGCTCATAGCGGTCGCGTGAGTTGTCGCGGCTATTTTCGTCGTTGTATGTTGATTTAACGGTATAGTCGTGCCGCAAGAAAGCAGCAACGATGGATGAGACATCGGCCGTGTTGACCTTAATGGTCACCTCCAAGCGCGAAGAATCGGTAAACATGCGTACATAAGAGCTGAGTATCTGCGTATTTTCGGCTTCCACAATATGCGCAATGTGCGATAAGGCATTGTCGCGGTTACCCATTTCGAGGATGATGATCCCACCGGGGTGGTTTACGGACATGGTCTGCCCAACGGCGTCGACCACGTCAAGCGGGGTTAATGCCCCTAAGTATAAATGCTGTTCATCGAGCACGGGCAGCAGGTCGAGCGGGTGTACCTGAAAAAAAAGCACGGCATCATAGATGTGTTGAGTGTCGAAGAGGTGCACCTGTTGATACGCACCATGCAATTGCTCCAAGCGTTCATCCTTATTTCCCTGCCCCGATAGCGATTCGTACGAAACGAGCCCTAGAAAAATGTCGTCCTTCACTACGGGCAGTTGCGCTAGTCGCAAATCGGCCATTTTGTCCAGGATGGATTGTTTGCTGTCCGTGGGTGTTACCGCGTAATTACGGTCGGTTATGACTTGGCCTATATTCATGATCGTTATTCCACCTCCTTAATTTATTAAACGATTAGAATGTGCAATCGTTTAATATAAATCCATCCACTTGCCAAAAATAATTGCTTTTGCCGATTTCAACGACTAATTTCATCTAAATTTTTTTATTCATCTATTCTTCGGATTTAGTGGCATTAACAAGATCGCTTCGCTACGTTTTCATTTGCAGGGCGTTTTACGCTTAGGGCACCGCCTAAAACGTATGCTGGAAACACCTTTGTGAAATGACGATGCGAATGGCTGCAAGAAAAAAATGGATTCTTTGTCATACCGCGAATAAACACGCAACAATAGCGGAACTTTTGCTACTTTTGGCTGCTATACCGATTTCGAGGGGAATGCTTGTCGGAAAGTGGTGCAGAGCTTAGCTTATTTTGGAAAACAAAGATAAATACATCGTCATTCGCGACGTCATCCGGAAAAAGAATCCGGGGTTGTTGCGTTGGATGCCTCGGTTTGTGTTGCGTTACATCGAGCGGGTAGTGCATGAAGATGACATTAACCGGGTAATGGATAACATCGGCCATTTACATGGGTTGGAATTTGTGGATGCGCTGATTGGCGAACTGGGTGTTATTGTCGAGTTGACTGGCGAAGAGCACATTCCGGAGACCGGAGGGGTCATTTTTGCATCTAACCACCCGCTGGGCGGGTTGGATGGGGTCGCTTTTATGCATGCACTGGGTAAATACCGCCGCGATATCAAATTCCTGGTCAACGACATCCTGCTCAACATCAAAAACCTACAGCCGCTTTTTGTGGGGGTAAACAAGCACGGTGCTCAAGGGCGCCAAGGCATCCGCCAGATCGAAGAGGCATATGCGCAAGACCAAGCATTGCTGGTTTTTCCGGCTGGACTGGTATCGCGTAAGCGGCATGGGCGAATCGCAGACCTCGAATGGAAGAAAAGTTTTATCGTTAAAGCCAGAAAATACCAACGGGACATTGTACCCGTCTATATCGATGGGAAAAATTCCAGCTTTTTTTATAATTTCGCTCGCTTACGGGAAGCAATCGGTGTAAAAACCAATATTGAAATGTTTTACCTCGCAGACGAAATGTTTAAGCAGAAAAACAAAAAAGTTACCATCCGTGTAGGAAAACCAATATCTTATACTTATTTTGACAGCTCTAAAAGTGAAAAGGAGTGGGCTGATGAGGTTAAACGGACCGTATACAATTTAGCTCCTGAAAACTAACTATATGCAAGAGATCATAGCACCTGTTGACATCGATTTAATCAAGAAGGAGCTTACGCAAGAGGCATTTATCCGTTATACCAATAATGGCAATAATGAAATTTACCTGATCAATCATCGCCACGCGCCACATACGGTGCGGGAAATCGGGAGGTTGAGGGAACTTACCTTCAGGGCAGCCGGTGGCGGTACGGGGATGGCGCTGGATCTCGATGATAACGACACGGGCGAAGACGCCTATGACCAGCTGATTGCATGGAATCCGGAAGATGAGGAGATTATTGCCGGTTACCGGTTGATAAAGTGCAAAGATGTGGGAGTGAATAGCCACGGAGATATCAATCTGTCTACCGCGCATTATTTCCATTTCTCTCCCAAGTTCATCGCGGAATACCTGCCCTATACCATTGAGTTGGGTCGTTCTTTCGTGCAACCCAAGTACCAGCCGGGCAAAGATAACCGCAAAGGGCTATTTTCGCTTGATAACCTGTGGGACGGGCTGGGTGCGGTGGTCAAACTCAACCCCGATGTGAAGTACCTGTTTGGCAAAGTCACCATGTATCCGCATTATAACCGTGAAGCCCGCGACCTCCTTATCCACTTCATGCACCATTATTTCCCCGATCGTGAGCAACTGGTATGGCCCATCAAACCGTTAAACTATTTCAGCGACGAAGCCATCTTCAACCACACGTTCGACGGGTTGGAATATAAAGAGGGGTATAAACTATTGAATAGCCGCGTTCGAGCATTGGGCGAAAACATCCCACCGTTGATCAATACGTATATGAACTTGTCTTCAACCATGATGACTTTCGGTACGGCTATCAACGATGAGTTCGGTACCGTTGAAGAAACCGGAATCATGATTACTATCGACGATATTTTCGAAAGCAAGAAAGAGCGCCATATCTCCACATACGAACGAGACAAGGACTTAGGCAGCCGCCATCTAGCCTCCGGTTAGCAACGCCTTGGCGATGGCCGATATGGTTTTGCCGTCGGCCTGTCCGGCAAGTCGCTGGTTGGCTAAGCCCATCACTTTTCCCATATCTTTGGCGGTTGCAGCACCCGTTTCGGTGATAACTTGCTTCACGATTTCTTCTACCTCCGCCTGACTCAGCTGCTTGGGCAGGAATTCTTCGATAACAGCCAGTTCCTCCATTTCGATGGTATAAAGGTCGTCGCGGTTTTGCTGCTGGTAGATATCAGCCGACTCCCTGCGTTGCTTTGCCAACTTCTGCAATACGCTGATCTCGGTCGCTTCCGTAAGCACTTCGGTAGGGCCCTTTTCGGTTTTAGCTAACAGGATGGCCGCCTTGATGGCACGAAGGCCGCGTAGGCGGCTATTGTCTTTGGCCAGCATAGCCGATTTGATTGCTTGATCTATCTTGTCTTGTAAAGCCATTTCAGTGATTTTTTGGAGAATCAAAGGTAGTCATTCCAGTTGGTAATCCGATGACCGACGAGGTTTCAACTCAAAAAGACCATGAATCTACCCTTTTTTATTTCTCGCATTTATAGTTGTATATCACAGCAACTTTATCTAAGTTTGAAGGCAAATTGTTATTTATTATGTCAACAACAATAGAAAAGAGACCAGCACGGAAAACAGTAAACAACGCAAACGAAACCCATTATTACGTTACCCTGGCGATTGCCGTAGCAATTGGCATGGTTGGTACGTTTTTACGGTTTGTTCAAGATTCCACCTTGCTCTCCGCAATATCATGGATTTTACTGGCCATTGGTTGGCTTATCGTATTCCGCGTAGTATTCCGGATTATTAAATAACGTTAAACTGCCTAACTCGTAATGTAGCTTTGCAATTGGGAGATGGTCTGCTGTTGGTCCTCGATGATCGATTTGACCAAGTCACCAATGGAAATGATGCCGACCACTGTTCCGCCATCCAGCACAGGGAGGTGCCTGAAGTGGTTGTTGGTCATCAGCTGCATGCATTGATCAATCGCTTCATCTGGTGTAATGGTATGCGGATTTTTGGTCATTACCTCGCTGATTGCCGTGTCCTTGGATGATTTTCCCTGCAAGATGATTTTACGGGCGTAATCCCGCTCGGTAAATATTCCTTTTAACTGTTCATCTTCGGTAATCAGCAAGGCGCTGATATTTTTTTCCATCATGATCTTCAACGCGTCCAATACGGAGGCGTCGGGGCTGGCAGCGTGTACAACAGCCGGTTTGTTGTGGAGAATGTGCTTAACGGTCTTCATGATTATTGCTTTATATTTATTGGATAGCTCTATTAATCAGCGAGATCGCTGCATGAATTGCGCAAACACGACGATAGCGATTACCATAGGTGTTTTCGCAAACACACGATAAAGTTACCATTAATCCACAAGAAAACCTAATTTATCCAGCAAGCCCCGGAGGCCACACCTGCCAGGGGATGCGCGAAAGGATGAAGATCAACGCAATGAGGTAAAATGCCAGTACGGTTCCGTTCTGCTTTTTGGCTATTGTTAGCTTTTTTGCTTTTGAATAACCCACGGTAATCAACACGATGGCAATCAACATCATGAGCGGATGCTCAAGAAAATAGAGACGTGAGGTACTTATTTTCATTGCCTCGCCGGAAGCCGCTTTGATGCCCAGTGGCGACACAAAGTAGGTGATAAGACCCACTACCAATTGCAGGTGTGCACATATCAATCCCAGGAGCGCCATTTTACGGTTATAGCCCTTGTTCTGTATGTAAGCAAACAGCACGTAAAGAATGGAGATGAGCAAGCCTGCTAGCAGTACGTATGCCAGTGTAGAGTGTAGGTGTTTGAATCCGATGTACATGTTCTTTAGTTGTTAGTCGTTAGTTGTTAGTCTTTAATCCTTGTTCTTTTTGTCTTTAATCTTTGCTTGCTCTTCCTGTCTTTAATCGTTGTTTTTTTTGTGGTAAGCTAAAACCGCTCTTCGCCTACCGCTTTAAATTCGGAGCCAGTTTTCCATTTCGGGAAAGTCCGCTCACGGCTAAGTGTATAACCCACCGCGAATACGATTTGGATGTCTTCAATCATGCCACTTGCATCCCACGTCTCGTCATATTCATCGCTCACATGGTGATACCGTTTGGCGAATGCGTCGCGCAGGTGGGCAACCTCAGCGCTGTCTTTGCCGGTAACGTTGCTGCCGCTTCCCGTGTATAGTGCTGGTACGCCCACCTTGGCAAAATTAAAATGGTCCGAACGGAAAAAACTACCCGCAGAAGGGTTTCCCCCCGCTACCACGGTGCGTCCTTGCCGTTCGGCAGCTTGCATTACATAATCATCCATATCGGAATGGCCGAGTCCGATAACAGCGATGTCACTGGTACGTCCTATCGGACTCAATGCATCGATATTGATGTTGGCCACGGTTTTCCCCAAGGGATACACGGGGTGGCTGGCATAATAGGCCGAACCCAACAGGCCCTGCTCTTCTGCGGTGACCGCTAAGAACAGGATGGAGCGTTCAGGCGGCGTCTCCAACGATTTGAAAGCTTTTGCCAGTTCAAAAAGTGCAGCAATGCCGCTGGCGTTGTCGATAGCCCCGTTGTATATCGAGTCGCCGTCGACCGGTTCGCCAACGCCCAAGTGATCCCAATGAGCAGTGTAAATGAGGTATTCATCCGGGTATTTGCTGCCGGACACCTTGCCCAGTACATTGTTGGAAGTCGATTTGCGGACGTCGTTTGCTATCGATACGCCGGTAGTGACGTCTATCGGCACCGGTTTGAACCCTGGCTTCTTCGCGCGGGCAATCAAGTCGGTGTGGCCGGCCAGTTCAAAAAGCCTGTCGGCAGCCTCCGTGGTTATCCAGCCTTCGAATGCCGCAGGTAAGGATGCTCCATCGGGTGTCTCCAGCGCCAGCTGTGGACCCGTCCATCCGGTCCGCACCACATTCCAGCCGTAACTGGCAGCATCCGTATCGTGGATAATCAACACGCCGGTGGCTCCCTGCCGGGCCGCCTCCTCAAATTTGTATGTCCAGCGACCGTAATACGTCATCGTATCGCCCTTAAAAAGACCATCATCATAAAATCCCGGATCGCCCACCATCACCACAACCGTCTTGCCATTTGCATCCAGTCCGGCATAGTCATCCCACTGGTATTCGGGTGCAACGATACCAAATCCGGCAAATACCAACGCTGTTTCCGAAATGTTTATTTGTGCGTCAGTCCGCGGACTGCCTATCACATAATCATCCAGGTAACCCAAGCGGAGTTCTTTGCCTCCTTTATTGAAGACAAGTGAAGAGCCCGGAGCTGACGTAATTTCGACCATGGGAACTTCCTGGAAATAGCTGTCGCCGTTTCCCGGTTCCAGTCCGATTTTCTGGAACTCATCAGCAATATAATTCACGGTGAGCGTATCGCCCTTGGTAAATGGCTTGCGGCCGAGGAAGTCATCCCCCGAAAGGGTTTTCACATACGTAGTGAAGCTTTCGGTGTCGATGACGGGTAAGTCGAAGCCTTCAGATACATCGCTGCTATCCGGACCGCCGCATGAGGCCAATGTCAATGCCGCAATGCTAAAAGCTGCTATACCAACAAAAGAGAATCTCTTCATAGCCATGAAATAGGTGCTAAAGTACGGAATAAATATTTAATCGCCATCAGCTTTCTCGTGTTTCACCGGTATAACTTCAGCCACCGGACTGAATAGGTATATACGTCGGGTTGCCACTTCAATGCAGCGGTACCGCTTCCTGATTTTTTCCTTTTTCTGAAATACGCGGCCATTTTTGAGGGAGAATACGGTGTTTTCCGGTAGTTGCTCTACGGTGTGCACCGGATTTTCCGGGGCGTCGTATCGTTTCAATACACGGTAAAGCTGGAGGTCCGTGCAACTTGAAGCAGCTGGATTATCTAGGTAACGGACAATGGCCTGTTGAATGTCGGCGGGAAACAAACCCAACCGGATAAAGGGGCGCATAAGCTCCCGGAAATCTGATTTCCACTCCGGCCCATGGGGTTTCACCTTGTTCTTGTAGGTGTTCCATGTCTTCAGGTGGGCAAATTCGTGTACCGAGGTGATAAGAAAAGCGTAGGGATTGAGGTTATGATTTACCGAGATACGGTGTCCCTTTCCGCCATAAGGTGGCCGGTAGTCACCCAGTTTCGAGGTTCGGCTCCGGCTTATGCGGAACTGGCAGCCGCTGTCGTTGATCCACCGCGAGATGATTGGCGTGGCCAAGGCGGGCATGTATTTACGGAGCTGTGCGCTGTAATCCTCCATCGGTGCAAACATAAACTAAACATGGCAGTAATCATAGGCGAGAATAAGCGATCTTCGAAAAATAACAACAAAGTTTTTGCTATTTTACGATAATTTCGTAGCTTTACGCCAAAGTCGTAATTGGTATGGAGAAACTGACAATACAGGAAGAAGAAGCGATGCAATTGGTGTGGCGCAATGGAGGTGGTTTCGTCAAGGAACTGCTAGATAGTATGCCGGGGGAGAAGGTGCCCTATACCACCTTGGCATCGACCCTGGCCAAGCTGAAAACCAAAGGGTACGTCAAAACCGTACGGTATGCCAATGCCTACCGGTATGAACCGCAGATTGCCGAGGAAGATTACAAGAAAGCTTACATGAACGGGTTTGTAAACAACTACTTCCGTAATTCATACAAGGAGCTGGTAAGTTTCTTTGCCAAGGAAGAGAAAATCAGTGCCGATGAACTCGACGAAATCCTCGACATGATCAAGAACGAACGAAATAAATAGCTATGCCGGAGAGTGTTCTTTATTTGCTGAAAGCCAATCTAGCCATCCTCCTGTTTTATGTCGGGTATCGGTTGTTGCTACGTAAGCTCACGTTTTACACACTCAACCGATTTTACCTGTTGTTTGCGTTGCTCTTTTCGTTCAGTTACCCCTTGGTTGATCTTGCGGGGCTGTTTGAAACACCGGTGCAGGAGCTACCGGGTGAAGTGGTGTACCTTATCCCCGACTGGGAGCAAGTACCTGCCGCCGCGTTCAACGGATGGCCTTTCATTATTGGCTTAATCGGCGTTGGGGCCGTGTGGTTCGCGGCCAAATTCGTCGTCCGCTTGTTCAGTTTACGGCGTCTCCACGGACAGTCGCAGCCGGCTACGTGGCAGTGGTTCCGCTACCGACAGGTATTTGCACCCATTCGGCCGTTTTCGTTTTGGCGCAACATCTATGTAAACGTACATAACCACGCTGACAGCGAACTGACGGAAATATTCAAGCACGAGCAGGTGCACGTGCGTGAGCTGCACACGGTGGATGTGCTGCTGGCCGAGGTGTTTTGTGTGCTGTGCTGGTTCAACCCGGGCATGTGGTTGCTTCGCCATGCCATCCGCGAAAACCTCGAGTTTATTACCGATCGGAGCGTGCTTCGGAGCGGGGTCGACAAGCAAGCCTACCAATACAGCCTATTGGGAGTCGGCCGGCAGTTGGAAGCCTACCCGGCTATAGTCCAGGGCTTCAATTTCAAAAACCTAAAAACACGTATTATGATGATGAATAAAAAACATTCTTCGCGGTTGCACTTGGGTAAGTACTTGGTTGCCGTGCCTGTTATCGCCGTTTCAGTATTGTTTTTCACGATGAGCCGCGCGGCTTACCAACCTACTATCGAGGCACCGCGGCACGGAGCACCGCAGCAAGATACTACAAAAACCAAGCGCGACAAGCCGATTGCCGAGATTGTCGGCACACTTCCGGATAGCGGGCGTGCCCCCTTAATAATTTTGGATGGTAAGGAGCAGAAAAACGGGTTTGATATCACCACGCTTGACGCCAGCACGATTGCCAGCGTCAGCGTGCTGAAGGACGCTAACGCCACGGCCATTTACGGCCACCGCGGTATCCATGGGGTCGTCCTTATCACCACCAAAGCGAAGGCAGAAAGAGATGCCGCTGGGCCCGATACCACCGAACTCCGTAAAATACGGATAATCGACGACGGCAAGTCGGACGCGTCCAAGAAGGAAGAACCATCAGCCGCCAACGATTTAAACGACGTACTTATTGTTGTCGATGGGGAGGAATCCTCTGTGGCGGCGGTCAGTAAACTGTCGCCCGACGATATCAAGGCCATGAATGTGCTTAAAGGAGCATCAGCGACGGATAAATATGGTGACAAAGGAAAGAAAGGAGTGATTGAGGTGACGACCAAAAAGGGGAAATAAACGTTTACCGATTCACATTCCTCACAATTGTTACAAACCCTTTGAACGTTTGCCAGTGCCCGCTGTGCAACCGCAACTCGAAGATGTAGTAGTACGTCCCTTCACTTAGGGATGCGCCATCCCAGTCGTTCTTATACGCGGTAATGTTATACACTTCGTTACCCCAGCGGTTGAAAATCAACAGCCGGTTCTCGGGGTAGAATTCCAAGCCACGGATTTCGAAGCGGTCGTTTAGCCCGTCGCCATTCGGTGTAAAGCCGTTCGGTATCTCCAGCGCTACGATTTCCACCGTTGCTTCCGCTTCGTTGTCGGCGGGGTTGCTATCCGGCTCGGCGCTTGTTACAACAGCTAGCTGGGGTGCCATGCCTTTCTCGTTGGCCCGTACACTGATGGTGAGTATTTCGGATTGCCCCGGAGTCATGTCGCCCGGGAGCCATGTAAGTTCCCGTGTGGCCATGTTGTAATTAACCTCGCCGGCGTAGGCGCCCAGTACTGTTTCATAGATTACATTTGCAGGCAGCTTCGCAGTTACCACCACCCCCGTTGCCGTATGGCTGCCATTATTCACCGCAAGGAGTTGATAGCTGAATAGCTCGTTGATCATGGCGAGGTGCCGGTCGGGCGTATTGTGTATCTGCATGTCTACAACTACTGGCTCTCCACCGGGGTCGACGATCACTTCCACGGGGTCGGAGAGGTCTGAGTTGCAGTCGGTGCCCAATGCCATTACGGTGTAGATGCCTGCTTCCGAAACGATAAGTCGTTGGTCGTGGAAGCCGTTTATCGGTTTGCCATTGTGGAACCATAGGTAGGAGAGGGCGTTGGCGGCATCTGCGCGTAAGGTCACGGAGCTACCCTGCACTAGGTGCACGGACTGCCCAGTCTGTGCCGAAACATAGCTTGCTATGCACAGCATCAGTACTACCCACGTATACCTCAACCACTGGACCATTGGTTTCCCGTTCTTAAGGAAAGTAATTAAAAGGGTGTCATTTCGGCGAAGCATAGGGAGGATCCCTTTGCCGCCGAAATGACGATGTAGTCCCTGTTGTATTTGCTTCCGCTTTTGTGTGCTATTAATCCGTTACCCCTTCGACGGTGATATGCGGCTTGCCTGGTTGTGGAGTTACGAAGACCACGCTCGCTAAGTCTTGATCCGCTCCCCCAAACCACTGGCGATAGATCGCGTGGACACGTTTACGTGCATTATCCGTTTCAGCCCCGTCATAGTCGCGAGTTTTGACTGTATATTCTACCTCAACAAAGAATTTATAAGAACCAATAGTAGCTATAGTCGGTGTGAACTCATTTGTATTTGATACGACGATTGCTTCAGGCTGCGCAACAGCAGCACCAATATCCACTTTGGTAGGGTCTATTGTGGGGAAGTCAGCTATATCATCAGCAAAAATATCAGTTGCATGTTCTGATTTAACCGCATACCAGGTGTATTTGAGCTCAAAACCGTTCGCGATGGCGGGATCACCAGTATAGCCGCCATCATAAGCAACGGTGGCAGTCATTTGTACGTTTTGCTGGGTTGCTGCATCAATTTCGCAGTACTGTAATAATAATCCATTCTCTCCTGTGTGTGTAGTGGTAACGGCAAGTGGTGGTAATACGTATACTACGAATGTTTCGTCTTCTACGGTACATAATTCTGAATCGTCTGCACCTTCAGGAATGATGTAGCCCTCTACTCGGAAGTAATGATAACCGGGAGCAAGATTCGTAACAGTGTGTTTGTTTGGGTCTGTGTCCAAGCCTACTGTTTTATCGGTGCCCCCAACTGCTAGACCATAGTCTGCCACGGCAGCGTTGTTATCTTGTCCCATATAGAACCATTTGTACATCGTAAATTCGAGCGCATCTCCACCAGTACGAGTGGCATGATCTTCCACTAAACTTGCAACTAGCGTTAACCCTGAACCTGGTGCGGTTGGATTGTAGAAAAGAACAGCATGAAGGGATTCGTAATCGCTATTGCCGCCTGTCAAGAGTGGTGTGATGGCCGTTACACGGCCCGCATCACTTATTGGAGTTTCTGGACCTACCAGAATTTGGGCCTGCGGGTCTTTGTCGATACTCTGAGCTTGTGCTAATGTGATGAATGTTGTTAAAAATAGACCCACCAGACCTAGTTTTAACATTGTTTTTGTCGTTTTCAAATCCATTTTACTTAGTTTTTATTTTGTTCATTTATATATTTCGGTGATCTTTAATTATGTATATCGGTGATGGTGAGGTGAGGCTTGCCGGGTTGGGGAAGTACGGTTACCTTGAACGGTACCCTTGCTGAAACATAGGTATCGCTATCTACAGCTTCCACCCAGTAGGTGAAAACCCCTTCCGTCGCAAACGTTGGTAGTGATATTTGTAGAGATGAAGTTGTCTCTGCTATGGGTGACCCACCGGTTTCGTTAGAGTATACTCTGTATTTATATCCAGGTTCGAAATGAGATAACTGAATGCTTGCCTGCTCTTTTTCGCAAATCTCCTTCGATGGTGACAGTAACAGTGGTTTGGAAATAAAAAATGCAAAATAGTAACGGCCTATAGATCCAGCACTCAAGACTCCACCTATCCAAAAACGAACACCATCGAACTCAACAAGATCTTGAGAATCTTCCGGAACAGGGATGGTAAACTCGACAGGTTGATTTTCTGACAATAGCCCTAGCAGGTCCAAAAGTTGGCCGTCAGAATAAGCCTCTCCAACCGTAGTTGCGTCGTCTCCAACCGTTCGTACAATCGAAATACCGCTTAGAAGCGACAAAACAGCGGGAGGTGGTGTCAACTTCACGTATATAGGGGAGTTGGGAGCAGGTAAATTACCGCTAGGGAATCTAATCGATTGCCACGCTTCCAAACCACCTAATGCTACAAGTCGAAGCTGAGAGGAGTTATCCAAATCACCATCTATCGCATTTGATCTGTTTTCAACGCCACTGACGCCTAACAAAATTCCTGCTATTCCCGGACTATATACAGAATTTATTAGGTCTCGGTTTCCATACACCCTTTGCCCATACCCTTCCTTCACCGCGCCGACTAGCAACGCAGCGCAGACCACCACTAAACGTAGGCGTGAAAAAGAGGTAGATGTAACGTGATAGTACATAATCAAATCATAGGCAAGGGGTATGAATCTGGCGTGTGATTGACGTGGTATGCGAAAAATCAGATTAAGCGTTGTTTATTCATGTGTGGCAAAATGTTATTGTCTGAACAAAGTTAGCAAGCACTTTAAGGGAAAGCTTTGTTCATCTTATTCATGTTCATTCCGTTCGTACGGAAATCCATAACGGTCTATTTTACGACGGCAATGAGTCTATACTACACGGGTGTACTTCAGGAGTTAACCGATCAGGGCGGGCTTCAACAGTAGACTATCTCGCTTTTTGGTGACAATCCGGGGGAATTGCAGATAATCCGATTCGTCACTACATTGTCTGTTTAACAAATTTTAACAGTTTGAGGGTTAAACCGGCATGTGTTTTGAGTATCCTTAATCATAAAATTGTCTTTTCATAATTTAGGTTTATAATTGGTTAGTTTGAAAGCCCCGATTCTCCCCGTTTCGGGGCTTTTGTTTGCGCTCATTTCAGTTTTTTCCAACAATTCCGTTTGTTGACTGTCATCCTGAATAAGACTAAAAGAATGAAACATGGAAGGACGATATCAGATTTCCGGTAAAGGGCATTATTCACGCAGACAGTTTGTAGGTGAGCTTTCGCTGATTAGTATGGGCGGGATGGCCTTTGCCAGCCTGCAAGGACTAAGTGGCTGTGCCTCCGGTAGCGGAGAGCAAACTGAGCGACAAGCCCGCGAGCAACCGGCCGACCACAAACTTGGAATTGCACTGGTTGGATTAGGCCAATATAGTGAAGGTCAATTGGCACCTGCTTTGGAAGAGACCGCGCATTGTTACCTGGCAGGCATCGTCACTGGCACGCCTGACAAAATCGGCAAATGGCGCCGCAAATATGACATCCCGGAGAACAACGTATATAATTACGAAAACTTCGATTCGATAACCTCAAATTCCGATATCGATATCGTGTATGTGGTATTGCCAAACGCGATGCACGCAGAATATACCATCCGCGCATTGGAAGCAGGAAAGCACGTTATCTGCGAAAAGCCCATGGCAGTTACCGTTGCCGATTGCGACCGAATGATTGCCGCAGCCGTAAAAGCGGGAAAAATGCTTTCCATTGGTTACAGGCTTCACTTTGAGCCACACAACATGGAAATGATGAAATTCGGACAGGAGAAAGAGATGGGTGAAATAAAACACATCATCGCCGAAAATGGCATGGAAAGCACCGAAGGCTGGAGGCTGGATAAATCGCTGGCCGGCGGCGGCCCACTAATGGACGTGGGCATCTACTGTGTGCAGGGCGCTCGGTATACCCTCGGCATGGAGCCCATTGCCGTTACCGCCCAGGAAGGCCCGAAGACCGACCCGGAAATGTTTAGTGAAGTAGAAGAATCCTTGACTTGGCAGATGGAATTTCCGGGCGGAATAACCGCGCTATGCAAGACGAGCTATTCCGAGAACATGGACGTCCTGCGGGCCGAAGCGGAACACGGTTGGGCCAAGCTCGAACCGGCTTATCCCTACGGCGGGATTAAAGGGGAAACTTCTGAAGGCGGAATGGATTGCGCGGAAGTAAACCAACAAGCCTATCAGATGGATGATTTTGCTAAGGCGATTAAAGAAAGCCGGCCTACGCCCGTGCCCGGCGAGATGGGTAGGCAGGACGTGAAGATTCTGCAAGCCATTTACCGGGCTATGGAAAGTGGCGATCGGGTGGAAATTTCATTTTAACATTTCTTAACATTTCCATTGTAACAAAACAGGGGCGATAGGCGTTATATAGTCAGTTAGTAAAATTTGTAAAATTGTCTTTTCATAATTTAGGTTTATAATTGGTTAGTTTGAAAGCCCCGATCCTCCCCGTTTCGGGGCTTTTTTACCACCATCCCGCTATGGAGAAAGATTTTACCGCTGTCTTTTCCACCCCCTTATTTTGTCTCCTTTTCCCAACTCCATTACCAAGTAGCAGTGGTATCTTTGTAATAAACGACGATTAAAATAACACAGTATGGGCAAAATAATTGCAGGAATCAATATGACGCTTGACGGGTTTTGCGATCATACGTACGGCATTGCAGACGATGAATTGCATCAGCATTACAGTGAGCTATTGGGTAATATCGGCACCATTCTATACGGAAGGATAACCTATCAACTGATGGAATATTGGCCCCCGGTCGTTAAAAATCCTACCGGCAACCATGCAATTGATGAATTCGCAGTAATCATGGACAGCGTTCCCAAGATTGTCTTTTCCCGGACGCTAAAAAAGGTGGGTTGGGAAAGTGCGCGGATTGCAACGCGAAGTTTCGAAGACGAAGTTTTGGCACTCAAGCAACAATCGGATAAAGACATTTTGATAGGTAGCCCGAGTTTGATTGTAGCCGCTAGAGAACTTAACTTAGTTGACCAATACCAACTCTGTGTACACCCCGTTATCGTAGGGAAAGGCTTACGGTTATTCAATAACATAGGCGATATGACGTTGCTAAAGCTCGTAAAGACTAAAATATTCGGTTCGGGTGCCATCGTGCTGTATTACGAGCCAGTAGAAAACACGGCCGGATCGGTGCAATAATCCCAGCGACGTAACTGTTTTGGGTAGACGGATAGGTATTTCGTAGTTTTGTGCCATTATGGTTAAGCAGTATCGTAAGTTGCTTATCGGATCGGTAGTTGTTGTCTTTGGCACATTACTGGTTCAGGATTTCCTGCAACGTCAGGGACCGGCAGATTTAAAAGGTGGGTTTGAGGAAATCGCATTTGCCCGGAACGAACAGAACAAGGGCGGTATTGTGCGAATATACGCGTTCAGCGTAGCCGACACCAATGACGCTGATTACCTGGCATGCGGGGAGCTGTTACCCCACAACGACTACGGCAGCGTAACGAAAGCCTACTTTTTCCGGGCTGACAAAGCTACTCCTAAATCCCTCCAGCTCGAACCGCCCCACTTTGATACCGTGCGCTTCCATCCTGTAGCCGTTTATCTCAAAAACAAGGATGGTGTAGGGAACGTAAGTACATTTGTTTCCAAGTAAACTATTATCGCGATTATTGCCGATACAACCCCGTTTCTGCCTATACCGGCTGTTCAGTCCCGAAACAGCTTTTCTTAACACGCGCCTAATTCAGTGTTAATAACCCGCATGTAATTTTGCCGGAAAATCAGTGTTTTCATCAAAATCAATGTGATTTTTTGTCATTATTACTCATCAACATGAAGAATTTTTTACAACGTAAGCAAAGACCATGGCAGGCACTCACAGCGGCTACAGCTCTTGCATTTAGCATGTTTTTACAACAACAGAATGTTTATGCCAGGAATGGCTTGGCCCAGCCGAAACATGAACGGCAGGCAGAAATCCATCTCTCTGGAAATGCCATTCAGCAAATCGTTTCAGGAAGGGTAGAGGGTGAACCCGGAGTTCCGCTATCGGGAGTTTCTGTCGTTAATCAAACAACCGGAGCTGCTACAGCTACAGACGACGCCGGACGCTTCACCTTGGCTGCAAGTGTGGGCGATGTGATCCAGTTTTCATTCATGGGCTACCAGACCCGAGAAATCCTGTTTGAAGGAAAAGCAATCGATGTAGTGATGGAGGCTGGAGTATCAGCAATGGATGAAGTGGTTGTTACCGCTATCGGCATTATGCAACAGAAGCGTAAGATAGGATATGCCACTCAGGAGGTAAAGCCGGAGGTACTTCAGCAATCAAAAACCATGAACGTAGGGTCGGCGCTTTCTGGGCAGGTAGCCGGTCTGATCGTCAATAATCCCACGGGCATTTTTCAGGCCCCAACGTTTAGCCTGAGGGGTAACACGCCGTTGATTGTGATAGACAATATCCCGGTGGAAACCGATTTTTATGACATTCCCAGTCAGAACATCGAAAGCATCAACGTGCTGAAAGGAACCGCAGCTTCAGCACTTTATGGATCGAGAGGAAAAAACGGTGCAATTATGATCACCACCAAACAGGCCAAAGGTGACCGGCTGGAAATCAGTGTGGGTACTACCAATATGTTTAGCGCTGGGTTTACCGTGTTTCCGGAGAGCCAAAGCGAGTTTGGAAGTGGTTCAAATGGAAAGTACGAGTTTTGGGACGGAGCCGATGGCGGCATCTCCGATGGGGACATGACTTGGGGCCCTAAACTGGACATCGGGTTGAAAATACCGCAATGGAACAGCCCGATACGCGATAAGGTAACCGGCGAGGAAATTCCGTGGTGGGGGGATGTAAGCGGAACCATTTACGAAGACAAATCGCGCTATGAGCGTGTGCCGATAGATTGGGTTAGCTACGATAATCTGGGTGATTTCCTCGGAACGGGAATCATTACCGAAAACAACATGACCGTATCGTACAAAACCGAAAAGGCCCGTATTTTTGTATCAGGAAAATATGCGTTCCAGCAAGGACAGGTGCCAAATTCGAAGTTGCATTCTGGTGGGGTGAACATGAATAGTTCCTACCATTTCAGCGATAACCTACAGTTGGATGTAAACTTGTCTTACAATAAAGTCAACTCACCCAACTACCCCCGCTATGGCTACGGCCCCCGAAACCATATGTACACCATTTTGCTTTGGATGGGTAACGACGTGAACGGACAGGATCTAAAAAAACACATGTATATACCAGGGCAGGAGGGTTACCGCCAAGCGAACTATAACTATGCATGGTACAACAACCCCTATTTTGCGAATACGGAGCTTACGCAACATCACGACCGGGATATTCTACATGGTCAAGGCAGCCTTACGTGGCGCATTACCCCAAAGCTGACGTTGAGCGGACGTGCAGCGGCCCGTCAACACATGGTGTTTGAAGATATGAAGAGCCCCAAATCGTATATGAATTATGGGGATTCAAGAAACGGAGATTATAAGATGTGGACCAACAACAGGCTCAACTTCGATGCGGACATACTGGCTTCATATAACGAGCAATTCTCGGATAATTTTGGGTTGACCATCAATGCCGGCTCAGCGACGTTTGCCCGTACGCTACGCACGGGCCATCAGTCTACCGACGGGTTGGTGGTGCCGTTTGTATATAGCCTCAATAACACCCAAGGGCCGGTCAGGGCAGAAAATCACCTGGAAGAAAAAGTAATCCGGAGTGCTTATGGGTCTGTCAGTTTCGATCTGTTCCGATCCACTTACTTGAACTTTTCGGGTAGGAACGACTGGTCATCTACCCTCGCAAAAGATAACTACTCCTACTTCTATCCGGCGGTGTCGTTGAGTACCATGGTTTCAGATTATTTCCGCCTGCCTGAGCAGATCGACTTCGTAAAACTGTATTCTTCATGGGCACAGGTATCCAATGACTTAGACCCTTACAGAACCAGCGCTACCTACGTGAAAGATGTTACTTACGGCTCCACACCCTCAGTTTCTTACCCCGAGGGTATCGTCAATCCAGACATACTTCCTGAAAAATCAACATCGCTAGAGCTGGGAGCAGCTTTTGCCTTGTTCAAAAACCGATTGTCCGTAGACTTCACGTACTATAATATAACAGATGAAAACCAGATTATAGACCTTAGCATTTCGGAAGCTTCCGCCTTCAAATCGAGAAAGGTAAACGGGAACAAATACCGCACGAACGGGTATGAGGTGATGCTATCTGCCACTCCGGTACAGCGCCAAGATTTTCAATGGAATTTCGGACTTAATTGGACGCATTCGGTAAAACGACTGACCGAAATATACGGGAGTCAGAGCAAATTCGGCAATCTACAGCTAAACGACCGCGCTGATGCCTACTACGATCAGGTATGGCAGAAGTCGGCCGACGGGCAGGTCATCCTCAACCCCAATACCGGTATGCCTATCCGTGATACCTATCCTACGATACTGGGTCATTTCCGGCCGGATTGGCAGTTTGGGTTCACCAATACATTCCGGATTAGCGATTTTATGGTTAACCTGGATATCGATGGCTCCATCGGTGGGGTGATGCGTTCGCAGACGATCGAGAAGATGTGGTGGGGAGGAAAGCACCCTTCATCTACCCTGTACAGACAAGCCGAATACGATGCAGGGCAAAATGTGTATAAGCCTGACGGTGTGGTGGTAACCGGTGGTGAGCTGGTGCGCGACGTCAATGGGAACGTGGTGTCTGATACACGTACCTACCAACCGTTTGCCGATGCGGTGAGCTGGCAGACTTGGAGTCAGATTTATCCCTACCAGGCCCGCGTTAGCGAAGATGAAAATGAATTCTTTGCGAATGTATACGACCGGTCGTTTGTAAAACTTAGGCGGCTATCCATCGGCTACGACCTGAATAAACTGATTAAGTCAACGCGCATGCGGTCCTTTGATGCCTCACTGTTCGGTTACAACCTGGCGATGTGGAAAAATATCCCGTATGTCGACCCAGATTTTGGCATTGGCAACGATGACAACCTGCAAGATCCTTCCACACGTTATATTGGCTTGTCACTAAACGTCAAATTTTAATCTTATCTCAACGATCATAAACAACAATAACATGAAAAGGATATCCTATCAATTGTTCATACTGCTTGCCGTGGGCACCATAATATCGGTGGTTTCGTGTAAGAAGTTGGGCGAAGTGAATGTCAATCCCAATCAGGCTGCTACTACGCACCCGCAAGCACAATTGACCAAAGTACAATGGGATGCGTTCAGAACCTGGCGAGGTACCGGGCCGCTCTATGTACTGAAAATGCTGGTACAGACGGATGGGGAAAACGCTAACCAGATATACAGCTGGCAACGAGGGAGTTTTGAACAGTACGATTTGCTGCGTAACGTAGTCAAAATGCAAGAAGAGGCCGAAAAAATCGATGCAAAAAGCTATGTCGCTTTGGCTAAGTTTTTCCGGGCATACTATTTCTACAACTTGACCTTGCACTTCGGAGATATCCCTTATTCGGAAGCACTGAAAGGCGAACGTGAAAGTATCTTTACGCCGAAATACGATACGCAGAAGGAGGTGTTCTTAGGCATATTGGCCGAGCTTAAAGAAGCTAACGACCTGCTGGCGGAGAATGCCGACATCATCACCGGTGATATTATATATCAGGGAGATGGCGCGCAGTGGCAGAAACTGGTCAATGCCTTCCGTCTGAAAGTATTGATGACCTTGTCTAGTAAAGAAAATGATCCAGACATCAATGTAAAGGCTGAGTTTGCATCAATCGTAAACAGCCAGCCGTTGTTTACTTCGATTTCCGGAGATGATGCACAATTAGTATTTTTGAATCAGGAAGGCAACCGCTATCCAGAGTTCAACTCCAGTGGTTACGGTTCCGGAATGTATGTGGACTCCACGTTTATCCGCCGGTTACAAGACCGTAGGGATCCGCGTCTTTTTGTGCTGTTCGGGCAGACACGCTTGGGTAAAGAGGCAGGGGCAGCGTTGGATGATTTTTCTTCGTATGAGGGCGGGGACCCGGCTGTTCCTTATGCCTTGGTGAACAATAAAGCAGTTGCAGGCCGTTTATCTAAGGTGTTGGAACGATACACGGAAGATCCTACCACCGAGCCCCTAGTATTGATGGGCTACGCCGAGCAGCAATTTATCTTGGCAGAAGCTATCGTGCGTGGATGGATCACCGGAGATGCCAGCGAAGCTTACGAACAAGGGATACGGTCCGCGTTTAAATTTTATGAGAACTACGCCAAAGGTATCGGCGGTTTTGTTTCTGAAGATAACGTGACTGCTTACCTGCAACAGCCGATTATTCGGTTGGACGCGGCGGCTAACGACGAAGAAAAAATAGCACGTATCATGATGCAGAAATATTTACGTTCGTTTCATCAGGGTGGGCTGTCTGCATATTTCGACCATTTGAGAACCGGATATCCGGAATTGCGCAAAGCTGCTGGGGTGAGGGTTGCCTATCGATGGATGTACCCCCAGTCAGAGTACAATAACAACGCCGATAGGGTTTCGGAAGCTATCAAAAGGCAATTCGATTCGGCAGGAGATAATATACATTCGAAAACGTGGTGGTTGCAATGATTTAAAGCTAAACTATTTTTCAATACTAGAGGTAGCTGCCTACGAATCGGCAGCTACCTTAATATATTTATAAACCATGGAAACAAGAAGAGCGTTTTTAAAGAAAGCGTCGTTGCTGGCAGGTGCCACGGCCATGATTAATCTTTTGCCGGAATCGATACAGCGTGCTTTAGCCATTGATGCACCCGCCGGAAGCACATACCTCGACGCAGAACACATCGTTTTTTTGATGCAGGAAAACCGATCGTTTGACCACTGCTACGGTACCATGCGTGGCGTAAGGGGTTTCAATGATCCCCGTGCCATGAAATTGCCCGATGGAATCCCTGTATGGTTCCAAACAGACAAGGACAACAAAAGCTACGGCCCTTTCCGCCTGGATATTGAAAACAGCAAGACAACCTGGATGGGGTCACTACCACATGGCTGGCGGGATATGGTCCAAGCGAGGAATGACGGTAAAATGGATCAATGGCTGGATGCGAAAAGACCTGGAAATCCAGAATATAAGCACTTGCCCCTCACCATGGGTTATCATAATAGGCAAGATATCCCTTTCTACTACGCATTTGGGGATGCCTTTACCGTTTGCGACCAACATTTTTGTTCTTCTCTCACCGGTACCAGTGCCAACCGCTCGTATTTCTGGGCAGGCACCATTCGCGAAGAACCCCGTAATGGCGATTCGGTGGCCCATGTGGAGAATGGGCAGATCAACTACCGCGATGTGAGCTGGAAGACATACCCCGAACGCTTGCAGGCTGCGGGGATAGACTGGAAGGTGTACCAGAATGAATTGAGTATTTCCATCGGGCTGAGTAGGGAACAGGATGCTTGGCTGGCCAATTTCACAAACAATAACTTGGAGTTCCATAAGCAATACGGCGTACGGTTTCACCCGGCCAGAAGGCAGTACAGGGCGGTGCGCATTCCGGAAATCGAAAAACTACTGAATGATAAGGAGCTCGATGAGGAAACGCGTAAAAAGCTGTCCAATGAACTATCAGGGCTAGTTGAGGAGCACCGGGTATTCAGCCAGGAGAACTACGAAAAACTTTCCGACTTCGAAAAGCAAATCCATAAACGAGCATTGTTAACCAATACCGGCGACCCCGATTACCATACCCTCGAAACGATTACCTATCAAGACGATGAAGGCAACAAAACGGTTGAGGTGCCCAAAGGGGACATTTTCTATCAATTCAGGAAAGATGTAAACGAAGGGAAATTACCGACAGTATCCTGGTTGGTAGCTCCCGGTATATTTTCTGACCATCCGGGCTACCCTTGGTATGGTGCATGGTATGTGTCGGAAGCCTTGGACATACTGACCAAAAACCCGGAAGTATGGAGAAAAACCATTTTTATCCTAAACTACGATGAGAACGATGGCTATTTCGATCACATAGCTCCCTTTGTACCGCCGCTGAGCAGCAGGCCAGAAAGCGGAGCGGTGCCAATAGGATTAGATACCCGAGACGAGTACGTGACCGCAGACCAAGAAAAGCTGCGGACGAAAAATACAGATGCCACCCTCGACAGCCCCGTCGGGTTGGGTTTCCGCGTACCATTGGTTGTGGCATCTCCATGGTCAAAAGGGGGGTGGGTCAATTCAGAGGTGTGTGATCTAACCTCCACACTGATGTTTCTGGAGCATTTTCTGGAACATAAAACAGGGAAGAAAATAGAAGAGTCAAACCTGAGTGAGTGGCGTCGATTAGTCTGTGGAAACCTAACCTCGGTATTCCGCCCGGTTGAAGAAACAACCGCGCCTACCATACAATCGGTCGATCGGAACCGTTATGTGGAACGTATCCATGCTGCCCGTAACAAGGATTTGCCGGGAAATTTCGAATTGTTGGATGCGGAACAATTGGAAGGCATCAAAAATGGGTCGTTGGATCCGAAAGACCTTTTGCCTCGCCAGGAAAAGGGAATCAAGCCGGCCTGCGCTATACCTTATGATTTGCAGGTAAATGCGCACACGAGTGGTGGTGGCAATACGGCGACTGAACTGATCGTGCGGTTTGAATTGGAAGGGAAGTTGCCCAAAACGAAAGTCGTTGGTGTCCCGTTCATAGCAATCAGCCGTGAACCCTATGGTACAAACCGTGAAATGGGAAGAACGTGGAACTTTGCCGTAAAGGAAGGCGAACCGTTGGAGTACCGTTGGCCATTGGATCAATTTGCATCGGACACCTATCACCTGGAAATCTATGGTCCAAATGGCTTTTTTAGGGAGTTCGGCGGTGCCGGTCACGGCGCAAAAGCTACGAGTCCAAGCGTACGGCTGGAGCACGGGGTGGTAAACAATAGGGAAGTCGTGCTGTTGAAGGCTGTCTCTAGTGAAGGCATGAAGCATCACGAGTTAAACGTTAGCATGATAGCATATAAGAAAGATAAGCCGCTTTATAAGCTGCGTTCGGGCAGGGATGTTGTCATTAATTTGGAAGATTCTTACGGCTGGTATGATCTCGAGGTCACCAGTGATCATGATCCGTCTTTTTATCAGCGATTTGCCGGACATGTCGAAACCGGGAACGCCAGCCATACCGATCCACTTATGGGTGGCATGGTGTAGTGGAGACGATATCGTCGCTTATTCCTGTATTAACAGACCGTTAACGCGATCTTATTATCTTTGCGGTATGAACGATTAAAAGGAAAGCTTTTTTTCGTAAAAATGCCCCCGCAGAAATCTTCAATGGTTTGATGTGGATTTTTTCTTTAACACTGGGTGCCGACGTTGCTTTGCAACTTATTGAGCTCTTTTTAAATGGAGGTCGCATCCCGAATAAAGGCGTTATCGGCTTCATTCTCGCGGTGGTATATGTCGTGATTGTGAAGGTGCTAATTAAACCGGGTTCCATACGCAAATAATATGACTGATGATTTTAATTAAAGCATATGGAAAAGGTACTTATTGCGGGAGGAACAGGCTTTGTAGGAGAATTCTTGATAAAACATCTCTTAATTTGTGGATACACCATCCATGTATTGATGCGAAGAAGTGCCATTATCCAGGCTAAAAACGTGCGATATTTTCGTTGGGATATTGAAAAAGGTTATATCGAGAAGGATGCATTTGATGGCGTTACGAAAATAATCAATCTGACAGGTGTTAACATCACGGAAAAGCGCTGGACGGAAAAGAGAAAAGTTGAGATCCTTGAAAGTCGCACAAAAGCCATCGATGTACTTTATAAATATGTAGCTACACTAGCTATTCGTATAGATACCTTCATTTCCTCATCTGCTACGGGTTATTACGGAGCGGTTACCACCAATGAAATATTCACAGAAACATCCGTTAATGGAAACGACTTTCTGGCCTTTGTTTGTGATCAGTGGGAGAAAGCGGCACGTCAATTTGAGAGTCTGGGCGTTACCACTGTCATCTTAAGAAAAGGTGTTGTGATTGGGAAAGGGGGTGGGATGTATCAAAAATTAGCGCCATTGGCTAAATTAGGTGTCAATGTTTCCTTAGGCGACGGTAAGCAATATTTACCTTGGATTGATATTCGGGATCTGGTCAGTTTGTATGAGTTTATCTTACAAAATGATAAAATAGCAGGGGTTTTCAATGTGGTTTCGTCCCAGCATATTACGATGAATGTTTTTTCAAAAGCATTGCTAAGGTCTTTCGGAAAGGGCAGTTTTCTACCCAATGCACCGGCATTTCTCATAAAGCTACTGCTTGGAGAGATGGGTATAATATTGTTGACCGGTTCGAGAGTGGATAATGAAAAGTTGAAAAAAACGGGATTTCGCTTAGCATATGATGCCATTGAAAACGCTCTCCAGCCATAATACGGCTCACACATTAGGAGACCTGTTTACATTACATTTACCTTTTCTTGCAAGTGGCTTTCGGGAGGGTACATCTGGAATAACCCTATTTAAGGCACATAATGTGCACCGATTACATTCACTATTTGCCTGAGCATTTCCTCTTCTTCCACTACCCCGTGATTCCGCCAGACCACTTCACCCTGTGGATTCACCAAGACCGTGTAGGGAACGCCTCCTTGCCATTGGTCATCCAACGTCTTCATCAACTCATCCGCATTGCCCCCAGTAAACAAGTAGCTATTGGTTGTCCTGCCATCTTCAAGCACTCGCCCACGGCCTGGGTCTGATAAGCCTGCGCCTTGGCCCTCCAAAAACGCTTTGACCGCATCTTTTTGGTCTTTATGATCCACACTAATGGTGATAAAATCAAAATTTCGCCAATCGAATCGTCTTGCAGCGGAAACCAATATCGGGAATTCCTCCACGCAAGGGACACACCAGGTAGCCCAGACATTGATCAAACGGAAATTATTGCTGCCATTTGCGCGCACCGCGGCAACTTGATCGGTATCGATTGGCGCTACATCAACGGGAGTTTTATCCCATTGCGCCATCCGCTCGAGGATGCCGGCTTTTTTACTGCGCCATTTCGTGGAGCAGCCCATGGGTTGCGTCACCGCGACAGGTACCTCTTCTCCGGTCAACAATGCCTGAACCGCATTTCGGGCATCTGGCGACTTTACCGTCGAGACATCGGCATACATCGAATCATCAAAACGACCTTTGTAACGCAATTTGCGCTGCTCATCGAATATAAATACATGCGGTGTGGCCAAGCAGCCGTAAGCCCTGGCAACATCTTGCGTTTCGCCGTCATATAGGTACGGGAAGGTGAATCCGCGATCTGCCGCATAACGGATCATATCTTCGTACCCATCGTTATAAATGCCAAAGCTAAGTTCGTCAATACTTAATCCATCCGGATGATTGGGATTGATGGCCACGAAAGAAAGATCCTTTTTATCCGTCTCATCCAAAAAAGCCAATAAGCGTTCTTCCACCCCATGCGATGTCGGGCAATGATTTGAGGTAAAGAAAACCATCAGCAACTTCCCATCCGCGAAATCTGCCAAGGAATAGGTCTTGCCGTCAATACCGAGCAGTTCAAAATCTGGTGCAGCATCACCGATTTGTAAATCCGTGATTTTTTCCTGAGCGCGTACTGCTAGCAAGCCAACCACCGTCAGTAGCGCCACAGTAAACAAGACCTTCCCCGTAAGATTTCGTAAGGTTTTCATAGCAAACAAATTTAAATTTGTCATCGATCAATAATTCAAGTAAATAGGATAGCCTCAACCCTTGGTGTGCCTAATGACGCACACAAATCATACCAAAAGCGGGAATCAATACCTGTAGACAACGGCGTTGAATCGGACAGCTGATCATTTCCCCATATTGTGGCTTTTGCCAATAACGCGGGGGGAGTTGATTATAGGTGTACAAGATAGCCCGAGGGAGCATAAAGTCGAGAGCATTCTTGCTAATTTCCATCCCTGCCGAATGATAGTCTTTATATAATCCTTTCGCATTTCGACGTAACGCCACATTTCTACGCCGTCGTCCATCAGTTCGTTGATGTCGAGCAGGGTTTCCTCGCGTTCGTCGGGTTCATCATTATACCGATCTTCCTCGTCTTCATGCCGGCCGGAAAGCGATTGGAGCGCTTGTATCTGCGGATTATAACTACTGTGATCTTCCGGCCGGTCAATATAGGTGCCCCAATCGCTTTCGCGGCCACATGCCTTGAAAAATATCTTATCGTTCAGCCAACAGGTGTCCGATCCGAAATCCCAGGCAGGTGGCGATGCCCACAAGCTGGTGAGCTCGGGCTTCAAACTGGTGCCGCCACCCGAGAGCCATACGGTAACGAAGGTGCTACTGTGGGTACGCGTACGGCGTGGGCCGCAGCGGGGGCAACTGCTGATGGACATCGCCAAGCTGAAGCATGCCTGGCAGTATGAATACCGGATCGGCACATTGCTAAGCATCGTTGGCCAATTGGGTGTACACGATATGCTGCGTACAACGCTGCTTGCCGCCATCGGTGCGGTGATGAGCTTTGGAGTGACTTGGTTGCTGCACCGTTTGCGACGGCGGGGGCGCTAACGTCGGTCAAGCCTGAGGAGATCGTCTTGCAGCGGTATCCTCAGGCTTTCTTATACATTTTTTTCTTATGGCTCGTTCCCGCGTGAGCGGGGCCCGGTTGGTCTAAAACCGGTAGCCAAGATTGATGCCCACCCTGGGGACGAACTCGGTGCCAACGTCGGTGTCCGACTGTATCAGGTTGCGGCCTACACCCCCGAAAAATTCAAACAGGAAATTTTTGCGGCTCACAACCTTGCCGCCGATGGCGATGCCGACGGCGAAATTAGTGGACCGGCCTAGATAGTTGTAATGTGATTCGTAAGTTTCCGAGTCATACACTTCGTCGTACCGCTTTTGGCTGTTGAACATGCCGAACGCTTCCAAAAAGAAGCCTTTGGCATAGCGGTTCATAAAGAAATGCCGGTAGTAGGGCGTGATGGCGAATTTTTCGTTATAATAAGGCATTTCGCCAATGTCTGATAGCCAACTGGGCTCATCCTGTAGGTTGGCCAACAACGAAACCCCAAACGTGGAGTTGGGGCTGGCGATATGTTCATAAGACAAGTCCAGTGTCTTAAACACGATGAGATTGAGCGCGTTGAGTTTTACGTCGTGTTTCTCGTTTCCGGTGTTGCGCTGGGCAAACGCCCCGTTGTAAACCACTAGAAGAGTCACTATCGTCGCGAGAAAAGATAATTTTGCTTTCATGCACATTGGGTTAATGAGTTAAATCGAAACCGTATCAACTCCGGTATTTCGCGCGAAGATATGAATTTAATGCAATTTTTTCTTCTTATTGCCCCCGTGGCGGAGCACTTTCGCTTCCAGGTAGAAGATAATCTCCTCAGCCATGTTTTTACTTTGGTCGCCCACGCGCTCCAGCCTGCGGATCATGGAAAGGGTGTTGAGCGCTTGCCCGATATTGTCTGGCCGCTGGCCGATATACTCGGTGAGGCGTTGGTTGGCCAGGTTGTTGATGACGTCAAGCTCTTCGTCTTTCTGGAAGATGGTCCGTGCCAACTTCGTGTCTTCGCCCTGGAATGCGGTCAGCGTATCTTCCACGATCGCTAGGGCCTTTACAAACATCTCGTCTAGCTGGGTAGCCGTAACTAGTTGCTTGTCGTACGCCTGATCCTCCGACAACAGGTATTTGCATATCCCTTCGGCGATGTCGCCCAGGCGCTCCAGGTTATTATTGATTTTCAGTATGGCCAGCACAAACCGGAGGTCGATAGCTACCGGTGTATGCAAGGCAAATAGGTGCTCGCAATTGCGGTCGAGGGCAAGCTCCATGGAGTTTACCCGTTTTTCCGTGGCGATAACCTCGCGGCATAAGCCCTTGTCGAAATCGGTCAACGCGGTATGTGTTTTTTCCAACTGACTGATCACCAAGTGCCACATGGCCTCGGTGTCTTCCCTGAGTTTCTTCAGCTCACTTTCCAGATGTGTCATAATAGAGATGCTAAATGTGTAAACGGTGTTGCTTATCCATACCGCCCGGTAATGTAGTTTTCCGTGGCTTCGCGTTGCGGGTTAGTAAACAATGTTCCCGTATCGGTGTATTCAATCAATTCGCCCAGGTAAAAAAATGCGGTTTTATCACTTATTCGGGCCGCTTGTTGCATGTTGTGGGTTACAATGACGATGGTAAAGCTGTCTTTGAGGCTGATGATCAGCTCCTCGATTTTGGCGGTCGAAATCGGATCAAGTGCCGATGCTGGTTCATCCATCAGCAATACCGATGGCTTCACGGCGATAGCCCGGGCAATGCACAGCCGCTGTTGCTGGCCGCCCGAAAGCGCCAATGCCGACTTGTGCAGGTTATCTTTCACCTCATCCCACAGGGCCGCTTTCGTGAGTGCGTCTTCCACGGTTTGATCCAAAACACTTCTAGACCGCTCCCCGTTTATATCCAGTCCAAAAACCACGTTGTCGTATATGCTTTTGGGGAACGGATTCGGCTTTTGGAAAACCATCCCAATATTTTTCCGGTGCTCGTACACATCAAGTTTTTTCCGGTAAATATCCTTGCCATCCAGCGTGACCTGCCCGTCAATGCGGACGTTGGGTATCAGGTCGTTCATCCGGTTGAAACAGCGCAGGAAGGTAGATTTACCGCAGCCCGAAGGCCCGATAAATGCCGTAATCGTGTTTGCCTGGATGCCCATGGTAATGTCGCGTAGCGCCTGCTTCTCGCCGTAATAAAGGCTCAACCGATTCGCCGAAAGCTTGTTGGCAGTAGCGACAGCTATATCTTGACTTTTTTGTACCATCTGTTTCTTAAAGTAATTGCAACTGCGTTTAACAGGAATGTGAATACCAGCATGACGATGATTCCGGCTGCCGCATTCGTGACGAAGTCGGCTTGGGGTCTGGTCGTCCAATTATATATCTGGATGGGCAGGGACGTATATTGGTCCATCGGCCCTTCGGGAATGAACGGCACGTAAGCTAGCGCACCGACCACAATAAGCGGAGCAGTTTCGCCGATAGCGCGTGAGGTGGATAGGATAATGCCGGTGAGGATACCACCGAAGGATGCCGGCAGCACCACCTTGTATACGGTTTGCCATTTCGTGGCGCCCAGGGCTAGCGAGCCCTGCCGGAGGGAGTCGGGCACCGCCTTTACGGCCTCCCTCGTAGAAACGATGATGATGGGCATGATCAGCAGCGCCAGCGTTAGCGAACCCGCTAGGATACTGTTGCCTAAACCCGTCGTGCGAACGAACAGCTGCAAGCCGAGAATACCGTAAATGACGGAGGGAACCCCTGCCAAATTGGAAATGTTGACCTCCACAAAGCGTGCAAACCAGCTGTCCTTGCCATACTCCTCCAGGTAAATGCCAGACAGGATTCCGATGGGAATGGCTGTTATCATGGTAAATACCAAGAGGCTTACCATCCCTGCCAGGGCCGTGTAGATGCCCGCTTGGTCGGCGTGCCGGGAGGGAAGGTTCACCAGAAACGACCAGTTGACACGCGCAAATCCTTTGATCAGGATATCGCCGATCAACAGGACCAAGCTCAGCAACGCGATGGTTGTAAACGCGATCGCGACCAGCTTGAACAGCTTATCCTTAATTTTAGCGGTAGAGCGTTTCCTACTCATAGCGTTGTTGGTATTTTTTGCGGATCCAAAAACTCAGGTTATTCAACAGGAACGTGAAAACGAACAGCGTAATCCCGGCGGCAAAGATGCTTCGGTACTCAATGGAATCCTGCGGCACATCGCCCATGCTCACCTGTACAATATAGGTGGTAATGGTTTCTACCGCGTGTAGCGGGTTGAAGGTGAGCCGGGGCTCCTGCCCGGCGGCGATAGCCACGATCATCGTTTCGCCCAGTGCCCTTGAAATGGCCAGAATTACCGAAACCACGATTCCAGAACTTGCAGCGGGTACAAGCACTTTGAATGCGGTCTGGAAGCGGTTCGCGCCGAGTCCGTATGAAGCCTCCCGGAGCGAATTGGGTACGGCCCGAAGGGCGTCTTCACTCAGCGAAGTGATGTAAGGGATGATCATCAGCCCCATTACCAAACCCGGAGACAGGGCATTGAACCCTGCCAAACCAGGAATGAATTGTTGCAACAGCGGCGTAACGAACTGAAGGGCAAAAAAGCCATAGACGACCGTGGGCACGGCTGCCAGCACCTCAAGAATAGGCTTTACTACCGCCGTAAACTTGGGTGATGCATACTCGTTGAGGTATACCGCGATGGTAATGCCCACAGGTACGGCAAGGAGGCAGGCGATGCCGGTGGTCAACAATGTTCCAGACAGCAACGGCAGTATTCCGAACTGCTTGTTTTCAAACAGGGGTGTCCACGTGGTGCCGGTAATGAACTCCACGATCGACACCTCTCCGAAGAACCGCCACGTGTCTGCCAACAGCACGATGATGATGCCCACTGTCGTTACAATGGATAGCAAACTGCACATAAACATGACGCCTTGCATCAGTTTTTCCGTTTTCCGACTACTGAGCGCCATCCGTCTTTACATCTTCGGTTAACAATTGACCCAGGTTGGCACCCACCACCGACCGGTTCTCGAACATCGATCCCGATAGCCGTTTTTCCACCCGCAATAAACACAACCGGTAAATTTCCTCGCTCAACGGTACGTAACCCACTTCTGCGGCCAACGGTGCGGCATTGGCGATATAAAATCGGAGAAAGTCGCGCACGTAGGGTTTGTCCATGGCTTTCTTGTTTACATAAATGAATTCGGGCCTCGATAGGGGTTGGTATGCTCCCTCGCGCACGGTAGAATCACTCGGAAAAACCACTGGTGATCCCTTTTGGGCCCGGATACCTACCAGTTTCAATCGGTCGCTGTTTTCTCGGTAATAGGCCAGCCCGAAGTAGCCAAGCCCGTTCGGGTCGGAAGATATGCCCTGCACGAGTACGTTGTCGTCTTCGCTAGCGGTATAGTCGCCCCGCGATGACTTTGCCCGGCCGTTTATGGCCTCCGTAAAAAAATCGAATGTACCGGACGACGTACCCGCACCATAGAGTTTCAGCGGACTGTCGGGCCAGCTATCGCGTACTTGGTTCCACCGCATTACCTTGCCCTGGCTTTCGGGGCCCCAGATTTTGTGTAGCTCCGCCACGGTGATATCGCTTACGAAGGTATTCTGCGGATTCACCACGACGGCCATCCCGTCATAACATACCGGTATTTCGATAAACTCAATCCCATTTTCACGGCTTTCCTTTAATTCGGCAGGACTGATGGGCCGCGACGCATTGCTGATGTCCGTTTCCCCACGCAGGAACTTCTTGAACCCACCGCCCGTGCCGGAGACACCAACTGTTATGCGGATATCGGGCTTATGATGGCGGTATTCCTCCGCCACGGCTTCCGTAAGCGGATAGACGCTGCTGGAACCATCAATGTAAATCTTACCCTCGTATGACTTGAAGCAAGCGGAGACCAACAGGCCAGCGCTGATTACCAGGGTATTTCTTATGGTTTTGATTAGCGTCATCTCACAGAAGTATGCAACCGCTATTCTGGCATTCCAAAATAGGCGTTAAATTACCGAATTTCGTAATTGCGTTCACGGCACAAAAATATAACGACTAGGTTAATTAGATGTTAAGGCAATGTTATGCAACGATGTCATTCCATCAGCAATTCGGTCAGCTCGTATTCGGCCTGCCATATCTCCCTTACGGTACGCGGCTCCTACTTATAAAGCCCCGTGTTGCCTTTCTCCAGCTCTTTTAATAATTTATTGACCAACTCTGGGTTTTGGGAGGCGATATTTTCGTTCTCATTGGGGTCGGTTTGATGGTCATAAAGTTCGATTGCATACTCCGTATCTCGAGCGTACTTGGTTATTCGGTAGCGGGGTGTCTTAAGGGTTATCCCTTTTTTGAAATAACCATATGCGGTGTTCCGCCAGGACGCGCCGCTACCTTTTTGCAGCAGTTTGGCATATGACGCGCCATCGTATGTGATGGGCGGCATGGTTAATCCGCAAAGCTCCATTAAGGTGGGGTACATGTCTACGGCACTAACCACCTCGTCAACCACCCGCCCTTGCTGCTGATGGCCGGGTAATTTCATGATATAGGTGCTTTTCAGCGACTGGTCGAATAAGGTGTGTTTACCCCAGATACCATGATCGCCCAGCTGCCAACCGTGGTCGCCCCAGACGATAATGATCGTATTTTTGTCCAATCCTTCCTCATGCAGGGCTTGGAGTACTTTTCCAATCATCGCGTCTACGTAACTGACAGAAGCGTAATAAGCGTGTTTTAATTTTCTAGCATACGCAGCTGAAACAGGCGCATCTAACCGGGGGTGTTCTTCGCCAAGCAAGTATTGGTTGAATTCCTCGCTCTGGGTTAAGCTGGCCCGGTCCACATTTTTGGGTAGTGCCGGCGATTCCGTCAATGGTATATCGTCTTCATTATACAGGTCCCAGTATTTTTTTGGAGCGTTGAACGGAAGATGGGGTTTGAAGAACCCCACTCCTAAAAAGAAAGGCTCGGATTGCGCTGCAAGCGCTTTGATTTTATCGATTGCTAGTTCGGCTGTCAAGCCATCTGGGTAACCGGTATCATCCACGTCTGCCTGCTCGTATGGCTTCATCTTGCCGTTGAGGGAGGTCCTGTTACTCCCATTGGCCTGTGCAAAAAATGCATTCCAGCCAGTTTTCCAACGACCCGCATTGAATAGCATCTCGTCCCAACTATATGGCAATTCGAGGACGTCGCTTTTTTCTGCTGAATAGGGATATATGTATCCATCGGCGGCATGGCTGATTTTGCCGATACCGACCGTTTTGTACCCGCTTCGACGGAGCTGGTCGACAAACGTTTCAGGGATATCGGTCTTGGGGCGGTACGACAGGAACCTGTCGGCCACGTCATTTCTCAAATGGTCTGCCGTTTTGGGAAGTTGCCCCGTCAGTAGTGCATATCGCGATGCTCCGCAAGTGGGGACAACAGCATACTGGTTTGTAAATAAATAGCCGTTTTCCGCTAGGCGATCAAGATTTGGCGTCTGTATAACCGCATTGCCATACGCACCCAAATCGGCCCTTAAATCGTCAACAAACAAAAACAGAATATTGGGTTTCTGGCCAAATGTTTCCGTCCCGCTGAAAAACTGCATCAGCAATAGAACGGCAGCTGTTACATATGTGCTCATGCCATCTACTTAAAAAAACGATACCTATCTTCAATTTCTACCCGCTTGCACTGTTCCAAAAGTAACCAAATTTGCTGAGATACCCCATTTCGCACCGTTGGTATTATTCAATTTTATCCTTAGTTTTGGCCTGTTAGCTAATCCACTTGTGGCCTTGAAAGTAGTAACGAATAGTGATGAGAATGAATTGCTCCGTCGTATTTCACGGGGTGACCAACCGGCGTTCAGTGCGCTCTTTACGTCGTATCATCCGTTTGTCTACGCCTTCAGTAGGCGTATCACCCGCTCGGAAGAGCTCGCTGAGGAAGTGGTTCAAGACATCTTTCTGAAAATATGGGTGGATCGGGAATCATTGGAGAGAATTGATGATTTTGGGGCATACCTCAATCGGGTGGTACGCAATCATTGTTACAATGTGCTCCGGAAATTAGCGATGGAGAGCAGGCATGCGTCGCTGCTATCGACAGACTTTAATGATACCGATGATTCAACCATGCAACAACTGGATTATAACGATGTCAACGAGGTATTGGAAGGTGCAATTCAGACACTCTCAACCCAACAAAAAAATGTTTATCAACTGTGTCATCAGCGTGGACTGACCTACAGTGAGGCGTCTGCTGAATTAGGCATCTCCACACAAACGGTCCATGCTTATATGAAAGATGCGCTGCGGAAGATTCGTATTCATTTCAAGAAGCATGGTATTTCATACTCAGTATTTTTTGCGGTATTGATGAAATAGATTGGCTGAACGTAGCGGTAATAAAGGAGTAATTGCGATGCACCAACACCAACAGCGTATTCGGACGCGATCACGGGCGGTTGTCTATGCCCTATCGGTTATTACCTACAGCTTTTTCCTCAGTTGCGTTCCGCGTGCCGGAACGGATGAAAATCAAGGGGAGGAGACATCCATACGGTTGGAACTCGCAAAAGAGGGCAATGATGAAACGATCTCCGTTTTTAAGGCCCATGGCGACACACCGATTTTGGTGCAACACGCAGAAGCGGACTTCCGGCCGTACCTTCATCCCATTGTAGCCCCCGACGGCCATGGGGTGCTTACCGAATATAGCCCGGAGCACCATAAGCACCAGACCGGATTGTATTGGGGATTTACCCGGGTGAATGGCCGCGACTATTTCCACAACCCGCAGGGCGACCATTGGAAAAAAGTAGCCTCCACGATCCTGGATGGGGAAGGAGACGTAGTCAGCTGGCAGACCATCTACCGGTTGATAGACGAGCAGGGGCTGCCAGTGATGGAAGAAACGCAAAACTGGTCGATGCAACTGGTCGATGGACAATATTTACTTGATCTGGAGTGGAAGGGCGAAGCGTTATCGAAGCTGGTCATCGGAAAGTACGATTACGGTGGCCTGTTTTTGCGGATGCCCTGGAAACCCGGTATCGGTGGGGAAATTGTGAACGCCGCCCGGAGCAAAGATGGGCGGGCCGAAGGGCAGGCAGCCATGTGGGCAGCTGTGGGGATGGAAATAGTAGGCCGTGAGGATTGGGCATATGTGACCATTTTCGATCATCCGGAAAACCGCGGCTTTCCCAATAAATGGCGTGTAGACCCCCAATTAGGCTTGGGGCCTGCCTACACGCGTGATGCAGACTGGCAATGGGAGACCGGCCACACCGAGACAATCAAGCACCGGCTCGTGGTACACACGGGCGAATGGAATGAGACCGAGATGAACGCAGCCTGGAACAGGTTTGCGGGGAGAGATGGGGTGTACAGCATGTCAGAGCTGTGGTCTTCGGCCCAGGCAGAGGGACGGAATGCCAAGTTTTTAACGCCGCAGGAAGCGGCGGATACCATGACCGTAAAAGCGGGATACCAGGTGAATGTCTGGGCGGCTGAGCCGATGATGTCACAGCCTATGGCATTTTGCTGGGACGACAGGGGACGTCTGTGGGTCGCGGAAAATAAGGACTACGAATCGCGTGGGCATGGCTTCTCGAATGCGGGGACTAGCCGCATCCTGATACTGGAAGACACGGACGGCGATGGAGCGGCGGACAGCCAGCAGGTGTTTATGGAAGGACTGGCTTTTCCCGCTGCAATCGCTGTTGGGTTCGACGGCCTTTTCGTGGGGGCGCCACCGAACCTGCTGTTTGTGCCCGATAGGGATGGCGACGATAAGGCGGATATGGAAGACGTCGAGATGCTGCTTACCGGTTGGGGCATCCGCGACCGACATGAAACGCTGAACAGCCTTCAATGGGGCCCCGATGGATGGCTTTACGGCCTGCAGGGGTTTGCCACGCCTTCAAAAATAAGGAAGCCCAACGGTGATGCCAAGCTCTATTACCACAACGATATATTCCCGGAAGATTTGCTCGAAGCCGATGGCGTAGATATCAATGGGGGTGTTTGGCGTTACCATCCGGTTAAACACCGCTTTGAAGTGGTGGCCCACGGATTCAGCAATCCGTGGGGAATTGACTACGATGCGAAAGGCCAACTGTTTATGACCGCCTGTGTAATCCCCCATCTGTGGCATGTGGTGCCCGGCGGTATTTACCACCGGCAGGGAGGGCAGCATTTCAATCCTTACGTCTACAAGGATATCACCACGATAGCCGATCACAGCCACAGCTCGGCCCACGGTGGGGCCAGGATTTACCAATCGGACGCATTCCCGAAGGAGGAACACGGCAGGATCTTCATGGCCAACATCCACGAGCATGCAGTACTGTCGGATATCCTGGAGCCCGAGGGATCAGGCTACGTGGGAATACACGGGGATGAGTTCCTGATGGCCAACAACGCCCAATGGGTAGGCTTCAGCATGGAGATCGGCCCCGAAGGCGGGCTGTATGTGCTCGATTGGCACGATGCGGATATCTGTGGGCAGGAGGTGCTGAATGCGGAGACCGGCCGGATTTTCCGTATCATGCCTTCCGAATCGCTGGCAAAAAATTTTCCCGGGAGATATGATGACCTCAATACGCTGGCAGATAAGCAACTTGTGGAACTGCAGACCAGCCCCAGCGATTGGCATGCACGGCGGGCAAGGGGTATCCTGCATAAACGGGCTGCTGCCGGGAAGCTCGAAACGGGCACACATGCCCAACTGAAAGCAATTTTCGATAAAAACAGAAATACCGACCTGCGATTGCGGGCGATGTGGGCGCTGCACGTCAGCGGTGGCCTGGTACCGGAGGCGTTGGTAAAATCGCTTGACGACAAGGATGCCTACATTCGGGCCTGGGCGATCCAGCTGCTTTGCGAAGACCGGGCACCATCCGCGTCGGCGTTGGCCAAATTCCGGTCAATGGCCCAGCGTGACCGCTCACCGGTGGTTCGCCTGTACCTGGCCGCGGCACTGCAACGTGTGGACACCGAAGACAAGTGGGCCATTGCTATTGCGCTCATCAAGAACAGTGAAGATGCGAACGACCATAATATACCCAAAATGGTTTGGTATAGCATAGAGCCGTTGGTGTTGGAAAACCCGAGCAAGTTCCTGGCATTAGCTGCGATTTCCCGTATACCCATGATTACGCAATTCATCGCCAGAAGGGCCGTGGATGAAGATGAATTGCACCGGCTTGTGGCATTGATTGGGATGCAGGAGAATAATACGGCAGACATCTTGGCCGGCATGTTTAGTGGCATGGAAGGGCGGACAGACCTCAGCATGCCCCCTAACTGGAAATCGGTAGCCGAAAAGTTGCAGCGCAGCGAAGAGAATGTGGCTGCGCTTGCCATGAAGGTTTCGGGATTGTTTGGTGATTAGGAGGCGACCCAATTGGCATTTATGGTGCTCAAGAACAAGAAAATGACGGTCGACCAACGGAAAAATGCCCTCCGGATGTTAGCCTCGCAGCAACAGCAGCAACTCGTTGCCGAGCTGCCTGGGCTCGTGCACGATCCGGCGATGAGAAAAGATGCAATCCGCGCCATCGCCGCTTTCGACAGGGAATCGTTGGGCAGACTGCTGGTGGACAGCTACCGAGGCTTCTCACCCGAGGAAAAAGCAGAAGCGGTGCAGACGCTCGCATCTCGTGCGAGCTATGGAAACCTATTGATGGGCGAAATCAAAAGAAACCGGATTTCCAAGAAAGACGTGCCGCCTAATGTTGCCAGGCAGTTGCTCCGCGTGGTGGGGAGTGGGTTTATCGAAGTGTGGGGCCCAATAGAGCAGGTAGCCAGCGATAAGGCCGCGTATGAAAAATACCGGAAAATGATTGCGCCCGGTGCGCTTGCGGCAGCCGATGTGAAACGCGGGAAAGCACTATTCCAACAAACCTGTGGCAGCTGCCACAAGATGTATGGTGAGGGCGGCGTGATGGGTCCGGACCTTACGGGCTCCAACCGGAGGGATGTGGACTACATCCTGTTGAATGTCCTCGAACCAAGTGCTGAAATCCAAGACGATTATAAACTAGTGGTGATCAATACCCGCGACGGCCGTACCTATTCGGGTAATGTAACCGGCGAAGACCAACGGCAGCTCTCGCTCCGGATCGTTGGGCAGGATGAACCTATAGTGATCAACAAATCAGCTATCCAATCCAAAGAGGTAGCCGCTGTGTCTATGATGCCCCCGGGTCTTTTTGAACACCTGGATGAGCGAGAGGTTGTCGACATTATAGCGTATCTGAAAACGGATAGAAAGGTAGAATAACCGTATGAAGTAGCGGCATTGATTAAATTAATTAGCTGAAAGCTAAAGAATTGTGATTTTGGCTGGTTTGGGATACCCCCGCCTCGGTAGTTTCATGTGTCAACCTAGGAAAAGCACCAATGAAACGAGATTACCAACGTATTAACCAGTTAATTACCCAATATCTTGAGGGTAGCCTATCCGTTATGGACGAGGCGGAGTTTTGGGGATACGTTGAAGACCCTTCGTTTGAATCGGTAATTAAACAACTGTTGTCCGAGAAGCTCAAAAGCGAGCCGAATCTGATTGAGCTGGATGAGCAAGCGCAAGTACGCATCTTAAACCATATATATAAGCAAGAAGAGCCACATAAACAGCCGAAGCGTTTTAATTGGCTGCCTTATGTGGCGGCCGCTGTGTTGATTGCAATGATTGGCACGGGACTCTTTTTATATACCCAAACGAATCTTCCTGATACGCAAGTAGTACAGTTGCCCCATGAAGATATCCAGCCTGGTGGGAACCGGGCTGTTTTAAAACTGGCCGATGGAAGGCAAATCTTGTTGAATGAAGGCCAATCGGGAATTGTGCTGTCCAACGAAGAAATTACGTATAAAGATGGAAACCCGTTGGCTGACTTAAATGCTGGAAACCAATTGGAGGGGCCCGTGCAATGGTTGGAGCTAGCGACCCCCAGGGGAGGTACCTATCAAGTGACGCTTCCCGACGGTACCGATGTGTGGCTCAACGCAGGAAGTGTATTGCGATATCCAATTCGGTTTGACAGCAAACGGCGAGTTGTCGAATTATCGGGCGAAGCGTATTTTGATGTTGCGCATTTACAAATCAAAAACAAGCGGATTCCGTTTTTGGTAAAGACCGCAGACCAAACCGTGGAAGTGTTGGGGACCCAATTCAACCTTAGCGCATACGCCGATGATGCCAACGTGAAAACCACGCTGGTAAAAGGGAGTGTGCGTATTGCTTCGGCAGAAAGGAACGAGTATGCGCCCATCGTATTGAAACCGGGCCAACAAAGTGTATATGAGGCTGGGAGCGTAGCCGTCGCAACCGTAGACGTGAGGCCGTTTATCGCTTGGAAAGAAGGGTATTTTCATTTCAAGAGCACGCCTTTTCCAGAGGTGATTAAGCAAATGACCCGTTGGTATGATATCGAAATTGTCTTTGAAGGCGACATGCCCATACAAACATTTTCGGGCAAAATGTCTAGAGAAGTAAGTTTACAAAACGTACTTAAATTTTTTGAAGGATCTGGAGTTAACTTTACCATTGTGAATGGTAAATTGATTGTTCAAGAGTAGGTGTTGTTGGTGGCGTAGAAATTAATCAAGGAAAGGAGCGCTATATGAGCGAATAGTTTACGAGCAATGAGAACAACACGGGGAGATGCTGCAATCACCTCCCCGAGATGTTCGGATAAGCCGATAATAACCAAGCAAGTAATAACCGGATTTTAAACTATCCAAACGTGCAAATCTAATGAAAAATTATGAATTGCTTGCCCGTGCTTTCCCAAAACGGGTGGTAAGCAACCAATTATTCCGAGTAATGAAAGTGACTACATTTTTGTTGCTGATAGGCTGCCTGCATTTGAGCGCGGCTTCGTGGTCCCAAACCGTCACATTGAACGCTAAAGGACAATCCCTTAAACAGGTTTTTGAATCTATCGAGAAACAGACAGGTTATTGGGTGGTGTATAGCGACCAATTGATTAACCGATCAAAACCCATTACAATTAATGCCAAAGACATGGCACTTACTCGATTTCTCGAGCAGGTTTTAAAGCCGCAGTCACTAACCTATTCGATTGAAGGAAAAAACATCTTGGTGATGTCGTCGGTTGACCGAACGCCAATTCATCGAAGTAAACTAACCCGGGTAGCCGATGTAGTAAGTATTCCCCTTCAACAACGGGTAGTAAAGGGTAGGGTTAGTGATCAAGATGGAAACCCTTTGCAATCGGTCACCATTACCCAAAAGAACACGCAAAACGTGGCGCTGACCGATGACGAAGGTAACTACCAAATCAACACCCATGGCGATGATGTTGTTTTGGTGTTTACCATGGTGGGGTATGCCAACGATGAACAGGTTGTTGGCAATCGATCGACTATCGATGTCATATTGACCGAATCGGAAAGCGGTCTAGATGAAGTTGTGGTGGTGGGATTCGGTAAACAGAAAAAAGAAGACCTGATTGGTGCGGTCGTTTCCGCAAATGTTTCCGATTTGCGAAAAACATCGTCGAGCAACATGACCACCATGTTGGCTGGAAACATTGCGGGGATGATCTCCTATCAGCGGAGCGGCGAGCCGGGAGAAGACAATGCCGACTTTTTTATCCGTGGGGTAACTACTTTTGGGTATAAAAAGGATCCACTTATCCTGATTGATGGCATTGAAGTAACACGAACCGATCTGGCAAGGATGCAGCCCGACGATATTGCGAATTTCTCCATCATGAAAGACGCAACCTCCACGGCCGTATATGGGGCACGGGGTGCCAACGGAGTTATATCCATCACGACCAAGGAAGGTGCCGAAGGAAGTATCCGTATTTCGGTACGCGCTGAAAACGCATTTACAATGCCAACCCGAAACATCGAATTGGCCGACCCCATCACCTACATGATTCTGGGCAATGAAGCAGTACAGACGCGTGACCCACTGGGCGCAACACCGTATTTGAAAAGTAAAATTGATAATACGATTAAGGGTACCAACAAATACGTGTATCCTGCCACAGACTGGTATAACGAAATGTTTAATGACTATGCCACCGTACAACGGTTGAACCTGAATGCCAGTGGTGGGGGGAAGGTTGCCCGTTATTACTTGGCTGCTACAGCCAACCAGGATAATGGCAACCTAAAAGTGGATAAGCGAAGCAACTTTAACAATAATGTACGACTGCGTAATTACTCATTCAGGTCGAATATTAATATCAACCTCACCAAAACGACAGAAGCGGCCTTGCGCCTAAACGGTAATTTCGATGATTATACAGGTCCCATCAATGGTGGAGCGGAAGTTTACCGGCAGGTGATGAATGCTAACCCGGTGTTGTTTCCACCCTATTTTCAGCCCGATGAGGCTAATGCGGAGACGCTATGGGTGCTATTCGGTAATTATGGCGATGACGCAAATTATATCAATCCGTATGCAGAGATGGTGCGGGGATATAAAGATTATTCGCGCAGCAAGATCGACGCACAATTTGAGCTAACGCAGAACTTGTCTTTTTTGACGGAAGGATTGTCCGTGAGGGGATTATTTAACACGTCGCGTTATTCCTACTTCGACGTACAACGTTTTTATAATCCATATTATTATTCGGTAGGTTTTTACGATCGGCTTGGCGACAACTACACCTTGATGCCCCTGAATGAACTAACGGGAACAGATTACCTTGGGTATGACGAAGGAGATAAGCAGGTGAGTTCGTCTACCTATATCGAAATCATGGGTAATTACAACAGGACCTTTGCCGAAAGGCATTCCATCAGTGGGATGCTGGTATACACCCTTCGTAATGAATTGACGGGTAATGCGGGAGATCTGCAGCTGTCGTTACCGCATCGAAATGTAGGTCTGTCGGGACGTGCTACCTATTCTTTCATGAGTAAGTACTTCGGGGAGTTTAATTTCGGCTACAATGGCAGCGAGCGGTTTCACGAATCGCACCGTTGGGGTTTTTTCCCATCGGTAGGCGTTGCATGGACGGTGTCTAAAGAAGATTTCTGGAACGTCGACGCAGTTTCAAATCTGAAATTCCGAGCTACTTACGGATTGGTGGGTAACGACGCTATAGGCAGCGACTACGACCGTTTCTACTACCTTTCAAGAACGGATATGAATAGCGCGGCACGTAGCGGAAGGTTCGGTATTCCGGGAAGCTATTATTCGCTCACCGGCGTACAAGTCACCCGAAATGCCAATAAGGACATCACTTGGGAAATAGCGCGGAAAACTAATATCGGGCTGGAACTCGGGCTGTTTGGCAAATTTTCGCTAGAAGCGGATTATTTCCGTGAGTACAGGACTAATATATTAATGGACAGGGCGAGTATTCCCAGTACCATGGGACTACAGAGTGTTGAAAGGGCTAACGTAGGCGAAGCGAGTGCACAGGGTGTGGACGGGTCGATCGATTACGCGACCACGCTTGGACCGGATGTATGGATCAAGGCGCGGGCCAATTTCACCTATGCCACCAGCAAGTTTCTAGTGTATGAAGAACCCAACTATGCCCAGGAGTATCGGAAGCATACGGGCTATCCGCTGTCGCAACAATGGGGGCTGATTGCCGAACGCTTATTCATTGATGATGCCGAAGTGCTGAACTCACCGTTACAACAATATGGAGAGTACCTGGCCGGAGACATTAAGTATAGCGATGTAAGTGGTGATGGGAAGATCTCTGACGAAGACAAGGTTCCGATCGGATTTCCAACCGACCCCGAAATCATCTACGGGTTCGGTATTTCTTCTGGATATAAAAACGTTGACTTCTCTTGTTTCTTCCAGGGGTCGGCTCGCTCAAGTTTTTGGATTGATCCGGTTGCAACCAGTCCGTTTGTAAACGATAAACAGTTGCTTCGGGCATATGCCGACAGCTACTGGTCAGAAGATAACCGCGATATCTATGCCCTATGGCCCCGGCTAAGCTCCACAAATATAGCAAACAATACCCAGCGGAGTACATGGTTCATGCAGGACGGTAGTTTCCTCAGGTTGAAGTCTGTAGAAATAGGTTACACCCTACCGATACCGTTCATGCAAAAGATAGGCCTGGATAATGCCCGTTTTTATCTCAACGGAACCAATTTATTCGCGTTTAGCAGGTTCAAACTTTGGGATGTGGAAATGGGAGGAAATGGACTGGGATATCCAATACAGAAATCATACAATGCCGGAATCTCGGTGTCATTTTAATAGATGAACGTTATGAAAAATAGAACTCTCAAATGTTTATTAGTCGGTTTGTTGGGCATGTTCAATGCATGCAATTATTTAGATGTCGTTCCCGACAATATCGCGACGATTGACAATGCCTTTGTTAACCGCACGATGGCAGAAAAATTCCTGTTTACCTGTTATTCGTATATGCCGGCTCATGCCGATCCGAACGCCCAAGCATTTTTGATAGCCGATGAGTTTTGGTGCCCGTATCCGCAATACTCCAACTATTTTTGGAACGTTCCCTTCCAAGAGATTGCTCGGGGAAACCAAGGAGTGGTTAGCCCCACGTTGGATTACTGGAACGGTTTAAAAGGCGGTAAACCCATGTTCGTCGCATTACGCGATTGTAACTTATTCCTGGAACGGATGAACGGCGATATACCGGGTTTACAAGAATATGAAAAGAAACGCTGGGTTGCCGAAGTCAAGTTTCTGAAAGCATATTATCATTATTGGCTGTTGCGGATGTATGGTCCGATTCCACTCATCAAAGAAAATCTACCCATATCGGCAGGGGTGGCTGAAGTGCAGGTCTACCGGGAGCCGGTTGACGACTGTTTCGATTACATCGTCAGCCTACTAAACGAAGCAGTGCCGGATCTTCCGTTAATTATAGACAATGAAGCCACAGAAAATGGAAGGGCTACGCAACCGATGGCGTTAGCGATAAAGGCGAAAGTATTGGTTGAAGCCGCCAGTCCCTTATTCAATGGGAACCCGGATTATGCCAGTTTCAAACGCAATGACGGTGTGCAATATTTCAATCAGAGCTATGACGCTGGCAAATGGGAGAAGGCCGCTTTAGCGTGCCGAAATGCCATCGATACCTGCCATTTGGCTGGCTTTGCCTTACACTACTACCAACCGGGTATTACTGAAAACCTGCCGCCTGAAATGGTTACGCAGATGAGCATCCGAACCAGCGTGACCGAAGGCAACTATGACATTAATAATGAAGTGGTATGGAATAATTCCATGAACAACAGCGGCACGATGCAATGGAGATCCACGCCATATCTTGCCCAATCGTTTACGGCTACTACGATGATGTTCCAGCCTACGCTAGGCCCCCCGTTGAAAATCGCCGAGATGTTTTACACGGACAACGGGGTACCTATGGATGAAGATCAAGAATGGGAGTTGAACGGGCAATATAAAGACAGGTACAGTGTGAAAACCGCCACCGAAGATGATAAGTATAACATTAGCGTTGGATATCAAACAGCCATGATGCATTTTAACCGCGAACCTAGGTTTTATGCCAATCTCTCATTCGATGGTAATCTGTGGTACGGAATCAGTAATTTCAATGTTGACAACCAGTGGGTTATTCGGGGAAAAGTAAGTGACTACGGAGGCAAGGTCAATGGATTCTATTACTCGGTTACCGGATATTACCCCAAAAAATTAGTTAATTATAAAAACGTGGCCTCCAGCAATAGCTATTCCAGGGTCGAATACAACTGGCCCGTAATCCGGTTGGCAGATCTTTACCTGCTTTGTTCCGAGGCGGCAAATGAGGCTTACGGCCCTTCCCATGAAGATGCCTACCGATGGATTGATCTGGTGCGGGAAAGGGCTGGCTTGGAAGGCGTCGAAACGGCGTGGTCAAAATATGCCAGTATACCGTTCAAGACGAAGCCAACCACTAAAGAGGGATTTAGGGATATCGTCCAGCAGGAGCGGCTCATCGAGTTGGCCAACGAGGGCCATCGTTACTGGGAAATAAGGCGATGGAAAAGAGGTAGAGAGATATGGCACAATCAACCGATACAGGGTTGGGATATTGAACAGAACGAAACGGAAACCTTTTACCGCGTGCGGACGGTTTTTACACCTCAATTCTCCACCCGAGACTATTTTTGGCCTATAAGAGAGTCTGATTTGTTCGTGAATACAAATCTGGATCAGAATCCGGGATGGTAGAAACCCAGCGAACACCCCGCGACAGGACGGGGTGGGTTTATTGTCAAGTATATAAGTTTAAGTTAGGAAAAATGAAAAAATATCTCATTTTGATGCTGTCTTGGATAATACTTAATTATTCATGTAGCGATAAAAACAGCAGGCTCCCGATGGTGGATGATTCGACTATTCCGGGGCAGGTGAGCAATGTAGAATCGGAGAGTCTCCCCGGAGCTGTAAAATTGACTTACAAATTGCCGCAAGGGCAAAACCTCTCGTATATCAAAGCCGAATGTTCGATCAACGGCGTAATACGGCACGTAAAAGCCTCTTCATTTGTGAATAACCTGACCATTGAAGGTTTTGCTGACGAATCAGCGTATACGGTTAAGTTGTATTCGGTAAACAGGAGTGAGAAGGCCTCCGAACCCGTGGTGGTAGAGGTAAAGCCATTATCGCCCAATTTCAGGGAAGTGTTTAAAAGTATCCGATTGATAGAAAATTGGGGGGGTGCCAGTGTCATGTTTGAAAATCCCGGTGAAGCGGATTTGGCCATTACCATGACTTATCTGGACGACGACGGTTTTTGGGATACAGGAGAAACCTTCTACACCAAAATGCCGGAAGGCCAATTTTCAATACGTGGATTGCCGCCACAGGAAACAACATTCGGTGTTTATGTCACGGACCGTTGGGGTAATACATCCGATACGTTGGTTAGTGATTTGACTCCCAGATTCGAAAAACAGTTAGACAAGTCAAAATTCAGCGGGATGTCTTTACCGGGTGATGCGCCGCTCACCCCCAATTTTGGGTGGGCGAATTGGTGGAATGATATACTCGGTGGTGATGGTGGACAAGCCTTTGCTACGATAAACAATGGACAATGGCCCCACATTGTGACGTTTGATTTGGGTACTCCGGATGGAGCCCTGCTCAGCCGGATGAAATTGTGGCAACGACTTGGAAACAACTACGCACCGGTGGCATACAATGATCGGAGTGTTCGCTATTTCGAAATATGGGGGAGTATGAACCCGAGCCCCGATGGTTCCTGGGATTCATGGACACTGCTATTAGACGGCGAGATAACCAAGCCATCCGGCTTACCTGTCGGTACCAATTCGGACGAGGACATGGAAGCTTTCTGGAGCGGTAATGATGTGGAGTTCCCATTGGACATTCCCCCCGTCAGGTACATCCGTTTTGTGTGTAAAGAAACATGGGGGAAAATGACAACCCTGTTTATTTCATCAGAAATGACCTTGTGGGGGCAGGAACCATCTGATGTTCAATGAGTAGACGTTTTAACTTATTTGTAAATTAATAAATGCGGTATCGATGAACACGAGAATCAAAATAAAATGGTATCATACGATAGCAGTATGTTGTATCCTGTTTGCGCACTGTACTCCGTATGATGAGTATAAAAATTTCATGCCCAATGGCGAAATCATTTACCCACAGAAAGCGGCTTCGGTGAAAACCTACCCCGGAAAAAACAGGATTCAATTGGAATGGGTAATCTCGGATCCCAAAGTAACTCACTGTAAAGTGTTGTACGAACAAGGCGGTATCCAGAACGAGACCACCGTGCAGAAAAATATGGATAACGACACCACGCGTGTAGTCATCTCCAACCTGGAAGAAACCTTATGCAAATTCAAGATCATATCTTATGACGATTTTGGCCACGCTTCTATCCCCGTTGAAGTGGATGAATTGGCTTATGGTGTAAATTACGAACAGACACTTTTAAATCGTACATTAAAAGGTTTTGAAGTAGATGACAGCCGGGACGAGCTTATACTTGAATGGTATGATGCAGTCGATGATACAGAGACAGGAATAGAACTGACTTATACAGATATCAATGGTGTTGCCCAAACCGTGTTTTTTGCCAGTTCGGAAACGACCACGACCTTACCCGATTTCAAGTTGGGTGAACCGTTGCATATCAGTACCACATATAAACCGGTACCAACTGCAATAGATGTTTTTTCCACAGACCCCACAAAGGTTGACCTCGCGAAAACGGTAAATGTGGCATTGAATAAACCTGTTAAACAGAGTGGTTATGCGCTCAATGACCCCCAGTACGCCGGAGGAAAGGCAGTTGATGGAATGACGGCGGGGAACAATTCCAGGTGGATTTCAGACATGACACACTTCAACGAACACTGGATCGAAATTGATTTGCAAGATGACTACTCCATCTTCGCACTTAGACTATTCCGCCAAAGCAATGTTCAGTCGATGCCAATGTGGAGATTTCAAGCTTGGGTGGACGGCGAGTGGGTAACTGTAGTATCCCATGATAACAATACTGCACTTACCCATTACGAAGAATTTGAATCGGTAACAACCAATAAGGTCAGGTGGTACATACCGCCATATGACGATAATACCGTACGCCTGTTTGAGATAGAAGTGTACAGCAATGTTGTGTATTAATATAAAAGCGGCATCGATATAACTGAAATACGAGCCCTCAAAATCATCAAATCGGTTCCGAACACATGTGTATACGCCCGTGAATCTGAATAGTAGGCAGCATCCGGGGTATTGTAAAGCAATCGTAATATCTAAATATCGCTAGTAAAATGAAAAGAAGAACATTCGTTAAAAATTCAATATATGGTGTTGGCTTTTTAAATCTTCCTGTTGCATTTGGTGGGCAGGATTCGTCGGCCTTCCAGCAACAAAAAATAAAAATCGGTCAAATCGGTGTTTGCCATGAACACGCGTCCGCGAGAATGGATACCTTAAAAAAAATGTCGGATGTTTTCGAGATAGTGGGGGTTGTGGATGACCGGAATTCGACAGCTGCGAGATTTAGTGGCAACAACCTTAAATCGTTTGAGGGACTAAAATGGATGAGCGAAGAAGAGCTGTTGAATTATCCCGGGATGCAGGCAGTGATGGTTGAAACGGCGAATTCCGATTTGGTAACAACTTCAATACGTTGCATGAATCGTGGCCTGGCAATAGCAATGGATAAGCCTGGAGGAGAAGACCTGGCATTATTCCAACAATTGATCAATGGATGCAAAACAAGGAACCTACCTTTTCAGATGGGATACATGTTTCGTGGAAATCCGGCAATTCAGTTTTGCCAGCGAGCCGTGCGGGAGGGTTGGCTCGGCGATGTTTTTGAAATGCGCGGGACGATGAGCCATAATTACGGTGGGGAGGGTTATCAACGCTATCTGAGCAATTTCCATGGTGGAATCATGTTCAATTTAGGATGTCATATTATCGATTTAATCGTTTCCATGTTAGGCCGCCCGGAGAAAGTAACTTCTTTTTTAGGTGCTACCAAATCCGCCGCGGATAGCGCTTACAATAACTGTTTAGCAGTTATGGAGTATGCCCATGCGAAAGCTTGGGTGCACGCTTGCGATTCCGAATTTAGGGGTCAGCGTTATTTGAAAATTTCTGGTACGAAGGGTACCATCGAACTGTCGCCACTGGAACGTTTCGACGGCAAGTCTTTGGAGTTGGATCTGCGGCTGCGAGACGGCAATGCCCAATACACCAGTGGAAACCATGTTGTTACCTTCGATGCTCAGGATGACCGATATATTGGTCAATTGGCTGAATTTGCGAAAGTGATTAAAGGGGAGATAGCAAATCCATATACGTTTGAACATGATCTGCTAGTACATCAGGTTCATCTGGCTGCTTCTGGAAATTTACCGTGGTCTTAACAGGGAGAATGATGACAGTTTGCTGTGTTAAGAAAGAATTCCACCGGTGTTATCTATACCCTGTCCTCGTGTATATATGCATATGGTATGGGTGCTCTGGTGAAAAAAAACACATAACGGAGAATGATTTCGAGAACCTGGAGCTAAACTCATTCGTTGAGGAAGACTTCCCTTATATTACCACGTCACTTGATGCTCGGAATATTGGGGCAAGTTTTCCCAGCGATAACGTATCTGCTAGGGGACTGGCTATACAGCTTGGCAACGATTCATATGCCTGCTTCGATATGGATTTACTCCGGTGGTCGGTGGCTTGGGAAGGTGAATTCTTACCGATGGTGCTTCCGGCACAGGGATCATATCATGATTTTTTTCAGTACAATAAGAACGAGTTGCCTTACCCGTTGGGAACGCCCAGCATGGCTACGGGTATTTACCCGGGATGGTCCCGAAATAAGCCGGAATTCGGGGAAGTAAGGGATGCATCACAAGAGACGGAGGGGCTTTATTGGGGGCCTATACCGACAGATTTGGGACGGTGGAATGGTGTCTTTATACATAATCAATCCGTCATTCTGTCTTATTCCATTGGTCCAACGGAAATACTGGAGCTTCCCGGTAGTGTGAAACACGGGCATATTAGCGCTCTTTCCCGGACATTCCGAATCGGGAAATCGGCTTCGAAATTGTTTGTCAACATTGCGGAAGTATTGGATGGAAGGAAGGGAGTTGAAGGCGGGCAAATCGGGCATCTTTTTCACGATAATCCGGATACGGTGACTACGGTCGCTATCAACGGAGGAGATGGAGTGGTGAAAATGGTTGACAATCGATACCTAACCGTGGAACTGCCACCTTCAAATGAAGAACGGGAGTTTTCCATCTTGATAAGGAAGGGGCCCGCGCGCGACACCAGTGATTTCGAGATATTGGCCAAAGGTTACAAGCGGGAAATCCCAGATTTCAAACACGGTGGCCCATCACGCTGGAATGAACAGGTATTGACAAGAGGTAAGATTAGCCCCGATACTGCCGCGTTTGTATCGGATATCCTAACACTCCCATTACCAAATCCATGGAAAAGAAATGTACGGGTTGCGGATATTGGATTCTTTAACGGAGACAAAGCCGCAATCTCTACTTATGAAGGAGATGTTTGGATTGTAGAAGGTTTTAACAAAAAATTGAACAACCTCTCTTGGCGTCGGTTTGCTTCCGGCTTTTATGAACCCATGAGTATCGAGGTTTTCGAAGGGGAGATTTATGTCTATGGTAAGGAGGGAATTGTTCGATTACACGACCTGAACGGAGATGGCGAAGCGGACTACTATGAAGCTTATTGCAATTTAATGCAACAATCTACCGGTACACGCGAATGGGCTGCGGATATGACGATGGATAAGGATGGAAATTTCTACATTGCAAAAGGGGGGCATGTAACCGGTCTGAAAGGAGTACTCCCCTTCCTTTCTGATTTCAAGCCGGAAAACACCTATCGCGCCAGCACGCGCCACAGTGGATCAATTTTAAAAATTGCTGCGGATGGCAAGTCTCTGGAGGTGCTCGCGACAGGACTGAGAATGCCCTATATTGGGATTAATAGGAATACCGCATTTTTGACTGCTTCTGACCAACAAGGTAATTTTGTCCCAGCGTCACCCATTTATGCGGTACACAAGGGGGACTATTTTGGAGTGCCTGTTACCTTGCATAGAGACGACCATCCAGAGATTTCCCGCCCCATTACGTGGATCCCCCACAGGATTGACCGGTCCTCGGCGAGCCAAGCATGGATAGGAGAAAGTAAAATGGGGCCGTTGAATAACCAACTGCTACATTTTTCATTTGGAGCTCCTGGTATATTTCGTGTGCTGTTAGACAGTGATTCCGAAACCTCGCAAGGTGGCGTTTCATTTATCCGAATGAATTATCCTTCTCCGATATTAAAGGGAGAAACAAACCCATCAGACGGGCAGCTGTACGTGGTGGGTTTTAACAACTACGCGAGCAATTCAATGGGAATCAGCTCGCTGATACGAATGCGTTATACCGGAAAACCGAGCTATATGGTGAATGGATTCCGCGCCGGGAGCCAAGGTGTTTTGTTGTCGTTTGATGCTGAATTAAATGACACAAGTGCGACGAATATTGAGAATTTCGCCGTGAAACGATGGAATTATAAACGAACGGGCCGATACGGCTCAGGCCATTTTAAGTTAGATGGCTCTCCAGGAGAAGAGTTACTTCCTGTTTTGGCTTCTTACCTGGCTGCAGATAAAAAGAGCGTTCTGTTACTTATTCCCCAAATGAGAGAAACTGACCAGATGGAGGTGATGTATAGGCTCGACTTTCGTGACGGTAAAAAGATAGAAGATGGCCTGTGGTTTACCGTACATAGCGTCAATGATGTCGCGTACCGCAAATATGGAATCGAGAATGTGGACTTGGCCAAACTCGATCTGACTCCGGACCAGGTTTCGGCGTTGATAAAAACGGAACTCCCTGTAACAGTGGATAGGGGGAGGGAACTGTTTGTTAAAACCGGGTGTATCGCTTGCCATTCTACGGGTATCAAGACGGAAGGAATGTATGGCCCGCCGTTTCAAGGGATTTATGGAACAAAGCGGGAATTGACCGATGGTTCGACTGTACTGGTGGACGATGCCTATCTAAAAGAGTCAATACTCCAACCGGAGAAGAAGGTGGCAAAAGGCTATGGAGCGGAAATGCCTGCTTTCGAAGGGGTACTCACAGACTCCGATATACAATCTATAATTTTCTACATCAAGACGTTGTACCGTTGACCGGATATCTATTCCAAGGGAATCATATCTTAAACAATTAGCTAACCATTATTCAAAGTAACATTAGAAATGAAAGGAACTGATTTTTGGTGGGTGTTTATGCTGGGTGTTGTATCGTGTTCATTGGGCACCCCGCCCATTACAGAAAACGACTTTGATAATATCGAATTAAACCCATTCATCGAGCCCGACTTCCCCTTCGTAAGTACTTATCTGGATGCGCGTGGCCTCGGTGACCACTTTCCAAAAAACAACGTGGTTTCCCGGGGGCTCATGGTTAATCTGGGCGACAGTGCTTACATGTGCTTCGATAGAGACTTGCTGCGGTGGTCGGTGGCCTGGACGGGTGATTACCTGAACGGAGGCATGCTTCCACACGTGTCATATGACGATTTCTTCAACAAGAAGGCCTATATACCTAAGATAGCCGGCCAGCCCGCCTTTGCCAGCGGACTTTATCCGGGGTGGTCAGCAGATAGCCTAACGCTAAGCGACGTCCGACCCAAGGAACAGCTGAATACCGGTGCATACTGGGGGGCGCTGCCCGCGGAATATGGCCGTTGGAGCGGCGTCTATGTGTACGGCGACAAAGCTGTACTTTCATACAGGGTGGGGCAGACAAACATATTCGAATTGCCGGGTGTAGTGCGGGAAGGGGCACAGGCGGTTTTCACACGGGCTTTGGAGATCGATAGCTCGACCGATACACTTTTCATGAATGCCGCAGAAGTGCGGGGAGGGGAAGGCGGTTCGGCGGATAGTCGGATCGGATATATTTATTTCGGCGAGCAACGGGATTCCGTCGTAGCGGTGGGTGTGGCTAGCGAAACAGCTGCCTTGATACGTTTGGTGGATAACCGATATTTGTCTGTGGCCGTACCGCCATCCACCAATGGCTCCCGTCTGACCGTGTACCTGTGGCGGGGAGCTGCCGAAGATCTGCCATCGTTCGAAAGGGTTGTCAATTCGATTACCGTTGACTTTCCGGATTTTAGGCGAGATTTCCAAACGCGCTGGCCCGACGAAGTACTTACGCGAGGCCAAATCGCGCCGGATACCGCGGCTTTTGTGGCCGACATCCTGACACTTCCGATCCCCAACCCGTGGAAACGGAATGTACGGGTGATAGACCTAGCCTTCCTAGATGAGGAGACGATTGTGGTATCTACATTTGAAGGAGACGTCTGGATAGCAAAGGGGGTTAAAGGGCAACTGAAAAAAATGTCGTGGAAACGTTTTGCTTCGGGGCTTTATGAGCCGATGAGCATAGCCGTTCATGACGGTCAGATTTATGTTTTCGGTAAGGAGGGGATTGTGCGGCTCAATGACCTGAACGGCGATGGCGAGGCAGACTATTACGAGAACTTCTGTGACCTGATGCAACAGCCGCCAGTTGCCTACGCATGGGCCGCCGACATGGTTTTCTCGGATGTGAATGAAGCCATTTTCATCGCCAACGGAGGTGCGGTGGCTGCGGCGGGGCTGACCAAACCGATCGCGGAAGGCTTCCGGGCGGGCACTAACCATTCGGGCTCCATCCTGAAAATATCGCTTGACGGAAAGCGTGCGGAGGTGTATGCCACAGGGCTACGGGCTCCCTTTTTGGGGGAGCATCCAGCCACAGGCGATATAACTGTGACCGACCAGCAGGGCAATTATGTGGCTGCCACACCCATCTATATGGTAGAGCGGGGGGATTTCTTCGGCGTTCCGGCCACGGCACAGCGCAATGACGATCCGGAACACAAGCGGCCACTCACTTGGATCCCGCACCGGGTGGACCGGTCGGCGGCGACGGAGGTGTGGATGACCAGCGGGAAGATGGGCCCCCTCAACGATGCATTGGTTCATTTCTCGTTTGGTAAGCCAGGTCTGTTCCGGGTACTATTGGATTCCACGGCCCAGGGCTTGCAGGGCGGAGTGGCACCCTTGCCGTTGAAGTTATCCACGCCTATCCTGAAGGGTGTGCTGGGGCCTGTAGACGGCCAGCTCTACGTGGCGGGTTTCAACCTGTTGGGTAGCAGTTCGGAGGGCGTCAGTGCAATACAGCGGTTCAGGTACACCGGAAAGCCGAGTTATATGCCCAACGGGTTGAAGATCGGTAAGCAGGGGATTATTGTATCTTTTGATGCGCCGCTGGACCCAGCGGAAGTGAGTAATTTGGAGAATTATCGTATCAAACGCTGGAATTACAAGCAAACCCAGGAATATGGCTCCGGACACTTTAAATTGGACGGTACGCCGGGTGAAGAGATCCTGCCAGCGCTCGCCTCATACCTGTCTGCCGACAGGAAGCATTTGTTGCTTCTGATTCCCGACATGAAGTTTACCGACCAGATGGAAGTGATGTACCGGCTTAAGGCTTCGGATGGCAAAGCGCTGGATGATGGAATCTGGTTTTCGGTGACCCATGTTCCCGATCTGGATAGCCAGTTGGGTGGCTTCGGCCAAGTCGACCTCAGCAAGCTGGATATCGATCAGGCGGAGATCGCTTCATTGGTGAAATCCGAGGGGCCGATTACGCGCGAGCGTGGGCATCAGCTTTTCAATACGGTTGGCTGTGTGGGTTGCCATTCGCCGGGTACGGAAACAGCGGGTAAGTATGGTCCGCCGTTCAAGGGGATGTATGGCACGATGCGGGAAATGAATGACGGTATGCGTATCGAAGCCGATGATGCCTACATTCGGGAATCAATCCTTGATCCTAGTAAGCATGTGGTGAAGGGCTATGAGGCCGAAATGCCGTCTTATGTGGGTGTGCTGTCCGATGCCGACATCGAGGCGATACAGCTTTACATCATGTACCTAAAATATTAATGATTTTGAACATTTTCGTGATATGCTCCCTACGGTTGTCTGTTCGTAATTTAAACCGATGGACTGCCGTATTGATAGCAAGCGGTTTGCTGGTCGGCTTACATCACCAGGCACACGCCAGCGCTGCACCGGAAGATTCCATTGTGCCAGATACGGCACGGATTTTCAAAAAGTCTGACGATGAAACGACAAAAAATAAGCTGCTTGAGTTTTCAGGGTTTATAAAGTACGATCTTTTTGCCGATACCCGTCAGGTAGTAAATGCGCGGGAGGGGCTGGTATCGATGTACCCCGAGAACCGTCTCGTAGATGCATCGGGAAATGATGTGAATGCGGGGAGGAATCTGAATATGCTTTCCATTCATTCGCGGCTCGCGCTACGGTCATATGGCCCTGTTGTTTTCAACGCTCGTACCAGTGGATTGATCGAGGCTGATTTTTATGGAAATGAAAACAGCCATTTCAGTGACTTGAATGGATTAAGGCTATTTAACGCCTATATTAATTTCAATTGGAAGACCACCGGGCTGCTCGTAGGCCAGTATTGGCATCCGATGTCCGTGCGGGAGTTCTTCCCGAATACCGTGTCGTTTAGTGCGGGAGCACCCTTCCACCCCATGTCCCGCAATCCGCAGGTTCGCATCCGGCAAATGCTGGGTCGATTTAAGTTGACCGGTGCCTTTCTTTCACAGCGGGATTTCACGAGTACAGGTCCCGATGGCCCGGGTTCGCATTACTTGAGGAATGCGGGTATCCCCAACGTGCATTTGCAACTACAATATAGCGGCGATTCGTCCGCTTTTTCCGGTGGGGCGGGGATCGATTATAAACAACTCGTCCCGACGCGTTCTGCGTTAAATGATGTCGGGGAGGTGTTTAAGTCGAATAGTTTGGTTTCCAGCGTTTCATTCATCGGTTTTTTAAAGATGGAAACCGGAAACATTGGAATGACGGCACAAGGCGTCTACGCCCAAAATGCATACGATTTGCTCCTTCTTGGGGGATATGCCGAGAAACTGGTGAATGACGCATATACGGTTGAAAAGGCTTATACGAACCTCAATGTGGCATCGTTCTGGCTCGATATGTGGTCAATCGTGCGTGGCGTCCATGTAGGGGCCTTTATTGGCTATACAAAAAATTTAGGAGCGGGCAACCGGATCGGCGACGCACGTTATAGCCGGGGTGAGAATATAGGATGGGTTTATCGGCTTTCGCCACGCATGGCTTACGATATCGGCCCGGTTAATGCGGCTCTTGAAGGCGAATACACGGTAGCTGGCTATGGCACCGCGAACGGAGATGGGATGGGTGGGGTGGCTGACACAGCCCCGGTTGCCAATTTCAGATCATTACTGTCAGTGAAATATTCTTTTTGATGTTACCCTGTTGTTACTGTCGTCCTAAAAGCCCGGGCACTTTTGTGGGATAGGCTTCCCTACGTGTACTGAAGTCCGCGTACTTATCGCGGATATATAGCAGCAGGTCATAGTCGGAAAACCTGAGCAACTGTTCGTAAGTAGGTCTGAAAAACCAGTGGAAGACATCCAGCTCCGCATCGGGGATACCCGTCTGCGCTTGGATAAGTGCCTTCGTGTACCGACGGTCCACATAATCTTCGTGCTCGTCACGGATGAGCGCAGCCTTCAATAGCTTGCTCTGTTTCTGCTCGCGCGAAAAGGAAGCAAAGAGCATATTGAGGTTGATACCGATGCCAGCCGGGGCGAGTGTAAGCGCCTGCCATGGCTTTACCGGCTTGAAGTTGAACTGGTTGGCATATTCCTGGCGCATCCATAGCGAGTCTTTTACGGAGTTACGTTTACCCAATATGCGTACCTCCTCAAGGCCGATGGTTTTGCTCAGCAACGAAATGTAGAGCAGCGTATCGGGTGCGGTGTATAGGGTAAGCGACGTCGGCTCGTAGCCAATATGAGAAACAGAAATGGTGACAGGGAAGCCGGTGAAGCCGACAACGCCGAAATGCCCGCCTGCATCGGTGGAGGTACGTAGGTTACCCATCGTAATACTGGCCGCCCGGACCGGCTGGCCCGTTTCCCGGTCGTGCACCACACCGCCGAGATACTGCGCCTGTGCCGACAGTATTGACAGGATGCTGCTGCAAATTAGCAAATACAACGATATGAGGTGAGGGCTGCCACGCATAGTGCGGTAAAGGTAAGGGTAGGGTGGCCTACGCGCCGTACTTTTAACATTTGTTAACCATAGTTGGTTTACTCAATAGATGGAGTAACTTTATTCAGTGCACTGAATAAAGTTGGATAGGTTGCTCCTGCTGGATAACTTAGGTATCCCTTGGGGGGAATTTCTGATGATCAATCCATCGGAGCTGTTCTGAGCAGCGTGAAGCCCGACATGGTGCGGATTACCGATTTCAAAAAATTATACCTACTTTCGAGGCCTAAACAAACGATAATAAAAAGAATACCATGAGTTTGAAAGATTTTAAAGGAGTTGTCACCGGAGACGCCGTACAGGATTTATTTGAGATCGCTAAGACGCATAAATTCGCCTTGCCCGCCGTGAATGTAATCGGTACGGATTCTATAAATGCGGTAATGGAAACTGCTAAAGCGGTCAACTCACCGGTGATTATCCAATTGTCTAACGGCGGTGCGCAGTTCTATGCCGGAAAGTCGATGAATAACGACGGACTGAAAGCGTGTGTGCTCGGTGCCGTGTCGGCCGCCCATCACGTACATCTATTGGCCGAACATTATGGCATCGCGGTTATACTCCATACCGACCATGCCGCTAAAAAGCTTTTGCCTTGGATTGATGGCATGCTCGATCACGGTGAGCATTTCTTTAAGCAACACGGTAAGCCACTATTTTCTTCCCATATGCTCGATTTATCCGAAGAGCCCATCGAGGAGAATATCGACATATCCAAAAAATACCTCGAACGGATGAAGCCGCTTGGAATGACCGTGGAGATCGAACTCGGTGTTACTGGAGGGGAAGAGGATGGTGTGGATAACACCGATGTAGATAGCTCTAAATTATACACACAGCCCGAAGAGGTAGCCTATGCCTACGAAGAACTGAACCAGGTGAGCGATAAATTCACTGTGGCGGCGGCCTTTGGCAATGTGCATGGTGTGTACAAACCCGGCAACGTCAAATTGCAACCTGTTATCCTCCACAATTCCCAGGAATACATCCGCGAGAAGTTCGGCCTTTCCGCTGAGAAACCGGTTAACTTTGTGTTCCACGGTGGCTCAGGTTCGGCACCCGAAGAGATTGCCGAAGCGATTTCGTATGGCGCGATTAAAATGAATATCGATACCGATATGCAATGGGCCTTTTGGGATGGCGTGCGTGGGTACTACCAAGCCAACGAAGGCTATCTGCAAAGCCAGATCGGTAACCCCCAAGGAGCGGATTCGCCAAACAAGAAGTACTACGATCCACGTGTATGGTTGCGCAAAGGCGAAGAAAGCTTCGTCAAACGCCTTACACAAGCATTTGAAGAGTTGAATGCTGTTGACGTGAATAATAAGCTTTAGCGGGAGCAATCGCTTTTTCTATTACCAAATGCCCATTTTAATGGGCATTTGGTGTTTCTTGCCTTGTGGTAAAAAAAACTAGTATAATGTCCGCAGATTCCCTATTTTGCAGGCCTTGAATGATTTGCTAACCGTTTACACAGTGATAAAAACAGTCGGTTCGACTGCAAAGCCTTATGGAACAGTTTATTAAAGCCGTTAACGACGTTGTGTGGAGCAACGCACTGGTTGTATTATGTATAGGTGTCGGCGTCTATTTCTCGTTTGCAACCGGATTTTTACAGGTCAGATACCTGAAAGATATGGTGAAACTCCTGTTTGGTGGCGGTTCGTCTACCAAAGGCGTTTCTTCCTTCCAAGCGTTTGCCATGGCGCTATCGGGTAGGATCGGCACAGGGAATATCGCCGGTGTGGCCACGGCCATCGCCATGGGCGGACCAGGTGCTGTATTCTGGATGTGGCTCATCGCATTCCTGGGGGCGGCATCTGCTTACGTGGAAGCCACATTGGGCCAGATTTATAAAGAAGTGAAAGACGGGCAGTACCGTGGTGGCCCAGCATTCTATATCGAAAAAGGGCTAGGTGTGAAGTGGTACGCCGTGGTTTTTGCCGTTGCGACGATACTGAGTACGGCACTTTTTCTGCCCGGTGTGCAAAGCAACAGCATTGCGCTTGGCGTGCAGAACGCATTCGATGTACCGGTGGAGTATACTGGTATTGGTCTCGTTATTTTGCTTGGTCTCATTATCATCGGCGGCGTGAAGCGCATTGCAAAAGTAGCGGAAGTGGTGGTGCCATTTATGGCCGGTGCTTATATCCTAATGGCACTCATTATCATTGCGCTGAATTTTAACGACATTCCTGCCGTGTTTGGGCTGATATTCCGGTCGGCCTTCGATTTCGAGCCCGCCTTTGGCGGGATGCTGGGGGCAGCCATTTCATGGGGTGTAAAGAGGGGTATCTATTCGAACGAAGCCGGGCAAGGTACCGCGCCGCACGCGGCGGCGGCGGCCGAGGTGAGCCACCCCGCAAAGCAGGGGCTGGTGCAGGCGTTTTCGGTGTATGTGGATACGCTGTTCGTGTGTACCGCAACCGCACTGATGATCTTATTCACGGGGGCATATAACGTGCAGAATCCTGCGGGTGGCTACTTCGTTGAGAACATACCGGGCGTTCAGATCGGCTCAGAATACACCCAGCATGCTGTCGCCCATCATTTCCCCAGCATCGGCGCCGGATTTGTGGCCCTAGCATTGTTCTTTTTTGTCTTTACCACCATCATGGCCTATTATTATATGGCCGAAACCAATCTCAGTTACTTGGATAAACGCGGCAAGCAACGATGGGCTGTGTGGGCGCTTCGTCTCCTCATCCTATTCGCTACCTATTACGGCACGGTTAAGACTGCTGAATTGGCGTGGACCATGGGCGATATCGGCGTGGGACTGATGGCTTGGCTCAACCTGATAGCCATTATATTGCTGCGGAAGCCTGCCTTGAAAGCACTCAAAGACTACCGCAAGCAAAAGGCAGAAGGAAAAGACCCAGTGTTCAATGCGGATGAGTGGGATATCAAGCATGCCGAAGAGTGGTCGAAGCGAAAAGATGGGTGAATTTCGTATCTTATACGTACCTTTGGCCCATGCCAGAAAAAATCATTATCCTTGATTTCGGCTCCCAATATACCCAGTTGATTGCTCGGCGGGTGCGGGAGTTAAATGTATATTGTGAAATTCATCCCTATACCCATATTCCGGAGTTTGATGCGTCGGTGAAGGGTGTTATTTTTTCGGGGAGCCCTTACTCTGTACGACAGGATGATGCACCACAGGTCGATTTTCAATCGATTCAAAACCGATTCCCCTTATTAGGCGTCTGTTATGGAGCACAGTACATCGCGCAGCATTCGGGTGGAGCGGTGGTAGCGTCCACGATCCGTGAATACGGCCGGGCCAACCTCCATTTCGTAGATAGTGGCAACCCGTTGCTGGCCGATATCCCGACGGGCTCCCAAGTGTGGATGTCGCACGGTGACACCATCTCTTCGATTCCTGAAGGCGTGGACATCATTGCCAGCACCGATAAGGTGAATGTAGCGGCGTATCACGTCAAGGGTACGCAAACGTATGGTATACAGTTCCACCCCGAGGTAACCCACAGTACCGACGGGACAACGTTATTGAAGAACTTTGTCATCGATATTTGCGGTTGCACGCCCTCTTGGACAGCCGATGCATTCGCAGAGACAACGGTGGCCGCATTGAAAGAAAAATTGGGCAACGACCATGTAATCATGGCGTTATCCGGGGGGGTCGATTCTACGGTAGCTGCGGTATTGCTGCATCAGGCCATAGGCCAAAACCTGCATTGCATATTCGTAGACCATGGGTTGTTGCGAAAGAATGAGTTTGAACAAGTGCTGGAATCATACCGGCATATGGGCCTTAATATCAAAGGAGTAAATGCCAAAGAGCGGTTTTACCGGAAGCTGGCTGGCGTGAGCGAACCCGAGCAGAAACGCAAAATCATTGGTGCAGCATTCATCGACGAATTTGATGATGCCGCGCACGCTGTACAGGCGGAGTTACCGGCAGGCGTTGAAGTGAAGTGGCTTGGACAAGGGACTATCTACCCGGACGTCATCGAGTCAATTTCGGTGAATGGCCCCTCTGCCACCATCAAATCACACCATAACGTGGGTGGCCTGCCTGATTTCATGAAGCTGAAAGTGGTGGAACCCCTAAATACCCTTTTCAAGGATGAAGTGCGCCGGGTGGGTAAAACACTGGGGGTGGCGCCGAGCATCCTCGGCAGGCACCCGTTTCCGGGTCCTGGCCTCGCTATCCGGATATTAGGAGAAATCACGGCCGAAAAGGTACGGATTTTGCAGGAAGCTGATGATATCTACATTCGCAACCTGCGGGAATCCGGCTGGTATGATCAAGTGTGGCAGGCGGGAACGATTTTCCTGCCGGTGCAGTCGGTAGGGGTGATGGGCGACGAACGTACTTATGAGCATGTTGTGGCGCTCCGTGCCGTTGGCTCGCTCGACGGGATGACAGCAGATTGGGTACACCTGCCCTATGAGTTATTGGCGAAGATATCAAACGAGATAATCAATCACGTAAAGGGGATAAATAGGGTTGTATATGATATTAGTTCGAAACCTCCGGCTACTATTGAATGGGAGTAAACGCCTGCTAGGCTTATCGGTGTTGGTGTTGTTGGTGGCGTGTACGCCTAAGGTGCGGGTGCTGCGGGCCCCCGGAGACAAAGCGCCCACTGAAAAGAAAGAAACCACCACGGAGAAAGAAGATGTTGCAATACCGGAAGAAGAGGAAACGGTCGATTTCAACCGGATTGCGCTGCTTTTGCCTTTTGAGCTCAATAAAGCCAATCAACACGCGCCCAGTGCAGCGGATATCAAACGATCGGCCTTGGCACTGGATTTCTACCAAGGGTTTAAGGTGGGCCTGGATGCGCTTTCTGCCGAAGGCGCCAATTTCAAACTGAACGTATTGGATACCCGTGACGACCCCGGTGAGAATGCACGTATCGCCAAGCTAGACGATGTGCAGGATGCAGCGTTGGTGGTGGGGCCGGTATATCCGAAGGAAATACAGGTGTTTGGCTTTAATGCGCAGCTCGACCAAACCTTGCAGATTTCGCCATTGGCCGCGAGTATGCCATCGGAGTTTAACTTCTCCAACCTGGTCACCATGACGGCCCCGCTTCCGGTACACGTACACGCATTGGCAACCCATATTGCCAACCAGTACAAACAGGGCGATGTGGTGATCTTCTACAAAACACCCGATGAGGCAAGCAAACAACTGCTAGGGCCGCTCCAAACAGAAATCCGTAAACTGAAGAATGGTAACATCCAGGTGGTGGAAGTGGAAGATGAAGAAAGCTTGGAAAGTAGGGTACACCTTGCAGGTAAGAACCTGGTCGTGTTGGCAACGACCAATAAGTATGAGATATCGCCCATTTTAGCGCAATTGCGTAGGCTGCAGGAAGAACTTTCGTACAATATCCAGTTGTTCGGCCACCCAAGTTGGTCGAAGCTTGGCTTCGATGCGGAAGATGGGTTGGCCGCGTTTGATACCCGGATCACCACCTCATATTATATCGATAAAAGTGCCACCGATGTGCGCCGGTTCGACCAGCAATACCAAAGTGAGTTTGGCATAGCTCCTACCGAATTTGCATATAAGGGCTACGATGCCGCTTATTATTTCGGTAGCTTGCTCGTAAAGTATGGCCCCGATTACCGGCTGCACCTGGAAGATACCGGTTATAAAGGGCTACATAACACGTTTAAGTGGGAGTACAACGCCGCTTGGGGCTACGTGAACCACGCCATCGCTATTTTACAATATGGCAGCAGCGGTTTCAGGCCGATAAATTAAATCCCTTTGATAGTCACTGAAAAACGGGTAAGGCAACAGATCCATACGGTTGAACGCTTACTCCAGGAATATGTGGAAGAAGGTGGTGTACCTTTGACTCGTTTCCTTACCGGGTTTTACAAGCGTAATCGGCAAATGGGGAGTAAAGACCGGCGGATGGCTTCCCGGTTGGTATACCACTATTTCCGTTTAGGGGCAGCGGCGCAACGTGAAGAGGTGCCTGTCCGGTTGGCAATGGCCGATTTTCTGTGTAGCAACGATAGTGCGGTGGCTTCCGTTATCCTCCCCCAGGTTTACGCCCATATCCAAGCCGATCTTTCGGAAAAAATTTCGTTGTTGGAGGCAAATACAACTTTCCGTCTGCAAGATGTATTCCCATTCCAACAATTCTTGTCGGCAGGTATCGACCGCCATGCATTCCTAAAAAGTCTTTTTGTGCAGCCTGACCTCTACATCCGGTTGCGGCCGTCTTATCGCGACGAAGTCATGGCAGCATTGGAAGCGACACAAATCAATTATCGGATAGTGGATCAATACGCTGTGGCGCTACCCAATGGTACGGCCCTAGACCGCATCGCAGGTCTAACCGGTAAATACGAGGTGCAGGATTACTCATCGCAACAGACAGGTGCATATTTCCAGGCCACCGCCGGGGAGCACTGGTGGGATGCCTGCGCCGGAGCGGGGGGCAAATCGCTCTTGCTGCTCGATCAATCGGCCGGAGTAAATCTATTGGTGTCTGATACGCGGCGTAGTATCTTGCGTAATCTCGATGAGCGTTTTGACGCAGCAGGAATCAAATCCTACCGGCAGAAGATAATCGACCTCCGCAACGATACGGCAACGGTGCTTGGCGATGAACAGTTTGACGGCATTATCCTCGATGCCCCTTGCACAGGCTCCGGCACGTGGGGCCGTACACCGGAAATGCTTTCGGCATTCGATAGCCAGGCAATCGGCCGCTTTGCCGAATTGCAACGACAGCTGGCAACGCGGGTCATCAGGCACCTGAAGCCGGGGAAGCCGCTTATTTACATCACCTGCTCGGTTTATGCCGAAGAAAACGAAAGGGTGATGAGCTACCTGCAAGACACGCATGGACTGCACTTGCAACAAACCGCGCTGCTACATGGCTATCGGCATAAAGCCGACAGTATGTTTGTAGCGCGGCTGATTAATCGTTGATTTGTCATTCATCCCACAATGTGCTACTTTTGGGTGTATGCAAGGTTCATTGCCGATAAGGGAATAAACCGAGTGTGCCGATAAAAAATAGACAGATGAACCCGATGAAAATAGCCGTATTCCCCGGATCTTTCGACCCGATTACCAATGCACACATTGATATCGTGGAGCGTGCCACGGCACTATTTGATAAGATTTATGTGGCGATAGGAACCAACAGCACCAAGAAGGGATTCTTTACCACCGACGAACGGTTAGCAATTATAAAGTCGGTATTTTCTTCCCATCACGGTGTTATAGAAGCTGTGCAGTTTAACGGGTTGACAGTCGATTTCTGTCGCGAAGTAGGTGCCCGCTTTATCCTGCGTGGTATGCGCAACGCGAACGACTTCGAGTTTGAAAAGGCCATCGCCCTGAACAACGCAGCGCTAGCTCCCGATGTCGAATCCGTTTTTTTAGTGAGTAGCAGTGGCCTGTCGCACATATCGTCCACCATCGTTCGTGAAATTATCACAAACAACGGAAACGTAAGCCAATTGGTGCCGGAGGCGGTGGTTGAAGCGGTAAGTCGTAAGTCTTAAATCGAAAATCTTAAGTCAGAAGTCTATCAATTATCGATTGTCAACTATCAATTGTCAAACCACCGACTACCGCACCCAACACCTCCGCAATTAACGGATAGGTGTTTTTCAGGACTTTACTGAATTTGTCTTTCGGTAGCCATATGGCTTCCGTGATATCTTCTTCGTGCTGCGGTTTGAGCTTAGGTGCTTTATTTACACCCATCTCATACCAGTTGGTTTTTTTGAGCACTACTTCACCTTTTAGTTGGTACGTATGGTAAGAGGTGACGAGTTTTTGCCCAAGGTAATCGACCTGTATGCCGCACTCTTCCTCCACTTCGCGCACCGCCGCTTTTTTCATCGATTCTCCAGCGTCTACCTTTCCCTTGGGTAAGTCCCACTTGCCAAGCCGGTAGATAAAAAGGTAGTCACCATAGCCGTTCTTCACGAACCCTCCTGCCGCTTTGATTACCTTGAGTTTTTTCTTAATTAGGCTAAAATAGTCGCCTGGATTTTCTAATTGGACGAAATACGTGATTGCTGTATGATTTGCCTTCGTCTCTTTGAAAAGTTTTTCAATGTCAAGATATTGATGGTCAATTGATTGAATATCGGACTGGTTTTTGGGGGGGTAATCTGCCAAAACAAGGACAGATTGGTTCATATAAATTTTATAGATTTGCGCCATGAATGATATGAATGAGGTTGCACAAAAAGTTGCCGAATCATTGTTGCAAATTAAAGCAATTAAATTACAACCCAAAAATCCGTTTACATGGGCCTCGGGTTGGAAGTCGCCCATTTATTGCGACAACCGTGTAGCTTTATCTCATCCGCCCATCCGCACGTACATTCGCCAGAAACTTTCCGAATTGATACAGGAGGAGTTTGGTGCCGTTGAGATGATTTCCGGGGTGGCTACAGCAGGTATTCCGCAAGGGGTATTGGTGGCGCAGGACCTGGGGCTGCCGTTTACCTATGTGCGGGGTAGTTCCAAAGACCATGGGCGGCAAAACCAGATCGAGGGTGAGGTCGTCAGCGGTCAGCGTGCCGTGGTAATCGAAGACCTGATCTCTACGGGCAAGAGTAGCCTGAATGCGGTTAAGGCATTGCGCGATGCGGATTGCAATGTGGTGGGGCTGGTTTCGATATTCACCTACGGTTTCGCAGAAGCGGAGGCAAACTTTGCAGAAGCGAAATGCAGATCCATCAGCTTGTGCAATTACGATGTGTTACTTGAGGTCGCGGCCAAGCACAATTACATCTTAAGCAGCGATATCGAGTTATTGGAAGCATGGCGTGTAGACCCGGCGAACTGGTCGCCAAAAGGCGGTAAATAACGATAATACGAGCCGATGACGGTTATAAAGAATCAGGTATCGATTGACAAGCCTATTGCAGCTGTATATGCGTTTTTGGCTGATTGCAATAACCATGAGCAATTGATGCCGGAGAGCATACATGACTGGTCGTCAACACGTGATGAGGCACGTTTCACCATCCAGAACATGGCGAAATTGGCACTTAAAGTAGACCGCCGGGAAGAAAATAGCGAGGTGGTATTTGTGCCCGCCGAAAAAGCTCCATTTGACCTTACGCTTCGGTGGCGTGTAACCACGAGAGGAGACGCCGCTACTACGGCTGAGTTAATTATCGAGGCCGACCTCAATATGATGATGAAGATGCTGGCACTCAAGCCGCTGCAGAAATTGGTCGACAATCAGTTAGAAGCGCTGAAGAAGACATTAGAAGGATAGCTCCGGATGCATCTGTGTATCCGCAAAAGAAAAGGTACGATGGCTGATTTAGCACATCGTACCTTTTACCGTTATCGCGGAAACGTTATCCGTTTAATTGCTCTGCCACAAAATCCCAGTTGACGACATTCCACCAGTTATTAATGTAATCGCCACGTTTATTCTGATAGTGGAGGTAATACGCGTGTTCCCATACATCGATGCCCAATAGGGGTTTGCCCTTCAACTCGGCATCATCCATCAAGGGATTATCCTGGTTAGGGGTGGAGCCGATTTTAAGAGCCCCGTTGTCGCTCACCAGCCAGGCCCAGCCCGATCCAAAGCGAGTAGCACCAGCCGATGCGAACTCTTCCTTGAATTTATCGAACGAGCCGAATGCGCCATTAATCGCTTCCAATAGTTCGCCCGTAGGCGAATTGCCTTCTACCGGTGCCCGCATGGATTTCCAGAAAAATGTATGGTTCCATGCTCCGCCACCGTTATTGCGTATACCGTCGGAAAGCTTCGAAATGTTGGCAAAAAGCTCTTCTGCCGATGAATAATTTACGCCTTCCGCCTGGAGTGCCTCGTTCACCTTGCTGATATAACCGGTGTGGTGCTTGGTGTAATGGATTTCCATGGTCCGCGCATCGATGTAAGGCTCCAATGCATTATAGTCGTAACCCAGCGGGTCTTGTGAAAACTCGAGTACGCCATCCGATTCCGATGAATTGCCGGACGAATTGGGAGATGTACATCCCACCAATGCATTCAGCGGGTTGACCCCCAGAGCAGTGGTTGCAACTGCTGCTGCCGAAAAGCCTACGGTAGTCTTTAAAAATTTTCTTCTGTTGGTACTTGCCATAGCAGATTAAGATTTTGATTTACAGCTTATATACAACCAAAGGTAAAAAAATGTTTTTAAATCCTACGGATTTGCGGCTTTTTCTCGCCCGTCGCCTGAAAAGTTACTCACAGCGGCCGTCCGGCCCGCATGTCGGCCCTTTGGTTACGGTGAGTGTAACCTTTGGGTTTTCAGCACGCCATTCGGCAAATGATTTCTCCAACGTTTGCAAAAACACATCCGGTGGTTGGGCCCCTGAAACCGCATATTTGCGGTTGAATACAAAGAAAGGGACACCCCGCACACCGATGTCACGCGCTTCACGGATGTCGTGTGCTACCTCATCGCTATACCGCTCGCTGTCCAGTACGGCGGCAATCTCGGCTTCTGCCACGCCTGCGGCGGTACCGACCGCTATCAGTACCTCGCGGCTGTTGACGTCTTTACCCTCGGTGAAATGGGCGCGGAAAAGGCCCTCCTTCACTGCATTGGCGAGCCCTTGGGTTTGTGCGAGGTGCACCAACCGATGCGCATCAAATGAATTAGCTACCACGGCCTGCTCGAAATCCAGCGTTAAACCTGCGTTCGCGGCGGCTTGGGTTACTCCGGCGGTCATCCGCTTGGCCTCGTCGTAGCTCATTCCTTTGCTCGCTGCCAAGTATGCATAGGTGTTCTTGTATTCGGGATTGCGCGGGATATAAGGATCCAATTGATAGCTTTTCCATACCACATCGATCGCGTCGGCATCGCCAAATTGCTTCAGCGCTGTTTCCAGGTGCTTTTTGCCGATGTAGCAAAACGGACACATAATGTCAGACCAAATTTCTATCTTCATCTGTTTATTTTTTAAGCACATATCAGTATGCACTGGCATTATCCAATAATGCCAGCTGTCCACGGGTCAACTCGAGGCTCGCAGCGGCAACAAGGTCCTGAAGTTGCTCTTCAGTTGTTGCGCTGGCAATCGGGGCAGTGATTGCTGGCTTATGCAGTTGCCATGCGAGTGCAAGCTGTGCAGCTGGTGCACCCGTCTCGGCCGAAACGCGGTCGAGGGCCTCCAGGATGCGGAAGCCCCGTTCGTTGAGGTATTTTTTCATACCTCCACCACGTGGACTTTTGCCGAAGTCGGCCTCGCCGCGGTACTTTCCGCTGAGGAACCCGCTGGCCAATGCATAATAGGTGATGACGGCCAAGCCTTCTGCTTCGACGGTAGGCAGGTATTCGGTTTCAAATTTTTGCCGGTCGTACAGGTTATAAAGGGGCTGGAGGCTAATGTAACCCTGCAACCCGTGTTCTGCCGCAAACCGGTTGGATTGTACAATACGGTCGGCCGAAAGGTTGGAAGCCCCGAGGTAGCGGACTTTCCCGCTTTGGATAACCGCATTGAACGCTTCCATTGTTTCCGCTACCGGCGTTTCTGGATCGTCGTAATGGCTCTGGTATAGGTCGATGTAATCGGTGCCCAACCGTTTCAAGGAGGCGTCGACGGCTTTAGGGATATAGTCGGCGCTCAACCCCTTTTTTCCATCACCAAGGTCACCACCTAATTTGGTGGCGATGATGATATCGTCGCGCTTTCCACGCTGTTTAAGCCATTGGCCAATGATGGATTCTGACTCACCACCTTGGTTGCCGGGAGCCCACATCGAGTAGGTATCGGCTGTATCGATGAAGTTGAATCCCGCAGCCACGAAAGCGTCCAGGATTCGGAAAGACTGCTGTTGGTCCAGTGTCCAACCGAAGACGTTACCGCCAAAGGCGATCGGTGAAACCTGTAAATCGGATTTTCCTAATGTTCGTTGTGTTGCCATCATGTTTTTTATAGTACAGTTATGAGCATTCATTTGTTTGCTCGACCGCTGTTCGTTCGCGCGCTGCGCGCAACGTTTAAGCGATCTGCGATAAGAACACCGATTTGGGCATACGTACCTTTTTCTGGTTAACAAGCCAATCGTTTTCCGTATCGCGGTAGCCCAATGGTAGAAGCGTTATACTTTTCAATCCCTGTTGGGGTAGCCCCAAGAGGTCATCAAGCGCCGCATTGTCAAATCCCTCCATCGGCGTAGCATCTACCTCAAGCTCCGCTGCCGCGGCGATGGCAAGTCCGAATGCGATGTAGGCTTGGCGTGCGGCATGTTCGAAATTCTGCTCCGCCGGGCGATCCAGGTAAAGGTGCTTTAGTCGGTTGCTGTAATCTTCGAATGTAGACGCCGGCACGCCCCGCTCTGCCGCAGTATGGGCAAATACGTCATCGATTCGTTTAGCTGTGTAGTTGTCCCAAGCGGCAAATACCAGAAGGTGAGACCCGTCGATAATCTGGCTTTGATTGAATGCGATGGGCTGTATTTTCGCTTTCAATTCGGGGTTGGTAACTACGATGATTTTAAAGGGCTGTAGTCCCGACGATGTGGGGGCTAGCTGCGCGGCATCCAGTATCTGGTCCACTTTTTCTTGCGGAACGGGCTCACCGTTCATCTTTTTCGTGGCATAGCGCCAGTTTAATGCTTCCAAGAGTTGCATATATACGAACTTGTTTAAAATGATGAATGAATAAATAAAATAGTGGCGTTAATTGAGCAGTGCCTTAATGAATCCTTGCACGGCGTCGTCCAAGGTGCGGCGTGCCATATCCGGTCCACCCGGCGCTGCAATCATTGTCATGGCCACGAGGCCATGCAAGATTGACCAGAACGTGGTCGCTTTCAGATGGCCGTCTACGGCTGTATTCTTCCCCGATTTGATGGCCGCGTCGATGGTGGTATGGAGTAATTCACTTACTTGCCTAATCTCGGGTATGTCGCGTACCATTTGACAGGTAGGGATGCCTAAGCCATACATGATCTGATAATATTTAGGGTGCGTTTGTGCAAATTGCCAATACGCTTCCGAAATCGCTGCCAGTTGTTCGGCGGGAGACGTGCGCGATGCCTTGGCGGTTGCCAGATCGCCAGCTAGCCGAGCATAGCCCTCGCGCGAGAACGCCTCTAATATGGCATCTTTACTCTCGAAATGCTTGTAAACCACCGGCGTACTATACTCTATGGCATCTGCAATCTTACGGATAGAAAGCGCTTCCCAGCCCTCTTCTTCTACAATCTGCCACGATTGTTCGAGGATGGTAGTCCGCACTTCTTCCAGTTGGCGTTGCTTACGTTCTGATATTCCCATTACTAACAGTGTGATTAAAAACTAACACTGTCAGCAAAAATAACGTATGTAAATGAAACAACCATGCCGTGCGGTGAAAAACGACAATCGGATGACGTTCGCACGATCCGGCTAGTAGTCGGAATTAGCGCTCCCGTTGCAGCACAAGGAGCAACCCGGCTAGGTAGATGCTGTGCACAAGCTGTACCGACACGGCACCCCAATTTTCAATGAGTCCGCTGCCGAAAATCAATGCAGCCATCGTTGCAAGTCCGGTCATGAGGGCTTGGCCGAACCATTTCCCGCTGAGCAGCCAAATGCCGGTAATCAGCTCGGCGAAGACCAGCAGATAGGCAAACACAAGGACAAAGGGATCGGGTAGCAGTGTGTTCGCGAACTGTTCAACCATACCCTCGGCAAAGACCTCCAGTTTGGGAAGCCGTACGAGTCCATGGCAAAGAAACGACATCGCGATGGGTAGACGTATGAAGAAGGCGGTAATGTTGGGCGCGTTCATGGTACCTATGCTTAAAACATGTGTATAAAAAATAGGAGTAACAAACATAAGCATATTTGCCGGTTGACGCATGCAACAATTCGACTAAAGTATGTTAACTTTGGCACATGTCACTAGTAGAAGCAACTTCATCGTCCAAAGCACAACAGTTTATTGATCAAGAATTACAATACAGTGCCCACAACTACCACCCCCTGCCCGTTGTACTGGAGCGGGGGCAGGGTGTATATCTCTGGGATGTAGACGGCAAGCGTTATTACGACTTCCTATCCGGCTACTCGGCCGTAAACCAAGGACATTGCCACCCCAGGATTGTGGGTGCATTGGTAGAACAAGCACAAAAGCTTACGCTTACCTCGCGGGCGTTCCATAGCGATCAGCTTGGTGAATATGCCCAATATATCACCGGCTATTTTGGCTACGATAAGGTATTGCCCATGAATAGTGGTGTAGAGGCCGTAGAAACCGCACTCAAGCTTGCGCGCCGTTGGGGTTACGACAAGAAAGGCATCGCTGCCAACCGTGCGAAGATCGTAACGGTGACAGGTAATTTTCACGGCCGTACGCTCAATGTGGTGTCGTTTAGCACCGATCCATCGTCGCGCGACGGCTTCGGACCCTTCATGCCGGGGTACGAAGTGATCCCTTACAACGATTTGACGGCGTTGAAAACTGCCTTGGAGGACCCCAATATAGCGGGTTTCCTCGTGGAGCCTATACAGGGCGAGGCCGGCGTGTATGTGCCGGACGAAGGATATTTAGCTAAGGCTTATGCATTGTGTCAGCAGGCCAATGTGTTATTTATTGGCGACGAGATACAAACCGGACTGGCTCGGACCGGCAAAATGCTGGCATGCGATCATGAAGGAGTGCGCCCGGATATCCTGATTTTGGGCAAAGCCCTCAGCGGAGGCACATTGCCCATATCGGCAGTGCTGGCCGATGACGACGTTATGTTGTGTATCAGGCCCGGTGAACATGGGTCTACCTATGGTGGCAACCCGCTGGCTTGCAAAGTGGCCATCGCGTCACTGGAGGTGATAAAAGAAGAAAAGTTGGCCGAGCGGTCGGCCGAGCTGGGCGAATATTTCCGCGATGGATTACGTGCATTGAACCATCCGCACATCAAGGAAGTACGGGGTAAGGGCTTGCTCAACGCAATTGTGATCGATCATGAGAACCCCGAGGCGGCCTGGGAGCTTTGCTTGGTACTCAAAGACCACGGTTTGTTGGCCAAGCCCACCCACGGCGACAAAATACGCTTCGCACCGCCGTTGGTTGTTAGTAGGGAACAGTTGGATGAATGTATCGGGATTATTGAAGCAAGTCTTGAGACATTGAAATAACACGTCGCGTATTTTTTCCACAAAGTCCTTGGATGATGTTAATATAATACCGATATTGGCACTAGGTTTAGGTTGATAGTCCCCAATCCCTTGGGGGCGACATCTTTTCCCGGGAAGATGATTAATCCCCGCCCCATTTTTCGATAAATGGGCCGGGGTTTTTTTATGAAAAAGGATTATCTTCGTTCCGTTGTTCCACAATAAACCGAAAAAGATGATGGCAAACCTTCAGTTGAACCGCAGAACATTCATACAAAGTGCCGGTGCCGCATTAACGTTGTCTACCGTGCCTGGACTGGGATTGGCGACTCGCAACCGATCCCGGGTGAAACGTGTTGGATTAATAGGTGCAGGTTGGTACGGCAAAAGCGATCTCCTCCGGCTCCTTCAGGTACGCGATGTAGACGTTGTTGCCCTATGCGATGTGGACAGTAACCACCTCCAAGAGGTAGGGGAATTGGTCAGTGGGCGGCAGTCGTCGGGGAAAATCCCCGCATTGTATACAGACTACCGGAAGATGCTGGCCGATCACACATTCGATCTCATTTTGATCGGTACACCGGATCATTGGCATGCACGGCAGGCCATTGACGCCATGGCGGCTGGTGCGCACCTTTATTTACAAAAGCCCGTCAGCGTGGATGTGCTCGAAGGGGAAGCCCTCGTCAACGCCGCGCGGAAATACAACAGGAAGGTGCAGATCGGCACCCAGCGGCGGAGCACGCCCCACCTCATCGATGCCAAAGAACGGATCATCGATGCCGGGTTGCTCGGCAAGGTGTCGCATGTGGAGATGTGCTGCTACTACCACATGCGCCGGAATGGCAATCCACCCGTAGAGCCGGTTCCAGATTTCCTCGATTACGATATGTGGACCGGTCCGGCCCCCTTACGTCCATATGACGGACTGCCGCACGGTAGCTGGTGGCGTACCTTCATGGAATACGGAAATGGAATCACCGGCGATATGTGCGTGCATATGTTTGATACTGTGCGCTGGTTGCTGCAGCTCGGCTGGCCAAAGCGGGTGGTTGCAACCGGGGGCATTTACGTGCAGAAAGGAGGGAAGTCGAACATTGCCGACACACAAACCGCCGTTTTCGAATACGACGAACTGAACTGCGTATGGCAACACCGCACATGGGGAATACCGACCGACCCGGAGTACCCGTGGGCGTTTGTCATCTATGGCGATAAAGGTACGCTGAAAGGCAGTGTGATGAAGTACGAGTTTATCCCGTTGGGAAAAGGCGATAGGATAACGAAAGACGTGGTCTATGAGCGGGCGGAATTCCCGGAAGATGTGGACGAGCCGCGGATTGAATTACATACAGCACCGGCAACACGGCGACATATGCTAGACCTGCTATCGGCTATTGAAAATGATCACCTGCCTGTGGCGGACGTACAAGAAGGGCACATATCCTCAGCCAGTTGCATCCTGGCCAACGTGTCCATGCAGTTGGATCGCCCCCTTGCTTATGATCCGCAACGTAAAATATGTATCGATGACGCCGAAGCGACAGCATTGTTGAAAAGGCCTTACCGCGCACCGTGGCAGCACCCAGGCGTGTGGCCCAACCAGATACAATCGTAGCGATGACGCATACCATAAATGGAAAATGGATTTATTTAATCAAACCATCGACAAACATAGCAATTGGCTCCCCTATGACGGAACCGTTAACTATTACGGGAGGTTGTTGTCTAGGGAACGGGCGGACCACTACCTAAACCGCTTGTTGGAAACCATCGAATGGCGGAACGACGAAGCGGTCATTTTTGGAAAAAAGATCATTACCAAACGGAAAGTAGCGTGGTATGGCGATGCACCCTATGAATATACCTATTCAAACATCACGAAACGAGCGCTGAACTGGACTGTAGAATTGTTGGAATTAAGGGCGCTGATCCAGCGTGAAACGGGGGAACGTTTTAACTCCTGCCTGCTCAATCTGTATCATAGCGGAGACGAAGGAATGGCCTGGCACAGCGATGGCGAAACCGATCTTAAAAAGGACGGCGCCATCGGCTCCTTAAGTTTCGGCGCCGAGCGGAAGTTTGCCTTTAAACACAAGCAAAGCAAGGCAAAGGTCGAACTCGTTTTGGAACACGGCAGCCTGCTGGTGATGAAAGACGCCACGCAGACGCACTGGCTGCATCGGTTGCCGCCGACCAAAAAGATAACGGCACCTCGGGTAAACCTGACGTTTAGGTCAATGGTGGAAAATGGGACGAAGGGATTGCAGAAGTAAGACCACTCCGATACCGATTAGGCCGATATACACATAGCGGAAAAAGGTGGTGCCGTTCATTCGGCTATTAATTACCCGCCCCAAAAAAATGGCTAATAATATGGCTGGGAGACTCCAAAGGAAGAGCGTGGTGACCTGCATTACCCACAGCCCATTCAACCAGTAGCCAACGATGCCCATCAGGCTCGCCGGTAGAAAATAGCCTTGCAAGGTTGCCCGGAAGTGTTGTGCGGACCATTTGCGCATAGCGCCATAGACCACCAACGGAGGGCCGTTCAGCCCATATGCGCCACCGAGAACACCAGATAGCAATCCGCAAAGGAACAGCCACAGCTTATTGTCAAACCGGAGGGTGATAGACCGTCCAACCAGCGAATACACGGAAAATATGATGAGGATAGCCGCTAACGATGCCTTCACCCAGCGTTCATCGGTACTTGTCAACAACCACAAGCCGAAGGGTATGCCCAATGCGGCGAAAAAGACGAGCCAGCCCGCGCTCCTGACATGGATTTTTTGCCAGTCTTGCGCCACGATAACACCCGCGACAACAATAGACGCCAATACGGAAACAGGTACGGCAATTTCAATGGGCAGGTATAGCGCCAACAGAGGCACCGCAACCAAGGACTCACCAAATCCGAAGGTAGACCGGACCAATGTGGCCAGGAAAAGAATAAATACGCTATATATTGTAATGAAGTCGATCGCCAAGAAATTGAGTAATTCTTTTATCCGCTTTTGATTTCCGGTTGGGTACGGATTTACAATACCTTCACCTCTTTAAACATAAACATATTATCACTGATTCTTAGCGATTTTCCGGAGGTGGTTGAAACGTTTTTGAGGATCACCTCTTTCGTTTTTACGTAAGGAAACTGCTCTTGATACGACTCGTCTTGCATTTTGGGGTTGAAATCGGCAAACAGCGCTGGACCTTCATAATCCCCGGGAATATTGGAGTCATCGATCTTCAGATTTTCGATGGTAATACGCTCGGGCATATAGCAAATATAGCCGAAATCATGTAGACCGGTATGTCTTCCACTGATAAGCGACACGCTGGAGAGCTTTCTGACAGTAGGCTTAAAAACGCAGTCTTGGATAATGAGCTCACCTTGCCATGTGCTGCCGTAGTCGGGCCGCAGGTTGATCAAGCTCCTGCCGAGGATGGTGCTGTTCGTTATGGTGAACGTTCCGGTGCCAATGGCGTTGATTCCCATATGGCCGAGCGTAGAATTACGGACAGTGGCGTTGGCCACACCTTGGTGCGCATCGAACCGGGATAGGGTACACCCGTCATACAACAGGTTCTTGCCGAAATTGGAACCCATGATGCCCCAATAGGTAGGATCGTTGATGTCATTGGTTTGAGTGCAGTTGATAAACGAAACGTTAACGGCACGATTGACCGATATGTCATAGGTTCCCATAGATACCGGCCCTCCTGCCGAACCTATGGTGGTGTACGTTTTCCGGCCGGTAAGCACCGTGTTTTTCACGGTGACGTAGGCACAGTTTCCCACATCGATGAATCCACTGTACGGAGCACCGCGGTCTCCCTCACCGGTAACGTAATGAACGAGCCCATCGACGGTTACATTAGATCGACGTATAGCTATATTCCGGCTGTAATACGTGTATTTTGATTCGGCATTATTCGCGATGGTGGTAAAGGTACCGCCAGTGATTTCCAGCGGTGTTTCGTCGATGGGGAGCGCAGTAATGTCGGTAATCTGGTCAAAATCCCAAATAATAGGAGCGTCCATGTCCACGTTGCCGTTTTCATCCACCACAAAGATATCAGTCTGCGGTGAGCCGTTGTTTTGGTTCGGACCAAAACGGATGTACCGTTTTACGTTTGCGTTGGTAACGGTGACGAGACATGGCCCTGGAAGTGTAAGATCAAGTTTTGCTTGGCTTTTCCTAAGCGAAGTTATCCCTTCCGGCGTAAAGGTGCGCATGCCCGAGCTTACCATGAAAACCGCCGCACCCCGGCGCTCGACGTCGGTATCGTCGATGATAAAGGATGCCTTTCCGAAATCGGTATCGGTTTTTATGATAGCCGTACGTTGTTTTCCACCGATATAGTAGCTGGCCTTATCATCCGCTTTTACAGGTAGCCCATAGACATTGGCAAATGCATGGGTGGCTGCTATGGCGTTGATGTCGTCCGTTTTCCCGTCGCCTTTTGCACCGAAATCACTATACCGCACTAAACCGGCAGCCTTAAAATCACGAATACTTTCGGACGGTACGTTGATACTTAAGCGGCCGTCGTCCTGAACACGTACCTGTATTTTTTCACCATGTGACGTAATTACCACATCGTCTTGGGCTTGACTAACAACAACCAAGCCTATTAAGCAGCCTATCAGCAAAACGTATCTCATAATCGGTGTTTGAAAGAGAGGCCAAGATAGTGAAATAATTTTTGTTTCAATTTTATTTAGCTTTGTGGCTGAACTATTTGACCGATAGGAATGGCCACTTTCTCGAGTGAAGAATGGCGCACGTTAGAAGATAAGGATACTTTAGAAAGGATACGTTCGGAAGTAGTAAATTAAAAACAATAACTTAACTTAATAGATGAGAAAAAGACTTTTAATTGATATGGATGGGGTGCTTTCAGATGTATATGGACAGTTTTTAAAATGCGAATTTGATGATATAGGATTAAGGCAATCTTTGGAAGAACTATCGGGAAAATTAGAAAAAGATGCATTTACCAATTTTGACAAATATGTCAATTCTGAAAACTTCTTTTATTCAGCCAATCCTATTGAAGATAGTATAGAAATTGTAAAAAAACTCAACGAAAATTATGATGTTTTCATCGTATCATCTGCGACAGAATTTCCTAACAGCCTAATTGAAAAGATGAATTGGTTGAAAGAATATTTTCCTTTTATATCGTGGAAGCAAGTTGTTTTGTGTGGAACAAAGGAAATTGTCTCGGGGGATATCATGATAGATGACCATTTCAAAAATTTAGATACTTTTCAAGGTGAGACAATTCTTTTCACACAACCACACAATATAAAAGAAGAGAATCATAAGCATAGACGAGTTTATAATTGGAAAGAGATAGAAAATCTATTACTACGATAGTATTATTGATATTGATTTGTCGGGTATTATTTCCAGTTCCAGACTTAGTCCTAAACCCGCTGGTTCTCATCTCTTACGTGGCGTTTATGGAATACTTTAGGATGAATTACAAGATAGAGTGGTTAGAGAAACTTCGAACACATAAATAGCAGGTATCGGGAATTCTAACGCTGAAATTTCTTTGTAAATGGAAAATTACTAAAAAAATCGAACACCTGTTTATTTAGTATTCTTGTAATATAATTTATTGTTATTCAGGTAGTAATATGTCAAAAAAAAGAGACGCCAAAATTTAGACGTCTCCCTAAGTGGGTGTTAGGGATTACAGTCGAACATCTTATACTATAAAAATCAGTTTGGGCAAATAGGATATCAAGCACCCTTTCTCCAAGATTGCTGATGAAATCGTGAAAAACGGCTTTCAGATTCTCCCTATTGGGTTTGAAGATGTGTTACAGCTCACAGCGCTTACTTTTTTCCACAAAGACCCATTCGATCGCCTGATCATCGCTCAAGCCATTACCAACAAATTGCAAGTCATCTCAAAAGATCAGTATTTCACCGAATATCCGATTAATGTGATTTGGTGAAATTTTTATAAAGCCGCCTCTAAGCGTGTTCCAAAAATTAAAAAAGTTCCAAAAGGGCACATCTAGGCTATCAATCCGACGAATTTCTAGTGGATCGATTGTCCCGTCGAATAAATTACAATCGTATTCTATTTATCTTTTAGCAATTGCTCCAAATAAACAACTTTCTCCTTTTCTACCTGAATCAGTCGTTCGTACAGCTTTTTGTTTTCTTCGTAAACTTCCACAAGTTTATCGAACGGGTTGAATGTACAGTTATGGTTAATGGCGTTTAGCGTGGATGAGTCGTGGCTGGTAAACGTATTGGAAATGATGTTTAATGCGTTGTCTGCATCGAATTGTTGAATGGCTTCGGGGGTAACCTTCAAGATTTTTGCCACCTGCTCCAAAATATCCCGTTCAATTTTTTCTTTCGTTTCAAGTTGGGAAATTTTCTTCTGCGTCCAATCTTCGCCCAATTCATAGGCAAGGGTTTCCTGCTTCATGCCGAGCATTTCCCTGAACCGCTTAATGTTTCGCCCTTCGTGTACTTGTTGTGTTCTTTCCATAATGATAAAAATGATGCAACAAAAGTAGCGGACTAAATGGCTACCACCGCCGAAAATACGGAATATTTTACGAATAAAATATGCCGTTTGTGGGATAATTTATGCCGGATAGGGGTTTGAATATGCGAAGTCTGTCGGGGAAATTTGACTTCAATCAAAACAATCAATCATGAGTAACAACAATGTCAACGGAACTATTAGAAATTTCAACAATGGCCCCGTTAAGACTGACCATCAAACGACTAACCACATTTATCTCCATCCGGGGCATCAATCCGGTGAATTTGAAAGCTGGATGCGTAAAATTGGAGGGCTTCTACAGATTACAGCAGAGGCCGCTCATCTCAAACCTTTGTTGGACTTATTGTTCACCGTAGCAGAGCCAGAAAGAATGTTCTTATACACATTTCCTGCTATCGATGAACTTAATTTGGAGCCTTGTCATGAGATAAGATTGGTGTTTCGGGAAGAAAGAATTGAGGAGGTAAGTTCGCTGGCGGGTTTTGTCAAGCTGGCATCGTTCAAGCATCGAAGCCTCATAATTACACTGCAATCGAATACAGATTTTGAAGAGAACTTACAAGATTGCAGTGATGACAGTGTATTATGTTTCCGGGAGGAGTTTCTGGTATTCTCGAATAGCCCCTATCGATTAAGAACCTGTACAGATGAACATATTAAACTCGCGTACGATAGTGCGATGCATGATTTCAATAGGTATTACAATGAGGGTGTTGCAGCATTGCAAGCAAGTAAAATGCTATTGGGCGATAAGCATTATTATCAAGCATATTCACTGGTGGTTCGTGTGGTAGAACAGGTTTACAACGCGATTATCTGCGCATTCGGGTATTCGTTTAAAGTTGGTTTGAAATTATTCGAACTTAAAAAGAAGGCTGCTCAGTATCTTCCTCAACTGTTCTGTTTCGATTATGATCTAGCAGAAATCGAAGAATTGTCTTTGCTGCTTGTAAATCGAGAGCAATTGCGGTTTGATTCAATGCTCGGGTCATTTGATAGTACGTTGGGAATTACGGAAGAGTTTATGGCCGCCGCTAAACCTTGTTTCGAGTCAAAACTGAATTATTTGTTGAATTATTCGAAGGGAGGTAACAACCATGGATAATTTTAATACCGTTGTTGTTCAAACACGTTGCACCATAATTCTTGTGCATGGCGACTATCCGTCTTACTCCATTGACGAAAATGGAGAAAAGGCGAATTGGGTAAATGTATCCGTGAGGGATAACCAATTAGCCGTGTATTCCAAACCGGAACATTACGGCTATCTGCTTTTACATGATTGCTATCCACAGATCACGATTACCTATAAAACGCTGACAGGGTTGAAAATGCTGGATAGGTGTTTTGTCAAGTCAGCAGGCACACTGAATCTCCAACAAATCGGCATAATCGTAAGAGAAGGGCATCTGGACATATCGGTCGACGCTTTTTTAACTGACTGCACCGTGCTTAAAAATGCACATGCTAAAATCACTGGTGAAACAATTATCTCGTACGTCTTGGCACATCAGCGGAGTGTGTATGACGGAGAAGGCCTGGAAGCTTCTGAAGGTCACGTACATGTACACGATGAATCCTCGGTTTCGGTATGGTTTACCGAAGAATTGGAACTCGGACTGTTCGGACGAAGTAAACTGAAATCCAGAGGTAATCCCAAAATGAAGATATTACAGATTGATGAACATTGTGCTTTTAAACAAACAATTACCTGACCTAAACTAGAAGGCGAGACCAAATCGAAATACCGATAAACTTTTATAATTCGAACAAGATACTTATCTTTGACGATAGTAATTCGTTGCGTTAGTATGATTAAATCATTTGGCAACAAACGGACAGAAAAGATATACCAAGGTGAACGCGTTGCAAAACTGCCTTTGGAGATACAACGGATTGGATTAAGGAAATTGATTATGCTTGATCAGTCTCAGGACATTAAGGACTTGACAATCCCTTCGTCTAATCGGCTCGAGAAATTGAAGGGTAACATGAAGGCATATCACAGCATAAGAATAAACGACCAATGGCGCATTGTTTTCAAGTGGATGGATAATAACGCTTTTGATGTGGAAATCATTGATTATCATTAAACGGAAAGGATTAAACGATGGAAAGATTACCCAATATACATCCCGGTGAAATATTAAACGAAGAGTTTTTGCTTCCCATGAACATCACACCATATCGTTTGGCCAAGGATACCGGTATACCTCAAACGCGCGTCTCCCAAATTATAAAGGGCCACCGTCGAATCACTGCGGATACAGCGATACGGCTTAGCCGATTTTTTGGCAACTCCGTGAAATTCTGGCTCGGCATTCAGGATGATTACGATATCCGTACTACTTTGGATGAAAAGAAAGAGGAGTTTGAAAATATTAAGCAAGTGGTGTTTGCATAGGGATTAGCTGCGTCGCGCTGGCCTCGCACTCAAAAGCCACAGCGAGAATAGTTGGGTGTGTCACCCACACCCCCGCACGCAAAGGCCGCAGCCATCCCTTATAGGGGGGACTTCAACCCATAGCAAGCCATTCGCTGCGCTCATTCCTTTTTTCATTTAATCCGTTTGCTCAAGCGAGCTTGGGATGACTTCACAAGTTTGTAATTGATTTCAAGGGATTGGCTGCGCCGCACACCCCCGCACGCAAAGGCCGCAGCCATCCCTTGTAAGGGAGGCTTCAACCCATAGCAAGCCATTCGCTGCGCTCATTCCTTTTTTCATTTAATCCGTTTGCTCAAGCGAGCTTGGCAAACTCCTTAAAAGAAAAAACCCGACTTTCGTCGGGCTTGCTATGGGCTGGCGGAGAGGGAGGGATTCGAACCCTCGATACGCTCAACACGTATACACACTTTCCAGGCGTGCTCATTCGACCACTCTGACACCTCTCCAAGTGGGACGCAAAAGTAAGCGTTTATTTTAGCATTTCAAACGTAAATGTCAAGATGGTGAATGCCCGCTGAATTATTGATATCCCAAGAGCCGTAGTACTTGCTTGCTGTTCTGCTCTTCGCCGAATACCTCGAAGTTGAACGTTTCATCGCGGTTGCGCCGGATGAGCACGTGTTTGGGTGAGGGGAGTAAACAGTGGTGGATGCCACCATAACCGCTGAGGACTTCCTGGTAGGCACCTGTGTGGAAGAAGCCTAAATACTGCAGCTTGCGCGTTTTGGGCATGAACACACTGTTTATGTGGGCCTCCTGGCTGTAATAGTCCTGCCCGTCGCAGGTAATTCCACCGAGGTTCACCCGCTCGTATTCCGCATCCCAGTTGTTGATGGGTACCAAGATGTACTTTTGGTTTAGCGCCCACACATCAGGCAGGTTGGTAATGAAAGACCCGTCGAGCATCAGCCACTTCTCACGGTCGTTCTGCTGCTTGCGGCCAATCACCTTGTAGAGGATACCCGATGCTTCGGCCACCGTGTATTTTCCGAATTCGGTGATGATATCCGGTTCCATCACTTCATGCACTGCGCAGATCTGCTTGATGCGGTTGACGATTTCGTTGACCATGTACTCATAGTCGAAATCGTGCACCAGCGAGTCCTTAAAGGGCATGCCGCCGCCGATATCCAGCGTATCGAGATCAGGGTTGATTTTCTTGAACTTGCAATACAACGTCACGTACTTTTCCAACTCATTCCAGTAATACGGTGTATCCGAGATACCCGAATTGATAAAAAAGTGCAGCAGCTTTACCTTGAAGTTCGGATTGGGAAGCACCTTATTGTTATAGAAATCAAGGATGTCTTCCAATCGGATACCGAGCCGTGAGGTGTAAAATGGCGAGTCCGGCTGCTCTTCAGCGGCAATCCGGATACCCAGGTTGCAGGGCTCTTCCAACTCCACTTCGTCATCATAGATATTGAACTCTTCTTTGTTGTCCAATACCGGGATGATGTTCTTGAAGCCGTCGTGCAACATGTCGACGATATATTGCTTATACTGATACGTCTTAAATCCGTTGCAGATCACCGTAATGTCTTTGTTAACCACGCCCTTCTTTTCCAGCACATCAATCATGGGCATGTCGAAGGCCGACGAGGTCTCCAAGTGGATATCGTTTTTCAGCGCTTCTTCCACCACGTGCCTGAAGTGTGAACTTTTGGTGCAATAACAGTATTTGTACGAACCCCGGTAGTTGTGCTTCAGGATAGCCGTCTGAAACAGGATCTTGGCCTGCTGAATCTTCTTGCTGATAATGGGCAGGTAGGTGAACCGTAGCGGTGTTCCATATGTCTCAATCATCTCCATAAGGTTGAGGTCGTGGAAGTACAACTCGTCATCGATGATTTCAAACCCATCTTGCGGGAATCCCACACTAAGATCAAGAAATTCCTGATAGCTCTGCATTTTTTATGTTTTCTTCTATGTCAATTACTAAATTCCCCTTCGCTGAAGAAGCGAATTAGACAAACAACCGTTTGCAAATAATACGGGGTTTGTCTAGTTTTGGCAAAGATATGTTTTCGGTACGAATACGTCGCTATAAAAATAGCTATCCATCATAAATTCGTAATTTATGATACCGACGCTAAGAAATTAATGCTTAAACACTTACATGGGCAATACGATACAACAACAACTCATCCACCATACCAAACAGGCAGTCAAAGAATTATACGGGGCAGACTTACCCGACCATCAGATAACCATACAGGAAACCCGAAAGGAATTTGAGGGGCAACTCACCATCGTGGTTTTCCCCATCACGCGGTTCTCCGGGAAATCGCCGGAGGCTACCGGAAACGACATCGGCACCTATTTGCTGAAGCAATTGCCCCAACTCACCGCGTTCAATACCATTAAGGGATTCCTCAACCTGAGCTTATCCGATGCGTATTGGATCTCGTTGTTTACAACAGCCATTATGCAGGAAAAGTTTGGTCTTTTCCCTGCCAACGGCAGAAAGGTGATGGTTGAATACTCATCGCCAAATACCAATAAGCCCCTGCACTTGGGGCATATACGTAACAACCTGTTGGGTTATTCGGTAGCATCGATCTTAACCGCCTATGGCTACGACGTGATCAAGGCCAATCTGGTGAACGACCGCGGTATCCACATCTGTAAGTCCATGCTGGCGTGGCAGCGGTGGGGCAACGGCGAAACGCCGGAAACCAGCGGACTGAAGGGCGACCACCTCGTGGGCAAATATTACGTACTTTTTGATAAGGCATATAAGCAGGAGATCGATGAGCTCAAAGCTCAGGGCCTTACGGAAGAGGAAGCAAAGAAGCAGGCACCGATTATCCGCGAAGCGCAGCAGATGCTGCAGCAATGGGAATCGGGCAATGAATCGGTAATACGCCTTTGGAAGACAATGAATGGATGGGTGTATGCCGGCTTCGACCAGACTTATGCCCGCCTTGGTGTAGACTTCGATCGGTATTATTACGAGTCCGATACCTACCTATTGGGCAAAGACATTATTAGTGAAGGACTGGAAAAGGGTGTGTTTTTCCGCAAAGAAGACAACTCCGTGTGGATCGACCTGACGGAAGATGGCTTAGACGAGAAACTTGTATTACGCGGCGACGGTACCTCGGTATACATTACGCAGGATATGGGGACCGCGCAGCTGAAGTACGACGACTTCGGGATGGATGAATCCATCTACGTGGTGGGAAACGAGCAGGATTACCACTTCAAAGTGCTTTTCCTCATACTGAAAAAACTGGGTAAACCCTGGGCGAAGGGCCTGTTCCATCTATCATATGGCATGGTCGACCTGCCCTCGGGCAAGATGAAATCCCGCGAGGGTACCGTGGTGGATGCCGATGACCTGATGGACGAAATGACGGCAACGGCAAAAAAACGTACGGAGGAGCTCGGCAAGACCGAGGGATTGCCTGAATCCGAGAAGGCCCATCTGTATGACCTCATCGGCATGGGAGCACTCAAGTATTTCCTACTTAAGGTGGAACCCAAAAAGCGGTTACTCTTCGATCCCAACGAATCCATCGATTTTCAGGGACATACCGGCCCGTTTATCCAGTATACCCATGCGCGTATTCAATCGGTACTTACCAAAGGCGATTACACCGCGCAACTTGCCATGGTCACCCCAGACACCCTGTCGGATAGCGAGCGCGATCTGATCCAGCTCCTTAGTAACTACCCGGCCACGATAGCGGCCGCCGCTAAGGAGTTCAGTCCGGCCCAGGTAGCCAACTACGGTTATGAGGTAGCCAAACAGTATAACAAATTCTACCATGAGGAGACGATCCTCAAGGCGACGGATGAGATCGTTCGGAATTTCAGGCTGCACCTCTCGGCCGCAACAGCTCGCATCATCGCCGATGCGATGCGTCTGCTGGGCATCGAAGTGCCGGACCGTATGTAAGAACGTAGCTGATAAAACGTAGCTAATCAATATGGATAAGGTAGTCAATGTAGGTTTGGTCGGCTTCGGGGCGGCCGGCCAAGTGTTCCATGCACCGGTCATCACATCGGTGAATGGCTTGCGGTTGCACCGCGTTACGGCCCGAAAACAGGAACAGCGGGAGCTATTGCAGCAGCGATACCCGGAAGCAATAGCTGTGGGAAACATCGAAGAACTCATCGGGGCCGACGATATCGACCTGGTTGTGGTGGCCACTTCAAACGATGTACACCACTCGATTACCAAAGCAGCCCTGCTCGCCGGCAAACACGTGGTAGTCGAAAAGCCATTTACCAATACGTCGGCGCAGGCAGACGAACTCATCGCGTTGGCAAACCAGCAAAGCCGGGTGCTCACCGTGCACCACAATGCCCGGTGGAACAGTGATTACCTCACCGTGAAAAAGGTGCTGGAAAGCGGAAGGTTGGGCAGGCTGGTCTCTTTTGAGGCGAGGTACGACCGCTTCCGCAATACACTCAAGGAAAATGCATGGCGCGAGGAAGACCTGCCCGGATCGGGCATCCTGTACGACCTCGGTGCACACCTCATCGACCAGTCTATACAGCTATTCGGTCGGCCATCGGCCGTCAATGCCGATCTGCGCAAACAGCGGACCGGAGCGCAAGCGGTAGACGATTTTGAATTGATTCTCCACTATCCCGGGCTAAAGGTGTCACTTAAAGGCGCCATGCTCGTTAAAGAACCCTCGCCAAGGTATGCGCTGTATGGCGTTGAAGGTGCGTTTGTTAAATATGGCGTCGATCCGCAGGAAGCGGCGCTTAAAGCCGGGAAATCGCCCAAAGGCGATCCCGAATGGGGGCAGGAACCCAAAGAAATATGGGGTAAACTGAATGTATTGGAGAACGGACAAGACTATACCGAATACCTGCCCAGCGAAAGGGGCTACTATCCGGCCTTCTACCAGAACGTGTACGAAGCCGTTACCGGGCAAGGCGAATTGTTGGTGAAGCCCGAGCAGGCACGAGACGTGATTCGCGTTATCGAATTGGCCGAGCAAAGCTGGGCGGAAAGGCGTACATTAGGCTTTTGACAATAGACTAACGACTTTTGACTTACGACTTACGACATACAACGTACGACGCCATCATCGTCGGGGGTGGGGCATGTGGACTCATGTGCGCCGTCCAAGCCGGCATGCGTGGTAGGCATACGCTGGTGTTGGAACGCAACGACCGACCGGGAGCCAAAATCCTGATTTCAGGGGGCGGTCGTTGCAATTACACCAACTTACATACATCTGTTGAGCATTTCGTCTCGGCCGATCCGGAATTCGCCAAACCCGTGTTTGCGCAATGGACAGTGGCAGACACCATCCGGTTTTTCAAGCAACAGGGCATCATGGGGAAAGAAAAAACGTTGGGTCAGCTGTTTCCGGTAAGTAATAAGGCAAAGGATGTGGTGAACGTTTTTATTAAACTTATGCAGCAATATAGCCAAGAAATAATACTGAACGCCAAGGTAATATCAATTGATAAGATGGCTGATGGTCGCTTCGAAGTATCGGTTGACCGGGAAGGCAAAGTGCAGCGAACCTGCGCGGCGTCGGTGGTGGTGGCCAGCGGCGGGTTGCCCGTGGCGAAACTGGGCGCCAGCGACTTTGCATTGCGCACGGCCCGCCAGTTCGGGCTCGACGTGGTGCCCACAGCGCCGGCACTGGTGCCGCTTAGCATCACGGGAAAGGACGCAGATTGGTTTGCTGCCCTTGCTGGCAACAGCGTGTATTGCCGGGTGTCTAACAAACGCGCGGTCTTTGAAGAAAATATCCTCTTCACACACTGGGGGCTCAGTGGCCCGGCCATATTGCAGCTATCGTCATACTGGCGGCCGGGAGAAACCATCTTCATCGACTTGCTTCCGCACGGTGCCATCGGGCAGCTCATCAAGCAGGAACGGCAGGCCGGGGGTGCGCGCCTGGTGCGGCAGCTGCTTGCCGACTTTTATTCGCGCCGGTTGGTCGAATCGCTCGGAAAATTCCTTCCCATCGATACCAAAATAGCCTCGCTGAGCAAAGCCGATGCGAAGCGGATTGAAACGGCAATCCATCGGTTTACGGTGACGCCGGCGGGAGACAAAGGGTATGACAAGGCTGAAGTAATGCGCGGCGGCGTAGCTACCCATGAATTGGTGCCGCAGACGCTGGAGGCGAAGCGTGTACCGGGATTGTATTTCGGAGGAGAAGGGGTGGACATGACGGGATGGTTGGGGGGCTATAATTTCCAGTGGGCATGGGCCAGCGGCTATGCGATTGCGCAGGTGGTATAAGCAGTATTTTTGCCCCTGAAAAATGGTAATCAATTGGTACTCATTTGTTCCCTAATCAAGGTGGTCTGAATCGCTTTTCCGTGGCTTGGTTTTTGGTGCATTAACAATCGTTAAAGTTATTAACAAGATCATATCTTGTTGCAGGTCAGGGCCCGTTTACTTTTATCAACGTTTTTTGCACAAATGATGTTAATAAGTTATATTGCTAATTGCACGTGTTTCAAGCGGAAACACATAAAAAAAAATGGAGTGTGAAGAGGCTGTTTAGAACTTGTCGGAAAGGGGTGGGTAAATTTGCCTAGTTTTGTTACGCTGTTTTATGGAAGCCCGGTGATAAACCACGGTGTCGATACTACTTATTGAAAATTGTTATAAAAACGTTGTTGTAACTAGATGATGACAGACCAGAATGAATATACTTCCAATCCAATAGGTGCGTCGGGACGGGGTCCTTTTTCCGAGCGCCGTACACGGCTGAATAATTTGGTGAGCGGATTGGGGAAGCTGCCGCCGCAGGCCGGAGACTTGGAAGAAGCGGTACTGGGCGCGCTCATGCTGGAAAAAAATGCACTCAGCGAAGTCATCGATATCCTCAAACCCGAAACATTTTATGTAGAGGCACACCAAAAGATATTTGAAGCCATTTACAATCTGTTCCAGAAAACGTCGCCCATCGATCTGCTTACGGTAACTGCCGAATTGCGGAAGATGGGAGCCCTGGAACTGGTAGGGGGGGCGTATTATATCACACAGTTGACCGATAGGGTCGTTTCTGCCGCGAATATCGAGTATCACGCCCGCATCATTTCCCAGAAGTATATTCAGCGCGAGCTGATCAAGATATCGACCGAAATCATCAACAACGCCTACGAAGACACTTCCGACATTTTTGACCTGTTAGACCACGCCGAGAAAAGCCTGTTTGATATTGCTCAAAACAACCTGCGGCGAGATACGCGTAAGATGGACGATATCATGCGCGAGGCTGTGGAGGCGCTGGAGACCCTACGCGACCGTACGGACGGCCTTACCGGTGTGCCCTCGGGCTTCACCGAATTGGACCGGATGACGTCGGGTTGGCAGCCTTCGGATCTGGTGATCGTGGCCGCCCGCCCGGCTATGGGAAAGACCGCCTTCGTATTGAGCTGTGCGCGTAACGCAGCGGTAGACCACGATAAGCCTGTGGCGGTGTTCTCCCTCGAAATGTCGTCCGTGCAATTGGTTAACCGGCTCATCGCAGGCGAAACCGAAATTGAGCAGGAGAAACTCCGTAAAGGCAATTTGGCCGACCACGAGTGGACGCAGCTCCACTCGCGCATCGGAAGACTTACCCAGGCACCGTTGCTCATCGATGATACGCCGGCGCTCAATATTTTTGAGTTCCGGGCCAAATGCAGGCGACTGAAAGCACAATACGACATCCAGATGGTTATCGTGGATTACCTGCAGCTCATGCATGGCAAGAACGACGGCAAAGGTGGTAACCGCGAACAAGAAATCGGTAGCATATCCCGGTCGCTCAAGTCGGTGGCCAAGGAACTGAATATCCCCGTCATCGCCCTATCGCAGCTGAGCCGTGCGGTGGAAAGTCGCCCCGGTGGAAGCAAAAGGCCCATGTTGTCCGACCTTCGGGAATCTGGCTCCATCGAGCAGGACGCCGATATGGTGTTGTTCCTCTATCGCCCCGAATACTATGGTCTTACGGAAGACGAAGCCGGGCGGCCAACTGCCGGCGTTGGCGAGATCATCATCGCTAAGCACCGGAACGGAGAAACAGGTACGGTGCAGCTCCGGTTTATCGGCAAATACGTGAAGTTTGCCGATCTGGAAGACGATTTTTCGTTCGGTGGAGGGGCCGCATTCGGCGATTCAGATTCGTTTTCATCAGGCATGGCACCATCTGCCTCATTCGATCAGCCGGGAAGTATCACGCGACAATCGCGCATGAATGACATGAGCGACGATTCGCCTTTTTAACCTGAAATTTCGTACCTTTACACCGTAATCGAGGAAGAATTTAGCGTAAACGGATTTTGGATTATTTAGCTGGTTTAAACCCTTCGCAACGGGCTGCTGTAGAACAAACCGAAGGGCCTGTGATGATCGTAGCGGGTGCGGGCTCCGGGAAAACCCGGGTAATCACCTACCGCGTGGCCCACTTGGTCCGCAACGGCGTAGACCCGTTCCATATTTTGGTGCTTACCTTTACCAATAAGGCGGCTAAAGAGATGCGCCAGCGCATCATGGGCGTGGTGGGCAATGAGGCAAAGAACATTTGGATGGGGACCTTCCACTCGGTATTTGCTAAGATATTGCGCATCGAAGCCGAGCACATCGGCTATCCACGCAATTTTACCATCTACGATACGGACGATAGCAAAAGCCTAATCAGGGCCATACTGAAAGAGATGCAACTAGACGATAAGCTGTACAATGCAAACTTCGTTTACAACCGCATCTCCGCCGCCAAAAACAACCTCATTTCGGCACAGGAATACAACAGTAATGAGCAGCTCCAAGCAGACGATTTCGCCAACGGCCGCGGGCAAATGGGACAGATTTACCTGACGTATACCCAGCGCTGCTATAAAGCCGGCGCCATGGACTTCGACGACCTGTTGTTCAAAACTAACGTACTTTTCCGCGAGTGCCCTGATGTACTCCATAAATACCAGCATAAATTCAAGTACCTGATGGTGGATGAGTACCAGGACACTAACTTTTCGCAATACCTCATCGTGCGTAAGCTGGCCGCCATCAACGAAAACATCTGTGTGGTGGGCGATGATGCGCAGAGTATCTATGCGTTCCGTGGGGCGAATATCCAGAACATCCTCAATTTCGAGAAAGACTATCCCGACCTGAAGGTCTTTAAGCTAGAGCAGAACTACCGGTCTACCCAGAATATCGTGAATGCGGCCAACAGCATCATCGCCAATAACAAAAACCAGCTGCAAAAGCACGTATTTTCCGAAAACGAAACCGGCGAGAAAATCAAGGTGAACAGGGCGTTCAGCGATAACGAGGAAGGCAAGATCGTGTCGGAAGCGATTGCACAGGAACGTGCCCTACACGGCGGGAACTACCGCGATTTCGCGATCCTTTACCGTACCAATGCACAGTCGCGCGCCATGGAAGAGGCGCTCCGGAAAATCAACATCCCCTATAAAATCTATGGTGGTACCTCCTTCTACCAGCGCAAGGAAATCAAAGACCTGATCGCGTACTTCAGGCTAACGTTCAACCCGAACGATGAGGAGGCCATCAAGCGCGTAATTAACTATCCACGCCGGGGTATCGGCGACACCACGCTGGATCGTATCCGTATTGCAGCCGACCAACGCCAGATCACCCTGTGGGAAGTCATCAGCAACCCCACCGCCCACCTCGACGGGCGCAGTGCAGGTGCTGTGGGAGCGTTTGCAGCGATGATACAGGGCTTCCAGGTGGAAGCTAAGAACCATCCGGCCTATGACGCCGCCATGCATATTGCCCAGCATTCGGGGATATTGAAAGACCTTTATGCCGACAAATCCGTGGAAGGCCTCAGTCGCTATGAAAATATCCAGGAACTGCTTAATGGTATCAAGGAATTCAGTGAGCGCGAAGATATCGAAGATCGGGGACTCGACGTATTCATGCAGGATGTGGCCCTGCTTACCAACGATGACAACGACAAAAATCCCAATGCCGATACGGTATCGCTGATGACCATCCACTCGTCGAAAGGGCTGGAGTTTCCACACGTGTTTATCGTGGGACTGGAAGAAAACCTCTTTCCATCGCAGCTGTCGCTCAACTCGCGCAGTGACCTCGAAGAGGAGCGGCGGCTCTTCTATGTGGCGGTGACACGCGCGGAGAAGAAGCTTACGCTCAGCTACGCGACCTCACGGTACCGCTGGGGTACGTTGAACAACTGCGAGCCCAGCCGATTTCTAGATGAGCTGAACCCGGCCTATCTGGAGCTGGATTTTAAGCCACGGTCAGCCCCCGAAAGCAGCGCATCGTTTGCCGATGAGCGGTCTGCGTGGGGTGAGCGGGACGTATTTACCAAACCGAAACCGAAAATAGTGCCCAAAACGCGAACGTTACTGCCCAAAGCACATACGCCAACACCGGGATTCACGCCGTCCGATACCACCAACCTGCAAGTAGGCATGGAAGTCGAGCATGAACGCTTCGGCTTTGGCAAAGTGATCCAAGTGGAAGGCAACAAAAATGACGTGAAGGCAACTATTTTCTTCAAAGAATTGGGTCAGAAACAATTGTTGCTTAAATTTGCGAAATTGCGAATCGTGGGATAAGCGGAATAAAAACGAAACAACTATGGAAGTAAACTTTGATTATAATAGCACACGGCCGAAGCTGATCTTGGCCGAATATGGCCGGAATGTGCAAAATATGGTGGATTATATCTGCACGTTGCCCAGCAAGGAAGAGCGTAACCGCCATGCACAGGTGGTCATTGACATGATGGGATTCCTCAATCCCCACCTTCGTGATGTGGCTGATTTCAAGCACAAACTGTGGGACCACCTGCATATCATATCCGATTTTAAGATCGATGTGGACTCGCCGTACCCCACGCCCGACAAGGGCTCAATCCATCCCAAACCCGAACTGCTCGATTATCCGCAGCACCGCATCAGGTTCAAGCATTATGGTCATACCATCGAGGAAATGATTGATCGAGCCAAGATGATGAAGGATACGGAGAAGAGGCAAAGCATGACGCTCTCCATTGCCAATTTCATGAAAATGGCCTACTTGACTTGGAATAAGGATTCGGTAGAGGATGATGCCATCCTTGCTGACCTCCGCGAGCTTTCAGGCGGCGAGCTGCAGCTCTCGCCCGATGTGACGTTGACGAAGCTTGATTTCAAAACCCCGCCTCCGGGTAGCCGTACCAAGGGGGGAAGCACGCCTCAAAATAATAACGGGAAAAATAAGAAGCAGCCGCAAAAGAAAAAGAAAAAGTATTGAATGCCTTCGAAATACACGGTGGGAAGTCGCTAACAGGGGAGATCATTCCCCAAGGGGCCAAAAACGAGGCACTCCAAATCCTGTCGGCGGTATTGCTCACCGACGAAACGATAACCATCAGTAACATCCCCGATATTAAGGATGTGAACAAGCTTATCGAGCTGCTGGCAGATTTGGGGGTCGAGGTACATCGGCTCGACAAGGCCACATATACCTTTCGGGCCAAAGATATCAACCTTGACTATTTCAAATCACCGGAATTCAAAGCCAAAGGCAGTGGCTTGCGTGGCTCGATCATGATTGTCGGACCCTTGCTGGCCCGGTTCGGCCGGGCAGCTATCCCGAAACCAGGGGGTGACAAGATCGGACGCCGCAGGCTCGATACCCATTTCCTGGGATTCGAGAAATTAGGTGCCCGCTTTCACTATGATGCCGAAACACACTTTTTCAATGTCGACGCAACCAACCTCACGGGAACATATATCCTCATGGAGGAGGCGTCGGTAACCGGTACCGCCAATATCGTGATGGCCGCAGTGCTCGCCAAGGGTACAACCACCATCTATAATGCTGCATGCGAACCTTACCTCCAGCAGCTGTGTAAAATGCTGAACCGTATGGGGGCGAAGATTTCGGGTATTGGTTCGAATCTATTGACCATCGAGGGGGTGGATAGGCTGGGTGGTACCGACCATCGGATGTTGCCAGACATGATCGAAGTGGGCTCTTTTATCGGACTGGCTGCAATGACAGGGTCCGAGCTGACCATCAAGGATGTGCATTTCCACGAATTGGGTATTATCCCAACCGTATTTGCCAAGTTAGGTATCCAGTTTGAACTTCGCGGGGATGATATTTACATACCCGCGCAGCGCAGCTACGAAATAGATACCTTTATCGATGGCTCAATCCTGACCATTTCAGATGCACCATGGCCGGGGTTCACACCCGATTTGCTGAGTATTGTATTGGTGGTGGCTACGCAAGCCAAAGGCAATGTATTGATCCATCAAAAGATGTTCGAAAGCAGGCTGTTTTTTGTTGACAAGCTGATCGATATGGGTGCACAGATTATTCTCTGTGATCCGCACCGGGCCACGGTGATCGGCCTCGATAATGCCTTCAAGCTGCGCGGCATCGAAATGACGTCGCCGGATATCCGGGCGGGGGTTTCGCTGTTGATTGCCGCCCTCTCTGCCCAAGGAAAATCCGTTATCCACAACATCGAGCAGATCGAACGAGGCTACCAGGACATCGAGCAGCGGTTGCAGGCATTGGGTGCCGATATTAAGCGTATCCAAGCAGATCCAAAACTTTCCTGAAAACATTTTTGTCTGGCAATTGTTAATTTGCCTATATAAACTAATGGAAAACAAACAGCTTCCCTATTTTTGTAAAATTAATGTTTAACCATATAATTACTTAATCGTCAAAAAACATGGAAAAAGTAGTATTAACATTGGCAGCGGGCGCATTGGTGCTGGCGTCATGCGTAGGCAACCCTGAAGGAAAACGAGCGGAAACATCGGACAATGTAGGCGAAGCGGCTATGTCGCATACCGCTAACGAGCTGGTTGTCGATACCGAACAGTCTACGGTACATTGGACTGGTAGAAAGGTGAGCGGCGAACACCACGGTGATGTCCAGATCAAATCTGGTACGTTGGCCGTGGAAGACGGCAAACTCGTAGGTGGCAGTTTCGTCATGGACCTGACAACCATTGCCAACCATGATCTGGATGGCGAATACAAAGGTAAGCTGGAAGGCCACCTGAAGTCCGCTGATTTCTTCGATGTGGATAACCATCCCGAAGCTAATTTCGAAATCACTAGCGTGCAAGATGGTGCGGAAGCCGGTACGGTTACCGTTTCAGGCAACTTAACCATCCGTGGGGTCACTAAGAGCATCACGTTCGATGCACAGGTGCAGGAAGCAAGCGAGAGCGCAGTAAAGGCAACGGCCGATTTCAATATCGCCCGTGAAGACTGGGGTGTGAATTATGCGGGTCAAGCGGACGACCTGATCAGCAAAGAAATCAACTTTAAAGTGACACTCGTAGCCGGTGCGTAGGTATTAGGCGCGGTCGATCTAGATTAGGGCCCGTCTCGCCTCAGGTGAGACGGGCTTTCTTTATACAGAAATGGCGTTGATGATGTCGTATTGGGTAATGATGGCAATTTTGCCATATTCATCTTCGACCAATACGGCCTGGTTGTCTTTGTGGATAAGTGACGATATTTTGTCGATGGACGTCCGGAGATCGACAAAGGGGAAGGACGGCGTGCAGATTTCCATGACGCCAGCCGATTTCAACGCCGGGTTTTCTAATAGGGCGTTGAGGATGTCCGATTCAGTCACCTTGCCAATGATCATGCCCCGTTGGGTTACGGGAATCTGCGAGATGTTGAGCGTCTTCATGCTATTGAATGTTTCGATGACCGACTGTTCCACATCGGCCATAACCAAAGGCACATCGCCCCGTTTCTTGAGTATGGTCTGGGCCGTTAGTTTCTCGTCTTCCAGGAATCCGCGTTCGCGGAGCCAATCCTCATTGTACATCTTGCCCATATAGCGCGAACCGTGGTCGTGTAGAATGACGACCACTACCGAATCATCGTTGAGTTGGTTGCCGAGCTGGAGCAAACCGGCCACGGCAGCCCCCGCCGAATTGCCCGCAAAGATACCTTCCTTCCGGGCCAGATCGCGCGTCATTAATGCCGCATCTTTGTCGGTTACTTTCTCGAAGTGGTCGATGACGTCAAAATCTACGTTTTTAGGCAGGAAGTCCTCACCGATACCTTCGGTAATGTACGGATAGATCTCATTCTTATCGAAAATACCAGTCTCTTTGTATTTTTTGAATACCGAGCCGTACGAGTCGATGCCCCAAACGACGATGTCGGGATTCTTTTCCTTGAGGTACTTACCCGCCCCGCTGATGGTGCCACCGGTGCCTACACCGGCAACCAGGTGGGTAATCCTGCCTTCGGTCTGCGCCCAGATTTCAGGCCCCGTCTGCTCATAATGGGCCTGGGTGTTGGAGAGGTTGTCATACTGGTTCGCTTTCCACGAATTGGGTATTTCGCGCTCCAGCCGGCTGGAAACCGAGTAATAGGAGCGGGGATCTTCGGGATCTACATTGGTGGGGCACACAATGACCTCGGCACCAAACGCCCGTAAGGCATCAATTTTCTCCTTCGATTGCTTATCAGTGGTCGTAAAGATACATCGATAGCCTTTAATTACCGCTGCCATGGCCAACCCCATACCCGTATTGCCCGACGTGCCTTCGATGATGGTACCGCCCGGTTTGAGCAGTCCCGCTGCCTCCGCATCTTCGATCATCTTCACCGCCATACGGTCTTTGATGGAATTGCCTGGGTTGGTGGTTTCTATTTTTGCCAATATCGTGCCCTTCATCGCGCTGGTGATGCGATTGAGCTTAACCATGGGCGTGTTGCCGATCGTCTCCAGTATATTGTTGTGCCACATAACGCTTGTGATTTCGGTGATTAAAATTTCAAGTGTTTCACGGTCAGTCCGTTGTTGATGAGCTGACGGAGCGACTCAATACCGATGGTCAGATGGGTTTCCACAAATTCAGCCGTTACGCTGGAATCACTTTCTACCGTTTTTACCCCCTCGGGTATCATCGGCTGGTCCGACACCAGGAGAAGTGCGCCCGTCGGTATTTTGTTGGCAAAGCCGACAGAAAAAATGGTGGCAGTTTCCATATCAACCAGCATGGCGCGGATACTTTTGAGGTATTTCTTGAAATCCCTATCGTGCTCCCATACCCGTCTGTTGGTCGTATACACGGTACCGGTCCAATAATCGAGCGAATGGTCGCGTATGGTTGTGGAAATAGCCTTTTGCAGGGCAAATGCCGGCAGTGCGGGTACTTCGGGAGGAAAGTAGTCGTTTGAGGTTCCTTCGCCCCGTATCGCTGCGATGGGCAGTACCAGGTCGCCGATCTTATTTTTCTTTTTCAGTCCGCCCGCTTTGCCAAGAAACAGCACCGCTTTTGGCGATATCGCCGAAAGCAGGTCCATGATGGTAGCCGCCATCGGGCTACCCATCCCGAAATTGATGATGGTGATTCCTTCGGCCGTTACACTTTGCATCGGTTTATCCAGTCCAAGGATGGGCGCATTGTCATGCATCTCCGAGAAGAGCTTTACGTAGTTGGAGAAGTTCGTCAGCAGAACGTAGTCCCCGAATTCGTCCAATGGCCGATTGGTATACCGTGGTAGCCAGTTCTCCACGATATCCTCTTTGTTCTTCAGGCCCGGTTTGATGGGGGTCTGCGGAGGTATGTTTTTGCTTTTTGCCATGGACATAAAATGAAATCCCCCCGTTTTCGGCGGGGGGAGAAACGTTATGCTGCTTTCAGCTTCTTCAAATCGGACTTCTCGAATTTATGTTTCGCGTATTCGAGCGATATATACAATGTTTTCTGTTCACCCTTATCGGATGGGATTTCGAACATGGCATCCAGCATGATGGCCTCGCAGATGGATCGGAGCCCCCGCGCACCGAGCTTGAATTCATTGGCCTTATCCACGATGAACTGGTATACATCGTCGTCGAACTTCAATTCCACGTCCTCATATTCAAACAGTTTCTGGTACTGTTTGATCAATGCATTTTTCGGCTCAGTGAGGATATTCAGCAACGTCGCTTTATCGAGCGGGTTGAGGTAGGTGAGGACCGGCAACCGGCCGATCAATTCCGGAATAAGACCGTAGCTCTTCAGGTCTTGCGGCGTAATGTATTTCAACAGATTGTTTACGTCCACTTCCGCCTCATCCTGGTTTACCTTGTATCCGATGGTTTGGGTGCGCAGGCGATTGGCAATCTTTTTCTGGATACCATCGAACGCGCCGCCGCACATGAACAGGATGTTGTTGGTGTTTACGGCAATCATCTTTTGGTCGGGATGCTTGCGCCCGCCCTGTGGTGGTACGTTTACAATGGTGCCTTCCAAAATTTTCAATAGGGCCTGCTGCACACCTTCGCCCGACACGTCGCGCGTGATGGAAGGATTATCGCTTTTGCGGGCTATCTTATCGATCTCGTCGATGTAGATGATTCCACGTTCTGCAGCGGCTACGTCGTAATCTGCAGCTTGCAAGAGTCGCGTGAGGATACTTTCCACATCTTCACCCACATAGCCCGCTTCCGTCAATACCGTTGCGTCACAGATACAAAACGGTACGTTCAGGATTTTGGCAATTGTTTTGGCGAGCAGCGTTTTCCCTGTGCCCGTTTCGCCCACCATGATGATGTTTGATTTTTCCAGTTCAATCTCATCCTTATCAACCTTTTGGTTCAAGCGCTTATAGTGGTTGTATACCGATACAGCCATCACTTTCTTAGCATCGTCCTGACCGATCACATACTGATCCAAATGTTCTTTGATTTCGATAGGACGTATGAGCTTAAGCGTGGTTTGCAGCGCCTTGCTCTTGCGGAGGTTCATCTCCTCCGTCAGTATTTCACCTGCCTGGGCAATGCACCGGTCGCAGATATGCGCACCGTCGCCCGCAATGAGCATCAGTGCGTCCTGCTTCCGGACGCCGCAGAATGAACAGGTGACTTCCTTCGTATTCTTTGCCATGGTTATTTTTCCTTCTTTTTGGATGTTAATACTTCATCCACCATCCCGTGTTCTTTGGCTTCAGAAGACGTCATCCAGTAATCGCGATCCGACGATTTCTCTACCCAGTCGTAGCTTTTTCCTGAATGTAGCGCGATGATTTCGTAAAGTTCGTTCTTGATTTTCAGCATCTCGCGGAGGTTGATTTCCATATCGGCAGCAACCCCTTGGGCACCCCCTGAAGGCTGGTGTATCATCACCCGTGAATGGGTAAGTGCGGCGCGTTTTCCCTTAGCACCGGCGCACAGCAATACGGCAGCCATGGAAGCAGCCATACCCGTACAGATGGTGGCCACATCCGGCGTGATGTACTGCATGGTGTCGTAGATGCCTAATCCGGCATACACACTACCCCCGGGGGAGTTGATGTAAATCTGGATGTCGCGTTGCGCATCGGCCGATTGGAGGAATAGGAGCTGAGCCTGGATGATATTGGCTACTTGGTCACCCACAGGATCGCCCATGAAAATAATACGATCCATCATCAACCGCGAAAACACGTCCATCTGGGCAACGTTCATTTGGCGTTCCTCAATGATATACGGCGTAAGTGACGTGGGCAGCATTTTACGTTCCACACGGCCGATAAAACCATCCACATGTTGGCTGCCGATCCGGTGGTGCTTAATAGCATATTTTCTGAATTCGTTTTTATCAATACTCATGGTTTCTCTTCTATTATCTTGCTAATATATGTGATTTCATCGAAATATTAAATATCCGTGTGGTATTTCTAGTGAGTCAAACATCGCGCCATCGGGTGGTATGAAGGGCCCCCTGCCAAAATGCCGTGTCAGCGCACTGCCACCCTGTCGGTTCAGCGTGGGCGCTGATGTGTTATCGGTAACTGGGTAAATCCGCAAGGAATTCGAACCGTTCCTCGTCGAAATGGATGCGGCAGTAATAATGCTGTAAACCATTGCTCACAAGCAGGAGGGGCACTCGATGCACCATATTGTAGCGGGCCACCTGTTCGAACGCAGCCTGCGTAATTTTTACGGCTGGTGCCTTGAATTCCGCCAGCAGTATTTTGTTCCCCTGGGTGTCGTAAACCACCAAATCGGTCCGCCTCGGCATGGAGTTGAGCGTTAATCCACCTTCTATTTTGATGAGCGACCGCGGGTATCGTTTTCCGTGGATGAGGTGGTTTATCCAATGTTGGCGTACCCATTCCTCGGGAGTGAGCACAAGTTGTTTCTTCCGCAACTCATCAAATATGAGTAGCTTCGCGCCATCCCGCTGGATATTGGCTGCATAAGCTGGCAAATTGAGGGGTATGGGAGTAAACATGTTGCAAAAGTAGCGTTTAAATGTGTAATTTGGCAACCCAGAAAGATGGACGGATCGCGTTTTGGATCACTAAGGAAAAATGGATACCAATAAAATCATTTCCGATGTAAAGGGCAGGAAGCTCCAGCCGGTATACCTGCTTCATGGTGAGGAATCCTATGCGATCGATGTGGTGAGTGACTGCATTGAAACGCAGGTGCTTGATGAAGCGCAGCGGGGATTTGACCAAACGGTACTGTATGGTAAGGATACAGACTTCACCACGATTGTGAGTGCCGCCCGGCGGTACCCCATGATGAGCAATTACCAGGTCATCATCGTCAAAGAAGCCCAGAACCTGAAATGGAAGGAAGATGAGCTTTTGGTGTCGTATCTCGAGAACCCGATGAAGAGCACGGTGCTCGTGCTAGCCTATAAACACGGCAAGTTTGATAAACGGCGTAAGGTCTATAAAGTAGCCGAAAAAGTGGGCGTCGTTCTCGAGTCGCCGAAGCTATACGACGACAAGGTGGCCCCTTGGATTAATACGTTTGTGAAGGACAGGGGCTGGCGTATCCATCCACAGGCGGCGGCCATGATGGCCGAGTATCTCGGTACCGACCTGTCTAAAGTCGTCAACGAGCTCGAAAAGCTCATGCTCAACGTGCCCAAAGAACAGGAAATCTCCGTTCAAGACATTGAGCGTAATATCGGGATCAGTAAAGATTTCAATGTTTTCGAGCTTACCACCGCACTAGCAAAACGCGATACGGCCAAAGCGTTCCGTATCGTCGATTACTTTGCTGCCAATCCACGTAGCAACCCCATGCCGGTGATATTAGGGGCAATGGGCGGGTATTTCACCAAAGTATTGAAGTACCATTACTTGACGGATAAATCACCCCAGTCATTGTCGCGTGAGCTGGGTGTGCATCCGTTTTTCACAAAGGAGTACGATGTGGCCGCCCGTACCTACAATAGACGCAAAACATTCGATATCATCAATCATCTGCGCGAATGCGATTTGAAATCGAAAGGGCTAAACGCCGTAAACCTGGAACAAGGCGACTTACTGAAGGAATTGGTTTATAAGATACTTTATTGACAAAACCCACGATGAATAAATATACGATAATACTTTTATTTCTATTGTGCTATACCTGTTTTTCTGCCCAAGCGCAGCGCCGTGATACGTATACGCTGTTGCAGGCAGGAGGGATTTTCGGTATGGGCACATCGGTCGATCAACCCGTGATGCATGGCTATCAATTCCAGTTTGCATTCGGCCGTAATTTTTATGACCGGACGTACCTCGGCCTAGGCATCGGCAATGATGTATACCGGGGGCGGGCTACCTTGGCCGACGGCAGCCGGTCTACCCGTCGGGTCAATACGTTGCCGATATTTGCTGATTTCAGGGTGCCCCTGGCAGCGGTGTCGGCATTGGGCAGGTTCGGTGTGCTGGCCAATGCTGGTTATGCGCCCAGTATCGGGGCCGATTTCTTCAGGGGATTTGTGGGGAAGGCCGGCATCACCTACGGCCATATGCTGGTTGTTGGTTCAGACCTGTTGTTTAGCACCGGTTATGGCTTTCAGCAGTTCGACTCTCGCTTTTCAGGCAGAAGCTTTCATCAGCACAGTATTTTCCTCACTGTGGGGTTGTTTGTGCATTGAAAGTTTTGAGTATATACCAAAAAGATATACCTTTGTGTAAAGGAGGTGTGATATGAAGTCTTTATCATTAAAATTGGATGACGATGTATTCGCTGATTCGGAGGAAATTACGGCTAAGTTGAAATTGGCGAGGAATCGTTATATCAACGAGGCGGTGGCGGCATATAACGCGTACAATAAGAGGAGGCTTTTGAAAAGTAAGCTGGCTAAGGAATCTAAGCTGACAAGTGCCGAGTCGATGAACGTGCTGCGTGAATTTGAAAAACTGATGGATGCAGATTAGGCAGTATGACATCTGGCTGGCCGATTTGAATCCCACCAGGGGAACAGAGCCTGGCAAGACGAGGCCCGTGGTCGTGATACAGACAGATATGCTCAATAGCGTACATCTATCAACAATCATATGCCCAATAACAACCAATGTTCAACCCGATATTGAGGTGCTGAGGGTTCATTTGAAAGAAGGGCAGCTCGATCGGCAAAGTGACGTGCTCGTTGACCAAATACGGGCAATAGACAATAAGCGGTTAATTAAGCGGCTTGGCCAGCTTACTGCCAACCAAATCGCCAAATTAAAAGAAAACATCAGTATCGTATTGGATAGCTGAAATCAGCTTACCCCTTCCTAATTTAGACGTACATCGCTTCCCGTTGCTCTTTTACCGCTTCACTGTTGATGTAATCGTCGTAGCTCATCAGTTTATCGATGATTCCGTTCGGTGTCAGCTCGATGATGCGGTTGGCCACCGTCTGCGTCAGTTCGTGGTCGCGCGAGGTGAACAGGATGCTCCCGCGGAAATCCACCATCCCATTGTTGAGCGCGGTGATCGATTCGAGGTCCAGGTGGTTCGTCGGCTCGTCGAACAGCAGCATGTTGGCCTGTTGCAGCATCATCCGCGAAAACATGCAACGCATTTTTTCACCACCGGATAACACGGAACACTTCTTCAATACCTCTTCGCCCGAAAACAGCATCTTGCCCAGGAAGCCGCGGATGAACTGCTCATCTTTGTCGCCCGCTGAATACTCGCGTAGCCAGTCAATAAGGTTCTCCGTTTTACCTTCGAAATACGGACTATTGTCCATGGGGATGTCAGCAATGCTGATGGTGACGCCCCATTTGAAGCTACCTGAATAATCGTTGTCGCGCCCGGTAAGGATATCATAAAAAGCGGTGGTGGCCAAGCTGTTTTGGGAAAGTACGGCGATTTTGTCACCTTTATTGACCATGAAATTCACATCACGGAAGAATGTTTCGCCATTGATTGTTTTACCAAGGTTCTCCACCTGCAGGATCTGATCGCCCGCTTCGCGGGCCATCGTGTTAAACATGATGGCGGGGTACTTCCGGTTGGAAGGCTTGATCTCTTCCAAGTTAATCTTTTCCAGCGCTTTCTTCCGACTGGTAGCCTGCTTGGATTTGGAAGCATTGGCACTGAACCGGCGGATGAACTCCTGCAATTCCTTCACCTTATCTTCCATTTTTTTATTCTGGTCGGCACGTTGCTTTAACGCCAATTGGCTCGATTCATACCAGAACGAATAGTTGCCCGTATAGATGGTCATCTTACCAAAGTCGATGTCGACCACGTGGGTACACACGGAGTCGAGGAAGTGCCTGTCGTGCGATACGACCAATACAATGGCTTCGTAGCCAGCCAGGAAATCCTCCAGCCACGCAATAGTATGGATGTCAAGGTCGTTGGTTGGCTCGTCGAGTAGTAAGATATCGGGACTGCCAAAAAGCGCTTGTGCCAGGAGCACACGTACCTTCTGGTTCCCATCCAGTTCTTTAACCAGTTTATAGTGTAGGCCCTCGTCGATACCCAGGTTACTGAGTAACGTCGCGGCATCGCTTTCGGCATTCCAGCCGTCCATTTCGGCAAATTTTGCTTCCAGCTCGCCCGCCCGCTCACCATCCGCATCGGAAAAATCTTCCTTAGCGTAGATGGCATCCTTTTCTTTCATGATGTTATACAGCTCCTGGTGGCCCATCATCACCGTTTCGATTACCGAATATTCATCAAACGCGTAGTGATCCTGTTTGAGTACGGCCATCCGCTCGCCCGGGGTGAAGCTTACCGAGCCACTCGTGGGGTCCACATCGCCCGAGATAATTTTGAGGAATGTGGATTTCCCTGCGCCGTTGGCACCGATGATGCCATAGCAGTTGCCAGGCGTGAATTTGAGGTTGACGTCTTCAAACAAAACCCGCTTGCCATAGCGGAGCGAAAGATTGGATACATTAATCATGGGCGCAAAGTTACGGTTTAAAAAGGGAAATAGCGAGTGGGGCTGTAATAGGGGGGCTTACCGCACAATGAGTTTCGTTTCCAGCACGGTGTTTTCAAATTCGTATACCGGATATCGGCTTTCGATCAGTTGGATGAGCATTTCCATCGCCACACGGCCCATTTCAAACGCGGGCTGTCGCACACAGGTAAAGTCAGGTTGGAAGAGGTCCAATACATCCGAGTTGGAAAATCCCGCTATGGCGGGATGCATTTCTTTGGGCACCAGCTTATTGTATGCACTGAGGCAGCCCATACTCAGCCGATCACTGGCCACAAAAATGGCATCTGGCTTTTCGTCCAGATTGAGGAAGTAGTTGACGGCATCCTCCACCTCTTGTTGTACGCGTCCGCCGTGGTGGCAATAGCGGATGAGTGACTCATCCAATTCGACCGTGCTGTCTTCCAATGCCTCCCGGTACCCTTCCATGCGCTCGGCGGTGATGGAAAGGTGCGGCGCGTTGGCGAGGTGTGCGATTTTCTTGAAGCCACGGCCAATGAGCGACTGTGTGGCGTTCTGTGCACCCGAGCGGTTGTTGGATGTAACCGTGTGGGTGTCGAAGGCATCGATAACGCGATCAAAAAAAACGATGGGTAGCCCCCGTTCATGTAATTTCACGATGTGGGAGAAATCCTTCGTCTCGGCCGACATCGAAATTAACAAGCCATCCACGGCACGGTTGGCCAAATGTTGGACATTCACCACCTCGCGCTCGTAGGCATCGTGGCTTTGCGAAATGATTACGTGGTAGCCCTTGCCGTAGGCCACCGACTCGATACCGTCTATTGCTTGGGAGAAGAAGCTGTTGGCTACCTCACATACCACCACCCCGATGGAGTAGCTGCGCCCATGGCGGAGGCTAGACGCGATAGGGTTGCGCCGGTAATTGTGCTGCTCGGCATAATCCAGTACCCGTTTCTTGGTCTCCTCGTTGATTTCGTAACTGTCACTAAGTGCACGCGACACGGTGGATGGCGATAGATTCAATGCCTGTGCGATATCTTTGAGGGTAATGGGCTTGAACACAGTTCGTATCTCGTTTGCACAAACTTAGCTAAAGTTGCGTGTATATGCAACTATATTCGTTGGTTAGGCGCCATACCCTGTACACAAACGACAAACTCTCCCTTGCGTGTGTGGATTTCGAAATGATCCTTGAGTTCGGATAGGGGGCCACGTACGGTTTCTTCATAAATTTTGCTGATTTCACGCGACACTGATGCCGGACGCTCCTCACCGAATACCGTGATAAATTCCGCCAGTGTTTTAAGTAAGCGGTGGGGCGACTCGTAAAAGATCATCGTGCGGGTTTCTTGCTCCAATGCCATCAGTCGGGTCTGCCGCCCTTTCTTTACCGGAAGGAACCCCTCGAAGCAGAACCGGTCGCAAGGAAGGCCCGAGGCAACCAACGCCGGTACAAACGCTGTGGCACCGGGAAGGCATTGCACCGCGATACCCTGTTTGATTGCTTCGCGCACGAGCAAGAATCCGGGATCGGAAATTGCCGGTGTGCCAGCATCGGATATCAGGGCAACGGTTTTGCCTTCCGCTAAAAAACGGATGATTTCGGCCACAGCCTTATGCTCGTTATGCTGGTGGTGGGCAAATACTTTCCCCCCGATGTCGAAATGCTTGAGCATTGGAGCGCTCGTGCGTGTGTCTTCAGCGAGGATGAAATCCGCTTCTTTGAGTATGCGGATAGCACGCATGGTCATATCTTCGAGGTTGCCGATGGGAGTGGGTACGAGGTAAAGCATTTTTACTATTTTTGCCGGTACAAAGTAAAAGAAAAATATGTTGCAAGTTAATTATATCCGCGAAAACCGCGATCAGGTGATTGAACGTTTGGCCGTCCGGAACTTCCAGGGATTGGAATTGGTGGAAGAAGTGATCGCACTCGATGAGCGCCGCAGGCAGGTCCAGACCGAATCCGACGCCATTGCCGCAACGGCGAATGCCGCGGCGCGGCAAATCGGTGAACTGATGCGTCAGGGTAAACGTGATGAAGCGGAGGCATCGAAAGCCCAATCGGCCGGATATAAAGAGCAGCAGCGGCAGTTGGCCGATGAATTGGCTACCGTTGAAGCCAAGTTGTACGAAAAGCTGGTACTGCTGCCCAACTTACCACACCAATCTGTACCGAAGGGCGTCGGCGCTGACGACAATGAAGTGGTATTGCAGCACGGCAATCGCCCCGAATTGCCGGAAAGCGCTTTGCCCCACTGGGAGCTTGCCACCAAATACGATATCATCGACTTCGAGCTGGGCACCAAGGTAACCGGAGCGGGATTCCCGGTATATAAAGGTAAAGGGGCGCGGTTGCAACGGGCCTTGATCAATTTTTTTCTCGACCGAGCCGAGCAAGCCGGTTATAAGGAAGTGCAGCCACCCATATTGGTCAACGAAGCGTCGGGCTTCGGTACAGGCCAGCTTCCCGATAAGGAGGGACAGATGTACCATGTGGGCGTTGACGACCTGTACCTCATCCCTACCGCAGAGGTACCCGTTACCAACCTGTACCGCGATACCATCGTGAAGGAAAGCGATTTTCCGATTAAGCACACAGCCTATACCCCCTGTTTTCGCCGTGAAGCCGGATCGTATGGCGCACACGTGCGCGGACTCAACCGCTTACACCAGTTCGACAAGGTGGAAGTCGTGCAGATTGTTCATCCCGACAAATCGTACGGCGTACTGGAAGAGATGAGCACCTATGTGCAATCCTTGTTGCAAGCGCTCAAGCTCCCATACCGCGTACTTCGGCTTTGTGGGGGCGATATGGGCTTCACCGCTGCGCTTACCTATGATATGGAAGTGTGGAGTGCCGCCCAGCAGCGTTGGCTGGAAGTATCTTCCGTGTCGAATTTCGAGACATACCAAGCCAATCGGCTGAAAGTGCGATTCAAGGGCGATGGGAGCAAAACGCAGCTGGCGCATACCCTCAATGGCAGTGCATTGGCGTTACCGCGCATTCTTGCTTCCATTCTGGAAAACAACCAAATGGAAAAAGGCATAAAGGTGCCCGAAGTGCTGGTGCCGTATGCCGGTTTCGAGTGGGTGGATTAAGTGAGTTCGAACCCATACCGTTTGCCCGACTCCTCGACTTCTTCAATAAACGAAGGCAGGTTGTCTAGCTTTTCCTTGTCTTTGGGAGTTACCCTGATATTTATGGTAATGCCGTGGGCCGAATCGGAAGGTTGTTCGTCGTGGTCGTTGGCTATTTTGTCGTCGGCGATTTTTTCGTAAGCGACAGCGGTAAAATCCAATCCGGAGGCTTCCTTTAGACGTTGCAGGAATTCGAGGTCGAATTTCTTGCGGGAATCGATCTGGCTGATGGCCTGTCGGGATAAATTCATTTTCCGCGCCACCGCAGAGCTCTTAATGCCCTTCTCCTTCATCGTTTCCTTGATTATTTCGCCTAATGTCTTTTTTTTCATAGTTTTCTCCGTACGGTTTGATTATAAGACGCCTGCCGATTCAAAAATGTTGCATGTAAATTTTATTTTAACATAATTTTGTTTTTGTAAATTAAAAATTTACATTTGTCATCAACGAATCAATTTGCCGCCCCTATGTTGGCGAAAACTAACTAATATATTAAGCTTAATCAGTACACACAGCTCATTTATTTTAAAAAACGCACAGGCACACATTTATTTCAAACACAAAATTTATACAAACACACACAAGCAGATTTTTCGAATACATTTACTAGCACACAAGTAAACATGTTGTCGGTCAGTCTTCCGGCATCATAAACTAATAGGTAAACGAATAGGAAGGTTACTTTCTTGGAAGTGACAGGGTGGATTATGCCGCGAACGTATGATGTACGCAATTGCCGTATTATACCTGAAATTAGGGAGTAGCCTTCATTAAAGACATCCGGGTTTCCGGAAACCAATCAATTAATTAAGTAACCAAATTCAAAAACACATGAAACAAAGATTACTTGGTTTTTTTATGTTGGGGATATTGCTGATCGGATCGGCATATGCTCAAGAAAGGAGAATCAGTGGGAAGGTGATTTCAGCGGACGATGCAAGTCCATTGCCCGGTGTTACCGTTAGCGCGGTGGGAAGCTCGGCAACTGTTCAGACGAATCTAGATGGGCAGTACAGCATCGTGATACCCGTTGGCGCCACCGAGTTACAATTTCGGTCACTCGGTTTTGAAACCGTTGTCGAAGAGGTCGGCTCACGATCGATAATTGACGTCACGTTGAAGCCAGGTGCCACCGCAATCGATGAAGTAGTCGTAACTGGCGCTTACGGCACTCGACAGACAAGTCGATCGGTATCCTATAGTGCGCAAGTACTCGATGCTGAAGACGTAAACGTGATCCGCCAGCCGAGTATCAACTCCGCATTGGCAGGCAAGGTTGCGGGATTGCAACTACGCGGTCAGTCAGCGGCCGCACTCGGCCGGGAAACCCAGGTGCGTCTACGGGGCGCTTCTGGCTTTGGTGCCGGAGAGGGCGCGATCTATGTGGTTGATGGTACGATTTTGCCTAATTCTGACGATCTGGTTTTAGACGATATCGAGAGCGTGTCAATCTTGCAGGGACCAGCGGCATCTGCTCAGTTTGGGTCGCAAGGTGCAAACGGTGCGATTGTTATCACGTTGAAGAAAGGGCGCAAGTCGCCCGGTGTGGGAATCACCGTTAACCTTGGTGCTCAGTTTCAGAGCCCCTATATTATGCCCAATTATCAAAACTCCTATGCAGGTGGAGGCTCAAGTAACCTAATTAAATATACGTGGCTTGAGGGGCATCCGGAGGAATGGAAGGCTTTGGACGGTAAATATTATCACGACTATAACGACGATGCAAGCTGGGGACCTCGAATGGTGGGCCAGGAATATATCCCTTGGTATGCATGGTACGGTGGCCATAGTCGTTCTTATCAGACCGCTACGTTGGTTCCGCAACCGGATAATGCCCGTGACTTTTTCGAAACCGGCGCGGTGCTGAACAATTCAATTACGTTCAGTTCGTCTGCTGATAAATTGAATTTGAAGTTCACGTATAACAATACCTACGTAAATGGTTTGTTGCCGACTTCAAACCTCAATAAGAACCAAATTAATTTGATGACGGATTACCACGTTAATAAGTACTTGACCCTATCCGCCAATGTCAATTATGTAAGGCGGCAGCTAATCGGTGAAATTGACGATGAATATTCAAATCAGTCGACAGGAGCGTTTAGTCAGTGGTTTCACCGGAATCTGGATATGGATATTCTGAAAGAACTTCGAGGGCTAACCACACCGGATGGCATTTATGCAAGCTGGAACCATACCAATCCGTCGAGCTATAGCCCCACCAACGAACGTGGTTTCTATGCGGCGAACTATTGGTATAATATGTATACCTATTACGACTTGTTAGATCGGATTAATCAGCGGGACCGGTTGTTTGGAGACATTTCCTTGACTTACCATATTATGGAAGGGCTTAGCTTGACGGGTACGTATAGAAAACAACAGAACACCACATTCTATGAAGATAAATACAGCACGCGTCTCAATGAAAGCGGCTTGCAAACGCAAGGTAATAATCCACTTAACTTCGGCTACTACGGTACGGGAACTACGTATTCCAACCGTGAAAACCTCGATTTCCTAGCTAGGTATCAGAAAGAAATCGATGATTTTTCGATATCCGCTACCTTAGGGGCCGACTTTTTCAGGTACCTTAGTAAGACCAACGAAGCAAACACCAACCAAGGGCTGAATGCGCCGGATTTGTTTACAATTTCCAATTCGGTAAATGAGCCGTCGATTTTCAATACGCGCCTTGAAGAGCGGTACAATGCGATTTTTGGGTCAGGTGTACTCGGTTATAAAAACCTGGTATTCTTTAATTTTACACTACGCAATGACTGGTTTTCAACGCTACCGGAAGATAACAATGCCGTTCTTTCCAAGTCGTTTGGAGCCTCGTTTGTCTTTAGCGATGTGCTTCCGAAGAACAACTGGTTTAGTTATGGTAAACTTCGCGCCGCTTGGGGCGAAATTCCGAAAGCGCTGGGAGCGACTTCGACACGATTCGGGGCGTACCTCTATCCGGGGGCTGCTTATGGAGTCAATCAATTCAAATGGGGTAACAACTTTTTAATGAGCACACCGGACCAATTAGTTGACCCCGAAATCAGTGGGTCAGTTGTCAGTCAGATGGACTTGGGGGTTGATCTTGGCTTTTTCCGTGATAACACCGGGAGAGACCGTATAGGCCTTTCGTTCACGTATTGGGATGGGTCAGACATTGATTTTCCGCAGCCGCTAAGTCTCAATGGCGCTAGCGGTTACACGTCCATCCTGACCAACATCGGCAAGATATCGAAACGGGGCATTGACGTGCAACTCACGGTAACCCCGGTTAATCTCCCCAAATTTGAATGGACACTTGGGGCAACATATTCGAACCTGATTGAAAATGATGTGTTGGAAGTGAGCGAAAAATACGAAATCAAGCAGATTACAAGTATAGCTGGCTCCCGTGTTTGGGGTACCACGCTGCCCTATATGATACACCAAGAGAAGATGCGCTGGGGTCAAATCTATGGTAATGGGATTTTGCGAAACGATGACGGCGTCCCTATCCTAACAGGCGATGGATCTTATCAGAATGATCCCAATGTGTTTTTTGGTAGCGTGCTCCCCCGTGTAACCGGTGGTGTCCAAAATTCGTTTACCTTTTTGGAAGACTTTAATCTAACGGTGAATATCGACTATCAGTTTGGCGGTAAGTTCGTTTCCCTGTCGAACATGTGGGGGTCATATAGCGGATTGACTGCTCGTACCGCTGTATTGAACGATCTCGGCAATCCGATTCGTGACGCGGTGGCAGATGGTGGCGGGGTGCATGTTTTCGGGGTTAATGCGGACAATGAGCCCGTTGATTACTATGTAGATGCGCAGGATTATTTCCATGGCGCATACAATAACTTGACGTTTGATGACTACGTTTATGACTTGACGTTTGTGAAGTTGCGTGAAATTTCGTTGGGTTATCAAATACCGGTACAAAAGCTCAACCTCGGTAATTACGTTCGAAGCGCCCAGGTTTCGCTGGTGGCAACCAATCCTTGGTTGTTATACGCCAAAACAAAGGACTTTGATCCGGGTGAAGTCAGCGCTATAGATGGCGAAAGAGCGCAATTGCCCGGCACACGTGGTATCGGCTTTAATTTGCGCTTTTCATTCTAGTCACAACCAATTGTAAAAGTCATGAAGAAGAAATTCATATATACATTCGCTTGTCTCGCACTATGCGTGGGAGCAGGCTGCGAGAAGCTTTCGGATTTCGGTGATACAAACGATAATCCGGGAGCCACTACTGAGCCCATCATCGGAGCGTTGCTTACCAATTCGAGTGTGAGTGTTGGGGGGTACGCTTCCCAAACGCGCGGCGGTTTATATTCACAATACTTCTCGGAAACGCAATATACAGACGTGTCATTGTATCAAATTCCACAGCTGAACTTTTCCGGCGAATATTCGGGCGTGTTGTTCGACTTGCAGAACATTATTAATCTGGAGCAGAGCAATAACATGAGTACGATTGCTAAGATACTGCAGCAGTATATCTTCTGGACGGTGACCGACCGTTGGGGCGATGTGCCGTATAGCGAAGCGCTACAAGGCGTAACTCCAAAATACGATACGCAGGAAGAGATTTACAAAGGGATGATTCAGACACTGTCAGAAGCGGTAAACGCGTTTGACGGTAGTGCCATAACCGGAGACATCATCAATGGCGGCGACATCGCTGCCTGGAAGCAATTCGCCAATTCCCTACGGATGATGATGGCGTTGCAATTGTCCAAGCGTTATCCGAGTGCGGGCGACTACGCAGCCACACAGTTCACAGCTGCGTTGAACGATCCGGCCGGTTACATCAGTGATAATGCCGACAATGTGAAACTAAGATACCCAGGAGGGAACTTTCCAAGTGCTTGGTGGGGTCTATACAATGGTCGGAAGGATTTCGCCGAAAGTAAAACCATGACAGATTTAATGGCGTCATTGTCAGATGGGCGACAAGCGGTTTTTGGGGGCGCATCGGAAATCGCTTCCGATCCAAATGCAACAGCCACTTCCAACATCGGTGTACCCTATGGGCTTGCGCGGGCAGACGCAGAGGCGTTTACAGCAGCCAACCCTACCTGGGCACGGGTGCTTCGGGGCGACAAGCGTACCCAAACAGGAGAGGTGGTTGTCTTAAGTGCTGCGCAGGTGACACTCGCGAGAGCCGAAGCAGCAGACTATGGGTGGACGTCTGAAAATTTGACAACCTTGTACCGCCAAGGGATTGAACTTTCGTTCGAGCAATGGGGGCTTTCGGCACCAGCGTCTTATTTCAGCCAAGGTTCGGTTAACCTGTCTGCCGCTGCGGGATCCGGTGCTAACTTGTCTAAGATAGCTACCCAACGGTACATTGCACATTATCCTGACGGTTTGCAAGGATGGAACATCTGGCGTAAGACAGGCTACCCAGCGTTGACGCCAGCACCGGCGGCGACCAACGAAGGCGGTCAAATCCCTAGGCGCTACGTTTATCATACCAGTGAGTATTCCACAAATAAAGCAGGGGTTGAGCCAGCTGTGGAACGTTTAAATGGTGGTGATTCGCAGGATTCCAGGATTTGGTGGGATCAATAGATGTGTTAAAAACTAAAAAATAAACAGATGAAAACATTTAAATATAGCTATTTTCTTGCAGTCATTGCGGTGATACCTTTGCTCGCCGGATGCGTTAAGGATTCCTTTGATGGAGAGCCGATGGGCGATGCCGGAACTACGTTTGTTTCTTTCGCGGAAGGACCCGAGAGTATTGTCTATCTAACGCCCTTTACCGATGTCAGAAACATCGACGTATTTAAGATTACCAAGAATGCGCATGCCAGTTCGACATTAAAGACAGCAACGACCGTTTCGATAAAAGCTGCTCCGGAGGTGATCGAAGCCTACAACGAAGATAACGACGAGACCTATGAATTTATGCCCGCCGATATTTATACCGTGGCAAACCCTGCTTTTTCTTCGATAGGTAGTGGGTTTAACGTTGACTTCAAACCCGGAGAGTTCGAACAGATTTACACGATTGCCCTTGATGGAAGCAAGTTTGATCTAGAGAAGAAGTACGCCGTCGCGTATATCATCACGGAATCAGGCGGCTTCCCTGCCAGTCATCTAAAAGATACCATTTTCACCATTGTTAGTGCTAAAAATGTGTATGATGGCATATATGAAGTCGATGGAACTTGTGTCGACGCAAATGGACTATATCAAGGGGATTACCCGCGCTCGTTCTCATTGACGACCTCGTCTCCGACGACAGCCAATGTTTACGATTTAGATTACGATTTCGATTTCTACGTTGTTGTTAGCATAGAGACTGGAGGAGCGGCAAACACAGGCGTTGGCCTATCGTTTACGTTCGATCCCGAAAGCAACGAATTGGTTTCGATTACCGATCCATTTAACCCTTCCCGTCAGTTTACCGACGTGAGCGGTCAGTTTAACCCTGGCGACCGGTCGATTGAAGTCCAATGGACCTCGGGTAGGTGGACGGTATCGGAAACGTGGACTTTTTCAGAAGAAAGATAGTCGGTAATAGTTTGTTTCTTCAGTAAACCAAGCGGTTTCCCAGAATTGTTCCGCTTGTATCATGTGTTTGTGAAATCCAAAACAATTCTATCGCTAAAAAAGGGGCTCCCAGCCCCTTTTTTATTTGGAATATAAGCAAAATTGTCATCTGTCGGGCGGTTCAGTCGATACGTCGTTCCATGCGCACGAGGTATTGGTCGTACCCGTCTTCATACAAAATCTGCACCACCCAGCCCAGCGGCTGCGCGATGCTGATGAGGGTGTCTTGGTCGATGAACAGCCAGTCAAATGGCGCGCTGCGCGAGCCCCTGTAGGCATATTGATACCGGATTTCACCGTAGTAGCCGAGTGGTCGCTCCACGGATCCATCCGTGTAGAGGTAAGCGACATCCGACGAGTCGAATAGGAGCTGACCCCCGTCGTTTAATAAGGTGTTGCAATGGGTGAGCAGTTTTTCCAATCCAACGATGGTGCCGGCCACTCCAATACCGTTCATCAGGAATAAGAGCGTGTCATAGCGCCCACCGCCATACTCGAAAACGTTGGCTGTTATCACCCGCTCAACGCCGCGAGCGCGCATCACTTCACAGGCCAATGGCGAGCGTTCCAATGCGGTGACGTCCATGCCACGTTTCTGCAGGAACAACGCATGGCTGCCCGCACCCGCTCCAATGTCGAGTACGCGCCCATCGCATAGTGACAACGCGATATGTTCAAGCTCAGGAAAATCAATCGGTTGCCTGAAAAATTCCTCCACGGGCATTTCTTCTACGCCGCCGAAGCTCGTGTGCGTGAGCAGCTGATCGCCGCGATGTCCTTGTAAGTAGTCATGGAGGGCATAGCCCAGCACATCAAGCATAGTTTATATTAAGGAATGTCAAGGATTTGTTTCGCAAGGGCAATCATTCTGTCATCGCCCGTATGCTTGCCCGGTTCATCGGAAAGCTTGATGACAGGCGTCCAGTGTGCTTCCTCAGGATAGGCCTCCGTCATTTTGATCACGATATTCATCGGTGGTAAACCCACGTCGTTGGTGAAATTGGTGCCGATGCCGAATGAAATCCCAATGCGGTCACGGCAATACGCAGCGATACGTGTCACCTTTTCCGCATCCAGTCCATCGGAAAAAATAATGGTTTTCGACCGAGGGTCGATGCCATGCTGCGTGTAGTGCGCAATGGTCTTGTCGGCAAACGCTAGCGGGTCACCACTATCGTGACGTACGCCGTCGAACAGCTTGGACAGTTTTTTGTCGAACTGCGTAAAGAACACATCGGTAGTATAGGTGTCGGATAGGGCAATGCCGAGGTCGCCGCGGTACACTTCCGACCAGTGTTCCAGGCCCAGGAGGTTCGCCATCTTGAACCCGTATTTGGCGGCATGGAACATGAACCATTCGTGCGCATGCGTACCGATGGGCTTCGTTTGGTTAAGCATGGCCATGTGCACGTTGCTTGTACCGATAAACGTTCCTTTGCCCGCCGCCCGGAGGGTCTGAACTACCAGCCGATGCACCGCGTAAGAGTGACGCCTGCGGGTGCCGAACTCCGCAATGGTGACGCCCAATTGTCCGTACCGCTCGATTTTCTGCCCTGCTGTGGCCACTACCTCGTCGTCTGGTTGCCGTACCTGACCGGTCAGTCGGTAATAAAGCTCGCATATCAACGACATAATCGGCACTTCCCACAAGATCGTCCGGTACCAATATCCCTCAATAGCGATGGTGAGCTCGCCGCCACGCTGCTCGATCCGTACCTCCGTCGGGTCATAACGGTATCCTTGTAAGAAATCGAAATAGGTGGGATCAATATACGGGCATGTGGTAGCAAAGTAGCTTTTCTCGGGTTCCGTTAACTCCAACTTTGCCAAATCAGCAATGGCATCTTGTAACGCCGATGCAAATCCAGGAGGAAATACATGCTTACCCCGATTGATGAATTGATACCTTGCCCGTGCCTTTGGGAACAGCTTGATCACCGCATGCTGCATGGTGAATTTATAGAAATCGTTGTCCAGTATGGAGTTAATTGTCAATTGTCAATTGTTAATTGTTAATTATTTCACCGCCTGCAGCCAAGCTTCTGCCATCAACTGGGCACCCGCCAGCGAGGTATGCACACCATCGCCGGTCCAGTAAGAAGGTGCCGCTTTCTTTGCTGCCTCATCGAATATCCGTTGGTAGGGAATAAACACGGCACGGTATTCATTGGCTATTTCCCGGGCGGCATGGCGGTATTCGTCGAACGCCGGGAACCACGCATCCGTAACAGCTTTCACGTTATTTACGGCAAACGGCTCGCCGATGATGAGTTTTACGTTGGGAAGTGCGTTCAGCGTGCGGTCGAGCAATTTCCGATAATCGTCGCGGTAAACCTGGATGGTGCCATCATAGTTGCCCGATAACGTGTGCCAGTAGTCGTTGACGCCAATGAGAATGCTCAGGATGTTGGGTTTAAGTACAATGCAATCTTCCTGCCAACGTGCATCCAGTTGGTGCACCTTGTTGCCGCTGATGCCTTTATTGTAAACCGTGGGCTGTTTTGCAGCATGTGCGTGTAGCAGGTTGGCCGCCGCCAGAAAAGCGTAACCGTTGCCTAGTGCACGGCTGTTGTTGGGCGCTTTGTTTTCTTTATCCCTACCGGCGTCCGTAATGGAATCACCCTGAAATAAAATGACATCGTTTTCCGCTATCCGGATTTTTGGTGCTGATGCGGCAGCTGATGTGGTGGCAGCTTTTACGATTTCGGGGAGGCTGATGGCTAGCGCTGCGCCCGCCAATGAGGTTCCTAAAAATTTTCTTCTACTGTTGTCCATGGTTACTTTTTGGTTCTGACAGTTTCAAAGGTAGGGATTTTCAGCCGGATAAAAATAGCCCATCTCGTTTTAAGCGAGACGGGCTACCGTTTCTTTGATTCCTATTAAGCGATCAGGTTTCCCTCATTAGTCGGACAACCGGTTATCCACGACCCCTTCCAGAGGAGCTTTTCCGTTCCGCAGTTTTACTGGGCGTAGCGCTGCTTCGGCTGCTTTGCGAACGGCTGCTTGTCGAAACCTTCGGCCGCGAAGATGACTGGCTTTTCACCGTAGTAGCGCTGCTCGGGCGGCTGGTCCTTTGCGCGGATGTGTTCGTACTGCTGTTTCGTACCGGCGTTGCTCGCTGTGCCTGCGTAGATGTCCGGCTGCTTTGGCTCACCGTAGGCTTGGTAGCCCGTTGTTGTACGTTGGTTGTCGACCGGTTTCTAGACGATGGCGTGGTAGCCTGATTCCTGGTACTGCTGGAGGTACTTTCCGCGCTGCGCACGGAATTCGTTCTCGGAGCAGTTGTACGTGTACGAGCCGCCGGCGTAGCTGTTTCACGGGTACGGTTAGTGCTGTTCGTGCGCACTGCTTCACGTGTGCTGTTTGTACGGGTAGCTTCCGTATTGCTGCCACTGGCCGACCGTACATTGCGGCTATTGGTCGTCGGCGTCGCTGCCCCGCGGGTTGCAGTTGGCGTACTCCGGTTATCAGTTGCCCGGGCAGTAACAGTCCGCTCATTGGCTTCCCGGCCCGCGGTGCGTACTGCTGTCGCATCGGCTACGCGTGCGGGGCGCGCCGAAGTCCGGCTGTTGCGATCTACTTCCGGCCGGTAAAGGCTTACCGAACGGTTGTCTACCGATGCTTTTCCGGGGCGCGACGCGCGGCTAATTTCACGCACCGCCACCCGGCTGCCTGTAGCCCGTTCAACCTCGCTCCGGCGCGGACCGCTTACGTACGTACGGTTGTTGTATACGTACGTGTTGTTGATGATCGTGGTGCGGTTATATATCCGCACTTGGTTGCGGTACGGCGCATAGTAACTATACAGCCGTGGGCTGGCGATATACCGTTGCGGCACAAACACCCAGTGATGGTGGGGAATGCCGATATGTACGTTGATGCTCATGCGCGGACCCAACGGTGCCCAGCCGTAGTAACCGCCGCCGCTCCGCCAGCTTACCCAAGCCGGCCCCCACTCGTAACCCGGTACCCAGGCCCAACCGTAATAGTCGGTATACGTCCAGCGGCCATAATGGAATGGCGCCCATCCCCAAGCATAGTCAGATACCCAGGTGTTCCCGTAGTTGGTCATCACCCAATGGCCATTAGTGGCGTAGGGCTGGAAGCCTTGTTCCGCGTTCGGAAGCCATATATATCCATATTCAGGATCGTTGATCCACTCTCCGTAAGGTGCTAGTTCGTCGTAGAATAATTGGAACGAAACACGCATGCCGGGCTGTGCTTTTACGGCATTTGTTGCCACAATCGCCATAAAGGCGATTGCTGTAAGTAGCGTAAGTCCGGTCTTCTTCATCGTTTTCATGACCTGTCGATTTAAAGGTGCAACCATCTTGTTTGTTCTGGTAGTATGACTGTGCCGAGGGGCTGATGGTTTAATCGGCCATCTGATGCCACCCCCGAATGCCCCATGTGATGCGATAGAACAATTTCCCGAAATGTACGTTAATATAGGGGAAATGATGGCTTTTTTAGCTAAATTTGCCGCCTTAACTGCGAAAATCTGCGGATGGTAAAAAAGAAGATACTTCGTACACTCGTTGAGTTAGCCAATATCCATCGGTTTGTGATGCGTTTCTTCAGGGAGGTGTTTCGCCCCCCGTATGAGTTCAAGGAAATCGTCCGGCAGTGTTACGAGATCGGCTGGAAATCATTGCCCCTTATTTCACTTACGGGCTTTATTACGGGTATCGTGTTCACCAACCAGTCACGTCCGTCATTGGCTGAATTCGGTGCCACGTCTTGGTTGCCGGCATTGATATCTATCGCGATCATCCGTGCGCTCGCGCCGCTCGTTACCGCGCTGATTGCCTCGGGCAAGGTAGGTTCGCAAATCGGTGCCGAACTGGGCTCCATGAAGGTGACCGAGCAGATTGATGCTATGGAAGTATCGGGCACCAATCCATTCAAATTCCTTGTGGTAAGCCGAGTATTGGCCACCACCATCGGTATTCCCATATTATCGTTCTATACGGCAGCTGTGGGCCTGCTGGGTGCTTTTCTCAGCGTTAATCAGGTAGAAAATACCAGCTTCCAGGTATATTTCGATCAGGTATTCGATGCAGTAACGTTCCTCGATGTGTTTTCACTGGTGTTGAAAGCTATCGTGTTTGGCTTTACTATCGGTATCGTGGGCTGCTACCAGGGCTACCATTCGTCTAAAGGAACCGAGGGAGTAGGGCGTGCGGCCAACTGGGCCGTGGTCATGTCGATGTTTCTGGTATTCATTGAAGAGATTCTTATCGTACAGATTATACAAGCCATGCGTGCATAATGTTAAAGACGGGCGGACATATCGATTATGATACACGGGTAATCACCGTACAGAACGTGAGTAAATCATTCGGCGATCTGGATGTGTTGCGCGGTGTGAACCTCGAATTGTTTAAAGGTGAGAACCTGGTGGTGTTGGGACGGTCAGGAACAGGTAAGTCCGTGTTAATCAAGCTGATATCGGGATTACTTAAACCCGATACGGGTACCATTGAAGTGCTTGAGGAACATGTGGATGAGCTTGATGAAAAGGAACTTCAGCAATTGCGGTTGAAAATCGGCTTTTCCTTTCAGAACAGCGCCTTGTACGATAGCATGACCGTTCGCGAAAACCTGGAGTTCCCTTTGGTGCGCAATAAACGCCACTTGTCGCGCAAGGAAATCAACCACGAAGTGGAGGATGTGCTGGATGCGGTAGGATTGCTGCCTACGCTGAACCAAATGCCGTCGGAGCTGTCGGGCGGGCAGCGCAAGCGTATTGGGATAGCCCGAACGTTGATCCTGCGGCCCGAGATCATGTTGTACGACGAGCCGACCGCCGGCCTGGACCCGATTACCTGCATTGAGATCAATGGGCTCATCAATGACGTGCAGGAGAAGTATAAGACCTCATCGATTATCATCACCCACGATTTGGCCTGCGCGAAAAGCGTGGGCGACCGCATTGTGATGCTGCTGGATGGACGGTTTGAACGCGAAGGAAGCTTTGACCAGATTTTTGACACAGACGACGGCCGCGTAAAGCCGTTTTATGACTATAATTTTATCAAGTAATTATGAGTGCTAACGAAAATAAACGTTCGGTCATCGTCGGATTGTTTGTGCTGATCGGGATCATTATACTCGTGGCGGGCATCCTGGTGCTCGGCGGCCAGCAGAACCGCTTTTCGAAGAATGTCCAGGTATCTACCGTATTCAATGACGTGAGCGGTCTAAAAGCAGGCAATAACGTATGGTTTTCTGGTGTGAAAATCGGGACGATAAAAAGCATCACCTTTAGAAACCTCGAACAGGTGGAGATTGTGATGGCCATTGAAGAGAAATCGCATGAATACATCCGAAAGGATGCTGTAGCCAAAATCGGCTCGGAGAGTTTTATCGGCAATAAGCTGATCGTCATCGAGGGAGGCAGCAGCAGTGCGCCGGCCATCGAAAACGGTGATGTGCTGCAAAGTGCCGAGGAAGGTGGGTTGGATGCGATGCTGTCGACCCTACAGCTGAATAATCAGAATTTAGCAATCATCACCAAGAATTTCAGTGAAGTAAGTGAACGAATTGCACGGGGCGAAGGTGCCGTAGGAGCCGTTTTGGCAGATTCTCTGATGGCGGTACACATCAGGCAGATGATTGCCAACCTCGACCAGACGGCCTCGAATACGGCCCGGGCCTCCCGTGCCTTAAACCAGCTGACGGATAAATTGAACGCCGAAGGGACGCTGATCAACGATCTGCTCACGGACACCGTGGTTTATGGAAACCTGCGCGGTGCTGTTGCCGAGTTACAGGGTATTACCCAAACTGCGTCGGCCTTGGTAACCAATCTCAACCAAACGGCCGGTAAATTAGACGATAAGGACAATGCCATTGGCGTACTGCTTAACGATCCCAACGCGGCTGAAAATATCAAACAGACCCTAATCAATCTCGAAACAAGCACTGAAAAATTGGATCAGAATATGGAAGCCCTGCAGCACAATTTCCTGTTCCGCGGCTTTTTCAGGAAGCAGGCGAAACAAGCAAAGAAAGATTCACTAGCTACTGGCAGGCAGTAAATACCAAGATTTATTCAGCAGGTTATTTAGTGTGCTAACACTTCCGGCAATTCCTCGACATCCATTTCGCCCTGATTGGAGATGCCGGTAAACTTCACGGTAACGGTTTCATTCACCAGTATCGGATCGTATGGTGTACGTACTTTCACATAATTCCGGCTGAATCCGTGCATATATCCGTCCTTGATGTCACTCTCAAACAGCACATCGCCATCTCGGCCCAGCTGCGTCTGGTAAAACGCACGCCTCTTCTTTTCGGAGAGGATATGCAGCATCTTGCTGCGGTCGCCACGCTGCGCACCCGGTACGGAACCTTCCATCTGTGCGGCGATCGTGTTTTCGCGCTCCGAATAGGTAAATACGTGTAGGTAGGAGATGTTCAGTTCGTTAAGGAACTGGTAGGTTTCCAGAAAGTCTTCGCGAGTCTCGCCGGGAAAGCCCACAATCACGTCTACCCCGATGCAGCAGTCGGGCATCAATTCCTTGATGCGTGCCACGCGGTCCGCATATAGTTCCCGCTTATAACGTCTACGCATCAAACCGAGGATTTTGTTTGAACCGGACTGTAACGGAATATGGAAGTGGGGAACGAACCGCTTGGATTGCGCAACGAAAGCGATGATTTCGTCGGTGAGCAGATTGGGTTCGATGGATGATATCCGGAAGCGCGACACCGATTCCACTTCGTCCAGCGCCTTCACCAAGTCGATAAATCGGTCGTGGCGCTCGTTGCCACGGATACCAAAGTCGCCAATATTAACGCCAGTCAGTACGATTTCCTTAATGTCCGATGCGCCGATTTCCTCCGCCTGCTTCACAATGTCTGCGATGGTGCCGCTGCGGCTCGCACCGCGTGCCAGCGGAATGGTGCAGAAGGTACATGAATAGTCGCAGCCGTCCTGTACCTTCAGGAACGTGCGTGTACGGTCGCCCATGGAAAACGCCGGTACGAATACATTGGTTTCGGCGATGGGCACATTATGGATTATCGGTTTAGATGACTTTGTTAAATCATTGATATGTGAGATGATATTGAACTTCTCTGCTGCTCCGAGTACCATGTCCACACCCGGTATTTCGGTAATTTCCTGAGGTTTCAATTGCGCATAGCAACCCACGACCACGACGTAGGCGTTGGGTGAGTGGCTTAACGCTTCACGCACCACCTTGCGGCATTTCCGGTCGGCATTTTCCGTCACCGAGCAGGTGTTGATGACGTAGATATCCGCTGGATTATGGAACGGTGTAGGTGTGTACCCTGCATCTTGGAAGATACGGCCGATGGCCGACGTCTCCGAAAAATTCAGCTTACATCCCAGGGTATAAAATGCAACTCGCTTGCTCATAATCGGCAAAGGTACAGAGAAAACCGTAGAAATCTAAAGGCTAGCCAAATTCTCCATCAACAGGTGGAGTTTCGCCTCGGCGTCGGCCTTTTTGTTCCGTTCGTTAGCCACGATTTCTGGTTTTGCGTTTTGCACGAACCGCTCGTTAGCTAACTTGGCGTCGACCGATTTCAGGAAGCCGTTGAGGTATTCGATTTCTTTGGCAATCCGTTCCTTTTCGGCCTCGACATCGATCTGTTGGGCGATATCCACGTAACATTCGTCCTTGCCCACGAGGAAACTCGTTGCGCCTGCCGGTTTCTCGGTAACGAATCGGATATCAGACACGTTGGCCATTTTTTCCAGCGCCTCGGTATAGCGTGCGTAATCCACGTCGGAAGTGGCATGGATGGCTAATGGTAGCGTGGTCTTCGGCGATAGCTGCTTGGCGTTACGGAGGTTGCGTATCTCGGATACCGCCTGTTGGATGACGGCGAAGTCGGCCAGCACCTTACTGTCGTATGAGTCACCTTCGGGGTATTCGGCTACGATACAACAGTCGCCAGCCTCGCGTTGGCCGAATAGCTCATCGTGCCACAGCTCTTCACTGATGAACGGCATGAACGGATGGATGAGTTTCAGTACCGATTCAAAAGCGCGTACGGTGGCGTCAAAAGCCTCTCGTGCAATGGGTTGCTGGTAGGCCGGTTTTGCCAGTTCGAGGTACCAAGAGCAGAAATCATCCCACACCAGCTTGTAGGTAGCCATCAGCGCATCGGAAATCCGGTAGCTGGCAAAGTGGCCTTCGATTTCAGCCAGCGCCTGATTGAAGCGATGGCCGAACCATACGGCTGCTTCACGTTGAGCGGATGACGCCTCCGCGTTACTCACTTCCCAGCCTTTCACGAGCCGGAAGGCATTCCAGATCTTGTTGGCGAAATTACGCCCCTGCTCGCAATAGGCCACGTCAAACATCAAGTCATTGCCGGCGGGCGAGGAGAGGAGCATGCCTACCCGCACACCGTCGGCGCCGTACTGTTCCATCAGTTCGATAGGGTCTGGCGAGTTGCCGAGCGATTTGGACATCTTACGGCCCAGTTTATCGCGTACGATACCGGTGAGATATACGTTTCTGAAAGGCGGGGTGCTACGGAATTCGTGGCCGAAGATGATCATGCGGGCTACCCAGAAAAACAAGATTTCAGGAGCGGTAACCAGATCGTTGGTGGGATAGTAATAGCGGATGTCTTCATTATCGGGATGCCGTGTGCCGTCGAATACAGACATGGGCCATAAGCCCGATGAGAACCAGGTGTCCAGCACATCGTCTTCCTGCCGGATGCCTTTGGCCGTCTTGCCTTCGGCGGCAAACTCCGCCATCGCATCCGCTTCCGTTTTAGCAACCACCCATTCGCCATCGGCATTATACCATGCCGGTATGCGCTGACCCCACCACAGCTGCCTACTGATGGTCCAGTCCTTGATGTTTTCCATCCAGTGGCGATAGGTATTGATGAACTTGTCGGGGATGAGCTTCACCTCGCCATGAAGCACGTAATCGAGTGCGGGTTTTGCGAGTTCCTGCATCCGGCAGAACCATTGCATGGAAAGTTTGGGCTCAATGGCCGCGTCGGTACGTTCGGAGAAACCGACCTGTGAGGTATAGGGCTCCGTTTTCTCCAACAAACCCGCTTCGTCGAGCAGTTTGGCGATGGCCTTGCGTGCGGTGAATCGGTCTTCGCCCACTAAAATCTCGGCTTTGTCGTTTAGCGTGCCGTCGTCATTCAGGATATCGATGACTTCGAGGTTATGTTTTTGCCCCAGTTCGTAATCGTTCAGGTCGTGCGCCGGCGTTACCTTCAGGCAGCCCGTGCCGAAAGCCACGTCGACATATTCATCCTCGATGATGGGGATTTCTCGGTTTACGAGCGGTACGATAGCTGTCTTCCCCTTCAGGTGAGCCCATCGTTCGTCGTTCGGGTTGATGCATACGGCGGTGTCAGCCATGATGGTCTCCGGCCGGGTGGTGGCAATGGTAAGGTAAGAGGGCGTATCGCCCGGCTCACCTTTAACCGCGTACCGTACATAGTAGAGCGTTTGGTTGACCTCACGACGGATGACCTCTTCATCCGATACGGCCGTGCGACCCTGCGGATCCCAGTTGACCATCCGCACCCCACGGTAGATGTACCCTTCGCGGTACAGCCGGATAAACGTATCGATCACCGCATCGGAGAGGTCGGGATCCATGGTAAACCGCGTACGGTCCCAATCGCACGACGCGCCCAACTTCTCCAGCTGCTTCAGGATGATGCCACCGTACTTCTCTTTCCATTCCCATGCGTAGTCAAGGAATTGTTCGCGTGTAAGGTCCTTCTTGCTGATACCTCGATCTTTAAGCATCGATACTACCTTGGCTTCAGTCGCGATGGACGCGTGATCCGTGCCCGGCACCCAGCATGCATTTTTGCCCTGCATGCGCGCGCGGCGGATGAGTACATCTTGGATGGTGTTATTGAGCATGTGCCCCATGTGGAGCACGCCCGTCACATTGGGTGGCGGCATCACAATGGTATAAGGTTCCCGCTCATCGGGCACCGACCGGAAAAACCCGTTTTCCTTCCAAAAGGAATACCACTTTTCTTCGGCTTCCTTGGGGCTATATGTCTTGGATATCTGCATGGGATTGTCTGCGAATTAAAGCGCCTGTTTTAGGGCCGCAAAATTAGGGAAAGATACGTGTTAAAGCAAATCCAAATTGGTGCGCTAAGCAGATGGTATTTACCTTATAGTTAATATCGAGTTATTCCTGATCTACTGAATATTCGGGTTTTACTCGGGGTTTATTCGGAGTATATCCGGGGTTTATTCGGAAAATACCGAATAAACTACGAGTTAACTCCAACTAAAAAACGGATATAATACTAGTGGATAGTATATAGCAATTATGCCGTGGTTATACCGGAAGTATTGCTAACTTAGCCCGGCGTCAGGTCAACCCTATGGTAAATGTATTATTCAGCGTCTTCTGTAGTGTCACGGTATCCGTGATCCTCAAATTGGCACGACGTTATGCTGTGGATACGACACAGATCGTGGTGTGGAACTACCCAGTAGCCGTATGCTGTGCATGGCTTTTCCTGCGGCCGGAATGGTCGCCCGTTTATTTCGGCCGTTCTCCGTGGCTGTTATATGGGGCACTAGCGGTGCTTTTGCCGGGCATTTTCTTCGCACTCAGTGCCTCTATACGTTACGCGGGCATCGTACGCACCGAGGTCGCCCAACGATTGTCGCTGTTCATCGCGCTTATTGCTGCCTTTTGGCTGTTCAATGAGACCGCCGAGGCTAGTAAGCTGGCTGGCGTCGCCGTGGGTGTTGTGGGGATCCTGTGCAGCATCGGGTGGCACCAAGGGAAGAACCAGTATGGACATAACCGCCGTAATTGGCTTTTTCCGCTTATCGTGTTTTTCGGGTACGGCATCATCGATATCCTGTTTAAGCAGGTGGCTCAACATATCGGGGTGCCTTATACCACGTCTATGCTCGTGGTCTTCTGCCTGGCCATGGTGGTCGCATTTGCCTTCCTGGTGTATCACCTCACCGTATCGCGTAAGCGATTTTCCGTGCACGCCATCTTTTGGGGGGTGGTGTTGGGGGGCTTCAATTTTGCCAACATTCTTTTTTACATGAAAGCCCACCGGGCGCTACCGGATAATCCGTCTATCGTCTTCACGGGCATGAACGTAGGTGTGATTGCGCTGGGTGCCCTCGTGGGGATATATTTATTCCGCGAAAAACTATCGCATGTTAATAAAATCGGGATAATTCTGGCCGTGATATCGGTACTGATAATTGCTTATCTGTGAGTTTATTTGAAGACACCTATAAAACCATTGCTGTACCCGCCGAGGGGCAGTTCAAAGACCGCGGAAGCAAGTTTATCGCCTATGCGTATCCGCTGCGGGATGAGGCGGCGGTAAAGGAACTGGTGGGCGCACTGAAAGCGCAGCATCCGAAAGCCCGTCACCACTGCTGGGCGTACAGACTGACGCCCGACCGATCGGTGTTTCGTATCAACGACGATGGCGAGCCATCGGGTACCGCCGGCCGCCCAATTCTCAATAGTTTACTTTCGGCCGATGTTACCAACATCCTGTTGGTAGTAGTTCGCTATTTCGGTGGCACGCTGCTTGGTGTTCCGGGCCTCATCAGCGCCTATAAGCGTGCGGCGCAGGAAGCGTTGTCGGCTGCATCGATTGTAGAGCTGACCGTCAATGACGTGTATCGCATCACTGTGTTATATGAGCACCTCAACGAGGTGATGCGTATCGCGAAGGAGGAAGACCTAACGATTCGGAAGCAAGATTTCGATAACCGCTGCGCGTTGGAACTGGAAATCCGGCAAACGCAGGTGGGGAAAGTGTTGGGACGACTGGAGAAGGTGGAAGGGATTGCCGTTGATTTCGTCGGAACGGATTAAATTATACACAGATGAAACCTGCATGAATTGCCATCACAAAAGGATACGAATAATTCATACAAGCTTCATTGCCAATTAAAAACAGTTATTCGAATGAAAAAACTAAACCGTTTTATGGGAATAGCAGATTAAAATTTATCTTAGCGACCAAATTTTAAGATACTAGTTACAAAAACGAACCAATTCATGATTTTATTGAAGTATTTTTCGAAATCATTTGCATTCATTGCTTATGCCACGTTACTGTTGTGCTTGACAGCGAATGCGCAAACGCAAGTTTTTACAGCGCCTACCAAAGGCTGGGAGTCCGTGGGTAACGTTACCCTGCCGTTGTCCAAACCGCAGGTACTGATGACGTCGCCGGGTGAGGGTATTTTAGTCCATGCTTCCGAACGGAAAGGCCGTCCGGAAGATTTGATAACTGCGTCAGCTTATGGCGATATTGAACTTAAGTTCAACTACCTTTTGGCTGAAGGAGCCGAGGCAACATTGTATTTGCATGGTATCTATCCCGTTACATTAGCCGATAGCCGTGGCGTGACTACTGCTACAGCCCTGACCAATGGCGGGGCAGCGGGCTATCCGCCAAGACAACAGGTAGGGCGGGCCCCGGGGCTTTGGCAGCGGCTGCATATCCAGTTCAGAGCGCCCCGGTTCGACAGCGACGGACGCGAAACCGCCCCGGCACAGCTCCTCCGGGCGGAACTTAACGGTGTGACTATCCATGAGGCCGTACAATTGCGGACCCCGGAAGGGTCCGACGGAAAGGCGGAGGCACCTGTACGTTTTTCGGTATCCCATGGTGCCGTTGCGTTGAAGGACGTCACGATCAATAAACTGCCTGAACTTACCGATTCGCGGGATCGGAATGGTGCTGACCCGATCCTGGTTGCTGCGCAGGTAAACACCACACTCCGAAGCTTTATGGATATCCCCGATGGGCCGCGTGTGGTGCATGCGATTTCTGTTGGCCACCCGGCACAGGTGCACTATACGTATGACCTCGATAAAGGCAGCCTGTTCCAAGTGTGGCGGGGCGGCTTCTTGGATGCTACGCCCATGTGGAACAACCGTGGAAATGGTACGTCGAGGGTCATGGGAAGCCCTGTCCATTTCGGCGCGCCAAGCCTCGTTGTAGCGAAACTGGGCATGACAGGCGACACATGGCCCGTCGATACAGTAGGTACAGGCTACAAGCCTAACGGGTATGTTTTGGATGCCCACGATCTCCCTACGTTCCGATACGCGATATACGGTCAACAGGTAACGGATGCCATCCGCCCATTGGCCAACGGTGAAGGGTTTACCAGAACCATAACGGTTACAGGCAATACCGATGGTCTCTACCTGCGCTTGGCTGCGGCACCTGCCATCGTGGAACAAGGGAAGGGCATATTTCTGATTGGTGATAATAGTTGGTACCTCAAGGTAGAAGAGACCGGCAAGGCTAAACCTTTTGTCCGTGATCAATCAACCGGCAAGGAATTGCTGGTGCCGGTAACCGGTACAATCCGTTATTCCATTATCTTTTAACTGTTGACCATGACTACTAACATTAAACATACACTCTATTTTAAAGTAATTGCAGTACTGGCGATAGCGCTTACGGTGGTACTCAGCGTTTTTGCTCAGGAGAGCCCCAAGGAAGAAGATTTTTTCCGGATCCGGAAAGTACGTACACCGGAAGGTATCATCCTGGAGGTTGGTGGCCTGGCTATGCTTCCCAACGGTAACCTTGGCCTTAGCACGCGGCGTGGCGACGTCTATATCATCGAAAACCCCACCAGTAGCAACCCTTATTTCCGTAAGTTTGCCTCGGGTCTGCACGAAATTCTCGGTCTAGCCTATAAAGATGGGGCCCTGTATTGTGCCCAACGTGGTGAGCTGACCAAGCTCGTTGACACCGATAACGACGGCAAGGCCGATGTGTATGAAACGGTATATGCGTGGCCACTGTCGGGTCATTACCACGAATACTCGTTCGGCCCAATCATTGCGCCCGACGGGACTTTCTTCGTGACGGGTAACGTGGCTTTTGGCGACGAGGAGTGGTGGCGCGGTGAAAGCCGGGTGCCCTGGCGCGGATGGGCGGTAAATATCACCGAGGACGGCAAACTCACACCTTGGGCTACGGGTATGCGATCGCCCGCTGGTCCGGGCTTGCTCAACGGACAGTTGTTCTATACCGAGAATCAGGGTGATTGGATCGGCTCGGGCGGCTTGTGGCAAGTGAACAAAGGTGATTTTATGGGGCATCCCGCCGGGCTACGTTGGGCTGGCCTCCCGGGGTCTCCCGTTAAACTGACCACGGAACAGTTCGTCTCGAAAATAGATGAGCGCCGCGTCAAGAATGATCAGGGCCGTTTCGTGAAGCCTGAAAACATCATCAATGAGCAATATAAGACTGCATTCGATGCCAAGCAGGAATTCGCGGAGTTTCGATTGCCTGCCGTGTGGTTACCCCACGGTATCTTGGGTATTTCTTCTTCGCAACCTACAATTATCCCCGATGGCGTATTCGGTCCTTTTGCAGGCCAGGTGTTGGTGGGCGACCAAGGGATGAGCATGTTATCGCGGGTGATGCTGGAGGAGGTGAATGGTGAATTGCAGGGAGCGGCTATCGGGTTCCGTAGTGGGTTCCGGTCGGGCGTGCTTCGTGTAGAATGGGCTCCGGATGGTTCGTTGTTTGTTGGTGAAACCAACCGCGGATGGGGTTCGGCGGGCGATGCCAACGAAGGGCTGGAACGGCTGGAATGGAATGGTGAAATCCCATTCGAAATGCAAACGGTAAAAGCGATGCCTGATGGGTTTGAAATCACGTTCACGCTGCCGGTAGACACGGCTTCTGCCAATGACCTTGCCTCCTACCAGGTGGAAAGTTATACCTATAAATACCACCCGGTGTATGGCAGTCCGCCGGTAGACATGCAATCGAATCGGATAAAAGGGGTGAAGGTTTCCGCGGATGGACTGCGTGCACGGATCATTGTGGATAGCCTCAAAGCGCACTATATCCATACGATCACGCTGGATGGAATCCGAGAAAAGGACAACTTTTATTCGTTGATCCACCCAACCGCCTACTATACATTACACAAAATACCCCAAGGGCCGAAACTGTCGATGAATGAGGTAAGCACCAAAGACAGTTCCATCCCGGTGGTCGAACCGGAACTGGCACCAGTTTCTACCACGTCTTCGTCAACGCAAGCCAACAAGCCGGCTTCTACGCTAAAAGCTCCTACGGTAAAAACCGTGGTGGTCAAAGCACCCACCTTCAAGGAGGTCGAGGGACTATTGGCAAAATACACCTGCATAGCCTGCCATAACCCCGATAAGAAGCAGATTGGCCCGTCATATACGGATATCGCGAAACGGAAATATGCCAACGAGAAAATCGTGGAGTTGATTTACAGCCCGCAACCTGCAAACTGGCCCGGCTATGCCACCGAGATGCCACCAATGCCCCATGTGCCAAAAACAGATGCACTCCGGATTGCGGCCTATATCAATTCATTGGCCAACTGATAACGGTAAGCATTTCACCTTCCTTTTCCAATATCCAGTTTCGATTCCACGGGGCTGGATATTTTTTATGGTAAGCGTTGCATTTGCATGTTTCGTATGGTTTAGCTAAGTTTGAATGGATTAGATAACCATTATCGGAAAACAACGCCTAACACATGATGAAATTCATCAAGCATGTCTGGCCATTGGCGATTGCCTTGCTGCTGATTTACGTCTTTCATCATGCTTGGGGCATGCTACCACCGCTGGGTAAGCTCCTCAGTCCCTTCCATGGCTACCTCCAGAATGCTGAGGCCCGTCCCGGAGACAGCGATACGGAAATCGTATTGCCAGGAATAACCGGTGAAGTGGTCGTTCGGTATGACGATAATGCCGTGCCTCACATCTTTGCCCAGAACGATGAGGATCTCTATTTTGCGCAAGGGTACGTGATTGCGCGCGATCGCCTGTGGCAGATGGAATTTTATACGCTCGTTGCAGCAGGCCGCCTCACGGAGGTGGTGGGCGAGGCCGTGCTCGAATACGACCGTTTTAACCGGAGGTTGGGCATGGCACGTTCCGCGGCGGCAATTGCCGAGCGGATGGAAGCTGACACGGTGGCCGGAAAGGCCTTGGAAGCCTATGCGGCGGGTGTAAACGCGTACATCGCCCAATTGGCGTACAAGGACCTTCCGGTCGAATACAAGCTGCTGAATTACACCCCTGAAGCCTGGTCGCCGTATAAATCCATCCTCATGCTGATGAACATGCGCAACACGCTCAATGGCGGCAGCAACGACCTCCGGCTCAGCCAGGTGCTGGCGAAACACGGCCCGGAGGTTGTGGCCGATCTTTTTCCAAGCTATCCCACTGTGGAATCGCCTATTGTACCCGAAGGAACCGCATGGGATTTCGATCCGCTGATGGCTCCGCCCGTGCCTAAGGAGGTTGCAGCCCATCCGGACAGTACCCTGCTGGCCTTTTCGGTTCCCACGCCCCACCCCGAGGTGGGCAGTAATAATTGGGCCATAGGGGGCGAGCGGTCCGCCACCGGTCTGCCTATACTGGCCAACGACCCGCACTTGCAGCTTACGTTGCCCTCCATATGGTACCAGATGCAGCTTTCATCGCCAAGCGTAAATGTATATGGCGTAGCCCTGCCGGGTACACCGGCCATCATTATCGGCTTCAACAAAGATGTGGCCTGGGGTGTTACCAATGTCGGCTCGGACGTCATGGATTTTTATCGCATCCGGTTCCGCGACAGCACCTTTACGGCGTACTGGCATGACGGGAAATGGAAACCCACCACCATGCACATCGAAACATTCCATGTGAAGGGGGGCTCCGAATTGCACGATACCCTGTATTATACCCATCACGGCCCGGTGGTATACCATAAAACGTCAGAAACGGCGTATACCAACCGGATACCTGTGGGCTACGCCATGCGGTGGATAACGAACGAGACCGACGGGGCCGATGTGCTGACGTTCCATTACCTCAACCGCGCCCAAAATTACGATGATTATCGTGCGGCATTGGCCTATTTCACCGCACCGGCACAGAATTTTGTGTTTTCAAGCAACGGTGGAGATATTGCCATCACGTCGAATGGCAAATTGCCACTCAAATGGAAAGGGCAGGGGAAATACCTCCTTGATGGCACACTGGCAGCACACGATTGGCAGGGCTGGATTCCCCGGGAACAGAACCCTACGGTAAAGAATCCACCGCGGGGATTTGTGAGTTCGGCAAACCAATTTCCTGCCGATACCACGTATCCCTATTACCTCGATTGGAAATTTGCCCATCCGAGCCGTGCCCTTCGCATCAACGAGCGCCTGGAGGCGATGCGCGCCGCCACAGCTGATAGCTTACGCGATCTGCAGAATGATAATTTCAACGTGGATGCTAGGCGTGTGTTACCTCGCCTGTTACGGGGCTTGGCTACCGATGATTCCATCCGGCGGTCGGCCGAGTACGACGCCCTCGAACGTTGGGACTACCGAAACGATGCCAATGCGGTAGGCGCGACGATTTTCGAACATTGGTTGGATAAACTATGCGATGCGATCTGGGGCGATGAGTTCGCGCAGGAAGAACAACTGCTGTATCCGAGCCTTGACCGCACATACCAGCTTATCAACAACGAACCCGGAGCGCAATGGTTTGACAATGTGCTTACCGCCGATACCGTTGAAACCATCGACGGCATCATCTGTCAGAGCTTTCGGCAGACCGTGAGCGAATTGCGCGACCGATTCGGCGAAATAGCTGCAGACGATTGGGCCTGGAGCCACGTGAAAAATACGCGTATCCTGCATTTGGTGCCAAACTTCAGGTCTTTCGGGCGCACGGGTGTTGTCATTGGCGGGGGAAGCGGTATTGTCAATGCCACATCGGACACCCATGGGCCATCGTGGCGGATGGTGGTACAACTGGATGGCGAGTGGCCTTCTGCATACGGACTATATCCCGGGGGACAGTCAGGCAATCCCGGTAGCAAATATTACGACAACATGATTGGGCGATGGGCCAATGGTGAATTGGATACGCTGTTGTTCTTGAAAACTGTGGATGAACAGTCGCCAAGGCTGCAACGCGATGTATTATTGAAACCGAAAAATTAAACGCTATGCTTTTCCTTTTTATACTGGTGGTGGGTGCAGTGCTGTCGTTTATAGGTCCGTGGTGGCTGATCGCACCGGTGTGCTTTGTGGGGTGCTGGTGGTTGCCGCACCGTGCTCCGCGTGCCTTTTGGCAATCGGCGGGGGCAGGTGCCCTCTTGTGGGTGGGCTATGGCATATACTTGCTTGCTGCCGCGGGGTCTGACCTGACGGCACAGGTGGCCGGTATTTTCACCGGCGGAGCGTCGTTTGCGACTGGCACGGCCGGTGTTGTGTTGATGCTGACGGCTTCTGTATTGGTGGTGGCTTTGGTAAGCGGTTTTTCCGGTCTGGCAGGTCTGCGCATGAGGCAATTCATGCGGCCACGGCGTGTGTAACCGCCAATATATCCCGTACATTTTGGATACCTGCTACTTTTTTTCGTACATTCGCGGCAATGGCAGTAAAAAAACACCAGAAAATACACATTAAGTCAACGGCGGCAACCGCCAAAAGCCCCCAAATTCCTCCTTCTTACTTTTTTTAATCCGCGCGTTTTTGTTAATCGATGCGTGTGACAGTCGTAACGTTGGTTTTTTTTAGCCAACGTGAGGGATAATTTTATGATAAGAGCAAACGATGGTAGAAAAAAAAGCTGTAAAAATAAAAGTTGAGGATCTTGTATTAATCTTCGGAAAAAATAAGGAAAAAGCACTTGAGTTACTCAGATCCGGTGCGACGAAAAGCGAAATCCTGAGGAAAACTCACTGCACGGTGGGAGTAAATCGTGCAAATTTTGAAATATACGAAAGTGAGTTTTTTGTGCTTATGGGTCTTTCGGGCAGTGGTAAATCGACGCTGCTGCGTTGCCTGAACCGGTTGATTGAGCCCACTGCCGGAAACATCTACATCAATGGTGACGATGTGACGCGCAAAAGCCACAAGGCACTACTGGACGTGCGCCGTACCGAAATGAGTATGGTGTTCCAGAAATTCGGTTTACTGCCACACCGGACCATTCTGGAAAATGTGGCTTTCGGCTTGGAACTCCGCGGAGAAAGTAAAGAGCGCCGTGAGGAAAAGGCACAGAAAACATTGGATACCGTGGGGTTACACGGGTTTGAACATCAATTTCCCGCTCAACTCTCCGGTGGTATGCAACAACGCGTGGGACTGGCCCGTGCACTCACCAATGCACCGGAGGTGCTATTGATGGATGAAGCCTTTTCTGCGCTCGACCCGCTGATCAGAACGGAAATGCAGGATGAGCTTATCGCATTGCAGGATAAGCTTAGGAAAACCATCGTATTTGTAACCCACGACCTGGATGAAGCCATTAAACTGGGCGATCGCATTGCCATCATGAAGGATGGTGTCATCGAACAAATAGGGTCTGCCGAGGAAATACTCACCAACCCGGCTACCGCATACGTCGCCGAATTCGTTAAACAGGTGGATCGCAAAATGATCATTACCGCCGGTACCCTGATGCATAAAAAGCCCACGGTTGTTCGCTTAGGGAAAGATGGTCCGGAAGGGACATTGCGCAAAATGCGAGCTACTGGCCTGGATGTACTCCCGGTGGTCGATGATCAGTATGTATTTAAGGGTTTCGTATGGGTGACTGATGTGATCGCGTGTGCGAAAAAAGGAGCCGAGACCGTACAGGAAATCATCTTAACAGATGTTCCTACCGTCGCCACAGAAGTAACCGTTGAACAAATGTTACCGCTGATTTCTGCCACGAGATCACCCATTGGGGTGGTCGATATGGATTCAAAGCACCTGTTGGGCATCGTGTCTCAAAATGCAGTGGTTATTGAAGCTACGCGATATGATGAACAGGAAATAGCCCATTTGCAAAAGCTCGCTAACAACAATTGATATGGAAAAGACAATCGACATCGGACAATATGTAGCCGTTGCAGTACAGTGGCTGATGGATAACCTTCGCCCCCTTTTTGATTTCATCAAAACCACGGGCAACGCCGGTATTGAAAGCTTGGAATGGATGCTGGTAAGCGTCCCGTTCTATGTGATCATTGCGCTTTTCACGGCAGTTGCCTGGAAGCAAGCCGGCAAAAGCATCGCCACCTTTACACTTTGTGGATTAATGCTCATTTATTTGATGGGCTTTTGGGAAGAGACGATGCAGACGTTGGCGCTCATCATCGCATCGACCGTCATCGCCTTGGTATTTGCCATACCGCTGGGTATCTGGTCGGCCAAAAGCACGACAGCGCGGCGGATCATCAGGCCTATACTCGATCTTATGCAGACCATGCCGGCTTTCGTTTACCTTATTCCCGCGGTATTGTTTTTCAGTATCGGCAAGCTACCCGGCGCTTTTGCCACCATTGTTTTTGCGATGCCACCGGCGGTGCGGCTTACAGCCTTGGGTATAGAACAGGTACCCGGCGATGTGCTGGAGGCGGCACGTTCGCTGGGCGCTACACAACGGCAAATCCTGTTTAAGGTTGAGTTGCCGCTGTCGCTCAAAACCATCCTCACAGGCGTAAACCAAACCATTATGCTATCCTTGTCGATGGTGGTAATTGCCGGTATGATCGCAGCTGGGGGGCTGGGTGAAAAGGTGCTTGAGGGGATCAATAACCTCGATATCGGGCTGGGGTTTGAAAGCGGCCTATCGGTGGTTATTCTGGCGATTATTCTCGATCGGATTACACATGCCTTTGGCAGCAAGGGGCTAAAACACTAAGAAATGAAGCTATTACGGTTGGTAGGTATAGGTGTGGTATGCGTTGCGTTGAGTAGTTGTGGCGAACGTTTTACCAAACGCATCAGTATGGGGATGGTCACGGGCTGGGCCGAGGGTAATGCCATGACGATGGTTACGCAGGCATACCTCACGGAAAAGGGTTACCACGTGGTTACCCAAAAGGCGGCACCAAACCTCTTATTGGCATCGATGGACAATGGGGATACGGACATTTTCATGAATGTGTGGCTGCCTACCACCCATGGCGAAAAGGTGGCCCCGTTTGACAAGATACGTAGTGCAGGGATTAACTATGAAGGCGCACAGTTGGGGCTGGTGGTACCCACCTATGTAGACATCGAGACGATCGAGGAGCTGAACGACCACCGCGCGCAATTTGGCGGTAAAATTGTCGGTATCGAGCGAGGTACTGGAATGGCCGCTTATACCGACAGTGTGCTGATTGCTTATGCGCTGGATTATGAGCAATTGAATTCGTCTATGGTGGCTATGGCTTCCGAACTTCAGAAGGCGGTGGATGAGGATCGATGGATTGTGGTTACTGGCTGGGAACCGCACTGGTTGTTCGGCCGGTTTGACCTGAAGTTCCTGGAAGACCCCAAAAAAATCTATGGCGATGCGGAACACATCGAGACGTATGTCCGCGAAGATTTAGACGTCGATTTCCCTGATGTATACCGGTTCCTTGAACATGCATTTTTTGAGAAGGAAGTCATGTCCGATTTGCTCATGAAGATGGAAGCCAGTGATAACCAGAAAGAGACGGCAAAACAATGGGTGGAAGAACATCGGGAGCTGGTTGAATCATGGTGGCGGGGCGGCGACAGATCGACCCCTAAAACAATTCCCTCCGTTTAAGTGTTATTCCAGAAAAACCAATTACTGCCATGGATACACATTGCGTACTAAAAACACTTGGAATAATAACGGTCTGCATTGGAATTGCAGCCGGCTGTGTGGCTCAAAATCCGGAAAGCCAGGGAGAGCTGGATAAAAAAGTCGAAGCGTTTTTACAGAAAAATAAAGGAACATGGCAGGACCTGAACGTGCCATACAACGACGGGCAGGTATTGCACGACCTGATTGTAGACAATGGCTATACGGCGGCCTTGGAAATCGGTACCTCCACCGGCCACTCAACAGTATGGATCGCTTGGGCGCTGAGCAAAACGGGGGGCAAGCTCGTAACCATAGAACTGGATGAAAATAGGCAGCGGCAGGCAAAAGCCAACGTGGAAGCGGCAGGCCTGTCGGCATTCGTGGATTTCCGGTTGGGGAACGCACACGACTTGGTGCCGGAAGTGGAAGGCCCGCTTGACTTTGTGTTTTCTGACGCAGATAAGGATTGGTACATCCAGTATTTCAAGGATGTGGACCCGAAACTCAAACCAGGGGGCCGCTTTACCGCCCATAACGTACTGCAGTCGATTAGCGGTATCCGCGAATACCTGGAGTTTGTAAACAACCACCCCGGATATGAAACCCATATAGACAACACGAGTAGCTCGGGGATTGCGGTAAGCCTTAAAAAATAGCTGTCTGTTCTGATGTCGTGTTTCTTGTTCAAGAAAACGGAATAATTTGTTTTTTGAGTTTTCAAGGTACAACACCTGGTTTATTAACCTAAACGGCAGCTTTTTTTGCAATTCGTAAATTAATTTGAATTGTTAGGAATCCTAACTATATTTGGGTCGGCGATGTTGCCGACTGACAATTAAACACATTAAAAGATGAGCAAATCAGTTTTTTATCATGCCGGGTGTCCGGTTTGTGTAAGCGCGGAACAGGACATTATCAATCTTATCGGAGCGGAGAAGGTGGAAGTAGTTCACCTTGGCGAAGACCGTAAGCGGATTGAAGAAGCCGAGGCGGCCGGAGTCAAATCCGTACCAGCATTGATTACGCCGCAGGGAAACGTACTGCACATCAATTTCGGTGCGTCCATGGCGGATGTAAGAGGTTAGTACACGAAGTAACCAGGTTAGAAAGGGAGAAGGTGCCCTGTTTCAGGGCATCCTTTCCTCAACTGAAATGGATAACACAAAACACCATATAATATGCAGGTATCGGTTTGGGATACATACGTGGTAAAGCGGGATGGCAGTACCATGCACTTTGATATCATTGTTCCCACAGCAATGACGAATACAGAGACCATATACGGTTATGGACAAACCTATTTAGCGAGCAAAGGCCAAGCCGGGCAACCACTTACTTCCAACGAGTGCAGGTTCTGCCATGTCGAGACCGTGCGGCCGGAATGGGAGCTGGCTATTCAGGAACGTGGTTATTATGTTTATGAAATGGAAAACTGTGACGGATGAATCGATCTGATTTTGACCTCGGCCAACAGAACCAAAGCACCGATAGCAAAATAGTTGCCTCCCTTGAGCGGATTGCGCAGGCTTTCCGGGTATTGTTGTGGAATGAAAGCAAAACAAACGGTTTAAGCCCCATACAGATGCAGGTGCTGATTTTCCTATTGCATCACGGTGAGGAAATGCGGAAAGTAAGCTACCTCGCTTCCGAATTCAATATGACCAAAGCGACGATAAGTGATACCGTGAAAGCGCTGGAGCAGAAAGGGCTGATTTCGAAGGAATATGACCAGTACGATACGCGGAGCTACTGTATTCACCTTTCAGCAGCAGGGAAAGCGATAGCGGGCCGGACCGCCCTGTTTACGAAGGAGCTGAAAGCCCCTATCGAACTATTGGATGCGGATGATAAGGAAAATCTGCTGTTGAGCTTAATCGGCATTATCCGCCACCTAAACAAGACCGGTATAATTACCATACAGCGAATGTGTTTCACTTGTTCGCATTACCGCCCCGGCCCGGGAGGAAACGGTCACTTTTGCCAATTGATTAACCAGTCGTTAGCACCAACCGAGCTGCGTGTGGACTGCCCTGAACATTTGCCGATGTGAACCTCACGATAAGGAACCCGCTGATACCGTATCCCCCCCGAACTATAGCAGTGTATACCTTTGTTGCAACTCAAGGGCGATAAATACCTAATTTGGTGTATTGCATGGCGTTTTTTTTGCGGCGACCTTTGTTTGCATAATGACCAGGAAAAATGTAAGTACCCCCTTTGGGGGGTTGTATAGTGAGCAAAAGGCCTATACTTTTACACCATATTGATTATTAACTATTTAAAGTAACACACTATGAATTACTTAGGTAAGCATGCCGTGCGTAGAACGCTGGCACTGTCGATTGCATCGATTGCTGTGATTGCGACATCTATGAGCAGCTGCAAAAAGGCAAGCCCGATTGGGGCTAGGGGATGCGATGATGTCTTAAAGATGAGCGAAGCTTTTTCAAAAGCGATAAATGCGTTTTCTGAAGACCCCAGCGTGGCCAATTGCGATAAAATGAAAAAAATTGGCGTGGATTACCTTAAAGCCGCCCAAAATTGCAATTTGTATCCGGAGTATAAAAAAGCTGCGGAAGATGCGATTGCGGACTGGAAAGATATGGATTGCAGCGAATTTGCCGATAACTAAGTTTCGGCAAATTTCGCTGGCCAAAACCTTAGACACCAGCCTCACGGATAACCGCGAGGGTTTTCCTGAGCCCAGTTTCGGCTACTTGCTGTAGGTCCTGTTTCCAATATTCAGGATTGTACAGCTCCAAAGAAACGCACTTGTCAAAGCCGATCGCCTTGAGATCGCGAAGTATCTTCGTTAGCGGCAAGATCCCATCACCGGGATATACCCGATGGCTGTCGTCCAATTGGTCGATAGCGGGTGTAGCCGGTGCGTCGGAAAACTGGAAGATGGCGATGCTTTTCCCACTGATCAGGGGTAGCCCTTCAAAGCCTCCCTCTGAAATATGCATATGGTAGGTGTCTGGTATGACCATGGCATCCGGATGGTTGGCATCCAACGCGACAGCCATTGCCTGACCTAGCGTTTTCAAGGGGAAATATTTAACAAAGACCAATGCGGCTTGGAGGTCATAGTCATTTTTTGCCATTTCAATCAGGTCACGGTAGCGGCGGGCTACCCATTGCTGGTTGTAGTTGTCGCCCACGGTGTTGGGGATGGTCTGTATATGCTGGGATCCGATGTCGGCGGCCATACGCATTCGCCGGCGGGTATCTTTGAGTGACTCCTCGAACAACTCGGGTGTCGGCGGCAATGCATTCCACAAGCCGATGATACTGGGTACAAAAAGGCCGAGGTCCTTGATTTCCTTGCCCAAATCCTTGAGGTTTCCGCCGCCGGCTTCGAACTCCTCCAGTTCACCGTCCCATGGCTCGATGGCATCGTAACCCGCCTTGGCTGCAATCTTGACTTTTTCACGTAGTGAAGCCGGCCGAACCGTAGCGGTATCCAGGCAAATGGGCCACGGGCTTACGCCATTTTGATAACGCTTTTGCGCGATGGGTTGTGCTGCCCGTGTTGCCGGGCTGGCTAATAGGGCGCTGGAAGCTGCGCCTAACGCGATGAATGCTCTTCTATCCATTGGCTTTGCTAGTTGTACGGGATAAAGGTAGGGAATTAATTGCACTTTCCGGAGCTATGGCTGCCTCGGAAAATCATGAAAATTGCTATGTTTGCAGCATGAGCAAGCGGTTACAGCAGCTGACTGAATTTCTTAAGGAGAGCCCGGACGATCCTTTTTTAACCTATGCATTGGCTACGGAGTATCTTAAATTGGGATACACCGACGACGCACTCCATCATTATGAAGCGTTGGTAAGCAACCATCCGGACTATGTGGGAACCTATTACCACTTGGGTAAGCTGTACGAAACCCTGGGGCGACAAGCGGATGCGGTCGTTACCTACGAACTGGGCATGCATGCCGCACGCAAAAAGCGAGACATGCACGCACTGTCTGAGCTGCAGGCCGCTTACCGCATGGCTACGGGTGAAGAAGACGATGATTAAGCAGTTCCGGGATTGCTGACGTCAGCACTTCCATCATGTGTTCGCCCATGATTCCGCTCGGTATAACTCGCTTTGTCGATAACTTCATCGACGTCTGTAGGTGTTTCGTCTGTTTTTTTATCGGTGGTGTTTTCCGCATCGAGCTCCTTGTTTGTATAGCGCTCGTCCGCCGGTGTCCCGCTGAATGGTTTTTTCGGATCCATGTGTTCCTCCTTTTAGTTGGTACTATAAGGTTAACCACGAATGCATCCAGTTGTTTGGACGGGTTGGAATTATGCTTTTTCTAAACAGAGTGTTCGCAATTTCCCGACGACGAAGTCGATTTCCTCCCGCGTGTTATTTTTGGAGAATGAGAAGCGGACGCATGGCCGCTCATTATCGGCATGGATGGCATGCAACACGTGCGATCCAATAGCTGACCCCGAGCTGCATGCGCTTCCACCCGAAGCGGAGATACCCGAAATATCCAGATTGAATAGCAGCATATCAGCCATGTCGGTACATGGAAAGGATGCATTCAGCACGGTATATAAACTGTTTTCGCGCGTAATGTCGCCGTTAAACTGAATACCATGGATATGCATTTTCAATTGCCCGATCATATAATCCTTAAGGCCTTGGATATACTGCTGGTGCTCGGCCATCTGGGCATAGCAGATTTCGAGCGCCTTGGCAAGCCCCACGATGCCGTACACATTTTCGGTACCACCGCGCATGTTGCGTTCCTGCGCGCCGCCATAGATGAACGGTTTTATTTTGGTATGGTGGTTTACATATAGGAATCCTACACCTTTCGGACCGTGGAATTTATGGGCTGCGCCCGTTACAAAGTCGATCTGCAGCTTGGTGAGGTCATGCACATAATGTCCCATGGTTTGTACGGTATCGGAGTGGAAAATGGCCTGGTATTGTTTACAGAGCGCCGATACATATTCGATGTCGGTGATGGTGCCGATTTCATTGTTAGCGTGCATGAGGGATACAAAAGAGCGCGGGTTTTCTTTTAGCAGCTGCTCCAACTGGCGTAGGTCCACATTCCCCTTGCCGTCCACCGATAGCAGGCTAAGCCGGATGGTGCCATTTTTTTCGAGTTCTTCAAGTGTATGTAGCACCGCGTGGTGTTCCAGTGGCGAGGTAATGGCATGCATGATGCCATGGTCGATGATACCCCGCACGATCGCTGTATTGTCCGCTTCGGTACCACCCGAGGTGAAAAATATCTCCGCCGGCGAGACGTTGAGCAGGCCAGCAACCGTTTTCCGGGCTTTTTCTACGATGGTTTTTACCTTCCGCCCATGCGCATGGATGGATGAAGGGTTGCCGTAATTTTGTTCCATGGTAGCCACCATGGCAGCGATGACCTTAGGGTCGATCGGCGTGGTAGCCGCATTGTCCAGATATACTTGCATGGTGCAAAGGTAAAAAAAAAGCACCGGATGGTGTCCGATGCTTTGGTAATATTCAACGAATTGAAAGGGCTTATCGCTGGCCCGGCAGGTACACTTGGAAGCCAAGGCCCACATTGAGCCCACTTGCTTTCTCAGCGCCGGAAACCGTTGCCTTACTGTAATTGTATCCCAGTGTTGCCTCTAGTGCAACGCTTTGGGTAATGAAATGCGCATAGCCTACATTGGCACCTAAAGCGAGGGTAGCGCCCGATCCCAATGAGCTTCCGGCAAGGCCAACATCACCCTGTGCGAAGAAGCGGCCTGACGCACTCGAACCTTCGGGGAAGTAATACCGCACGAAGGGGGCCACACCGTATCCCCACACAGCGTCAGCATCAGGAGCTGTGTATACTGACCCTGTCAACCCCACACCCAGCGCGACACCGTCTGAAATGAAATACCCCGCACGAGGATTGACGCTCAAGCTGAAGCTTTCCCCTTCGAAGCTATACCCGAGACTTCCGAGGCTTCCGCCTACGATCCAGTTCCCTTGCTGGACGGGGGTAATACCTACGTTGGCCGATGTTTGTGGCCGATTGACATCCTGTGCATTCACCGCGAATACGCCGGCTAAGAATAATGCTGAAAATAAAAATACACGTTTCATGGTCTTTCGTTTAAATGTAAATGTTTATGTTATGTCTTTTAACTAGTTGTTTAAATAACACAAAACGTGCCACATTGTTTAATACGGGGGAGTAATTGGCGTAAGCTAATTGGCGGTCAGGCGGATGAATAACTCCTCAAGGGTATTGTCGGTATACCTGCTCCCCAGTTCAACCAGTGGGAAATCGGCCACAATTTGCCCCTTATGTATGATAATCACGTCGTCGCACACGGCCGCTACTTCTTGCATGATATGGGTAGATAGCAAAAGGGTTTTTTCGCAGGCGAGGTTTTTAATCAGCGAACGGATGTCTTGCAGTTGGTTGGGGTCTAGCCCGGAGGTCGGCTCGTCAAGGATCAGGATATCCGGGTCGTGGAGGATGGCTTGTGCCAGGCCAACCCGTTGACGGTATCCCTTCGATAGTTGGTGGATTTTCTTATGCTGCTCAGCCGCGAGGCCGGTCATGACAATGACCTCGGTGATCCGTTTGTCGCAGTTGGCAATGCGGTGCAAACCGGCTAGGAAGGCGAGTGCTTCGCGTACGTACATGTCGTGGTAAAGCGGGTTATCTTCCGGCAGGTATCCCATTCGGCCGCGGGCAGCAAAGCGATTTTTGCTGATGTCTATGCCAGATAAAGCGGCATACCCGGACGTGGGCGTGAGGCTGCCAGAGAGAATTTTCATGGTCGTCGTTTTCCCAGCGCCGTTGGGGCCCAGGAAGCCCAATACCCGGCCCGGCTTCGCTTCGAATGAAATGCCTTTTAAGGCGTGATCTGTGCCATAGTGTTTATGAAGGTCGGTTACTTGGATAGACATGGTGGGGTGTCATTTGATAAAACGGGACGTCAGTTTATGGGCAGCGCGGTAAGTGCGCAACGCTTTGCCGGCTTCTTGCGGCCTGTCTGTCGAAAGAATGTCGGCCCCGGATTCTACGAGGCGGGTGTAAACCGTGTCGCCACGGACAGCGGCCTGTTTGTCGATGTTCCCAATCGTGCCCAATATGCAGAGGATGCCGTGGTCATGCAACAGGTCATATACCGCCGGGGCGACATTGGTCGTTCCCACGAATGCGACAAGCCGATTATCGGGAATGCTGCGGTCGTTGAGCCTAAGGAGATCTTCGCGGGAGCGTATGGATGCTGATATCATTAAATCGGGAGCCAACTGGTGTACCATGGCCGCTTGTTCTGCATTGTAAGTGATGACCACGCTGTAGGCTTGTGCTTGGTTACGCTGAATGGCATCGATGACCAGGGGATAGGGTACTCCTCGTTTCACATCGATGGTGAAGACCACTTTGCCTGCCCCCCATTGGAGGGCTTCATCGAGGGTCGGAATACGGTAGGGGGTGGTTTTTCCGTTGGGGTCCTTGAGGTGTAGATCGTTCAGGTCCGAAAAAACCATATCGGCCACCTTCCCCGAACCGGTGGTGGTACGGCCGAGTGTTTCATCATGCAGCAACACGAGTATCGAATCGCTGGTCATCTGAACGTCGCATTCGATAATGAGCGGCTGGTAGCGATAGCTGTTTTCGAATGTTTCAATGGCGTTTTCGGGGAACCCTGTTGTCGGCCCACCGCGGTGTGCGCTAATCAGGGGATACCGATTCTCGGTATACGTCAAAAAACGGTATAGCTCGTCTACCGATGCCAGTTTGATATCGCGTGCTGCGTTTCGGTATTCGCCGCTACCGACGCTGGCAGGTATGCAGGCGGCAGCGAGGGCAATCAGCGCGAGGACCAGAAACGGAGGTGTGCGGCGAATCATAAAGCGAATTTGTGATAGATAAACCGGATAAAGATAACGATTTGTCGTTTAAAATCACTTCGATAGGCTAATCAAGTCGTCCAATCGCATGGAAAGCTGGTCTACGATGTGGGTGGCCTGCTGGTAGTGGGGGGTTCGGTCGGCGAGTTTGGCGGTGATATCGTCAAGCAACGCTTTTCCGGTGAGTCCGCCCAAGGCGGGGCGTGCGGCGATATCGGTTTGCATGAGCCTGCTCCACAGTGCTTTGGGAGGCACGCAAAGGTAAATGGTCTTGCCGGTTTTGTTCATCCAGGCCATGTTATCGAAGTAGCAGGGTGTACCGCCGCCGGTGGCGACAACAACCGGTTGTTCGAGCGGCAGGTTCTTGAGCACGCGGCTTTCCAGTGTCCGGAAAGCGGTCTCGCCGTGCTCGGCAAAGTATTGGGGGATTGGCATGCCGGCTTCATCGGCAATTTCTTCGTCGAGGTCAATAAACGCCCGTTCGGTTTTAAGTGCGAGCTTACGGCCCCAGGTTGTTTTGCCACTTCCCATGAAGCCGATGAGGAAAATTGGCTTGGTATCATTCATCTTGATAGGCTTTTTTGAAATACCGGTTGTCTAATGTGTCAAAATCGGGTAATGTGTTGTAATGCCATTTGTCGATTACCGAGCCGTTCCGTAATAGCAACATACCGGGATTGGCCCGTACCATGCTTTTGAGGGGGACGGCATCGGCATAGAATATCTCGGTAAGCAGGTGTAGTTCCCGGCTGATTTGCTCGGCTTGCTGCGTGCCACTCGCGGTAAGTAGGATGGCGCGGATGTTGTATGCTTCAGTAACCTCGGTGACCAGCTCATTGATGTGGTGTAATGCATCGAGGTTGGTTTTATCGAGGTTCCATGCCACCACGACTAGGTTGTAGTAGGGGTTTTCAATAAGTTGTTGGGTAACATCCTCTCCGTTAGCATCGCTGACGAGCAGGTCGGGTATGGGTACCTGGTAGCCTTTCTTGACCAGCTTGCTTTCCGGGTCGCCGATGATTTCCCAGTTTTCGTCTTTCCAAAGCTCGTCGGCCAGATAAACCTTGTCTGATACCTGTTTTTCCGCGCCCGAAGTCTTATGGCGCAGGGTGTAGATGATGTCGTATTGATCGCCCACTTCGCCTTCGGGTAGCGTCATCAGTGCGGGAAGGTTATTGCCCTTTTTGTAGGGGAGGAAATCAATAAACGGCAAATAGTTGACGGTGTAGATGCCGATGCCTACCGATGCGATAATCAATACCACAGTTAGGAAGGCCCGGGTGCCTTTATTGGAAATAAGGGGGCGGATGGCATTCCGGTTGAAAAAGATAATCAGAATAAGCGCCAACAGCACCACATCTTTACCGAACGACTGCCAGGGAGTGAGGGGAATGGCATCGCCGAAACAGCCGCATGAGGTGACTACCTCGAAAAAGGCAGAATAGAAGGTGAGAAACGTGAAAAAAAGGATGAGTAACAACAAGCCCCAGGCGACTGTGCGCCCCCAGAAGCCGAGTAGGAGCAGTGCACCGAGCAGGATTTCCAGCCCGCAGATGGCAATAGCGATTGTGACGGCGTAGTCATTCAGGAAGTGGGTGCCGAAGACGTGGAAATATTCTTCGAGCTTATAGCCGAAACCGGTTGGATCGTTGGCCTTGATTAATCCAGAGAAAATGAAGAGGAGTCCGGTGAATAGCCGTGCAAATGCGAGCAGGTAATTCGTACGTGCGTTTGGGGTAGTTGTGGTATACATGGTCTTATGCTTAAGGTTTGCTATCGGCTACGCCGAGTTTGATCAGCGCAAAAACGGCATAGTTCAGCATATCCTGGTAGTTTGCTTTTACACCTTCGGAAGCAACGGTTTGGCCGTCGTTGTCTTCGATCTGCTTTACACGGTAGATTTTTGTGAGGATGAGGTCGGTGAGCGACGTAAGCCGCATATCGCGCCATGCTTCCCCGTAATCGTGGTTTTTGGCAAACATCAGTTCCTTGGTTTCGCGAACGGCTTGTTCGTATTGCTGTTGCACGGCTTCGGCCGGCAGTTGTTCATTTACGCTGGTGCCCAGTTGCAGTTGCAGGATGCCAATTACGCAATAATTTACAATTCCGATGTATTCGTCGGTGACCCCTTCGCCAACTTTGGATACTTTTTTTTCTTCGAGGGTGCGGATGCGTTGCGCCTTGATGTATAGCTGGTCGGTAATAGATGCGGGACGCATGATGCGCCATGCCGTGCCGTAATCGGCCGTCTTTTTTGCGAATAATTGCTGGCAATGCTCGATAATACGATCGTATTGTGCTGATGTATCCATGATATTGGCAAAGATAAAAGAATTTGGTGAACTGCTGATGTGTCGATGTGCTGACGTACTGATTGTTTATCAAACGAATTTTAGCTAAGTTTGTCATCCAACAACAAGATGAGATGATGAAGAAGATCATATTTCCAGCTGCTGCGGCCTTTTTGCTGCTCGCTGCCTGTAACGGTGGTGGCAGTGATACCGCTGAAATCGACAGATTGCGCGACGAGGCGATCGCTATTCATGACGAAATTATGCCCCAAATCAGTGCGTTCGATCGGAACACGGTGAAAATCGACTCCCTGTTGTCTAGTTTGCCGGAATTGAAAGCGACAAACCCGGATATTGACACCGCGCAGGTACGCACGGATTTGTCTGGCCTGAAAGACCGCCTCGATGAGGCAACCAATGCGATGATGGATTGGATGACGAATTTTGAGGTCGACCCACAAGATAAATCGGCTGCTGAAATTAAAACGTACTACGAGCAGGAAGTGGAAAAGGTGAAAGACATGAAGGTGCTCTTTGACGATGCGGCCAAGGAAAGTGCTGAAAAGTTAGCGCAATTCTGACCGCCATGCGTATTCCCTCGTTACTGGTGGGCGCCTATGTGCTTAGCAGTGTGTTAGCCTGCCAACAGGCCACGAATACGACGTTGCCCATCTTGGGGTCCCGCGAACCGGTGACCAAGGTTGTAGATGGTCAAACTGTTACAGATACCGTGTACCACAGCATCGCCGATTTCCGGTTGCTCAACCAGGATAGCGTCTTCATCGATAACCATGCGTTCGATAATGGCGTTTATATTGCTAATTTTTTCTTTACCCATTGTCCCAGTATTTGTCCCACTATGCAGCGTAACCTGCTGAAAGTGTACGAGAAATACAAAGGCGACGAAAGGGTCCGGTTCCTTTCACACAGTATCGATTTCCGCTATGACTCGCCAAGTGTACTCAAAACGTATGCGGAGAAATTGGGGGTTACCAACGACCAGTGGCAGTTTGTAACCGGTAGTAAGGCCGCTATTTATGGTCTCTCCGATAGTTATATGGTGTACACGAAGGAAGATGCCGATGTGCCCGGTGGTTATGACCACTCCGGCCATTTACTGCTGGTAGACCAGAATAGGCATATCCGCGGGGCTTACGATGGCACCAACGATGCACAGGTGCAGCTGCTCCTTGATGATTTGGCAACGCTGCTGAAAGAGATCCAAGACTGATGCGCAATCGCTATTTGTACTTTTGCGTGGCATTACTGTCAGTATACCTAGTATTCCATTCGTGCCAGAGCGAACAGGCCATCCGAACAGCACAATATACCGTAAACGGACAGAAGGTGTACACCACCCATTGCCAAAATTGCCACGGGGCACGTGGCGAGGGGCTCGGTAGTCTGTACCCACCGCTTACCGATAGCACCTTCCTGATCACCCATCGGGAGCAACTTGCGTGCATGGTGAAATACGGGGTGTCGGGCCCACTTGAGGTGAACGGTATCGTCTTTGACACGGAAATGCCCGCCAATCCGACGCTTTCACCCATCGAAATCGCGTACGTGCTTACCTACATCGGTCATTCGTTTGGTAACTCGATGGATATGTTTACGTTGGAAGAGGTTCAGGCAGGGCTTGCTGCTTGCCGGGACAAGGATGCCTTGAAAAAATAAATCACATCACCAACTCTTGGAAGAGACGCCCTAGGGTCGCTTCGGCCGACACACACAGTCCGGGGTGTACAGCCGATGTTTGGATGACTGTGCTCCGCTTGGCGGTAAGCCACCGGAAGCGTTCAGCCATCGGCAGTGCGGCAATGGGGCCAGCCGTTCGATTACCGCTGCACACCTGTTCAAACGCGCGTAGGTAGGCTTCTAACTCTTCCATGGGTATCGGAAGGCGAAATGCTTGGAGTCGCGGACCATCCAATGCGTACCGCATCACAAGTGAACGCTGCCCGCGGCAGTACAGCACCACTCCGATATTCATGAACTCTTCGCGCTCGACCCGCGGCACCAGTCGGATAACAGCGTACTCAAACAATTCTTTTCCGGGCATCTTTCGCTTCGTTAACAAAAACTTCCGATGCAGCCACGCGCATCGTTAAAAACTGTCGGTAGACTTCCCGCGCCTCCGTAGGCGATTGCTCGCCTGTATCCGCCAACCACTCGTTTGGAATCTGCTGTACAATGTACTCAATTACCGGCTCTGTTAGTTTGCTTTTCAGTATCTTATCTGCCATATCAAGCTCATCTGCCCACGCGAGTAGCACATGGTCTTTTACGCGGACGAACGGCTTAACCGCCTGTACTTTCCAATCGTCCCAAGTATGGTGGAAATAGAGGGAGGCGCCATGGTCAATGAGCCATAGCTCGTTGTGCCACATCAGCATATTCGTATTTTTCGCGGTTCGGTCCACATTGGTAAGCAGGCAGTCCAGCCAAACAATCTGCGATGCTAATGCCGCGTCCGGCCGGGTTACTGCAGGATCAAACGTAATTGCGCCTGAGAGGTAATGCAATGCTAGGTTAAGTCCGGTGCTGGCCCGCAGTAGATCCTGGATTTCCTCGTCTGGCTCAGTCCGTCCGAAGGCCTCGTCGAGTTGAGCAAATACAATTTCCGGAACGCGGAATCCCAAGACGCGCGCAATTTCACCACCCAGTAGTTCGGCGATGAGCGCCTTGCTGCCCTGTCCCGCGCCGCGGAATTTAAGCGCATAAAGGAAACCGTCATCTGCCTCCACGATGGCCGGCAGCGATCCGCCTTCCCGCAGTGGCGTCACGTAACGGGTTACCTGTACCGTTCGTATTGTTGAATTATTCACGTCTCAAACTTAGCTAAATATATCGTTGGCTCTGCTGTCATTGCGCATTTTTTCATTGCAGAGATATCAAAAATCAGTACGTTCCGTATAGAATTCCTCGTGGTCACCGTTGTGTACTTCGATGACACCGGCAACAATCAGGTTCACGAGGATACGCCGTGTTCTCCGGCGCGACAGTTGGAGGTGATCGCATAATTCGGGTAGGTGCGCGCGGGGGTGCGTTTGCATGTATTCCATCAACGCTTTTTCTTTTTCGGTATAACTGAACCGCACACCCTCAAGACGGTTACTTTGGCGCAATACATCCACAACTACCTTCCCAGCCAGTAGACTCTTGTCGTCGACCCGCACATACACCCACCATTTCCCGCTATCGTCCAATGCATAGTGCGGTTTTAGATCACTCTCCGCAACTTCAGCAACCAATACCAGCTTGTCGTCGACATACAGTTCGGTGAAGTGCAGCTCGATGGCCGGGCGGCAATATTGCTGTCCGGCCCGGTGGAGCATGTATTTTTCCTCTTCTTCGCTCTTTACCCCTTTAATGGTGCCATCATCGGCCACGCCCACCAGTAACTTGCCTCCTTTGGTGTTGGCAAAGGCCACCAGCGTCTTCGCAATCTTACCGCAGTTGCTGATCCTGTTTTTGAAATCAAGCCGTTCGCCTTCGCCTTCGAATATCAATGCTTTGATGGTCACGCCTACTATCCGCTTATAACGTACTTGTTTGCTGTTTCGCCCCCTGGTACCGGGCATCGCGGATGTACACTTCGTTGTGCATGATGGCGCAGGTGTCGCCGTTGCAATCCACGATGGTGATGGGGTACGATTTTACGATTTTGCCATGCTGGGCCAGTGCCGCTTCAACCTCGCGAATATCGCTTTCATCGAGCGAAATCCGGAAAAACAGTGCAGTACGGCCAGGTTTGACGTACTGGATGGTTGCACTCTTGAGCCACACCACCGTCTTGAATCCTTTTCGTTGCAACCGTTGGTCAAATAGTAGCGCAAAAAAGGGGTCGGCAGCGGCAAAGATGGTACCACCGAATATGGAACCGTTATAATTGCGGTTCAGCAAACTACGATTGATCTTGACTTCCACGCCGGTAAACCCTTTCTCAAACCGTCGTACCCATATCCGCTGGAAAAAGAACGGTGGGTATAGCCGCATGACCCATTTCAATGCATTTTCCGAAAGTAGCATATATCCACTAAGGTAACCACAAATTTTGGAAGAAGGAAAATTTGTTATTTTAGCACCATAAATCGTTAGGTAATGACCAAAGAAAACCTGACCAACACCAGAAATGCATGGCTGTTGGTTATTGTAGCAGCGTTAGGCTATTTTGTTGATATTTATGACCTTGTCATTTTTTCCATCGTTCGGGTACAGAGCTTCCATGATATCGGTGTTCCGGAAGCATCTATGCGTACGGATGGCGAGTATGTGCTGAATATGCAGATGGGTGGATTGCTGCTCGGCGGACTGTTATGGGGCGTATTGGGCGATAAGATTGGCCGCATCAAGGTGCTGTTCGGCTCGATTTTGATGTATTCGGTGGCTAACATTGCCAATGGGTTGGTACAGGATATCCATTCTTATGCGATTATCCGCTTCATTGCCGGGGTTGGCCTGGCCGGTGAGCTGGGAGCAGGCATTACGCTGGTAAGTGAAGCGATGAATAAGAACAAACGCGGATATGGAACGATGATTGTGGCGTCTGTAGGGGTGTTGGGGGCTATTGCCGCCTATTATGTTTCGGAATTTTTTGATTGGCGAAATGCGTATTTTGTTGGCGGTGGAATGGGCTTGTTACTCCTTATTTTACGTGTGGGGACGTTTGAATCGGGTATGTTTAAGAAGCTATCGGCAAAACCGATTGAGAAGGGGAAACTGAGCATGTTGTTTACAGATTCCGCGCGCTTCAAACGTTACGTTTATTGCCTACTCATCGGTTTGCCGATTTGGTTTGTGGTAGGTATCCTGATTACACAGGCCCCTGAATTCGGAAAAGCATTGGGTGCACCGGTTACACTGAGTGCCGGGAAGGGAATCTTGTTTACCTACTTGGGGCTGTCATTGGGCGATATGGCTGCCGGTTTGTTTGCCCAGCTTACTAAGTCGCGACGGCTGGCGGTGTTTACGTTCCAGCTTATGATCATTGCGTCGTCGATATGGTACTTAAGCAGCGAGGGAATTACCGAAGAGCGATTCCATTGGATCGCCTTTTTCATGGGGATAGCCATTGGCTACTGGGCGACGTTCGTGACCATTGCTTCGGAACAGTTCGGTACCAACCTCCGCGCCACCGTGACGACCACCGCTCCGAATTTTGTGCGGGGAGCACTGATTCCATCGACCTTTCTTTTTGAGTTTTTCGTGCGGCGCACCGACATCGTTACCGCCGCTTACATCATGATTTTTCTGCTTACCGGTATTGCGATATTTGCTATCAGTCGGTTAAAGGAGAGTTTTGACCGGGATTTGGATTTCGTTGAGTGATTATCGTTTAGGGCATTTCTTGCAACGTTTACCACGTTTGTATTTCTTGCAGCACTTCTTGAAATCACATCCACATCCCTCATGGTAAGGGTTCAATCCTTTGAAATACCGTGGGTCGGTAGCGCAGGCGCAGGCCGCTTCCTGACCCGACAAAAGTGAATGCTCCTCTAACATGGCGGGACAAAGGTATGTTTTATTTAGAAAAATTCCAATTAAGGCGGCTGGATTTTTACGTTCTGCTATTTCGATTTGCAGGGTTAGGGCAACTTTCGTAACTTGTCGACATCCCGATTTACGGGTGTTAACCAATTAGACGGCGGGTATGATCAATAAGGTAGTAACCAATGTGGAGGCGGCGATTGCCGGAATAACTGAGGGAATGACGTTGATGTTGGGTGGTTTCGGTTTATGTGGCATCCCTGAAAACTGCATCCACGAAATTGCGAAGCAAGGGATCTCGGGGTTGACCTGCATTTCCAACAATGCCGGGGTGGATGACTTCGGGATAGGTTTGTTGCTCCGGAAACGGCAAGTGAAAAAGATGATCGCCTCTTACGTGGGTGAAAATGCGGAATTTGAACGCCAACTGCTTACGGGCGAATTGGAAGTGGAGTTGGTGCCACAAGGTACGCTGGCTACCCGGTGCATGGCAGCGGGCTACGGAATGCCTGCCATATATACGCCCGCAGGCGTAGGTACCGAGGTCGCCGAGGGAAAGGAAGTACGTAATTTTGGTGGAAAAGACTATTTAATGGAGATGGCGTTTGAAGCCGATTTCGCGATCGTGAAAGCATGGAAAGGGGATACCGCCGGAAACTTAGTGTATCGGATGACCGCGCGCAATTTCAACCCCATCATGGCTATGGCTGGTAAAATTACCATTGCCGAAGTGGAAGAACTGGTACCAGTAGGGGAATTGGACCCCGACCACATCCACACCCCCGGTATTTACGTGCATCGGATTTTCCAGGGTACGGACTATGAAAAGCGGATTGAGCAGCGGACGGTTGTTTGATTTAAAAAAAAGGCATGTTAGACAAGAACGGAATCGCAAAACGGATCGCAAAAGAAATAAAGAACGGTTACTATGTGAACCTGGGGATTGGCATTCCGACGTTAGTGGCAAACTATATCCCGGAAGCCATCGACGTGGTACTCCAATCCGAAAATGGCTTGCTGGGCATGGGCCCGTTTCCCAAGGCAGGTGAGGAAGACGCCGACCTCATTAATGCGGGTAAGCAAACCATCACCATGTTGCCGGGGTCGGCGGTCTTTGATTCAGCCGTGAGCTTTGGCATGATTAGGGCGCAGAAGGTAGACCTGACGATTTTAGGTGCGATGGAAGTCTCTGAATACGGTGATATCGCCAGCTGGAAAATCCCCGGTAAACTCGTGAAGGGTATGGGTGGTGCCATGGATTTGGTGGCTTCGGCCAAAAATATCATTGTGGCGATGCAGCAGACCAATAAAGCGGGTGAAAGTAAGTTACTACCCGCCTGTAAACTTCCGCTTACAGGCGTGCGCTGTATCCGTAAAATAGTTACCGAAATGGCGGTTTTTGAGGTAGATGTGGAAAACGGTGGATTCCATCTGCGCGAACGGGCACCGGGAGTTAGTGTAGAAGAGATCCGGAATGCCACGGCCGGCAAATTCATTGCAGCGGGCGACATCCCCGAAATGGTGTTATAAGCCTATACGGTTCAACCCATGAACACGTTGCCGAAGGTCGGCCGATATTTCATCGGTGATGGCGATGATGGGCGCAGGATCGTCTGTATTGTTGATGATGACGCGGTCGCACTGCTCGCGGAAGGGCAATAGGTATTTCCGGTAAGCCGGTATTACGTGGTTTGTCCACTTGTACCGCACATCGTCCTCATCATACCCACGCGCTACGAGGTCCCTTTTCAACCGTCTTTGCAAGGCTACTTCTTCGTCGGCGTGCAGGAATATCCGATGGTTGAGCAATGCATTCACTTCTTGGTAGTAAAAGATGAATAGCCCCTCAACAATCAATATGGGGGCTGGTTTGGTTTCGATCATTTTTGGCTTTAAGGCCGGATTATTGAATGTGTACTCTTTGCGGTATACTGTATGCCCTTCAAATAACAAGCGGATGTCGTGCTCGAATGCCGGTCGGTCAATAGCGGTCGGCAAATCAAAGTTATATAGCTTATTTTCTTCTTTTGTTTTCGTATTGGCAGGAATGTAATAATCGTCCTGCGAGATGAGCGCTACCTCGTGTGCTGCAAAATGATTAAGGAAACAATGGAGGAAAAAGGTTTTTCCTGACCCGCTGCTTCCGGCGATACCGACAACGAAAGGGACACTAATTTGGCTCATTGGGCGCACCGTATGCTATTTCGACCTGAAAACGCCTATCCAAGACACCGATGAGCGACGCCGCCGATTTGGAAATGACGATGATGGCATTTTTTGTTTCGGCCGTATCGGCAAATTTGCCAACGACTTTTGCAAAGGTGGTGCGCCGTGTCATGGGATTGGTTATTTTGATCACCGTGCCCACTGGTGCCGTTTTGTGCAGGGCTAGCATACTGCCGCCTTCTTGGTTGAGGTCATCTATCCATACGCCGACACCCCTTTCGCTCATCTCCCGGATACCATATTTATTGGCCGGTATTTCCAACTCGCTATCGTTGGCGGCAGCGGAGTCGGTATCGTGTACAATGATTTCATTGACCGTAGGGGGCGGGGGGGGAAGTTCTTCGTGCGGTATCTTAAGCACAGTACCGTCCTTGACGGAGTCGTTGGCGAGTGCGTTCGCGCGTTTGATACTTTCAACGGTGATGATGAAACGCTTCGCTATGGTAAATAGGGTTTCGCCCTTACCTACTTTATAGGCGGTATACTCACCTTCTGCGAGGACAGGCACGGATGCGGGTTGCTCCAACGTTGTATCGCCGGTGGTGTTCGTTGTACCGCTGTCTACGGTTTCCTGAGGTACCCGAACGGTATCGCCGATTTTCAATGCTTTGTTGTTATTGGCTGCGATAATATCTTTTACCGGAACTTGGTACCGCCTGCTTAGACCATAGTATGTTTCTTTGGCTTCCAATTCATGGATGATGATTTTCCGGCCGTTTTCGTATTCCACACCGATGGAATCCGGTACCGTTGATGCGGTTTTTGCCGACAGGCTGAAACAGCCAATCAGGGTAGCCATTAAAAAAAAAGAGGCGCGATATAAATAGGGGTGATATGTATGTTTGATGCTCATATTAAAAATCTGTTGCAATTATACTAAATACGATACAATTTCCCGTTTATTATCGCTGATTATGAAAACCTGTTGGCCGATCATGAAAAATAATTCCGGTGTCATCTTAGCCAGTTCCGGAAGGATAATTTGGTCTGCCAGTACCGTTAAACCGCTGGTAATAACCATCCGTACCCGGTAGCTTCCCTGCCTCGCTTCGTGGAAAGCCCAAAGCTGTTTCGGACCGATTTGGCAGTAAAACAAATCGCCATGGACTGGATAGCCAGCCAAACATTCGGGTAAACCGTGTCCATACCGCTGAGGTAAGACGATATCCGCTTCGGTTGGTTTACCGGCATTTTTGTTAAATTGTGTTAAATTTCCGGTGGTGATGTCGAGGTGCTGCTCATAGCCTCCGGCAAAGTTGCGGTGTCGCACGGTAAGTTGCTGATTGCCCACGTGCACCAATACGTAATTGAACTGTTCCCATAGCAAGTCCCCACTGGCTACGTCGATACACGCGATGCCCGCACCGTCAGGACTATTTTGGCCGAATGCTTTGGCAATCAGTTTACGGTCGGTGACACCAGCGAGCACCCAATTCCGATTGCCGTAGGGCTTTTCATGGATAAACGAAACACCCGATTGATAGTCGAATGCGGAAAAGGACGGCTGGCCGGTTTCCTTATCGCGCGTTTCGACGGCCAGTAAATGGGCGGATGTGTCGGCTTCGATACGCCATACCATGCCCAAAAAACTTTTTTTGAATACGGTTTTTAGTGTATATTTATCCATGCGCTCTCGTTGGTTCCAAACTTAAATAAAGATGCTTTTTTATGCAATTATAAAAGTGCATCTTTATTGATCTCTCCTCTGCCGATGAGAGAAAGCGTTTGTAGAGGAAAATATAATGATTTTGAATGATATGCATAAAAAAATACGACAAAAAGGATTGCTGAGTCCGTTGCTGGCTGCCATCTGTTTGATAATAACGGCGTGCACGGCACAAGCGCAGCATGTTTACCGGTTCGACATCAAAGAAGATATCGGCCCCAATGCTTGGCGGCAGGTGAAAAACGCTTATGCGAAAGCGGAGGAAGCCAAGGTGGATATGGTGCTCATCGAGATGAATACGTTTGGTGGGATGGTCAATTTTGCCGATTCGATCCGGAGCCGGATATTGGATTCGCCATTGGAGACAGTCGTTTTCATCAACCACAATGCTGCGTCGGCGGGAGCGTTGATCTCGTTGGCTTCAGACCGCATTTACATGAGTAAAGGATCCAGCATCGGGGCGGCGAGCGTGGTAGACCAAACCGGTCAGCTGCTGCCCGAGAAACATCAGTCGTACATGCGGGGATTGATGCGGGCTACGGCGGAAGCAAAGGGGCGAGACCCCCAAGTTGCCGAGGCCTTCGTAGATGGCGATGTGGATTTGCCGAATATCAAGCCTGCCGGGAAAATCCTTACGCTCACCTCAACCGAGGCCGTCGATATCGGGCTGGCTGAAGCGGAGGCCTCGTCGGTGGCCGATGTGTTGTCGGCCGAAGGAATGGGTTCGGCGCGTGTAACTACGCATCAGGTAACTACGATTGATCGGATTATTTCGTTCCTCATCAACCCGGCAGTAAGTGGTATCCTGATTTTGTTGATCATCGGAGGCATCTATTTTGAGATGCAAACTCCGGGCATCGGCTTTGCACTGATTGTGGCCATCATTGCGGCCGCTTTGTTTTTCGCTCCGCTCTATATCCAAGGATTGGCCGACAACTGGGAGATTGCGCTTTTTGTGGCGGGCATTGTATTGATCCTGCTGGAGCTATTCGTTATTCCGGGATTCGGTGTGGCCGGTATACTGGGCATCATCTGTCTGGTTTGTGGATTGGCGTTCAGCATGGTTGTAAATGATTATTTCGACTTTTCAATCGCTGAACCGGGCATGTTATTCAATTCGTTTCTACTGGTGATCGCATCGATGGTGGTGGCCACCATCCTAATGGTTATTTTCGGTAAAAGTTTACTGAATACCCGGGCATTCAAACGCTTGGTACTGCAAGATGAACAACGATCGGCGGCGGGTTACACCTCGTCGAAAGTGAACCTGGAGATGGTGAACAAAGAAGGGGTGGCGAAGACGGTGTTGCGCCCATCGGGCAAGGTGGAGATTGAAGGCAAATGGTATGATGCGGTGGCGCTGGATGGTTTCATCGATATCGGGGAAGATGTATATGTGGAGAAGCATGAAAACTATAATCTGTTTGTCAGAAAGAAACGGACATCATGACGTTGCCGTAAACTTTTTGTAGCTTTCGGTGTTTTATCAGCAAACTATAAAATTCGAACATCATGAATCCAAAAGCAATCAGTTTAGAAGAAAAAAAATTAAGGCCTGTTGTTGACCACCTGAATGATTTACTGGCTAATTACCATATCCATTACCAGAAATTGAGGGGATGTCATTGGAATGTGCGCGGTAACCATTTTTTTACGTTGCATGCGAAGTTTGAGGAGTTATACACCAACGCGTTGACCACCATCGATGAACTGGCCGAACGTATCCTTACCCTAGGGAAAGCGCCTTTCAGTACGTTTAAGGATTATGTGGAACACGCCGACATTGGAGAGGTGGAAACCATCGGCATGAAAGACATCGACATGGTAAAGGCCATCATCGACGATCTAGAGGCATTAATAGCCATGCAGCGCGACCTGTTGGAAATTACGTCGGAAGCGGACGATGAAGGGACCAATGATATGGTTAACGCTTTTATGCAATTCAATGAGAAACAGAACTGGATGTTGCGGGCGTTTGTGAATAAGGCGTAGGGAAGCGCCACTTGATTAATAAAAAAATGCGGCAACCGGGTACAGTTGCCGCATTTTTTATAAATAAATGGTTTAAACGAGTTAAAACTTAAGCCCAAGGGTCAGTAACACACTATTTCTTGAGTTGCTGATGTCGGCCACGGGGCTATAATGTTCGTTAATATCGTCCAGCAGGTACACCTGCCATCCATATTTTTGTGTGAAATTTTGGTAGGCCAAATCAATGTAGACATTGTTTACCCGGTATCCAACGCCGGCGGATACCCGCTGCGTAGTGGATTCGAAATCGCTATAGGGGCTGCCTGTATGGCCATATCCTGCACGTAAGAGGAATGCAGGTGCAACAAGGTATTCGCCACCAATCCTGAAATTGACGGCGCTGGTATAACTGTCGCGTATTTGCTCATTCATGATATTATCCGTATTCGAATTGACCGAGGAGAACGTCATGCTGGCGTAGTCGATATACTCAATGTCGGCACTGATGAGCCCTTGGCCGAACAATGCCGCAATCCCGCCGTTGATGCGGTAGGGGCTACGCATGTTATAATCGTAATACGTGGGTTCACCCTCGCTGGGAAAAGGCTCTGATGAGCCATCGGTAAGGTAGTTGGTGACGCCGAAATAATCTTCGTAATCGTTGGTCAACTTATACCAGGTGGGAGTAGTGGCCGTCACACCGATTTGGATGTAATCTACCGGCTTGTAAATAACCCCCAACTTGGCACTGAAGCCGTTTCCAGTGGTTGTTGACCAGTATTCATTTTCGTATTCGTATTCGGATTCAAGAAGCGGATTATAAACGTCGTAATCGCCATGGGCGGCGTCTACAAAGCGGGAGCCTGGGTTCATACTAAAGATATAGCCATGATCTGCGATCGAGCCATCTTCCCTGTAAAGGTAATTGATGTCGTGATTGATGTGTGTGAACGCGATGCCTGCGCCGATGTAAAGCCTGTTGCCGTAATTAGCCCCGAAAGAAATGTTCGTTTCCGACTGGAATCCTGTTTCGCGGTTGGTCACGGTCTGGATGTTATCTAACGTCGTCATAGCCACATATTCATAATCTTCATCTACGGGCCGTTCGTCGATTAGGCCAGCATCCCAGCCGAAATCGCCGTATATATTGCCGGTTTCATAGGCCTCATAGGCCATAAAGTCGGCGATACTGCTTTCGGAATTAACGCCGGTGAATCCCACCGTGCTATTGAAGTTATTTGTTTTGTTGTATCCTACGCCAATATTGAAATTTAGCCAGCCGGAGGTGAGGTTACTTCCACGGGCCCGACGCGCGGGGATATGGAAAACGGCTCCAACTTGGTTCAGACCGAGCTTATCTATACTGTATTGACTGTTGGTGCCGAAATAGCCTGCTTTGTTGAGATCATTGGCATAATCGAACGAAATACTGATGTCTGACTGTCCGAAGAAGCCGAGGCCGGCGGGATTGCCAGAAATGGAACTGAGGTCACCCCCGAGTGCGGTCTGTGCATTTCCCAATCCTTTGAACCTTGCGGTTGCTCCTTGTTCGGGTTGCGAAAAACGGAGGACGTCCTGTAGGTATTGACCTTGTGCGGTAAGGCAAAGTGTGCTTAACAGTAGTCCGGATAATGCGATTTTTTTGATGTACATATTCATGGTTGGTTTCGATTACACTCATAAAGAGGGCCAACCAAATTAATTTCCGGGGAAATACCCCTTTCAGGAAATGGATTCAGTTGGCCCTTGGAATATTATCTTATCAGGCTAACGGCCCCGGCTGCCTCTGCTGCTGCTACCACTGCTACCACTACTGCTGCTACCTCTACTGCTGCTGCTACCGCTCGATGATCCAGACGACCGTGATGGCGGCGATACAGATGAGCCACGGGAACTGCTTCCTGACGACCGCGGAGCTACGTTGCTTGGCTGCGACGGGCGGGCGGCCGGTCTGGCACTGCTGCTTGGCCGTGATGAACTCGGTTGTGCGGGGCGGGCACTGCTGCCCGATGGGCGCCTAGTCGACGATGGTCGCGCATTGCTAGCTGGTTGCCGCGTTGTATTGCCCGAAGGCCTTACAGCTTGGCCGGCAGGCCGTCGCGATGTACCGCTGCGTATCGCTTCGGTGTTGCGCGAACCGCGTGTGGTCGCACCCGGTCGCACCGCACCACGCGTACTTGTCCTTACGCCCGGAGTTGCGCTGCCACGCGTAGCTACCGCACGGGTGGAGATGCGTCCATTGGCATCCCGGGATATCGCTGTGCGGCTAGCGTTGCGCGAAGTACGCGTGCCCATACGGTCACGTGAAGAGGAGCGCGCTGCCAAGTGGCGATTGTTGACGATGATCGTTCCGGGGTAATAACCGTAACCATAGCCTCCATAACCACCCCAACCCCAACGGTTATAGGCATAAGGGCCCCAGTAGCCGCGGCCGTAATAAGGCGATCCCCAGCCCCAATAACCACCATAATAGGGATTATACCAGCTGCTGCCCCAACCGAGGCCCCAGCCACCCATACTCCAGCCAAAGCTGAATCCGCTGCCGTAGCCGTACCACGAGTTGTAGCCATACCACGGGTCGAACCAAGGGTCGTAATAACTCATACCCGGCGAATTGTAGTAAAAGCGGTTTATGCGACTGGCATATTCGCTGTCACTGTATTCGTCCGCATAGTAGTCGTTGTAATATCCTTCATCCGCATATTCATCGGCATAATAACCGCCATCGGCATATTCCTCCTGCGTGGCGCCTTCGTCGTAATAATAATCCGGGCTTTGGTAGTTCGTTTCCTTTGCCTGGGCATTATTATTATAGACATCATCGCGGAATGCCGCCTGCCGGGAGGTGCTGCACGCACCTAAGGTGAGCAAGCTTATTAAAGCTACTGCGCTGACTTTTAATTTATTGGCTTCCATTTTAACTATCCTTTCCTTTGATTAAGCCCATGCTTTTACTTAATGGACTATATTTTGGACGATTGGTTTAATCGCTGAATCATTTTTTATTCGGTAATTTGACAAAAGCATATACCTTTGCTAAGCGAAATTCAGACGCATGTCCAATCCGCAAACTTAGCTAAAGTTGCTTGATAAGCAAAGCAAAATAGTTAGGATGAGAAGCGTTTTTTAGAAAAAACTTAATACTATTTTCATAGGAAAACAACGATGAGCAAAGGAATTACCAGCCGCGAAACAGATTACTCCCAATGGTACAACGAACTTGTGGTGAAAGCCGACCTCGCCGAGCACTCGGCCGTGCGGGGCTGCATGGTCATCAAGCCCTATGGTTATGCCATATGGGAAAAGATGCAGGCCGCGCTCGACAAGATGTTTAAAGATACCGGACATAGCAACGCTTATTTCCCGTTATTTATCCCGAAATCATTTTTCTCCAAGGAGGCTTCCCACGTAGAGGGCTTCGCAACGGAATGTGCGGTGGTGACCCATTACCGGCTGAAGAATGATGGCAGCGGCCAGATTGTGGTCGACGAAACGGCCAAGCTGGAAGAGGAACTGATTGTCCGGCCGACATCGGAGACCATCATTTGGAATACCTACAAGGGATGGATTGAATCGTATCGTGACCTGCCGATTCTGGTAAACCAATGGGCCAATGTGGTGCGTTGGGAGATGCGCACGCGGTTGTTCCTGCGTACGGCCGAGTTCTTATGGCAGGAGGGCCATACCGCGCACGCGACCGAAGAAGAGGCAATTGCCGAAGCGAACAAGATGCTGGAAGTGTATGCTGATTTTGCGGAAAACTGGATGGCGCTGCCCGTAGTGCGCGGCCGCAAAAGCGAGAATGAACGGTTTGCCGGTGCACTTGATACGCTGTGTATCGAGGCGTTGATGCAGGATGGGAAAGCGTTGCAGGCGGGTACGTCACACTTTTTGGGGCAGAATTTCGCGAAAGCATTCGATGTGAAATTCACGTCAAAGGAAGGTAAGCTGGATTATGTATGGGCTACGTCGTGGGGGGTATCCACGCGGTTGCTCGGTGCGCTGATCATGGCGCATTCCGATGATAAAGGATTGGTGCTTCCGCCCCAATTGGCACCTATACAGGTCGTTGTCGTGCCGATTTACAAGCAGGAGGAGGAACGGCAGACGATAGGGGAACTTGCCGATACGCTCATCGGCGAACTGAAAGCCAAAGGTATATCCGTTAAGTATGACGATCGCGATACGCAGCGCCCGGGCTTCAAGTTTGCAGAATGGGAACTTAAAGGGGTGCCCGTGCGTCTTGCCATCGGCACCCGCGATATGCAAAATGGTACAGTAGAGTTAGCGCGGCGCGATACGCAGGCCAAAGAAACGGTTTCCCAATCGGGCCTGGCCGATCGTATCGAGCAGGTGTTGGCCGATATCCAACGCGATATCTATGCGAAAGCGCTGGCCTTCCGTGAATCGCATACGGTTGAGGCCGATACGTACGACGAATTCAAGGCGGTGCTTGATGGCGAGGGCGGGTTCGTCTCGGCCCACTGGGACGGCACGGCGGAAACGGAGCAGCTCATTAAAGAGGAAACCAAGGCGACAATCCGCTGCATTCCACTCAACAACAAGGCCGAAACGGGAGTATGTATCCGTACGGGTAAGCCTTCGGTACAGCGCGTTCTGTTTGCCAAAGCCTATTAAGTATACGTTATGGCTAGCTCGGCGGGATGGATATATTGATTGTAGGTTGTGGATGGGTGGGCACCCACATCGCCACGGTGTTGGTCGGTGCGGGACATCGGGTGTGGGCAACCTGTACGTCTGTCGAGAAGGCGCAGCGTTTAGGGGCAATCGGGCTGACGGCTACGGTTGCCGATTTCGACCGCGAGGGGGAGCACCCTCGGTTGGGACGGGAGGTGTTTGACGTGGCCATCATCAGCGTGCCTATTACGCGTAAAGACGGTGTAGACATAGTGCATCGGCGCTTTGCCGGGCTGGTCGACTTCTTAGACCAGCTTTCGTTCAACCAGTCGTTCTTTTTCGGTTCAGTAGGTATTTATCCCAAGGTGAGTGCCACGATTACGGAGACAACTTTTTCGGATGCAGACTTGGAGCCAAAGTTATTGTTGGGCGAGACTGCGCTCCGTGCGGCGTATCCGAACCTGAACGTGCTCCGGCTGGGTGGATTGTTCGGCTTTGAACGTGTGATGGCCAAGTATTTTGTCGGGAAGGTCTGCGAAATCGGTTACCAGACAGCCAATTTTGTGCATGTGGTGGATATCCAAGGTATCATCGCAGCGATGATTGCCGCAGGGTCGCAGGGAAAAACGTACAATGTGGTGTGTCCTGAGCACCCGTTGAAAAAAGAGGTGATTGCTGCTTCCGCAGCGAAATACGGCCACGGGCTGCCTACGGCCTTTTCGGAAGCGGACCAGACGGCGAAGGTGGTATCCCCGGAGCGGCTGATTGCCGATTTGGATTATACGTTTGAATACCGCTCGCCGCTGAAGTTCTAACGGCTGGACATGTCGTTTAGCCTCATTTGCAAATTGATGGCAATTATGTACTTTTGTATTATGGAGACACTAATTGTTGAACCACAGAACAAAAAGCAACTGGCTGCGGTAAAGGCCGTATTGAAAGCATTGAATGTCAATTTCTGGAAAACGGATGACGTTCTCTATAATGCTGATTTTGTGGCAAAAATCAAGCGGGGCGATGAAGCTTTGCATCGGGGGGAAGGGAAAAAGATGACGCTCGAAGAGCTGGATGAATTATGGAAGTAGTTTTTCTTCCTGATGCAGTAGATGATTTGACCTATTGGAAGAAATCTGGGAATAAAGCAGTACTGAAGAAGATTTCTCAGCTTACCAGCGCAATTCTTGAGACACCGTATACAGGAATCGGTAAACCTGAACCATTGAAATATGATTTAAGTGGTAAGTAGTCACGAAGAATAAATCACGTAGATCGTTATGTTTACAGGGTTGAACCTGATAAGCTTATCGTTTATTCAGTAAAAGGCCATTACTTGTAGTGTTGCTTTCAGGTGTTCCCAACCATCAGCACACCTGTATGAATTTTGATGACTTGCCACGTTACTTCAACTGAAAATTCTTGATATCATGGGATATAAATTTGCTACAAAGGCCATTCATGCGGGGCAGCAGCCCGACCCCACCACCGGCGCGGTGATGACGCCGATTTACCAGACATCGACCTATTGGCAGGCCGCGCCAGGCGACCACCAAGGCTACGAATACTCACGCGGCACCAACCCTACCCGCAAGGCGCTGGAAGACTGCATTGCTGCATTGGAGAACGGGGCATATGGATTAGCATTTTCGAGCGGTATGGCCGCCACGGAAACCGTGCTCAAATTGCTTAAACCGGGTGATGAGGTGATTACGGGGGACGACCTCTACGGGGGCTCGTACCGGATTTTCACCAAGGTCTTTGAGACGTACGGTATCAAGTTCCATTTTGTTGATACGGCAGAACCGGAACGCATCACCGAGAAGATCAACGACAGCACACGCTTGATTTGGATCGAGACGCCGACCAACCCCACCTTGAAATTGGCGGATATCGAAGCAATCAGTGGTATTGCAAAAGCCGCAGGGGTTCTTTTTGCGGTAGACAATACATTCGCATCGCCTTACCTGCAAAATCCGTTGGATTTGGGCGCCGACATCGTGATGCATTCGGTAACCAAATACATCGGTGGGCACTCCGATGTCGTGATGGGCGCACTGGTTGTCAACGATAAGGAGCTGTACGACAGGTTATTTTTCTATTATAATGCGTGTGGCGGCACGCCCGGACCCCAAGATAGTTTCCTGGTGTTGCGGGGCATCAAAACCCTGCATCTCCGCATGAAAGCGCACTGCGAAAACGGCCGGAAGGTGGCCGAATACCTGAAGGGCCACGCGAAAGTTGCAAAGATATATTGGCCGGGATTTGAAGATCACCCCGGTCATGCCGTCGCAAAAAAGCAGATGCGCGATTTCGGCGGGATGGTGTCGATTGTGTTGAAAGACGCAGGATTGCAAGAGACCTTTAAGGTAGCATCTTCGTTTAAGGTATTTACGCTGGCAGAATCATTGGGCGGCGTGGAATCGCTGATCAACCACCCTGCTACCATGACGCATGGCTCCATACCGAAAGAAGTCCGTGAACGGGTAGGCGTGGTAGACAACCTTCTTCGTATCAGCGTGGGAGTGGAGGATATTGATGACCTGCTGGCCGATTTGGAACAAGCGCTTTCCGTGATTTGATAAGGGAACACGGATGGCACGGATAAAGTAGATTTCGCTGATTAATCACAAAAATCCACGCAAATCAGTCAGATCTGCGTCATTCGAGTTCAATAATATCATATAAAATACAGTCATGTCATTTGATATTAAGGGCTTTCTTGATCGGAAGGTAGACGAATATAACCGCCCAGCGTTTATCGATAACGACCCGATATGCATTCCACACCGGTTCGCCCGTAAGCAGGACATCGAAATCATGGGCTTCTTTGCGGCTGTATTGGCTTGGGGCCAGCGGAAAACGATCATAAACAAATGCAGCGAACTCATCGATCGGATGGATGGTGCGCCGTACGATTTCGTGAAGAACCATGTCTACAGTGACCTGAAGCGGTTGGAAGGGTTCAAGCATCGTACCTTCAACGATACCGACCTGTTATATTTCATCCGTTTTTTTCATGAACATTACAACCAGTACCATTCGTTAGAGGCCGCTTTTGTGCCGCCAAGCGTCCAGTCTGAGTTCAGAAGCGAGTACATCGATGATGCCATTGCCAGTCCCGGCGATATGGCGCTGTCGTCGCCCGCATGTTACCTTGGGGAGCTGCACGGTATTGGGAGCCGATTGGATGTGGCATCTGCATTGAACCATTTCCGCACGTATTTCTTCGGTCTGCCGGAGTATCCCATGCGCACCCGCAAACATATCAGTTCGCCAGCCGCCAATTCGGCCTGCAAGCGGTTGAATATGTTTTTGCGGTGGATGGTCCGCCGGGATGACCGTGGGGTTGACTTCGGTCTGTGGGTACAGCTCAAGCCGTCCGATCTGGTTTGCCCCTGTGATGTGCATGTGGAACGGGTGGCACGCAAGTTGGGTTTGATTGTACGCAAGCAATCCGATTGGAAAACCGCCTGTGAGTTGACGGATAACTTAAGGCTGCTCGACGCCGAAGACCCGGTGAAATATGATTTCGCCCTGTTCGGTCTGGGGGTCGAGGGCGAATTGTGATTTCGCGCAATTCCCAGTAGCTTGGCTAGGGTAGGGGTCAAAGGGAATTGATGAGAGCCCAATACCGAAAACCTAATATCGCCTGTTGCGTCTTGGTCAACTTCGCCGGATCTTTGCCTGTGTATCTGGGCAAGATGACGTTGTTTACTTTAACGAGCAGTTTGAACAATCCTTTCTTCATGACGAGTACGTTCTGTCGACCGGCGGGCATTTCATAGCGACAATTATTTTGTAAGTTTGCCCACCACTGATTCTATTACGGATATGGTCAAACTTAGCTAAGTTTGCTTCGATATGCAAGCGATATTCGCGGAGAATCAAAAAGATAACGTTATAGCGGAATAATAGCCATGGCCAAAACGAAAACAGAAGAAAAAAAACATGTTCCAGTAGTCACGCCGAAGTCGCTTCGGTTTTTCGAAGAATACATCAACAACCCATCGCCTACCGGCTTTGAATGGAGCGGACAGCGTCTATGGTTGGACTACGTGAAGCCCTACGTAGATGAAACCTTTACTGACCATTACGGTACCGCCGTCGCCGTCATCAACCCGGAGGCCGACTTTAAAGTCGTTATCGAGGCGCATGCTGATGAGATATCATGGTTCGTCAACTACATTACCAAAGATGGCCTAATATACGTCATCCGCAATGGCGGCTCTGACCACCAAATTGCTCCGTCCAAACGTGTAGATATCCATACCGACAAGGGCACGGTAAAAGCGGTGTTTGGCTGGCCCGCTATCCATACCCGGTCGGGCGAGAAAGAAGAAAGCCCGACGCTGAAGAATATTTTTCTGGACTGCGGCTGCAGTAGTAAGGAAGAAGTTGAGGCCCTAGGTATCCACGTGGGCTGCGTGGTGACGTATGAAGACGAGTTTATGGTGCTGAACGACCGGTACTACGTGGGGCGTGCGCTCGACAATAGGGCCGGAGGGTTCATGGTGGCGGAAGTAGCCCGTCTGCTGAAGGAGAAAAAGAAAAAATTGCCTTTCGGCCTGTATATCGTCAACTCGGTACAGGAGGAAATCGGTTTGCGCGGTGCGGAGATGATTGCCCATCGAATCAAACCCAATCTCGCTATCGTGACTGATGTGACGCACGATACGCAGACACCGATGATCAACAAGGTGACCCAGGGCGACCTCGCCTGCGGCAAAGGCCCCGTTGTATCGTATGCACCTTCCGTGCAGATAAATTTCAATAAGCTACTGATAGATACCGCGATAAAAAAGGACATCCCATTCCAGCGACAGGCGTCTTCCCGATGGACCGGTACCGATACCGACGCGTTTGCTTATTCGAATGAGGGAGTACCCTCTGTATTGATTTCGTTACCCCTGCGCTACATGCATACGACCGTGGAAATGATCCATAAGGAGGATGTCGATAACGTCATCCGCCTGATTTATGAGACCTTGCTGGCCATCAAGTCAGGCCATGATTTCAGGACATTTGCAAAGTAATTGTAAATTTCTTTGCACATTTGCGGGACACCGTAACCAATCAATAGGATTTTAAAAAGATCGGACTATGGCAGACAAGAAAGAAAACCAACTGAATATCGAGCTTACCGAAGATGTGGCGGAGGGCACCTACTCGAATTTAGCAATCATTACACACTCCAATACGGAGTTCGTTCTGGACTTTATACGGGTTATGCCCGGCATTCCCAAGGCGAAAGTGAAGTCACGGATTATCCTTACACCCGAGCACGCAAAACGGTTACTCCACGCGCTGGAGGATAATGTAGCAAAGTACGAGGCTGCAAATGGTCAAATAGATGCGCGGGATGAACCTCCGTTTCCGATGAATTTCGGTGGCCCAACGGCGCAGGCCTAATTTACGTTTTCGATGATCTGTTGAATATCGCCATGATAAACGCGATCGCAGCCAACACAATAACGATGTTGAATAATCCTTTGAGCGCGTAGAAAAAAATGCCGATGCCCCAACCAATCAACAGGATAAGGGCTAGGATAAAGAGGAAGCTTCTCATTTCTTTTTTTTATAAGATAACCAAAAAAGCGGGGTTTTGTTTTTGTAGCCATATCGGGGAGGGGGAGGCTTCACCCAAAATGAAACCATTCGCTACGCTCATTTACTTTTTCATTTCCCAGCTTTTGCTCAAGCAAGCTTGGGATGACTTCACAAGTTTGTGATTGACTTCAAGGGATTGGCTGCGTCGCGCAATCCCCGCACTCAATGGGCCGCAGCCATACCGGGGAGGGGGAGGCTTCACCCAAAATGAAACCATTCGCTACGCTCATTTATTTTTTCATTTCCCAGCTTTTGCCGAAGCAAGCTTCGCAATGCCAGGAAATGAAAAAACCCGACGAAAGTCGGGTTTCATTTTGGGTGGCGGTGAGGGAGGGATTCGAACCCTCGGTACCGTTTCCAGTACGACAGTTTAGCAAACTGTTCCTTTCGGCCACTCAGGCACCTCACCGGATTTGCGCCTGCAAACGTAATACAAAAAAACGAATTTCGGAAACCTTGCTAGCCAAAAAAACATTTTCATAAAGGGACTACTCCGGCAGGCCCCTGGCTTGTGCGTCGGTTTTGAAAGCTTGCGTATTTTTTTTGCCTACCTCGTAGTCGATACGTACATGGTAGATGCTTTTCAGCATCTCCTTGAAGATCTCACTGACCGTCGTGATATCTTTCAACGTAATGTTGCTGTTGATAAACTGTTTCTGGTTCATCTTGGATTCGATGATTTTATCAACCACGTCATTGAGGCTCTGAGCGGTGGGCTCTTTCAGACTTCGTGAGGCAGCCTCCACCGAGTCAGCCATCATCAGTACAGCGGTTTCCCGCGAAAAGGGGATAGGACCGGGATAGTGGAACATATCTTCGTCCACGAGCTTTTCGGGAAACGATTTGATGTACGATTGATAAAAATAGTCCACCCGCGTGGTACCATGATGCGTGCGTATGAAGTCGATGATGACTTCCGGCAGTTGATGCTTTTTTGCCAGCTCGACTCCCTTAGCCACGTGAGAGATGATGATTTGGGCGCTTTGCTCAAATGAAAGGCTATCGTGCGGGTTATACCCCTTGGTTTGGTTCTCGATAAAATACTGGGGATTGGACATTTTTCCAATATCGTGGTAAAGTGCGCCGGCGCGGACCAACAACGTGTTGCCGCCTATCTGGTAAATGGCAGCCTCCGCAAGGTTTGCCACCTGCATGGAATGCTGGAAAGTGCCGGGCGCTTTGTACGAGAGTTCACGCAATAGCTTGGAGTTGCTGTTGGTCAGCTCCATCAAGGTGACATCCGAAATGATGCCGAATACACGCTCGAAGGCGTAGATGAGCGGATAGGCAAGCAGCGTGAGCAATACACTGAATATAAACGGTGTGAGGTCTGACCAGTACAGGTTGCTGAATGATCCGTTCCGCATAAGCCCCATGCCGATATAGCCAACCAGGTAGGTGGCCAGGATGATGGCCGACGAAATCAGGAACTGTTCCCGCTTTATCAAGGTTTTGATGCTGTATATCGCTACCATACCGGTGGAAAACTGCAGGAAAACGAATTCGAAGCTGTTCGGTACGAAAAAAGCGGCCAACAGCACCATGAGCAGGTGGATGTTCAACGCCAGTCGCGTATCAAAGAGTACCCGCACGATAACTGGTACGATGCAATAAGGTATGTAGTAAAGGCTCGGTAGCTTGATCGTGATTGCCCACGATAAGACGGCCAACATCCCCGTAATGACGATGAGGATGAGGAAAATGAGCCGATTGTTGTGATAGATGTCCTTCCGGAAAAGGTACACAAACACAAAAAGTAAGGATACCATCAGCGCCACAACCAGAAATTGGCCCAACACCAATAGCGTACGATTCCCGCCGATGCGCGCTTCTTCCTCGTACGCTTTCCGCAGCGACTCTATTTTCTGGAAGATTTCGTTGTTGACGGTGGTCCCGCTGGCCACGATGAGCTCGCCACGTTGGACCATGCCTCTGGTGGTGGAGATGGTCGCTAATGCATCTTCCTCCAGTTTCGAAGTGAGCGACTCATTGAATAGGTAATTCACGTTGATGTAATCGCCCAGCACGTCAATTAGCCAGTCCTTTTGCGTGATGGCCGACCGGTTGCCGATTGTTTTCTTGATATGTTCCAACGCCGTTTCGGTGGTGAATACGCTGGCGGTGTTCACCTGCCTGGCTACGTTATCGGTGAGCAGTGTGAAATTGTAATTAGTACGGTCGCCCTGGAATTTGTTGTTGAGCGCGATTACACCCCGCTTATAGATTTCTGTTAATAACTGCGTTCCCGCTCGCTCGTAAACGGTTAGGTTGTCGTCGAGTGAATCCAATCCAGCAGCCTGCCATTTTTCGGGTAGGTCCGTTTCGAACTGGTTAAGTTGCTGCTCGGCGATTTGTGTGTGGTGGTTGTAGACGGGGTATACGGATTTGAGCACGTTCTCGCGGTCTTTGTCAAGTTCCGCCTGTGTTTTCAATACCGCAAAGTTATAAGGCGATACCAGATCCTCATGCATCCATACTTTGCCTTTCTCGTATTCGTACCTAAATCGCGGTTGCTTAGGTAAAAGCATTGCAATCAGTATAATACTGACCAATATCATCCCGTACTTAAGCAGGAAAGAATAACTGCCTTTGGTATCTGTCGACTTATATCTGATTTTTAACCTTGCCACATCCAGTGTATTTGATCGTAAACATACAGGTCAATAGGGTCTCGTATGTGGCAAAGGTAGTAAAACGGCACAAAAAGCCATCAACGCCTGTAAGATAGTTTTTTAATGATTTATTAAACCGTCGGTAATGATAAGTTATTGGTTGGCGGGTATCTTTCCAGTCGGAATAAATATTAGTATCATGACAACATCAAACATTGAGATTACAGATAGCGCCTACCTCATCACATTGGCTAAATCTGAATTTGATTATGGGCAAGTGAGGCAATTATTGAACATCCTATTCGCGGGCCGCTTGCGGGAAGCCCAGCAACACCTATATGATGTGGGCGCAGCCGGCGAACGCTCGCACGAGTTGGCCGAACGCTTTGATTCCCTTGCGGACAAGTAAAAATAACTTGGAATAGGCTTTCTCTTTTATTTTCGATTCGGCGGGTCTGTTGAATTGAGTAGCGACTGTCGTCCCTAAAACAAGTCTGTTCTTAGACAAAACACGTATATACATCTATTCCCAGACAAGATAGGTGAGCTTCGAGGTAAGACACATGAGTTCTCGGACCGCATATATATGCGTGTATATGTGTGCTGAGGTAAAGCACATGAATTTCCAGACGAAGCACATCAGCCTGAAACACAAATTTTAAATGCGGTCATCTAAAAACGCATTGTTTTGAATTTCAAAAATCTATTGGTATACTTGTGATGCGGTTATTCCGATTTATTCGCTTCCAATTAAAACGAAAATAGCATCACCCACATGGGTAAACCTAAAAGTTCCAACCGAGTCGTACAGCGCCTCCGAATAGGCAGTAAACTACTATCGGAACTGGCTATCATATCGCTGTTGATTGCCGTTACCGGATTTTCCCTCAGGGTACAGCAACCGGATATGCCGCCCGTTTTACAGGAACGGCTGGCGAATCATCAAGCAGCCCATCCTCCAAGCAACCTCTATCTTCACTTAGACAAGACGATTTATTCGCCGGAAGAAACCGTTTGGCTCAAAGCCTACCTGCTGAGAGACACAACGCGCGAAGCGAAGGTCTTGTACGTCCGGATTATCGACGAGGAAAAGACGGTGGTGGCCAATGCCCAATTCCCAATATACGACATCCGGGCGCATGGCAACATAGCGTTACCCAAATACCTTTCCGAGGGAAAGTATACACTCTTTGCCTATACCGGCCGCATGTTGGCAGTAGCGGATACCAATGTGTTTGTGCAATCCATCCGGGTAAGACGGATTCCGGCATTCCGCAAACTCGAAGCCAGAGCGACCGTGGTGGATACCGCCATGCTACGAAGCGGCCGGCAAGCGCAGGTAAAAGTCGACATCCGCGAGCTCGGTGTCCTTGCCAGCGGCGTGCGGGGAGAATACCAATTGCTATCAGCAGGCAAGGAGCTCAAATATGGTAGCCTGAGAAGCAACAGATTTGGCGAGGCTTTTCTGAATTTCACATACCCTAATTTACCTGAGCGTGAGTCGCTGAAAGTAAAGATGGTTTTTACCCAAGGGGACGACTTCGTCGAGCTGACACTGAACCTCCCGCATATAGAAAGCCCACTATTGGTAAACTGCTATCCTGAAGGGGGTAAGCCGGTGCCCGGTGGTCGTATCGCGGTAGAAATTGCCGACCTTCAAGGTAACGGGATTGAGTCAGACTTTCAGGTATTGGCTGCAAACCGTGTTGTAATGCGTGGACGCACGGACAAACTCGGGTGGGCAGCCATAAACCTGCCCCCGGATGACGGCGTAACGTATTCCGTGGAAACATTGGACGGCAGGGGACGGCAGACGGTCGATGTACCGCGCGTAAGCCAATTGGCTCCGTACAGCCTCAGGGTAGATCATGGCCGTGAGGGTACAAGTGCCGTGATTCACAACCATGGTGCCGTTGGCAGCGCGCTATTGGTGCTTCGTGCCATGGAAAAGATATTATGGGACAAATCGGTTGACGTGGTGTCCGGCGACTCCTTAACCATCCCTATACCGGCTGCAGACTTCCCAAAAGACGTTCTGAGCCTTATGGTGTTTGATGAAACCGGTACGCTGCAAGCTGAGCGGCTATTTCTGAATAAAGAAACCGATGATTACCATATTGATTGGACGCTGGACAAGCAGAATTACGGGATGAAGCAGCGTGTAACGGTAAAGCTCCGGGTTACCGATGCGGCGGGTGATCCGGTTGTTGCAAATCTTTCCGTAGCCGCCAGTGAGAAGATACGGCTGGATAGCTCGACCTACCGGAGTATAGTGCAACAGCATATTTATGGTATTTTAGCCCATCCACAGCGTGACCGGCTGTTCTCCGAAAAAACTCCCGGGGGTTTAGATAACCTGCTTTTGGCCGGACAATGGAGAACCGACGGATGGCTCCATACCGACGACAGCCAGTCAGGTGGGCGTCCACTTACCCTATCCGATGTCGATGGGGCGCATGGCGTCGTTAAATCCTTTGGTAAGGATCCGATCACGAGCATCAATATCCGCTCGGCCCAATCCCTCGATTTTATTCTCGCTAACTTCAAGAGCCGTAAAGGAAAGGATAATGACGCCATGTTCCAGCGTGCTGCGATCAATGTCAACGAGGATGGCACGTTTTTTATTCCGGCGAGCCACCTGCATGCTTCAAAATCATCGCAATGGGTGATGGACTTGTATGTGCAGCCTTCAAGGCCAAGAAAAGGGGACCGATACAATGCGCTGACGAATCGGTATGCGGCTCAAAAAGATGCACAGCCTATTGGTTACAAATACCTGGTCGCGTGGAAAGACTATGATATCGGTTATGATAGCCTGATCCTAGCGCAGCAATCATTGATTATGGAGCGTGTAAATACATTTGATAGTTTTCCACTTCCGAAAAAAAACAATTTTGCTTTCGATCAGAACAACATGTTGGAGGAAGTGGTGATTGGTGCTAAGGAAACGATTACAAGGAAGCTGAGAACGCGTTGTGGGGACTACATATGCAGTTATTGCGGTTGCCTGAATTGTAATTTCCGTCCGACCTATCGGCCTCGAAAAGGAGAGATGTATGTGTATGCTCCTGATCAGGAGGTGCCGCACAGTTTGAAGAATTACAGTATTATTGTTTATCTCGGCTGCGGTCATTACCGAGACATCAATTATGTTAAAAACATCACCATCCCGGATGAATTCCCTCTGCCAGACTATGAGTCCCATCATACCTCTGAACAGGATATGCGCTCCACCGTCTACTGGAACCCAAATATCTTTACCGATGCGGACGGAACGGCCACCTTCAGCTTCTTTACGTCGGATGTGACGGGCGAGTTCGAGGTCGTGGCGCAGGGACTGGTGGAGTCTGACCTGCGACCATTGATGGAAACCGGAAGTTTTAACGTGATTAATCGATGAGTTTTAAGCTGGCTGCCATATCGTTGTTCATTGCCGTAACGGGGTTTTCCTTCAGGGCGCAGCAGCCGGATATGTTATCGGTTTTACAGGAACGGCTGGAGGACCATCAACCAGCCTATCCAAGCAGTAACCTCTACCTGCACCTGGACAAGACAACGTATACGCCCGAGGAGACCATCTGGTTTAAGGCTTACCTGTTGGGGGATACTGCGCAGGAAGCAAAGGTGCTGTATGTACGTATCGTTGATGACGAGCGGAATGAGGTTTCCGGAGCCCAATTTCCAATTTATGATGTCCGGGCGCATGGGAATATTGAGCTGTCCAAACCGAGTAATATCGAGCATCTCGGCCTTATTAAACATCCTTTCCGGCTAGACGGTAACTACACCCTATACGCTTACACGGATCGTATGGTAGCCCTGGGAGACACCAACGTATTCGTACAACCTATCCAGATCAGCCGAATGACGGGCAGGCGGTTGGAAGCCACGGCATCGGTAACCGATACGGCCATGCTGTATGTCGGGGGACAAGTGCAGGTGAGGGTGGACGTTAGGGAAAGCGGCAGCTTTGCCGGAGGTGTCAAAGGCGAATACCAGCTGCTGGCCGGCGGTAAGGAATTGAAGTACGGCAGATTGACGACCAATATATTTGGCGAAGCGTTCGTTGACTTTACCTATCCCGATCTGGCCGACCATGAATCGTTGAAAGTAAAATTGCTCTTCACGAAGATTAATGATCATACCGAGCTATCCCTGAACCTGCCGCACCGGGGCAACCCGTTAACGGTGAACTGTTTTCCCGAAGGTGGCAGGCCCGTGCCGGGCGGACGTGTGGCCATCGAGGTGCTGGATATCGTCGGCAACCCGGTCCAGACCGCCCTGCGGCTGATGGTAGGGGACAGTACCGTTGCCGGCGTCGCTTCCGATACGTTGGGCATGGCCACCGTCGAGCTTCCACACGCGGCGGGTGTGCGGTATACGGTAGAGACACGGGATGGCCGCGGACAGACAACGCTTGACGTCCCACCAGCCGATCGGCTTGAAGGCTTCAGCCTGAAGCTTCATCAGGACAGTACGGGCAGCAGGGCCATGATCCGGAACCTGGGCCCCGACAGTACTGCCCTGTTGGTATTGCGCACCAATAAGGAAGTCCTTTGGAGCACCCAACAGGAAATCCTTCCGGGCGATTCAGTGATGGTCGTCGTTCCCGTGGGCAAATACTCAAAGGATGTGCTGAACCTGGCGGTGTTCGACAGGGACCGTACGCCACAGGCCGAGCGGCTGTTTCTGAATAGGAATGACGAACCCTATCAGGTTACGATAACGACCGATCGACAGGAATACGGAACGCACCAGAAAGTGACCGTCAGCCTTAGCGCAACGGATGCATCGGGAAATCCGGTGGTGGCCAACTTTTCCGTGGCGGCAAGCGAGAAAAACCGAAATGATAGCCTCGTTTTTCGTAACATCTTGCAGCAGCGATATTATGGAGAATTTATAAAGCCCGTTAGCAATCGACTGATTGCTGCTAAATCGGCAACTGTTTTAGACCGTGTGTTGCTAGGTAATGGATGGCTGCGAAACCGGCGGAGAAGTGACATGGTATATCCATCCAGCGGAATATCCGCGCACTTATCGAACGCGGACGGAGTTGTTGGGACTGTGCCATCAACAGTTAAGAAAATAGAGCTACGTTCTTTTCAAGGATTTAAGGCTGAAAAGAACGGCATACGTCGAATAGTTAAAACGATGACTATCGAAGTGGATCGTGAGAGCCAAAGTTTCTTTGTGCCGGACAGTTTGTTGTTGTCGCGCAGCGGGCAGGAATGGGCGATGAAAATCCCAACGTCATCCGGTTGGAAATATGAGTATTTGGTTGATTGGCAGAATCCTGACATCGGGTTTGATCGTACTATAGTAACAGGTAAGCAGCTTTACATACCTGAGGTTTTACAGAGCTTCGCGATAGCAGCGCTCCCAGCGGCTTCAAGATTTGATTTCAAAGCAATGAATTTATTAGACGAAGTAGTAGTGGGTCGGAAGGAACAGGCGGTATCACGAACACTGAAAAAGCCCAAGTGCGAACAATACGAGGATCGCATTCATGCGGAATATTTAAAAATGAGAGATCTATCTTACATGGTAGAATCGATGATAGTAAAGGGAAAAACATATACATGGGGCTATAATCCTTACGACGAACCTAAAACCATCATCTGCCTCGGCTGCGGCCGTTACCGAGACATCAACTACATCAAAAACATCACCATCCCCGAGGAATTCCCGTTGCCGGACTATGAAACCTATCCCACCACTGAGCTCGACATGCGCTCCACCGTTTACTGGAATCCTAATGTGTACACCGATGCGGATGGTACGGCCACATTCAGCTTTTTCACATCGGATGTGACGGGCGAATTCGAGATCGTGGCGCAGGGACTAGTGGAGTCTGACCTGCGCCCGTTGATAGGAACCGGAGGTTTTAACGTGATTAACCAATGATTTTAAGCTAGCCGCCAAACCGTTGATTATTACTCTTACTGGGTTTTCCCGCTGGGTACAGCAACTGGATATGCCGCCGGTGAAGCAGTTGACGAACCATCAACTAGCCCATCCAGATGGCAACCTTACGCTACTCGGAACCGAGCGTTAAGCGAAAGAACGAGAGGACGTGGTTGCTGATTCAGCATTGATGTTTGAGGGTAAAGTAACCAAGCAATTCTTGCTTAAAGACCTAAGATTGGTGTTAGGGGAAAAATCGGTGTTTTCTAATGTAGCTGTTGATGTTTTATTGGGTAGGGAGTATGAAACCGGAAACAAGTCGTCACGGGCTGACTGGTTTCCCGCTAGTATCGACAGAGGCGCGATTGAAGTGAGGACCAGAATCTTTGTTAAACTCGAAAAGGACGGTACCATTACCATCGAAACCCCACGTAGGCTAAGAACATTCTCGGGAAGTTAGTTAACTAAAAGCAAGCAACCCACTATAAAATCATGGCCACATTCGCTATCTTTGTCAAAAAAAGCGCCATGCCCAAACGTAAACACCTCGTTGCACCTTCCGTTTTATCCGCAGACTTTGCCCATCTTTATGATGACATTGCGATGGTCAACCAAAGTGAGGCAGATTGGTTTCACATCGACATTATGGATGGTGTGTTTGTGCCCAATATTTCGTTTGGATTCCCGGTACTCGCTTCCATTGCGCATTACGCCAAGAAGCCACTTGATGTGCACCTCATGATTGTAGATCCCGATCGGTACGTCAAACAGTTCCAGGCCATGGGCGCTGATAACATCACCGTACATGTTGAAGCGTGTACGCACCTGAACCGTACCGTACAGTCCATCCGCGAGCTGGGATGTACGGCGGGCGTTGCCATCAATCCCGCAACGCCGGTGTCGCACCTGCATGAAATCGTGGAAGACGTCGACGTTATTTTACTGATGTCGGTCAATCCAGGGTTTGGTGGCCAGAAGTTCATTGATTCGACCTACCGTAAAATCAGGGAATTGCGCGAAATGGCCGCTGGCCGAAACGACAACTTGCTTATCGAGGTAGATGGCGGGGTGAGCAGCCACAATGCGCTTGCCCTCCTCAAGGCCGGTGCTGACGTGCTGGTGGCCGGCAATTCGGTTTTTTCCGACAAAAACCCGGCACACGCCATCGCCGAGCTGAAACGGGTAACGCCGGATTTGATTTCCGTCTGATGTTGCTGAATGTTGGTTACTGCAACAATACCGCTGAAATTGTTTAGAACATTTCCAAATTGGTAGGCCGCGCTACCAGCCCTCGCGAAGCGATCTTTTTTTCGTAAATTCGCAGCAATTAAGGAATTAGGGTGCCTGATCACCCGTTATTGATTTCTTATGTTTCTTTTAATAACTGTTTTTTATAGGATAGATGGCATTTGATATTGACATGATTAAAAAGGTCTATGCCCAGTACGGTGAGCGGATTGCCGCAGCCCGTAAGGTGGTGAATAGGCCATTGACATTGACTGAGAAAATTTTATACACCCACCTATGGGATGGAAATGCAGCGCAGGCGTATGAGCGCGGCGCTTCGTATGTGGATTTTGCACCCGATCGGGTGGCCATGCAGGATGCTACCGCACAGATGGCCCTATTGCAGTTCATGCAGGCAGGGCGCGCACGGGTGGCCGTACCGTCTACGGTACACTGCGACCACCTCATCCGTGCCAAAGAAGGCGCTGAGAAAGATTTGGCTGTAGCTACTACGGAAAGCAGGGAGGTGTTTGATTTCCTAGCATCCGTATCAAACAAATACGGCATTGGGTTCTGGAAACCCGGTGCGGGCATCATCCACCAGGTGGTATTGGAGAATTATGCATTTCCCGGTGGCATGATGATCGGCACCGATTCGCATACCGTTAATGCGGGTGGCTTGGGCATGCTCGCCATCGGCGTGGGTGGCGCGGATGCCTGCGATGTGATGGCCGGATTGCCCTGGGAACTCAAATTCCCTAAATTGATCGGGGTGAAGCTGACCGGTAAACTTAATGGCTGGACAGCACCCAAGGACGTGATCCTAAAGGTGGCCGGTATCCTTACCGTGAAGGGCGGTACGGGGTGCATCGTGGAGTATTTCGGCGAAGGTGCCCAGTCGATGTCGTGTACCGGCAAAGGGACCATCTGTAATATGGGCGCGGAAATCGGTGCCACCACATCAACCTTCGGTTATGACGAGTCGATGGAACGTTACCTGCGGGCAACCAACCGCGCGGATGTTGCGGATGCGGCTAATGCCGTGAAGGAGCACCTTACAGCAGATGCCGAAGTATATGCCGATCCGGAACGCTATTTCGATCAGGTTATCGAGATCAACCTGTCCGAATTGGAGCCGCACCTGAATGGCCCATTCACACCCGACTTGGCGACGCCGGTATCAAAGATGAAAGAAGAAGCCGCAAAAAATGGCTGGCCATTGAAGGTGGAGTGGGGTCTCATCGGGTCTTGCACCAACTCCTCATACGAAGACCTCTCGCGCGCGGCATCCATTGCTAAACAAGCGGTAGACAAGGGATTGGCCACAAAAGCCGAATTCGGTATCAATCCGGGCTCGGAGCAGGTGCGCTATACCGCTGAGCGGGATGGCCTGTTAGACACGTTTACCGATCTGGATGCAACGATATTCACCAATGCGTGTGGCCCGTGTATCGGAATGTGGGCGCGTGTGGGTGCGGAAAAGGCCGAAAAAAATACGATTGTACATTCGTTCAACCGTAATTTTGCAAAACGTGCCGATGGAAACCCCAATACATACGCGTTCGTGGCGTCACCTGAATTGGTCGCCGCCATTGCGATTTCCGGTGACCTGTCGTTTAATCCAATCACGGACACGTTGGTAAATAGCCAAGGGGAAGCGGTTAAACTAGACCCGCCGGTGGGCGATGAACTTCCGCAGAAAGGATTTGATGTGGAAGATCCCGGCTATCAGGCGCCGGCAGCGGATGGCAGCAGTGTTGTCGTGGCGGTTTCGCCAACGTCGGACCGCTTGCAGTTGCTCGATCCGTTCCCGGCATGGGAAGGGACCGACCTTACGGGCCTGAAATTGCTCATCAAAGCGAAAGGCAAGTGTACCACAGACCACATTTCCATGGCAGGCCCTTGGCTTAAATACCGTGGGCACCTCGATAACATTTCAAATAACCTGCTTATCGGGGCGGTCAACTTTTTCAACGAACAAACGGATTCCGTAAAGAATCAACTGACGGGCGAATACGGCCCTGTTCCGGCCACCCAACGGAGCTATAAAGCCGCGGGAATAGGAACAATCGTGGTGGGCGATGAGAACTACGGTGAGGGGTCATCGCGGGAACACGCGGCCATGGAACCGCGCCACCTCGGCGTTCGCGCGGTGTTGGTCAAGTCTTTCGCACGTATTCACGAGACGAACCTGAAGAAACAGGGGATGCTGGCATTGACGTTTGCCGACAAAGCAGATTACGATAAGATCCGCGAAGATGATGCGTTTGATATCGTTGGCCTCACGGCATTTGCGCCTGATACGCCGTTGACCGTGGTTGCCCATCACGTGGATGGCACCGTAGACCACATCCAAGTCAACCACAGCTATAACGCCCAGCAGATCGGCTGGTTTAAAGCCGGTGGGGCACTGAATATCATCCGCCAGGGCGAGGCCATGGCATAAGCAAAAGCTAACTAAACTAAACGAAAAGCCGTCTCCGGAATATTGCCGGGACGGCTTTTTTAAATGATTGTAAAAACACCCAAGTTTTGCTAAGTTTGTTGTTTTAGCGCATGCCGGTATTGAATTTAAACAAAACACAACGACGGAAACTGAGCATTTTTGCAAAATGTGTCATCTTTTCTTTTCTCGCTTGGGCGTTGTTTGCCGTATCGAGCAATTACGTTTATACCATCAAAGCGAGCATGCAGTATGTAAATGCGCCAGACAATAGGGCCTTCCACCCGCTGCAGTCTGATACGGTAAATGTACGTTTGGAGGCGAACGGTTGGCAGTTGCTGTTTTCAAGCTTCCAGTCGACAGCCGAAGTGATCCAGGTGGATCTTAGTGGTCTTCGTAGCCGAAACTGGGTGGTCTTTGCCAATCAACTGGGGTTTATTAACCGGCAGTTCCCGGCCAACAAGCGTGTGATTTCAGTATCACCGGACACCTTGTATTTCGATTTTTCCAAGCAGACCGAGCGCAAAGTGCCGGTGAAAGCGTTGCATCGCCTACAGTTCCAAAAGCAATACGATATTATCGATGAACTGCGTGTGTCGCCCGAATTCGTTACGATTACCGGTCCACTGGACGACGTCGTCCAGATTGAACAATGGGAAACCGATACCATCCGGGCGTCAAACGTGAATGGAGACCTGCACACGGTTGTCCACTTAAAACATAATCAGCGCGCCAATATCAGTGTATATCCCACAGCCGTGGAAGTGGATATACCGGTAGGAGAGGTCACCGAGAAAATATTGGAAGTGCCTTTGAAGGTAGAAAACGGGAACCAGTTCAGTTCCGTGAAGTTGCTTCCGGGCAAGGTAAGGCTTACCGTAATGGTGTCCTTGAGGGATTTCACGAAGGTGACCGCAGGTGCGTTTGAAGCGGTGGTCAACATGGATGATTGGGTGGAGGACGATATCAAGAACCTACCGGTCATCATTACGAAAAAGCCCGAGTACTGTAAAATGATAAGGGTGGAGCCCCAGAATATCGATTTTTTTGTCCGTAGGTAACGGTTTTAATTAGCATAGTATGCCACCAATAAAAGTAGGGGTTACCGGCGGAATCGGTAGCGGGAAATCTGTTATTTGCAAGATATTCCACACCTTGGGGATACCGGTCTTTGATGCAGACCGTGAAGCAAAACGGCTGATGGCTACCGATGCGGAGCTTATTGCAGCCATACGCGCAGAATTTGGTGACGAGGCCTACCATGGCGACGGTACGCTGAACCGCGGTTACCTGGCTAGTCAGGTATTCAACGATGCGGAGCGGTTAGCGGTATTGAATGGGCTGGTCCACCCGGTGGCCATACAGGCGGGGGAAGTGTGGGCAAACAACCAAGATGCGCCATATAGCATTAAGGAAGCGGCATTGCTGTTTGAAAGTGGCTCGTTCAAATTAAATGATTATACGATTCTGGTTACTGCGCCGGAGGCAACACGGATAGCACGGGTGGTACAGCGTGATGGGGTTACCCCCCAAGAGGTACGCTTGCGCATGCAACGGCAGTGGCCGGATGAGCAAAAGGCAAAACTCGCTGATTTTACGATTGTAAACGATGGTAGCCAACCGGTTATACCGCAGGTATTAGCGCTCGACCGTTTTTTCCGCTCAAAGCAATCGTAATGGAGGATATTGCGCCTGATTTCCTTGTTCAACGTGCAGAAGGCTATTACTGCAAGTACGGCGACTTTTTCATTGACCCGATGTTGCCTGTACGGCGCGCGGTAGTGACCCATGCCCATGCCGACCATGCGAGTCGCGGACAAGATACTGTTTTCTGTACGCTACCCACGGCGAGCTTCATCCGGTACCGCTACCGCCAGCAGGCTGCCCGCAACTTCGTGGAGGTTCCCTATCAGCAGCCGTTTTTCATGGGGGATGTGACACTTCGTTTCATACCCGCCGGCCACATGTTGGGGTCGGCCCAGGTGGAGATGGTTTATCGAGGCATCACCTATTTATTTACCGGCGATTATAAACTACAGGCCGATGATACCTGCGAACCGCTCGAAATCGTGCAAGCGGATGTGTTGATTACGGAAAGTACATTCGCCGATCCAAAGATATCGCATCCCGACCCGATTGCGGAGATATCGAAGATAAACGATATCCCCCACCATATCCTGATTGGCACGTACGTATTGGGAAAGGCCCAACGGCTTACCTCACTGCTGAATAAGCATTGCCCCGACAGGCGGGTGTTGGTTCACCACGGCGTTTTGCCCTTCCACCGATTGTATGGTTCGCTGGGGACCTCTCATTTGCGGTACGAGCCTTACGATAGGCGATTACTGACAAATGGTACCGGCCATCATGTTTATCTGGTCCCGCCACTGGCATTCAATAGTTATGTTCGAGCTACGCCTTTCATCCGGATGTTTGCATCGGGTTGGGAGCGCTTGCAGCGCCAGAATGACCTACCGTTATACATTTCCGACCATGTGGATTGGAACGACATTTTGCGTTACATCGCGGCGGTAAAGCCACGTGAAATCTGGACCGTTCATGGAGAGGGTAGGCATCTGGTAAATTATTTTGCAGGCGAGGTCCCCGTACGGCGGATATTGGCATGCTAATGCCGAGGGTTCGCTAAGTCAAATGTCCCATCTGCGGGTCTGTAAAACCTGTTTTCCCTGTTTCCACCCGCCCGGCATATTTCCACGAAGTCGCGGGGTTTGACACTACAGTAACCGTCAAATCATACCAGTTATGGCTGTCCACAAGCGGTAAAACGATTGTTTCAGTGCCACCTACGCCCAATGCTTGGACCAAGGCAGGCCTATTGTACGCATTGTCTTTTATATGAACGGTTGTGGGGGCATTGCTGCGGTTTGTCAGTGCCAGGGATACATTTCCCGTAGGCCGGCCGTTGACCGTATGATAACGTAGTTCCACGGCGAGATCGGGAACGCCAGGACCATTGAAGTGGCGATAGAAGCCATTGGGGCCATTTATTTTAATATCATAGCCATTCGTGCCGATCTCGAAGTCATCGGTAAGCCGGTCGCCGGCAACTACGGCATACGAGCGGATATTGGGGCCGTGATACACAGTGAACGGTATCCCGGCACTTTGCACTCCGAAAAATGCGTTTCCTGCCGCGAGGCTTAGCGTTACCCCGTTGCCATTGGCTATTAGATCGGCATATGGTTCATAAGGTATCGCTGATGCAGGTTTGATTCCCGGTTCTTGTTGCGGCATATCGGATAAATTCCAAGGACGGGCCTTTGCACCGGACAACTCATACGCTCCTAGATTACGGAAGCTGTTGGGGACATCACGGAACTGGGCCTGATGGATACCAGTCAGGTAAGCGTCCCGTTGGATAAACGGTAAGTTCCCCGCGTCATCCCGTTTGTCTGCCGGTAGAAACGCAGCGGTTAGGTTTCCGCATATGGTCCGCCGCCACGCACTGATGTTTTCTTCTCGAATGTTTGCCTTGAACTTTTGATTGACGAAGGTTTCCAGAAATTGTAATGTGGAGGTGTGATTGAATACTTGCGAACAGACATGCCCCCCCGTTGTCCATGGCGACGCGATGATCAGGGGTACACGGTAGCCCAGGCCCATGGCAGCGCCACGGGCATCGTTCTTTTTCTTCCCTTCCGCTAGCTCCTGCTCAAGCGACGTATATTCGATACGCGGATCGATGCCCTGGGAGCATTTGCCGCTGTTTTTCTTAGTTGGATTTGGCGGTATGAATGGCGGGATGTGGTCAAAGTAGCCATCGTTCTCGTCATACGTCATGATTAAGATGGTCTTTTTCCATACTTCTGGATTCTTGGTTAAGGTGTCCATGATCTCCGATACATACCAAGAGCCATACCACGGTGCGGTGGGATGGTCGGAATATTTTTCGGCGGGCACCATCCACGATACGGTCGGCAAAGTTCCGGCCGCGACGTCTTTCCGAAAGGCATGTAAGATATCTCCTTTCGGTACGGTGAGTTCCCGCTTATTTCCGGCTTCGTCGGTATATGTTAAGACATCCAGGCTATGAAAGTCCGGGTCTTCTTGGTTGGTCGTAAAGGCTTTTTGGAAGAGGTTCTTTTCAGTTTCATTGAGCTTGTCGAAATTTTCCGCGGCCCACAGCCTTACTTCTTGCTGCGCTTTTGCGAGGGCATCTGTTTTATTCTCCAGTGCTTTTTGGGCTTTGCTGTGGGCGTCATCTCCCGGTTGGAGTTTGGCTAGCTGTTTTCGGAGCTCGTTGATTTCCTCCGGAAGCTCGTGTAATTGGCGTCGGAAGCCGGTTAGGTAGCGCGAGGTGAATTGTACGTGATATCGCTCAAACCGCTCCAGCGGATTGCACCCGAAATTGGCTAACCAGGAGCGCTCATCGCCTACGAAGCCTCCGCCGCAGGTCACGTCATTTTGGTAAATCCGCCAGCTGACGCCCGCGTCTTCAAGGCGTTCGGGGAATGTTTTCCAACGGCCCTGTCCCAAACCGAGGTCGTTCCGTATCCACCATTTGCTGTTGGGTGTCTGTTCTTCCCTTATCGTGCCGGTCCAAAAAAAGAACCGGTTGGGCCAGGTACTCGTCATGCCCGAGCAGAAATTCTGATCACAGACGGTGAAGGCCTCGGCAAGCGCATAATTAAAAGGAATATCCGCACGATTGTAGTAACCCATGGTAAGGGGGATATCTCCCAATGTGCCGCCACGTTTTTTCGCTTCGATCCAGTTGTCGTGGCGGCCATCGTTAAAGGCGTCTACTTGGCTAGCCCTTGAATGTGGCACCGCACCCATCCAAGTGGCTTTTGTGTCCCGCAGGTTGAGGCGGAAAGGGGCGTATGTGTTGCCCTTCCGGTCGGATTGGAACCATACCGGATTGCCATTTGGCAGCGATACGTACCGGGGGTCGTTGAACCCGCGTACGCCCTTCAGTGTCCCCAGCGCATGGTCGAACGAACGGTTTTCCTGCATCAGGATGACAATATGTTCCGCATCCAAGAAGGTGCTTCCGGGGATGGGGGGGATGGCTAACGCACGTTGGATGGCGGGTGGGATACCGGTTGCCACGCCCGTTGCGCCCGCGAGTACGGTTAATTTTTTTAAGAAATCCCTTCGGTTTTCCATCAATCATTCTCCTTTTGATACTGACTAGTCATTCGCACGTTCCACGCGGTCCATGTGCGTACATGGAGGGGCAATACGCGCATTGCTGCTGCTACACACCCAATACCAGGTACAATCCCGCTGCTAAGGCAGCGCCTAATAGGGGGCCAACCACGGGAACCCATGCGTAAGATGCGTTGAACCCGGCTTTATCCCGTATGGGTAGCACCGCATGGATGATACGGGGGCCCAGGTCACGCGCTGGATTGATCGCATAGCCGGTGGTGCCCCCCAATGCCAAACCGATAACCCATACTAAAAAGGCAACAGGGATGGCGCCGATAGACCCCAATCCGATGGGGGTGACCTGATCGGTGCTCAGTTCGGCATCTGTAAAGTAAAAGATCGTAAACAGGAGCACGAATGTGCCGACCACTTCGCTGAGGAGATTCACCGGTAAATTACGAATAGCGGGCGCGGTGCAAAAAACCGCTTGTTTCGCTCCGGCATCGTCCGTTGCCTTAAAATGGTCCTGATACATTAACCATACCACGAAAGCCCCGATCATAGCGCCAATGAACTGGGCCACGACAAACAACAGTGCATCCACAGTGTCGACTGCTCCGGTCATCCACATGGCTAACGTGACTGCCGGATTGAGGTGTGCCCCGCTGTAAGGCCCGGCAATCACTACACCTACGAAAACGCCAAGTGCCCATGCGGTTGTAATCACGATCCAACCGCTATTGTTGCCCTTCGTGCCTTTCAATACGACGTTGGCTACCACACCGCCCCCTAAGAGGATAAGGAACCCGGTGCCGATGATCTCTGCAATAAATGGTGTCATAAATTAGTCGTTAGTAATTAGTTATTCGTGGCTAATCGGTTAACACGTGCTTACGATTATTTAAATGTTTTCGCCGTCTCCACAGCACGGTGCCAGCCGCGGATGGCCGATTCGGAATCGTACGCGCTATCGGCATCGAATGTCCGGTCAACCTGCCATTGATCTTGGATATTGTCGGTATTTTCCCAAAGCCCCACAGCAAGCCCGGCTAAGTAGGCAGCTCCAAGTGCTGTGGTCTCTGTAATTTTTGGCCGTACAACTTTTGCTTGGAGGATATCGGATTGAAATTGGAGGAGTAGGTTATTCGCCGTAGCCCCGCCATCTACGCGCAACTCCTTGATTTCGGTCTGTGCATCGGCTTCCATGGCCCGGAGGATATCTACCGTTTGGAAGGCAATGCCCTCCAATGCGGCACGTGCGATATGGGAAGCGTTGCTGCCACGGGTAAGCCCAACGATGGTTCCGCGGGCATAGGGATCCCAGTGGGGGGCACCCAGTCCGGCAAATGCCGGCACCAGGTAAACACCGTCGGTGTCTTTGACTTTTGCCGCCAGCTCTTCCACATCGGCCGAATTCCGAATAATGCCCAGCCCATCCCGCAGCCACTGCACGATTGCCCCACCAATGAATATGCTGCCTTCAAGCGCGTAATGAACCGTGTCCCCCAGTTTCCAGGCAATGGTGGTAACCAGGTTGTTTTTGGATAACAGTGGCTTTTCGCCGATGTTCATCAGCATGAAACACCCGGTGCCATAGGTGTTTTTAACCATGCCCGGTTGGGTGCACAGTTGACCGAATAGCGCGGCGTGCTGGTCGCCTGCGATACCGGCAATTGGGATTCTTGCCGCTAGTATGTTTGCGGCGGTCTCCCCATAGACTTCCGATGAGCTTCTGACATCGGGCAACAGGCTACGGGGTATTTCGAAGAGCGCCAATAGCTCGTCATCCCAGTTGAGTGTATTGATGTTGTAGAGCATGGTACGCGAGGCGTTGGTGGCATCGGTGATATGCTTTTCCCCTCCCGTGAGGTTCCATACCAACCATGAATCTACCGTACCGAATGCCAATTCGCCGTTTTCGGCTTTCTCACGTGCACCGTCTACGTTGTCTAATATCCAGTTTATTTTACTGGCCGAAAAATAGGCATCGATGAGCAGACCTGTTTTTTCACGGATCATCTCGGTATGGCCTTGGTCCTTCAGCTTATCGCAGTAACTGGCTGTCCGTCGGTCCTGCCATACAATCGCCGGGTGTATCGGCCGGCCGGTGACACGATCCCAGATTACCGCCGTTTCCCGTTGGTTGGTAATGCCTATTGCGGCGATGGAGGCAGCTTTTAATCCGGCCTTGGCCACGGCTTCCGTGGCGACGGAGAGCTGGCTCGACCATATTTCCTGTGCGTCGTGTTCCACCCATCCCGATTGGGGGTAATATTGCTTGAATTCCTTTTGAGCTAATGCAATAATTTGTCCTCCTTGATCGAAAATAATGGCACGTGAGCTCGTTGTCCCTTGGTCTAATGCTAAAATATATGAATTCATACGTTTTTCAATTTATTGATTGTCGGATTATCTCGCCTTGTCCCAGGCTATCTATTCCTTGCATTTTTGCTTCGAGTGTGGTACATAGCTGGATTTATAGGGTTCATAACTATTGCAAGCGATGTCAAAGCTAAAAAATGTTTGATTCAAAACAAATTGAATATAAAGAAAGTCGAAGATTACTTGTTTTGCCATCAAATGAAACCAAATGAAAGTAACTACAGCGAATCGGATTTTATCCAATTGTTAAAGTGCCACGCCCACGCCCAGCGAGAAAACCCGATTTTTGATATTGTCTGACCATTTGTAAGTAGCCCCGGCTACATTCGCCAAGCCTAGTCGGTAGTTGGCGTTTAACGAAGCTCTTTTCCCTAACTTAAAGCCTGCCAAGAAATTGACGCCGTAGTCCACGGTTTTCAATGCGTTATCGTCATAAATGATTACTGCTGTTGCCGAACCGCCATCCGTATAGCTATTTGTGCCGTTCATGGCAAACCCGATATAGGGGCCTGCCCCTGCAAATACGTTACCTATGCTCCCTACAGGTACTTTACTCAATAAATTGACCGGGAAATCGAGCCATATGGTTTTTTGAATGACCGTACCGCTGCCTAACCAATCGGCTTCAACCAATTTGCCTCCTTTCCCTTGCAGGGAAACTTCAGGATGGAGATATAATCCCGAAGCAATGCGGGTGTCTAAGTATCCGGCCAAATAGAAACTCACGAAGGATTTCGTGTCGGAAAGCGCGTCCGAATCGGCATAGCTGTACGTCGGAAAATTAACGCCCGCTTTCAGGCCGAACTCCGTTTGCCCCTGAACCCCGGCGGCAACTAATATCGAGGCACCTATTAATAATCGTGTTTTGTTTACCATGTTGAAAACCGATTCATTCCGTCAGTATCACCAGCTGTGTAGGTACCACGGCATTTACTTCATTACGGTAACCAGAATGTCGTCTAAAAATATACGGTTTTTGTTTATCGGTGCACCTGTAGCAGCACGTAGGTCATAGTCTCCGCCCAGGAACCAGATTTGGGTTTCGGCGGTAGCCCCGGTAATGGTGAACGTACGTGTCGTTTCATCGGCCTTCCAGATTTCAGTGCAGTTCGGGTCAGCGGTGTAGTTCGGCCAGTTGTCAATGGTAAACTCCGCCTCATCGACCGTGCCGGGACCGGTGACGCCAACCTTGAGGGACGTATCGTCTCTTGCTCCTCCAGCGGTTTGGTAAGGAACCGCTTTAAATGATACCCGTAGGTTCTGAGTGCCTTGCACTGCCGACAGTTTAGGGCTGAGGATATCGGATCCGTAGTTCGTTTTTCCTAATTTTACAAAACCTTGGCGGGCATATGTCGACGGGATATTATCTGCGGATGGTTTATGCCAGCTCCATCCTTTTTCTTTTTCGGTGCTGCTCCAATTATCTATTCTCGTTTCACCACCGGTGGTATAGAAAATTTCACTTCCGTAACCCAGCCAGCTGAAATCTTCGTAAAGGATGACCTCCATTCCTTCCTGATTGACTTCAAACACACCGGGAACTTGTTCCCCGTCCAAATAGAAGATCAGGCCTGCGGTTCGCGCGTCCGGTGTTGCGTTTATATCGACATTAACGGTTATACCCTGGTCGTAACGTCCCTGCATTGGCTCAATGTTCAGCCAGTCCACGCCTTCCGGTATTTCTATCTTCCAATCTCCGGTCGACCGGATTGCGTACCGGCCGTAAAGTCCCTCTTCAGGGACTTCCAGATTTGGCAGCCCATCCAGGTTTACATAAGACTCGCCATTTCCGTTGTTCTGACCGCGTGCCGCTTGGTCAATCCGCAATACGGTATTTTGTATGCTGCCGTCCACCACGAACGTCAACACCGATTGACGGGCTTCCAACGTTGTATTTCGGGCTACAGTCACGGTAAATGTTCCTTCTCCATTCCCTTCCGTAGGTTCGATCTTCACCCACCGTTCGTTGCGCAAAGGCTCAACCTTCCACGCCCCGGCAGTCTGTACGGTAAACGTCTGTGATTCACCTTGTGACGGGACCGTCATACCCGCGGGGTTGTCTTTCAGTGCAAAATGCGTACGATCTACATTTTCTTTCTTACAGGAAGAAAAAAACACGACTAAACCCAGACATAATACGCCCAAAAGCGCTATCGAAGCCTTTCTAAGATCGGTGTAATAAGTTGTTTTCATTGTTATGATTTTAAGATAATCAGTTCAGTTCCGGCTTGTATAAAGACGCGGGTAACGTGGTCTCCTTTCTTATGGTGTATTCATCATGTTTCCAGATCAAAAATAACCGAAGCCGTACGCTACCTGACTTGCAACTCAACCCGTTCTTTCATCACCTTAGTGTTGCCATCGATGGTATACTCATAAGACAACAGGAATACGTTTGTTCTTCTCCCGAAAGCCTCTTCGACCCTAAACACATTCGGATAAGAGGGATCGTTGTTTAACTGGATGACCTGTATATCGCCATACGGTTTGATCGACACCCTGCTGTCTTCGTCCACCTCAAGTATGACGGCTGTTTTTCCAATGGCCACTTCCGTCGACTCAAAGGTTTCATTGCCTGCAATCATCCGGACACTGTTGTAGGTGAGCGGAAAGAGCTGTTTGTTTGCCGCGGTTGCCATTTCGTTTACCAGTCCGGTCATGGTATACGTGGAATTTTCTGCCTGGGAAGCATAGTCGTTCTTAATGAGTACCTGATAAAGCATCGTGTTTTTCTTCGGGTTGAGCTCAACACCCGATACCTCGGTCGCTCTTAATCCGATAAAATAGGTCGAGTCGGGCGATAGGCCATTTGGGCGTAACTTAATCATGGTCCGCCCCGTGCGCTCGCCCGCATTAATCTGGATTTTATCATCTGTAATCTCGTACTTATCCTCGGGCAACAGCTTGGCATACAGCCGTTCATCCGCGTCATAAAGCGACCAGTTGTATTCGGCTAGCGGTTCCGGGTCTTCGACCAACCCAATAACCAAGTCCTTATCGGGAGCATGCGTGCCCCCGGTAGAAGCGGCGATATACCCGATGATCTCTTCTTCGCCGGTCAGGTGAACGACTTCCTGGAACGTGTTGTGATAGTCGCTGCTGATCAACGCGACTTCATTCTTATACATTTCCTTTTCGAACACGGCGTCGTCGTTGCAAGATGCGAGCACCGTGGTCAGTGCGAGCATGGTTATATAACGTTGTTTCATTTGTTTCCTTCTTTTATCGGTTTATCCTAATTGTAGCCCGGATTTTGATCGAGAGAAGGCAACCTTCTCTTTTCGGCCCGGGGTATAGGCAGCCACACAAGTTTCTTGTCAACGACCCGCGTGAGGAACGAAGAGGTTCCCGGTATGGTGCGTACATAATAAGTTTCTTTAGTAGCACCATCGGGGTTCATTCCGCGTATCGGTTCCCGTTCTGTTTCCTCATAGATGCCCCAGCGGCGCACGTCATAGAAACGTCTGTTCTCCCACAGAAACTCGACCATGCGTTCGCGTTCGATTTGTTGTTGGACTACCGTTGCACTGGCGAGCTGACTGTCGGATAGGCCGGGGAGTCCCGCACGATAACGTACTTGGTTGAAAGCACTTTTGATCTCTTCGACATTACGGCTTACGCTGTATGACTGACCACTCAATTGTACGGTGTGGCTGCCGGTAAGGTTGTTGAGTGCCTCTGCATACGATAATAGGATTTCTGCATATCGGATGATGGGGTAGGCTTTTGGGATGTGCCGGGCACCCGTACCGGCAAAAGCGTCATAAGGGTGGTTGAATTTCTTGATGACGTAACCTGTAATCGGGTAATTGGGAGATACGGCACTTACCCCGCCGCGGCCATCGAGATCCTGGTAGTAATACTTGGCGGTATGCATATTGATCGTGGTACTGGACAGCGCCTGCCATACCGCCTCATTGAATCCGACAGATGCGTAGAACCGCATCTCGCGGTTGGCATACATTTTAAATATACCGGCATTGAGCGGATAACCGGAGAACGATGTCGATTGTTCCGTGAAAAGGTCATTAAACGTTCCGCCGGCAGGAAGGTCGCCTACAACCTCAAAATAGGTGTCGCCGCGGGCTTCCTCCTTGGTGCGGCCATCGGCCATCAGGTAGGCATCGACCACTTTCTGTGTGACACAGAAACGTCCCCAGCCATTTAAAGACGGCGGCATGGAGCCTTTGCTGATAAATTCCGCAATGTACCCCGTGTTTCGGCCCCAGATGAGCTCCGGATTGATGGCAGCCACGGCTTCGCCGGTGAAGATATCCGAATAGGACCTAAACGCATCGATGCCCTGGGCACCATTGGGGTAGGTGGCGTAGAAATTCGGATCCGAGGTGACTCCGGCGGGCAGGGCGGGAGTTCTGTCATCTGCCGGTACGGCATGTAGCCTATACCGTCCAAGATCCATCACCCGCTTGGCAGCAGCTGCGGCCACTGCCCAGCGGCTTTCGTCGTATTGCTGGGATACATAGTGCGCACCGTCCGTAACGCGTTTCCATTCGCCATAGTAAGAACTCGCTACCGGCCCGCCATTGAATAGCGGACTGGCGTGTATGAGCCTTAACCGGGCAATGAGTGCCAGCGCGGCCCCTTTAGTAGGGCGTCCGAAATCCAGGATGCCAACTTCTTCCGGAAGCAGCTCTGCCGCCTTTTCAAATTCTCCACAAGTATAGTCCATGGCTTCATCGTAGGTCGCCCGCGGACGGTCGTAGTATTCGAGGGATTCGTTCGTGCTTACGACTTCATCGCCCAACAGGATTGGCGGGCCGAAATCGACCAATATGTTGTAGTAGGCGTAAGCACGTATAAAACGCGTATACCCTTCGATCCGCAGCCGGTCCATACTGGTCAGGTCCCTCGGAACGTCGATGTTTTCCAGGATGAGGTTACATTTCCGGATGATCTTGTAGTATCTGCCCCATTGATTGAGGTTGCCGTACACCGCGTCAGTGGCGGTGGCATTGGAGCCGTAAAAATCCGGGGTGATATTCCCGGTAACGAAATCCATCCCGTAATACACATTGGCAGACCCACCACCGGTAAGCCCATTGAACCCTTCATCAGTAGCCATCGGCCCCGGCGTGTACCCGTACCGGACGGTATTCGATTCGTCCGGAAACATGGCGGCCGCTCCCCACATATAGGCTTCGATGTACCGGGCGTTGGCAAATGCGGAGTCGATGTTAAATTCATCGTCGAAATAGTTGTCGATATTCAGGTAATCCTTACAGGATGTCGCCATGACAACCAGTTGGAGGACCATGGCTGCTCTCGCTATTCTTTTTATAATTGTCGACGTTTTCATGTCATTGATTTATGTCTGTGTTACTAAAGATTAAGGTATACCTGCACCGAATACGTAGAAGGTATTGGGTACTCCCGGCCATTATCAGCGGCCTGCTCTGGGTCAAAGATTTTCACTTGATCCCATATATAGAGGTTAGTGCCCACGAATTGCAGATCCATGGACGAGATGCCTATCGATTGGAGGAACCTGGGGTTAACATGGTAGTTTAGCGTAACCTCCTGAAGGCGCAGGTATCGTGAATTGCCCTGCCAGAATGTCGATCGTTGGCTGTTGTTGCTGTTATTGCCATATTGCAGGCGCGGGAACTTGGCATTGGGGTTTTCAGCTAAAGCGAGGTCAATGCCATTTTCTAGGGCGTATTCGCGGGGAATCCAGCGGTTTGAAGGATTAGCAACCATGGTGAGTACATTGCCATCGCTCCCCTGGTAGAAGGGCATAAAACCCATTCCGTTGTAGAAAAACGAGGTTTTTCCAGTACCCCTGAACAACACCCCTAGTGTCAGATTTTTGTAGCGGAACTCACCACCCATACCATACATGAGCAGCGGGTAGGTGCTATGGGTCAGTGGCACCATATCCAGGTTATTGATCACACCGTCTCCGTTTACATCCTTGTATTTGATATCGCCGGGCATGACCGTTCCGAATGTTTGCCTGGGGCTGTATTTGATGTCGTCTTCATCTTTAAACAATCCGAGAGCTTGGTAGCCGCGGATCGCATTGTGCGGGAAGCCGTTGAACGCTAAGTAGGGATATTCCATGTAGGCTTGTTCCCAATTCTGTACCTCGTTTTTGGAGTAGGTGAAATTGCCCCGCACCGTGATGCCGAAGTCGGGTGTAATTTGTGTGGCGTAGCTGATGTTTCCATCGGCCCCGTAACTTTTCATCTTACCCACATTGGCAAAGGGGTTGGATACAACGCCCACGAATTCGGGCACTTGCACCCGTTGCTGGAAAATGCCATTACGCTGATCTTGGAAAAAGTCGACGACAAAATCGATTTTATTGTCCAGGAGCCTGCCTTCTATCCCCAAATTGGATTTGATGGCCCTTTCCCATGCGAGGTTATCCGCCCCAATGCGCGTTTCATGGATGGTTTCGATACGGGGGATGCCCCATATATTGCTTGTACCTTCATCAACTTTGGTCAGGTAAGGGAAGCGGACGTCATCGATGATACGGTCGTTACCCACCGTACCGTAAGATGCCCTGATCTTGAAATAATTGAGCCAAGGTGCCGTTTCCTCCATAAACTTATAGCTCGTCGGCACCCAACCGATCGCCACCGACGGGAAGAAGCCATACTGCCTGCCGGGCTGGAAGTTTTCAGAACCGGTGTATCCAAAGTTTACATCCAACAAGTAGGTGTCACGATAACCATACGTGAACCGGCTGGATACGCCTTGATAGCGCAGTGGGATCGATTCCAGGTTGCTGGTGGCGTCTTTGGAGTCTTTGGCATCGCTGATGTAATAGTAGAGTAATGCGGATGTACGGTGGTCTTCCCCGAATTGCTGATCGTAATTGATCACCGATTCCAAAAAATACTTGCGGTACTGCCGGGTGGATCTGGTGTATGATGCACTTTTCTCCTGCACCCTTTCCATCATGATGAGCGACCCGTCATAATTTCTCCCCGTAGCCTCATAAAGGGCCGGCTGTACAGACCGTCGCTCTTCAAAATAACTGTGTACGTCGTAAGCACCCTGTATACGGAATTTGAGCCCATCCAGCAGGCTGGAGAGATCCTGGTTCAGGGCGAGGGTCGACTTGCCTTTGAACACTTGGTCGGAGGCTTGGCCCGTGCGGTTGATCATCACGTAAGGTGACGATCCATCGCCCGTTCCGCGGCCAGGCAGCATGCCGTTGGAATATTGTGTGGGAATGGCCACCGGGGTGAGCCGGGCCTGTGCGCCCCATATATAGTCGGTATTGGCCATGCCGGGCTGGTCGAGCTTGGATAAAAACCCATCCGATCCCAGGTAAACTTTGGTGCTTTTGGTGAGATTGATATCCAGGTTGATCCGGTAATTGTAGGTGTTGAACCCGACATTCGAGCTGTACGGACTGCTTTTATCTACCTTGTAAGCCGCCGTTTCGTTGTTGCCGCCCAAGCTCAGGAAATAACGGGCCACCTCACTGCCTCCGCGTCCGCTTGCGTAATAGCTCTGGCGCCAGAAGTGGTTGTTGAGAATTTCGTTTTGCCAGCTCACGTCCGGATACATATCTGGATCCAGACCATCCCGGATGATGCCCATCTCGGTTTCGTTGTAGAGCGGCGATTCACCCCGTACGACGCTGGCCTCATTGGCCAATTGGGCATAGTCGTACGCGCGCAGGTATTGCGGCAGGCGGTTGAGCCGTGAGAGGGTGGTATTGGCTCGCGCGGTGATCTGTATCCGATCTACTTGCCCTCTTTTGGTCGTGACCAACACCACGCCATTAGCTCCCCGGACCCCGTATACCGCTGTGGCTGACGCGTCTTTCAGGATGGAAAAACTTTCAACGTCTGCTGGGTCTATGGTATTGAGGTCGCCTTCCAGGCCATCGATGAGTACCAGGGCACTGCTATTGGCCCCGAACGTGCCGATACCGCGCACCCAGAATTCAGCGAGGTTCTTTCCCGGTTCGCCACTGGTTTGCATGGAGATAACACCAGCTGCCCGGCCACCGAGGAGGTTGGTGATGGACGGAGCCGGCGTTTGTAGGTCCTTGACATCGACAGTGGTGATGGCGCCGACGGAACTGATTTTCCGTTGTGCTGCTCCCAGGCCTACCACGACGACCTCGTCGAGGGCCTCACTCTTTTCGGAAAGCATAATCATCAGATTACTGGTCGATTCGACAGACACATGCTCATAGGGTTCGTAGCCCACAGAAGTGAAGACCAACCGGTCCCCATACACCACGTTCATGGTGAACTTTCCATTGGCATCGCTTGCGGTGCCAGCATCAGCTTTGTCCTTGATATAAATCGATACGCTGGATAGCGGTTCTCCGGCTTGATTAACAACGGTACCCGTAATCGTTAACGCTTCCCCTTGCTGGGCAAGTGCGGCGGTGAACGGCAGGTACAGCGATAGTACGCACAGAATATGAATAATCTTCATTGGTAATTGCTTTAATTATTCGATAACTAGTTTACGGATACGGGCATTGCCCCAGTCGGCGATGTAAATATCCCCTTGCTCATTGACGGCCACCCCCCAGGGTCGGTAGAACTGCGATTCTATCGGTCCGCCGTCCCGGTAGCCCGACGTTCCGGGTTGCCCTGCTACTGTGGTGACGATGCCGTCGGCTGATAACATGCGGATGCAGTGGTTGTCGTAGTCTGCAATGAACATGTTTCCATCGTTGTCGAACTTGATGTCTTTCGGGTAGTTGAATATAGCTTCTTCAACCGGCCCGTCGCGGAAGCCGCTACCACCGGGCGCATTGATCCGTTTGAATCCGCCCGTGCCATTCGGATCTCGGAGATCCAACACCATGATGCCTTGTCTGAATTCAACGGGGGAGGCGTTGGAATGGAGTGTGATATAGAGTTCCCAAGGCTTTGCCGGGTTAATCGCCTGTCCATATTGCGACCCATAGGGCCCTTGGTGTACAATGGTCGCTTCGTAGGTATCAGGGTGTATCTTAGCTACCTTGCCATCACGGAAACGGGTATAGAGATACCCGTCGTACGGGCAGAAAGAGACGAAGTTGGCATACCGATCGGCCCACACAATGGAATTATACTCCGCGTCGGAGAACAGGGCGTTACGTTGGCGTGGATTCCAGGCGGCTCTCGGATCGAAGGAGAAAAACACTTCTGGAACGGACTCGTGGGAAACGGTTACCACACCTGTGCTGCGGTCTACCGTTATGCCATTGGAATAAGGATTAGCGCCGGATGATCCCACGAATTGATACAATGCGGTCACGATATTTTGCTGTTCATTGATCCGGGCAACACCGAACGAACCGCCGTCCCGCCAGGTCATGAATATATTGCCTTCGGCGTCCAGTTCGAGGTACTTGCCATAAACCTGGGCCGTGGCGAGCGGCCCCTCCTGGAAGGTCGTTTCCCCGTTACCCGTCACGGTAGTGACCTGTGCCTGGGCGGTATAGGTGAATGTTTCGGCGTAAGTGGCCGACTTTTCCCCAATAACTACCTTTATTACAGGGTTTTCGCCTGGAAGTCGGGGCACGATGGCATAAATCCGATTGCCGCTTGAGGAAACCACGGCTGCCTTGGTATTGTTGAAAAACACTTCGATTTTACTGGCATCGCTTCCGAAGTTATCGCCATCCAGCAAGACTTTGTCGCGCGCACCGCCTTCTTGTGGGGAAAAAGACGTCAACGTAATCGGCACATTCGGATTGTGTTCCACGCGATTGATTTCTCCTTCATCTTTGCATGCAAACAAGAGAGATAGGATGGATATCATACACGTCAGTGAATAGTAACGTTTCATTGCATAATCATTTTTGAATTTTCCAAGTGGTTTTTATTTGCCGCAAGTTTCGAACTCTATTGTTTATTTTTGGTTAACGGCAGATCACGATAATGTGAAATCGATTAAAGCGGATGTGATATTTCTTTCATAACATATAGGTTTAATTTTAATTGAGCACGTTTTTATTGCCTGTTTTTAGTTTTTATAACGGTTACTAATTAGCGTAAGTGCAAATTAATGAAATTAAAATGAGAAGTAAAAGAAATAAAGTGAAATAAATTTAAAGTATTTGATTTAAAATCGAATCTATTAGAAACCGTGAAGCAGTATCTGTCGAAGGCTAACGTATCGAGCCAAAATAATAGGTGCTGGATAAGAATGTGGCAAATTGTGTGTTAATGTTAGTTTTTGGGTGTTTGGTTGGTTTGGTGTAGCACTTTTATACAGCAAGTGATTGCTGTATTTTTAATTTTTTCATGTTGGCTTATTTGGTATCGTTCTCTTTCATTTGGGGTGTCGGTTGTTTTATCAGGTAGGCCATGGCGACCTCATGGTACCGGGCCAATTGATTGATAACCCAATTCGCGTCCTTGTCTAATTCGATGGCCATTGTTTCCGCCACTTTTGGGGCCATCTCAATGGATGCTTGTGCGTTAACAAAGAGTATCCTTAATCGGCGGGCCAATACGTCTTCCACCGTGAGTGCCATTTCATGCCTGGTCATCCAGACGACCTCCGCAACGATGTGTTCGAAGTCGTTATGGAGCTTTTCCTGCCATGCGTTGTTGCTGTCCGCCAGCAGCCTGATCCTTGGTGCGTCGCTGCCGTAAGTTGACCAGTGGCCGGAATAATGCTGTTCGGTGTGGCCATGGATTTTTGTTGTTTTGGTGCGGCAAGCCAACGGCGGAAGCCCGGCGATTTCAATGGCTTTATTCACGGTTTCTTCAGCCATTTTCCGATAGGTTGTCCATTTGCCACCGGTTATGGTGACCAAACCTGATGGGCTGGTCATTAGTTTGTGATCGCGCGATATCTCCTTGGTGGAGTCGCTGTCATCAGCAGGGGCTGCGAGGGGACGAAGTCCTGCAAAGATACTTAAGATATCCTCTTTTTTCGGTGCTTTTGTGAGGTAGTTGGCCGCGGTATTCAATATGAAATCAACTTCGGCGTCCGTGGGAGTGGGTTCGAGCGAAGGATGTTCAACAGGAATGTCTGTTGTCCCTATCAGAAGGTGGCCGTGCCATGGTACTCCGAAAAGGACGCGGCCATCGCTGGTTTTTGGGATCATTAGCGCTTCGTCGCTTCCAAGGAATGAGTGGTCTAACACGATGTGGGTACCTTGGCTGGGTTTTACGATTGGTTTATGGTCACCTGTGTCCATCATGAGCACGTTGTCGACGAATACGCCGGTCGCATTTATAACAGCCTTGGCTCTTACTTCATGGGAGGTCCCTGTGTCTAAGTCTTCAAAACAGACGCCTGATATTTTTCCGTCGTCGGATTTTACCAAGCCGGTAACTCGGCAGTAGTTAATCATCGTTGCACCATGCGTGGCGGCGGTCTGTGCCAGGTTTATAGCCAACCGCGCATCATCAAATTGCCCATCGAAATAGCGAACTCCCCCCTTGAGGTCCCTGGGTTTTAGGTTCGGAAAGTTCTGCCGGATTTCCTCGCTGGTGACGGCCCTCGATTTGCCTATGCTGCGCCGCCCTGCCAACCAGTCGTAGAGCTTGAGGCCGATGAGGTATTTCAATTTGCTGAACAATGAATAACAGGGGATGATGAATGGTTGGATGCGAGTAACGTGTGGTGCATTTTTAAAAACAATCCCGCGCTCCCTTAGCGCGTCATATACTAGCTTGATATCGCCCATGGCGAGGTAGCGGACGCCGCCATGCACCAGCTTCGTGCTGCGGCTGGAGGTCCCTTTGGCGAAATCATGTTGTTCCAGCAGGGCCACTTTTAACCCTCTGGTGGTGGCATCAACGGCTATGCCCAACCCGGTGGCCCCGCCGCCTATGACCACAATATCGTATTGCGGGTTATCAGCGAGTTGTTTTAACGATGAAATTCGGTTTAAAAGTTGGAGCTGCATATTGCTAATTTCCCAATTCGTAACTAATCGAAACTTTTTTATACTTTAGCAAAAGTAAATGAAATTTACCGGATAGCAAAAAAAATATCATAATCATCTTTGCTCGGAAATGATTATGTTCGTGTTCGAAAACCGTAAATTATATGAACAGTGTAGAACGTCACCAATTGATCATGGGGCAACTCCAGCAAAAGGGAACCGTAAATGTGATGGACCTTTGCAAGGTGCTCAACGTGTCATCCGTCACTATAAGGAAGGATCTCAAGTTGCTGGAAGACCGCCAGTTACTTTTCCGTACACACGGCGGGGCTACGTTGATTAATCCATATACCGCAGACAGAACGGTGTTTGAAAAAGAGCGGATACAGGCTACTGAGAAAACGGCGATTGCCAGAGAGGCGGCTTCGATGATCACCGACAACGATTCAATTATTATCGCTTCGGGGACCACGGTGCAAGCGATGGCCAAAGAAATCAAGCCGCTAGGTAACCTAACGGTTGTGACCTCGGCGCTGAATGTGGCGGTGCAATTGATCAGGCACCCGAATATAGAGATACTGCAGCTCGGAGGCATTCTCCGGAAAAGTTCCACCTCGGTGGCCGGACTTTATGCAGAGCAGATACTTTCGGATTTTTTCTGTAGCAAGCTTTTCCTTGGCGTGGATGGAATCGATCTGGAGTTCGGATTAACGACAACGAATGCACAGGAAGCACACCTTAACCGAAAAATGATGGAAGTATCCCAAAAAGTAATCGTACTTGCCGATTCCACCAAATTTGGAAAACGCGGCTTCGGTAGGATATGTGCCATTGAAGAGGTCGACCGCATCATTACCGATAGCGGGATTCCGCAGCACACCGTAAAAGCACTGGAGCGTTTGGGGGTGAAGGTTACCGTGGTTTAGCGTATAATCTGCTTATCCGGTAGCGCAGGGTGAATTGCTGTTGGTTATCTACCGCACCAGGTGTAAAGTGGAAGCTCAACGTAAATCGACCTTCCAAGCCTTTATATTGCAGTGGCTTCCAACCGAGGTCGATTCGGTCGTAGCGGCTGGCACTGTAGAAGCGATCGCCATACACGACAGGTAGGCTTTCCCCAGCGTAGAAACTGTTGGCAATGAATAATTTCCGGTATTCCGCGTAGAGATCGGCAATGAAGCCTTTCGGCGTGCGCCAGTCGTATACGCCCCGTAGCCGGTCATAAGCGATGAGCCCACCGCTACTGATATCCAATGAATCAAGAAACGATAGCCCGGTTAGGTCGATACCGAATTTAACCAATGCGGCCCCGTTATCACGTATCGGGTCGGTTCCACTCACTCCCTTGCTTCGTGCGTTGTGCCATAAGGTAATTTGGTGCGAAAAGTAAGCCCTACCCATATGGACGTGGCCCGACATGCCCGCTAGAAATTGTTCACGGTCGGTTGCCGTTTGCCTACTGGTCCAATCGATCCATAGCTGTTGGTGGAATTTACCTCGGTTATAACGCCACAGTAACCCCTCGATATTGGGGCGGTAATAATGCAGTGTGTCGTTGAGGATTGCTCGGTGGTATCCGGATAGTAGGCCTTCGCGGGGAAACATGCCGATATAGAAGTCGTGGCCCTGCCGTTTATAGTTGTAGTAAATGGTGGGAAGCACCCGATCGCTTACACTTCCCCGCGCACCAAATTCGTGCATGTAGTTGATGCCGGCATGCAAGAAATGGCTGCTGTCTATGGAAAAAAAGATTTCGGGGGCAATGCGGACCCCGAGTATGGATTGCGAGTACCGGCCCGAATGCGCGTACTCCCGATTGTCGGCAAAGCCATGGAAGCTGACCTTCCACCCGATGTCCTGTGCGCGCGTTGCCACAGCGACCAACAGCGCGGCAAACAGGATAGGTAGACGGCGGCTAGCAGCAGTCATTAGTCATTGTCAAAACCGGTTACCCGCTAGGTCAGACCCCTAATAATAGGCGTGCTGGGTCTTCGAGCAACTGCTTCACGCGGACAAGGAAACTCACAGACTCCCGGCCATCGATAATGCGGTGGTCATACGAGAGTGCTAGATACATCATCGGACGGATAACCACCTGCCCGTTTTCGGCAACCGGACGTTCAATGATATTGTGCATGCCCAGAATGGCCGATTGCGGTGCGTTGATGATGGGTGTAGACATCATCGATCCAAATACGCCACCGTTGGTGATTGTAAACGTACCGCCGGTCATTTCTTCAATGGTCAGCTTGTTGTCGCGGGCTTTTGTAGCCAATTCAATCACAGCCTTCTCAATCTCATCAAGCGATAAGGAATCCGCATTACGGATTATCGGAACAACGAGTCCCTTGGGGGCAGATACGGCAATGGAAATATCCACGAAATCACTGTATACGATTTCATCATTTTCTATACGTGCATTTACGGCTGGCCATTCTTTCAATGCGGTGCACACGGCTTTACTGAAGAATGACATAAATCCCAAGCCTACACCATATTTCTCTTTGAAGGTCTCTTTGTACTTTGCCCGCAGGTCCATGATGGGCTTCATATTCACCTCATTGAAGGTGGTGAGCATAGCCGTTTCATTTTTCACGGTTACGAGTCGCTTTGCGATGGTTTTTCGCAGTGGCGACATCTTTTCTCGGCGCTCATCACGTGCACCGCGGACGGTGGGTGTGGCGGTTGCGGCCGATTCAGTCGGTTTGGCTTTTTCTACCGATTTCGCTTGTGGCACCGTTGCGCCTTCGGCGTCTTCTTTGGTAATCCGTCCGTCTTTACCCGTTCCTTTTACCGATGCGGGGTCAATACCTTTTTCCCGAAGGATTTTCGCGGCAGCGGGCGAGGCCATTCCACTTGCATAACTGGCCGAATCCTTGCTTTCAGTCGGTGCTGCCACTTCGGCTTTGGGTTCTTCGGCTACCTTTTCCGACGTGGTATCTTTAGCGTCGGCATCCGTTGGGGCTTCCCCTTCTTCGATGGTTGCGACTACGGCACCGATTTCGAGGATGTCGCCTTCCTTGGCTACGGTTCGCAGGATTCCCGCTTTTTCTGCGGGGAGTTCGAAGGTTGCTTTATCCGACTCCAATTCGGCAATGGTTTCATCCATCTCTACATAGTCGCCGTCTTGTTTAATCCATTGCGACAAAGTGACTTCCGAAATGGATTCGCCTACGGTCGGTACTTTTATTTCTAAGCTCATATACGACAGTTTTATTTCTTGGTTAATCTACTTTGGCAGCGGTTTTTACGCTCTTTTTCACTTTTTCCTTCACCTCTGTTCCAGCTTTGTCTTCGAATGCGCGACCTACCACGGCGAGTTGCTGGGCAATGTGCTGCTTGGCGTATCCGGTGGCTGTACTACTGCTTTCCTTACGGGATACAACATCCAATGTGATGTTCCTATTCCTGAATTTCCGGCAGATGTAGGGCCAGGCACCCATGTTTTCCGGCTCTTCTTGCACCCACAGGAACTCACCGGCATTTTTATACTTGTTGCGAATGGCACGAAGTTTATCCATCGGGGTGGGGTATAGTTGTTCCACACGGACAATGGCTACGTCTTTACGTTCGTCTGCCTGTTGTTTCTCCAACAGATCGAAATAGATTTTGCCAGAGCAGAAAAGAACCCGTTTCACATCGGCGGACTTCACATAGCTGTCATCGATCACTTCCTGGAATTGCGATTTCCCGATGAATTCACTGATGTTGCTCACCACTTTTGGATGGCGTAGTAAACTCTTCGGCGTGAACACAATCAGCGGTTTGCGGTAGTCGCGCTTGAGTTGCCGGCGCAGTACATGGAAGAAGTTAGCTGGCGTAGTGCAATTTACGATCTGCATGTTGTTTTCGGCACAGAGTTCGAGAAAGCGCTCTATGCGGGCAGACGAGTGCTCGGGGCCCTGGCCTTCCAAACCATGGGGAAGCAGCATGACGAGGCCGTTGGAGCGGCGCCACTTGGTCTCAGCACTAGATATATATTGGTCGACAATGATTTGTGCGCCGTTATAAAAGTCGCCGAATTGGGCTTCCCAGACGGTCAACGACTGCGGGTTTGCCAGTGCGTAGCCATATTCGAATCCCAGTACACCATATTCCGAAAGGTGGGAATTATAGATGTTGAAACGCTCGCCGCCCTTGATTTGCTGCAGCGGGATGAATTCCTCTTCGGAGTCTTCTAGGGTAAGCACGGCGTGGCGGTGTGAAAATGTGCCGCGCTCCACATCTTGCCCACTTATACGCACCCGCGATCCTTCATTGAGTAGGGTAGCGTATGCCATCAATTCGCCCATAGCCCAATCGAAGGTTTTGGTTTCGATCATTTTGAGCCGCTCATCAAAGAGGCGTGAAATTTTACGGAATACTTTCTTGTCTTTTGGTAATGTGTTGAATTCCTTGGCTAGCGATAAAAACGTTTTTTCGGTGACGCTGGTCTTCGCTGGTACAAAAATATCTTCATACTTTGCTTTACGCAGGCCTTTCCACGCCCCCGAGTACATCGGATTATCTTGGGTGAGGTTCTGGTCTTCCTTCGAATCGTCCAACCGCTCTTGGAGCAGTTTGCGGAAGTCCTTTTCCATCTCCTTAGCCAGACTAGCATCTACGCTGCCTTGCTCCAGGAGCTTTTTGTTGTATATTTCGCGCGGATTAGCATGCTTTTCAATGGCTTTATACAGTACCGGCTGCGTAAACTTGGGCTCATCGGCTTCATTGTGTCCATACCGGCGGTAGCAAAGCAGGTCGATAAATACGTCAGTATGATATTTCTGGCGGTATTCTACGGCGAGGTTGATTGCGTAAACCAGCGCTTCGACATCGTCGCCGTTTACGTGGAACACCGGTGATAGTGTCACCTTGGCAATGTCTGTACAATAGGTAGAGGAACGGCCGTCTTTGAAATTGGTAGTAAACCCGACCTGGTTATTTACCACGATGTGGATGGTTCCCCCGGTGCGGAAGCCTTCCAATTTGGACATCTGGATGACTTCATACACGATTCCCTGTCCAGCAACGGCGGCGTCGCCATGGATGAGTATTGGTGCGATCTTGGTTGCATCGCCATCGTATTTCATGTCGATTTTCGACCGTACCAACCCTTCAACCACCGGATCAACGGTCTCCAAATGCGACGGGTTGGGCACGAGGCTTAAGTGTACGGTCGCGTCATTATCGGTCGTGATATCCGTGGAATAACCCAAGTGGTATTTTACGTCGCCACCGAAGTCCTGTTCGGCTTCTTCAGCATAGGTTTTGCCTTCAAACTCCGAGAACACGCTTTCGTAGGATTTTCCAAGGATATTGGTCAGCACATTGAGTCGGCCCCGATGTGCCATGCCGATCACAAACTCTTGGATTCCCAAGTCGGCACCTTTCTCGATGACCGAGTCGAGCGCCGGGATCAAGCTTTCGGCACCTTCGAGCGAAAAGCGCTTTTGGCCAAGGAACTTGGTGCCCAGGAAATTTTCGAAGACCACAGCCTCATTGAGTTTCTGTAGGATTCGCTTTTTGCGCTCCAAGGGGAAATTCGGGGTATTGCGTTCCCCTTCCATGCGCTCTTGCAACCACTTTATCTTTTCCGGGCTGCGGATATATTTAAATTCCGCACCGATAGAGCGGCAATACGTATCTTCGATTAATTGCCGGATATCGCTCAATTTGGCGGGACCTAATCCGACTTCTACCCCGGCATTGAATACCGTGTCCATATCTGCATCACTGAGACCGAAGGTTTCCAATTCCTTGCCGGGATAGTATTTCCTTCGCTGGCGTACTGGGTTGGTTTCTGTAAAAAGGTGGCCACGGTCTCGGTAGCCATTTATCATGTTCAAGACATTGATTTCTTTTAGCACGTGGTCGGGTGTCGCCGCTGTACCGCTAACGGCACCATTTTGGCCGAAATCAAAACCTTCAAAAAATTTTTGCCAACCGAAGTCAATAGAGTCGGGATCCTCTTTATAGGCTTCGTATAACGAGTCGATGTAGGCCGAATCCGCGTTACTTAGGTAAGAAAGCTTGTCCATTTAGTTGTTTATGCAATACTGCGTCAAAGTTATAATTATTAAATCGTTTGCCATAGGAATATACCACAATTTTGTAGCCAAATTTTAGCGGCAACGTGATTTCACGAATACATCATGCCAGATGGACAACGGATGGTGCAAATCGTAGCGCGGTCTGCTCAGCTACCGAATACCAACGCCTCCTTTGGGTAAAATCGTGCGCTGAGCTTTTTGATGTCGGTAGGTTTGTTGTCTTTGGCACTGCTCCCTACGCCTGCTGCATGTGCCCAGCTACCGTAGTTACTGGCGGGCCCATAGTCCAGTAGCTTCTCTTCAAACCAGGCCGCTCCCTTGAGCCAATTCACTTTCAGCTGATAAATCAAGTACGCAGCAACGATGGCGCGTTGGTGATGCGTAATGTATCCGGTTTCGTTGAGCTCCTTCATGCTGCCATCTACAATCGGATGGCCGGTTTTCCCGGTTTTCCAACTGTCAAATTGTTTTTGGTCGTCTGCAATGGATGCTGGCGGTTTTCCAGTCATGCCACCAGCCTGAAAAAACTGGTTGCCATGTTTTTTGAACATGAAGCGATAATAATCGCGCCACAGCAGTTTGAGAATAATTTGTTCAACGCGTTTTTTGTCGAGCGTAGTATGCTCCGCATCTCTGACGGCGTGGTAAAATGTGTTGGGCGACAATGCGCCGACAGCGATGTAGGGCGAGAGGCGGGAGTATCCCAAGGTGTCTTGATCGCCATACAGAAAACTGTTCATGTGTTGCAGTGCTACCTGTTCGCCACCCTGTAGGCGGAGGTTATTGGCGTATTCGATAGCCGTTTTGCTGAACCCCAGCTCGGAGAGACTGGGTAGGCGACCGGTGTCCATCCCTTCAGGTATACGGACGGTATTGGGACGGCCTAACTCCGGGCGAATACTGCTTTCCCGTTCGGTTTTCTTACGAAATGTAGCAAATGCATCGGGAATGTCCTTAATAGGGAAGGGGAGATCTTCCTTATGATATAACGTATGGCCGATGAAGTGGCGCAGGTTAATTTGCATTTTCCAAAGTGCGGCTTCAACGAGTGCGGATATCTTCGTTTCCTCATAAGCCACTTCGCGGTGATGGTAAACCTCATTCACCTTGTATTCTTCGGCAATTTGAGGAAGGATTTCTTCGGGACAACCCTGGGTAATTATTAAATCGCCGCCCAACGCTTGGAGGTCCCGCTGCAAGGCAGCCACGTTTTCACGTAAAAACGCCGCCCGTAATACCCCCGTCTTCTGTGTGCCCAAATCCGTATCCACAAAATACCTAGGATCGAAGCAGTAAACGGGTACAATCGTTTGGCTGCGTTCAACGGCACGAAGCAATATCTCATTATCATGGATACGCAAATCATTCCTGAACCAAACCAAAATTGTCTTCCTATCCATACCTAAGCCGGGAATTAAATGCTACAAATATAACCTTTTATTATTGATGAAATGTGGCTAGATATGCTGTAATACGAATATTGACAATAAAACCACAAATACCCCGGCACCCAGGTTTTTGCATATTTCATCAATTTACCTAAGTTTGCAACAAAAATATAGGTTCGCCGAAACATATTCCGTTTTCAATTGTAATTAGTAGGAATAAAATTGCCAACCGCCTCAGTAAGCGTGAGCGTATTTGCATATGAACCCGACATGATTAAAATAGTCGTTATTTATCAAAGCAGATGGTTGTTTTAGTCATCAAGGCCCCATCTGACCCTTAACGATTAAATGATAACAGATGAAAGTCCAAATTACCGGCCTTAACAATTACTTAGCAAGAAATGTAGCGGTGTGCTTGTCTGAGGAAGGGCACGAGGTGACTTGTTTATTGCGGAACAAGAAGTTCTTTTATAGAAACGTGTCCGAAAAGTACGGCATAAAGATCCTTGAAGGGGACTTGTTTAGGGGTGCGTTGCCTGCCGGTTTCGATAAAGACACCCACGTGGCATTTTATTTCAACCAGTCGCCCGTAAATGAGATTGACATTCGCATAGAAATGGATCTGATTGCATTGCAACGGTATATACGGGCGCTCAAATTTACCGCGTGTGAGCACCTGATCTACGTGACAAAATTGGCTGATGACAATATGGAGACGGTCATGGAATATCTTGGCCGCAGCGGCTTGGAGTACACGGTGGTAAGGATTAGCAATATCGTTGGGAAAGGATCGGCGCTGATGAATATCCTGTCGAGTTTGGCAAAATCCAAGTTGGTTGTCCTTCCTAAAGAGTTTGCCGTAAGCCGATGCCAACCCATCCACCTACTGGATGTATGTGCGTACCTGAACAAGATCATGGGCGACAGCAACACCTATGGGAAGGTATTTGATGTTGGCGGCCCGGAAGTAATGACCTACAAGGAAGCTTTTGAACGGTACATGGATATCGCGAAGCTGAAAAAGAAAGTACTGGCCCTACCGGGCTTAAGTAAACCCGTTTCTTTTTTGTTGGGGCGGTATATCTACAAATTTGAGCAAGATATCGCTGCCGCATTCAACGTTTATATGCGGAAAGACTTGGTTGCCGTAAATAATGGATTGAATACGCTTTATCCTGCCATCAGCCTGGCGTCCTACCGTACTTCTGTCCGCGATGCGTTAGGCTAAAAAACCGCAACACTTATTCCTTCGCTTTCAATGTGGTTTTTCCGTCGTTGCCCGGTGAACCGGAATACACCATTCCCTGAGAAAGGCTACCCAATGGTCTTCCGGGTGTCCCTTGGTTAATCATGCTGTAGATGTTGCGAAGTTCACTTTGCGCGTTTACACGATATCCACCTGCCCGGGTGTCTATGTATAGGTAGTTGGCCGATTTTTTATCGGCTGTTTGCGGGATGATACCATCACCGGCGTAAGTGAAGACAACATCGCCCCCGTCACCGTTGGGATGGGTACGGGAGCCGTTGTTGCTGGCATCCTGGCCGCCGGCCAAAACATACAGTTCCCCAAGTTTTTCGAATCGCATGTCGATATTGAAGTCGGTGCCGTTGTTTTTACCGTCCGTTCCGTAAATATACCCACGCTTTTCGATGGTGGCATGACGTACGTGGAGTTGCACATCCTTTTTGCCGAAAAACACCAATTGACTTTTGTTTTTCATCACCAAGGTGTCGATGTAGATTACCAGTGATGAATCCCGGCTAGCAAAAACTTCCTTCTTATTCCGCTCGATTTCCAGCTTAGGGATATGGATGGTGTTGGTGTCCTGTGCAAAGGCGGCGCTGGCCGCCATAAATGATATACAGATGATGATTGCTTTCATGGTGCGAACCTCCTAATTTCAATGTTGTTATTGCCTCGATAACATTAGACGATCCAACCGCCCTAAAGTTTAATCCAGCCTATACACGTATAATCCGTAACTTCGCGGGCAATTATCCATATCCATGAAACGTATTTTAGCTTATATTTTTGCGGTGGTGCCATTGGGTCTGCTTGCTGGGGTACCACAGGATACCACCAATCACCTTGAAGAGGTCACTGTAAGTGCATATTTCAGTGAACAACCGCTTTTGCGCCTTACCGCTTCGGCTGGCGTGGTTGGTCAATCCGCGTTGGCGAACCAGCCTGGTGTTACCTTATTGCCGGCGCTTAATGCGGTGCCGGGCGTACGCATGGAGGAGCGATCGCCCGGAAGCTACCGCTTGTCCGTTCGCGGTAGCTTGTTGCGCTCGCCTTTTGGCGTGCGCAATGTGAAGGTATACCTTGACGAAATCCCGCTTACCGATGCGGGCGGCAATACGTATTTTAACCTGCTGGATGCAGGAAGCTTGAGCAGTATCGAAATATTGAAGGGACCGGACGGCAGTCTTTTTGGTGCCAATTCGGGCGGTGTGGTGCTTCTTAGACCACAAGGTAGTACGGCCGGAGATATGGCCCCTTCGGCGGCACTGCAATTGAGCAGCGGTACCTACGGGTTGTTCCACCAGCAATTAACGGCGTCAGTGCGTCCAGCGAGTAACTATGAATTCCGTGTTAATCAGGCTTTCCAGCGTGCAGATGGCTACCGGCAGCATTCGGCAATGAACCGGAAATCCATTCAGACCGTACAACGGTGGAACTACAACGCGCATAACGAATTGCGATTGATCGCATTGTATTCAGACTTGTATTACCGCACACCGGGCGGACTTACGGAGGCGCAATTCACGGCCGATCCGCGGCTGGCGCGTCCAGCCACGGCAACGGCACCTGGTGCGGTGGACCAGCAAGCCAGTATCCGCAATAAGACATTGGTTGGCGGATTGGTCCACAAGGCGCGGTTAACTCCCAAACTCCAGCATGTGGCCAGTATTTTCGGTATGCATACCGACTTCCGCAACCCGTTTATTACCAACTATGAAGTACGCGATGAGGGTAACTTCGGTTTCCGCACCTATGTTGACTATGCCGACGGGGATGCAGATGTGGTAGCTTGGCACATCAACGCGGGTATGGAATGGCAGTTTGGTCAAAATGATATTGCCAATTACGACAATAACGGTGGAACACGCGGGGGGAAACAGGCCATCGATGCGTTACAAAGTCGTCAGCATTTTTATTTCGCACGGATCCGTGCGGATATCCAGAGACGGCTCGTTATAGAAGCCTCGGCGAGCCTGAATTATTATGGGTATGCGTTTAAATCGGTCTTTCCAACGCAGGAACAAGACTATACCGAAAACCGGTTCGATGCCGAATGGATGCCGCGTGTGGCGCTGTCGTACCTGTTTACACCCACGCTGGCTTTGCGGGCCGCTGTTTCGAGGGGCTATTCGCCTCCGACCATCGCCGAGGTACGTCCCTCAGACAACATAATCAACACCTCGTTGGCGGCTGAGACCGGTTGGAACTACGAGACGGGGATACGGTGGCAAAGCATCGACCGCCGGGTTTGGCTGGATGGTTCCGTATTCTACTACCGGATGAACGATGCGATTATTCGCCAGCTGCGCGACAGTGGCGCAGAGTATTTTGGCAACGCGGGAACGGTTGAGCAGCGGGGTGCCGAGCTGTCCGCAGCAGCTTGGCTGGTTGAGCCGCGCCAGACCGCGTGGCTACGCGGCATTCATGTGGGCTCGAACCTGACATGGAGTAAGTTCCGTTTTGGCGATTATCGTGCGGGTGACGACGATTTCACGGGCAATAAATTAACAGGCGTTCCCGGCAGCACGGTGATCAGTGATTTGTTGATCCGGCTACCATTGGATATCAGCGCCTATATGATGCATAATTATACGGCCTCCATCCCATTGAATGATGCGAATACGGCATTTGCCGATGCTTATCACTTGCTGCAAGCGAAAGTAAGCTGGGAAAAGCCGGTAGGAAATCGGTTGGCGTTCCGATTTTTCGTGGGCGGCGATAACCTGTTGAACCAAAAATATAGCCTCGGCAACGACATCAACGCGTTCGGCGGACGCTTCTTCAATGCGGCGGCACCACGGAACTTCTATGGCGGGTTGGCACTCCAATATTGAATTGAAAAGCCATTATTCGCATTTCGGAGACGAGGATGGGTCTGATCCTCAGTGTCGTTAGCTGCCTGTACAGAAAAAAATCAAAAATTTCTTGCATTTCAAAATCGAACTGTTACTTTTGCAGTGTACTATTTAACTAATACACTAGATTATGATTCGATTGACAGATTTGTCTTTTGGGTACCGAAACCAGCCGTTGTTGTTCAACGGTCTGAATCTCTCGCTGGAGACAGGGCATATTTACGGCTTACTGGGTAAAAACGGTTCGGGCAAAACAACATTACTGAAAAACATGGTCGGGTTGCACTACCCGAAGGCCGGCAGAGCCACCATAGACGGGGTGGATACGGCCAAGCGACGCCCCGATTTGCTGAGCCGCATATTTTTCCTACCGGAGGAGCCTTACATCCCCGACCACACGGCAAAGGCGTTCTTGGAAACGACAAGCCCGTTTTATCCGACGTTCGACCGGGAGCTGTTCAATGGTTACTTAGCTGCTTTTGACGTGCCGGAGCGGCGGGTGCTCACCAAGCTTTCGCTAGGGCAGCAAAAGAAGTTTATGATCGCGTTCGCGTTGGCTTGCCGTACCAAATTGCTGGTGATGGATGAGCCGACCAATGGGCTGGATATTCCCTCTAAGGCACAGTTCCGCAAAGTACTAGCGTCGGCTGTTGACGAAGATTGCTGTATTGTGTTATCCACGCATCAGGTACGAGACCTCGATAACCTGATTGATTCGGTCATCGTATTGCATGACGGCACGGTAAAGCTCCAGGTCCAACTGGATCAACTGACGGAACAAATCCGTTTTGGGAATGTATCGGGCACGGCAGTTGCATCTGCTCTGTACGGCGAGGCGGCATTTGATGGTACACATGCCATTCTGCCTAATCCGGAAAGAATATCAAGTAAGCCCGATCTGGAATTGTTGTTTAACGCCGTGGTCAGCGATTCGGGGATATTGTTGAATTATTTAGCTAAGGAGGAAATACGATGAATCAAGTATTTGATTGGGGCCGCTTTTCGCGGCTGGTAGGTAGTCATTTCAGAAATAACGTGAAAACACTGATCATCAGTGGCCTTGTATTCATGGGCGTCACAGCGGTATTATTTATGCTGGTGGCCTTGTCCCAGCAAAAAGCGGTGAATGCCAGCAGCCAGTCTTTCGTGTACTTTGCTATAATCTATAGTGGCTTATTAATTTTCACAGCCGGCGTTTTCCAGGCTTACCAACGGCCGAGAGAGGGGATGTTTCAACTGATGCTTCCGGCATCGGGTTTTGAAAAATTTCTGGCAGGTTGGGTGTTATCGTTCGTAGGCTACACCATTTGTGCAAACTTATTGTTTTTCGCGGTACGTTTTGTCGTACTGCGGTATTATTCGGGGCAGGGCTACGAGGTCTCGGGCTTTCAGGGTTTCGACGAACGGCTGTACGAGGATATTTCAATGGCGCCGATAGGCGTGATGCTTTATCTATTCATCCATGCGCTTGCACTGTATTGTTCGTTGGTGTTCCGGAAACAGGCGGTACTGAAGACGGCATTGACACTATTTTTGGCAACGTGGGTTTACCGGATTGTTAGCAGCGTTTTGTTTAATGTATTTCTTCAACCGGACGCCAAACAACAAGCGCCGCTCTTGCCGCTCACACCGGTACTACTCCTAAAAGATGGTGTATACTATGGTGTGAATATTCCCGGTTGGCCTTATTGGTTGCTGGCACTCGCCATCGCGGTCATCGGTTTGCTCTGGGTTGCGTCGTACCATAAATTACGTGAAAAAGAGGCTTGATATGGAATTCAAAAGTAAAGAAGCTATTTACCTACAGATCGCGGACTACGTGAATGAGCACATCCTGTTGGGCCGATGGGTGGTCAATGAAAAGATTCCTTCGGTGCGGGAGCTGGCTGCAGACCTCCAGGTAAATCCGAACACCGTGATGCGGACCTATGAGCACCTCCAGCAGTCTGGTATCATTTTCAACAAACGGGGCATCGGTTTTTTTGTATCCGAACCGGCGAGACGCCACATTCGGAAGCAGCAACGCGAGCGCTTTCTCGACCGCGACCTTCCTGAGTTTTTTAAAAACATGTACCTATTGGGCATTTCAACGGATGAAATTACAGAAAGATACCAAGTATACCTAAACGAGAATTATAAAGATCATGAAGACGAGTAACAAATTATTAGTCGCGGCGGTACTGTTGTTGGTTACGGTTGCGGTGGTTAATGCGCTGACACTTAAGAGCCAATTAGCCAAGATGCTTTCAAGTAAAACAACGCGGTTCACGGAGTTTCCGGCAGCAAGTTTCAACACCATCGAACTCTCGGGTACCGCACCGGTTGGATTGGTGTCGCGCATTATCGTGAAACAGGCCGACCGTTTTGCCGTACAGTATAGTAACTACCGAGATTTCATCCACGTGGCACAGGACGGCGAAGTATTGAAAGTGACCATCGACCATGAGAAAGGCTATGACGGGCCCCCACATGTAGTGCTGGAAATCGTCATTGAATGTCCTGATTTGATTGGATTGACGGCGATCGGGACGCCCTTGGATAGCATAGACCTACCGCCAAACGCCCACGTGCTTACGCGGCGGCATTACCAGAAAAGCCTGGTGGCCGTCGTGGGTTTCCGCGGTGCGGGGATGGATATTTTTGCAGCAGAAGGTATGGAGGTAACGCTGGACAGTTTGGCGGTTGATTCGTTGACCGCCCGGGCAGAACGCTATGGCACGGTGGAAATTCACCGGAATGAATTGGGGTACGCTTCCTTAACGGTGGGCGATGACGCTACGATGACGTTGGATCACGCACAAATCGGTATGGTATCCACCGCGGTAGCCAAAAGCGGCCAATTCATTGTCAAAGGCACTCAACTACACATGGAAAACGTTTTTGAACTGCCATGAAATAGACCCTAATCGTTTACCCAGAGAACCCCTTTCGGCGTCGGCTTATGCCCCGTGAGGGGTTTTCTTTTTTTCACGGCATCCCGTTCTGCATGGCCATGGCGCCCGTTTGACCCGCTATATTCTTTTTGGAAGGCAACTCATGCGGGTTTCGTTTATATTTCGCTAGCTTTGCCTTTCATAGCAACTTATCGACCAATTGTTATTGAAAAATGAAGAGACATTTATTCATCATCATTTCTTTATTGGGTTCCTGCACATTCGCATTTCCGAATGATGGGAAAAACGAAATAGATTCGTTGTTGAGGGTATTGGATAAAACCATAGCGGAACGCGCCGTCTACACAGCGGAAAAAGAACAAAAGATTGATGAGATAAAGCGTGTGCTCCAAAACGAACGCTCCCCCGAAGAGCGCTTTCAGTTAAACAACAGGCTTATCGGCGAATACCAATCTTTTATATGTGATTCCGCATTGCGTTATATCGACCGGAATATCCAATTGGCAAATGACTTGAATAACAGGGAGATGATTGATGAGAGTAGGTTGAGACTGGCTTTTGTGCTCTCCATATCCGGTTTATTTACTCAAGCATTTGAAATTTTTGACACCATCGAATTCGATGCGCTACCGCATCACCTAAAGGTGTATTATTGCTGGGGATTTATCCGTTATAATGAAAACCTGATTAAATATACCGATAATCCGAAATATAATGCTGTGCGTTTAGCTGAGATTGCTGGATGCAGGGATACATTGATGAATCTCCTTAGCAAAGAGTCGGATATGTACCTTAAGGAAAAGTCTTTCAAACTGAAGGCGGAAGGTGCGTTTCAAGCGTCTGCCGACATTCAACTAACGTTATTCACGAACGAGGTGGTCGGTTCTCACGGGTATGCGATGTCGGCAATGGGGCTGTCGATGATCCATAAAGAACTCGGAAACCAACGGTTGCAGGAGAAATACCTGCTGCTTGCCGCAATAACGGATGTGCGCCTAGCCGTGAAAGAAAACGAATCCTTGCTGAACTTAGCCATGTATTTGCATGGTAAGGGAGACGTAAACCGAGCTTACAACTATATCCAAGCTGCACTTGAAGATGCCAATTTTTATAACTCGCGCTTCAGGAATGCGGTGATAGCAAGGACGCAACCGATCATTGAGGCCACTTATTTAGCCAAAATCGAGCAACAGCGGAGAAACTTAAGGTTATACGCGCTGGCGACAAGTATCTTCTTGATTGTCTTGGTCGTTACGTTATATTTCCTTTACAAACAGATAAAGACGGTATCGAGGGCAAGAAGGCATTTGAATACGATCAACGTACAGTTGATATCGGCCAACCAGCGACTGGACGAGGCCAACCTGATACGAGAACGGTATATCGGATATTATATCAACCAGTGTGCGGTATACCTTGATAAATTGGATGAGTTTCGCAAAAACGTAAGCAGAAAGATTAAATCCGGGCAACTGGACGAATTGCAAAAACTGAGTGCGTCTACAACCACACTCGAAAAAGATGCACAGGAATTGTATACCGACTTCGACAGTACCTTCTTGGAGGTTTATCCGGACTTCGTCGTCGAATTTAATGCGTTGCTGAAGGAAGACGAACGATACGTGCTCAAGAAAAACCAACTGAACACGGAACTGCGCATATTTGCACTAATCCGATTGGGCATAACCGACGTCAACCAAATTGCAACGTTCCTGCGGTATTCCATTCAAACCATTTACAATTATAAGAGCAAAGTGAAGGGAAAGGCCACTGTCGACCCCGACAATTTTGAAGAAAACGTCAAAAAAATAGGTGCGTTTCCCGTTAGCTAGATTCTCATGTGTTTACCAACTGCCTCGTATGACTACAAGGTAAACTATTGATTAAAAATAGATTATATTTCTGAAGGGTAAAAATAACCTACCAAAGCGCCTACTTGTGCATACAGGTGGGCGCTTTGGTATATACATTTGCTGGTACAGGAAATAGGCATACCCTTACGCCGTTCGGCGGACCGGTATGATTCCGATTCCGGCTTAACCTTTTAAATTATAAACACGATAAACGCTGATATGAACAACCGTTTTTCCATGATTACCCGACTGAGTCTGCTAATCCCGGTTTTTTACCTTCTAGGACATGTGGGCTACGCCCAAGAGATACAACCCTTCAAAAGCAACGATCGGGTCGTTTTTCTAGGAAACAGCATCACGGATGGGGGGCATTACCATTCCTACATCTGGCTTTATTACATGACACGGTTCCCAGCGATGAACCTGTCGATACGGAATGCAGGTATCGGCGGCGACCGGGTTGGCGATATGGTCAAGCGTCTTGATGGCGACGTGTTCAGCAAACAACCGACAGTGCTGGTCACCACGTTCGGCATGAACGATTCGGGGTATTTCGAATACAATGGCGATGAACCCGATAAGTTTGCGGACGAGAAAGTGAAGGAGTCTTATGACGCCTACCAAGAAATGGAAAGACGGTATAAGCAACTTGCCGGCACCCGAATCGTCATGATGGGGAGTTCCCCTTACGACGAAACGGCGGTTATCAAAGACAACACACCGTTCAAGGGAAAGAATAACGCCATGCGCCGTATCGTGGATTTCCAAAAGGAATCGGCGAAAGCGAATGGTTGGGAATTTTTCGACCTAAACCAGCCGATGACGCGCATTAACCAAGAGATCCAACAGCAAGATTCGTCCTTTGCACTTTGCGGCAACGACCGTATCCATCCAGACAACGACGGCCACATGGTGATGGCGTACTTGTTCCTGAAGGCACAGGGATTCGCGGGCAACAAGGTGGCCGAGCTATCCATCGATGCCGCGGGGCAGCAAGTGGTGTCCGCTGTGAATTGCCAGCTTTCGGATATCAAAAAGACAGCCGGGGGCATTTCCTTTGCTTACAAGGCAAACGCGCTGCCGTATCCGTTGGATACCGTCGCCCGCGGATGGGGAAGTACAAAAAGCCAGTACGATGCGTTGCGTGCCGTCCCTTTTATGGAAGAGATGAACCAGGAACTGTTGACGGTGACGGGATTGAAGGGCAGTCATCAGTTGCTTATTGATGGCGAAGTAATCGGCACCTGGTCTGCCAAGGATTTTGCCACGGGGATAAACCTTGCCGCGTTGAGCCAAACACCGCAATACCAACAGGCACTGGGCATGATGTATTTGAACGAAGAGCGGTGGGAAATTGAGCGCCGATTCAGGGATTACGCGTGGGTACAGCACAACTTTTTCCAAGCCAAGGGATTGTTGGATGCCAACAACCGGAAGGCCATCACCGTGATGGATGAGCACGTTGCCACAGACGGTTGGTTAAGAGCCAAAAGGGACCTGTACGCGAAGGCCATGCTTCCTGAGGTTCGGGAAGCGTGGCAGCATCAAATTGACCAATTGGTAGCGGCTATCCGCGAAGCGGGTACGCCAAAAACACGGAAAATCGAACTCGTTGCCGTTCAGTAACAAAGGAAACAGTAAAAGCTAATGACGCAATTATTTATGGTAGGTAAGAAGGTATACCATTACTTGGGGTTTGTGTTGTTGTTCTTGCTTGGTGCGTGCTCGGGTGATACGCAGGAGAGGGGTCTCGCGGCAACGGATTTCGTAAACCCCTTTATCGGGGCGAGCACCAGCGTGGGGGCAGCAGGGGTTTACCACGGTTTGGGAAAGACCTTTCCGGGGGCAACGACGCCCTACGGAATGGTACAGGTTAGCCCGAATACGATAACGGGGGGAGACAACGGCCCCGGCTACAGCTACGAGCACAAGACCATAGAAGGCTTTGCGTTTACGCAGATGAGCGGCGTGGGCTGGTACGGTGATTTGGGCAATTTCCTGGTCATGCCCACAACCGGGAAACTGAAAACGATTGCGGGGAAGGAGGATGGAAGCGTCCGTGGGTATCGTTCTCTTTACGATAAAAATTCGGAAGAGGCCAAACCGGGATACTACGCCGTGGAATTGACGGACTACGGTATCGGCGTAGAAACAACCGCCGCCCCCCACAGCGGCATGATCCGGTTTGTGTTTCCGGAAAGCAACGAATCGCGGATACAGATTGACCTGGCCCGGCGTGTGGGCGGTACGTCGGTACGGCAATATATCCGCAAGGTCGACGACCACACCATACAGGGATGGATGGAATGCACCCCCGAAGGGGGCGGCTGGGGCGACGGCGAAGGGAACGCCGACTATACGGTCTACTTCTATGCGCGGTTCAGCAAGCCGTTGGACGATTGTGGCTTTTGGCAGGCGGATATCCCGGACGGGTGGTCCCGCAAGCGGGATGATGTAGTGAGTGAACGGTACCTGCTACACGTGGAAAAAGCGGAGATCATCAAAGGGCAGCCCGAACTGGAAGGTGAGCACCTCGGATTTTTCACCGATTTCGAAACCACCGAAAATGAAGCGGTTACGTTGCAGGTGGGCATCTCATTTGTCGACATGGCGGGGGCGGAGAATAATTTCAACGCCGAGCTAGCCGGGAAAAGTTTTGATCAGGTGCGGGCCGAAGCTACCGAGCTATGGAACCAATCGTTATCGCGTATGAACGTACAGGGCGGAACGGACGATCAAAAAACGATTTTCTATACGGCCCTGTACCGCACGATGATTGACCCCCGGACGTATACCGATGTCGACGGGCGGTATGTCGGAGGCGACAAGAAGATTTACCAGGATAGTAGCTATATGAGGCGGACCATCTTCAGTGGATGGGATGTCTTCCGCAGTCAATTCCCACTCCAGACCATCATCAATCCGCGATTGGTCAGCGATCAATTGAATTCGCTGATTTCGCTTGCCGAGGAATCCGGCCGGGGGTATTTCGAACGTTGGGAGCTGTTGAATGCCTATTCCGGATGCATGATTGGCAATCCGGCTGTGAATGTATTGGCGGAGGCTTATGTGAAAGGCATTCGTGATTATGATGTCGAAAAAGCATACCAATATGCCGTTAATTCGGTGGAAAAGTTCGGGAACAGTCGTCAAGGCTATACGCCGGGGAATTTAGCGATATCGGAAACCTTTGAATACGCCTACAGTGAATGGTGTGTAGCCCAACTGGCCCATGCATTAGGGAAGGAGGCTGATGTATCGCGTTATACGGAGCGATCAAAAGCTTACAGGCAACTGTTTGACGAGGAAAAAGGATGGTTCCGACCGAAAGACGAGTATGGCGAATGGTTGCCCTGGCCCGCAGGTGGCCGTGAAACGGAAGGGTACGGCTGTATTGAAAGTAACCCCTACCAGCAGGGCTGGTTTGTGCCGCATGACCTCGAAGGGTTGCAAGCGCTATTGGGTGGAAGGGACCGGATGTTGCAAGATTTAATTCAATTTTTTGAGCAGACGCCGGCAGATTTTAATTGGAATGCTTTCTATAACCACGCCAATGAACCCGTCCATCACGTGCCTTTTCTGTTTAATCGCTTGGGAAAACCTTCGCTAACGCAACGATGGACGCGGCAAATATGTGAAAATGCCTATCATAATGCGGTAGAAAAAGGGTTGGTGGGAAATGAAGACGTGGGCCAGATGTCGGCTTGGTATGTGCTGGCTGCCAGCGGCCTTCACCCCGTGGCGGGTGCCGATGGACGGTATGAAATCACCAGTCCGATTTTCGACAAGATCAGCTTCCGTTTGGACGAAGCCTATGCCACAGGCAAGGAATTCACCGTGGTGGCCCGCAACAATTCGCCTGCCCACCCATACATTCAGTCGATTAAACTTAACGGCAACTCGTATCATAAAAGCTATTTGACCCATGCGACGATTGTTCAAGGGGGCGAGCTGGTTTTGGAAATGGGGGATAAGCCCGTCGATAATTTGGAAACGAACTAACTAATTCATGTGCATGATAACCGAAAATTAAACCAATATGAAGTACCAATGGATAGCTCTTTTGACAGGCGCCGCGTTGCTCGCCTTTTCTTGCCTCTCGTGTGATAAACAGGGGTTTCTGGACCAGACGGTCACGTCCGATCTCACCGAAGAACTGGTTTTTTCGGACAGTTCTTACACCATTCAGTTCCTGAATGATATCTATCGCGACATCGGATTCTCGGAACATCCCAATCGTTTCGGCAATGGTGGGCTCGACGCCGCCAGCGACGAAGCGCGCCCCCAGAGTTCGATCAATGTGACCACTTCGGTGCTGTTTTCTTCCGGTACAATAACGGCTTCCAGCATCGCGAACGATGCCTGGGTAAAGCCCTATGCCAATATCCGGAAAGTGAATCTTTTGCTTAAAAACTTGCCGGATGTACCCATGGCCATTACCCGCAAGGAACTTGTAGAGGCTGAGGCGAGGTTTCTGAGGGCGTGGTATTACGCCATTCTGCTTAAACATTACGGTGGTGTCCCGATTGTAGGCGATACGGTTTACACGTTTGCCGATCACATTCCAGCCGTGCGCAACACGTTTGAACAATGTGTCGACTACATCGTTTCCGAGTGCGACGCTATACGCAATGTGTTGCCTTACAAACAGATACGTGGAGAGTATGGAAGAGCCGGAGGCGCCTCGTGCGACGCGCTGAAAGCACGCGTATTGCTTTACGCAGCCAGTCCCCTGTACAACCGCGCCAACAACAACCCGCTGCTCGGGTACACCAGCGAAGACCCCGAGCGCTGGAAACTGGCGGCAGATGCGGCACAACGCATCATTGCTTCCAGCCAGTATAACCTGTATGAAGAGAATAACGATCCGCCGGGCTATAGCTTCTATTACCTCTTCACCCGGCGCGAAAACCCCGAATATATCATTGCACGTATGCAGGGCGGCAATAAGGAATTGGAGGAAATATGGCAGCCCCCATCGCGTGGCGCGGCAAAGGGTGGTTTCCCTTATCAGGAGACCGTAGATGCATTCGGCATGCAAAATGGCAAACCAATTACCGATCCGACAAGCGGTTACGACCCACAGAACCCCTATGCCGGTCGCGATCCCCGGCTTGCATATACGTTTATCCGCGACCAGACAGCGATTGCCAATAGCCTGGGCGCCATTGTACCGGTAAATATTTACCTCTTACCCAACGGTACGCCGTCCAGTCAAGATGCAATCTACTCGGGTACGCCTACGGGCTACTATACCAATAAGATGCTCAACCCCGAACACGCGGCAAACTTTATCCATGGGGGCCAGCGTTGTTTTCCATTGGTCCGCTTTGCGGAAATCCTGCTTAACTATGCGGAAGCCCTCAATGAATACAGCGGGCCTTCCGACGCCGTTTACCAAGCCGTCGAAGCCATCCGCCGCCGCGCAGGCCTTAGTCCGTACCAGCTGCCCGAAGGACTGTCGCAAGACGACATGCGCGAGTGGATACGCAATGAGCGCCGGGTAGAGCTGGCTTTTGAAGGTCACCGCTTCTGGGACGTTAGGCGTTGGCTGCTTGGCGACACCCAAAACCGCCAGATGCATGGGATGGAAGTAACTCGCGGCAGCGGTCAGGTTTCCTATGAGGTCGTTCCGGTCGATAAACATAATTTCAGGCCAGAGATGTACTATTGGCCGATTCCCATGAGTGAGGTGGGCAAATCACCAGACCTGGAACAAAACCCGGGATATTAACGAATACTAACCAATAATACCATAATAAAATGATCAGGATTAACCAAATCGCATGTTATGCGGCACTGATAGCGTTTTTCGCGTCGTGCAAAACTGAAGCTATCATCACGGTGGAATCGGCAAAGGAAATCGCCGGCAACTGGCGCATTACCCAAGCATCGCGCAACGGCACAGACATTACCGAGAAATTCGATTTTTCAGGGTTCAACATCACATTCAATGAAGACGGAACATACCGCCTTCAGCAGCCGTTGCCCTTTATTGTGTCCGAAAACGGCAGTTTCGAACTCGACGACCCCCAGTATCCGTTCTCGATCAGCTTTACTGAAGTGAATAGCGACAATGCGGTGAGTTCGAGTTTCGAGTATCCGATTGTTGCCGGCAGGCGCAACCTGTTGCTCACGTTTAGCCCCGGCTGCGGGTCAAACACCTATCGCTACACATTGATAAGGGATTAACGTCATCACACGAAATCATGATAAACTTAAAAAATAAACGGATAAAAGCAGGCAGCCTGCTGGCCAAGGGCCTGATGGTGGCCGTCGTGCTGCTCGTTGTCGTTCGGTGCGTATACCTGGAAGGCGTGGAACAACCCGCTTCCGTACGTGCTGGAGAAACGGTCAACACTACCCTACGTGCATACATCCAAGCAGCCGAAGACCGCACGAACGTACGGTTTGTTATCGGTGTGCTGGTGCCCCGGAGCTGGCGGGCAGCAGAAAACACCGAGATGCGCTATACCTCCAATTTCGGCGATGGCGATCTGGTTCCGATACCGGCCAATGTCCGGGCACCCAATTCGGGAAATACGCTGGCGTGGTCGGCCGCACTCATGAATAAGTTCGGTATCGGACCCAACCTGGTCGACGATATGGAATGGATTGTGTTCTGGACACGCGAACAATATACCATTCGAAACGGGAATAGACCCGAAATCACCGCCCACATATCCATCAAAAGTGGGCCGCAGAACATGAAGTTCAAGTTCGGCTATTTCATCGCCTCCAGCGAGGACGGACTTAACGATTTTCTCGGTGGGGCGGGAGCGCTGTATAAAACACAATTCACCGACTGTTTCGATGTGACCGATGGCGACGGCGACCTGTTGGATTTCTGCAACCCGCCGCAAACGGTTATCGACCCGTACCGCTCTACTGACAACGATATCCTCACCATCACGTTCGATCGTGATATCCTGCCTGGCCCCCTAGGCGAGGATATTTTCCTCTGTGCCAATGCTGTGCTCACCGACGGTAGGGAAATTAACCGCTGCGGTACTTCCGAAGGATATAAGCTAAACGCTGTTTCAGGTGCCAAAGGGCGCTATGAAATCAGCCTTTGGCCACGGCAATTCTTTGGGTTGGCACCCGGTGACGTTATCGAACGGCTAACTTACCACTTTACCGACGCCGATGGGCAGATCAGGGTAGGTTATGCCAACACCGAGGAACCTTTCGTTTATACATTCCACTGTGAATGAGGTCTGAATTTAGCAGTTAATACCATGCAATTAAAAAGATATATCCTAACCATCGGTACCTGGGCCACCTGCTTGATAGCAAACCCGTTGGGCAGCTACGCTCAGGACACACTCGATGTACTTTACCATCAAGTGCCACTGAAAACCTACGTCGGTGCAAAAACCACCCTTTTGTCCGATCAACTCACCAGCACGCCTGCTTCGGGGTATCTGCCGGCTTTGCCCGGGAGACTTCCGGGCCTCTACATGCAGCAATACAGCGGCTTCAGGCAAACCAATACAGCCGTGAACTACAACGTAGACATCTTTATAGGCAATAGGGCCATCGCGGGTGCCGGAGCGCCTAGCGAAAATTCCGAATACAGTTTTTCCCTTCGGGGACAAGCACCCATTGTGATGGTCGACGGCATTCAGCGCGATCTTTTTTCGATCGATCCGGAAAATATCGAATCGATTACGGTACTGAAAGATGCCCTCTCCACGCTGGCACTGGGGCAGCGAAGCTCCAGGGGTGTCGTGCTCATCACCACCAAAAAGCCGCAAATAGGCCGTACTACGATTACATTCAATGCACAGGCCGGTCTTCAGGAGCCGCTGAGTTTACCCACGCCCCTGCCATCGTATCAGTATGCCTATCTTTTGAATGAGGCCCTCACCAATACCGACAACCAGCCAGCATACGAAGCGCATGAGTTTGATCGCTTCCGCACCGGCGACGACCCGTTCGGCTACCCCGATACAGACTGGTATGATCTCGTGCTCCGCAACACGGCACCGTTGATGCGCTATAATCTCGGCGCCAGTGGTGGCGGCAAAACCGCGCAGTATGCCATTGCGTTGAACTACACGGACCAACAAGGGTTGTTTAACGAGGCCAGCGATGTTCCCTACAATACCAACGCGTCGCTGAAACGCTATATTCTCAATACGAATGTCAATATCAATGTGACCGATCACCTCAGTCTCGGCCTCCAGATCATGGGCCGCATACAAGACGGCAACGAGCCGGGTATCGGCATGAATAGTCTGTTGGAAACCTTGAAAAAAACACCCAACGGTACTTACCCGGTGAGGAACGCCAACGGTACATGGGCCTCAACCAGCTATTTTCAGGACAATCTGCTGGCATTGACCACCCATTCGGGCTATCGCCGCGATAACATGAAAGATGTGATGGCCAATGTGAACCTGCGGTATGACGCTGACCATTGGGTCAAAGGGTTGTCATTCCGGGCGGTCACCAACATCGCTGTACAATCGCTGACAGGTATCGTCCGCGAGCGGCGTGAGCCGACCTACCGGATGACCTTTACGCCATCGGGAGACACGACCTATACCGCCGTGCGGAGTGCGATGGCGCAGGGCAACAACTTCAATACAGTATTCAATGCACGTTACTGGTTCGGCCAGTTTGGTGTGGATTATACACGTACCTGGCAAAAACATCACCTGACCGGCAGTTTGATGGCCGACCAGCGGCGCACATTGTTCAATTACGATCTGCCGGCCGTGGCCACCAACGTGACCGGCCAGCTCGCATACGATTACGACAAGCGGTACCTGGTGCAGGGTGCGGTCAATACCAGCGGATTTAACCGGTACCGGCCGGGATATCAATATGGATTATTTTATGCATTCGGCTTGGGTTGGAACATCAGCGAAGAAGCCTTTATTAAAGATGTTTCGTGGATTGACGGGTTGAAGCTCCGCGCCACGTATGGCAAAACGGGCAACGGTGTGGATAACTCCGGTTATTATGACTATCGGGCCACCTTCCGGGCTACTGACGGGCGCATCGGTAGTGGCGTTTACAGTGCTGGCATATCGCGCTCCGAACTTCGTGGCTATTGGGAAAACCCTTTCCTGCCCAATGTGCGTACATGGGAAGGCGCGCATAAGATGAATGTCGGTCTGGATGCTCAGTTTTTTGACCACAAACTCGAACTGGTTGCCGATGTCTACTACGACCGTTATTTCGACCTCCTGCAAAGTCGCGGGAAGAGCATCGAAATGATCGGCATTTCCTACCCGTTTGAAAACATTGGCCGGAATACGCAAAAAGGCATGGAACTGCAACTGACGCACCGCAGGCAGCAAGACAATTTCGGTTACTTCGTTTCGGGTAATGTTACGCTGGAGCAGTCCACTGTCACGTTCTTTGACGAACAACAGCAGCGTTATCCCTGGATGCAGCTCACCGGCTTGCCATTGGGTGTACGCTTTGGGTATATTGCTGAAGGGATGTTCCAGACAGCCGAAGAAGTGGAAGCCGGCGCATCTACCATCGGCTATGACGCTATGCCAGGCGATATCCGCTACCGCGACCTCAATGACGATGGCATCATCAACCAATTTGACCGCACACTGATTTCCAATGCCAAGCCACGTGTATACTACGGCCTTACCTTGGGTGCCAACTACCGCGGTCTGCATGTAAGTGCGCTCCTGCAGGGCGTTGAGAACCGGGAAATTTACATCGGAGACCGTGCCGTCCACGGTGGGTTCCTTGGATTCGGCGGCTATGAGCAGGCTTATACACCGATACTGGACCGTTGGACACCCGAAACTGCCGCGACAGCGGCGTATCCCCGGCTGACCATCGGCAATTCCCACAACTACGCCGAATCGTCCTTTTGGATCAGGCCGGGCGATTACCTGCGGCTGAAAAATGTGCAGGTCGCCTATGACTTTCCAACACAGTGGGCAGAACAGCTTCGGTTGCAAGGGCTCCGTCTGTTTGCCAATGCGATTAACGTGGCTACATGGTCCGCTTACAAAGGCCAGGACCCGGAGGTCGCTATCGGCGCATACCCCTTGCAACGGGTGATCAATCTCGGTGTGAATATCAAATTATAAGCTAACGACGTTATGAAAAATTTTTCTCGACATACCACCGCCGCTGTCCTGATCGGGATGGGTTTCCTATTGGTGTCAGCCTGTCAAAAGGACTATGAGGCTGCGCCACTAGAAAATGTAACCATCGAATATGTATTCGATCCGCTCGATTCACTGGGCACGAATGCCGGCCGGTTCCTAAATTCGATGTATGCGGACATGTTCCCGCGGGATGTCAACATCAACCGTGTTGGCGGCAATTTGCTTGATGCAGCCAGCGACGACGCCATCCCCTCCAATATCGAAGAAACCGATGTGAGCCGTTTGGGCCGAGGGCAATACAATGCCTATGACCGCGTAGACTCCGATATGATCTGGGGCATCTGTTACCGCAATATACGGGCTGCCAGTATTTTTATCAACAACATCGATGTGGTACCGATTAATGACAGTAAATTCGATCCCCTTCCGGCCGGCTTGACCGTTAAGCGTACCTGGAAAGCTGAAGCCCGCTTCCTACGGGCGTTGGCCTATTTTGAGCTGGTCAAGCGGTACGGTGGCATCACGCTGATGGGCGACCACGTATTGGAGCTGGGCGACAATGTCGAGCTGCCACGTCATTCGTTTGAATCGTGCATCGAATACATCGTATCGGAGATGGATGCCATTCAGGATAGCCTACTATCGTATCCCGTACCCAGCGCTTCGCGCAACAGCCACCGGGTAACCAAAGGCTCGGCGATGGCTCTTAAAGCGCGTGCGCTGTTGTATGCAGCGAGTCCGCTGTTCAACGGGGGCAATATCGATGAAGGTAATCCGCTCACCGGTTATACGTCATTTGACGTGCAACGGTGGGTACGCGCCGCAGCTGCTTCCGAAGCCATCATTGATCTGGGAACCTACGGATTGGCAAACGATGTTACTGACCTGTTTGTCAGTCAGTATAATCAGGAAATGCTGTTCTTTAAACAATGGGGAAATAACCGCAACGTAGAAAATGCCAACGGCCCTTACGGGTTCGGCACCCAAATCGGCGGCGAAGGCCGTACCAGTCCCACGCAGGAACTGGTTGACGCGTTTCCGATGAACGACGGTGAACCCACGGCAACCTCCGACGACTATAACCCGAATAACCCGTACGCCAACCGTGATCCACGTCTTGCACGCACGATACTGTACAACGGTGCGAGATGGCTTGGCAATAACCTGGAAATGTTTGAGGGAGGCCGCAATAAGCCGGGTGGTACAGCCATGCAAACCCGCACAGGCTATTACCTCCGCAAGTTTATGGGGCATTTTGAGGAAGCATCGCAGTACAGTGACGTACAGCGCGACTATATCCTCTTCCGGTATACGGAGGTCATCCTGAACTATGTGGAAGCTAAAAATGAAGCCGAAGGGCCAAGCCAGGAGCTGGTCGACTACCTCAAATCCTTACGGGAGCGAGCTGGCATCCTGCCCGGCGAGGACGGCAACTATGGTATCCCCGCCAATCCATCACAGGACCAGCTCCGCGACTTCGTCCGCAATGAGCGGCGGTTGGAGCTGGCCTTTGAAGAGCACCGGTATTGGGATATCAGGCGATGGAAGATCGCCGAAGAGGTGATGAATGAGCCCTTGCATGGTATGCAAATTGTTCAAACCGGCGGCCTGTTGACCCACAGCCGGGTGCCGGTGTTTGAGCCGCGATTCGAAACCAATATGTACCTGTATCCGATACCGGACAGCGAAGTGCTGAAAAACAGCCAGCTGCAGCAAAATCCCGGATGGAACTAACGAATAATCAGTGTTAACGGCATAAGTTTAAAAGACATGAACAATATACGATTTGCCTTGCTTTTGGTAGCAACCGTGTTCTTCCATCAAGGCCTTTTCGCCCAACAGCGTATAGTCTCCGGAACCGTCCGCGACTTGGGTGGCGTGCTGTCAGGCGCCACCATCCACGAAAAGGGCGTAGAAAAAAATAGTACCGCTTCCGACGCAAACGGGCGCTTCCGATTGGTACTCACCGGCAGCAGCAATACCATCGTTGTGCGCCTCTTGGGGTTTGCAGAGAGTGAGGTGGACGTTGCCGGCAGGGAACATATCGACGTGACGTTGCAGACGTCCAACCAAGGGCTGGACGAAGTTGTCGTCGTTGGTTTCGGCACCAAAAAGAAAATCACCAATACCGGTGCGGTCAGCTCGGTTTCGGGATCGGAAATCCGCAATGTCCCCACGGCCAACGTTCAAAACACGCTGATGGGCCGGATGCCCGGCTTTGTGGCCCAACAACGTTCGGGGCAACCCGGTCGCGACGCATCCGACTTTTTTATCCGTGGAGTGAGCTCGTTGAATAACGAAGGCAACAGGCCGCTCATTATCGTAGACGATATTGAATATTCATACGATCAGTTGCAACAAATCAACGTCAACGAAATCGAGAATATCTCCATTCTCAAGGACGCGTCGACTACCGCCATTTACGGGATCAAAGGTGCAAACGGCGTACTCGTTGTCACTACCCGCCGTGGCAGCGACGGCCGGCCACAGGTAAATCTCCGGGTGGAAACCGGACTGCAAAGCCCTGTCCGCCAACCGAAATTCCTTAACTCGCATGATGCCGCTGTATTGATTAATGAGGCATATACCAACGACGGCCAGCCGCCGAAATTCACCGACCTCGATCTGGAGCTATTCCGTAGCGGAGCGGATCCCTACGGGCATCCCGATGTAAATTGGTATGAGGCGATTTTCAAAACTATGGCTACCCAGACCAATTCGAACATCGATTTTTCGGGAGGCTCCGACGCTTTGCGTTACTTCGTGTCCGGCGGTGCACTCACCCAGGGCGGCCTTGTCCGCCATTTCGAAGACCCCTACAATGAAGTGAATACCAATTACTTTTTCAGGCGTTACAACTTCAGGTCCAACCTCGACCTGAAAGCCACCGAGACGCTGCAACTGCGGTTTGACCTCAGCACACGGTTTGCCGATATCAATCAGCCCCAATCGCTTAATGCGGTGGGCGAAATCTATGATTTCAGTAAAATCACACCATTTTCCGCACCCTTTATGAATCCGAATGGCAGTTATGCTTATGCCTATTCTGACTTTAACCCCGATGCGCTACCAACGCTCAATGCGCGTTTGGCCAACGGAGGGTACAGCCGTACCAAGCGCACGGATTACAATGCCCTGCTGCAAGCCACTCAGCAACTGCATTTCCTCACTAAAGGGCTATCACTGACGGCCCGCGTTGCCTATGGGGGCGTTGAGGAATACGCGCGGAATCTCTTCCGGGAGGATCTGCCGCCGTCTTATCATTACGATAGCCACATGGACAGTTACCTCGTGGACCCCCGCGGAAAATACGTGCTGGCGCCATATGCGGTGACGGGCAATACGAACCAGTATTACCGCAACCTGAACCTTCAGGGCTTTATGAACTACGACCGCACGTTTGGCGACCATCAAATCAGCTCCCTGCTGCTCTTTAACCAGCAGAGCGTATCGTCCGGTGCCGACGTGCCGGCCAACTTCCGGGGCACATCGGTCAAAGTAGGGTACTATTACAAAAACAAGTACCTCATCGATATCAATACCGCCTACAACGGCACCGACCGCTTCGATGAAGCTAACCGCTATGGCTGGTTTCCGGCCATTGGGCTGGGATGGGTGGCGTCCGAGGAGCGCTTTATCAAAGACAACGTCTCGTGGATCGAACTATTGAAAGTCAGGGGTTCTTTCGGGCTGGTGGGCTCCGACATTACCAGCGGCGGGCGCTACCTCTATAACCAGGTTTATAATTCATCCGGTGGCTATGTGTTCGGTGATAATGGCGGCGATGTAGGCACCATTGCAGAAGGCGAACTGGGCAATGCTTCCGTAACGTGGGAAAAGGAAATAAAACGAAACATCGGATTGGAAATCAATTTGTTTCGCCAGAAGTTCAGTCTCACGGTTGACTATTTTTACAACACCCGATTTGATCAGCTCACCTATCGGGGGTCCATACCGTCGATCCTCGGCATCGGCTTTGCGCCTACCAACGTCGCGCGGACCATCAACCGTGGCATAGACGGCATGCTTGGCTACCGCGGGCAGGTGGGTGAACTATCACTCAGCAGTAACCTGGTATTTCAAATTTTCAAAAACAAAATCCTGTTCCAGGACGAGGCATTGCCCGCATTCCCATGGCTTGCACGTACCGGCAGGGCGATAAACCAACCGTTTGGCTATACATTTGACGGGTTTTACACCGAGGCCGATGTGGCCACAATTTATACCGGCGACGGCGTTGCTCCGGCGGGGCAACGCCCGGCCATACCCCTTTACGGGCTGGACGCATCGGGCGAAGGGGGTATCCAGCCGGGCGACCTGAAGTACCGCGACCTCAATGAAGACGGGTTCATCGACGAACGTGATATGGGCGCTATCGGGAAACCTAACCTACCGAGCTCCGTACTCGGCCTTACGCTGGGTGCCAACTACCGGGGGTTCAGTTTGAACGTCCTGTTCCAGGGGTCATTCAACTACAGTTTCAGCGTTATCGGTACGGGGATCGAAGCCTTCCAGAGCCAGTTCCAACCGATCCACCAGCAGCGCTGGACGCCCGAGAATGCCAGCGATGCGTTATTCCCGCGGTTGTCGCGCAACCCGACAACCGTAAACAGTGCCCGCGCGTATATGTCTGATTTCTGGCTTATCGATGCACAGTACCTCCGGCTGAAGACCGTTGATATGGGGTATCAGTTTCCAAGCAACCGCCTTCCGCTGGGGTTAAACAACCTGCGGTTGTACCTAAGCGCGTATAACTTGTTTACCTGGACCAATTACAACAAATACCAGCAGGACCCTGAAATATCAAGCAACTCCGCGGGTGACGCTTACTTCAACCAACGCGTGGTTAATTTGGGGGTTCAGATTGGATTTTAGCGATAACAAACAACGACTATTATGAGAATTACATTCATCATCTTCGCGGCACTACTTCAATCCGTTCAGGCGAAACAGCCCGATTTGGTACGCTATGTGAATACCCTGCAAGGTACCTATTCCAATCCGCAACTCTCCTACGGCAACACCTACCCAACCACCGGTATGCCCTTCGCCCAACACTTTTTCTCGGCGCAGACTGGTAAAAATGGAGACGGCTGGAAATACAAGTATACCGATACGACCATCCGCGGATTCCAGCAGGTACACCAGTGTAGCCCATGGATGAATGACTATGCCGTCTTTTCACTCATGCCGGTAACCGGCACCTTGCAGGTACACGAAGACGACCGGGCCAGCACGTTCAGCCACGACAACGAAGAGGGAAAGCCCCACTATTACCGCGTAAAGTTCGACAATGGCATACAGACAGAAATCGCACCCGTGGAGCGTGGTGCGCACATGCGGTTTTCCTTTCCCAAGCGGCAAGATGCTTACCTCGTGTTTGACGGCTTCCTAAAAGAGGCATCCATTACCATTCTACCCGACCAGCGTCGTATTATCGGTTACGTGCGGAATGGGCTTTTCATTCCCGAAAACTTCAAGAACTTCTTTGTATTGGAATTTGACCAGCCCTTTACCGCGCATGGCACATGGTCGGTAGATCAACCCGAACCCACCGCCGGCCAAACCATGATTGCCGGCGAGAAGGTGGGTGCTTACCTGGCGTTCAAACCCGGTGCTACCGTGCAGGTGAAGCTTGCATCATCGTATATCAGTCCGGAACAGGCTGAGCTCAATTGGCAGCGTGAATTGGGCAGCCACAAAAACCTGGAGGCAACCAAAGCTGCGGGTGCGGCAGTTTGGAACAAGCAACTGGGACGTATTATCGTAGAGGGTGGCTCTGAAGAAGACAAAGCCACATTTTACTCGTGCCTGTTCCGTGCCAACCTGTTTTCCCGCAAGTTCTATGAACTTGATGAAGCCGGCGAACCCATCTATTTCAGCCCCTATGACGGAAAAATCCACAGCGGCTATATGTATACCGATAATGGATTTTGGGATACCTTCCGAGCGCAGTTTCCGCTCAACAACATCCTGCACCGCGAAATGCAGGGCCGATATATGCAGTCGCTCCTGGACGCGTATGACCAATCTGGATGGTTGCCTACCTGGTCAAATCCGGGCATGTCGGGCGTCATGATCGGCAATCACGCCATCTCTTTGCTCACCGATGCGTGGGTGAAAGGCGTTCGCGGTTTCGACCCCGAAAAAGCACTTGAGGCCTACCTGCATGAGGCGACCAACGCCGGATTCTTCGGTGGCTCCAACGGGCGCCAAGGTTGGGAAAGCTACTTTATCAGAGGCTTCATTCCTTATGGCGACATCCATGAAACCACGGCCAAAACCCTTGAATACGCGTACAATGATTTTTGCGGTTATACGCTAGCCAAGGCAACCGGCAACGAAAACTACGCCTCCATCTTCGAACGGCAGATGTACAATTACCGCTACGTATGGGATCCGGAGGTCGGGTTTATGCGCGGGCGCACCGAAGATGGCCAATGGATGCCAAACTTTGACCCCATTGAATGGGGAGGCCCGTTTACCGAAGCCAATTCGTGGCAGTATTCGTGGTCGGTTTTCCACGACCTCGACGGCCTGGCTAACCTCATGGGCGGGGAGCAAGCTTTTGTAAGCAAGTTAGACTCGTTTTTTACGATGCATTCGGAATTTAAGGTGGGTACCTACGGCAGGGAGATCCATGAAATGACCGAGATGGTATTGGCCGGCATGGGGCAATACGCACATGGCAATCAGCCCGTTCAGCACGTAGCCTATGCCTACAATTATGCCGGACAGCCCTGGAAAACCCAACACCGTGTCCGTACGATTATGCAAAAATTATATAATGCAACGCCCAAGGGCTTTCCGGGCGATGAGGACCAAGGCGGGATGTCGTCGTGGTATGTGCTCAGCGCTTTGGGGATATACAGTGTTTGCCCGGGGACTACGCAGTATAACATCGGAAGTCCGGTGTTCTGCAAGGCGACTATTACCTTGGAAAATGGCGCGCAATTTATCATTGAGGCACAAGACAACAGCACAGAAAACGTGTATATCCAGTCGGCGAGCCTGAATGGTGTGCCTTTGAAGAAAAATTGGATCGACTCTCAGGATATCTTGCAGGGCGGCGTGTTGAAATTCCAAATGGGTAATCAACCCAATAAAGAAAGAGGAACACGCCAAGAAGATCGGCCGTTTTCTTTAACAAGTATGGAACGTTAATGAAGGTAATACCAACCGCATAAGTGAAATCGTTATGAACATATTAAAGGTTTTCATTTGTTGTGCATTTTCGTTTCCGGCAGTCGGTTTTGCTGCGTTAACGGATAGTTTACGGTTGGCGGACGCCTTACAGAGTAACATGGTTATCCAACAGAATAAGCCGTTTAAGGTGTGGGGTAAGGCCGCACCCGGTCAGCAAGTGGTCATCGATGCCGACTGGACCGGCTCGTCGACAACCATCCAAGCAGACCGTGATGGCGGTTTTATGGGGCTCATTCCGGTGCCACAAGCGGAAAAAAGTAAATTCACGGCCCATCAGATACGAGTGGTTGCCGGCGATGAGCAAGTGGAACTGAACAACCTGTTGATCGGTGACGTTTGGATTTGCAGTGGGCAATCCAACATGCAGTTCCCTGTCCGTGAGATGGTTGATGCCGAAGCAGTTCTTTCAACAGCCGATCAGCCGCACATCAGGTTGTTGAACGTCGGGTTGAATTTTAGCGAAACGCCGTTGGAAAATTTTCACGGCAGCTGGCAGGTCTGTTCACCTGAAATCGCTAAAGATTTCAGTGCCGTCGGTTATTCGTTCGGTAAAAAGCTATCCGATAGTCTGGATATCCCCATTGGTTTGATTTTTACCGGGATCGGTGCATCCAGTGTCCAAGCCTATATTCCAAAAAAAGATCTGGCAAATGATGCGATGCTCCATAAAGCCTATTTACAGCCCTATTTGGCCGACCCCAAGTCGAAGCAACCGGTAGACGGTGGTTTCTCTTTTGAAAAGGTAATGCGGCCCTACCTTCTATATAATGCCATGGTTCATCCGCTCATTAATTTGTCCATCAGGGGATTTATCTGGTACCAAGGCGAGGCAAACCATTTGGAAAGGGAATCGTACGTGCGCGCAACCCAGACGTTGATCAACAGTTGGCGGAGAGACTTTTCGCAGGGCCAATTGCCATTCTATTACGTGCAAATAGCACCGTATTTCCACGACCATGAAAATCCGGAACTGGCGTTTGACGCTTATTTCAGAGAAGCACAGGAAAAAGTAGCCGAGCTCAACAACACTTATATGGTGAGTACGATGGATGTGGGGGAAGCGAAAGACCTGCATCCGAAGCGTAAAAAGCCGGTTGGCGAACGGTTGGCCGCGGTGGCCCTTAATCGCACATATAACCGATTGGAGGTCGTTTACCGAGGCCCGGTTGTGGATGATGTACGGTTTGAGGGGAACAGGGCATATGTGTATTTTGAGCCGGAAACGTTGGGGAGTGGCCTCCGCACCAACGACGGTGAACAACCTCGGTTTTTCTATGTGGCGGGGGATGACCGGGTGTTCCATCCGGCGGAAGCGAAACTCGACGGCGACCGCATCGTGGTGGAAAGCGATCGGGTAAACCACATCGTTTCCGTGAGGTACGCCTTCTTTAATTACCCCATTACCAATCTGGAGAACAAGGAAGGGTTTCCGGCGCTTCCTTTCCGAACCGATGCATGGGCGGAAGAACGGAATGATTGATGAACCGGGGTGTTATGGAGAATTGGAATATTGAATGATAGAACGAAATAAATGAAGAAACAATTGTTTGCGGCGCTCCTTTTTTGCTTGGTAGGAGTTCCTTGTGCAGTGGTTGCCCAAGAGGCTTACTTTATCGACGGCTACCATGGGGGTGTTTATGGGCACTATCCCATGGGACAAACCGATTTTATAAACAAAATGCTGCAGCGGTACTCCGACTGGCGCGTCAACATGGAAGTGGAGCCAGAGACGTGGGATGCGGTGAAGTTGCGCGATCCAGCCGCATATGAGGCCTTTAAAAAAATGTTTGAAGACCAATCGGCCAGCACGGGGCGGATCGAGTATGTAAACCCCACGTATGCACAGAGTTACCTTTTCGCCACTTCGGGGGAGAGTAACATCCGCCAGTTTTCGTATGGCATCGAACTGTTGCGAAAGCACTTCCCGTCGGCGGTGTTTACCACCTACTCGGCCGAGGAGCCTTGCTTTACCAGCTCGCTGCCGTATATTCTGAAATCATTTGGTTTTAAATACGCGTCTACTAAAAGCCCGAATACCATGTGGGGCGGTTACACCAGGGCGTATGGTGGAGAACTGGTTAATTGGATCGGGCCGGACGGCACCGCCATCACGACGGTGCCCCGGTATGCTATCGAAGATTTCCAACCCGGATCCACTTGGCAGAGTATTGCGTGGTATAATAGCAACGATTACATCCGGAAGGCGCTCGATGCCGGAATAGCGCATCCCGTAGGGATGACCATTCAGGATGCGGCCTGGAGCCACGGATGGGCAAAAGGGCCGTGGCTGGGGCAGGATACCACGAAGTTTTATACGCCTACACGGTACACCACTTGGCGCGACTATATCGCCAATTATTCCATCGGCACCCCCGATGAAGATTGGCATTTTAGCCAGGAAGACGTGTTGACCAGCCTGATGTGGGGCAGTGAAGTGATGAATACCCTGGCGCAGGAAGTGCGGCAGGCGGAGAACGATATCGTTCAGGCCGAGAAAATGGCTGCGTTTGCCACCTTGACCGGCAACATGCGGTGGCCCGAGGGCCTGATCGATGAGGGGTGGATTAAACTGCTGCTTTCACAGCACCACGATTGCTGGATTGTACCGTATAACAACCTCCATAGCGGGCGTACGTGGGCGCAACACGTGACGGAGTGGACCGGTGTAACCTACCAGAACAGCCGCGTGGTCGTCGACCGCTCGTTGAACGCCTTAAAGGGGGAGCGCGGGCAAAACAACGCCGTCAGGTTGTTCAACACGTTGGCGGTCGACCGGAATGAAGTGGCACGGGTGGAGGTGCCCTCCAACTGGAGCCGCCGCACGTGGGAGGTGGTCGACCAGCAGGGTAAGGCATATCCCACCCAATTTATAAAAGAAGACGGAAGCACCTGGATGTTGTTCGGGGCAAACGTGCCATCTTTCGGCTATTCCACTTACACCATCCAGGAGAAGGAAATGGCCGCTGAAAGTGAGTTATTGTTCCGTCGGGAAAACGGTAAATATGTACTTGAGAGCGATCTGTATCGGCTGGCCATTGACCCCAATAAAGGTGGTGTCATCGAAAGTCTGATCGCCAAGAAGCTCAACAACAAAGCGTATGTCGACACTGCCAGCCCTTGGCATTTCAACGAACTCAGGGGTTACTTCGGTGAGGAGGAAAGGTTTATATCCAGTGCCGAACAACCTGCGGAAGTACGCGTAGTGGAAAACGGTCCGCTATTGCTGCACGTGGCAATCGATGGTTTTATCGGTGAACACCCCTTTACCCAGACCATCAAGCTTCGGTATAACGACGAAAAAATCGACATGGGTGTATCAATCGATTGGCAAAGCAACCCCGCCATCGGCGAAACTGGTATTCCTTTCAGTGCCGAAAATCCACGGAAAGCATTCTATGACGATCGCTATAAGCTGTTGGTTTGTTTTCCCGCGGCCATCAACGATCAGCAAATCTACAAGAATGCACCCTTTGATGTGAGCAAAAGCCAATTGGAAAACACCCATTTCAATCGGTGGGATGAAATCAAGCATAACATTTTGCTGAACTGGGTGGACCTCGGCAGCAACAGCCAGGACAACAGCCTCGCCCTGTTTACCGATCATACGACCAGTTACGTGCACGGCAGTGACCACCCGTTGGCGCTGACCCTGCAATACTCGGGGAAAGGCCTGTGGGGCAGGGATTATGCCATTACCGGGCCAACCGATATTTCGTACAGTCTGCTCCCGCATGCCGGTCAATGGGATGACGACCGGATTTGGACCGCGGGTGAACGGGCAAATGAGCCCCTCGTGGCGACGTTGGTAGCGGGAGGGGCCGGTGTCGCTCCGCAACGATCATACCTTTCCATCCAGGATAATGCCTACGAGCTGGTATCCATGGAGATGAAAGACGAAGATCTGTACATCCGGCTGTTCAATGCGCAAAGCGTGGCTGGCGACAAGCAAATCATTTTTGGCGGGAAATCGGAAGCGGTTGAATGGGTGGAGCTGAACGGCGAAACGGCCGAGGTTGCTCAATCGCACACGGATGGGCGGGGTGTTGTCCTTACGGCTAGTATTCCCCGCTTCGGTATCCGGACCCTCAAACTCAGCAATGCCAAGATAGAATAAGTGGCTTTACCGAGCCAAAGTTACGCGGTGCAGCAAAGATGATAGCGTTATTCGTAAAAGCCCGTCAGAAAGGGAAAAGCAAGGGCAATAAAAACACCATGACCAAGGCGAAAAGTAATTGCAACGGTAGTCCTACTTTAATGTAATCCATAAAGGCATACCGCCCGGCCGACATAACCAACGCATTGGGCGGCGTAGAAAATGGACTGGCAAAACACATACTTGCCGCCACCGTCACCGCAAAGAGAAACGGATATGGGCTCACATCGATGGTTGTGGCCGATTGGATGGCTATTGGCGCGAACAGCACGGCCGTTGCCGTATTGTTGATGAATAGCGTGAGGGCCGAGGTGGCTAAGTAGATGCCGCCAAGCAAGTAGGTGGGGCCGAGACCACCCAATGTGTCCACCAGTGCGGTCGCGATACGCGCGGAGACACCGGTTTTTTCAAGGGCGAGCGACATGGGAAGCATCGCACCAATCAGCAGGATGCTTTCCCAGTTAATGGTCTGGTAGGCCGCTTCGATATTCCGGAGACACCCAGTAAGCACAATCAGGATAGCCGCCAGCATAACCGCAGTTACTGCTGGGAAGATATTGAACGCCATGGCCAATACCATGCCCAGCATAATAAGGGCAGCTAACGGCGCTTTATGGTCGATCGTTACGTTGGATGCTTCGGAGAGGGGCTGGCCCAAGACAACAAGATCAACGGTCTCTTCATCCAACCGGGCAATGTCTTCCCACCGTCCCTGCACCAATAACGCATCTCCGGCAAGGATCCGTTGGTCCTTAAGATCGGTTACCACATAACGTCGATTGCGGTGGATGCCCAGGATATTGATGTGGTAGTTCTCGCGTAGGGCGGAATGTCTTACGAGTTTGTTGACCAGCTTGGCGTTGGAAAGCACGACAACCTCCGCAATGCCGATTTCGTCAAACAGCAGCTCGCCGGTGTAGGGCCTCCCGAGGTCACCATCTTTCCCATCTGCCCATGAAAGCTGGTGGTGTTCAACAAATTGCCGGATGTTTTCGGGATCACCCGATAGATAGAGGATATCGGTCTCGTTTATTATCGTATCCGGCGATACCAGCTTCTGGATGATGGGCTTGGCAAATAACCGCTTGCGCCTTACGGCTCTGGTGATGCCGAGAATAGTGATTCGGTAATGAGCGGCGGCCTTCAATTCACGTAACTGTTTGTTGACGACATCTGATTTCCCCTGTACTTTTACCCGGTAGAGGTTATTGGCGAGCTGGTATGCTTCTACAAGATCTTTTAACGAGCGTCTGTTGTTTTTCTTGCCATCGCCCTTTGGTTTGTTCGAAAGCAACAGGCGACTCAGTGGCCATAGCGCCACGATTCCGATGGCGATGACAATGAGACCCAATGGCGTGAAAGCGAAGAAAGATAAGGCACCATATCCCGCCTTGTCCAATTCATTGCTGATAACCAAGTTGGGGGGCGTACCGATCAGCGTCAGCATGCCGCCCATACTGCTGGCGAACGCAAGGGGCATGAGCAGTCGGCTGGGGTTGACTTGGGTGGCGGCAGCGAGGCTAACCACGATGGGTAGCATCAGTGCGATGGTGCCCGTATTACTCACGAAACCGCCGATTGCCGAGGTGGTCAGCATCAGTAATAGATAAATCCAAAACGGGTTGGTGCCGGCAACATTCATGATTTTGTTGCTCACCATATTGGCCAGGCCAGTCTGGATGATCCCGCCGCCGACCACAAAAAGCCCGATCATCATGACGACGATGGGATTGGAGAAACCCGACAGCGCCTCCTCGGGAGTCAGGATGTTGAATAGCATGAGGGAGGCCAATGCGCAGAGTGCAACGAGGTCTGCGCGCACTTTTCCGCTGACAAAAAAGACGACAGATATACCCAAAGCGACCAACGTGATAATCATAATGCGTGTTTCCCCGCACAAGATTAATACTAATTGTAATCTGTTCAAAACGAACGCCATTAAAAATCTGTCAACACACCATGGTTTCACAAAACGTGTCTCGAAAGACATCTACTTGCATATAAATGTAAGTTTGTAATTAATAAGGAAAATGTATACGACGTTTCACTTAAGTTCCGCTGAAAATGTGAATACGGATCTTCTGGATGCGATCAAAGCAGCTTTTAAATCAAAAGCTATTACGATACTCGCTTTATTTCATCATTAATGAAAGGACGCTGGTCGTTAGGGTGCTTTCGTCCTTCCATGACAAAAGGAATCCAAAAAGCAGACCTAGAATATAAGAGTCTACCAACGCTTACCCCACCAATAAATCCGGGAACACCCCGAGCAACCATACCGCAACGGTAAGCAGCACCGCCACCCACAGGATGGAATGGCGCAGCGGTTTCACTTCCGACTCGCTCTCCGCCGACTTTAAAAAGGCGTGCAATGGTATTTTGAAATAATAGAACAGGGACACAACGGTCGTGAGTGCACCCACAATCAATAGCAAAACCATTCCGATATCACCGGTAGCCTGCCAACTATGGAATACCGCGGTGAATACGAGTAGCTTGGCTACGAAGCCCGAAGTAGGAGGGATGCCCGTAAGCGATATCATCAGCAGGGTAAAACACACCAGCGCCAAAGGCATTGTTTTACCTAAGCCGCCGTACTGTTTTACATCTATCGCTCCAGTACGCGACTCGATGTAGCCGGTAATCATGAATACCCCCATATTCATCAGGGCATAAACCACCAGGTAAAATAACAGTGCCGTATAATCTTGCGACGAATAAGCCAGCACAGCCATAATCAGGAACCCGGTGTGGCCGATGGAGGAATAGGCCATCATCCGCTTCACATCGGTCTGGCGTAGTGCCGCCAGATTGCCCCATAGCATCGTCACTGCGGCTGTGGCTACCAGCATGAGTTGCAGGTTCCGATAAGGAAGACTATCCGCAGGCCATGCACACAGGATGTTAGCCAGCAAGGCAATCCCCGCGATTTTCGGAGCGGTAGAAAGGAATCCAGTCACCGGCGTGGGTGCCCCTTGGTATACATCGGGCGTCCAGAAGTGGAAAGGCACGAAGGTGAGCTTGAACCCGATGCCCGTGAATACAAATAAGAGGGCGATGGTAACCAGCAACGGAGGCATCGCGTTAAGGCCCTCGATATGCTGGGCCGATGTATAATCGAGATTGCCGGTAAAGCCATATAAGAGCGACATCCCGTACAGCATCACGGCAGAGCATACGGCCCCGAATAGTACGTACTTCATTGCGGCTTCGGTCTGCCGAGAATCTTTCGCGAGATACCCCACCATGAGGTAAGAGCCGATCGAGACCATTTCGATGGCAATGAATGTCATCAGCCAATGGGTAGCAAGTGCCATCAGGTTGAGGCCAATATGGGTGGCTAGCAAGATGCTGTAGAGGTCGGCGGTTTTTTTGCTATGTGTCCTGAAATCGGGGCTGGTATTTACGAACAAGGCAAATAGTAAACAAACCCCAGAGATCAGTATGCGCATGTACTGCCCGAACATATCGGTTGATACCATGCCAAATAATAACCCCTCGGCACTCGGTGTGCCCATTAAGAATCCACTGGCCAATGCGGAAATGACTATTCCGGTTATCGTAACGGAAAATGAGCCGTGGCGCCACAGCCGGTCGACAAACAATCCGGTGAGGATGCTCACCACGAATGCTGCAATCAGCACCAGCTCAGGGGCCAGCGCGGGTAATCCGCTGACGATGTGGTCCAGTCTTTCGCTTATATCGGGTAGAAGTTCGGTCACGTTAACTATCAACTATCAATTATAAACTATCAACTCTACAAGCGCCAACACCGAAGCGTTGATTTTGTCCAATGCAAGGGCAGGGTATATACCCAGCGCCAGCGCAAGCACCAGCATGGGCACCATAATCACCGTTTCACGTGGCGATGCGTCGGTCAATGCTTCAGACCACGCCGTGCCACCTTTGAGGCGCGGTTGGCCGAAAAACATCCGTTGCAGCGTCCAAAGGAAATATGCCGCGCTGAGCAGGATACCCACGGAGCCGGCGATGGCCATCCATCGGGGAAGCAAACCGTTTACGCTTTCCGCATTGAACGCACCGATGATGACGAACACCTCGCCGATGAATGCCGAAAACCCGGGCAAGCCCAGCGATGCGAAAAAGGCGATCGCGACAAATACCGTATAGCGTGGCATCAGCGTGGCCAATCCACGGAAATGGTAGATACCGCGGTCATGCACCCGGTCGTAAAGCATGCCCACGAGGAAAAACAGGGCGGCCGACAGGAACCCGTGGCTGATCATCTGGAATAGCGCACCTGCCGTACCTTCTGTGGTGAATGAGGCTACACCCAGCAGTACAAACCCCATGTGCGATACCGATGAATAAGCAATCATGCGCTTCAGGTCGCGCTGTGCCAGGGCAACGAGTGCGCCGTAGATGATGGACACTACGCCGATCAGGCCGAGCCACCAGGCGGATTGCATCGCCGCATCGGGGAATATGCTAAAGCAGATGCGTAAGATGCCATAGCCCCCCACCTTTAGCAGGATGCCTGCCAAAATGATGGAAATCGGGGTGGGCGCTTCCACGTGTGCGTCGGGCAGCCAGGTATGCAGCGGTACGATGGGCACCTTGATGGCGAAGGCAACGAACAGCACGATGAACCCAAGCAGCCGCGCCGGGATGCCGAACAACTCCTGGTTGGCCAAGGCGGAGAAGAATGATCCGGGCACGTAATTGGCCGGGTCCATCATGTGGAGCATGTTGAAGGTGTGCGCACCCGTTTCGGGGTTGGTCACCGAAAAATACAGCCCTACGATGATGAGCAGCATGAACACCGAGCCGAACAGCGTGTATAGGAAGAACTTGATAGCCGCATATTCCCGCCGGGCACCGCCCCATATGCCGATAAGGAAATACAGCGGCAGCAGCATCAATTCATAAAAGATGTAGAAGAGGAAGAAGTCGAGCGCCGAGAATACCCCCATCACCGCCATATCGAGGATCATCAGCAGCACAAAGTAGCCCTTCGCGCTTTTCTGCACATTCCATGAGGCACCGATTGCAATGACCATCACTAAGGCAGATAGGAAGAGCAACGGCATGGAAAGGCCATCCACCCCGATGAAATAATCGATTTCCAAGCGACCTAAGTTACCCATGTCGAGCCGTATCCAGGGGATATGGTCCACGAATTGGTATAGGCGTTCTTGGGAGATGCCCGCGCCCTTGGGGTGGAACAGGTAATACATGCCGCCGCTCAATACCAACTGCAATACGCCGGTGGCGAGTGCGATGTATTTATAGGCATTCCGCTTGCCGGCAGGAACAACGAACATCACTGTGGCGGCGACGAGCGGCAAGAAAATAAGTATGGTTAATAGATGCGGGTTCATGCTTGCACGATAATATGATATAGCAAAATCACCAAAATAACTAAAAAGAGGCTAGCGAAATAGCCTTGCAGGCGGCCGGTCTGTGTGCGCCGTACCACGTTGCCCACCCCCCAGGCCAATTTGCCGATGAGCCGGACCAGACCATCCACGATACGCTGATCCACCCATCCGGCGGCGGATGCGAGGCTACGCCCCAATGCGGTCAATCCATGCACGAGGCCATCCACAATATAGGTGTCTAGCCAACGCAGCACACCAGCAAACCGCAGGACAGTACCAACCACGAACCGGTCGTACAAGCCATCCAAGTACCCCTGGTGGAACGACAGCCGATAAAGCGGGCCATCCGTCTTCGCGGTGTATTTCCCTCCCACGTACCAACGCCATACCCACACGGCAACCGCCAGCGTAGCGAATGCTGCTCCTACGGGAATGACGATGTGTAGTAAGGGGAGCGATGGCCACGGTTTCGACACTGCGATTCCCTGCAACAGCCACACGTGCCCGTCATTCAGCGGATGCAGGGTGAACAGCGGGAAGAGCGAACAGGCGGCCAAAAACAACATCGGCCCAACCATCCATGCAGAGGGATCGTGCAGTTTGGCCTGGCCGTTGGCCAACGCCGGCGTGGCGGCAGTACCGAAAAACACCTTCGCCAGCAGGCGAAAGATGTAAAAGCTGGTGAGCACGCTCACGAAAGCCAATACATACGGTATGATGTGGGCTGCGCCCTGATGCAATGCTGCCCATTCGAAGGCATGGACCAACAGGGCATCCTTGGAAAGGTACCCCGAAGTAAGCGGGAAGCCCACCAACGCAAGCGAAGCAATCAGCATGGTTGCAAAGGTGACGGGCATATACCGGCGCAGGCCACCCATGTTGCGGATGTCTTGCGGGTCGATGCCAAGCCGGTGCTTATCGTTGAGGTGCTGCATCTCATGGATGATGGCGCCCGCGCAGAGAAACAGCAAACATTTGAAAAACGCATGCGTGGCTAAATGGAACAGTGCGATGGGATATAGGCCAATGCCGATGCCGACCATCATGAAGCCCAGTTGCGACACAGTTGAAAAGGCCAATATTTTCTTGATGTCGAATTGGGTAAGCGCGAAATAAGCAGCAACCAAGGCGGTTACCGTACCTGTGGTGGCGATGACCAATAAAACGGTGTCGTCAAACACCGGAAAGATGCGTGCCAGCAGGAACACACCTGCGGCGACCATCGTAGCCGCGTGGATGAGTGAGGATACCGAAGTTGGGCCTTCCATCGCCGCAGGTAGCCACACATGCAGCGGAAACTGGGCCGACTTGGCCATGGCACCGAGGAAAAAAGCCAGTCCGGCCACCGTAAGCCAACCGGCGGGCAGCTCGCTTTGTGCCACGATGCCCGGCGTATCTGCACCCGCAGGGGTTGCAAAAATCCCTTGCGGCCCGAAAAGGGTGTTGATGTCGAGCGTACCGAAGCCGCTGTACAGGATGGCGAAACCGATAAGGAAACCGATATCTCCGATACGGTTGATAATAAATGCGCGTTTGTTGGCCTGCACCGCGGCATCCTTGGTAAACCAGAAACCGATAAGCAGGTAGGACGCAAAGCCCACGAGCTCCCAACACATATAGAGCAGCAGCAGGTTGTCAGCGATGACCAATCCGAACATCGCCGCACAGAAGAGGCTGAGGTAGGTCCAATACCGGTGGATGCCCGGATCGTCCTTCATGTAAGCCACCGAATAAATATGTACGGGAAGGGCCACGACGGCGACTAACAGCAACATCAGTACGGCGATATTATCCAAAAGCACGCCCACGTGGAAGGCCTGCTCACCGATAATGAACCACCGCCATTGGGCGTGGATGGGGTCCCCGCCCCACACGTTGGCAAAGGCATAACCCGCGGTAACGACGCTCAGCGCAATCGCCGTAATGGAAATAGCCCCACTTTTGGCCCTTCTACCGGCTATGGCCGACAACAGGAAGCCAATGAACGGCAGCAAAACCGTCGCAAGTGCGGCCAGGAGTGGATATGTCGTTGTCGGTAGCGTCAAGGGTAGCCTAATCTTTTAATTGGTTGATATCTTCGGGATTGATGGTTTTATAGTGCTTATATACATTTAGTATGATGGCAAGGGCTACGGCGACGCCAGCGGCAGCCAGCACGATGGCAAAAAGCGCGAAGGCCTGGCCGCCGTACCGTTCAGCATCATAGCGCCCGAAAGCGACGAGGTTGAGGATAGCCGCGTTGATCATCAGCTCGATGCCCACCAATACCATAATCGCATTGCGGCGTGCCATAACGGCATACAGGCCGATGGAAAAAAGGCATGCCCCAACAACAAGGAAATGGGTAAGCGTAATCATGGCCTATCCTCCTTCCGGGTAAGATGAGCCGCGCCGACCAACGCCATCATGAGCAATACGGAAATCACTTCGAAAGGCAAAAGGTAGCGCGTCATCAGTTGGATGCCGATATGCTGGATGGTACTGTCGGCCGGTGCGATGGTGGTACCCTCTCGTTGGGCAACCGCGATCCAAGCGGGCTGTTGCGCCCCCAGTTGTAACGATGCGTACACGAGGATGGCAAGGAAACTGACCGAAATCAAAATGGCCTGCCATACCGGTAAGGCAAAAAAGTGCGCCGTACCGGTTTGCAGCTGGTCCAGCAATGTTTTGTTGGACAACATGAACGCGAAGAGCATCAGCACCAATACCCCGCCTACGTAAATAAGTATCTGTGTGATGGCCACAAAATCGGCCAATGCGAAGACGTACAGGCCAGCAACGGAAAAAAGCACAATAAAAAACAGGAACAAGGCTCTTGCCAGATTATGCATGCTGACCAGGATAACGGCCGAGCCGATGGCGATTATTGAAAAGGCGTAGAATACGAGTGCTTGCATCTATTTCTTTTTTGCCGCCTCCTTTTCAGCTTGGAACTTGGTCCATTCCCGTTTCTTTTCTTCGACCTCTTCCGCTGTCATATCGGCGAAGGAGTAGGTCAACTCCGCCAAATTGGTCATGCTCCTGTCGTATTGGTCGGTCATGGTGATGCATTCCGTGGGGCACACCACCGTGCATAAGCCACAATACATACATTTGGCCATATCAATATCGAATTGTGCGGCATAAAGGCGTTTTACGCTGCCATCGGATGTTTTTCCGATGACATCCGTAGCCTTTACCGACTCGATGGTAATGCAATCCACCGGGCAGGCTTTGGCACAAAGGTCACAGACGATGCAGTCGTCGATTTCGACATCCAGCTGGTAACGGGCTACCTCGGGGATAGGCATTTTTTCTTTTGGGAACTGCACCGTGGTGACGCCCCCCTGCTGGTCAAAATAATCAGCCTTACGTACATCCCTTGTGCCGCGCGACCGCCGCGCACCGAAGAGGTGCGCAAGGGTTACTGCCAGTCCCTTTGCTGCGGTGACGAATGCATGTATGGTTATTTTAAACATTTATTAGTACGTAAGTATTTAGTATTTCTGTACAGTGTCTAATGTCTGTTGTCTAATGTCTGTTGTCTCAATCCTAAACCATCACCCAAACCCGCCATATCCCCGAAACGGCCATACACAGGAATGCCAGTGGTGTAAGCACTTTCCAGCAGAGTGCCATCAGCTGGTCGGCGCGCAACCGGGGCAATGTCCACCGGATCCACATCTGTATACCCACGATGAGCAGGGTTTTCGAGAGCGTCCAAAAAACACCCCATGCCAACCCGGTAGTCCAGTCGGCCAGTTTTACCACACCTACGTTGGGCAACGGCGTGTTCCATCCACCGAGGAACACCACTACACCGATCATGGCCACGAGGAACATCATGGCATACTCAGCGAGGAAAATAAAGGCGAAACGGAGTCCGCCGTACTCGGTATGGAATCCGCCTACCAGTTCCGATTCGGCTTCCGGTATGTCAAACGGCGCACGGTTGCACTCGGCGAGGGAGGCGATGAAAAAAATCACGTATGCCAACAACAGGTGCGGTGCTTGGAAAACGTTCCAGGCGAACAGTCCACCGATACGTGTTACATCCCATACTCCGGCAAACAACAAGCGCTCGGCAGTTTGTATACCTTGATTGATCACGATTTCGCGGAGATCGAGCGTCTGCGTAATCATGATGGCGGCAATCAGCGCCAAGCCCGAAGGAATCTCATAGGAGACAATCTGCGCCACGGCCCGCATGGACCCCAGCAGCGAAAATTTATTGTTTGAGCCCCAGCCCGCCATCAATAAGCCAATAGCATCGACAGATATAATGGCAATCACGAAAAACAATCCGAGGTAGAGACCGGATGGAGCCATACCAGGCGCCCAGGGCATCACAGCGAAGCCGAGGAATACGGCAATGAAAATAATGACGGGTGCGGCGGCGAAGAGGACCCTATCAGCAGCGGCGGGTGTGATGTACTCTTTCTGGATAAGCTTCAAGATATCGGCAAGAGTTTGCAGGCTACCATATCGTCCAGTTTCCATCGGGCCGAGCCGGTCTTGCACAAATCCCGCTATTTTACGCTCGCTGTAGACCGCAAACAACGTAAAGCCGGCAATGAAGCCGAATAGGATGGCACCGATAAGAAGGTATGTAAGGTAAAAAGCCACGTTTCGTTACCTGAAAAATATCGTGCAAACATAAGGATTTGACAGGATAATATATAGTAAACAGCACAATATATAGTGAATTAGTAGATTATTTTATTTGTGAGTCCATCCCGGTCGGAGCTGATCTTGCATCAAGCCCACTATCTTAAGCTTGCTGTTATTACCGCAAACCTATTGACCCCGGCGTTGAAGCTAAAAAGCAGCACTTTGCGAAGAAGGCATCGAAGGGGAAAAAATCAGTTTCGTCATCTGTTAAATACCATGCAAACTTATTTATAAGTGTGCCGCAAAGACTGCAATACCGTGCCATTATTGATGCGTGTTAGATTGTTAACCAAAAATTAACTAGAAGTTGCCTGTTTTTTCCTACTTTTATCGCCGATTTACCAATGAATGAACAAGCTACTTGAGTTTCGTGCCCCATCATGCCACATATCGCAAAGACGTTACTATCGATTTTTTTTACCGTTAGCTATTTGGCACCTACTGCCGCGCAGGAATACACAATTGCCAAGCTGAAGCTGTTCGCCGATCGCCAGGAGATATTGGTTAAGGACGTCACCATGGATAGTCTCGGGTTTATCTGGTTTTTGACCAATGGCGAGATTTACCGGTACGATGGTTATCGGTCATTGGACATTCTGAAAACCATCACGGACCAACAGGTTACAGATGATATGCCACAGCGCATATTGATTGATCACCGGAATCGGCTTTGGATGGCCGGAAATGCCAACCTCAGCTACCTCGACCTGAAGACATGGAAAGTACATCCGGTGGATTCGACGCTGTTGCCGCCGGTTCCAGACCGCACGGTTGTCTGGATCAAGCAACTTGCTGATTCGATGATTATGGTGGCTTATGAGAACGGGCATCTTCTTCTGTTGACGGGAAATACGACTACACGTATAGACGACCTCTACGAACTGGGTAACGCGGCCCGCAACAAGGTGTCTCCACGGAGTGCCGCGGTATGGAAAGGAAACTATTGGGTGGGCACGACCGCCGGTGGCATGCTATCAATTAACGTGGATGATCCTACTGAAACCGAGTATCACCAATTGCCGGGTATAACCCATATGGTGAGAAATGTTCTTGTGCAAGATGACGCGTTGTTGCTGGATGTTTTCGAACAGGATATTTATCGATTTGATGGATACGGCACGCCCGTACCATTTACATCAGACCACTTTACGTTGTCGAAAGATAAACCGTATGTATTGGCAGTGGGCGACGGGATGCACATTTATGCAGACGACGAATCGGCCTGCCTGCTTAATGGCGACCTCGGTCTGCTGCAGCGGTTGGCCATCCCGTCGACCCACCGCTTTAACACCACCAACGTAAAGATTTTCGGAAAGGAAGCGCTGCTCGGTACCGACGAAGGGATTTTCGTGGTTTATCCAAAAACGAATGGGCTATCACAGCTTATCCCTACGAATCCCGGTGCCAACAAAAGCACCCGTGGGATATATGTTTATCCGGATGGCGCCTTGTTTTACGGCACCTACAACGGTGCGGGATTTATCGGTCCCGACGGCGAAACCCGGATTTTCCAGGACTTGAAGCATGCATATGCGATGCTCCCGATGAATGAAAACGAGCTTCTGATTGGCACCGAAGGGGGGATGCTGAAAGTTTTCAATCGGAAACTCGGCCGCATTTCAGACCTGCCCTATACGCTTTCCGAAACCGCGAGCGATCAGTATGCCTTTAATCTACCGACTTATGTGATGAGCCTCGCTGAAACGGCTAACGATTACCTCATTGGCAGCATGAGCGGCCTTTGGTTGCTGGATAAGAAGAGCCGCCAACTTAGTAAATATCCAATTGATTCGGACGATTCCCACGCGCTGGATTTCCAGATCCGGCACATCCGCTTGATGCCTGATAGCGGCTTGTTGTTGAGTACTCACCTTGGCCTCTATGAGGTGAACGGGGGGCGGGTAACCAAGCGATATCCACAATCGGGAAATGTGGGGGTTTTTAAGTCGATCATGGTTGGCGATACCATTTGGTTGGCGACGCAAGGGGAAGGGGTGGTGGCGCTTAATCGTGCGGGCCGCATGGTGGATGCATTGACACGGAAGCAAGGTCTCAGTAACAACCTTGTCTACAGTTTGGAATATACCAACGGTGTGTTCGTTGCCGGCACGGCAGACGGGCTGAACCTGATCAAGGGCACCCTGGTACGCCGCATCGGCATGGCCGAAGGGTTGACCCAGTCGGAATTCAATTCGGGTGCGTCGTTTTTGGATACACCGCGGCAACGGATGTATATCGGCGGGTTGATGGGCTATACCGTATTGGATGTGGCTCAACCTTGGTTTGAACGCCAGCATCAACTAGAGAGCTACGTTACGGAAATCCATACGGCCACAGGAGCCACAAGTGAAAAATCGGCGGATTATACGTGGCCTTATCGGGGAGAAAACGGACTGGTGCTACAGCCGGATCAAAGCCTGACCGGCCTTTACCTGGGGACACCGGGGAACCATCGCGCTGACGGCGAAATCCAGTATTCCCTCAATGCCGGCGATTGGGAGCCGCTTGAATTGGGGCAATTCATCTCGCTTATCGAACCATCGCCGGGCGATTACCGCTTTCAGTTGGAAACGCGGAGCACGGTAGCTACCGGCAACAAACGGGTGTTTACTATTACCAAACTACCGCATTATTACGAAACGTGGTGGTTCAATGCGCTGGTTCTGTTAGCTGTGGCCGGCGCCATCGGTGGCTTCTTCCAATACCGCGAAATCATCCTGCGAAAGGAAAAGAAAATGCGCATCAAGATTGCAAGCGACCTGCACGATGAGGTGGGTAGCTCCCTCACCCGTATCTATTTCCAGGCAGATATGTTATCTTCAAAACATGTTGGCCGAGCGGACGATAAGCAGTTGCAGCAAATCGCGGATACCAGCAAGGAAGCCTTGTTGACCATGAGTGATATGGTGTGGTCCATCGATTCGCGGTTCGATACGGTAAAGGATCTGGTGATCCGCATGAAGGACTATCTCTTCAAACTCCGTGAAGAGTTGGAGATTACCTACCGGTTTGACGTGAGGGGTGACCAGACATCGCGGTCCGTAACGCAGCTCGTGCGGCAAAACCTGTTCCTCATCTTCAAGGAATCGCTAACCAACGCCATTAAATATGGCGATGGTTCGGAAATCACCGTCGATTTGAACTTCGGTCGTACCATCCAACTTACCGTCCGGAACAGGTATGCGAGTGGAAACGGACCCATCACCGACCAGCAGGGGGGGCGTGGGCTGGAAAGCATGCGGTTGCGGGCATCCCGGGTGGGTGGGGAGTTGTCGTACACGGCGGCGGACGGGATATTTAGCGTCAGTTTGATTATCCCTTGATGTCCATTATCCACGCACTACCCAAAAAGGGGGGTGTATTTTAATGAACATTACCTATCTTTACCTTATGATACGCCTAGGCATTATTGAAGACGACGAACAGATCAGGAACATGCTGGTTGATTTTTTCAAGGAGCAACCCGGTTTTTCATGCTTGTTGTCCGCACATTCAGTGGAAGCTTTTTTCGAGCAATGGAAGGAGGATATCTTTTTGGATATCATTCTTTCCGATATCGGCCTGCCCGGTGAGTCGGGCATCAAGGGCGTGAAGCGAATCAAGAAACACGCGCCGAAGTGCGAGGTGATTATGCTGACCGTTTATGACGATGCGAACCGCATATTCCAGGCGCTGTGCAATGGAGCATCGGGTTATCTGCTGAAGCAAACCCCGTTGCAGAAAATCAAGGAAGCCATTGTGTCACTCCAAGAAGGCGGTGCACCGATGTCGCCGGGCATCGCACGGAAGGTGGTTGAATATTTCAACCCGAAGGGCACGACCGATCTTTATGAAAAGCTGACCCCGCGCGAGGCCCAGGTAGTGGAAGCCATCGAAGAGGGGCTGACCAACAAAGAGGTGGCCATCCGGTTTGACATCTCGTTGGAAACGGTGAAATTTCACATCAAGAACATCTACGAAAAATTGCAGGTCAACAGCCGCCACGCGCTGATTAGTCGGAAGTATAAATAGCCGTTCCTTCCGCCACGGCTACAACTGCCCGATGTGTACGCTTTTGCTGTATTGCTTTTTGCTTGCGCTGTGAACGAACAGGTAGACGTGGAATGGTACTGACCACAATTGCGGCGGCAAGTCGACCTTGATATACCCTTCGCTGCGTTTACATACGTATGTGTTGCGTGCGGCCACACCCTGCTGCGGACTATATACCACCAATACCACCTCGTCGTTGGCACGGGCAAGCGGGGTCTCCTTACTGGAGAAATAAACTTCCAGCGTTTGCTCGCTACGCACCACATCGCCTGCCAATAGCCCGGGTAGGATACCGGTGCTGACGCCAACCCGCTCAGGGATCACGTATTGCTCGGGATAATCACCTTCTAACGCATCCTGCATCAGTTTTTTGAGGGCTTGGCCGAAAGCTTTCCTTTTGCTGCCCCTGCCGTGACTCAACCAGCTTTCGGCTATGACGGGGCGCAAAGGATTGAGGAACGCCATTGCCAGGCGCATCCGTTGCTGCACGGCAAGTTTGCCATAAGACTGTGCGGTCTTTTTCGGGATATTCCGATCATAAAGGACTTCCATAGGTGCTGTTTTAAGATTCGTTGGTCGATAGGGGAATGTAAACGGTGGGGGAAACCCGCTTTTGCTGGTTATCAACGAAGAAAATCCAGGTATGTAGCCCTGTCCTGCATTTATCGCCGAGTAAGTCGACCACCGCGATGCCATCCTGCCGGGTAACATCCGGCTCACTCCCAAAAAACTGGTCGGTTTCGGGGCAATACACCAATACATTGGCGATGTCATCCATTTCACCGCCCATGCCGTAGGTTTTGGTATGCCAGGTAACCGTAACGAGGCCGTTTTCGTGCCGTGCCTTTTCTGCGCCAGCGGTGCAGAGCGATCCGTGGCTGAATTGCATGGCTTCATAGTTAAGTGATAGGTGGTCGCCGTCTACCAGAAATGCGTGATCATAATTAAGGCTGAATGCGGCATTCACGCCCGTTGCTTTGGCCAGGAAGGGTTTAAGACCGACCTCTAGGAATTGCGAAATCGGCCGGAGAAAATCGTTAAGTAACTTGAAACGTTGTTGTTGGATAGCCTGCTCCGGTGTGGACTTGCGTTTTACGCCTTTCTTCCGTTGCAACCCTTTGATGTAGTTCACCTTTTTCCAGCTGCTCCCGACTACGCTGCCCGTTTTGCCCTTGAACGGCCCGTTGATACCTTTTTGGATGATGCCCATTTTTCGTTGTTTATACTTGGTCCTGTTAATGCAAGTATACACTTTTCGAACTGTTTGCGCAAAGAATACTTAATAAAAATGATATAATACATAGATACATTTTTTAAAAAAACATCTATATAATATATAAATAACCTATTTTTATCGTATATAAAACGATAAAAATACGATGAATTTACGGTGAAAATACGATGAAATATAAGATAAACATAGTTAATATATAATTTTCTAATCTCTTTTAATATTGAGATTGGGCGGAAACATTTTAAAACCTTTACGCTACATCCTTTGGAGGTTGCCGGTTTTGAATGGTATGTATTGCGGTCAGACCGGTGTGCTTGAAGCAACCTAGTCGTTTTGGGAATATACCCCCCCCAAAAGAGGGGTGGCAGGGTTGTTCTATTTTCCGTCAATTTGTAGCGCTATGGAAAGATTTCTACCACATCTACGCATGCCATTGGTCGGATTATGGGGTACTCTGTGCTGCATGCTGCTAACGATGACGGCAATTGCACAAAATGAATTTGTCACAACCTGGCAAACGACTACTGCCAATGAAAGTGTAACTATCCCCGTGAATCCAACTGTTACAGGATATAATTACAACGTGAATTGGGGAGATGGGAGCACGGTTGCTGGCCAAACCGGGGATGCCGAGCACACGTATGCCACGCCGGGTACCTATACCGTATCCATATCCGGAGACTTTCCAGCGATACAGCTGTGGCAATTCGGTAACGAAGTGAGCGATAAACTGATGAGCATCGAACATTGGGGCAATATCGAATGGAAGTCTATGGAAGGAGCTTTTTCGGGAGCGAGATACATGGTATTGAACGCAAGTGATGTACCCAATTTAAGTGGCGTTTCATCTATGGCACAGATGTTTTCGGGCGCAGAATTGGTCAATGGCGACTTTGGCGGTTGGAATGTATCGAGCGTAACCGACATGAGTAAAATGTTTAATGGAGCAGCTGCATTCAACGGTAATATCAGCGGATGGAATGTCAGTAATGTAACGGACATGTCTTGGATGTTCTGGGGTGCAAGTGCCTTTAATCAAGATATCGGCGGATGGGAGGTAGGCAACGTGGAGGATATGTCTTTTATGTTCTATCAAGCGCCGGTCTTTAATCAGGACTTGAGCAGTTGGGATGTATCCCGTGTGACGACGATGAACAGCATGTTTTTTATTGCCCTTAATTTTGACCAATCGTTGGGCAGTTGGGACATTTCAAACGTAACGGATATGGGCGACATGTTGCTCGCGACGGGCCTTTCTTCCGCTAATTATGGCGCTACGCTCGTCGGTTGGGCAGCGTTGCCTAGTGTGCCATCCAATATCACGCTGAATGCGGCGGGCCAGGAATATTGCCCCGGATCCGCAGCCGAAACGGCCAGGCAGGAATTGGAGATGAAGGGATGGCATATTATCGGTGATAACCCGGCAACCGATTGCGGCGGCGGAACTGACGAAGCATTCATCACTACGTGGCGGACGACTGCTGCCGATGAAAGCATTACCATTCGAATCAATCCTAGTGTAACGGGGTATAATTATACGGTGGACTGGGGGGATGGCAATACATCGACCGGACAGACAGGCAATGCTACACATGCCTATTCCACTGCGGGCACTTATGAGGTATCCATTAGTGGAAGTTTTCCGGCTTTATATGAAGCCGGCCAGCAACTCATTTCCGTCGAGCAATGGGGTGATATGATTTGGCAATCCATGGAAAGAGCATTTATGGACGCTGCCAATTTGGTAATCCGCGCTAGTGATACCCCTGATTTAACGCATGTGACATCAATGGAACGGGCGTTTGAGGGCACCACGTACTTCTCCAGTGACCTGAGTAACTGGGATGTGTCGTCGGTGGAGAATATGAACTTGATGTTTTTTCGCGCTACCGCATTCAACGGCGACCTGAGCGGTTGGGATGTCTCATCGGTGAAAAATATGGCGAATATGTTCGAGGACGCTGCCTCTTTCAATGGCGACTTGAACGATTGGGATGTGTCATCGGTGGAAAATATGCACGGGATGTTTATGCGCGCTACCGCGTTCAACGGGGATATACGTGCTTGGGTGCCGTCCCGGGTAACCAACATGGCGAACATGTTTGAAGACGCTACGTCTTTCACCGGCAACCTGAGTGGCTGGGATGTTTCATCGGTGGAGAATATGCAGGGGATGTTTATGCGTGCCACGGCGTTCAATGGCGACTTAAGCGGTTGGGTGCCGTCCCGGGTAACCAATATGGCAAACATGTTTGAGGAGGCCGAGTCATTTGCCGGCAACTTGAGCGGCTGGGATGTTTCATCGGTGGAGAATATGCAGGGGATGTTTATGGGCGCCGCTACGTTCAACAGTGACTTAAGTGCTTGGGTTACATCGCAGGTGACTAACATGACAACTATGTTCGAGCGTGCCGCTTCGTTCAACCAGGATCTTGGCGGTTGGGACGTCTCTTCCGTGGAGAACATGACAAACATGCTCAACCGTTCGGGGCTTTCCCCCGAGTATTACGACGCCACATTGATCGGCTGGGCAACACAAGCCGTGCAACCGGACGTTATGTTAGGCGCTCAAGGCCTGACCTTTTGCGCTGGTGCCGATGCTCGGCAACAATTGATCGACGATCACCAATGGAGTATCGACGACGCAGGAGAAGCGTCCGATTGTGGTGGCGGGGGCATCGGCCCCGCCGACCCCAGTCATTTCATCACCATCTGGAAGACCGATAATGATGGTCCGAGCGGAGACGACCAAATCACGATACCTGCCTCTGGTGAGTTCACCTATACCTGGGTGGATACCAACAACCCGGCATCAACGGGGTCGGGGAGTGGAAATGGTGGGACGACCATCACCTTTCCGCAGGCGGGAACGTATGAGGTACGGATTGCACCGACGGGAAGCTCTCCTTTTAATCGTATCTATTTTGCTGCATTTGTTTCCGGCGACAAGCTTAAATTGTTGGAAATAAAGAATTGGGGAGCCATACATTGGGGTGAATTCGCATTCGGTGGCTGCACAAACCTATCTGTCACGGCTACGGATATCCCTGACCTGAGCGGTTTAACGGACTTAAGCTTTGCGTTCAGCTACAGTGGAATTGACGAAATACCCAACTTCAATGATTGGGATGTAAGCAACGTAACCAACATGGGTAACTTGTTTGAACAGGCAACCAACTTCAATCAACCCTTGGACAAGTGGGATGTGAGCAATGTAACCGACATGAGATTTATGTTTGACGGGGCGACGAGCTTCAACCAACCGTTGGACAGCTGGGATGTGCGTAAGTTGGAACACTTCGATTACATGTTTCGTGACGCGTCCAGTTTTAATCAATCGTTGGGCACCTGGAAATTGGAAAGCCTAAGGGGGGCTGTTGCTGCCTTTTTCAGGAGCGGTATGAGCTGCGAAAACTTCAGCTATACCCTTTTCGGCTGGGCCACGCATCCGAATACAAACGAAGGTGTGATTTTTGGGCCCAATGAAATCACCTTCAGTCCGGATGTTGCGCCCTATCGGGATTTCCTGATCAATGACCTAGACTGGAACTTTCAGGGAAATGACGGGGTTGGGACGTGCAGTGTTACGTTGCCGAGTACGCCCGTCACGCCGGGTCCAGGCAATATCCTGTATGTTGACCAAAACGTTCCGGATGGTAGCGGCTCCGGCGACAGCTGGGAAAATGCCATTCCCGAACTGGCCGATGCGTTGAAGTGGGCGCGTGAGCAACACGATGGCGGCAGCCCGGGGTGGGATGATACCGACCCGCTGAAGATTTTTGTGGCTAAAGGGGTTTACAAGCCCCTGTACAACGCTGCAGACGGTGCGTATACCACCGATGGCGGTCGGGATAACAGTTTCGTACTGGTGCCCGATGTGCAATTATATGGTGGGTTTGATCCCCCAGCCGGCATTGAAACACTGGAAGATCCGCGTATTCTTCCGAATATGAATAACTTGGAACAGGGCAGTATCCTAAGCGGCGATTTCAACGGTAACGACAATACAGCCAATTATGATAATCATACCGAGAATGCCCATCACGTGACCATCGCATCGGGAAATGTAGGCAGTGCCCTCATGGACGGATTTACGGTAACCGGTGGCTACGCGACCGGCAATACATCGGGCCCGTCCGTAATGGGGCAGACAGTTTATCGGTTTTTTGGTGGTGGGACATATATCATCTCCTCGTCGCCACAATTTACCCACATGGCGTGGTTTAATAATTTGGGTGAGTGGGGAGGTGGGCTGTACAATTCGGTTTCCCTCTTAACAGAAATCAGCTCGCCGGCGTTATCCAACGTGACGTTTTATCGGAACATGGCGCCCGGCGGTGGTGGCGGTATACGTAATTTTGGGGGTTCTGTTGACATCAAGCAGGCCATATTCGCACACAATGGAGCCGGATTGGTTGAAGACGGAACGTCTTCCGGCCCGGGTGGGGGGATATACAGCAGTGGGAATGGTACTTCATTATCCATAACGAATGCTACGTTCAGCGGAAACTGGATTGTTGGAGCCTTTATTCCCAGTTTCGATGGGGCTGCCATACAGGTGGAGCAGACTTCGACCTGGCTGAACAATGTGGTGATATGGGGCAATGAAGTAGAAGGTGACCCGGCTGATCCATCCGCATCCATATCCATATCATTGGGGGGCGATGTAATCGTTGCCAATAGCTTGGTCGCTCATTCGGGTGGAAGCGCGAACTGGAATAATGCAATGGGCATCCTGGACGGAGGCAATAACATCGACGCCGATCCGGCATTCGTGAGTAGCACGCCCGGAGAAGCGGGTTTTCTGCAATTGAATGCTTGCAGTCCAGCCATCAGTATTGGTAACAACTCCGCCTACACCGATGCAGGTGGGAACCTTGCCGCCGACCTCGACCTGGCGGGGAATCCCCGGGTGTACAATCAAGCTAGCGGTGGCGTGATTGATATGGGTGCCTATGAATATCAGGGCGAACGGGTATACATCGAACAATTAGCCGCACCGGCGGCGGTAACAGTGGCGTACGGTACAGCCTGGGACGATATCGACGGATTGCCGACTGCCGTAACCGCCGGATTAAGCGATGATACGGACGTGTCCATCCCACTGGATGGCAATCGTGACCACTGGACGCTCCTTACGCCTGCAGGTAGCAGCTATGACGGGGATGTAGCAGGTACGTATGTGTTTTCCGTACCGCTGTTGATTCCTGCGGAGGCTTGTTACTTGAACCCGGAGGACCTTCGGGCAGAAGTGACGGTAGCCGTCGAGAAAGGTACGCCGATATTGGCGGCTTCCTGGAACGGCGAAGCGGTAGATGCAGTCGAAGGACTATCGCTAACCTACGGTGATGTCGGGGGACTGACGTTTAGTACAACCGATCCGGATGGTGTAGTTACTTATACGCTGGGCATAGGCGATGACGCAATTGTCGACCTGAGCGACCTCGACGCTGTTGCTGCCCACTTGGCCGGCAATGCAACCTTGACTATTGAACAGGAGGAAACGGACAATTATGAAGCGGTATCTCTGTCACTTGCCGTTACCGTGGCACAAAAGGCCATCACGATCATTCCGACTGCAGATCAAGGAAAGGTATACGGAGCGGATGATCCTGACACGTATGCCTATGGGCTGGCTGACGGCGATATGCTGGCGTTTGACGATGCACTGACGGATATCGTTTCGGCTACTACACGCCAGGAAGGCGAAGGCGTGGGTGCGTATGATATTGAATTGGCTGTTGACGGAGAACAGGCGGTGAATTATGCCATCTCCTTTGAAGCCGATAACGATGCGTTTGTGATTATGCCATTGGAAATTACAGTTACCGTGGAAAATAAAACCAAGGTATTTGGTATGGATGACCCTGCACTGACGTATATGTATGCGCCGGAGCTCATCGCTGATGACGAATTTACGGGCGGGCTTGAACGTGAGGAGGGAGATAACGTGGGCAACTACGTGATTACGCGGGGTAACCTTTCGCTGGATGATAATTATGTGCTTGTCTTTGAAGCCGGCGCTTTAACCATCACACCATTGGAAACAACGGTTGTGGCGGACGACAAGACGAAGGTATTCGGCACGGATGATCCGGCACTGACATATACTTTTATGCCGGAGTTGATTGGCGATGATGCCTTTGCTGGTGGTCTTGACCGCGCAGAAGGAGACGACGTAGGTAGCTACGCAATTACGCAGGGCGACCTGTCGCTCAGCGATAACTATGAAATCACCTTCGAAGAAGGAACGCTTACGATTATGCCTGCCGCATATGAAGGTATCACGTTCAATGATGGCTCATTCGAATACGACGGTACGGAACATGTGTTAGAACTAAACGGTGAGTTGCCGGAAGAAGTAACGGTGAGTTATTCGATTGATAGTGAGCCGGGCAATGGTGCCACGGATGTGGGTACCTACGAAGTGAAAGCATTTATAGACGGTGGCAACAATTACGAAGACGCCGAATTGACAGCTACGTTGATCGTTACCCCATTGGAAATAACGGTTGTTGCAGATGACAAGACGAAGGTGTTCGGTACGGATGACCCGGCACTGACGTATACCTTTATGCCGGAGTTGATTGGCGATGATACCTTTGCCGGTGGTCTTGACCGTGCAGAAGGAGAAGACGTAGGTAGCTATGCAATTACGCAGGGCGACCTGTCGCTCGGCGACAACTATGAAATCACCTTTGAGGAAGGAACGCTGACGATCACGCCTGCGGTGTATGAAGGTATCGCGTTCAATGATGGCTCATTCGAATACGACGGTACGGAACACGTACTTGGACTGACCGGTGAATTGCCGGAAGGGGTAACAGTGAGTTATTCGATTGATGGTGAGCCGGGCAATGGTGCCACGGACGCAGGTACGTATGAAGTCACCGCCACCATCGACGGAGGGGATAATTACGAAGACGCCGAATTGACAGCTACGTTGATCGTTACGCCGAAGGAAATAACGGTTGTTGCAGATGACAAGACGAAGGTATTCGGTGTGGATGACCCGGCACTGACGTATACCTTTATGCCGGAGTTGATTGGCGATGATGCCTTTGCCGGTGGTCTTGACCGTGCAGAAGGAGATGATGTGGGTAGCTACGCGATTACGCAGGGAGGCCTGTCGCTCGGCGACAACTATGAAATCTCCTTCGAAGAAGGAACGCTGACGATTACGCCTGCCGCATATGAAGGCATTACGTTCAGTGATGGTTCATTCGAGTACGATGGTACGGAGCATGTACTTGAACTCTCGGGCGCACTACCTGCGGGAGCAGTGACCTACACGATCGATGGCAAAGCTAGCAATGGTGCCACAGATGCGGGCACGTATGAAGTGATAGCGACCATCGATGGTGGCGAAAACTATGAAAACACCGAGTTGATGGCTACCTTGACGATTACACCGGCAGAGATTACCGGCATTGCGCTAAACAGTACTTCATCTACCTACGATGGCACCGAACACAGGCTTTCCCTTGCTGGCAACCTGCCAGCGGGAGCCTCGGTGGCCTACGAGAACAATGGTCGGACGAATGTGGGTAGCCAAACGGTCAAAGCCATCGTTGACGGCGGTGGGAACTATCAAAATAAGGTGCTGGAAGCCACGCTGACAATCCTCGCGGCAGAACGTACATTGCACTTCGAGGCGTTGCCGGAGAAAACCTATGGCGATGCGGCTTTTGACGCAGTTGCAACGGCGAGCAGCGGGGAAGCGATTAGTTACACGAGCAGCGACCCGGACGTGGCGGAAGTAACGGCCGGCGGCAAGATTACCATCACTGGCGCGGGTGAGACCATTATTAAGGCAACGGTGCCGGAGCATGCGAATTATGCCAACCGGCCGCAGGCGAGCCGAATACTGACCGTGCGCAAAGCCAGCCAGACCATCACGCTGGACGGTCCCACAGAGGTGAGCCGCGATGCGGGAAGCATTGGCCTGACGGCATCGAGCACGAGCGGGTTGCCGGTGGTGCTGACGGCCGACAATGCCGAGGTGGCTACGCTGGAAGGTACGACGTTGAATATTCTCCGGTTAGGACGGGTCACCATTTCAGCAACGCAAGCTGGTGACGCTAACCACGAAGCCGCCGAGCCGGTGGCGTTGACCATCCGGGTAATTGACCCCACATCCGACCTGCCGGTACGTGTGCATCCGGTGATATCGCCCAATGGCGACGGTATCAATGAGTTCCTGATGATCGAGGCGGTGACTGACTATCCGGAAAATATGGTGACCATCTTCAACCGTAACGGTACGCTGTTGTGGGAAGCCAGCGGCTACGATAACAACAGGGTGGCCTTCCGTGGTATCAGTACCGGACAGCAGCTGCTGCCGGCGGGTACGTATTTCTACATCGTGGAAGTGAAAGACGGAAATACTTGGAAGCACAAGAAAGGGTATTTTGTGTTGAGGTATTGAGATAAGGAGACATTAGATAAAGAGACATCGAGACAAATGAAGCGTAATCTATTCATAACATTGGCGGGGCTACTGGCAAGCATCGGCTTACAGGCCCAGCAGCCGCTCACGCACACGCAGCACGGGCAGCTGCGCACGGTGGTCAACCCGGCGGCAAGCCTGATGCACCTGGGCGGGGAGGTGAGCGTAATCGGGCGGCGGCAGTGGGTGGGCATCGAGGGCGCCCCCACGGTTTTCTGGGGGAGCGGTCACCTGGGGTTCGGCGGAATCCGTGCAACGGCGGGGCTGAACATCCGGCACGAAAGCCTTGCCGTGGAGAAGCTCACCGAGGCAAGTGCTTTTTTTGCCAAGTCGGTGCGTATTTCGGAAAGCGAATACCTGGGTTTGTCGATGAATGCGGGCTTTAGCTATCTTGATGGCCGGTTTTCGCAACTGGATCCGATGGATCCGGCGTTCCGTGAAGACATCCGCGAGACGGATGCGCTGGTGGGTTTCGGGGTGATGCTTTACCGCCCCGATCGATACTATGTAGGGCTGTCGTTGCCGCGGCTGATGCTCGGCAACCTGGGTCTGACGGGCGACAGCCGGTACCAATTCACCAATAGCTATCACCTGACGGCTGGGGCATTGTTCCCTTTGGGAACGGATTTCCAGTTCCGGCCGTCTTTACTGGTTACCTACTCGGAGAGCCTGCGGCCGCAGGCGGAGGTCTCGGCGATGTTCTTCGTGAAGGAAGTCTTTGGGATAGGGGTAAACGTGCGGAGCTACGGGGAGTTGGCCGGTATGGCCCAGTTCAACTTCGGGGGTTTCGGTTTGGGCTACAGCTACCAGTTCAACCCGGGTAACCAACCGCTGAACCGGCGCATCAACAATACCACGCATGAAATCGGGCTGAGCTATCGGTTTGGGCGTGATATGGGGCTATTATAAATATCGGTTCGACGGCGGGTCGGTGCTGAAATGCAGTAGCAGATTAAAAAACAATTGCTACTTTTGCGTCGTAATGAGATCGATAACCGTCTCTCTTTTCTTTTTACTCGCCTGCCACACAATCATCCATGCACAATACCGGGAGTTGGTGGGCAAACCGTATAGCCAGCAACTGGATGTGATCGATCGCCTGTATCGGCAGGTCGTCGACGAACGGATGCCCGCAGCGCAACTGGCCGATACGCTTGCCGGTATGCGGAGGCTGGACGACCGGCTGGACAATCACGAACTGCGTCTGGAAGCCGATCTACTGGAAGCTGATTTCGAGCTCAACGTAGGTTCGGGCAAACCGGATAGGTTGCTGCATACGCTGGAAGAGGCGGAAAAGGCGGGCGTCTTCCATATTGCCTGCCGGGCGGCGTGGCGGATAGGCCAGCATTATTGGGCAGCGGAGCAGTATGAACAGGGGTTCCGGTGGTACCTTCGTCTGGACCGAATGATGGAGGAAATCGATGTGACGGATTTTCCGGACAAGGCCAACTACCTGGAAGAGATCGGAAGAGCACATTACCGCTTCGGTGACTACGAAAAGGCCCTTCCATATTTCGAAAAGGTGGTCAATCTACCCATCCGGGATTTCTATCGCAATCGGTGGCGGCATGCGGTCAACACCATGGGACTGACCTATCGCGAACTGGGCCAGCTGGATCAGTCAGACACTTGTTTTCAGCGGCTTATTAAGCAAGAAGCTGGTATATCCGAACAATGGGTGGGCATCGCATCGGGCAATCTCGGTTACAATTATTACCTGCGCGGCGATTATGACGCCGCCATCCCGTTGTGTGAAAAGGATATCCTGATTGCAGAAAAGTACAACGATATGGGGTTGGCTGCCGGTTCAGCTATTCTCCTGGCTGACATCCTCACGCAGCGTGGTCGCCTTGCCGAAGCCAGGGTGCATATCGATAAAGCATACGATTACATCCAGCGGTCGCGGCAAACCGATCGGCTCCGGCTATTATATCCGGTGATGAGCAAATGGCATACCACCGCCGGGCAGCATGGAAAAGCTGCAGTTTACCTCGACTCGGCGTTGGCTGCCAACAAACGTTTTTCCGAAAAGTTCAATGCGTTGAAACTGATGCGTGCCAATCAGGAGATTAACTTCGGCCAACAGCGGGCGGCATTACGGCAGTTGCAGGCAAACGCCGCGCGGCAGCGCTTAGTTCGTAATACCATCATCGGTGGGCTGTTGGTTGCATTAATAGCGGTCCTTGCCATATACCGTTCAATGGTAGGCCAAAGCCGTACCCGGCATCGGCTTCAGGAACTGGAGCTTGAACGTACCCGTGGGGAATTGGAGAATTCACGGCTGCTGCTAGAAGGGTATACCCGTAAAATCTCAAACAATTCCCGCCTTATCCAGTCCATAGCGGACTCCACGGAGTTTGAGCACAACGATGGCATCCTTCAGCAACTCAGAAATAGCACCATCCTCACCGATAGCGATTGGCAGGATTTCAGAAAGCTGTTCCAAAAAGTGTATCCCGGCATCATGGACAGGCTCGTGGCGCGGCATCCCAACCTTACCACCGCGGAGGTTCGCTACCTGTTGTTGCTGCGGCTGGAATTGTCGAATCCTGAAATTGCCAATGCGCTGGGTATCTCGCCGGCGTCGCTACGCGTCACGTGGCACCGCCTGCGCAAAAAAATCGGCCTCTCCGCAGCCCATCAGCCAAAAGAGATTTTTACCGATCATTTGGTAGGTCTCTGACCCCATTTCCCAGCTTTAATCCGATTGTAACGCCAGTTGTAACGCCTGAATTTCCTGTTTTTTGGGCAATCCCGTTATGTTTGTTGCGTTATGCTACCTGTGCGTACCAAATCCGTTTATCCAACCCTATGGCTTGCCCTCATCGTGCTGGTACTGGTATCGGTCGTACTCGTGTATATATATTATCAATGTGAGTTGGATCGTATCGAACGGGATATTCAGGACGTAAAAAGGACAACTACAATGGACTAAATAAAATAGTTATGAAAGAAATGCTACTCGTGCTTTTCTGCGCAGTGGGGTATCAATCGGTAGCGCAGGTCGGTATTGGAACCGATGACCCCAAAGCGGGCCTGCACGTGGTTGATCGTCGTGTGGTATTCAGTGCGGCGGGCGATGTCACGGCATCGGATCGTCTCCCCCTATCCAAGGCAAACAGGCGGCTGATGTGGTACCCCGAGCAGGCCGCCTTCCGGGTAGGCATGGTTAACTCGTATGGGGCTACTTATTGGGATGTAGTCAATATTGGTAACTATTCGTTCAGCGCTGGTGAGAATACCCGGGCCTCCGGTGATTATTCCGTCGCGATGAACCTGGCTACCACCGCTTCCGGCAACGGGGCTGTGGCGTTGGGAAATAACGGCGCGGCTACTGCCGATAGGGCGTTTGGCTTTAACGGGACGGCCTCGGCGGTTGGTACGGTTGCCATCGGCTCAGGCGCACAAGCCACGGGCAGCGATGCCATGGCATGGGGGCCATCTTCGCTTGTGGGGGGAGCCGCGTCTATAGCCATCGGCCCTTCAATTACAAATGGCAGTTTTGCTGTGACCATAGGCCTGCAAAACGGCGCCTCAGGACATTACTCGGTGGCTATCGGCAAAAATGCGCGGACAGCCGGAAAATACGGGTCGATGGTATTGGGCGATGGTTCCGCCGGGTTTTCGAGCGATAGCGTATACGCTACGGCCGATAATCAACTGTCAACACGGGGTGCAGCCGGGATTAGGTTGCTTACTAGTTCCGAACTTTCTTCCGGAGTGGAACTATCCGCCGGTGGAGGTGCCTGGAATGTCATCAGCGACCGCCGGAAAAAGGAAAACTTTCAAGCAATCGGTGCCACCGAAGCCGAGTCGGTACTACAAAAAGTAGCCGCTATTCCCATCTTCCGCTGGAATTACAAAAGCCAACCCACTACCCAGCAACACATTGGCCCCATGGCACAGGATTTCCATGCTGCGTTTCAGCTTGATGGGATTGCCAACGATACGACCATCAACACCGTAGACATCGATGGGATAAACATGGTCACTATTCAAGCACTCGAAAGGCGAACAATTGCGCTACGATTGGGAGTAGATAACCTGACGGATGAATTGGCGGAAATGGACCGCCGCTTGGCGGTACTGGAAGCATGGATGGCAAAAAATAAACAATGATGAAACAGCTATTACTCGCATTTTTATGCGCAATTACGTTACAAGCAGCAGCGCAGGTCGGTATCGGGACGAATGCGCCCCAGGCAGGCCTGCATGTGGTAGACAGCAGTGTGGTGTTCAGTGCGGAGGGGGCGGCCACACCATCGACTACCGTTCCGGTATCAGGCGAGGGGCGCCGGATGATGTGGTACGCCGAGAAAGCTGCCTTCCGGGTGGGTTATCTTGATGCCACCGGTGCCAACTATTGGGATGCGGCCAATATCGGCAACTATTCGTTTGCCGCAGGCAAGAATGCCCGGGCGCAAGGGGCGTCTTCCTTCGCTGCGGGCTCTGGCGTTACAGCCACAGGTAAGGAGTCGGTGGCATTGGGGCTGAACAGCACCGCCAGCGCGGACCGCTCGTTCGCAGCTAATGGAACAGCATCGGGGGTAGGTGCGGTCGCCATCGGGGTAAACGCGCAAGCGACGAACGACGATGCATTGGCACTGGGGAAGTCTTCGCTTGCAGAAGGGCTTGCTTCGATTGCAATCGGCGCCGAGTCGAGGGCGCGGGGAAGCTTTGGAGTAGCCATTGGTACACAAAGTTTTGCTTCCGGGAATTTTTCGGTCGCAATAGGCCGGGGTGCACATACCGATAACCGGCAAGGTTCGATCGTCTTGGCAGATGGCAGTTTTTCGGGCGAGGACTACGTATACGCAACGGCAAACAACCAGATAACCATGCGGTTTATTGGGGGGTATCAGCTCTATACCAACCAAAACCTTTCGGCAGGTGTGGCATTGGCTCCCGGTGCCGGTGCTTGGAGCAGCTTAAGCGATCGCAACCGAAAAGAAAACTTTGAGCCGATTGATACCGAATCCATTCTCCGAAAAGTGACAGCTATCCCCGTTTCCCGATGGAATTACAAAAGCCAACCGAACACGCAACAGCACATTGGCCCCATGGCACAGGATTTCCACGCAGCATTCCGGCTTGATGGCCTAACTAACGACACGACCATCAATACCGTGGATATCGATGGGGTGAATATGGCGGCCATCCAGGCACTGGAAAAACGGACAGCCGAGCTGAAGGCGGAAAATGAAGATCTAAAGAGTCAGCTGCAGGCCGCAAAGGAACGCTTGGCGTTGCTGGAAGCGTGGATGGCCAGAATGGAAGAAACGCCTGAACCGTAATCAACAACCTGATTCCTCTATGAAAATTGCCCGCTCCATATCCCGTTTTTTTGTAGCCATACTTGTGTTAAGCAGCAGTCTTTTTTGCGTTAAGCCCGCATTCGCCCAGCTTACCATCGGCAGCGATGGCCTCTGGATCAAGAAGGAAATGCTGTTCTCAGTAAATGGGTTGGAATTTAAGCCTGCTGCTACCATGAATTTATCGGAGACGGAAATTCAACGGTCGGCGACGCCAGTAATGTTCAGCGGATTACCATCCATCAGTCAGGTATATACGTTCAGTGCGCCGATTACGTTTGCGGGAGTTGTGCGTTTGCACTACAAGCCGAGTGCATTGGACGGAGCGGTAGCAAGTGATCTGAAACTGATTTATGGGGAATCGGATGACGGCCCGCTTAGGCTGGTGATTGAAGCGGACGTCAATACCAAGGACAAATATGTAGGGTCCGAATTTGACGATCCAGTAACCTTTCAGTTGCTCACCGCGACAGCATTTGGCATTACGCCCCCCGAAGTATCGGATGTAGCATTGGTATTGGATGCTCCGCTCCAGGTGGGCAACACGCTGACGGCTTCCTATGCCTTTATTGATGCAAACCCGGACGACGAAGACCACAGTACGGTGGTGTGGTATCGCTATGATGTGCCAAGTGGAGATGCAGGTAAAACAGCCATCCCGGGGGCAACAGGAAAATCGTATACGCTTGTCGCGGCGGATATCGGTAAATTCATCAGTTTCGAGGTAACGGCGCACGACGGTATCGTCGCAGGCCCGACCGTGGAAAGCAATCGGCAGGGGGCGGTTCATGAGCAGGGCATCCGCTATGTAAAACAGGGCGCTACAGGCAATGGCTACAGCTGGGCAGATGCTGCCGGTGATTTGCAGGCCATGATCAACGAATCCGGCAGCGGTGATGGAGTCTGGGTCGCAGCGGGTGAGTACCAACGCGGCACCGGTGAATCATTTTCGATGAAGGACGGGGTGATGATCTATGGGGGCTTCCCTTCCACTGGCACGCCCGGCGTGGATGAACGCGACTGGGAGGGAAATGAAACCGTATTAAAAGGCAACGGGGCGAGCGTAATCCGTAATCTGTACAACGGGGTGACGATAGCGGCCCAATTGGACGGGTTTACGATTACCGGGGGGACTGGTAATTATTATGGTGGCGGGATAGAAAACCGCGATGTCAGTCCGACCCTGCGTAACCTGATTATCCGTGGCAATACGGCAACCAGGAATGGTGGCGGAATATTTAATACAGATGCAAATCCGGTGATGACAAATCTGACCATCACGGGCAACCAAGCGGGGGCAAGTTATCGAGGTGGCGGAATATATAACTACCAGGTAAATGCGGTTTTGACAGATGTGACCATCAGTGGAAACACGGCAAACCGGGGTGGGGGGGTGTACAGTGATGGGTCGGATTTGACGTTCGAAAATGTGGTGATCTCTGGTAATACGGCCACGGAAAGATCTGGTGGCGGAATGTACCAGGAAAAATCGACCGTCCATTTGTTGAATACCTCGATCAGTGGCAATCAGGCGGCTGAATTTGGCGGGGCGATATACACATGGAATACAGTGATGTCGCTTGTCAATACGACCGTTACGGGAAATGCGGCGAACACCGGCGAAGGTGGGGGGATTTACCAAACAAGCAATTCGGAGACGACACTGACCAACAGCATGGTCTGGAATAACAGCGCCACCACAAATACGGGAAGCGCCTCGGCATCGGTTTACGTGGATGCAGGAGGTGGCACCTTCGATGCGGCATACAGCCTGATTGCGAATAGCGGCGGCAGTGATAACTGGACCCTGGGCGGTGATTTGATAGACGGCGGCAACAATATCGATGCCGACCCGCTGTTTGTAGCCGCGGTAGATCCATTGGACGCTCCTATTGCCGATGGGGATTTCAGCCTTCAGGCCGGCAGCCCTGTGATCAATCGGGGTGATCCACAGACCAATGACATCGGTTACCGTATCCAGGCGGGGAGCAGCGATCTTCCCGGAGGAACCCGGATTTTTGATGGACGCATTGATATCGGGGCGTATGAGCGTCCCTTCAAACAGCAGATTATCGATATTATCGATTTGCGTTTCCAGGACGATACACTGGCGGTGAGCTACGGTGATGCGGATTTCCAGCCTGGGTTGACAAGCAGTTCGGGAGGTGCGGTTACATTCAGCTTGCCTTCGGATGCAGCTGATATCGCGGAAATCGTGGATGGATCGATCCAGATCCATGGGGTCGGTGAAGTCGAATTGACAATCGGGGTGGAGGGGAATGCCGAATATGACCCGGCAGCTGTTTCTGTACCCCTTGTCGTAAATAAAAAAGCACTGACGGTATCGCTTGCTGCTGATCCGCTGATTACAAAAGTGTATGATGGCTCGGATGAGGCTACGCTTGCTGCTGACAATTACGAGCTTAGCGGTGTACTGAGCGGCGAAACGGTAACAGTGAGCGGTACGGCTGTTTACGACGACAAAAATATTGGTACAGGTAAGGAAATCACGGTGACTGGCTTCGTGCTGGACGGTGCTGACCATGCCAACTATGTGCTTTCCACGGTATCAGCGACTACTACCGGTGACATCACGGCCAGGGAGCTGACGGTCGTGTTGTCTGCCGATCCACTGATCACGAAAGTGTATGACGGCTCGGATGCGGCTACGCTTGTGGCAGACAACTACGAACTCAGCAGCATCGTATCCGGTGAGGTGGTGACAGTGAGTGGTACAGCTGTTTATGATCATAAGAACGTTGGCACCGGTATAACGGTCACGGTGACCGGCTTCGTGCTGGATGGTGCTGATCACGCCAACTATACGCTTTCAACGGTATCAGCGACGACCACCGGCGATATCACGGCCAGGGAACTGACGGTCTCGTTGTCCGCTGATCCGCCGATTACGAAAGTGTACGACGGTTTGGAAGAGGCTACACTTGCTGCTGACAATTACGAGCTTAGTGGTGTACTGAGCGGCGAAACGGTGACGGTGAGCGGTACG
>NZ_DATMFT010000031.1:0-135631 GCF_035556095.1 Parapedobacter sp. | reverse complement strand
TGAGGTAACAACGGCACAATCGGGAGCGGTAAGCAGGGTTTCCGTGGTGAAGCTGATCTCGGAGCATCCGGTGGCTTCGCCAGCTGCGTTGTAGGGAACAACGGTGACATAGATGGTCTCGTTTTCCGGGAAGTCAGTTGGTGGGTTGTAGCTCGTACTTGATACATCGACGTTGTCGGCGATATCCGATCCACCCGGCGCGGTGCCGATGATTACGTAATAGCCATCCGCGCCGGCAACGGCATCCCACGTCATGTCAGCATCCACCGGTACATCCGTGGCATTATTGGCAGGCGTTATGTTTGTCGCACACCCGGGGACCGTTACCAAAGTTTCCACGGTGAAGCTTTCTTCCGAACATCCAACAGCATCCCCTGCGGTGTTGTACGGAACAACCGTCAAATAAATACTCGCATTCTCCGGCAAATCAATAGACGGTGCGTATGTAGTTGTATTACCTACATCCAAGTTATCTTCGATATCGGTCGCTCCAGACGACGTTCCAATGGAAATACGATAACCTGTGGCTTCAGCCGCAGCATTCCACTGAATAGGCGACGTAACGGCAACATTGGTATCGCCATCCGCCGGACTAGAAAGTGTAGTACAGCTAGGCGGCGTTAATGTCGAAGTTGATTGATGTTCGTAAGCTCCCGCGTCGATATGGTCACCAAATAATCTATTGTTTCCAGCCAAGTCACTGTCCGATGCCGGTACGGTTCCTGCAACAGCGGTATAAAATGTATTCCTTCCGTATTCGATAGCAGGACTGTTACTCTGTAGACTAAAATCGCCGCCGGATAGACCTTGGAATACGGGGTCTATTCCGACTAAATTATTAGAGCCGTGGTTCGGATTACCGATAGATACTTGTAAGATATTTCTTCTGATATCCACATCAAACGAATCATCCCAAGTCCTGGTTGAAAAAATATCTGGAGAAAGACCACCGGAAGATGTATTGTTATAAAATATATTGTTGTATATGCGCGAAAAGTAAGATGCCCCTGTATAGTCTATGAACGCTATCGCTTGATTTTGGTTGCCGACAAAAGTGGCATTGGAGACGCTTAGACCTGCGGCGTTATAGATTGCGCCACCTTGGTTAGCGGCTCGGTTATTATTGAATATGGCATTAGCAACAGTTGCTGTTGACGATAGTCCATTATGGATCGCGCCTCCATTGCTATTTGCTACGTTGTCAGTGAAGGTAGTACGGTTCACTGTTAATTCCTCACCGTTATAAATAGCTCCACCCGTTCCAGCACTGCTGTTCCCGATAAACACGGTGTTTGATAGGTTAAGTATCGACCTCGTATTAATCGCACCGCCCGCGCCATCACTTTCATTATTTTCAAAAACACAAACGTCAATCGATACGGTGTTACCAGACCACGTATAAATTGCTCCGCCAGTATTATGTGAGGCATTATCCTTAAATGTCGAATTTCGAATAAAGGTATTATTCATCCAGATGTGGATCGCCCCACCACCATTGGCAGAACCTGCATAACTTTGTGTTCGGTTATTTTCAAACAAACAATTGTCGATCAGTAATTCGGAAGAAAACGATCCCCAAGCGAACACCGCACCCGCGCCCCGACTGCCTTCCGAAATATTGTCCCGAAAAACACAATTCCGAAGAATGACTCCACTACGGCCATAAATAGCCCCACCTCCTTCATATTCTCCTTCAACAAATCCGTTTTGGAATGTAATACCATCTACTGTAATATCATGATCCGCATATATAATCCGTTGCTCAAAAAGTCCATCCAGTATGGTTTCATTATTTTCGTAATCTCGTTGATTCAAGGTTGTCTCGGTCTCATCAAATCCGCCATACATACTGATACCGGCCGAAAATGAAGAGATATTCGACGCCAACGTTTCGGTAATCTCATAGACGCCTTGTGCTAACCATAATTCGTCACTTGCGACAGCATTATCCACCGCATCAGCTAAACTACTGGCTTGCACCCAAGAAGATCCATCCCCATTACCAGTCGGCGAAACATATATCACGGTCTGCGCTTGCAGCAGCGCACCCGATAATTGCAGGGAAAAAAAGAAAGTAAATAGAATACGACGCATATTGCCAACATTACCCTTACCGATACGAGTAAGGTCAGCCTTGATATCCGAATAGATTTCATAGGCCCATTTTCGTTAAGAAAGTGGATCAAAAACAATCGGAGCAAAGTTACCGGAAGAGGAATCCGGCAACTATTTTTCACTGTATACACTGCGTATACATGCACCATATCCGTATATACAAAGTATCTACACGTATTGAGTCGGCGGTTCATTCCATTCGCAAGCGACAAGTAATTTTTAATCCGGATGTATCGAATATTACTTGAACGTATTTCGCTTACGTTAAGTGCAGCTACTTCACAACCCCATTATATGAAAAACCCCTGCTTTCGCAAGGGTCACTTTAGTTGGTCGGGATGACAGGATTCGAACCTGCGGCCTCTTCGTCCCGAACGAAGCGCGCTACCGGGCTGCGCTACATCCCGCTTTTGGTCGATATGGTGTGCAAAAGTATCACTTTCTTACGAAAAAAATCACCCCACCCTTGCATATTCAATTTTTTATTTAACTTTGAAAAAAAAAGTACTTTCAGATGAAGAAAGAAAAGGACTATATAGGGGATATCGCCGAAATCCGTTCGATGATGGAGCGGACGTCGAAGTTCTTATCGCTTTCGGGTTGGGCGGGCGTTATGGCCGGTATCTATGCGTTAGCAGCCGCCTATTTGACGTATGCAGTGCTCGATTTCAATCCAAGCGAAATAATCCCGCAGACCGGCGCAGCCTCAATGGCATTACCTATCCCTCCCCAGATATTGTCTTTGGCATTCGGTACTTTGCTGTTGGCAGTCGGAACCGCTATCTTTCTTTCGCAGCGCAAATCACACAAACGGGGCGAAAAGCTCTGGAATACCACATCCCGTCGACTCGTTATCAACATGGCTGTCCCCCTCGTTACGGGAGGGCTGTTGATCCTCGCACTACTTGCCCACGGAATAGTTGGCTTAGCTGCACCTTTTTCGCTCATCTTTTATGGTTTAGCACTCTATGGTGCCGGCAGTTTCACTTACGGGGCCGTTAAAGTTTTGGGACTGATGGAAATTGCACTTGGACTCATCGGCACGTATTTTATCGGCTACGGGTTACTTTGCTGGGCTATCGGCTTCGGCGTATTGCATATTGTGTATGGTATCTACATCCATTATCGTTACGAAACCGAAACATAAATCATATTGACACACAGGGCGACTCATGATTTACATCGAGCCCTCAGCAGCAAAGCGGAAAATAATTAGCTGAAAAGTGAAATTAGCAATAAACGGACTATATAAAGCATTCGAAAGCCGGGTGAGGCTGGGTATCATGTCAGCGTTGGCTGTGAATGACACGCTCGACTTCAACGCGCTGAAAGAATTTCTCGACGTCACCGATGGCAACCTGGCAAGCCATATCAAGGCTTTGGAAAAGGAGCAGTTCATTGGTGTAAACAAATCGTTCGTCGGCAAGAAGCCCAACACACAATACTTTATAACAAAGACAGGTCAGTCTGCATTCAACAACCATTTAACGGCCCTGCAACAATTAATTGAATCACAGCGATGAATACGCAAATAGGCATTATATTTTTTTAAATTATCACTTTGTAAATCAAAGTTCTTTTTAATTATTTAAAAACAAAAACAGGTTTTACCCCAGAAAAATCATGAAAACAGAAATCCACGCCCATCTCAACGATCCCAAAAAGCTCGAGACACTGTATCGGGCAAACCGCACGGCATTTAAGCAGGCCTTCAATACCCTATACCCGACACTTAGCGGCAACATCGTCGCGGATTATTGGAACGAGCGGTTAAACTATGACAGCGAAATCATTCATTGGGGCACAAAACGGAAAATTCTCTTTGTCATCATCGCGTCTGCCATCGCCGGCCTTATCGCGCAGTTTCCTTCATTATTCGGGATAGACGAAGCGCTTTTCTATTCCCGAAATATTGGTTTCATTGTCTTCCCTTTTTTGGCATTGTATTTTGCGAGGGAGCATAAACAGCCTATCCTTAAAACCGCGTTGCCAATAAGTGCAATGTTGGTCTGCGCAGTTTTCATCAACCTGCTCCCCAATATACCAACAAGTGATACCGTTGTATTGTCATGCCTTCACCTCATCCCCGTGCTATGGTCGGCAACGGGTCTTGCATTCGTTGGAAATACGCCAAACAAACGGGAGCAACGAATAAAATTCCTTACGTATAATGGTGATTTATTGGTTATGATGGCGTTGATCGTTATCGCAGGTGCCATACTCACCGGCATTACCATTGGCTTATTTTCAGCTATCGGATTTGATATTGAAGATCTCTACGCTCAATATATTGGAATTACCGGCCTAGCTGTAACGCCTTTGATAGCGACCTACCTAACCCAAACCAATCCGCAATTGGTAGGCAAAGTCTCCCCGGTAATCGCCCGGATATTTTGTCCGCTTGTTTTGGTGATGTTGCTTATCTACCTGTTAGCGATGGCTTACGGTGGGAAAGACCCTTATACCGACCGAGATTTTTTAGTGGTTTTCAACATCTTGCTGGTTGGGGTAATGGCTATTGTCTTTTTTTCAATTGCCGGTACGTCATATACAGCGAAAAACCGCATAGAGATTTGGGTCTTAACGTTGCTAGTGGTCGTGACGGTAGTTGTAAACGCGGTCGCGCTCTCGGCTATCTTATTCCGGATTAGCGAATGGGGCATAACGCCTAACCGGGCAGCCGTGCTGGGTGCCAACCTGCTGGTACTGATCAATCTGCTATCGGTACTTGTTCAACTATTCAAGGTACTTTTTAGGAATGCTCCCATTGCTGCCGTCCGAGGGGTCGTTTCAGGATACCTTCCGATTTACAGCTTATGGGCGCTCATTGTTACTATTTTTTTCCCACTGATATTTGGTTTTTGATGGGTACATCCGGCACTGCCGGATTACAAATCTTATTGTGGTCACTTCGTTTTTGACTTCACAGCAAACGATGCGTGGGTGACATTTAAAAAAAAGGAAGGATCAAGCAAATCTGGCCTGCGTTAAAAACAACAAAACCCTCGCTTTCACAAGGGTTCAAGTTCAATTGTCGGGTTGGCGGGATTCGAACCCACGACCTCCAGCACCCCATGCTGGCGCGATACCTGGCTACGCTACAACCCGATTGGGAGTGCAAAGATAAAAAAAAATTCAATTCAGGTCGGATAAAAAGCGCCCTGCCCCACGCTTTTTTATCTTCGTTTCCAACCTAAGTGCATCGCCACGGTCGGAAAGTTCAATACGGTGTGCCAGACGCCAGGGAATGCCCCTTTTGTATAACAGCTGAACCCGCGGTTACGATCAGGCGCATCTCCAAATCTGCGGAAGGCAGACTCCGCTCATTTGTGAGTATTTGCATAACGAAGTGCGGCTTCAATGTTGATTCCACTCTCCCAAGGGCGACATCCGCAGCCGCTCGGCTTTTCGTCGATATAGTACTCTACCCATGCACCTGCACCATCGCGCAGACCCATCATCTTGGCGTAGACTTCACCCGCAAGTGGATGATTGGTCTCAGCCAAGGCGTAGAGGAACATACCATAGTCGTAGCCGAGGATACGATTCAAACTAGAGAGACGCCCCGTCTCTAGGTAGAGATCAATTACCTCTTGCATCATACGTTCTTTCTCCTCCGGTGTAAAGAGGTGAGCATTGATGTAAATCGGAAAGAGATTTGCTGAGGGAATCTGGAAATATTCCTCGGTAGGCATCTCCACTTGGCTATGATCTTTTTTCATGCAATCCGCACAGAAATATAGACTTCCTTTGTAGTGATAAGTTTACGTAAAATAGTCCGGGTGGCCCGGAAAAAGACACACACCTGCGCGGGTTGCAGGAAAATTCTCTTTTGCTTCGCGGACAGGATTGTTGATGTAAAGCTTCCCATCCCTAAAGAAATTCACGCGATAATTCGCTTTACACGAGATCACATCCTGCTCAAGCGCGGTTATTTTGTCTGTATCCCAAAGACCGTGTGTTCTAACAAACTTGAGCAGTTGCTCACTCCCCTCGATAAAAAGCAACGTCGATTCAGCCGATCCGTGATACATCACTTTACGGGGGACGACTCCTCCTGCTATATAAGTTTCGTCACCATTGAAGGGGAGCATACCGTCGATGATATGCTTCTGCTGCATTTCAGTCGCCCATTGGAGCATCGGTAAGATCTCCCGTAAAAATTCGATATCACCGGTCTTTTGATAATAATCGAATGCCTGCATCACCAAGAAACCAGTGATTTCAACATCATCGTTTTCGTGGATATGAAACAAGCCGTCATAACCCATCGACTGGGCGTTTTTTATAAAGCCGAACTTCTTCCATACGCCGTAATAAAAATTCAGTACCCTTTTCGCTTCCTGATTATGGCCCAAGGCAAGCAGTGCCCGTGATACTCCATATTGATCCCGCACATACCCCATATGGTAGATAATTCCCGCCAGTACACCTCCCTCATCGGCTTGCTGGCTTTTGATAAGTACACTGATATCGTCTGCCGCCTGCACCAAATCACTGTGTTGTCGTCTGTTCAATGGGCCTTGAGGTACGTCAACTTGTGCCGAAGCAAACTTTTCCCAGTCTTGGAGCGTTTCCTTATATAGTTGCTCGGTAGGGCTGTTGAGTATTTTTTGGGTCAATTGAGCGGCCTCCTCAGCTGTCGTGCCAGCAATAAGCATCAATTTCCCCTCCCCTTCATCAAAGGTAAGCCGAATGTCTTTGTGTTCGGCATCGATGAATTCCAGTGTAGCGGCACCCGTAACAAGCAGTTGATAATGGTATCCCCGCGGAGATTTATAGGTACTGTAAAAAGGTACGCCAGGCGCGATAATGATATTGAAAAGCTTGTTAACACCTTCAGGCAATTGATCTGCCGGACACTGTTTGACCGTGATTTTTTCACCGAATGGATGGTACCGGTCTTCCAGCTTTATTCGGATATGGTAGTTTACCTCTGAGTTGGTTTGAGCAGTGCGGATATAGCTATGGTGCTGTGACGTAACAAAATCGCGGTGAACGGTAGCGACATCTCGCTTCCCATCTGTTTTGTGAATGAGTTTATGTGTCCAAACAGCGCTCTTTGGAATACGATCCGACACAACATCCAGATCGTCTGCCAAGACCATTTCAAACATGCCGGGAGCAGAATACGGCGGACCAAAAGCCTGCAAAATATTTGCCTCTTGTCCATAGACACATAACCGTCCGTTCCCCATAGCATGGATTCCGGCTATACCTGAATTATTAGGGCCGTCTATTTGTGGCTTTCTTTCAGACGCGTAACCGACACTTTCAAGAAGAAGGATGCAAAATAAAGCGAGAAAACTAAAACAAGATTGCATTACGATTTGATTTACAGCCACCGAGCAATACAATCTCATTGGCTAGGGATGATAAGATTTTAAAACTCGAATCACCCATTTCTGTCACCAATATGCTTATAAAATCCATCGCGGTAGGTATCCCCCACCGGAATGATTTTATCTTCGATAAAGATACGGCCACGCTCAATGCTGGCAATCTTATCCAACGCAACAATATACGATCGGTGTACACGTATGAACCGATTGGAGGGCAGAATATCTTCCATCTTCTTCATGTTCTGAAGGGTCACGATCCGCTCATCTGCGGTGTAGATGGATATATAATCTTTGAGCCCTTCGATATACAGGATGTCGTCGAGGTCCACGCGCTGTATCTTATGCTCCGTTTTAACAAAAATAAAATCCACTGCATCACTTGGCAGCGAGGCGGCGACAGGCTGGAGCGTCTGTTGGGCGCGGTTATTCAACACTTTCTGTACAGAGCGGTAAAACCGATCGAACGCAATTGGCTTCAATAAATAGTCCACCACATTAAGCTCATATCCATCCAACGCATACTGCGGATAGGCCGTCGTCAGAATCACATCGCATTTGCCGTTGATGATTTTCAGGAATTGTATTCCAGTTAGTTCGGGCATCTGTACATCCAGAAATGCTAAATCCACCTCGCCATTCTGTACCAAGGCAAGTGCATCAATGGCATTTGTTGTACTGGTTACCAGTGTTAGTTCAGGTACCTTGGCAACATAATCAGCGATAATATCTAATGCCAGCGGCTCGTCGTCTACAGCAATACATCGTACCATGGGCTATCCTTTGGGGCTATAAATATATGAAAAGTTCACTACTGTAATAATATTCCGATTCTACGATGTTGATGGTATGTCGGTCCGGATACCCCAATTGCAGTCTCCGCTTGAGGTTAGTCATTCCTACGCCTTTTGTCTGGTCTTTATTTAACTGGTTCTTAGCATTTTCGGCTTTAAAGTTCAACCGCCCGTTCTTCACACTGATGTCGATACGGATGGGCTTGTGTTTATCGGTTGATACTCCGTGCTTAAATGCGTTTTCGAGAAACGATATCAGCAGCAACGGCATGATGCGGTGCCCCTCGACATCGATATCAACATGCAGGTCTACATATACTTTTTCTTTAAAACGCAATTTCTGCAAATCGATGTAATTTTCGAGGTAATTGATCTCTTCCTCCAACAGCACCAAATCCTCGTTGCTTTCGTATAGCATGTACCGCATAATTTCCGATAGCTTGAGGATAGCCTCTGGGGTCTTCTCCGATTTCTTATAGGCCAGCGAATAGATACTATTCAGCGAGTTGAAAAGGAAATGGGGATTAATCTGCGATCGCAAGAAAGCCAGTTCGGCATTCAGTTTCTCCGTTTCCAAACTCTTGCGGTCCTCCCGCGTCTTGAAATTAGATGAGACTACATACACCGCGGTACTGAGTAGCATAAAAAACAGTCCGGAAATCAATGCCATTACCATATACTGTAAGGGCGTCAGCATTTGCTGTTGACCGTCACTATCGCGGTACTGCAGAATGATATCGTCGTAATAGTGGGCGATTCCGTATTTAACCGCAATAGACACCACCAAGACAACGGCCATATAGGTGAGTGCCCGCCAGTACCGACCGGTACCGATCAACAGCGGGTTGATTAAGAAATAGTGCATATAGAAAATGGAGACATTCAACGCGCCGTATAGTAGGATAAGGATAAATGCATGAGCCGGACGCTCCCTTGAGTTCACCAGGAACAATACGGCCAGCAGCACCAACCATACCAATCCGTGAGCTAAAACTGCCTTGTTTTTAAGCATAATTACAAATATAGGACTAGGTCACCAATATCTACGGTGGTTATCGACAAACACTCCCGTTCCATCGGCCAATCCGTTATTTCGACAGACAAACGCCAAAATCCGGTTGGTCTACAAAATCTTGCCGTTGGTCTAAAACTTTTTCGAAGCAAATCGATAATCAGTTTATTTGTAGTGTGCAAGAGAAATTGATGTGAGTCGCTAACCCTGAAACATAATGAAGATGAAGAAGTTTGTCAGTAACATTTCACCGTTTCTATTACTTGTTATTCCATTTTTCGTGGGCTTGATACTAGTAGCAAAACAGCCGAAAAGCGAAGTGGTCCTAGAGCGCATCCAATTGAACGCGTCGTTTATTTCGTTACCTGATGTTCATGTTTTTAAAGTATGGCTGTGGCGATAATGGGGTTGCTTGTGTACCTTTGCATCCATGCAAAGTACCCGCCTATCTCTCCACAGTATATTGACTGCCCTTGAAATCGACGCAGCCTGCTTACCTTTATTGGAGCAGGCGCCGACGTACGACGAACTCGTGCGCGCTCACACACCCGATACCATCTACACCGCTATCCACGCCGTAGGCGACACACTTCAGGTAGCACCGAAAGCCCGACAATTAGTCGAAAACCTCGAAGAGCGCATCAATATTATTATTCATAAGCTAAAGTTTATTGCTGACGAAAATAAACCACGCGTGTTATTTCTGAGCAACATTTCGCCTGTTCAGCTCATCAATGACACGTACCTGGAAACCATTGCACGAATTGCAGGGGGCATTCCCATCAGCGCATCCGCAGATGTAGCAAACGCCGATGTTATCGTTGTGGTCAGTGAAAGCCCGATACCCCGGTTACTAACTGCATTTCCCGTACTGCTCACCCAACCCGAATGGGCGCAAACGGCAGCAGTGAAAAACGGAAACGTGTTTATTATCCATCATCCCAACCACCTTCGGCAGCCGGGAGCGCTCATCGCTGATGATATCGAGATTTTGGCGGAAATCCTCCACCAGAAGCAGTTCTTTTTTGGTCGCGACGAAGATGCGTGGATGAAATTCGAGGGGTATTAACCTAGCTCCCAGTCATCAAATAATCCTTGAATGCTCCGAAGTTCACATCCAGTGTTATAGTCTGCTTTTCCTTACCTTCCAGCTGGCTCACTTGCACTGGGGTAGTTATCTTCGTAACAAGCTCTTGTGGAAAAACGTCGGGAAATTTACAGGGGTGCGCGGTAGATAGAAAAACCGCTGCATATGTTCCGGGGTACTCCTCGCGATAGCGCTTAGCCGCTGACCAAGCAATGGCCGTATGGGGACAGGCAATGTAACCATACTGGTCGAATATCGCTTGGATTGCATCCCGTGTTTCTGCATCAGTGATGGTGTACGACGAAACCAATCGCTTTAATGACGCTCTGTCGTTGTTGAACATATCCATAATACGCACCCAATTACTAGGGTTACCTACGTCCATTGCATTGGCCAACGTCTGCACCGATGGACGCGGCTCATACCGACCATCCTTCAAAAAGCGCGGCACGGTATCATTCACGTTGGTAGCTGCAATAAAATGGGTCACGGGTAGTCCCATCTTGTAAGCCAATAGGCCCGCTCCGATATTACCGAAATTACCGCTGGGTACTGAAAAAACTACTTCCCGCATGCCCTGTGCCTGTAGTTGGGCATACGCATAAAAGTAATAGAAGGTCTGCGGAATAAGCCGTGCGATGTTGATTGAGTTGGCCGACGTAAGCCGTAATGCCGCTTTCAGCCCTGGGTCATTGAATGCTTCTTTAACCAGCGCCTGGCAATCGTCGAATGTGCCGTCCACTTCGATGGCTCGGATATTATGGCCGTTGGTAGTTAGCTGCAATTCCTGCACAGGACTCACCTTACCCTTCGGGTAGAGGATTGTCACCCGTGTGCCCGGTACACCCAAAAAACCCAGCGCTACTGCTCCGCCGGTGTCGCCGGAGGTTGCCACTAATACGTCGAGCACTCGCTCGTCCGTTTGCGAAAGTGCAGCCATCACGCGGCTCATAAAGCGAGCACCGAAATCCTTGAAAGCCAGTGAGGGTCCATGGAACAGTTCCAAAACGGCCATACCGCTCTCCAGCGGGCGCACCGGTGCCTCGAAGTCAATGGCATCATCGATGATACGGCGCAAATCAGCTACTGGGATGGCATCGCCAATCAGTGCCGAAGCAACCTTAAATGCGATATCCTGGAAGGTAAACTGCGAGAGGTTCTGGATGAAATATGCATCCAGTGTCGGAATGGTTTCCGGCATGTATAAACCTTTATCTGCCGGCAAACTATTAAATACCGCTTCTTTGAACGGCACACGTAAATCCGTATTGTTTGTACTGTATAATTGCATGGTTGTCTGATTCGATTTAATCACCTATTTCTTTTGGTCCCGTGGTGTTGATGGCCGAGACATAGCCGTTGCTATCGATGGCCTGCCGATTGAGGAGTTCCTGCACGGCAGCCGTAATGCGCTCGGCCGCTTCTTTACTTTGCGAAAACGCAAAGACAGATGGTCCCGAGCCTGAGATACCGAAGCTAAGTGCTCCCGATTCCATGGCCACCCGGCGCATCTCGTAAAACTCGGGAATTAGGATGGCCCGTGTGGGCTCAATAAGCACATCGTGCATACTCCGCCCGATGAGCTCATAATCGTCACTAAAAAGTCCTGCCACCAGTCCAGCAATGTTTCCCCACTGGGTTACGGCTTCCCTCAGTGCTACCTTCGTTCGGATCATCTGCCGCGCATCGCGCGTAGGCACATCCACGTGCGGGAACACTACTGAAGCGAATAGCGACGGAGGCGCCGGCAGGTTCACTACATCAAGTGGGTCATATCCACGGATCAAGGTAATCCCGCCCATCAATGCAGGAGCCACGTTGTCTGCGTGTCCGTGGCCACAAGCCAGTTCCTCGCCCTGCACTGCAAAGGGCAGCAATTCTTTGCGCGACAGCAGGTTGCCCAGTAACGTATTGATGGCGAAGAGCCCTGCCACGGTACTTGCCGCACTCGACCCCAAACCGCTGCCGATAGGCATTTGCTTATGCAGTTCAATCGCTACACCAATGTCTGTCCGTCCAACATGTTGCAAATAGGTCAGTACGCTGGCACTTACCGTATTTTTTGTTACTTCGCGGGGCAAACGTCCATCGTCACCTGTTATTTCAACCAGATGAACCCCGGGCTTTTCGACCTTCCGGATGCGTACCTCATCACCGGGCTCGTCAAGAGCGAACCCCAACACATCAAACCCACAAATCATATTAGCCACCGTAGCCGGTGCAAACACATGTACCTGTTCCTTTTCCATGGATGTCCTTTGATTACGCACCTACATTCACTAAATCCGCAAACACACCAGCTGCGGTCACTTCCGCTCCGGCACCTGGGCCTTTAACGACCAACGGCCGTTCCTTATACCGTTCCGTAGTAAACGAAATGATGTTATCGCTGCCGGACAGAGCAAAGAAGGGATGGCCACCATCTACCATTTCCAGCGCGATGTTCACCTGGCCATCTTCCAGCGTACCGATATAACGAAGCACTTTATTTTCTTCCTGTGCCTTTTTCTTCAATGCGTCGAAATGTACATCAGCCGCTTTCAATTCGCGATAGAAATCATCTACTGAAGCCGCATTGATGCACGAATCGGGCAAGATACCCCCCAGCTGCACTTCCTCCGGTTCAAGGGCATATCCGGCATCGCGGGCCAAAATCAGCATTTTACGCATGAAATCGGTCCCTTTCAGGTCATCGCGCGGATCGGGTTCGGTAAAGCCGAGCTCTTGGGCTGTTTTCACCACATCGTAAAATGATGCATCTCCGGTAAAGTTATTGAAGATGTACGAAATGGTGCCAGAAAGAATCGCCTCGATACGGACAATCCGATCGCCACTCATCATCAGGTCACGGAGTACCCGAACGATCGGCAATCCTGCGCCCACATTGGTCTCATAAAAGAAATCAACGCCGTGCCGGCGGGCCGTATCCCGGAGCAGCCGGTATTGGTCGAAACGACCCGAATTGGCTATTTTATTGCAGGTTACCACCGAGATATTCGATTGGAACAGCCCTTCGTAGTACTGAATCGGTAACTCACTTGCTGTATTGTCTATAAACACACAGTTGGGCAGATTCATCTGTTTCATACGCGATACGAACAAATCCAAATCGGCCTGTTCGCCCGATTCATGTAACTGTTCTTTCCAACTATCCAGCGCGATACCGTCGCCATTGAAGAGCATCTTACGCGAATTACTGATGGCTACCACCTTGATTTCGATATCATTATTATCGAGCAAGAAGCTATGCTGCTCGCGTATCTGCCGAAAGAGGGTTGAACCAATATTGCCGGTGCCTACATTAAACACATGCAATGTTTTATTCAGCTTAGCGAAGAAGGCATCATGCACGGCATTCAATGCCTTTGCGAGGTCATCATGACTGATAATCACCGAAATATTGTATTCCGACGAGCCTTGGGCAATTGCCCGGACATTAATGCCGTTACGGCCCAAGGCATGAAATAGCTTACCCGACATACCCGGTGTCCGTTTCATATTTTCGCCCACAATGGCTAGCACGGAGAGGTTTTCCTCAATTTCGGGTTCCGACAGCTTATTAGCCAGTAATTCCAGCTCGAATTCGGCTTCAATCAGTGCCTTTGCCCGCTGTGCATCCGCAGGATGCACGGCAAACGTGATGCTATGCTCGGAAGATGACTGGGTAATTAATACCACATTGATCTGCTCACGTGCCAACAGTGTGAACAGCCGGCCACTGAAACCTGTGCGGCCGACCATGCCGCCACCCGTTACATTGATAATGCTAATTGCTGGAATGGACGAGATGCCTTTAATAGGCAGCGACGTTTTCCCACTGTCATACTGGATGACAGTACCGGGAAACTCCGGATTAAACGTATTACGGATTACAATGGGAATCTTCTTAAGAAACGCAGGGATCATCGTTGGGGGGTAGATGACCTTCGCCCCAAAATACGACAGCTCCATGGCTTCCGTGTAGGAAAGCACGGGTAGCGAGAACGCTTTCTTGACAATACGCGGATCGGCCGTCAACATTCCATCCACATCCGTCCAGATTTCGATGGCCTCGGCGCCAAGCGCCGAACCGACGATGGCCGCGGTGTAGTCGCTCCCACCCCGCCCCAACGTGGTTACCCGCCCTTGCCCGTTGGCTGCGATAAACCCAGTAAAGAACAGCAGCTTCTGTCCGCTTTCGGCCACGTACGCCTGGATGGCTTGCTCCGAAAGCGATTGGTTTACATGTGCGCTACCGAAATGGCTATCGGTTTGGATAAGTTTTGTAGTATCCACGAAGTCTACCATCGGAAAATACTGCTCCGCGATTTTGCTGACCAGCAAAACCGAGCATCGCTCGCCATAGCTCACGATCAGATCTTTGCTTTGCAAACTCAATTCGCGCAGGTTATAAACACCCTGCAAGAGATCCTCCAACTCATTCAGGTAAATTTTCAGCTTCGTAAATACCGGATTTTGCCGCTTAACAGCGATAAGCTGTTTTACGACGGAAAAATGGCGCGATTCCATTTCTTTCAATCCGTCGATGAAATCCTTCCCTTCAGCCGCATCGGTGGCAAGCTGGGTGAGCAGATTGGTCATACCGGCCATGGCCGAGAGTACTACAACGGGCCGCTCACCAGCGTCGTAAGACTTTTTTACGATTTCAAGCACCGCAGCGATGCTGTCTACAGAACCTACGGATGACCCGCCAAATTTGAGTATCTTCATGTTATTTCCTATACCTTCGCGTTGAAACTAAAAACGCCCTCCTCTACTCGAGGAAGGCGCTTTATGGTTTTTATCGTTACGACTACAACATAAACTTACTTCCTCCGCGTATTATACCCGGTGGTAATCGTTGTTGTAATGGTCGTTTTTCTGTTCACTGTATTGATATTTCCGCGACAAAGGAAACCCTTTATTTTGAAATTTGCAAGAAAAATATCCTTTTTTTACCATTAGCTCATTCCGTCCTTTTCTTGGACACCAAGGCGGCTTCAGACGGGCTAATTCAAGTACAAACCGAGCTCGGAAAGCCAACTCCGAAAATACCTCGATAAAATTTAATACCTTTAGCCAAACAAACAGGAAAGAACCTATGTTTACGACATCAAACGTAACCATGCCCCAAAGACATACAGACCAACAGTCTCGATGGCTACAGGCAGCAAAGCACATCAATTTTATATTTATTCCATTCGCACTCATCATGACGATGGCCTGCAATAATACCCAGCAACCCCACCAATCCGCCTATAAAACCACTGGGAGTATCGAACGCCTCGACCCCGCTATGGACGCCATCATAGACACCAATGCAACGATTGAAATCATTGCCGAAGGCTTTCATTGGAGCGAGGGGCCGCTGTGGGTGGAAACCGAGCAGCTATTATTGTTCTCTGATGTGCCGGCAAATACGATTTATAAATGGACCGAAGAAGGGGACACAGAAGTATACCTGCAACCGAGCGGCTATACCGGAACCGAACCCAGCCAGAGCAAAGAACCTGGCAGCAACGGGTTATTGCTGGACAACGACGGTAACTTGGTACTTTGCCAGCATGGCGACCGGCAGCTGGCACGGATGGACGTGCCGTTAGATAAACCGGCAGCCACCTTTTCGACCTTGGCCAGCCATCATGAAGGCATGCGTTTCAACAGTCCCAACGATGCTGTTTACAACGCGTCCGGCGAACTGTTTTTTACGGATCCGCCCTACGGGCTGCCAACACAAAACGATGAAGACCCCACAAAAGAAATTCCTTACAATGGCGTGTATAAGGTAACGCAGAAGGGCGAAGTTGTTTTATTGACCGATAGCATCACCAGACCCAATGGCATAGCATTCTTCCCCGATGGACATACCCTATTGATTGCCAGTTCCGACCCGAATGCGGCCAACTGGTACTTGCTCGATCTGCATAATGCTCAAACTATACCGACATTGTTTTACAGCGCCACTGATGAGCGTGAAGGCTTACCTGGATTGCCCGACGGACTGAAAATCACCAAAAACGGCACCGTGTTCGCCAGCGGGCCCGGCGGTATTTGGATATTCAATCGCACAGGCCGTGTATTGGGCAAAATAAAACTGGATAAAGCCGCATCCAATGTCGCATTATCTGCCGACGAAAAAACGCTATATATCACCAATCATCAGCAAGTATTGCGGATAAAGACAAATCGGTAAGTACCTCCGCCGTATTCCGTCAAGCTGTGCGCTTGTCGGCAATCCACTACATTATCTGATTATCAAGCGGTTTATCCTTGCAAAAAAAGCAGGCGTTTTTACCTTTGCCGTCACTTAGCAATCGGGGCTGGCATAACGTGGCACCCCACCAATGCGCAAACTAAAATGCACACCGGCAAGACATACGGCATCGATATCAGCTTCGAGACACTCAAGCTACCCCTGCAACATGACGTATTGATCCTGGCAAAAAATGCGGCACAGGGCAAGCGCGGCTTGGGCAGGTCGCTGGAGCTTTTGGCACCGGGTACGTTCCAACCGGTCGACTCGGAGGTAGGGCACGAAGGTATCGAGGCTGTCTACATCAACCAGCGAATCCTCACCAAAATCCCTATTGAACGCATTATGCACATCCTACACCAGCATGTTTTTGAGCATGTCGGTGAGGGTGAGTTGATACAGCTGGATATGCACGTTCGAATATCCATGAACAACCTCAATAGTTAAGACGAAACAGAAAATGGGGGGGGCGATGAATATACAGTCATTAATAACCAAACAGTACACTACAATCGATGCTTATGCCGGGACTGGTTACGCCACGGATCTTTTGCGCACCGCGGATGTGTTGGTTGTGGTTGAAAATGAAAAACCCATAGGTATCCTCACGGCATCGGACCTCGCCATGAAACGGCACCAAATTGTAGTTGACTGCTTAGGCCCATGGCCGTCAGTGAACTCCAACGAGTCGATCAGTTCAGTATTGAACCGAATGAAAGCAACCGGTGCCACCGCTCTGCCCGTTACATTCAAAGGAAGCTTCTACGGTATAATCAAACAAATAGACCTGCTTACCCACTTATATATCGATCACGAAAAACAACGGGCCGCACTGCTGGCTGCTGCACACGACCTACGCAGCCCCATTGCATCCATTACCATGCTAGGCACCATTCTTAGGGCTGACCCCGCATTGCGCAAACATCAGGAACTGATCGACAAATTGAGCGAAAGCTGCGACTATGCGCAGATACTCATAAAAGACATCCTCACCACGGAACAGTCGCCCACAGAAACACTTATACTGGAAACGGAGAATATTGACGAGTTGGTTGACGGATGCGCGGCATCATTGTCCGAGCAACTGAACAGTAAGCAGTTGGTACTATCCAAACAGCTTTACAGCAACCTCAATGTTAGGGTAGACCGCCACAAACTGAAACGGGCAATCCACAATATGCTTTCAAACAGCATTAAGTTCTCGCACCCCGGTGGTACCATCACGTTATCCACCCGTGCAGCTCCTGGCGACCGCGTATTTCTTGTTGTGCGAGATACAGGCATTGGCATCCCCGAACACATGCGAGAGCGTATATTCGATAAATTCACCAAGGCCAGGCGCCCCGGTACGGCAGGTGAGCCGACAACCGGTCTGGGTTTGTACCTTACCAAAACAATCATCGAATTGCATGGCGGCACCATTGAGATGGAAAGCGATGGCAAAACCGGCACCAGTTTTATCGTATCGTTGCCGGCGTAGCCGATGGAATACTATTTCAACGTCAACGCTTTAAATGAGCGTGTCAACTCGGTAAGTGACTCTTCCACTCCCATTCGTTCCAACGACGACGCTCCCACAAAACCTTGTACATCGGTACGGTCTAGCACCCAACGCACATCGTCCGGTGTATTAATCGGGCCACCGTGGGCAAGGAAAAAGACCTCAGGATTGACCGATCGGCCTGCTTCAATGATTTCCTGTGTGCGTTCGACCGCAAAATCCATGCTGCGCGAGGCATTGACCACCCCGATGGACCCACCTACCGTAGTGCCTACGTGCGAAATGATTGCATCCGCACCTGCATCCGCCATTTGCTTAGCTTCCTCTGCCGTGGCTACATATACAATCGAAAACAAATCCATTTTCGTAGCTAGCCTAATCATCTCTACTTCCTTGGAAAAGCCCATGCCCGTCTCCTCTAACACGTGCCTGAAATGGCCGTCTACGATGGAATGGGTAGGGAAGTTATTGACGCCCGAAAAACCCATATCCTTCACTTTCAGTAGATGGTGCCACATGCGGCGTCTCGGATCAGACCCATGCACGCCACAGATTACCGGTACTTCATTTACCACGGGCAACACCTCAAATTCGCCAATTTCCATTGCCTCCGCATTCGCGTCGCCATAAGCCATCAACCCGGCGGTTGAACCATGCCCCGCCATTCGGAAACGCCCAGAATTATAAATGATGATCAAGTCCGCACCACCGCGCTCAATGAATTTGGCGCTGATGCCAGTGCCTGCGCCAGCCGCAATGATAGCTTTCTTATCGGCCAGCGTCTGTTGCAAGCGCTCCCTTACTTCCTGTTTCGTATAAGGGTTACCCACCCCGGTCCATGGATTTGGCATAGTTAAAATCGTTTTTTGTCTGTGGCACGAAGGTCGGCAAGTTTCCCAACATACGCAAATCAAGTAGGGAGTTATGCCTTTCGGCTCCTCATGAGGCGGAGCAACGTCTCCACTGCCTGACTGGCAAATGCCGCGTCATTGATGTGCACAGGCAGTTCAGTTACCGCTAAGCGATCACTTGCTGTCTCGCGTATCGTATCGAACAGTGTACGGTTCGTCTCAGATGCTGCAAAAACACCGCCCTCAGTATCGATTTGAGACAGTCCCTGGTTAGGCAGAAGGATGGTTACCGGCGCTTTAGCACGATTCAGTTTGCTTGTCAGTAGCCTTGCCAGTTGTTGATTTTCATCGGCGTCCGTGCGCATCAGTGTTACATCGGGCGCCCAGCTGTATAGCTGGCGTTGACGATACCGTGCAGGCACCGTATCTAGGTGGGCAAAATTAACCATATCCAAGCACCCTGGGGCCACCACCTGTGGCACACCGCATCGGGCAGCTGCCTCCAAGCGGACTGGGCCTGCACTACAAATACCGCCGCAAAGTTCGTCGGCCAACTCAGTGGTTGTGACGTCTAGCACGCCATCAAAACACCCCTCATTAATAAGTGATTCCATGGTTTGTCCACCCACCCCGTTGGCGTGGAATACACACACCTCATATCCGCGCGCTTGCAGCAACTCCGTGCAAGCCGTTACGCAGGCGGTGGTGTTGCCAAACATGGAAATGGCAACCCTACCATAGGTATCTGCGACTTCGGTTTCGCCCTGCGTATTTGCCATTCCACATAAGGCAGCCGCTGCCTGTTTTATCAGCATCCGGCTGATGCTGTTCAGTCCGGCAACATCCACAACTGACGGCATCAATACGATATCTTTACTTCCTACCTGCCGTGAGAGATCCTTTGAAGCCACCGTGCTGAGGCACAGCTTCGGAATGCCAAGTGGAACTGCTTGCATGGCGGCCAGGGCAATATAGGTTCCACCGCCGCCGCCCATCCCCATCACTGCTTTCAGTTTACCCGCCTCATGGAGACGCTTCAGGACGCTGGCCCCACCCCGTCCCATCACATCGACGGTATAACCCCGATCAGCACGCTCACGTAGTTCTGCAAGGGTATGGCCAGCAGCTGACGCGACGTGGTCAGCTTCGAAATCGACCGGAAAATCAGCTCTATTGCCATACGTGCCTGTATCGATGGTGATTACCGATTCATTATGTGCCAATATGCAAGCGCGGAGGAACGAGAAATCAGGCCCTTTGGTATCAAAGCACCCCAAGAGTACAATGGATTTTTGAAGGCTAGCCATAGTCCTCCACGAAACGATCCAACACTTGCATCACGTTGTACCCTTCCTCTACGCTGCACGGATTGGGCCCCACTCCCCGAATGTACGAAACCACCGCGGCAATCATCGGTAGTTGCACATGCGGCAATGGGTCGAAATCGAAACGTTGCAGGCCCTGATCGTTTATCAGTTCGATGGGTCGGTAATCAAATACCGAAAACGATACCTTTCCTTCCGAACCGACCACTTCACATATGTCGCATTTCTCAGCCACGTTAAAGGCCCAATGCCCGGTGAAAAGCAAGTCACTTTCAAACCAAATCTGCCCCGACACCACGTCGGCGGCACCATATACCTTCGCTTGGTTGCGGGCTATACCGCTGCTCGAAGCGACGTTTCCAAAAAAATAATGCATGAGGTCGATTTGGTGCGGTGCCAAATCGTGGAACAGGCCCCCACCGGACCGGTTTGGATTGAGCCGCCATTGCATCCCTGGCGACTGCAACATCTCCGTGGCGAGCGGCCGCTGGAAGTACCGTAAATTGGCAATCCGTGGCGTGCCGATGTGTCCTTCAATCAGTTCCTTCAACTTTTTGAAGTAGGGCTGTTCCCTACGGTAGTGCGCGACGGATAATTCCACACCGCATGTCTGTTGTGTTTCCACCAATTCCTTCGCTTCACGGCTGTTCAATGTCATCGGCTTCTCGAGGTATACCGGCTTGCCGGCTTGTAGTGCGGCGTTGGCATAGCGCGCGTGGGTATCGGGTGGTGTAGCGATATAGATCGCGTTCACTTCCGGGTCGTCAATGAGCTGTTGCGCGTCGGTATACCATCGTGGTACACCATGGCGCTCGGCATAGCTTTTTGCTTTATCAGCATCCCGGCGCATCACCGCGACCAGCTGTGAATGTTCCACTTGTTGGAATGCCGGACCACTTTTCACCTCGGTCACATCTCCTGCGCCGATTATTCCCCATCTTACTTCCATAATATTTCATCTAATTATTTATTGATAAAATCAAATTAAACATATGCTTCGCCGTTGGGTACGGCGGCGGTTTCCCGGCCATCAACCACAGTTGCCTGAGTTATCGGCAAAGTGAGGTAGAAAGTAGAGCCTATGCTAGGTACACTTTCCACCCTTATCTTTCCATTCAACCGATGGATCAATTCACGGCACAAGAATAGGCCCAGACCGATCCCCTTCTCGCTTTCAGTACCGTACGTCGATTGGATCTGCCCATTGAAAATTTCCTTGACGTCCTCGTCCGACATCCCCACACCGTTGTCCTGTACGGAGATAATACATTCATTCCCTTCGGAGTTTTCAGTTATGCCGACGGTTACTAGACCACCCTGCGCCGTAAACTTAATGGCGTTGCTTAGGAGATTGCGGATAATCAATTCCAGCATTTCCACATCGACATACACTTGGGTACTAATAGTCGCATCTACACGAATGTTTATTCCTTTTTTTTCGGCGATAAATCGTTGAACATCCAATACCCGATCAATTACAATGGTCGGCTCCACGGCTGTGAACACGGGATGAATCCCCTTTATCTGTCCGAGCACCCACGAGAGTACATTATTCAGTAAGTCTGATGTATTGCGCGCCGCCACCAATAAGTCCGCTCTTAGTTCCCTCTCCTGTTCCGGAGGAAGCTCTTCTTTCGATAGGATTTCCAATGTGCCGGTAATGGCATTCAGGGGGTTTCTTAGGTCGTGGCCCAAAATGGATATCAACCCTAATTTCTCGTGGTTAGCCTCCTGCAGTAACCGATTTTGGTTCTTGATCCGTTCACTTTGATGCTCAATCAGCTTTGCCCGTGCGTCCGCCGCAGCCCGTTCGCGCTCATAGGCCTTCCGGAGATACCGCGTTGTCAGGAAAATAGACACAACGATAATGGGCAACGATGTAACCAGGTCAATCAACCGGGCATTTTCGGTTTGATAACCGGCCAGTACCATCGCGGGATACCAATATTCGAGCACCAACAGACCGACAGGGAAAACGAGATGTAGCACCGTACCGATACGTTGTAAGCGCTCACTGGCAAAAACGACCACAAGCTGATAAGATAACAGAAAAAAATAAAGTGCTGGGCCTGCACTTCCGCCATTATAGAGAAAGACGAAGGTAATCAACAGGTAGCTCCAAGCCATGTAAACCTGTAAACCCGTTTGATATAGTCCACGGTATCTCGAAAGGCAATACATGACCACGAGCATTCCTTCGGTAGCAAACAACACGATTGCAATTTCAGTCAACCCGAGGTACCAATCGACCGGTATTAAAATAGCCAACAGTAGGAATACGAATATCGATACCACATTAAATCCACGATTCTGCCGCGGCAGTTCATCGGGTTTCCCTACTAGCTTATCCCAATATCCTTTAAGTACGATTATAATTGAATTAAACAATTTTTTTCCCAACAGAATAATCAACTTACAACAATAAGACAAACATAGTTGAAAAACAGCAAATTTTTAATACCTGACGATAAATTAACGCATGGTAAAACTGCATTGTAATCGGTTTGCCTCGACAAATGACCCAGATTAGACGGGACAACTTTCTCCCCATCTCCCTCCATTTCGCATGCGGTATGCGGGCCGGATACGGGCGGTATGCGTGAAAAAGTAACATACACCCCGCATACAGCCCGCGTCTGGTACGCATTACGGCAGAACAAAGGCAGAACAAAGGCAGAACGATGGGAAAAGAAAGGTGGAAGAAAATAGGTGAACATAAATGATATTTGTCATTTTTGTGGGAAAATTCTTTCTGTATATTTGCCGGGAATCGATTACGATAAAAAGGTGTTCATACGTTTTTGTACATATATGCTTCTGGTCGCGCTGACACTGCAGTCGTTCTATCGCAGTATCATGACCGTGGAGTATCAAATACACTTACCTGAGTATATTGCAAAATGTATCAACAAAGACCAGCCTCAGCTCCATTGTAATGGCCAGTGCGTATTGATGAAGAAAATAGAAGAAAAAGAAAACAAGGAAGCAAAAAAGAGTCTAGTCGTATATGAGTACAGTTCGTTGTACGTACATAGTGCTCATATCGCTTTAGCCCTACATAAACCGCAAGAAGAAATCAATCAAAACCTTTTTTCACCGTACCTTGTTGATTACCGATTTAACTACCATACTGCTATATTCCGCCCACCCATTGGCTAACCTTACCAATAGCGCATACGTGTAAGGTTGCCTAGTCGACACTTGTTCGTCGGATTCGCGTCACCTCCCCGCATACATCGAGGATAGGTGGATTGAGTTCCACGTAAGCTACCGGCCACTGGTCCAACCATTGTTCACCAGACATTCGTCAACAACATAATGAAGAAATTATTATTTTTTCTTAGCGCGGTATGCTTCGCGGCGTTATCGTGCACCAAAGAAAAAACAGACTACGAAGGGGCTATAGACTCGGAGACTCCCGGCCATATAGCTTTTAAAGAAGCTACCGCCATCCATAGCGGAGGTTACTACATCAGCATTGAGGCACTAAATGGCACTTTCTATAAAGGTTACAATGAAATCCGCGTGAAAATCACAAATAGCTCAACAAGCGTGAAGGTTGATGTTGCTGGCGTTACCTTTTTGCCCATCACGACCGATGCCGATGGCGGAACCAACTCTTGTCCGCATCGATACGATTTGGCGTACAAACCGGACAGCAACTATTTTTCGGGCTATTCGGTCTTTACAAGTGAAAGCGGTGCGGATGGAACTTGGGCGCTGGATATCGGCTTCACCGTCGCCAACCAAACCTATACGGCGACGCTGCCAATTGTTGTCCAGGAACAGACCAACCAAAACCTGAACATGACGGCATTTACAGGAAAAGACGACGAACGATATATCATCGCGCTGGTGTCGCCGCAACGGCCGAAAGTTGCCGAAAACGAATTGATTGCGGGTATTTATCGGCTTAACACGCTTACCCCTTCGCGGTTCTCATACACCGAGGTGAGTGGCTATACACTGATGTTGGATCCGCGCATGCCGGAACCCTCCATGGGGAACCATTCGTCGCCCAACAATGTGGACCTCACGCAGCAAGACGATGGCTTGTACCGCGGCGTTGTCAATTACACCATGACGGGCAACTGGACATTGAATTTCATTATGCTAAACGAAGATGGAAGGATTCTCAAAGGAACCGAAGTGCCAACGGATTTCACGCCGGGAGTCGAAGGCGTGAAGAGCGAATTATACATCGACATTTTATTCTAAGGTATGAAGCAGCTCCTTATTATTTTTCTGGTTCTTGGTCTTGGAATGAGCGTCCGCGCGCAGCATATACATTCGGAAAGCGACACCGTCAAAGCCCTCGATGAGGTAAGTGTCACCGCCATCGCCAAGCGTAAAATCGAGACCGAACTCAAGATGGCCGTTTCGGTAGACGAATTTTTGGCTTCTACAGACCACATCAGTTTCATCAAACGTGGTGCTTACGCCTGGGAACCCCTGCTCAATAACATGAGTACCGAGCGCTCAACGATTACCATAGACGGCATGCATGTTTTTGGTGCATGTACCGATAAAATGGATCCGATTACCTCGTATGTGGAAAGCAACAACCTGTCTACCATTGATGTAACATCCGGCCAAGCGGGCAGCCTGCACGGAGCAACAGTGGCCGGAAGTATCGATCTTAAAAGGAAAAGTACGCCATTCGGCTCCGACCGGGAAAAGAAATGGAATGGGGCTTACCAAACAGGTTTCGAATTCAATAATAACCAGTTCTTCAACCTGGGGAATCTTTCTTATTCAAGCGATAAGTTCGTGGCCGATGGGAGTATCTCCGTCCGAAAGGCAGGCAATTATTACGACGGCATCGACCGTGAAGTAAACCATTCGCAATACCAGAAATTCAACACATCTTTGGGGGTGGCATACAAAACGAGTCCGCTGTCTTCGGTAAGGGTAGATGCTATTTTCGACAGGGCAGCGGATGTCGGTTTCCCGGCACTACCGATGGATTTATGGCTCTCCCGGGCGATTATCACTTCAGCCGCCTACAAGCAGTTATTTGAAGATGGGCTGATGCGGGCTTGGGACACCAAACTTTATTTCAATGCGGTAGAACATTATATGGACGACACCAAACGCCCCGAGAACCTGGTCCATATGGATATGCCGGGCTGGAGTACCACCTACGGACTGGTTTCCCAAGCCAATTTAAAACGTGGTGACTATAGGGGTGACATCCAGCTTAATGTATACAATAATTTATCCATTGCAGAAATGACCATGTATCCACAGGACCGGAGCAAGAAAACGATGTTCGCCTATAGTTGGCCCTGGGTTACCACTCGTTTTGGGGGGCTTTCGATGAATAATGCCTGGGATATTTCGGAAATGAGCACCGTGAATTTCGGCGGGTCCTTAGGGTGGAATTACAACCATTCCAAATATGTGGAGTTCAACTGGATTTTCCATCCCGGTACGCCACAGGAGAAAAACAGGATATTGCCAGGCCTGCATGCCAGTTATCAACTCCATGTCGACCAATTTGATTTTTCTATCGGAACAGGTTATGGCCACCGGGCACCTTCCGTCTCGGAAGCGTACGGATATTACATCTACAATAGCTTTGACCGCTACGATTACATCGGGAACCCAGACCTGAAGAACGAGGTTTCTTATGAGGTTAACGCGAGTGCTGGGATTAAACGCGAAAGGATGGGCATCGAAGCAAAGGCAAACTATTTCCACATCCGGCATTACATCGTTGGGCGGATTTTGAGTTTGGGCAGCCCGATGAATTATCAATCGGTCGGCGTGAAAGGATACACGTCGTTAGCCTACGCAAAGCTGTTCAACCTATCGTTGAATGGCCATTACGATATACTGCCGCATCTGCATTGGAAGGGACTGCTAACCTATGCGCGGGCGACGGATAACCAAGGTGGGAATCTGCCGTTCATCCGCCCATTGAGTTATCAAACATCCCTTCATTTTATGCACAAGGGTTTCGGTATCCAGACATCGCTGTATGGCGATTTGGCGCAAAACAATTTCAGCCCCGAATATGGCGAAGATCTCACGCCGGCTTACCGGATATGGAACCTTTCTGCTGACTATACATTCCATTTTAAAAATTTCAAGGCCGTTTTGCAGGCAGGAGCTGAAAACTTATTCAATGAATATTACAGCACCTACGCAGATTGGGGTAACATCCCACGAATGGGTCGCAACGTTTTCACCTCACTGACGTTCAAATTTTAAAAGGTTTTAAGAAAATCATTAATCAAAACACAATCAAATAAAAACTAAAAATTATTCAAAATGAACACACGAGCAATATATTCCCTGGTATTCGTCGCGCTATTGGCATTGGCAGCTTGCAGTAAAGATGACAACGACCCCGTTGCAAATCATATCACACTGCATTTCAACAACACGTTTAAAAACACGACCATCGTGCTTGGCGACGCCACTTCTTCAGCTGCGACCGTAAATACGTCTGCTGAAGGACAAGTGCATCATTTTTCAGAACTGAAATACGTGATCAGCAATATCCGCCTGGTGAAAGCAGATGGCAGTGAGGTCCCCTACCACATCAACGATTTGGATAAGGGGGCGGCAGTAGTGAACCACGCCAAACCGCAGACGCGAGATTACGTGCTGAACAATATTCCTGCAGGGGAATACAAGCAGCTCAAATTCGGATTGGGCGTTAAGCCAGAACTGAACATATTGGATGAGGTACGATTCCCCAATTTTTATGCGGAGGCCGGGGCCAACGATACTGAAATGCATTGGGAATGGGGGACTGGATACCGATTCACTAAAATTGAGGGATTCTATGATGCCGACCAGAAACAGCTATCCATCCACACGGGAAGCACGGTAGCCGGGACGAACGGAGAGCCCGATACCTATACACAGGGCGTAGACGCGTACCGGGACATCACACTGGACCTAAGCACACATGCAGTCGTGGGCCGGAACGCACCTAAAATCACGATCGATGCCGATTTTGACAAGCTGTTGAGTGGAAAAACCAATACGGTCGTCCTGGGTGAAGGGAACGCTACGCCCAGCGTCCATACGGCAGCGAACATGGTGGTGTTTGTCGATAACCTAGGCGGTGACGGTTCCAGCGATATTTCGGGAATGTTCTCCATCGGGAAGGTAGAAAATTAACTAAGTTAATGAAGAAGGTATTCGCCCTATTAACCATCTCATCGTTGTTACTATCCTGTAACAGCGATGAGGTTATTGTGCCAAAACCTTTATACAACCCCGAAATCCCATTGCATATACCCGTTGGCTTTCCGCCATTGAATCGTTCGGCGGATGCCAATAAGCCTACAAAATACGGCGTGCAGTTGGGCGAAAAACTATTCCATGAGAAGAAATTCAGCGGGAACAATACCATTTCGTGCGCCAGTTGCCATAACCGGTCAAACGCATTTGCAGATCGTCATGCGCAGGCCGTAGGGGTTTACGACAGGGTTGGTCTCCGCAATACGCCGCCACTTCAAAACCTGGCTTTTATGCAATTCTATAACTGGGACGGCAATATCCTCGAACTCGAAAAACAACCGCTCGTGCCCATCATCACCCACGAGGAGATGAATTCTTCGATCATGGAGGTCATTGGCAAAATAAAAGACGACCGCGAATACCAGGAGTTGTTGAGGAATGCATTTGGCGATGAACAAATGACCCCCGAAAGGATTTACCGGAGTATTGCCCAATACGAATACACCTTGATTTCTGCTAACAGCAAGTACGATAAAGTTACACGAAATGAAGGTGAGGCATTTACGGCAAGTGAAGCCCGTGGTTACCGGATTTTTCAACAGAAATGTGAGGGTTGCCACAGCACAGCATTATTTACGGACCAAAGTTTCAGGAATGTCGGTTTTCCCTTAAACCCGAGCACAGAAGAGGCGGGACGTGCAAGGGTGACCGGGGTATCTGCTGATTATATGAGCTTTCGGGTTCCATCTTTAAGAAATGCGGAGTACACTGCGCCTTATGGAAGCTTCGGCCAGTTCCCAACCTTAAAAGCTGTTTTGGATTATTTTAACGATGGGGTTTTAGATGCGGATAATCTGGACCCGATATTAAAAGCAAACGGTAATAGAATACCCCTAAACGAGCAGGAAAAAGAAGACGTAATATCTTTTATCAAAACATTAAGCGACAGCACGTTTGTCGGAAAATAATTTCAATATTATCCTCCATGCCGTTGCATTTCTCCCTGCAATCTTTTCACTTCCTGCTGGAGGCCTTGAACGCGATTGAGCAAATGCGTTACGGCCTCGATACCAGCCATATTGATTTCCAATTCGTAATAAAGCCGGATGTATTTTTCCAAATCGGGCAGTTGTTCAAAAGCGATGAATGTTTCTTTACCCGAACGGTTCAACTCAATCAATCCGTGTTCATCCAGTTGCTGCACAAACGATAATTCGATGCTGTAATACGAGCAGCATTGCTCCACAGCTATTCTTTTTTCCTTTTCCATGTCTATCCCGGTTAACGTTCTTTAGAAAGTTGTTCAAACAGTTCTTTTTCTTTGGCTGTGAGGTGCGTAGGTAGCTGCACTTGGTAGGTAACATACAGGTCGCCATAAACGCCATCCTTTTTGTATACCGGAAATCCCTTCCCTTTCAATCGAACCTTCGTTCCGTTCTGGGTTTCGGGTGCTACTTTCAGCTTTACCTTACCCGATAACGTATCGAGCGTTTCTTCCCCACCGAGCATCGATTTATAGAGATCAAGTGGCACGTTTACATAAAGATCGTTGCCCCTTCGTTCAAAAACAGTATCGTTTTCTATGTCGAAGGTCAGGTAGAGATCACCAGCAGGACCACCATTCGCCCCTGGGGAACCATAGCCGGGAAGTTTAATCTCCTGGCCATTCGCGATACCCGCAGGCACGGCGATACGGACATTTTTTCCATTGATGGCAAATACCTGCTTATGCGTTTTATAGGCTTCTGACAACTTGACGGAGATGGATGCATGATAATCGTTCCCTTTGAATCTGGCCTGTCTACCGCTTCCCCTACTGCCAAACATCGAGGCAAAGAAATCGGAAAAATCACCTTCATCACCACTGTAGGAATAGTATCCTTCGTTACCATCGAACGGGCTACCGCCTCCTGCAAAAGGATTACTTCCGGCGTTAGCCTGTTGTTGCCTGGCCTGTTCAAATTGTTCGGCATGTTTCCAGTCCTTTCCGTATTGATCGTATTTTTTTCTTTTTTCAGGATCGCTCAAGACCTCGTTTGCCTCATTGAGCTGCTGAAAAAACTTTGCAGCTTCGGGATCATTGGGGTTCAAATCGGGGTGATGTTTACGCGCCAGTTTCCGATAGGCCTTTTTTATTTCGTCGGCCGTCGCGTTTTTGTCAATACCCAGTGTTTTATAATAATCGATGTAATCCATTGTTCAGCGTATTGTGTAGCAAAATAAAGCCCCGAAACGGGGAGAATCGGGGCTTTTCAAACTAACCAATTATATAAACCTAAATTGTGAACCCGACATGATTTAAATCATTATTAAATCACGAAGGGCTAAGAATTATTTAAATCATCAAAGGCTCCATCTAACCATTAAAATAAAAATCAACGAACAGATGAAAGATAAATTTTAAATTTCACTAACTGACTATATAACGCACAATAAACCGATTTGTTGCAGCCAAATTGTTAATAGATGTTAAAATTCCTAATCTATGCCCAACACCCACCTCACGTCAAATGCATCGGTTACTTCAACCAGTTTTTGGTCATCATAAGTAGCAATAGCATTCTTCCGATTGAATCTCAGTTTCCCAATAAGCGCTTGCCTATCAACTGCGTCTTTACAGCGCAAGAAAACAGCGATATAATTCCCCAATGTTCTTCCTTCGCTATGTACCAAGTCCGAGCCGTGGATTGTGATGCGATCGGAAACAAGCGACCCGCTGACAACAGGCATTTCTGTATATCCCTTCAACACTTTTTCCAGCATTTCAAATTGCAACGTGCCACCAAAACAGTTTTGGTAGTAAGTGAGTGCTTTCTTGCAGTTACCCGAAAATGTAATAAAAATCGCACTCACAAATTTACCAGAATTAGAATCAACCATACCGGATATACTAGGCGTCTGGAATTTCGGGCTCTACCAACTTGATCAACTTATCCAGCGAATCCTGCCAGCCTAAATAACACATTTCTGCCGGTATAAGCACAGGAATACCCTCCTGTAGCACCTTAAGTTCGGTGCCGCAGGAAACCTCCTTCAGCCATACCGTTGTAGTCATTTCTCCGGGCATATTGGGATCGTCGAACGTATCGCTGTATTTGATGAACGCATTGGGCTTTATTTCGAGATACGCCCCACCAAAGGAATGCGCGTGCCCGGTGCTGAAGTTGATAAACGTCATGTGATACTTCCCTCCTACCTTGAAATCCATATGCTGTACGGTGCATATAAAGCCATACGGAGGCAGCCATGTTGCATGCGCTAATGGATCGGCAAATGCACGAAAAACTTTTTCTGGGCTTGCCTTAATTACCCGATGTAGTGAAACCGTTTGATTCTCCATTTTATTAAAAATTAATTGTGATGATTTGATTAGTTGCCCTAGTTATTCGCCCGGATCTTATTGTTGTACACATATGAAACGGCCAGAATGGCTAATACCACCAGCGGCATCAGCATAAACCCAATGTTCTTGTCGACATACGCGTGGCTAATAAACGCGAAGATTAAATTGAAGGTAAGCCCTGCATACGCCCACTCCCTTAGTTTCGCCGGTACATTGGGGAAGGAAATTGCCAAAACACCGAGTACTTTACAGATGATGAGGGCGTATGCAAAATAATCCGGATAGCCCAAAGGCGCTGTACCTACAGTTGCCTGGTCTGGTGAAAAAAGCAGTGCGCTAAGCGGCATCACGCCTTCCCAAAGGATGATAACGGTTGTTGCCACCCAAAAAATTATTCTATTCTTCTTCATTTTATCATTATTAACGATTTATAAGTCACTTCGACTCGACGTACCTCACAAAGTTGTCCAGGATCGCCTGCCACCCTTGTTTCTGGAATTCAGGGTCGTTTTCCGTTTCCGCATCAAAGGTGGTGGCGATGTTGGTTTTCCCGTCGTGCACGGTAAACACTGTGGTCGCTTTCCGCCCATCAGGCATGGTATAGGCTATTTCCTTATATTCCTCCACCTTATCATAAACACCTTCAAAATCAAAACCGAAGCTGCCATCTTTAGCCTCCATTCTGTTCTTAAATTTTCCTCCCGCCCGCAAGTCGTTTTCACTGCTCGGGCTATGCCAGCTAGGGTCGGGTGTATTCCATTGCATTATATCCGCCGGTGTGTTCCATGCTTTCCAAACTTTTGCAACGGGTACATTTGCAATTGCTTCAACGGTAATTCTCGTTACTTGTGCCATTGTTCGTTAATTTTTTGTTTATCAAATTTTACAATTCAAAGTTACAACAGCGTCTAAAATGCTGGCGGTTGTGAAAATGACAATATTAGGGGTGAATTATGACAAACTATTTTTTTACCTTGCGGTATATAACCAAGTTGATATGCGGATTTCTGTTTTTGTACCCGAGTATGGCGTAATTGAAGCGGTTACACCGCCGTTCAGAACGTTCAACACTGCCAATGAATTTCTAACCGCATTTGGTAAAAAGCCCATTTTCAAGGTAGAATACGTAGGCCTAAGGCAATATGTACCTGCTAACAACGGCGAATACACCATTAAAACCGACAGGTTGCTCAAGGACGTGACCGCAACGGACTTGCTCATCATACCGCCTACATTCGGCGATGCTGCTAAAGGAATTGAGGCCAATGCAGAAGCAATACCTTATTTTAAGAAGTTGCATGGGCAGGGTTCGAGTCTCGCCAGTTTATGTATCGGCGCTTTTCTTTTGGCCGAAACGGGTTTGCTCAATGGCAAAAAATGCTCTACACATTGGGCTTATATCAATGAGTTTAGAGAACGGTACCCGGAAGTGGAAGTAGAAGATGGTGCAATCATTACCGCACACGACAATATTTATAGCAGTGGCGGTGCAAGCAGTTTATGGAATTTGATTTTATACCTGGTTGAAAAGTATGCTGATCGAGAAACCGCGGTGATGATCTCAAAATATTTTGCACTGGATATCGGGCGGGATAGCCAGTCTCAATTTGCCATATTCAAAGGGCAACGGAATCATGGCGATGATGATATTCAAAAAGTACAAGATTACATTGAAGAACATTATTGCGATAAACTATCTATTGAAACATTAGCAACGTTGATAAACAGCGGTCGCAGAACATTTGAAAGGAGATTTAAAGAGGCAACCAACAACACACCTATCGCGTATATACAGCGGGTACGAATAGAAGCGGCAAAAAAGTACTTTGAAGCGGCACGGAAAAACGTCACTGAAATCATGTTTGATGTGGGTTATACAGACACGAAAGCATTTAGGGATATATTCAAGAAAATAACCGGGCTTACGCCTATTGAGTACAGGAATAAATTTGCAAGGGTAGCAAATGAAGTTTAACTTATAGGATATGGAAGAGAAAATGAATGAATCGACACCACAGCGTCCGGAGGGTGAACGGACCGTTGACGCACCGCTGGTAACGATAGATCTACCCCGATTCATGGAACAGATCAAAAAGGAACCCGCGTGGCTGAATGGGCCGCGAAATGCAATCACAGTGTTCAAATCGGAACGCCTGCGGCTTGTGCTGATCGCATTACATAGCGGAGCTGAGTTGCCTACACATGCAGCAGACGGTACCATCAGTGTGCAAGTACTGGAGGGCTACATCCAATTCACAACGGATAACGAATCTGTGGAACTCGGAGAGGGACAGGTGGTTACCCTACACGAGAAGATACCCCATAGTGTACTGGCATTGGAAGAAAGCCTTTTCCTATTAACACTTGCTCCTGCCGTTAAACCGGTATGATAGGCAAGTGTCTAGCCGCTGGAAATAACAAAAGTGCAGATCATACCACCTGGGTTTTGACTGGGTGCTTTTCACGCACGTTCCAATAACACGGAAAAATGAAATTTTTAAAATTACTGAATATCAATAAATTATATTTACCTTTACAGGCAATTAATTTTTTATTCATTTTTTATCCAAAATGCCATGCAAGAAGGCAAAGTAAAATTTTTCAATGAAACCAAAGGTTTCGGTTTCATCACCCCCAACGACGGTGGTAACGATGTATTTGTTCACACCTCAGGGTTGAAAGATCGTATCCGTGAGAATGACGATGTTTCATTTGAAGTCGCACAGGGCCAAAAAGGGCTCAACGCAGTAAATGTCAAATTGATTTAAATCCATTTTTCAGGTATTGTATAGTACCATCCGGCGGTCATCACCGGATGGTTTTTTTTTATAAGCCCCCCAATACCTGCCCTAAATACGTATCTTCGGGCGCATTATTTCTAATACACGTATCCATACATGTCTAAAACCAGTTTCAACAGCATAAACAAACCTTTTGCCGCTACGCTACGCGCACGGGTAAACGATTATTTCAAAACGCGGCAGCTTGCCAACACCGGCAATGGAAAGTTGTACGTCAAAAGCATAACACTGGTAACAACGGCCATTGCACTTTACACGATATTGCTCGCACTTACCATGCCGCTATGGCTTTCCTGCCTATTATGCATATTACTCGGCATTAACTTCGCCGCCATTGGGTTCAACATTATGCACGAAGGGGGGCACCAAAGTTTTGCTAAAAGCAAATGGTTGAATACAGCGTCAGCCTATACACTGAATATGCTCGGCGGCACTATCTATTTCTGGAAACAGAAACACAACATCAACCACCACACCTATACAAACATAGACGGTCTGGACCACGATATCGACGTGAAATTCATGCGTATGCATGCTGACCAGCCCCATCGTTGGTTTCATCGATTCCAGTTTGCCTATTGGTTCGTGTTATACGGTATTTCCTATATTGCTTGGGTCTTGTTTCAAGATTTTGAGAAATATTTTTCAGGAAAGATGGGACAGCAGGCACAACGGAAAACTATGCCTTTGCGAGAACACCTCATCTTCTGGGCCACAAAAATCGGTTACATAGCGGTTTATTTGGTTATTCCCATTGTTGCAGTTGGCTGGCTTCCGGCGCTGATCGGTTGGCTCATTGCTGGCGTCTCCTGTGGCTTTTTCTTAGCGGTTGTTTTCCAGCTGGCTCACGTTGTGGAAGCTACCCAGTTTCCTGTAGCAAACGAGGATAGCGGTAAAATTGAACAGGAATGGATGGTACATCAGTTGAGTACTACAGCCAATTTTGCAACCGGTAGCCGCATTGTATCCTGGTTACTCGGCGGGCTCAATTTCCAGGTGGAGCATCATCTGTTTCCCCGAATCAGCCACGTGCATTATCCCGCCATCAACAAGCTGGTGAAAGCCACTTGTGAGGAATTTGGGGTGACATATCTGGAGCATAAGACGATGAGCGCGGCTTTTGCATCCCACCTTCGGCATATTTACCAGCTCAGCAGGGCTTAACGGTTATAAAACAATACGCTTGCGCTACCTGTTATCTTCATGATCAATAGATGGTGGCGTGAGTATGCAAACTGCAATACGTAAACAAGTCAAAGTCGATTTATCTGCTGAAAAAGCATTTAATACGTTTGTCAACGGACTTACACTGTGGTGGCCTAAAGCATACACGTGGTCCAAAGATAAGTTAACGGAAATCAGTATACATCCTGTACCCGGAGGGCATTGCATGGAAAAAGGCCCAAATGATTTCCGATGCGATTGGGGAACCGTTTCGGCTGTAAAACGCAGTGAATACATCACCATCAAGTGGCAAATCAGCCCGTTCCGCGTGCCGGAGCCTGATCCACTTAAAGCAAGTGAGGTAACCATCCGGTTCCGGGCGATGCACGATGGGCAAACGGTTGTCGAGCTTCGGCATGATCATTTTGAAAACCACGGCGATGGCCATGAAGAATACCGTAAAGCGATGGACAGCAGCCAAGGTTGGGAATATATCTTGGCCTGCTTCGCGGTACGCGCGCGAAAAGGAAATGGTACGACGACTGCCGAGGTGGCGTTTTGAAAATGATAATCCAAAACTATTTCGTCCGCACCTTGTTGGCAAAACAAGGAGGATACCACGATGACAAACAAAGATAAACAACAGCCACCGGTCGATCCGGAAAAAATGGAAAAAGGTATTGCCGAAAATGAGCGGGCAGGCCACAAAGCGTTCGATCGGCAACAGCAATATGACAACTCGGACGATGACGAGGCAAGCATCCGTGAAACCGATGACCCTGATGAAGTAGATCGGGAAGGCAGCGACCTCGCTGGTACTGCTTCAGGCAATCTAGAAGACGACGATGTTTAATTAGGCACCTACAAACGTTTCGCAAAGGGCTTTGTCTTCCGACATACAGCGTCTTCATCGGGGGGCATTCGATGCCGTAGCATATAACTAAAATCGGCCATTCCCCGTTGACGGGGGAATGGCCGATGCAGAAATCGTATGCCGCTGATTATTCTTTAGTAAACCTGAAATTAGCAAAGTAATAAACGATGTCTGGTACGGGCTTGAAGTCCACTGATGGTTCACCGCCGATGTTCATCACAATGACCCGGTTGTGCTTACCCACCGCTTGTGACAAATCGACGGTTACGTCAATCCATTTCTCCAAATTGGCGTCACTGATCCGGAAATCATCGGCATTGTGCGCCCAATATTCTTGACCGAAGTCACTGTTTTGCCCAAACGACCACATGGAATTCATAAACCGAGGCCAAAGTCGCTGATAAGGCGCATAACTACCTGAGAAAGAACTTTTAGCTGGAGCATACACCTTAAATTTAAGGTACTTATATTCCTGTACATTAAACTGGTACTCACGCGGTAATGCTACCACTAAAGATGCACTGCGACTGCGCAGTACAGCTTTCAACACATTTTGCAAGCCACCACCTGCAGGTGCATCTGTCGCTGGGTAGGTAACATCGATTTGCCAAGCGTTATCCTGAACCCTTCCGTCAAGGAAGAAGTTCGCCGGAATCAACGCTTCACTGGGCGACGTTACCAACTCAACCACACCACTTTCTATGTAGGGATTCAACAAGTTGTCCAAGCCCATGGAGTGTGGCACGTATCGGACCTTTTCAAGGAGACCCGACTCCAGCATATCCTTAAGTGTCTGCGCATTTGCCGATGAAATGTCAGCAACCTTCCGAGCAAACGGAACACGAACGCCTCCACCGACGGTACTCTGAACGCTGTTGCGGTCGTATCTGAGCGTAGTCATCTCAAACAAGTCTCCCCCCGTAAGGTCAAGTTCCTTTAAGTTGGGAAAATAGAAAATATCCTGCAATGAATTAGCGTGTATCGGATAGACCAACTTAGTAAACGCCGATATACCGTCGGCGGTGAATTCGGTAACCCCATTGGCTTCCAATATAGCCCGCTCAGAAGGTGCAAATGGTGTAGCGCCCGTAGGCATATTAATCACCAACTCTTTCTCAAGCGCAATGGTGTCGAGAATCGGTACGTTATTGATTTTCGGAACCACGTTATAGGTAATGTTCACAGTAGTAGCTTCACCCGATTGCAAATTGGGGATGAAAAAACGCGAATCCGCCTCCCGTTTTCCGGTTTGCTCCACACCGTCCTTATCTATATAACTAAATGTTAAGCTCTTGTAGTCCAACAATACAGAAGAAAGACCATTCGGCCAATCGACCACGGCGGAAGAGGGCGACGTGAGTACACGCGGCGAATTAACGGCTAGACCAGCGACATCGCTGATTGTATAGGGAATGAGCGCGATCTCAAGTGGTACCGATTTGTTTTCAAATTCATCGATGGTGTAAATTTGGAAACGGTATAGTTTAGGTTGGCTAAGCCCAGTGATGTTAACCCAAGATACCAGCGAATCGATAACAATACGTTGGTCGTCATACTCCACTACCGTCTTTTTGGCTTTACCCAAATTGATTTTATTACTGGCTATGCGACCGGCCTTCATTAAATCGATCTCAACCCGCTCGTAACCAATATGCCCCACAATGGTATCGTATTTGGCGGGATAGACGACTTCGCCGGAATATTCGTCCAAGCTGTCGTACATGCCATCACATGAACCTAACAAGATGATGGATAGCATGGAGAAAAATAATATTCTATTTACCATGTCAACTGTGTTTTGAAAAACGGATTACTGATTTACCTTTCGCCCATAGAGGGTAATTTCAGACAAACAGTTCGCATCTTCAAGTGTATAATTTCCGTTAAAACTCTTTATCGCCTCATACCTGAACCAACGCGTAGGTTTGGTGTACTTCGGATCATCAGGGTACATGTAGGCTTCGTCACCCGCCTCGCCGGCCTGTACGAACTCCAACTCACTGAGCCCAACGGGAACCGGTATCTTATGCTGCGAAATATACACCCACTCTTGGGCGGCATCATCCCAAGCATACATGTTATACATACCTACATTCTCCGATTGGTAGTATTGCCCCCGGTTGATGTTGGACAGCCCGCCCGAATGCCGTTGTACGGTAACAATACGACTCAATTCATAATAATCGCCCATATCGATGATAAAATTCCAGGGCATGTTGCCGTCGGCTGTCCGGCCAGTACGCCCACGGCTATGGGTATGCATGAAATTGAGATTGTCTCCTTGATCAATGATTCCATCAATGACTTTCGCTGAACGCCCTTCGAGACCATCTCCAAAAACCATCGGCACACCGCCGACACTGTCATTTGCATCGGGCAATATCCAGTTCGCTTTGGGTATCTCAATGTCTTCGTATAAAGAAAGAGAACCTTTATCCACTGATTCGGTGACATTACCAAATTGGTCTTCTACCCGTACACTCACCTTCACCTGGTCTTGGGGTGAGAGGTAGAGATCACGGATAAACCTCCTGTCTTCGGCCAAATTTGACGAGAATACTGTGGTCAGTTGCCGCTGCTCCCCGTTGAGGGTAAAACTATAATCCACATATACGTTCACGTTCTGCTCCAGCTCGTTGGTCCAATCGAGGAAAAACGAACTAAATCCCGATTTCACCTCAATGGATGAAGCCACGCGACTAAATGCAGGTTCCAAAGGGGTGATTGATACCGTAACCGGTTCGGAGCGATTGCCGGAACGATCGACCGCATACAGCGTCACCTCATGCGGATCGGTGCTACCGAATCCATATACGTCTAGCGAATCGACAAAATAAGACGACGAAAACGTATACGCTTTTCCATTTTTAGCCTTATATACAGCTTCTACCTGTAACAAGTCTTCATCCGTGGGCAGGTCGTAGAAGAACCGTGCGCCGCCATATAAGGGTTTTTGATCAACGATGGTAATTTTACCCGGTGCATCACTATCACCAACGTGGCTCGCATAGCGGTTTTCCTCCTTACAGGAACCGACAATTAGCAGTGGAGCCACTAGCATTGCAACATATTTTCTTTTATTCATAACTCTCTCATGTTGGGGATGATTACCATCCCGGGTTTTGGATCAGATTTCCGTTTGTATTCATTTCTTCCAAATCAATGGGCCACAGGTAATCGGTAATGGTAAACCGCCGAGCCTGTTTAACCTCGAGCGCAAAGAACGATTCACCTGTGGTGCCTGTATGCGTCCACCCCCACACCGGTGATGAAAATTCTGCAACGGCACGCTTGTGCCTCCACATGTCCCAGAAATGCTGCCCTTCAAAAGCGAGCTCAACTGATCGCTCCTCAAGAATGATATCGCGCATACCTTCCTTCGTACGGTGCTTGTTAACCGTTTTTGCCAAGCCGGCATCCGACCATACCACTTCAACATCAGGAATACCTGCGCGTTCGCGAACCAAGTTCACCGCGTCATATACCTCTTGGCTAGGGCCGCTGTATTCGTTGAGTGCTTCGGCCTTCATGAGGTACAGATCCGCCATCCGTACCAGTGGATAAGGGAAACGGATAACCCGCTGCCAAGCGGCTGACTGCGACTCGGGATGTATTAACTTCTGTACACCGATACCGGTAGTCAAAAAGTCGGTGGCATGTGTAGACGAGTTGTACCCACCGTCGGCTCCGTTATACATCATCGTGTTTATCCGTACAGTGTGTGCTCTCCAAAACCCACCGGTAATCCCTAAATTGGCATAAAAACGGGGTTCACGGTTGAGATACATGTTGATGGTCTCGGCACCTGGCTGCATGATACCGTTTAACTCGGCATATTCAGGATCAAGCAGCCCCGGGGTTTGGGTGAGTTCGTGCATAGTAGCCGTATTGTAGGTCAAATCCTCATCAATAGGTAGTCCGTTGCGGGTGTAATACCGTTCAACCATCTTATAGGTAGCCGCCATCCATTGCCATGAAAACTCTGCTGTATTTATCACCCCATCGCCATAGCCAGCCGGAAGACGAATATTTGTGGAGTGAGCCAATTCACCCTGCCCATAATAATTGTGATTTGAAAATCCCCATACCAGCTCCCTATTCCAAGGGTCGCATATCACCATACGCAAATCATATAATGTACGCATGTTCTCTTCATTTGTCGAAAAGGCCTCCCGGTCGTAAATAAAGGGTTCTTTTTCAAAATGGTAAAGGCGCAAACCATTCTGCTCGCAAAGTGCAATGGATTCATTGATCGCGTCTAGCGCTTGTTTCCATTTCTCATTATCATACTGGAGTGGGAAAAAGGGCTGTCCGTCATGGTCCACGAAATCTCCGAAATACTCCTGGTTTCCATTGAAGAACGGGCTGGCACGGTAAAACAGCACCCGTGCTTTGATGGCTTTTGCCGCGACCTGATCCACCTGTCCCATGTTACTCTCGGTGGCCCTTTCCGTAAGATTAGGGATCGCCTCATCCATCAGCGCAAGGATGTAATTGAAGCAATCCTCCACCTTAGAGCGCGGTAAGAACAATTCTTCTTTCGAGGCTTCTGGCGAAACCATTTTCGTTGGAAGTACAATCGGTCCGTATTGCCGCACCAGTAAAAACGCATAGTATCCTTTCAGGAAGGTTACCTGGGCGGCCCATTCAGCCTTTTCCAGGTCAGACATATCCCGCACATTATTAATGTTTTGCAGAAACACGTCACATTGACGGAGACCGTCATACAGGCTTCTTGCCCCCTCGGTGCCCGACCAAGTACCGAGTTGCGGATTGGTGGCGCTCTGCAGGCCGCGCATGATACGCATGGCCCTCAGGTTACCGGTGTTATTATTGAGGTCTAGTCTGCCGACAAACTCATCACCTAGCGTCCAGGTCGTTAAATGAGTATCATCAACGCGAGGGATGTAGCTGTACACCCGCGCCAAAGCTTCATACGCTGTTTCCCGCGTATCAAAGAGATCTTCCAAGGTCATGGTGTTGTCTGGAACCACATCGAGATACTTGGTACACGACTGCGACAATAGCGTTGCACACACCACTAACCCAACTTTCAAAAACGTCTTCATCTTCTTTTAGTATTATAGAGACAACTGAATTCCTATGTTAAACCTTTTATTGGGTGGATAACGTAATCCACGCCTACCCATCTCTGGATCCCACAACTTAAAGCTACTGAACACCAATGGGTTTTCCGAACTTACATAGATGCGTGTACCCTCGCCCAGGCCAATACGTTTAAGCCCTTTGGGGCTATAGCCAAGTTCCACGCTTTTCAAACGTAGAAATGAAGCGTCTCGTAACCACCACGACGATTGCCGAAGGTTATTGTCTATTGGCTCCGTAGACAACCTCGGCCAGAATGCGTGCACATTCGGATTGGTTTCAGTCCAATAATCCCTTGCCACCACTTCCAGCGCATTCCGACGAAGCACAAAGGGAGCAATTCCCTCGTCGTTATCATTCCCGCCACCTACGCCCGGATTGATGAAAAAAGACACCCGATCGTTTCCTTGGAAGAAGAACGAGAAATCAAACCGTTTATAGCCGGCAGACAAACCGAAACCGTATTGGATTTCCGGCACCGTTGGAAAACCCAATGGCACTTCATCGTTTCCATTGATCACACCGTCGCCGTTGACGTCCTTATACTTGATATCGCCCGCCATGTACTCACCGAAATCTTGACGAGGTGAATTAGCGATTTCCGCTTCGTCCACAAACAGACGTTCGGCCACCAAACCCCATTGTTGGTTAATGTTATGCCCCAATCTGCTCAGGTACCTATCAGCATAGTCGCGCTCATCCAGTTCCAAATATTCGTTCGTGGCATAGGTAAAGTTAGCGCGTCCGTTGAGCCAAAACTCGTTGTTGAAGAAATGTTGGTACGTGATGGATCCATCGAAGCCCTGAGACAACGCTTTACCCACGTTGCCGCTAATACTGGCTTCCAAGCCCGCTGTCGAAGGAAAGTTCTGGCGTACCATATAAATATTGCTGCGTATATCCCGAAAGAAATCACCCTCAATTTTCAACGCTTCATTGAACAAGCCGACTTCTAAACCTAAATTGTATTTTTCAGACACCTCCCAAGTGATGTCAGCGTTAGCATACCGGTTTATGTAATATCCGCTATAAGCATTCATGAAATTGGTTCCCCAACGATATCCGTTCGCAGTGGTATTGGTACCGCCCTGGAGGCCGATATCAGAAAGGTAGAAGAAGCGGTCCTTACGTTCGGCGATGGCATCGTTTCCAACCAACCCCCAGGTAGCACGGAGCTTCAGCGTACTGAAGATGTCCGTTGCAGGCTCGAAGAACTTTTCGTTGGAAACCATCCAGCCACCACCCACTGACGGGAAAAACCCGTACCGCTTGGAACCATCGAATTTTTCTGACCCATTGAATCCGTAAGCAAACTCGAAGAAATAGCGGTTATCGAAATCGTAAGTAGCCCGTCCGGAGTTCCCCATATTGCGTTCGGGCAAGGTTTCGTAAATCGATGTGCTATTACCGGCAGTTAAGAGTTTTTCTTCCATCATCCCCACCGTCATCAAACCTACGGTGTGTTTACCAAACACGCGATCCCAATTCAATCGGCCTTCAAAATAATAATGACCATCGGCATTTCTTCCGGGTTCAACATTTCCTAGGAAGACGGACCCCGCATTTGGATTCAGCGAATACAAGGTATAGTCTCCCGTTACCTGGTTATAATCCTGCAACGAGTAGAAGAACGGACTGTACGTACGTAAGCTCTGATACTGACTCCAGATATTGGCTGAGATACGGCCTTGAAATTTTAATCCTTCGGTAATGAAGTCGAAGTCCTGCATCAACGTCGCCTGGGTGGTCAACCGGCTTTCATTACGATCGTTGTACCCTCTAACCATAGATGCGTAGGGGTTAGGTTTCATGCCACCACCGACCCACGTATTGCCGAACAGCGTGTGGTTGGCGAACTCGTTGGCCGCATCAGGCTCATAAACGGCTGGAAAATCGACTGGGTTACTCCACATGATTTCGTAGAAAATATCGGTAGCCGAAGCCCATGGGCCATTATACCGCTCGAACTGTCCTTGAATCCGGGTATCCAGTGTTGTGGTCGGCGTTAACTTGAAAATAACATTGGACCGGATAAATGCCCGGTTAATATCAATGTTGTTATTGAAGTTATTGCGGTTATCCACCTTCAGCAGTCCGGTTTCTTTTTCCCAACCCGCAGAAACGTAGTAGTTGGCTACTTGCCCGCCGCCGGAGAGATTCACATTCGCCTTGGCATTATTCGTAGACTTATTGAAGAGTGTTTCATGCCAGTCCACATTCGGAAACAACATCGGGCTCACGCCATCGATGGTTGATTGAATCTTTTGCTGGGAGTAGTAAGCGCCCAATAGCGGATCGCGGGTAATCCGCGCTTCGTTGTAAAGCTGCATATACTCCACCCCGTCGAGTAGCTTGGTCATCTGCACCGGCGAACTCACGTTAAAATCGACCCGTGCATTTACCTGCACCGGCCCCTCGCGCCCCGACTTCGTTGTGATCATAATTATACCGTTCGCTCCACGTGCACCATAAAGTACCGTGGCCGACGCATCTTTCAGAATAGAGAAACTTTCGATATCATCCGGACGGAGCCGTGCCAGTGCGTCTGTCGTGGCCTCGAAGCCATCAATCAAAATAAGCGGCGATGTTTGGTAACCAAATGTGGTAACCCCGCGGATAAAGAACTGGGCATTATCTGCACCCGGTTCACCCGTGGTTTGGAACGAAACCATACCCGGAATACGGCCAGCGAATGAACTGGTCAAGTTGGAAGACGGCACCCTCAAGTCGGACGCCTTTACCGTGGTGATCGACCCGACTACACTGGTTTTCTTCTGGGTACCGAAAGCCACAACGGTAACTTCATCCAGCTGGCTCTCGTCATCGTATAACATAATTTCCAACACGTTACGGTCCCCTACCGCCTCATGTGCAGGAAGCTTTCCCACAAAGGAGAAAACCAACGTGTCACCAACGGCCGCCTCAAGTGAAAACTCCCCGTTGGCATCGGTTTGTGTAGCGATTGCTTTACCCTGCACCGTTAAACTGACGCCGGCAAGCGGAGTTCCGTCTCCGGCGTCTTTTACGACCCCCGAAACGCGCTTGGTTTGAGCCATGCTCACACCGTGCAATAGCAATAAAAATAAAATCCCAATAATTCTCATAATATCTAAATGGTTGTTAAAAAAGCGAATACACTCCTAGTTTGCTTGCACCAGACAGTACAAGCAACACCATACTAAGCATCGATCTAGCATGCAACCGCACGTATAGCGTATGCAGATTTTTCAGGCTGAAATGCGGCGCTGCCTCCCGACAACTTACAATAAACGGGGAAAGCGACGCTTGGGCATCTAACCGTCTAAAAGATTACTGATTTTGGAAATGGTATCCGGAAATTGCGTTTGCAATACAAGGATTGAAATGTGTCTGTGTTTCTCCATATGTTTGTTGGTTATTTTAATTGGCAAGTGATGATGGTCAATCGATTTGATAACTAGGCATCACCGGCTTGTCGTAGACAAATATATATTTTATTTTAATAACCAAGAATTTTTTTTTGGATTAAAAAAACTTAATTTTTTTTAAACTTCAAGGTTAAGACCTTGAGCCTTGAGCGCAATTCCGGATAGTGCATGAAGCTGATAACCTATTGAATACGAACAATTAAGAAACAATAGTCACTTTTTACCTATATTCACCACGGATTGGGGAATTAGAAAACTATAAGAAGCGAAAATAAACTCATGGATGAAAAAAAATCCGGCGACGCCTCGAAAATTTCACTGTTGGCAGCATGTAAGAAATATGTAGATCAGCGGATCGATAATGCCCGGCAGGCAATAGCCTCAGCAAGCGAAGCGGCTTCGGACGACACAAAAAGTAGTGCCGGCGATAAATTTGAAACCACACGTGAAATGATGCAACAGGAATTGACCCGCCATCAGCAACTACTGGCAGAAGCAAAACGTATGGACCAGGTACTAGCTAACTTGGATACCCGTGTAGATGGTGGACCTGCGAGACTAGGCAGCTTAGTGGTAACAAATCACGGCATCTTTTTTATCGCCATCAGCATCGGCCAGCTACAGGCCGACGGGATGTCCTACTGGGTGATTTCGCCCGCATCACCGTTGGGCCAACTGTTGATCGGCGTGAAAACAGGCGAGCAAATCGTATTCAATGGCACGATATACCAAATTACCAATATTGCATAATGTTAGAAGTCCGCCGGCCACTAGAATCCATAGCCAATGGAGATACCGTATCCTTTATTGCGCATACTGCCCCCCGGGTTCTTACCGTCTACATCCGGCGTTAAATTGGCGACACCAAACTGACCGTGGAGCTGTAGTGTAAATCTTGGCGTAAATTGATATCCCACAATGACGTTCGCGCCATAATCCCAAGGTTTCCCATAGAGGTAATTGCCAAATTCACCGTCTGCAACATCATTCCTGAAAATGACGTCGCCACGGCTTTCGGTGAGTATAATGTCGCCAACCGCTACCTGCCCCTCAGCTTCCCATTTCCCGCCAAGCCCATAGCCCACATAGGGGCCTGCACCGACTAGCAGGTTTCCGGCACCGGTCCATAGTTTATAAAGTAGATGGAGCGGCACCTCGACATAAGCCGCAGCGGCCCGGAATTCTTTGTCTGCATCCGCTAACCCACCACCATTTTGTTTAAACCCCTTCCCTACGTACATGGCTGCGGGCTGCAGGTAGAGCCCCATCGCCAAAGGGATATCTACGGTGAGCCCAGCCTGCACACGTGGTATCATTTCGGTAGGCTGACGCTCACCGGCGTCATCGACGAAACTGACACTGGAAAAATTCACTCCTGCACGTATGCCAACGATCGTTTGGGCTTGGCTAGGGATGGAAAAGATAAACATTGCGATGATTAATCCAGTGATTCGGGCGTGGAGACGTTTCATTTAGTTCTTAGTTATTTAGTTGTTTAGCTTTTTTAGTCGTCATAAAACATACATCAGTCCATTGCTGATGCATGTTTCATGAATCATTGTCAATTATTTAGCCGGCACCAACATTCCGATGTTGTTCGTAAAAGGCAAAGGCATTTGGCACCGTGTTCGAAGGATAAACGGAGGTAGTTAGGGGAACGCTACAAGCAATGGAAAATAATATCAAAAAGCCCCGAAACGGGGCCCTTCGTTATTGGTAAATCTAAGGCACATCAAGGAGCGTACACGTTGTACAAGACGGAAGTGGGACGCCCATCCGGGAGCAGCAAGCTCGCTGCTTGGGTAGTGTACGAATTAAAGGCCCCTACCAGTAGCGTGCATACAATATATAGCACGATATATTTCACGGTCTCAATCAATTGCTTGGAACGATACTCTTGGAGACGGAAGATCAAAATGGTTGACTGTACTAATCGAAAGCTCGTTGGCCGCCCCTTGCGGCAAAATAACCACAGCTTTCAGCTCCGGCAAATCTGACATTGGTACGGCATCATCTCCATTGGTATCGAAACGTTGATAAACGCCGTGTTCGGGAAACCGGGCGATTAACTGATTGCCGTTGTAAATATTGAACTGTTTAATCCCCGACTCCACATCGGCGTCTGCTTTCCAGCGCAATTCCACAGCAACATTGTGTAAACGCTTACTCGATAACCCGTAGGGCGCCGGGGGTGGCGTACGATCAATTACCGTTCCTGTGATGACGTACTCTTTCCATTTCGCCGCTGTCATCGAATCTGGCAACCAAGATAAATCTCCAGGTGCCTTCCGATAATCGGTATATTTATAGGTATTCAACGACAGGGTATCACCCAGCCAACCGGTTTCTTCACTTATATCGCGCATGGACGAATGTGAAGGCGAGTCCACAGGAAGGCGCTTAGCCAACGCCGACTCATAAAACGGAATCGCCATATAACGCACAAAGCTATAATTGTGGTTTTGATAAGGCGTGTAGGCTATACTGGCCAGCCCGCCGGCTGCGCGCAATCGATGAAATGTGTTGACTGCTGTTGCCCAGCATTTCCCATTTGGTGAATTGCTGTCATTTGCACCCGCATGGCGAATCATTACCGGTATTTTCAGCGCTTCCTGTGGATAGTCCCACTGTGGGTCGAAAGCGGGCGAATAACAAAATGCGGCCAATATCCTTTCAGGATAATCCCGCATCATGCCCAGCACCCAGTGGCCGCCACCTGAGTGCCCCCAAAGTAACCACGGCACATTGGCTAATTCTAGGTGGTGAGACATCTCCCCTATTTGGGTAAGCGCAGCCAATAGCGATGGACCGGAACCCGATTTGGGGTCACGCCATTCATAGCATCCCGATTGATAGTATAGATCAGGACCTACAATTGCAAGCCCCCATTTTTTGGCAAATGCCTGGTATTGTACATCATATGCCGTCGATATGCCTCGCCCTTCCATTCCGCAACCGTGTTGATGGACGAAAACGCCACGTACGGTATCTACGTCTTCGGGGATAAACAGCGCGTATACCGCCGAGTCATTACTGACTGTATTCTTTACCACCACACGGTATACCAAGCCATTGTTTGTAACCTCTTTTTCTACCCGCGAAGCGAATAGGCCGGTCACTTCCTGGCTACCAGCGCCGTACGAAGATGATAGCACTATACCAATAATGGCCAATATATTATACCACCTATTTCCCATAACTAAAATTTAAACGTCCTAGGGGTGCGCTATCCCCGGTTACATAGTAATCCATGATGTCATCGTATTGCGCAACATGGTCGGCCACCTTAAACTCAATCGCACAGTTTTTCGGCGTCAATCCAAGTTGTTCCAATGGTATAGCCACCTGCATGACATTACCGTTCATTACATACTCCGCTTCACCGCTATCTACCCAATCGTAACCACCTACAGATCGCTCTACGGATGTATGGTTTAATCCGGGTTTCCGATTGATGATATAATGATAACCTGCAAAATCCTCCTTCCCGGTAGCGCTAATGAGGATATTCATCCAATTGCGGTCAGTGCCGTTATAAGGCGTTATGTCCGCATGTGTCTCAATCCGAAAATACAATTTTTCTTTATCATGGGTCACTTTAATTTCCGTAATGTCGTTGCGGTTACTGTTGTCGACATAGTTACCTGTTCCAGCCGCATTGGGAGCGTCTCGAGGAAGCGCGTCGCCGGCAAAATCGACGTACACGGTTTCTACGTTTTGCCATTGATCGTCATTCTCTTTATGGATATCGATCGTGATAAGCGGGTATCGACCGGTCGCGCGTCGCTCCTCAAATTTAAATTTTCTTGTATTTTGGACCAGCTGCAGGTAAAAATTATCATTATACCCACCCTTCATCATTTCGATATCCCTAGAAAATTCAGGGTTGTACACATCAACAAAAAACACACCTGCCGATTCGTTTTCATATTTGATGGCCATCCATTCGTTGAATGAGGTAACCAACACATTGTCAACCCTTCGATCACTTGCAAACACAGCGGCCCACATGGTTTGGAAATTGGCACCGGCCGTCCAGTCTGCTTCTACTTGCTTAGTGCTATGGTTGTAACCGCGATTACACTCGTGATGCATACTGCTGGCATAAATGACGGAATGGCTATGCTGAGCAACCGGCACGGCGACCGTTCCATTGTGATTCCATTGCGGATATTGCCAACTCATCCACGGCAACGAATATTCATTGTATTCGCCGTTCGGCCATTGGGACTCACGGACGTCGAAATATGCTTTCATGGCGGGCTTGATAAAATCGGTAAACTTGCCCGATTCGAACAAGGTGCTTTCAAACCGTGTCTGGTCTGACGCATTTCCGTTCGCTTCAGTGATACCGACAATCATCGGCTTCCCATTTGGTCTAAACCAAACCGAATCGTATTTGCCCGAACGATAAAATTGCTCATACAAGCGATCTACGGTATTGCCCGAATGCGAGTTGGTATAAAAAACGACCTTCGGAGCCGAGAAGCCCTGCTCTTGGAATTTCATAAGGGCGTCGAGCAGGTTGAACGTGGATGACGGATACAACACATTGTTGGTGGCATCGATGCACAGATAATCGATAGAAGCATTCGTAAGCAGCTCGATATGCCGAGTAACTACCCAAGGGTCGCTCATGGTATAGTAACCATACAGCGGCTCACCCCAGAAATGGAACTCTTCAAGCGGACTTTCCGGGGTCCCCTCAGGATTGAACAAGGCATCGGGATTGGTTTCAAGAAGTTTTTGGATATCGTATATCCCCCGTTGCCCGGAATGATGCTGTCCCAACCAAACCGAATAAAACACCCCCACATACTTGGGATGGTCAGCCGACTTGCCCATTACATCGATTCGCCTGCCTAATGCATCCGTTGCCGAAAGGTTTGCTAACGAAAACCAATCTTTTGGGGTAGCATGGCTATTATGCTGTCCTTTTGTTACCAACGTAGATGTATGGAAACATCCAGTGAACACCAGGCTAAGCAAACCTACGATTGTGAATCTCATATCATTTAAAATCAAGCTAACGATTACCGAGCGAAAATAGCATTGTTGACAATGAAATCATAACTCCCTGAACCGATTTCTATGATGATAGCATCTTCATTGCTCTCCAGTAATTCTATGCCAGCTGCATCGGCAAGATTACTTCCACTTTCCCGAACATCGGCTTCACTTGCCGCCGGTAGATAGACCCGCGCGGTACTATTTGGCGGAATGGTGATATGCCACGTCAATTGTTGATCATCTTTTTGCCAATGACTCTCAATTGGGCCATACACGGATGTGTAACTTGCGTCTACATAATCCAGTCCTGCCGGAAACAGTGGGTTCATCACTAAACCTTTGAAGCCCGTTTTCTCTGTATCTGACTTGATGCCGGCTAAGTATTCGTAATACCAAATCAGCAAATCACCCAAGAGCATTTGATGATTCCACGAGTTCATGAGCGGATGACCGGTGTTGCCGTTCCAAAGTTCCCAAATGGTGGTCGCCCCGTGCTCAATCATATAACCCCAGCTGGGGTAGGTCTTCTGCGTGGCTACCGTATAGGCAAGGTCTGGCTTGCCATGGTCGGAAAGCCCGCGCATATACCACATGGCTCCCATAATACCCGTGTGGATGTGGTTACCATATTCCTTGGTTTTTTCAACAATCCGTTCAAAGACAGCGTCACGGTTCGCGTCTTCCACCAAACCAAATGTCAATGGCAAGAGATTGGCTGTTGTCGTGTTATTGCTATAATAAAAGCTGTCTATATTAAAGAACCGCTCATTGAACGCGTCCTTCACTTTTTCCATGCGATTGTCGAAATGCACGACATCATCACTTAATCCCTGCAATTCCGCGAAATTCTTCATCAAGGTCAGGCAGTAATAGTAGTACGCTGCTGCAACCAGTCCGCCGTCTGTAGTACGGGCCGGATCGGCGGTCCAGATTACTTCCGTACCTTCTTCGGGTGCCACACACCAATCGCCGTAAACATCAACAAGCACCAAATCATTTTCCGCATAGGTATCCCACATGTATTCCACCCACTTTTTCATATTGGGATAATAGGTGCGGTATGTAGTGTTGTCGGCAAATTGCTTACGCAACATTTCGGGAATGATGACAAACGCACTGGGATAAGTCACGTTGTCCTTATGCACAATCCAGTAGGCAGGCACCACATCGGGGATACTTCCGTTTTCGAGCTGCGCCACCCGCACATCTTCCATCCACTTGGCGTATAGCCGCGAGTTGTCAAATAGAAAACTCTCGCCGTAGGAACTCATGATCCGGTCGCCCAACCAGGCCACACGTTCATCCCGTTGCGGGCAGTCCGTTGGTATACCGCGGTAGTTGCCCCGGATGGTCCAATAGGCATTTTTAAAAATTTGGTTGAGCGTCTCATTGGATGATTCGAAACTCCCGATGGTTTGCACATCATCGTACACCACCTGCCCTTCGAAATCGTCGGCAGTGGGCGGTGTGGTAAGCCCAAACACTTCGACATACCGGAACCCATGATAGGTAAATATAGGGTGCCACTGTTCTTCACCCTCACCCGACAAGACGTAGGTATCCGTCGTCTCTGCCGTCCGTAAGTTTGCGGTATACAATGTATCGCGATTGGCTATCCGTTCGGAAAACACCATCCGGATGGTATCGCCCCGGTTGCCCCGCACGTTTATCTTCAACCATCCTACCATGTTCTGCCCCATGTCTACGATATACGACCCTTTGCCAGTCTGGTACACCTCTTTTGGCTGAAGTTTTTCCTTGACACGGATATTTTCGTTTTCTTGCGCGTACAAGGTACCCGCCGGGGCATCCATTACATCAACGGGCACCCAAGCCCCATCATCGAAACCCGGTTCATCCCAACCCGTCAGCACCATTCGCGCATCGTATTCTTCGCCGTCGTATTCATTATTCGCGCGGATGGGCCCTTGGTCCGTCACCTTCCAACTTTCATCCGAGGTAATATACTCCACACTTCCATCTTGGTACACCACGCGAATCTGTATCAGCAGCCGGGGGAAGCCGTACGTAACCTGTGTGATCCCGGTAACCGGATTGGGACTGTTCCCGAAATCGCGCATATCGAAAAAGCGGCCATTACCGAGAATCACGCCGACGACATTTTGACCGTTGCGCAGCTGGCTGGTCACATCGTAGGTGTTGTAGGGCACACGCTTGCTATAGTCTGTAAGTGTGGGGGCAAGCACATCGTTGCCAACCTTCTCACCATTAATATAGCATTCGTAAAGCCCCAGTCCACTGACGTAGGCGGTCGCCTCCTGGATTTCTTTCTCAATGGTGCTTTCTTTACGGAGGTACCTGGCTGCAAGTCGTGTGCGTTGTTCAAACGGCCTATCACTGGTGCTAAAAGTATCTAGTCCCACCCACGTTGCCTGCCAATCGGTCGGATCAAGCATGCCCATTTTCCAGTGACCCGTTTCGCTCCAAACGGAGTCACCGTGGTTTGTCCAAACCATCACTTTCCAATAGCCATCCTGATAGCTATCCAGTGGCGCACCTTGGTATGAAACGTGGACACTGGAATCAGCCATAACCTTTCCGCTATTCCACAAATCGGCTTCGTCTGCCGACAGACCTGCTTCAGACGATGCTACAAGTATCTGATACGCCGTCTGCTCCGTTGCCCTGGCCGATGCGTTGAGCCGCCAGCTCAATCGGGGGTGTTGCTGTTCGACACCGAGAAAGTGTTTACGGCCTTCAACCCGCAACGTATTGACCTCAAGGCTTGGTTGCTGTAAACCGCAAGATGAAAGCAGCAGAAGCGAGGCAAAGAAAAATCCGAATCGTGACATTATCTTCCAATCATTAATATATAGTTAATTAGCATGTACAATCCGCATGGCATTAATATAATAGAATCCGGTACTGTTCGTATTGTTTTCTCCCATCGTAATGGTTACGGTGATTTCACCATTGTCGTCTGCTTCAACCCCTTCCGCACACGCAATATCCGAAGAATTTACAGCGGTGTTTTGGCTCACAGACACCTCATTTTTACCTTTAGCGATAAACTTCGTGTCCCGATTATCCGTTACAGACATCCGGGAGCCGAAGAAACATAGATCATAGGTCGCATTTTTTTCGAGCCCGGTGAATTTAATAACGCTTTGCTCAACAAGAATGCCGTTGAAAGCAGCTCTCGAATTCCCATAAAGCGAGCTTGACGACACATTTCCGGGCATATTCAGCGGTGTGTTGGTTGTGCCCGCACCCGTGTCATTCCGTCCGCCAAATCGCTCAACCACCGTGAGGGAGACACCCGTAGGGTCACCATCGGCATTAATCAGATCTGGAATAACGCCATCTACGGCCTGTTCAAAAGTCAGTACATTCCAGCCTGGAGGATTCCCTAGGCCAAAGCTAACCTGAATGGCGTCTCCATCCTCAAAGGAAATCCCGTCGCCCTCCTGGTAATCCACCAGTTCCGTCACCTGATTCGGCTCCAACACGGCAAAATGAGCGGCATGCTGCGCAATGTCTTTGTTATAATCCGATACGGCTGAGGGCTTGAATGTGTTCCCCACGACCGACTGCCCGAACAGCTTCTCAAACCACGTGCAGGCCACCGTATATCGTCCATAACTCTCCTCCAGGTGAGACCCATCGCGATTAAAATTATCGCCGATGAAACTCGTCCTTCCGTTCTGGATGGCTGTGCCCGCGGGAACGATGATATCAATATCCGCCAGTTGCTGCGCCTTGTTGTACGTATCTACAATCGCCTCATACATGGTTTGCTGGTCATTCCCGTAGTTGGCAAAGCCGGCATGGGTGGCATGTTGCGCATAGGCCCACGTCTGATGCAGCACGTACTTGGCATTTGGGTTTAGGGCGAGTTGTTTAACGTATTCGACCAGCGCCGGCAACGGAGCCTCGAACGTCTCGTACATGCCCGAATTTGAACTCACCTGCTGAAAACTGATATAGTCCCACGGCTCACTTGTCAAGATAGGCTCAATCGGGTTATCAAATGTGGTTGTTTTAGCACCGCTCGCATCGATTTTGGTGTAAATGTAGGGTGCCGCACCACTCTCCGCATTGCTGATATGCTGTTCCAACGACCCGCTGGCTATGGCCAAATTGCCGATGATGACGGGTATATTGGCCGCTTTGGCGAGGTCATAAAGGTAATTCTCCACGGCATCGGCAGAAAAGCTGTTGCCGATGGTAAGAATACGGGTTATCCCGTCGGGCTTTGGATTTACGGTGATCTCGTACGTAGCGACCACTTCCAACCGATCGATAGCGATGAACTTTATCGTGGCTTTTCCCGCTTGAAGCCCCGTAAGTGTGACCGAAAAATCCTTGTTCATCGCGGCCGAAACAATAGCCGGATTGTCCGATTTCCAGTTGTAGCGGCCTGCGGGATCTGTCACTTCCCCTCCATTGAAAATGGGTTTCAGCTCAATCGTTTCACCAATTTCAACACGTGCGCTGGATTGGTCTAGCGTAATGGTGTAATCCGGCACGGTGGGGGTGGCATCCTTACATGAATAAAGGGTAACCAAAAAGAGTGTCAGCAAAAACACACCAATGGTTTTTCCTGAAAAATTAATGAGTGTATTCATAATGAAGTGTTATTAGTTAGTCAATTTTAGTTCCAATCCGATTCAAAATGATAGTCCCCCGAAGGCACGGTAAATACCGCGTAGGCTCCCTCTTGGCGCTCAAAAACGGCGTATGTATGTTTTTGATAGGGTTTCCCATCAATGGTCAATCTGCGAAGCCCAGCGGCGGGCACATACACCGTTGCCACGCTGTTGCCAGGAACACCCACTTCAAATACAAGTCTATTTCCGGTTTTATGCCAAGCACTTTTTACCTCCCCACGTATACTTTGATAGGTTCCCTCGCTGGCATCCAAACCCGACGGAATATAGGGCTTGATGACAAACGCTTCAAACCCCGGCTTTTCGATCGTCGGCCGGATGCCCAACAGGTATTTATATAACCATGAGCCCACAGACCCCATCATCGGGTGGTTATGCGAGTTCATGGAGCCTCCCGTTTCGTATTCCCACCGCTCCCAAAGCGTCGTCGCCCCGTTTTCGATCATAAAGCCCCAGCTGGGATACGTGGTCTGTGTCGCGATTCTATACGCTACATCGATATGCCCGTTTTCAGTAAGTTCCTCCAATAGGTATTTGGTACAGATGTTTCCCGTGGTTAAATGGTAACCCCGCTCTTTGACATCTTTCACAAGGCTTTCGACGGTCCGGACTTTCCGGTCGCCCTGCGCCAACCCGAAAGAAAGCGCCAGCGAGTTGCATGATTGGTTGTTGGTGCCATATCCGCCAGCCTCCTCATCCCAGAATTGGTTGTTGAATGCGACACTTGTGCGCGTTGCCAGCGCCTGGTACGCAGCAGCATCCTGTTGTTTCCCGATGATGGAGGCTATTTTGGCCAGGATATCGGCACTGTGGTACAGGAAACCTGTGGAAACCAGCGGCCCAGGCGTGTTTTTGGAGATAGCGCCATACCCCGCGCCTTCTACACCAAACGCTGCCGGTGGCGACCAATCGCCGTAATAGCTATACTCCAATATACCGGCATCATTGGTCCGGGTATTCAAATAGTCCACCCAAGCTTTCAGCCCTGCGTAGTGTTGATGGAGCACTTGTTTGTTACCATAATACTCATAGCTGCTGAAAGCCAGCAATAAATAGCTTGCCGAAACCGGATCCGCCGGCCTCGCTCCGTACCGATACGGCGCAGTACAAGTAATCCGGCCCAGTTCATCTTGTGTATCGGCCACATCGGCCAAATATTTCGGATAAAACCGCGACATGTCGTAATTATAAATGGCCTGCTCAATCCGTACGGTCATATCATTCATCCACCCCATCCGTTCGTCGCGCTGTGGGCAGTCGGTCGGGATGCTGTGTAAATTACTTGCTTCCGTGCGTTTCACCATCAACCAGATGTCATTCAGCAGTTGGTTGCTACTGTTGAATTGCCCCGCATCGGCCACAGCGGAACGCACGCGCTTTATGGTAAAATCTGATAGTTGTGGCGCTGTGGGGTATCCTTCAATTTGGACGTACCTAAATCCGTGATAGGTAAACCGTGGTTCCCACGTTTCGCCGCTCGGATCCCCTTTCAACACGTAGGTGTCCGTCGCTTCGGCTGTCCGTAGGTTTTCCTGATTGACCGTCCCATCATCATAGACCGTTTCGGCGAATCGCATGGTGATGACCTCGCCACGCGCACCGGTAACATTCAATGCAAGCCAACCCGCCATATTCTGTCCAGCATCAAGCACGTATACTCCAGGAGATACTTCATTGATAACCACCGGATGGAATTCTTCCACCACCTGAATAGGCTCCAGGTGCTGCGATACCATTTGACCGCCGGGCGACTCTACTATGGAAGCATATCCCCAAGTCTTATTGGGCAGCCCCTTGATAATCGTATCGGTAGGTAGCAGCCATTCTTCCTGTTCCAGACGGGCATCATAGTACTCGCCATCAAGAATCCCCGACCGAACAGTAGGCCCTGTCGTTACCGTGCGGACATCGTTTGAGGTAATACGCCGGGTGGTACCGTCGGCAAACGTCAGGTCCATCTGCAACCGCATTTTAGGCACGCCATACCAACCGGGTGCAACGGAAATCAGCATCACATTATCCTGTTCCAGGAAATCCGACACGTCAAACGTCGTATAATAGACCCGCTTGGAATAATCGCTCGTAGCGGGGTCAAGTACATTTTTTCCTACTTTTTTCCCGTTGATCGATAGCTCGTGATAGCCAATTCCGGCGAGATATACCTTGGCAGATGTAACGTCTTGGGGGCAATGAAACACATGGCGGAAATACAGCACTTTACCTACCCATCCAAAAGGGAATCCGGTCCAATCTGCCTGCCAATCCGACTGGTTCAACAACGCGGTTTCGAATACCTTCACATCACTTTCTACCTCGTCGTCTCCGCGTGCGTCCCAAATCCGTACTTTCCAGTAATACCTGCGGCTGCTCTGCAACGCTTCACCCTCATAACGTATCCCTACAGATTGGTTAGACTGTACTACCCCACTATCCCAAATGTTCCCTTCCAAGTTGGCAAGCTTATCGGGCGAATCGGCCACCAGCACTTGATAGGCACGTTGCTCGATACCATGCTGGTTGCCTGCTATTTCCCAACTAAAATGTGGCTGCGCTATCATCAGGCCAATCGGCTGATCCGCATATTCTACTTTCAGGTTGGCCAACCGTAAATCTTCTTTGCCCCAGGCCGCATTTGCGGTTGCCGTCCATATGGCGAGGGAGAGGAAAAATATGTATTTTACTCGTGTCATACGTTTTTGCAAACTATCATTTGGCTATTTTGTGGATATGCGATGCCCCCACCGTGCGTACCAAAACACAACGATAAAACTGATACAAGGCAGTACAAAGGCCATCGAGGTCATCGAAACATCGGCAATTAGTCCCATTAGGGGTGGAAGCAATGCGCCGCCCGCGATACTCATAATCATATACGAGCCAGCTCGTTTCGTCTCTTTCCCCAGTCCTTTTATCCCCAAAGCAAAAATGGTAGGGAACATGATGCTCATGCAGAAACAACTAATCATCAACGCATAAATGGAGATAACGCCCCAATTGAGCATGACAACGATCAAGCACAAGGTGGCCACCAATGCATATACCGCTAATAGCCTCGTTGCCGATACATACCGTAAAAGGGCAGTGCCCAGAAACCTGCCGGCGGTGTAAAGCACCATCGCTGCCGTGAGGTAGAATGCCGCAGTTTTGTTGGTCATTCCCGGCACCTCATCTACCACATAGTTGATAAAAAATCCCCACACACCGGCCTGTGCACCGATGTAAACAAACTGGGCAATTACCCCATTTACAAAATGCCGGTGTTGGAACAGTTTTTTCGATGCCACCACCGTGCCTGCTGATTGAGGCGCCGGCGTATCATCTTCTACGGAAATCTCCGGCAGTTTGATGAGCGAAAAAACCACAAATATGACCAATACCACGCATCCGATAATCAAATAAGGCTGTTGAACATCGATCAACGTGCCACCCTCTTCATCTGCAAAAAGCACCAAGCCACCAATGAGCGGCCCCAACACCACGCCCAGCCCATTAAACGACTGAGCGAGGTTGAGCCGGAATACCGACCCTTCGGGATTTCCCAACACCGTGACGTAAGGATTCGCTGCGGTCTCGATAATGGCCAAGCCGCATCCAATGACAAAGAGCGCCGTCAGAAAAAAACCGAACGTGGCTACCTGGGCGGCCGGATAGAATAGGAATGAGCCGAATGCATATAACGCAAGCCCCAACAAAATACCCGGTTTATAGCCGAAGCGCCGCATGAAGTAACCGGCCGGCAGCGCCATCAGAAAATAGGCGCCGTACACGGCAAACTGCACCAGCCCCGACTGTCCCTTCGATACCTGCAGTACGTCCTGGAAATGCTTGTTGAGTACATCCAGCATACTGATAGCCAACCCCCACATGAAAAATAATAGGGTCACCATCGCCAATGGAAAAACGTAGGTTTCTTTCTGTATCCGTGCCGTATTCGCTCCTTGCATCAAGCTGTTATTATCGTTTTATCAATTAAACATTATCCTTACTCAGGCAATCTATTGCCATGCAGCGGGTTGCACCATACTGGTCATCTTCTTGGCATCTTCCAGCGGAATGGGCATCACCAGGTATTTATCCGTATACGACTGATAATCGCGTATTTTCTTCCGCTCATAGCTGAATGTGCCGTCATTGGCTTTGGTAATCCGCATGCCAGTCACGAAGCGGTTGGTTTCGTTGAGGATTTTCCACCGGCGCTGGTCGTTAAACCGGTATTGCCCTTCGAGGCAATACTCTACCCGACGCTCATTGCGGATGCGCTCGCGGATAAATTCTTGTGAATTGACGAAACCTGGCACGTCCTGGAGCCTTGGCTGGAGCGCCCGTTCACGGATGACATTGAGCGCCGTCATAGCACCCTCCAAATCACCGAGCTCACACAGGGCTTCCGCTTTCTGCAGGTAAAATTCGGCTAGGCGGAGAAACACCCAATGTGTGGGTTCGTTCCCTTTGCTGCCGCCGGGTCCCCAGTATTTGATCTGCTTGTCTTTACCACTGTAGTAGCCCGTACACGATCGCTGTGTTTCGCGCGAAATTACGTCATTAAAGCCATTACGGCCACCAACAAACGTTTCGATAATATAGGGTTCGGTACAGTTATACGGCACGCCATAATTCATCATGTTGTGTACAATATTGATATAGAAGCGGGCGTCACGATTAGCGTAGGGATCACCCCCCGGTGCCTCGCTATAACCGGCGGCTGCCGCCCCCGGCGTTACGGTTACGTTGGTATGGGTATCGTCGTTGTACGTAACGGGCAGGGCACCATTGGTCATTTCGAAGGCATCTACCAGTTCCTGGGTGGGCGACTCGCCACAATTCCACAGATGGGCGATGCTGGCGTAAGGATAACTCCCTACATCTACGCCATTGGCATTGTTGATGTGCGAATTGTCGGACGTGGCACGCCAAATGATTTCGGTTACCGGCGTGGCGTGTGCGCCAATGAATAGGCGTTTGTATTCAGACATGGGCACGAGGCTGTACTGAGGCATGTCGATTACATCCTGCGCCGCATCGGCTGCCCGCTGCCATTTGGTTTGATTGTTGTCCGGATTGTTGAGCGGACTCGCGTTATAAAGCAGTACGCGTGCACGGATTGCATACGCTATACCGTTGTCTACCTTACGGGCTTCCTGTGCCGGCTGGCGGTCGGGCAAAATCCCCGAGTTGATCACATCCAACAACTCGGTTTCGATTTGCGAAGCGATCTCGTCATAAGTAGGCCGCGTCAGTTCATTCCACCCCATATACGTCGGTTCGAACGGCTCGGTTATCCAGGGCATCGGGCCATAGAATTCCAGTAGGTTCATATAATACCAAGCGCGCAGCACCCGCGCTTCGGCTATCCACGTTCTTCGCTCTTGCTCGGTAATCACCGTGGATTGGGGCAAATACTTAATGGCGTTGTTGGCCAAGCGGATACCGCGCCAGAAATCGGGCCACAGTTGCTCGCTCGGTGTACTCCAATCCCAAGTGATGACGGGATTGGAAAGCGATAACGAGCCATTGTGCCACTCATATGCATTATAAGTAGCCGCCCAAAACGCATTGTCTGTGAGGGCATCAATCGTATTATGCACGAAAGATACCTGGTCCCGCGCCTGATAGATTTGGCTATAAGCGGCATCGATGAGCCCCTTACTCCGGTTGTAGTTATTTAGCACCTTATCGATGGTTGTCTGGCCATCCGGAGTTTTCTCCAGCACTTTTTCACAGCCGTACGGCAAAAAAGCGACTAACGCTATAATGAAAATTAAAATTCGTTGTCTCATGATTTCGTTGTTTAGAAAGTTACGTTCAACCCGAAGTTGTATGCTTTAAATACAGGATACATCAACTGGCCATCTTGTTCGGGATCCTGATATTTCACGGGATACCGGTCAAATGTCAAGAGATTCAGTCCGTTGGCATAAAGCCGTATGGATGTCGCTCCCACCCGTGTAGACAGGCTAGCCGGGAGCGTATAGCCGATTTCCGCATTTTTCAACCGGATATAGCTTCCATCGCGGTACCAGAAATCAGACCTGAGTTTACTTGCTTCGCTTCCCGGTTCCAACCGGGGATAGGTAATGGGCTGTCCCGCATCGAGGCGTTCCTGGCTCCATGCTTCTTTGTGCCATTCATTGAAGTTGTACGTTTCCCAAATCCGTTGCCCGCCAAGGAAATAGCTCCGATTGGCCACCCCCTGCCACATCATACTGAAATCGAAGCCTTTGGTTTGAAAACTCAATGCGGCTCCAAATGTCCATTCCGGCATTTCGGGCTCTCCGATGGGTACTTGGTCGTGTTCGGTAATCACACCATCGCCGTTCATGTCCAGGTATTTCAGGTCGCCTTTCTTTGGAACGGCGCCAACACCCGACTGGTCGTACCACAGCGCTATCTCTTCTTCCGAATTAAAAAATCCGGCGGTCTTATACCCCCACTGCTGGCCCAACGAGAAACCCGTCATCCGCTCGCGGTAAGCATAATTTTCCGGAAGCAGCACTTCGCTAAGGTAAAGGACCTTGTTCGTGTTGAATGCGCCATTCACCCGGATATCGAGCCGGGTATCGGTATTGAAGCTCTTTTGGTAGCCACCGACCAGTTCGAATCCCTTATTCTCAATTTGGCCCGCATTCACCTTCGGGATAATGCCCGACACGTTCACCCCACCGGTACCAAACATGCCTGTTGGCACCAGCCCATCTGCAGAAATCAAAATATTGTCGCGCTTCTCGTAGAAAACATCGGCTTCCAGGCTATAATTATCGAAGAGACGCAGTTCCAACCCGATGTTGGACTTATTTGCTTTCTCCCAAGCCAATTCGTTATTACCGATCTGCGATTCATAGCTACCGTCCCAAAGCGTAAGGAAGGCAAAACGAGCACCGTTCATGTTGTCGTTGCCCACCTGCCCATAAGAAGCCCGTAGCTTGGCATACGACAGCCACGGAAGCCCGTCTTTGACAAAATCCTCTTCCGATGCCACCCATCCCGCAGAAAATGATGGGAAAAAGCCCATTTTATGGCCTGGGGCAAATTGCTCCGATCCGTTATACCCAAAGTTAACCTCCGCGAGGTATTTACGGTCATACGCGTATGTAGCGCGGCCGACATAACCGACATAATTGTAGGGGAGCTCAATATTGACTACCCGTTGGTACCGATTGAACAACAGCAGCCCCGTTACATCGTGTACGCCGAATGTACGGCTGTAATTGAGCGAAGCATCGATGTTCATCATATTCCACTGCGACTGGTATTGGGCGTCGACCAAGCTACTGTTTGTATTGGTTCCCGTAGGCTGGTAAACAACCCCACCGGGGTTTTCCGGGTCGGGTATCGCCTCGTACAATTGGAACGTACGTTGCCTGGTTTGCCGGTTAATCGCATTGGCATCATAGGAAACCACCGCCCTGGCCGATAACCCCTGCGTTATAAACTTGAGTTGCTGCTCCGCTCCCAGTGTCGCGGTGACCTGATTGTTGAGGGTATTGCGGAAGCCGGAGCGATTGAGCATCCCATAGGGCACATTATTGATGCCGCCACCTTTGAGCGCAGTGGAAAGTACTTCCCCATCGGGGGTTAAGTCATTGTGATAGTTGCTGGGCGTCTGGAGCAATGAACCGATCACAACGGAATAGGCTGCAACATCATTCAGGTAGCCCGCATTATTCGGAACCACCACCGGGTCATTTTTTTTCTGCATGTATCCACTCACGTTGAGAAACATACGCAATGAAGAATTGATGTCAATATCAAAATTGGAGCGGAAGTTGACCCGATTGGCCTTAGATGAGGGATCGTAGTCGTATTCGTCGAATTTTTCCGTTTTGAATATCCCCTCCTGATGGAGGTAACCAACCGTGGTGAAATACTTCATCCGATCATTACCACCGCTTACATTCACATTCACCCGTTTCATGGGAAACCCTTCTCGCATGAAATCACTGACATAGTCACGTACAGGGTACAACTCGGGGCTGTCGCCCAACCGATAGTGGTTCCTAGCCACCTCGTCATAAATCTCCGGCCGTCCGTTCTGTAGCTCTACCTGATTCCGTAACAATGCATAATCATACGCATTGACCATCTTCGGCAAACGCGTGGGTGCTTGCCACGACTGCTCGGCGGTTACGTCAATGATCGGTTTGCCCGAATGACCGCGGCGCGTGGTGATGAGGATTACGCCGTTCGCCCCACGCACACCGTATACAGCTGTGGCCGATGCATCCTTCAAAACAGAAATGGTTTCGACCTCACGTGGATCAAGTGCCGTAAAATCGCGCGGCACACCATCCACCAGGATAAGCGGCTGCTGGCCATTGATGGTACTGCGGCCACGGATATAAAACTCCATCATCTCCCCGCCCGGAACCCCGGAGCGCTGAATAGCCGTTAACCCCGGTAAACGGCCAGCTAACGCTATACCGATGTTGGACGCCGGTGTTTGCCGCAATCCGGTTGCGTCCATGGTCGAAATCGCGGCCACCACACTCGCCTTCTTCTGGGTACCATAGCCCACGATTACGGCCTCCTCTAGTTCGGTTGCCAAAGCCTGCAGTACAACATTAATCACACGCCGCGTGCCTACAGGAATTTCCTGCGGTGAATAACCGACAAATGAAAAAGCAAGTACTGCGCCCCCATCAGGTACGGAAATGGTGTATGTTCCATTGTCGCCCGTAGTGGTACCGCCAGTCGCTCCTACAACTTGTACAGAAGCACCCGAAATCGGATTGTTGTCGTCGCCGGTTACCGTGCCGGTCACCGTAAGCTGTGCGTAGAGGGAATAATTAAAAAATATTCCAAAAAGCACAGTTAATAACCAAATTTTAAGTCTACATGCTTTCATAGTAAAGTGGTTTAATTTATTGTTTAGCTCCTGCTTTAGTTTTTAACCTCGATATGCCTATAACTGTCTGCCCCAATTGGGCGGAAAAAATGCTGATATCTTATCAACTCATGAGGATTATAATTATACTTACAAAGGAAGCTGCAAATAGGTTATTAGACCAATACGCCTTTGGCTGAAATCAATACGTTATTGATTATATTTTGACAGGCAAATACTTTCACATAACCGGCAAATACCTATATAAAACCCATTGTACATTATAATTTAAGGATAAAAAAATAAAATGAGTTGTTCATTATGCTGATAATCAGCAAATTAATTAAACAACAAAACGATTTAGAATGTTAATGTACACATCCTCAAAGACGGGCCATTGAAAGCCAAGGTGAGAGTGACTTCGTACTATGGCAACTCTAAACTGACTATAGATTGGACGTTGTACTCCAACCGCAAAGAGTTAAAAGCAAATGATGTTAATTCCTCATGCCGAGACCTTGAAAGACGTCAATATCCCGAAGCGTACAGAAATCCCACCTATTAGCATCTTCCACGGAATACATCTTGGAATATACCCAAATCAAGCTCGTTTATGGCTATTGACGTTAATAGACCTTTTCTTGCTTCTTTAAGACAATACAATTATTACGAATAGGGAATAAAATCAATGAGTAATTTCATAATGTAGATGAACTAGGCACCGCCTTAAACTGATAATGCCCCGAACCGGTCAGCACTACCGTGTAGTCTGCTTCATCGCGCACACCGGTTATCCCGTCAACGTTATTCAGCGTTTTCCCACCCTCCGTGATCGCTGCTCCATAAGCGTTTGGAATCCAAATCTCAGCACGGGTGTTTACCGGAATATCAACATTCAGCTCGAACCCGTCTTCCACAATTCGCCACGAACTGCCGATCATACCGTGTACTGACTTAAGTTCGCCTTCGGCATGACGTAGATCACCCGCTGGCTGCGGTTTGATTTCGATTTGTTTAAAACCAGGTGCAGCCTCATTGATGCCAAGCAACGACCGATAAAACCATTCGCCAATAGAGCCGAACATCGGATGATTCTGAGAGTATGTATTGTCCGAATACCTCCACGTTTCCCAAATCGTGGTAGCACCGTTTTCTACCATATGCCCCCAACCGGGAAATGTCCGTTGGTTTGCTACACGGTATGCTAGTTCATTATCGTCCCTTTCGCGGAAAACATCAAACATCATCTTCGTTCCAAAAATACCTGTAGAAACATGCCAATCTTTCTCATCAAAAGCAGTATGAAGTAACCGATATACCTGTTCCAAATCTGCCTCATTAACTGCATTACTCCATAACGCAAACAACTGATCGGACTGCGTCCCGTTGCCAACAATCCCGCTTTGTTTATCCAAAAACTCGTTCGAAATCGCCGCTTTAATCTTGGCTGCTAGGTCAGTGTATTTTGCTTTGTCAGCCGAACGACCAAGAATTTCGGCAAATTCGATCATCAGTTTCACATGAAGGTGATAAAAAACAGAAGCCGTCAACGGTTTATTCTTGTCTTCCAACGACTCATGATCACCTAAATCCGTGCTAAACAAATAATTTGATGTGCTGGCATTAAGAAATTCGATTTGCTTTTGTAGCGATGCATAGTAGTGCTCGACAACCCGTTTATCTCCATAAAAATCGTACATTTTTTTGATCAGATAGGGATAACCAGCTTGATACCCAAGTGGCCCGGAACCGTCTCCAGGACCGTCATCTGCAATTCCAACAAATGGGGCGGTCTCGGTAATTCCCCCCAGTGGACGCTGGTCATTAGCGTGATCCCGTATCGTCTTGGTGTAAAACTGACTCATGTCATAATTGAACATAAATGTTTCCGCTCCACATAATATATCACCGCCGTACGCCAGCTTTTCGCGTGCGGGACAATCAGATACTACACTAAAAACATTACTCAAAAATGTCCACTGGATGATGTCGTCCAATTTATTGAATAATTCGTTTGAAGACGAGAAACTTCCCGCCTTTTCTAAATCTGCACTCATGCGCAATCCTTCGATGTCTTCCAAACCCGGTTGACCCGGCCACCCCTTCACTTCTACGTATCGGAATCCATGAAATGTAAATTTAGGTGCCCACACCTCAATTTGCCCACCTTTGAGGATATAACTATCCTCTTGCCATGCGATTTCTGGTGCGCCCGGACCTCCGTTAGCAGCCTTAATTTGACCGGCCACTGCGGTCATCAAGTTGACGTGTCCATTTGGATATCGATCTTCTCCATATCGAAGACTGACTTTTGTTCCAGCTGGCCCTTTCACGCGAATGCGAACCACTCCCGCAAAGTTCTGTCCCATATCATAAACAAACACCCCGGGTTCTACCTCATTCACTTCTATTGGTTTTACTACTTTCGTTATACGAACGGGCGGCTGTTGCTGTACCGTCATCATACCTTTAGGGCCATTAGTTACGGTAGCTTCTTTCCAACCCTGCTGATTTCCCATTATTGTACACCAATTCGGATCTTCTAGCCTTGCATCGTGATGTTCTCCCAAATAGATGTTATTTCGTACAATTGGTCCCGGTGCCGTTTGCCAGGTATTATCCGTGTCAATTACATCCATCGTACCGTCCTTATATTGAATCCGGACCATCGCCTTGACCGTTGGAAGACCGGTAGCTAGCGCGTCTCGCCAGTTGAGCCCTCCCCAAAACCTCAACGGAAGCGGGTTATACCAGCCGTTACCCAACATGACTCCCACCATATTTTCACCTCTTCTTAGCTGGTCTGTGATGTCGTATACCGAATACAACACCTGTTTATCATAGGCAGTCCAACCGGGTTCCAATACGCGGTCGCCAATTTTTTTTCCATTTAGATAAGCTTCATAATAGCCCAACCCACTGATATACATCCGAGCCGATGCAATGCGCTTCTTCGCATTAAACGATTTACGAAACAACGGGTTACGATCATCCTGGTAAAAATCGGCGTCCTGAGCGAACGGAACACGGCCATCAGCTATCCAGTTTCCCTGCCAATCGCCATCCGTCATAGCAGCAGTTTCAAACCAATTAATCTCAGACCATGGAGATACCTTGCCATCCTTATCATAAACGCGCACACGCCAATAATACCTGGTAAATGACTCCAGTGGCTCACCTCGATATGTCACATGAATACTCTGATCTGTGTCGACCTTGCCGGCCGTCCATGCGCTACCAATTCCTTTCTTAATCTCCCGTATATCCGTGGATACGATCAGTTCGTAAGCCGATTGTGTTTGCCCTCTAACGTCCGAAGACAGTATCCAACTAAACCTTGGATTGCTCACATCGATACCCAACGGGTTTATTTGATACTCACATGTAAGCGACTTAACCGAGATCGATTGGGCCGAGACGTTGTTGATTAAAAAAACAAAGAAGCCAACAAAAAAAAGAAGATTATTTATTTTGGAATACTTCATCGTGGTATAGTGAATATTATATACGGAATTGACAGGTTATTAAATTTTGCGGATTTCTTCTACTGGTATATCTCTGGTACGTCGATCAATGTCCGCAGGTACATCAACTCAGAACCTTTCACATTTGGGTGGTGATAGATTTTACCCCAATCGTAGTCTTCAAAGTACATCGTGGTCCGATCAACATCGTTGCCGTCATAATTAACAGACGTGGCCAAATCAAACTTGCATCCTTTAATTCCAAATTTTTGCCTGACTTTTTCTATCAGCACATTTGCTTCAATATGGGTATTGCTTTCATTGGCTGGAATATTATTCAAAATCGGAATTGCACCTTGACTTTTGATATACGTTACAAGTTCGCTTAGGTTTTCTTCTGTATTGCCACCATTTGTGCCAATGGTTACCATCACATACGTCGCTTTTACGTACGGTAATTCATTTTTAATACGTTCAAGCACCTGATGGATTGTAGTTCCTCCACGTCCACTAGACATCGCCCTGCCGGGCATATTATTGATTATCAATTGTGTCCAAGACTTAGAAAAATCGGCCTTCGGAAAATAACCCTCGGGCTCCGTAATAGAATCTCCATAAATCAAAAGCGTCAAATCACTTACTTTCGATTCAACAATGACCTGTTTGACCCATGCGCCCGAACCCTTCATTAGACCGAAACAATAGTAATCATGCTGTAATCCTACATAAAAGCCGGACTGCTCCATACCTCGTCCAACACCTCCCTGTCCGTCCATCGTAGCAAACACTTCCGCGGATTGGCCGGTGAATAAATCAATAATCCGAATTCCCGACGTCTGATAATCCCTATGAATTTCAATTAAGTATTCATGTGAAGCGTTCAAAAAATCAACCTGTTTATGGAGGGCTGGGGTAGTTGCTATGCCTATTCGTTTGCTATCCATGTCGACGCGAGCGCGAAAGTCTCCTTCATTACTGCTGAAAACCATTTGAGCATCTTCGGACAGCCGAACATGGTACCGTATTAGCCGTCGTCCCAAGGCATAGTACCTGTTTAGTTTCACCAACTGGTCGTTCTCAACTAAGTGCAATCCGTCACTTGTGTAGGTTAGATTCTTACCCAAAAAATCGGGATATGCCCGGTTTTCTGACAGTACTTCATTATATAGTATATTTGTTGAATGACCGACTTGACCAAAGCAAATCGGAGGTACTGAAAATGCAAGAAAAGATAGTATGAAAAAAAGAATAGAGCGTATATACATAACTAGAAAAGACAATAAAATTACTAAGATTTAAGCACGGGCGACATCAATAAAGTGAGCACTTCGATTAACAATTTCATTCTCCAGGTATGTTTTTATGACTTGCTAACTATTGAAGCATTGATTTCAGTACAATGAAAGGTGCACTTACTGTAGTCAAATATACAGGGCCCCGCGTGTAGTTCGGTGGGTAAAAACACTCGTAAGGACCATCGAACTCACTTCCTTGGCGGAAATCACTTTCGCGTAACTCACTGATATACTCTTTGACGAGCTGCGCGGCCAACTTGTTATCGACCTGAGCGATGGTGTAAGCGACCCATCCCGTAGGTGTACCCCAATATGCGCCGTTCTGAAATTGGTTGGGGTGTACAATCCCCTTTTCCCAATAAGGCGTTCCATTGTAGCCTTCGCCATCAATGATGTGTCGGATATTCCCTTTGTAGGCCAAGGTGCCGGCTACATAGGCTTTCGCGAGATGTCTGGCTGCCTTCAGCGCGTGGTCTCCGTCTAATATCCCCAAGTAAACAGCTAGCGCTGTAGCCCAAACATCAGGGTGGCTTCCGATGGCGGTTGAGGCTTTTAGCATTCCGTTCTTATCAGCAAAAGCGACAGGCAGCGCAGCTTTAATTTTGGAGGCAATATCCCGGTAGGCTTTGGCTTTGCTGTTGTTTCCGATTTGCTCAAATAACGCCGACAATTGCAGTGCCGCACGATATTTGAGGATTGAGGAATAGCTCAGGTCACCGGTGATATAAATGGCGTCCCTGAAACCAAAATCGACTCCCCTAAACGCGTCGTTCGTATAGACGATGTGATTATCTTGCCGGGAGGGCGGCACTTTGAAAGCAATCTCTAGACGATCGATCAGGGAGGTGCCATTGATTTCTTCCTGTAAAATATCGACATCGTTAGCGTCGCTAATATAATAGTGCGCCATATGAATGAAGTAATACTGATCGCAGTATGGCGGGAACATCCCAAAATCTGTTCCGCCCTGTGCGACGTAATCGTAGGTTCCGGGGAAATAAATGGGCAATAAATCGTCTACTCGCACATGGTCAGCGATAGCACCGAAAGGCACCATACTGCCCGCATCCGTTATCCAAGTTTGATCACACTGGGTGGCAGCAGTAAGCATAAGCATATGTTTTTGCTCATCTTGACCCACCAGCCCTGTTTCGAGGGTCATTGCGTGATCGCGAATCCAAAACGACGGGTACGTTTCGCGGCCGCCTGGTCGAATCAATACGCCCCCTGTGTTGTTTGCCCCATAGGGCGCAACCAACTGCTGGCCAGGATAAATACGTGAACTATCTAAAACTGCTTGGGTTATTCCCTTCAGAAAATTGAAATCGGCGGTACTGATAATCTGCTGCGCATTTAGCCCAATGGGCTGTACAGCTATTAATAACACAAACCCCCATTTAAAAAAAGCGAAAGTTCCCTTTAACATTTCAAAATATTATTTTTAGACCACTCTAATCAAAGCTATGGCGCACTAAAACTCCCCATTAATTCGACTTCCATCATGACGATGGGGCCTACGTCCGAACCATTTCCCCACGTTGACAATACCTGAACCCGTAAATACCTGAAAGCTGGAGCTCCGGCAGGTATTTCGAACAATTCCCCTGCGGCTATATCATGTGTTTCGGACGTAAAATCACCTAGCTTGGTCCAGCTGTCCCAACTACCATCCGCGGCGGGATCGTTACTTCCCCACAGGGCGAACGTCTTCGGGTTACCATGTCCATAGGCCGTACCCCAATCGGTACGCTGCCAGAGTCGGAATGAAGACAGGGAATAATCTGATGTACCCATATCAAAGGTTATTTGAGCGGGCTTTGGCAAGTCCGGCGTATGGAACCCAGGGTCAGCATTAGTCCGTCCATCCCACATATTCCGGAGGAACCAGCCGATTTCCGCCAGCGCCGTTGCATCGTTGGGAAGATAATATTCTTGGAACTTCGATTTATCCAACCTATACCGTATCGTGCTTCCGGCTATGACGTCCGCCGCGGTTTTCAATGTGTCTATCGATGTCGTATCGGCAATGTACCACGTGGCATAGGAAAGATCCGTTCCATTTTTGTAATCGGCCAATACTGTGCTTCCCGTTTCGGGTTTCACAAAAAGGTGCTTTTCCACACCGGCTTCATCCGTGTAGGTAAGTTCGTGTCCGATGCTTCCATTGTTGATATCTGCACCGCCCCAAAATAGTTGTAACTGTCCATCGGCATTATCAACAAACGTCCGGGTCAACGGGCGGTTAAACATGTTGGATAGGAATGCTTCTCCGATAGATCGCCCCTGCACTTCCACCGGTACCGATTGGTGGCCTTCATCATCATAAGTTTTGACGATGAAGGAGTAATTGCCCTCGGGGATATCCAGGATATAAGAAACCGTGTCGGCGTCTTCAGGTATTTCCAATACCACCGAATCCAGGTAATTATTCCAATAGATGCGCGCGTGGGTTACATTAGGGTCGGCAGGTGCCTTCCAACCAAATTGTACCCGATTCAGTCCGGAGTAGGTCTTCACCATTTTAGCTCGCTCTACATACGTAATGCCGGATGGAACCACAAATTTCTTGTAGGTATCATCCATTTTTTTACAGCCCGAAATCATCAGCAGCGCTGCAATAAGGTAACTTATGTTGATTTTCATCTTATTTGCAAATTGATTTTACCATTAATTACTGCCATCCTGACCCCATAAGGTAAGTTCCTGAATAACAATTTGGGCTCTTCCACTGGGGATGCCCCACGTATTCAGCGTTTTGAAACGGATGTACCTGACAGCGGGTATACCCGGTTCAAATTCAAAATCCTCGCCCAGGTTCAACGCGTAATCCAGATCTTCCGCAGTCACTGGTCCGTCACCAGAAGGTTTGAAGGAGCTGAATGTTCCCAATTTGACCCAGTTGTCGCGATAGATCTTATTTTCCAAGTCCACGTAGTCGCCATCGGGGTTCACGCTGTTCGCTCCCCAAATTTCGAATTCTTTCGGATGGGAACCTTGGTAAGCGCCTTCGGGGTGAAGCCATGTTTTCATGCGGCTGATGGTTATCGGCTGTCCGAGGTCGAGGGTGATGGTGTGCGGCAGTTGGAATTGATCGGAAGCAAACAGGCAACAGTAACCAAAACCACCGTCGAATATCTTGTATAGTGGATAATTTTCGACATACTGGAAATTATCCCCTGGCAGTTCCAATGCACTCCAAGTTGCTTTGTCAATCAGTTTTTCGAACAATGGGGTAACGACGGATTCTTTCATCGCCGTCCGGTTATTCCAGCGGTCCCGCAGGAAAACCGCGAGTTTCTTTTCCTCCGTATCCATTCCACGCACGGAGAAATTGATTTTATCCGCAGCGGTATAGTAAGTAGTCAACTCACTATAGTGGCCGTTGTCGGCCGTGTCTATCATGATGACGACGGCGAGGTTAGCCCGTTCGGGATTCTGTAGCTTGACATTAATGCCGCCAAACGTACCCGAAACATCCAATGATTCATATACGGATTGAATAGCCGGCATTAACGGCTTAACGGTAACCACCAAAGGCTCAGATTCCTTCTCGTTCTTGCCCACGCTGTACAGCTTCACATCGTATTCGTTTGTATCGCCAAAACCCTCTATTTTCAAGGTATCGGTGTAATAAGAGGATTTCACTTCCCAAACAGCACCGGGAGCCGTTTCATAAACCGCTTTCACATATCTAAGATTGGGGTCTTTAGGCACCTTATAAACAATATGTGCTCCACCATTCGTCGAAATAACGTTAACATCGGATACTTGTGCGGGAGCGGGCAGGCTAGAATCGGTATAATTTATGAAATCCTCATTCTGGTCGCAACTGAACAAAACCAACGACAGAAGTACCCCTAGTAAAAACTGAAATTTCTTTTCCATCTTTTATGAAAATTAAAAGTGATTTACATTCATTACCAACCGATATTCTGTACCAGGTTCGTATTCACATTCCGCTCATTTTCGGCTATTGGCCAGAAATAATCCTTAATGCCGAAGCGCTGCTGAAAAATATTCGCCGGCCGGTAATACGTATCAGTCGTCGAGCCATTAACGTTCCATCCCGTAATCATTTGGTTCATTTCCGTAATAGCTAACTTCCATCGGCGCAGGTCCCAAAAACGATGCTGTTCAAATGCCAGCTCGTTCAATCTTTCCTGCTGGATGATCTCACGCACACCGTTCTGGGTGGTTACCTTCGCGGGATTTGTTGAGAAATCTTGCCAGGCCGTAACAACATCCGGAATACCCGCCCGTTCCCTTACCTTATCTAGGTAAGCAAACACTTCTTCGCTCGGACCATCCACCTCATTGAGGCATTCACTATATAACAGATACAGATCGGCCAAGCGCATCAGCGGCCAAGGGTATTCAATCGTCGTATAGCTTGTAGGGCTCCGCACATTATCGGGATGTATCCATTTCTTGATGGGATAGCCCGTAACCGGGCCTTGATAGCTCGATTGCTTTCCAATCGGGTCGCCCAATTTGAGCTGCAAGTAGTAGAGGTCTGCAGGTACCTCATCGTTGAACCGGCCTTGGCCGTACCAAACACCACCGTCGAAGCCCAAGTAGGCGTAAAACCGCGGTTCACGGTCGAAATTGAGCGTGGCGGTGGCAAAGCCGCGCCTGATATACAAGTCGTGCTCGTCCGCGTCGGTAGCGATTTTCGTTGTGTAACGTTGCGAATAGTTCCATGTTTTGTCTTCTCCTATCGGAAGGCCATTGGCGGTATAAAACTGTTCCACCACTTTTAGGGGTGCATTGTAGCGGTTGTCCATCCACACACGCGCTTGGGGGCTGGGTGCCCAGTCGGGCGAGGCGAGCACCTGTACCCTGTTGATCCAGCTTTGCGTGTTGGCCCAAATAATCTCTGAGTTCCATTTTTCCGAAAAAGCCATCCGCAAACTTAATTCAGTTTGTATCGTATCGCCGATTAAAAATGCCGCCTTAACGTTCGGATGTTCATAGAGTTTGATGCCGGCATCTTCGCAGATGTCTATTGCCTCGCGACATGCGTCGGCCGCCAATTGCCATTTCGCTACGGATATTTCCTGATTGAATAGCTGGGTACCATCAGCATTTTTCAGACTGGCTTGGTCGGTGTTGCCGTTGAAAAGTGGACTGGCCGCAAAGGTCAGCACTTTCGCCTTCAGTCCGTAAGCTATCGGTTGGGATATTTTGCCATAATACTGGGGGTCTACAACCGTGAGAAGCAGATCATCTTTCGCCTCATCCAGCAGTTGCACCACGTAGGCGAAGCAATCATCCACCGGTTCACGAATCACCTTTACCTCGTCGGCACCCGCCGAAATGGGTATATTGGCGCGGATAACAGGAATGGGGCCATACATCCGAATCAGCCAGAAATGGTAGTAAGCCTTCAGCACCTTTGCTTCCGCAATCCACTGCCGTTTTTCTTTGGGTTCCATATCGGGAACCCGCTCTATATTCTCGAGGAAAATATTGCAGTCTCGAATCGCTGCATACATGTGATTCCAGAAATTGCCAATCGGATTATTCACATTTTGGTTCCCTTCAGCAAGTTGCCGGTAAACGCTGGTTTCGTTAATTTCGGGAAGTTCCCAAACCTCATCACCACCAAATAAGGCCGGGCTACCATTGATATCGGCAGTACGAGGCATATAGGAATAACAGGTAAACAGGTATTTTTCGGCCTCACCGCGCATGGCAAAGGCATTGTCAAGCGTAGCCACATTATCAGGAACGATATCGAGGTAGTTCGAGCATGACGAAAAACAAGAAGCTAATGCAACAAAAAAACCTAAGGCTATCTTTTGTATGTTGAGCATTTTCATAAACTTAATTAAAATTAACGTGAACCCCAAAGTTGTACACCTTTTGAATAGGATACCCTAGACCGTTGCCGCCCATTTCAACATCCCAAAGTTTGAATTTGCTGACGGTGAGTAGGTTATTACCGCTGAAATAAATCCGTATGCTAGATGACCCTATCCTTTTGGTAACCTGCTGTGGCAGGGTATAACCGAACTCTATGGTTTTCAAGCGTAAAAAGCTACCATTACGCATGAACCACGTGCTTGACTGTGCATTATTGGGATGGTCAAAATTACTGAGTCGAGGCCAGAGTGCATAAATATCCTGGTTTTGCTCACTCCAGTAATCATCGGCAATCACTTTGAGTACCTGCCTGTCGCCCACAAAGGGATTAATGGCTTCGTAAGGCCTGGCGCCACTAGGGGCGGTGTAATTCATCCAGAACGATTCGTTGGCCAGGCCTTGAAAAAACAAAGAAAGATCAAACCCTTTATACGAAGCGGAGGGACCAAAGCCATACACAATTTCCGGGACCGTAGGATAGCCAATAGGCACCTGGTCTGCTTGCGTAATCTCTCCGTCGCCGTTCACATCCAGAAACTTAATATCACCACCCAGTACCGGGCGACCGAAGTTCTGCCTCGGGGAATTTAACGCTTCTTCGTCATCCACAAAGAGGTGTTCGGCAATATAACCATAGACTTGGTTGATGTTCTGCCCCACCCTAGAGCGATAAGATTCTTTATAAGCCGGCTCTTCATTCACAAGAAATTTATTAGTAGAATATGTGAAATTCGCCATAGCCGACAAGAATAATCCGTTGTCGAACGACTTGTTTACGGTAAGCGACGCGTCTATACCTTGCGATGACGCTTCACCCACATTCGCACGTATAGGTGCGGATAGCCCCATCGTAGCGGGGATATAAGCCCGCGTCATGAGGATATTCGTACGGAGCTGTTTGAAAAGATCCACGTTCAGGGTGACGGCATCGAACAACCCCAACTCCAGACCTAAATTCTGTTGGGTTGATTTTTCCCACGTGATGTCTTCGTTAGCATACCGCGAGACGGACACGCCGTTTAGGTACTTGCTGGCCCCAATAAGGTCACGGCCGAACCGAGCGGCTCTAGCAGCAGCATTCATATTCACCTCGGATAAATAGAAGAACCTATCCCACGGTTCACCAATAGCATCGTTGCCGATTAAACCATAGGTATACCTAAACTTCAGCGTATTGACTGTACCCTTCAATTTTTCGAAGAAAGGCTCATTATGAACGCTCCATGCAACCCCTGCAGAAGGGAAAAAACCAAAGCGTTTGTCTTGGTAAAACCGCTCGGACCCGTTATACCCAAAATTGAACTCTGCGTGGTACCGGGTATCATATCCATATGTAAACCTGCCAGACAGCCCCGTATTTCTAAATGGCAGAGAGGTAAGCAGCGTACTGGCCGCTGAATTGAGCCGCTGTTGCACAATACCCACCAGCATCCCGCTTACAGAGTGCGTTTCGTTGAATATATTATCATAGTTCAACACTCCCTGTGCATAAAAATTAGCGTTGACTTCCCGGAGATCAGCGTTACTATTAAAGCTTAAATATTCTGTACCGATAGGCCCCACGGGCTGCGGATTGGCAGAAGAATTGATCACATTATACGAATAGTCCTGGGTAAAGGGATCGTAATTGGCAACTTCATAATAGAATGGGTTATAGGAGCGGGTTACTGTATTATAAGCATAGCGCTCTACATTAAACATTCCTCTGAAATTCAAGCCTTTAACCCAGTCGCCCAGATTCTGAGATACTTCTAATTGTGCCATCATTTTGGAGCGGTTCCAATCACGGTAACCCCTCACCATCTCTGCGTAGGGGTTCAAGTACAGTGACCCTCGGTTGCTGCGTGTTACATTGTTTCCGAAAACAATATGCTTCACATGAGCGTGGTCTTCATCTAGTGGAAAGGTAACTGGAAACTGAACAGGATTGGCGTGCATCGACATGGCATACATATCTTCTCCGTTATGGATTGGCCCCCGGTAATCATCAAAATTACCGTACAACCTTACGGTAAGCATCGTGCTTTTAGTCAAATCAATATCGATATTTGAGCGCAACGAATAGCTTTTTAGGTCGATGTTACTATTGAAGTTATTTACCGGATCCACTTTCAGCACCCCGTTATCCTGATTCAATCCACCGGAAATAAAGTAGCGGGCAACGCCGCCGCCACCACTCACATTCAGCGCGTAACGTTGATTGCTTGTATAATCTTTGAATAAGGCCTTACGCCAGTCGTTCATCGGATAAATATAGGGGCTCGCATCGGGTTGCCCGGTTCTGTTTATCTTATCGTCAGAATAAAGAATGGTGCCCAAAGGGTCTCTAGTAAGCACCGCTTCATTGGCCATTTTCATGTAGGTAATGGGGTCGGCCAACTCTATATTCGTTGTGGGCGCAGAAAATGCTTGATCCACGCGGAACGATATTTTCGCCCGACCTTCCTTCCCCTTCTTCGTTTCCACCAGAATCACACCGTTGGCACCCCTGGCACCGTAAACCGCGGTGGATGTGGCATCTTTGAGAATGGAAAAGGAAGCGACATCGTCTACCGTGATACGCGCAAGGTCTGTATTGGACGATTCTATTCCATCAATCAGGATGAGTGGGCTGTTCTTGTAGCCGAATGTCGTAACGCCCCGGACAAAAAAGTCTGCGTTATCACGTCCTGGCTCTCCTGAGCGTTGATAGGCAATAATCCCCGCCGCCCTTCCGGCCAATGCGGTGGTCAAGTTGCTGGATGGGATCCGGATATCATCCGGCGAAATGGAGGTAACCGCGCCCACCACCGCCTCTTTTTTGGTAACACTTCCAAACGCCGTTACTACCACTTCGCCCATCTGCTGCGTGGCTGGCTGGAGCATCACGTCTAAATCGGCGTTTCGAGATACCACAATCTCCTGGGTTTCGTAACCGAGCATCTGGAAAACCAGTGTAGCACCCTGCCCCGGCACCACCAAGATAAAGCGCCCATTGTCATCGGTCGCGGTACCAACCTTCGAATTACCTTTCACGGTAATCGTCACATTCGGCAACGCACCAACCGAATCCCGGACGATCCCTTTCACCTCAATCTGGTCTTGATAGCCTGAATGGAAGGGATTGCTATAAGCATAAGCCTTTTCGGCCATGACCAGCGAAACAGCAAACACGCACACAAGAACCGCCACATGCCAGCTTTTGAGCAGTATATTTTTCCTCATACAGATTAAATTAAGTTTAACATAACCGTTATAAATTCATTTAACATCATTGTCACATACAGCGGTGCCGTATAAGAATGGGAATCTCAATAAAACAGATGTGATATCAACAATATCATATCGACTCTTCAAGGATTACAATTATACACGCAAATAAAATCTTAAACAGCCAAATAGACTAATACGAAATTGGCTACAATCAATACGCATTTGACCACCGCAATAACTCCTTACCTATTGCCTGCAATCGCAGCGTTATTGGTATTACGGTAGATGCCTAAGATATTGAAGCGATACTGCTGGGGGGTAATCCCTTTGAATTCCTTAAACCGCCGATTGAAATTGGAGATGTTGTTAAACCCCGCTTCAAAGCAGATCTGGGTAATACTAAGTTGATTTTCTTCCAGCAATTGACAGGCATGGCTGATGCGCAAGTCATTCACAAATTCTTTGAGCGTCCGCTTTGTTCGTGCCTTGAAGTAACGGCAGAACGCTGACGGCGAAATATGCGCTTGCTGCGCAATCTCCTCCAACGCAATCTCTTTGGTGAAATTCTTAAGGATATATTCATAGATGCCACTCATTCGAACCGCATCGTTATCGTTGAGGTTGTCCCAGTATCCAGCTGAACAAAGCAAATCATATTCAGTCGTTGTAGCAAGCTCTTGCAAAATCTGGATCAATAAAATAACCCGAGCCGATCCAGTATGGTCAACCAACTGGTTCATCCAATTCGCAACCCGTGCTCTCGCCTGGCCTTTTACTACAAGGCCATGGATGCTTCTTTTTAAAACTGCTTGAATCGCATTCATTTCCGGAATCGCAAAAAACGATTCGCCAAAACAATCGGCACTGAAATGCACAACTACAGCATAATGGGAAAGTCCGTTATTGTAAGACGACATTTCCTTCTCACCAATGGCCGGTTCATGCGACCACGCATGGGGTAGGTTTGGGCCATAAAACACTAGATCGCCCTGTTCAAAAGTAGCCATGGCGTTGCCCGCAATTCGTTTACCGTGAGGGTAATTAATAAAAGCCAATTCATACTCCGAATGATAATGCCATTTGGTATCCAGCACGTCAAAATAATCTTTCCGCACTTGAAAAGCAGCTCTACTACCTAAAGGGGGTTTGGCATAAATAGGTTTCATGACTATCTTTAACTTTTATATACGCAATTAGATATATATTATTTTGACCAATTTCACAACAAAATCACTACAATTAATCAATCGAATATCGAAAATACAACAAATCCCCCACTATTTTCTCGAAAAATCAAATCGGTACAGATAATTGCTAATCCAATACCACTTGAACCATCATTTTCATTCTACCTTTAAAAAAATTTTTATGACCAAAATAAACGACAAATACGATATCCCGCAGATCACAGATGCCCACGTGCATTTCTGGGATTTGAAGTCATTAAATTACCCTTGGCTGGATGATGTACCAGCGATCAAAAGGTCTTTTGGACTCACCGATTATGAAGCGGCGACCGAAGGTATACCGGTTTCAGAGATGATTTTCGTGCAGTGTGAATGTCTGCCTAGTGAATATCATGCAGAGGTAGACTATGTAACCGAGTTGGCAAAGACAGAAACACGTATTCGTGGTATCATCGCTTATTTTCCACTGGAGGCTCCAGATGCAGCGGAAAGTCTACACTTACTTACACGTAATACCCTCGTGAAGGGAGTTCGCCGACTCGAAGAGGAACCTACGTCGTTGTATCGGGACTCGCGCTTCATATCGAATATGTCATTACTAAATCGTCTTAATCTGAGTTTTGACCTCGGTGTGAAAGCACATCAACTGCCCGCGGCCGTGCACCTCGTGCAGGCCGCACCGGACAACCGCTATATACTCGACCATTTCGGCAAGCCTGCCATTAAAACGCGTGAATTCGCACAATGGCGAAGTAACATCCGCGCCCTGGCTGAACATCCACATGTATATTGCAAGCTATCGGGATTAGTTACGGAAGCGGACTGGAAAGCTTGGGACATTAACGACCTACAACCCTACATGGATACGGTGTTGGAGTACTTCGGCCCGCATCGACTGGCATTTGGGGGCGACTGGCCCGTGGTAACGCTAGCATCAAGTTATACGCGGTGGTTCGAGGTGGCCCAACAGCTATGCCACACCCTGGCACCACGCGACATGGACAACCTATTTTACCACAACGCGCTTAACTTCTATCAAATCAGTAAACGCACATGAACCAACATATGTTAACATCCGATTTCGCCATGCCTACCCACCCCAAGCCAATCGTTGTTATCGGTGCCGGTGGCATTGTGGAAGAAGCCCACCTCCCCGCCTATCGAAAAGCAGGTTGGCCTATCCACGGCATCTATGACGTACAGGCTGATAAGGCACAACGCCTGGCCACAGCATTTGGAATTACTCACGTGTATGCATCAATGACTGAGCTCATCGCTGGTGCGCCGTCCGATACCGTGTTTGACATCGCCGTACCGGCATCCAAATTAATAGGTATATTGAATCAATTGCCCCAGCGTGCGAATGTCTTGATGCAAAAACCCATGGGCGAAACACTTAACGACGCTAAAGAAATACGTCGCATCTGCGAAGCGAAACAATTCACGGCAAGTGTAAACTTCCAAATGAAACTAATCCCGTCTATCATTGCTGCAAAACACCTGATCGATCAAGGCACTATTGGTGAATTGCACGACATGGAAATACGGATGAACATCCACCATCCGTGGGAGCTATGGGACTTCCTTTTCGACTTGCCTCGCATGGAGATGCTCTATCATAGTATCCATTATATGGACATGATTACCCATTTTTTGGGCATGCCCAAGCGGTTGTATGCAAAAACTTTCCAGCATCCCAAGCAGATGCAATTGGCATCGACCAGATCGATTATCGTATTTGATTATGATAAACCCATCCGCGCATTCGTCAATACCAACCACGGGCACGATTTCGGCCTGAAACATCAGGATTCGTTCGTGAAGTGGGAAGGAACAAAAGGTGCTATAAAAGCGACGCTTGGAAAAAACATCAATTTCCCCAAGGGCGAAGCCGATCGATTTGAATACTTTTTATCAGAAAATGGTACGAACCAGTGGGTAGAAGGGAACATCCGCGGTGCTTGGTATCCTGATGCTTTCATGGCAACCATGGCCGATTTGCAATGCGCCATCGAAAACCCCGCTGCTCCACACGTCACATCGATGAAACGTGCGTACGACACCATGCGCTTGGTAGAGGCCGCCTACTTATCGAATGACAGCGGTGGCACAACCATTCCCGACTAATTAACAATTGATCATTATTAACACGTCATTCTACATTTAATGGATACAGTACTAAATAAATTCAGCCGTAAACTCACCGAAAACGAAGACCAACCGGGCTCAAGAGCGATGCTCCATGCCATCGGTTTGGACGAAAGGACAATCAAATTACCCCAGGTGGGTGTTGCCAGTGCGGGGTATGCAGGTAATCCCTGCAACATGCACCTCAATGACCTTGCGGCTATCGTAGTTGAGGCGATGAAACCACACGACTTAACAGGGCTCACGTTCAACACGATCGGTGTGAGCGACGCAATCGGCATGGGCACCCGGGGGATGAACTTCTCGCTGCCCTCGCGCGATTTGATTGCCGATTGCATTGAAACGGTGATGGGCGGCCAATGGTACGATGGTTTGGTAACGGTGATGGGGTGCGACAAAAATATGCCCGGCGCCGTTATCGCTATGGGAAGGTTGAATCGTCCCGCACTGATGATCTATGGGGGGAGCATCCACTCCGGCAAGCACAAAGGAGAGAAAATCAACGTGTTGTCGACATTCGAAGCCTATGGAGCAAAGATGGCAGGCATCATCGATAGCGAAGAACTCAATCAGATCATCCGCAACGCTTGCCCCGGTGCCGGAGCCTGTGGGGGGATGTACACAGCAAATACCATGTCATCATCCATTGAAGCACTGGGACTCTCTTTACCCTATAGCTCATCCAATCCGGCAACGAGCAACGAAAAAAAACAGGAGTGTATTGATGCCGCTGCGGCCATCAAAAACTTACTGCGGCTCGACTTAAAGCCGCGCGATATCGTTACGCGACAATCGTTGGAAAATGCTTTGGTCGTAGTGATGGCGCTTGGGGGTTCTACCAACGCTGTGCTGCATTACCTCGCTATCGCCCGGGCCTACGGCCTTCCCTTGACCTTAAGCGACTTTCAGTACATCAGTGACCATACGCCGTTGATCGCCGACTTGAAGCCAAGCGGGAGATACCTTATGGAAGACGTGCACGACAGCGGTGGAACACCTGCTATTTTAAAGATTCTGTTAGATCATGGATTACTGAACGGTGACTGCCTAACAGTTACTGGGAAAACACTCCGCGACAACCTGGATGACATCAAACCTTGGAATAATACATTGAATCTTCTGAGACCTTTTGAGACACCGTTGAAAAAAAGCGGCCATCTCCAAATCCTCTACGGAAATGTAGCCCCCGCAGGCTCCGTAGCCAAGATCACGGGAAAAGAAGGTGAATTCTTTGAAGGAACGGCCAGGGTCTTCGACAGTGAGGATGAAACCGTCGAAGCGGTGAAGAAGGGTCTTATCAAAGAGGGAGACGTCATCGTTATTCGCTATGTTGGTCCGAAAGGCGGGCCAGGCATGCCGGAAATGCTCAAAGTTACCGCCGCGATCATGGGTGCCGGATTGGGCACCCGCGTCGCGCTGATTACCGATGGACGCTTTTCAGGCGGTACCCACGGATTTGTTGTAGGGCACATCTCGCCCGAAGCATTCGACGGCGGCCCCATTGCGCTTTTGCAAAATGGCGATCGCCTTACAATCGATGTGGTAAACCGCCGCATAGATGTTGGATTAACAGCGGCCGAACTGAGTGACCGACAGGCAGCGTGGGTGAAACGCAATCCGTCCGTCACTTCAGGCGTATTGTTTAAATATCTACAACTCGTATCATCGGCATCCCAAGGATGTATCACCGATGAAAAGACCATCGAATAAATAGACTGATTTTTAAGGAATTACCCGTTGTATGGTCGTCGTGTCCATCGGGCTTATCGAGTCGCGCAGTGTTTTGGCTTCTTCAAAATGCATTTTCAACGTGGGAAGTGTCTTCGCAGCGAACGCTTGTAAATCAGCATTCCGTGCGTCAGAAGCGGCATCTTCAAACAGTGATACAACACGATCGTGATCTTTGACCATGATATCGATGTATTCTTCCTCAAACGCATCGTCAGCTTTATCACGAAGCTTTCGTTGCTTATCTACATGGTCTTCACTGATTACCGGTGGAAGCGTGATGTTGAGGCTCGTTGCGATTGACTTTAACTCGTCATTTGCCTTCTGATGGTCCGCAACCATCCGTTGTGCAAAGTCCTTGATGCGCTGATCGGTTGCTTTTTCCATAGCCAGCTTGCCGAGTTCAATTTCGGCCAAGCCGGCGTCGGCCGCCTTGACAGCAAAGTCCGCATCCTGCTTGTTGACCATTGCTGACGTATCATTTACACCCTGCGCCTGATCAACACTATCGTCGGCTGCCCGCCTATTCGTGTTATTGCATGCGGCCATGAGGATTGATCCAATCGCCATTGCCAAAAAAAACTGTAAGGGTTTCATAACATTTCCATTTAATAATATAAATATATTCATCTATTAATCTTCTACATGTGGCTCATTAGGCTGCTCCAGCAAGCCATCCAATAGCCCCTGCCATTGCGGATAGGAAAGCCCTAGCTTGGCGCTGATTCCCACCACGGTGTTTCTTATATTATCCAGGGTGGAATCGGTATGCGTATTAGTTACCTCGTTTCTGCCGTGGTATCGTGCAATCACTTCATGACCTTTCCGTTCAACCACCAATGTGGAGCTGGCCGAGGCCTGAAAGAAATGCCCGATGTCGTCTCCTTGTTTCAGCGGATTTTGCGCCGGTTGCAGGGTAATTGCGCAAAACTGATCAGTGACGTCGGTGATATCTGTGATGACTACCCAGTCATATCCATCGCCGATGGCGGGACCGGGTCCTGGAATATCAATCCGGACGTGATCGCCTTCTTTGGGACGGCTTTTTATCGCCTCACCACCGTAGGCGTCTGTGAGCACAAACGTCGCCACCGGAACGGATGCAATCGTATCCCATTGATTAATATTAAGGAGCCTGCTTTTTACCAATTGTAAAAAATCGTTCGCACGGTCATTATCCGGCAAGACCGTGCGCGATTCGAGATCAACCTGTTTACCTTCCTTCTGTTCCGGTACGAATGGTGCTTTTTTGTTACCAGGTGCCATTATCGTGGTATTGAAACTAACCGTTGCTCTCTGTTGGATCGTCCGATTGGATCTGCTTATCGCCCAAGGGGTCTCGTTCGTCATTCGGCGGCACGTCTAAGGGAAGTATCGGTCGATTGGGGTCATCCCCTATCGGTTCGTCATCATCCCGCCGGGGGTTTTCAAACGGCGGCACACGCGGATCGGATTCATCTTCTTCGTTGCCTTCATCGGGGTTGTCGGGATCGTCCGGCCCCTCGGAATCTCGGTAATTATTGTCGGAAGCTTCCAGCACCGGGTTATTGTCACCGCCGGCATCGTCTCTACGGGGGTACCCTTCTGCATCCAGATCGCCGCGGGCATCTTCCGACGTGTTTGCCAACTGCTCATCTACTTCATCGAGCTGCGTCAGTTGTTCATCCGTAACGGTCGCATCAAGTTCCTCCAATTCGCCCTTCATTTCGCTCCGCTTATCGCGGTACTCATTGGGTGTATAGGGATTTTCCTCATCGTAAGTGGAATTGTCATCCTCGCCCTCCGGGGCGGCCGTGTTATAGGGCTGCGGATGGCGATATTCCCGGTCGGCCGTTTCCGGATCGAGTTCAAAGCTATCTTCCGTTTCATTATACCGGAGATCTTCCCCCGTCGGTTCACGCGTTTCATCTGTATCCGCTACATCGAGCGGAATAACAGGTGGCTTTTTCTTATTGCTTTCCATATCTTTATTGCTTTCCATTTCTTTCGACTTCTACATCACGTTAACCTCACATATTGCGCCACTTACGGTCATATACCTTCCGCGCGGCTGTTTCTACCGATTCAGGGGGTGTCATTGCTTCCCCCCACAGCACTATTCCGGACACACTGTTTATTTTAATGGGTTCATTGTTTGGAAAAATGCACAATTCAACTTAATGTCCGAATGGCATGCAGTAACTTCTCCTGCACGTTGAGGCGCGTATCGGGATAGCCATGTTCATCTACCCACACCGATACCGAAATGCGGTAGCCATCCGCCTCAAGCAGACTGATGCCAATGAGATATTCGTTACTCACCAGCAAATCGGCCGCTTTGTTGAGTTCCGCGGTCAATACGCTTTTGGCATGTTCGAAATCAACTTCGTACTTAAGCTTCAGCTCCACATCAAGGCGGCGTTTCCCCGCACGACTCATATTGATGATTACTTCGTTGGCAAGCTTGCTGTTGGGCACGATAACCGTCCTGTAGTCACGCGTGAGCACCACGGTGTAGAATAACTGGATGGACGTGACCTCCCCCTCTTGCCCCTGGCTGAGAATCTGGTCGCCAACGCGAAAGGGCTTGAGCATGAGGATGAGCACACCGCTGGCAAAATTCTGTAACGTGCCCGATAGCGCCAGCCCGGCTGCAACACCAAAAGCGCCCACCAACGCGGCAAAAAGGGTCATCTGTAGGCCCATGATTTGGATGACCAGCAGTACAAGGAGCACGCGGAGCGCCATTATAATTAGATTGGAAAGGAATACTTCCAATGTAGGGTCCCAGTCTTTTCGGTCGATTTTCCGTTTTATCCACTGTACGAGGAGTCGGATTAACCACATCCCCAAAACAAGAACCGCCAAGCCCAGTAACACCCGGGGTGCTTGGTGCACAAGCCAATTTTCGAGTCGTTCGTAAAGTTGTTCGAGCTCCATACATAAAAAGCTGATGTTCGTTCACCATGCAAAAAGCTTACCTAGCCATCTCTATAGCCACGAGAAGCAATAGTGTACTAAATACTAAATAACCGTGTCTCGATTTCCGAAAACCGTGTTTCCTAAAGCCGAAGCCGATCGGCGGATTCGTAACTGCCTTGATTGGCAAAAGCCATTTTAACTATAAATACGACCTTGGCACCGTGTATGCAAGGGTTTCAACGTATAAAAAAGAAAGGAGTCTCTTATGGTCATGAATGAAAATCCACAGCATCAGGAAGGTAGAACCACTAAAGCAATCGAAGAACAAACCGCTAAGTTACCCTCAAAAGTATTCTTATGTGCAGCATTGACCGCTATGGGTGTTTCGTTGGCGCTGAAATGCTCGGGACATAAACATATGGCGCTTTTTATAGGGCAATGGGCTGCTCCATTTTTGCTGTTGGGCACGTATAACAAGATTGTAAAGACACACGGACATGACCAGTACGACAGGTAATTGATTAATGGCAACAGCAACGTACAACAAAAGGCTGGGCAATGTATTCCTTATACAAGGGGTTTACTTTGTCGTAACCGGCATATGGCCTCTGCTCAACATGGCTAGCTTCATTATGGCAACGGGCCCGAAGCAAGATACCTGGCTGGTTGAAATGGTGGGCCTGCTATCGGCCGCAGTCGGTCTCACATTCATTGTCTCTAGCCTCCGACGGCACCCATTGCCGGTATTGCTTGGTTACACTGTCTCGGCAAGCTTTCTGCTCATGGACATCGTATACGTGGCAAACGGGCAGATTGATCGCATCTATCTACTTGACGCAGCTATCCAGGCTGCGTTTATCGCAGTTCTAACCGTTATTCTTATTTTGAATAGCCGCAAACGGGCGTGAGAAAATTCGAGCAGCGAGGGCACGTATATATATCGGTATCCATATAGTGTTCCGCCCGTGCCCTGATTATATGGCGTCATTTGGCACTATTGGACAGAAAACCCAAACCTAATCAACTATAAATCAGCCATCATTGACTAAAAGACAGTTTACAAGGCTATCCATTACTGTACTAAAAACCCGACTCGTTGTAGGCAAAAGGGGAAAAATCTGAAAATAACTAAAACCTTTCTGTCGGTTAAAGCGTATTCCCTTACGATTACATAGTAGCAAAAACATCAGTAAAATTAGAATCAAGTATATGGAAAATTCAGCAAAAATTATTTGGGCTTCTCCTCAATCGCTCGCCCGTGACGGTATCGTCGCACTTTTGGACCAAGAGCCCGATTTCACTTTTGCGGAGATCATTTCCAAACAGGAAGATATGATGAATGCGGTGGCCAACAAACCTGTCGCCGACATATTGATAGTTGATCACTTTTTCCTAAACGATCAACGGCAGCTCCTGACCTCATTGAAGGAAATCGCACCGTTATTAAAAGTGTTGGTCTTATCGGGAACCGAACATAATGAAGATATCCTCGATTTGATGAAATCGGGAGCAGACGGCTACATCGTCAACGAAGCCAACAAAGATGAGCTCATTTTTGCCATCAAGCACATATTGACGGGTAACACCTATATATGCACAGCTTTGTATATTCAGGTTCTTGAGTCTATCGCTGCATTAGATATTGAGAAAAAAGGAGCCACTGTGGAGTTTTCCGAGCGGGAAGAGCAGATTCTCAAGCTCATTTTGGAAGGATACTCCAATCAGGAGATTGCTTATCAACTATTTACCAATAAACGCACCATTCTAAAATACCGGGAGAGCCTATTGCAGAAAACCGGTGCCCCGGATATCGGCACCGTTATTCGCATGGCATTGCAGCAGGGTGTATTAAGTTAATTGCGGAAAAAAATCAAGCTGTGGAAAAATCAGAAGACGCTTTCGAAATCGAAATCACCGACGACCAGCTCACGGAGCGGTTCATTATCCGACCTCAACACACCACGGACGGCATTCCAGTTTACCATTGTTATTTGCCTGATGGCACATCTATTGGCGAACTACGGCAAGAGCCGTCAGGTGAGTGGATTCAGGTTTGGGGTGATCTGGCCAACAATTCGGTAGAGCGAATCGGCGAAGCCATCGCACATCACATGGCATAAGTGACTACTAGCGGCTTCATCAGTCCGAGGGGGTCCGAGGAACGGTGAAATAAAAAGTGGATCCCTTTCCCATCTCGCTGGTAACACCCACCCGGCCACCGTGCCGCTCAATGATCTCTTTACTTAAATACAAACCTAGCCCCAGTCCCGTCATTTTAGACGTTCCTTCTACCTGATAAAAACGAGTAAATACCTTTTCTTGTTGCTGCCGTGTCATTCCCATTCCCTCATCAATAACCTGAACGGTCACTTCTTCCGGCGAAGATTCTAGTACAACATGTACTTGGTGCGCGTCTGGCGAATATTTTATTGCGTTGGTAATCAGATTGATGACCACCTGCTCTAAACGCTGCCTATCGGCCTTCACGAGGTAATCACCATGGATGTTATTCACGAAAACGGTGTGGGTCTGGCTGCTGAAATGGAAAGTTTCCACCACATCTAATATCATTTCGCTGAGATCGAACGTTTCGAAGTGAAAAGTAAGTTTGCCCGCTTCAATCTTTGAAATGTCCAACAGCTCGGCAACCAATGCGTTGATCCGTTCCAATTGTTTCAGCGCCTTGGTAAGGAATCGGCGCCCTACTTGGTCGATTTCCGACCGTTCCAATATTTGAAGATATCCTTTTGTGGTTGTTAGCGGCGTTTTTAGTTCGTGGCTGGCTAGCGCAATAAACTCATTTTTACGGAGGTTTAACGCATTCACCTCCTCAAACAATCGAGCGTTATCCAGGGTCACTGCAACCAAAGATGCAATGCTGTGTATGATATCTTCATCGGCAGCGTTGAATATATCCGTTTGGGCATAGCCAAAAAACATTGCCCCGATTAATAACTTATCGGCCGACCGGATAGGGATCGCTAAACTGTGTCGAATGGGAGGTGCGTCCACCCTTCCGCCCGACTCAAATAATGCTTGGATATGAGGCATCGCTGCTACGTCATCGAATTTTATGGAACTTTCACCAGCAAAAATGGTATGGATAAGCCCCTCCTCCGACTTCAGGCCGCTAAAATCACCCTTCGTTTCGCCAAGCACCGCTACGGCCACCGAAAGCTTGGATTGTCCCGGTTCGTCGGATACCCGATAGAAGCAAATACCGACATCTGCAGCAGCAAGATGGGTCGTTGAATTGATGATCGTTTGAATGAGCGACGGTGTATCTAATTTTTCGGTGATAATTTTGCCAATCGCATGTAAGGTTTCCAATTTCTTCGCGTGGAACTGTATCGTCTGTTCCCGCTGGATTTTATCGGAGATGTCTCGGGCGATTTTTGAGGCACCGATGATTTGCCCTGCCTTATTACGCATGGGCGATATGGTCAGTGAAATCGGCACCTCTTTACCGGACTTCGTCACCCGGATGGTTTGGTAATGGTCTACGGTTCTGCCCGCCTTTATTTCACTGATAATGGTATTCTCTTCATGCTGGAGATACGCCGGAATAAGCGTATTTATTGACCTACCCACAATTTCGGCCTCGCTATACCCGAAAATCCGCTCGGCACCATGGTTCCAACTCATGATGATACCATCCAAGTTCTTGCTTACAATCGCATCGTCAGACGATTGAACGATCTCTGACAATATGGTTTGTTTCTCTTCATACTGCTTATATTCGGTAATATCCACAAGCGTATTGTATGCACCGATCAATTGTCCCTCGGCCGTCCGGATGAGCTTTGGAAACGCCAAAGTAACTCGCCGCACACCATCAGGACGGGCGATGACCAACTCTTGTCCACATATTTCAGTCTGCTCGCGCACTGCAATTGCCATGGGCGTCTCCTCCCACGGTATGGGTTGCCCATCGCCATAATATACTGCAGTTGCTCCCGACCATCTGTCGTCAGCTTGCGGCTTGCGGCCCCAAAGTACTTCCGCAGCCTCGTTAAATTCGATTATATACCCCTCGTTATCACATATATAACTCGCTACAGGCGATGCTAGGAACAACTCCTTGTAGATATGGTTATCAACCCCCATGTATGATTTCTTCATTTCTCAGCTATCCCGTAAGCAACCGACCAAAGGCCTGTCACCAGGTAACCAGCGAAATTACGATTGTTTTATCACAATATCGCAAATTAATGTTAAGGTCAGCTTGAGAAAGAAATAGCGGGAATGGAGCGTTAGATCGATAACAGCATAGGTCTATCACACCACCGATAGGAATAACTAGATTACAGCCGCTACCGGCTCTTCATGCAGTGAACGCGACATAGGAAGTGTTTCAAAGTGTACGATCCAATCTCTTGCCGCGATGACCTCCCTTTTTTGCCGGTTAATCAGCAAGCGTACAGATTCGGCTAGCCCGGCCGTACATTCGATACTGTGGTAAGCAATAAGTAGCGCATTCTCGCCCGACCGGCACTTGTCTAACAGGTAGCCGGGCATATTGCTAGAAAACACAGCTTTAACGACTGACCAAGCCAGGCCATATTTTCCACTTTCTTTCAATTGTTCACCATCCCAGCCCCATTCCGGCCCCAGTCGACTTAACTCTTCGCCCATCGTGTTACTTTGTGCGATGAAGGCGTTAAATAGCGTCGCTAGATGCTGCTCATTATCCATCAGGCTGCCCATCATGGTACGATAGCCGGCGACTCGCTCGTAGTGGAATGCCGCCAGATCTTGGAGGCATTCCACGGTAATTTTTAGGTTTTCCATAATTCCGTACGTTTATTATGTGTTGTTGATTATGAAGTGCGCAAACTAATCGTTTACAGCCTTTTCTCGATCACGCAACTGTTTTATTTGATCATGGGAGGCCCGCAATTGGGTTTTTTGGCTCGAAATAAGCGCCTTGGCAGCCGTAGATATCTCTTCCTCCTCTTCAGCCTCCCGGTATGCCTTCTGCGCAGCATCTTCGCCAAATTCACAACTTTCCAGAATAGCTTTACGATCGTCTATTGCGAATGTTTGCTTGACGTCCATCCATGCACGATAAATCTTTCCCGAAGCGGTGGTTTGATCATCCACCCGATCTTCCCACGCGCTGATATGTTGTTGCAACTCATCTTTCAGCATCTGGCTTTGCTCAATCAAACCACTGAAAAGTGCCTTCAGGTCGACGTCTGCTGCCGGCAATGCGGCAATGGCTTTTTCGTAACCAGCTATCCGGTCGTTGTTGATTTTGATAAGGTCATTTAACACTTCTGCTGTTTTCTTCATCTGCTCCATAATGTTTTTCTTTTTTAGTTATTAACCTATTTTATTATACCCTTTCAATCGGGCTGTGTTTGCTATTGACAATCCATCGTCGTTTATTGTTTCAAAAATTTTAGATCGCCGTTATACCGGCTTTTCCTGGCGCATGTAAAAGGTGCCAAGGAAGAATAACACGCGCAATACCCGAAATGACCACCACCTCACAAACCGGGTGAGTATATTACTTTTCAGCCTCACATCCTCGCGCGTTATCCGCTCACAGTCGTTCTCGATGATTTTCTCCATTTCGGCGATGGTTTGCTGTACCACGGCTTCGCCGCGCAGATCGATGTTCAACTCGATACTGACACGGGCACTGAGGTCGTTTACATTAAACGAACCAACAGTCATCCATTTCCGATCGCAGGTGGCCAACTTGCCATGAAGCATATTTCCCCGGTATTCATAAATCTCAATACCGTGGTGCAACAACCAGTCATACATGTACCGTTCGGCATCTTTAACCAATGGCACATCCATACGGCTGCAACTAATTACCCGGATGCGTACGCCCCGATTGGCTGCCGCCTCGATATCTTTTTGCACCGAACGCCCGGGAAGAAAATAACTGGAAAGCAGCATAATCTCTTCGTCGGCCCCCTGAAAAATTTCCCGGTAAGTACGGCTGATTTCGTACTTGCGACGTACCCAGTCATTGCGGCGCATACGCATGGCGCAACGATGCGCCGGCCCGAAATCGATGTGGGTAGCCCCTGGCCGGCAATGCAATGGCAAGCGCTTGGTGAATTGGAAATTTTTCCATGTCATCCAAGAAGCATTGCATAAGTCTGCTGCCACCTCACCTTCCAGACACACGGCTGCATCGAGCCAAGCGGCCTGGCCGGGTAGGTCATTATATTTATCGCCGATGTTCACTCCGGTGACCACTGCATACCGGGCATCCACTACCAACACCTTACGATGCAGTCGCCTACCGAAATAGAAATGCTTGCTTCGCAGCATCGGTTCAAAAACACGGAAATGGATACCGTTTTCCCTGAGGCGGGCTACAAATGCCTTAGATAGCTTCTGCGAGCCATACCCATCTACCAACACATATACGGCGACACCTCTTTTTGCCGCAGCGATAAGTGCATCCGCAACTAGCGTTCCCGTTGTATCCGATTCATAGATATAAACCTGCAAATGGATACATTCGCGTGCATTTCCGATAAGGTGTATTAATAACTCAAAATAGGCTTTGCCGCCCCATAGTAACCGCACATGATGACCAGTTACAAACTTTCCGCGTTCAACGTGTTTTCTTCCGGGCATAGAACGCCAGTGCCTAAAACCTGTTGATCGACGCCGCGCCGGTAGCCGAAGGCATCCGTTCTTTTGGAATAACCCAAACCTCCCCTTGCTTCCCAAGTACCAGTTCGGCGAGATCATCCAAGATGTCGTCCACGAGTTGACCGGGTTCCGGTGCCCCAAAAACGACGTCCGTCCGGCCATTAATCTGTCCCGGGATCATGCGATTTTCTTCCAGCAACAGCGCACCCACCTTCCCATCGTAAGCGTCTTTAACGATCGCCTCGATCTGATCGGTGCCCAGTCCTTGGGAAGCAGCGTGCCGATACTGGCCAATGATCCCATCCAATCGAGCCGTATAATTAGGTTCGAACACGTTCCACGCTAACTTCCGAATTTCATTTGCATCCATGGCTGCCGCATTGGCCTTCACACCATTTTCCAGTAAACGTTGGTTACGGCTTACGCGCCGGAATAGGTGGTGATGCTCGGGAAGCGCTGCAAGAATCAGGGGGAGTCTCGATGGCACGGAGTATCTAGCGATGACCGCACGGTCTACCGCTCTGAAAAACTGCTCGATATCGTTATCAATATCCGTTTTTTTCAGCCCATGGTTTTGGGCAGCCTCCCATTTCTCTCCAGTCGCTGTTCGATAGGCCGCCAGCGTAGCGTGCAAGTCGCGCATCTCATGGTCCAACGCATCGATCATCGTGTCGGGCACATCCGCTTGCGAAAGGTCTACTTCATCCAATTGATAGCGGTCGCCTTCATAAAGCTGCGCGGTATTGGTGGTCAGCACCAAGAGGTGGTATCGGTCTTTTGTTTGCAAGTATTTGAGCAACGGTTTCGTATGTGCTGTATCTGCAACAACGGCCAATGGCTGTACCGTTCTTGGCAATCGATAAACATCAAACGAATCCCGTGTCGCGAACACCGCCAGACCCTCTTTTGTATGTTGCCAAAACTGGTAGTTGGCTGCAAGCGCTGCAAACTTTTCAAAGATGCCCTGAACGCCACTATCACCCGCATACTGAACTTTTGCCGGTTCAAACTGCTGGATTAACGTTTCGAAAATGCGCGCATCGTTCGCGTTGTCAGGATGGGTACGGTGCGTCGGCATATATATCGAAAAAATGGGTGGCTCTTCATACCCCAATACCTTGTTTAGGTGTTTTGCAGTGAATTTTTCCATACTATTACGATTGTTTTTAAACTTGTACCAGCCGTCTTTTTCGTGCGGCTTCTTTAATTACGCTAACAGACGTTCCGCCCAATTGTTGGCTTGTTGTCGCAAAACATCTGTAGCCGTCAATTGTATTTAATAGCACAAATGAATGTTATCGACATCATACTCCTCTTGATTATTTCGGTGGCGATATGGCGTGGCATATCCATGGGCTTCTTCACGGGGTTAGCTGGGCTGATTTCCTGGCTGGGAAGTCTTTTACTTACTTTCGTATTGTATCGTCATATTTCGGATCTTTTCGGGGCCAATCCCACGGCCAGCGTGTGGGCTATTCCCTTGTCGTTCTTGCTTACCCTGTTGCTCGCGGGCTCCCTACTGTCATTGTTAACAACCCGTCTTTTAGCAGCTGTCCCTGCGAAATTCCACCGGCATCGGTTAAATAAGTTTCTGGGCGCTATCCCTGGCTTGGCCATAGGTATGCTATATGCCGCAATCGCAGCGGCACTGTTGCTTTTATTACCGCTTTCAGACACCCTTACATCATACACGCGCGGTAGTGAGGTCGCCCAACGGCTCACTGCGGAACTGGAGCGGTTGGAACGGCCGTTCGCCCCGGCGCTAGCTACCGTAAACCGCTCGATCAACCGGATGACCATTTCGCCAGGATCGTCGGAAAGTGTCCACCTCCCCTTTTCGGTGACAGCACCCACTCCCCGCCCCGAGCTGGAAAGCGAGATGCTCCAACTGATTAACGCTGAACGAGCCAAAGTCGACCTATCGCCGCTGCGCGCAGACGAAGAGCTAAGGCAAGTAGCACGGCGGCACTCCGCAGATATGTTTGCAAGAAGCTACTTTTCGCACATTTCTCCCGATGGTGATACGCCGTTTGATCGTATCCGCCAAGCCAACATCACATTTCTTACCGCTGGTGAGAATCTCGCGATTGCCCAAACGCTTCCTCTTGCACACGAAGGTTTGATGAATTCGCCAGGGCACCGGGCGAATATCCTCCGCCCTGCATTTGGTCGCGTAGGTATCGGTATACTGGATGGTGGTATGTACGGTCTTATGGTTACACAATTATTTCGCAACTAACGATAAACACTTTGGATTGGAATCGAATATTCTTACACGACCTGGATGGCCCATTTGCCCTGGAAATCTTTTTCCGCACAGTATTTATGTTTTTGGTCGTCGTGGCTATCTTACGGCTGTCCGGCAAACGCGGTGTGCGTCAACTGTCCATATTTGAGTTAGCCATTATTCTCACCCTAGGATCCGCAGCGGGCGACGCCATGTTTTATGACGACGTGGCGCTGATTGCCACGCTACTGGTATGTGTTACGGCAATTGCCTTATACCGCTTGATTACCTGGCTGACCGTGAAAAGCAGTCGGTTGGAAAAACTGATCGAGGGAAAGGCGGTATATATTGTTGAGGATAGCGTAATGATTATCAAAGACGACGAAAAAGACAGCCTCTCTAAGGAGGAATTTTTTGCTGAACTGCGTGAAAAGGGTGTGGAACATCTGGGGCAAGTACGCGTCGCCATCCTCGAGACTGGCGGAAACCTCAGTGTATTCTTCTATGCTAATGACGAGGTAAAATACGGTTTGCCGATTCTTCCCCATGCCTACGATAAACATTCGGACACCATCGTCGAAGAAGGGCTATATGCATGCGTCGTCTGTGGTACGCTGGCGCAATTAGAAGCAGGCCGACACCGATGCAAGCGCTGCCAACATCATGAATGGGTAAAGGCCATCAACACGAAGCGGGTAAGCTGATCTATAACACGATTTCAAGGCCTTCTTCCGCGCAGTCATGTGCAATCCAGGACTGGTTTCTAAGCATCTCCCCGCCGAGGTGAGTCAACAATATACGTTTGTAGCCCAGTTGATCGTCATGGGCTTGCAAGGTCTTATAGTTCATGTGCCCCACCACCTCCAATTCGAAGAAATTGCATTCACATAGAAACAGATCTGCGTTTCGGGCAAGTTCGATCAACACTGGTGTCCATTCGGTATCGCCGGAATACGCAATTACCTTGTTGCCCGTGTTGATCCGTACTCCATGAGGCAACGCCTCCGGCGAGTGAGCCACCGGCCATGCCTGAACGTCAAGCCCATGCGCATGGATCGCCTTCCCGGGTAGGTATGTCTTAAAATGAATATCCAATTTATCCATCACCGCCGTACCGGGATAAAGCTGACCGAGAAGTCGCTCAATCCGCTCTTTTCCCGTGGGCGGACTGATAATAGTGAGTGGCTTCTCCCGCTGGTGAATGGCCTCGTCCAATAACAAAAAAGGTATCCCCCCGTAGTGATCGCCGTGAAAATGCGAAAGAACTACCATGTCGATATCGCGTATATTTACGCTTTGTTGCTTGATACCGTGATATGCCGTAGCTCCGCAGTCGAGCAACACGTTTGTATGCCCCGCTCGTATGTAGAAACACGTATGGAGCCTTCCACCGCTGCCGAAAGCATCGCCGCAACCAATGATTTTGCCCGTTGTATTTTCCATGCTTATTAAAACGACAGATTGACGTCGTAATTGTTGCTCAACAAACAAACAAGCTATCCTGTTTGTAACTAAGCGTATGGGAAAACGCATTCATTATCTATTATATTTCCTGGCAATCCTGGTTTTATTCGCTGCGTGCAGCGATCAATTTGCGGGGGCACTTTTTAAGGGGCAATATCCGCACCAACGCTATTTAACGCAACTCAGCAATGCCGGATTGCAACACAGCGTACTGTATAAGCAATGGGAAGAAGCCGCTGTGCGGAGCCTCACCCATCCAACAGCAATCACCATCCCCCATCACGAGTCTGCATACCTCGCCCCTGCACAGCCGCTCGCGATTGGCTACTCGTTCGATGCCCGCCAAGGTGAACAATTGCAGGTTGATGTCGCCGTACGAAGTTCAATCTTCACGCAGGTTTTCGTCGACCTTTTCGAAGTTCCCCAAGATACTGCTCACAATCATAAGCACCTGATTTCAGCAGATACGGGTAGTACCGCACTTTCCTGGATCGTTCGCCGCGATGGTCAATACCTCCTCCGCATACAGCCAGAGTTACTGGCCGAACTATCCTTCAGTTTACGGCTCACCGCAGAGCCGTCTCTCGCGAATCCAGTGGAACCTGCCGCCAAGCAGCATATCGGAAGCGTGTTTGGCGACGCACGAGACGGTGGTCGCCGGACGCACGAAGGGATCGATATCTTTGCGCCACGACTTACGCCGGTACTTGCATCAGCGGATGGTGTGGTGAGTCGCGTAGGGGACAATCGGCTGGGCGGGAAAGTGGTGTGGCTACGACCAAAAGGTCAAGGGGTAACATTATACTATGCGCATTTAGACAGCCAACTGGTTAAAACGGGCCAACTGGTTAAGACGGGCGATACCGTTGGTCTGATGGGCAATACCGGAAATGCGCGTACGACACCTCCTCATCTCCATTTTGGTATTTATGGTCGCGGAGGAGCTATCGACCCACTTCCTTTCGTACGCCCTGAAAAATCGACACCCCCCAAGATCAGGGTAGATACCACGCGGCTCGGCGACACCTTACGCATCGCATCGGAACTCGGAATGGGTGTTTCCCGCCATTCACCAGCCATAGTTGAGGCTGCATACCGCAACGGATACCGCGTGGTGCTTCCGGATAGTGGTAAATATTTCATAGGTACCGATCACCTAAAGCCCTTAACCGGTATTCGCCCGATTCGTTTGGACCAACCGCACACATTGTATGCACGACCCGATACCTCGTCTGCACGTATAACCGAACTACCCATTGGCGAACGTACCGCGGTCATTGCCGAGTTCGCTGAGTTTTTACTCATCGAAAGACCTTTACGGGGTTGGATACTCCGTTGATGCTATCCTGTTCTTTCTATGGTATTCGGTTCCTTATCGGCGCCTAATGGCACGATGCTGTTATATTCGTACAACCATTCATAAATACATCTCAAAAAACATCAACAAATGTGGCAGCTAACTGTTGGCATAGGTAATGAAAGACCAAAATAAACTTTGGATTGCCTTTGCCCTTGTATTGGCAGCAGGCCTGCTTAGCCGCTTCGCGTGGCTATATATTCACGAAACGGTAGGCGTTGTGTTGATTATCCTCAGTGCCGGTTGCATTGTCGCCGCATCGACCGTATTTGCCATATATTTCAGGGAGCGTTAACTAACATTCAATGAGGTAGGGTGAGTTAAATCAAAAACACTGGAACTATGAAATCAAAACGTTTTGTTGGCAGATGGCTGACCATCCTGAAAAACACATTTACCATTTTCATGGACGTACGAGGCCTCAAATTCAGTGCATCATTGGCGTACTACACCATTTTCTCGTTAGCACCATTGCTTGTACTGACGATTTCATTGGCGGCGATTTTTTTCGGTCAGGAGGCCGCCGAAGGCAAAATATTTGAAGAAATCAACGGGCTGGTAGGGAATAATGCTGCCGCGCAGATTGAAACCATGTTACAAAACGTACGGGTAAAGGAAGACAATACGCTCGCATTCATTATCGGTATTGGCACGCTCCTCATCGGCGCTACAACGGTGTTTTCCGACATGCAGCATTCCATCAATAGGATATGGGAAATCAAGCCAAAACCCAAGCGTGGATGGGTTAAATTGATTACGGACCGACTTCTCTCCTCTTCGCTCGTACTATCCCTGGGTTTCCTCTTGATTGTATCGCTGATCATCAATGGGCTCCTCATGGTGTTTATGGACTATTTAAGGTGCCTGCTCTCCGACTTGGCCGTTTATTTATCCATTGCACTTGATGCTGTCATTAATTTCATTGTCATCAGCGCCCTGTTCGGTGTTATTTTCAAATTTCTTCCCGACGTACGCATCAAATGGAAAGACGTCCGTGCGGGCGCATTTTTTACCGCCCTGCTCTTCATGCTGGGGCGTGTGCTTATCGGATTTTATATCCAGACCACTGGCCAAGGTTCTACCTATGGTGCTGCGGGCTCAATTATCATTCTATTGCTTTGGGTATATTACACAGCAGCCATTCTCTATGTCGGTGCCTCGTTCACGAGAGCCTACACCGAATCGCGGGGTAGGCGAATTGTACCAGCGGAGTTTGCGGTGCACGTAGAAGAACGGGAAACGGAAAAAGATGTAGACCATCTCCCCCCGGCGGTAAAAGGGGATTAGCATGTTACGTTTTTCGAAGCCCGCGTAATATGTACCCCCCAGTATACGTTAATATTAGTCCGGGTGCTACAAAAATTCGGGGAGTTTTTGAAACTATTTTATTTTTTTTCAAACAAAATCGCCCTACTTTCTGTTAACAATACTACGAAGCAACTAACAGAAGTAAAATACTAAACAGACAGTCCATCAGTAGAAGACACAATAACACCAAACTATGAAAAAAACAGCTACTTGCATTATTGTTTCTTTGAGTTCTTTATCGATAGGATTGTAAATTTAAATTCACGCCGTATCCGCGATCGATCATCTAGATTGACCGGTGTTGGATGTCCGTCCTATCACGAGCCAATGAGCATGCTGCCCTGATCAAGGTAGCGGAAGTCGGCTCGATTAATTGCAGTAACATAAGCATAATAATAACTATAAATTCGATGGATTATGGATAAGATTGAGTTCAACACCAAGGTCGTACAAGAAGTAAATTCGTTAAACAGCTACGCGCTGTATTTCACACGCGATGAAGAAAACGCACATGATCTTGTGCAAGACACCATGCTGAAAGCGTTTTCCTATTACAACAAATTTAAATCGGGCACCAATCTTCAGGCTTGGCTTTATACGATACTCAAAAACACCTTTATCAATTACTACCGGCGAAAAGTAAAAACCAACTCCATCATCCTTAAATCCGATACGATATCGTCATCGGATTTGTATAAAAGTTCGCTACGCAATGGCGCTGAGGGGAAATTCGTTATGGACGATATCGAGCATGCGTTATCTAAGTTGTCTGAGGAATACTATTCGCCATTTTCCATGTATTACGAAGGTTATAAATACCATGAGATTGCCGACTATTTCCAAATTCCCATCGGCACCGTCAAAACACGCATACATGTGGCTCGACAACAGTTGAAGAAAAAACTAAAATCTTATTCACCGGGCGGCGGAAATTAATCCATTCCCACTTACAAACACAAACCAGTATAAAAAGGAAGAGCTCGGCTAAAAACCGGGCTCTTCCTTTTTGATCTACGTCATACGTTTTCACTGCATCAAGCCAATCGCCCGATGCACGTCAAGCCGCGACATTGGCTTCCGATAGCGCAATATCCGTAAGTTTCGCGTCCGTTTCCTTCTCCTCATTCAGTGTGGTCCCCAAAATCTCCTTTGCATCGGTATGCTCCATGAGCTTCGCGTAGGTAACCAAGCAGCCATAAGATGCAATTTCGTAGTGCTCTACTTTTTGTGCAGCGGCAATCAACGCGGCATCCAACGACTCATCGCCTTCGAAACTCTCTATGATTTCGTCGGCCTCTGCCAGCAGTCCTTCCATTGCCTTACATTTTTTTCCGCGTGCAGCCAACCCTAACGATTCCATGACCTGTTTCAATCGATTGATGTGCTCTTCGGTTTCCGAATAGTGGGTCTCGAATGCAGTTTTCAACGACTCACTCTTTGCCGCATTTGCCATCTTTTTCAACCCTTTCAAAAGCTGCCGCTCTCCGCCCAGAATGTCGCGTAGTTCATCCACAAATAGCTCGTGAAGATGTTCGTTCGGCATTTTGCCATTTTGATTTTTACTTGCCATAAAATCCTCCATTTATTAATTTAACATATATAGACAACATCCATGTTATCCTTTTGTTTAAAGAATCGGGTTCCTTTCGGATGTTGCAACATTCTAACTCATGGGTTGTTAACTTATCAAACATTCCGGGCAATGCCATCGACTGTAATCAAGCATATCGCCTATAATGACGATGAGAACACGCTTAAAATCACGTTCCAAACGGGGGCGGTTTATGCGTATTACCATGTGCCGCCGTCGGTGCATGTCGGATTGATGGCAGCCCGATCGAAGGGACGATATTTCAATCGCTTTATAGCAGGACAATTTTCGTTTAAACGGCTTTAGCGATCATTCAAATTGGGTAGATTAGCTCCTTCAATCTCGGCTGTTAAGTCAAAGGTCGCCTGTTCTGCCAATGTATCGGTGTAAAAGTACCGGTTATACCCACTTCGATTTTTTAAAAAAATCTAAACAATTTTCAATCCTTTTTGTAGTACCTACGCCAACGGCCCTGGGAAGTTGGCAATATAATAATGCCGTTACCTTTTTATAAGCAGTTTAATCTTATGTTTTTTATAAGCAGTTTATCTTATATTGCAAACAAATTACTATGAAAGACTAAAAACACATATTGAAAAGATAAAACTCCATGTTTATATGAAGAAACAGATTTTATACGTTGAGGACGACGGTGATATGCTCGAGGTGGTGGCGGAGTTTATGCAATTTGAAGACTACCAGGTTATCACCGACTGCGGCAGATCGCTCGACAAAAAGTTAAAGCAATATGCCATCGGGCTCATTTTGCTGGATGAGAACCTGAATTGGGGTTGGGGAAGCGACTTGTGCCGAGGACTGAAAGCCGATGAACGAACCGCCCACATACCTGTTATCCTCATCTCTGCCGTTCAAAATATTGACAAAATCGCTGAACTATGCGGCGCCGATGCCTACATACGGAAACCCTTTGATATTTATGATGTCATTGATGTCGTCAACCAACACTACTTAAATCCCGAAGCAACTGCCAATCCTGATAGCTAAGCGGACGTCCATCGCCAACGATTAACGACTGGATGAACGTTATTGGTGGTGTAACTAATGTAGTGGAATACCCTTGAGATCCTTCCTCGGTGGGCCGGTAAGCACTTTTCCCGAAACATCGTAACGACCGCCGTGGCAAGGGCAGTCCCAGCTTTTCTCTGCATTATTCCAGGCAACAATGCATCCGGCATGGGTACAAATCGGGGTCAACGCGCTTAACGCTCCCTCTGGCGATTTATATAACGCGATTCGCTGGTTTTCATAATTGACAACAGCGCCTGTATCCGGCGCCAGTTCGGCCATCGCTTCCAACGTTTCTATCGTTAACCGATCGGCGACAAACCGGTATACCACGTCGGCATTTTCTTTTACGAAATTCGTGAACGCAGCAACTGGCTTCACGCGTAATGGAGAAAACAGGTTTTCACACGGGTTTTCGATACCAAGGATCAGATCGGCGAGTAATAAAGCAGAGAAGCTGCCAAACAAAATGCCGTTCCCCCCGAATCCGGTAGCTACGTAGGTGCCTTCGTCGCCGCCCGGCAGTTTGCCGATATACGGTAACCCATCAGCCGGTTCAAAAAATTGTGACGACCACCGGTAATCAATCGATGCCACCTCAAAGTGCTTATTTGCATACGCTTCGAGCTCACGGAATGATTGCACCGGATCACCATGGCCTGTTTTATGGTCAGCTCCGCCCAAGATCAGATACGGCTTGCCATCCAGCAGATGTGTCCGGAAATAATGGTAGGGTTCCTGCATATCGTAAGCCAGATCATCCGGGTACGCTTCATCAGCAAGTTGTATGCCCAGCACATAACTACGGTAGGGCGCGCACCGGAAATGCAATACATTCACGCCCGGGGGGATATGGGTAGCATAGATGATGTTGCTCGCCCGGGCAATTCCCGAAGACGTCTCCAGGTGGTGTACGTCTTGTTGTCTTTTGTTAGCTAACACCCGGGTATATTGCCATATAGCGCCCCCTGCTGCTTCAAAAGCTTGGGCCAGCGCGCGCAGGTATCTCAAGGGATGGATTTGTGCCTGCATCCGATAGCTGATGGCCATACGGAAATCTAACGGAACCGGTATTTCGCTTACTGGGGCCACTTCGACGCCGGCCCGGAGTGAGCCTTCATATATTTTTTTTAGCTCGGTCTCTTCCGATTCCGTCTGAGCAAACAAAACGCCGTCTTTATACTCAAAATCACAGGCTATTTGGTAGGCAGATACATTGCGGGCAATGAGGTCCCTAGCCGCACGAGCCGCGTCTGCCACCAGTCTCGCGTTTTCGACGCCGAAATCGCTTTCGATGGTGTGATAGGGTGTGTCCAACATCGTATTGACATGTGCGGTCGTACCGCCAGTGGTCCCAAATCCGATATGATGGGCCTCGATAACCACGCAACGCTTCCCAGCCTCTTGCAAGCGGAGGGCCGTTGTCAATCCTGTTATTCCTCCTCCCACCACCGCAACATCCCACAATTGATCGGTGATGCGGTTCTCGCTCTCGCTCGTAAAATGACTACCGGTGTGTTCCTGCCACGGACTGGCCAGCGCGCCATCTCTGGCCCAACGCGGATCGGTATTTTCTGCGCTTCTGTCAACATTCGTCATCGCTAAGATTTAAAACGCTAACACAGGCGCGCAAAATTTGTTTCAGCTATTAGCTCTTCCCGTATGCGGCGTTAGTCAAAAAACAACGCGCTACAGACGGCATTCACCCCCCGAACTTGGTTAATACGTATGCGTACCGCGCGATCGATGGGAAAGGTCACATATTTCCCTTCAGCGTAATCCCTCACCATATACACAGGCATCAATAATTCTTTGGTATGTAAGTCGAAAACTTCTATTGCAGACCTTCTGTCTTTATGATCAAAATCTACGAAATACAATGATAAATTTGCTGAAAATTCACCTGCTGTCTTCACGTCGATTGTCATGGTTTGCATGCACGCATGTGGGTCATTCGTATAAATGGCGCCCAAATTACCTTTATCATTTACCTTCAAGGCCCTTGGGTCGTCCACATTGACCGCCCAATTTGTATGGAATGCTTTGTTTAATTCGATACCGGTAACAAAAGGGGGCGTTATGCTATCATTCACTGCTGCATCATGGTAGTTGAAGAAAAGATGCCCCCGACTCCCATATTTCGTTTTCCAATCACCACGTGTTGACGTATCTTCTTCGATCTTTGTTTCTGCATATTGGAGCTTTTCCTTCGGACCGTCTTCCCACTTGCCGGTATAGGAGACACGACCTTTGTAATTGCCGGGTGATAAATTATAATAATAGACGAACTGATCGTCTTCGGCATCGTACCGTAGATTGCTACCATTGTTCAACCTGATACTTTTGATTATCCGCCCCGCTTTTGGAATGGCTAAATTTCCGGTTGTGCCTCCAGGAATATACAACCGAATGGATCCCGTTTCCGCATCGATAGCAAATGAGATACTTCCGTGGGGCGTAGGTACGTCGCCTTTTACCCTCGTAATCCGCGACGAGAGAAATGGCTTAACGACAAATGTTTCAAACCCGGGAGACAATGGCTTTACACCGAGGACTTCCTCAGTCAGCCATTTCGTTACTCCTGCGCTCCAAGGGTGTGTGAGGCTCGTATATCCGCACTGGTTATTTATTGGTGCGTCATTCGGCTTTGAGATATCATTCCACGAAGGCCTAAAAACTTCAAAGAAAGTAGTGCCTCCATACCGTATTTGGCCACCCCAGCAGTCATCAACCGTTGTAATCGCTTCTCCATGCCGTTGCATGTGAGACATGGCCTGTAATATGAAATATTGGTTAAAAGGTGAATAAGAAAGCCTTTGCATCCGATCCGCAAATGCATTTTGCCAAATTAACCGCCCTTCATTTTCTTTTATGAACAACGCATTTACAGCGTCTGCCGAAGCATGAAGCCCAAATGGTTGCCACCAATTTTGAGCAGCACGTAGCGCGGCAATTTTCTCATCGGCATAATGCTGGTATTTCTCGGCAATCTCATGCTTTCCCATTTGGCGCATACTAGCGGCAAATTCCGTCCACGAGCGGATGCAAAGCATGTGATAAGCATGATAGGTCTCAGGGATGTTGGGCGTTTCGAATCCTGCGCCAAGCCGTTCATCCCAACCGTAGAACGAAAGCGCCGCATTGGTGTCATATTGTTCGTAAGCACTATTCAGTTTCGCACACGCGTTTTCCAGCATTTCCTCCATTAGCGCATTATCGCCGGTGTAATTGTAATAGTCAATTAAGCTCAATATCCAATACAGGGAATAGCTGGCAATTCCGTTGTATTGTTCGGACGTATACCGAATATTTTCCTTCACGAAATCAAAATTACCAAAGGCTACCATGGATGCCGCTTGCGACGCATGGGCATCGCCCGTCCACGAATGCCTATCACTCCGTTCCATCAATATGGCTCCGAAGTGATCTTTAAGCAGATTCAGTTTTACGGTATATGCGCCTGTATACCATATACGCGTCAGCAACGTATCGTTGGTTTCGAAACTACCGTTATAATTCGTCGGCTTTATCTGGCAGACCAATCTAGGCGACCTAATTTCCATCGGTTTGTTCAGCGATCGGATGTGTATCCATCCGAACCGCACGCCTTCATAAAGCTCCTTGTTTAATTCAAGCCTAAAGGTTTGGCCATGCCTTACCGGTGTCGCTGTCTTTTTTGGGTGCTGCGATCCCGCGTTGAAAACAGCAGGCTCATTAAATTCGCTGATACTCATTTCTACCTCACCCTCAAAACCGGGGGAATCGAATTCGAACCACGCCGCATTGACCTGTCCAAAATCAAACCTGATATTGCAGGGAGCTGTAATCGTTAGGCTTGAATCGGCATGAATAGTCGCGGATGCCGGTTCGTCCACCACAACAGATACGGGCGACAATGTGTATATTTCCAAGCCGTCGGTGGCCTTGGGATCGTCCCACCGATAATGAGCAAGCGGATCGGGCGATTGCGGTATTTTCTCGCCTGACGGGACAGCGGTCAGCGACGGATAAGCAATCGTTTTATCGCTTATCTCTTGCGCCACCGACGTTGATATTAAAAAAAATAGCGTTAAAAAAAAGATAAACCACTTTTTATCCATGATTTTCTGCTTTCAGTTTTAGTTAATTCCTGTTTAATTACTCAAGATACAGACGAGCTTGCTTTAGCCAGCCAGTACGGACAGTTATCCACGCAATCCTAATGTAAACTCCACGAGACCAGCCTCATTGGTTCCTACCGTCAACGATCCATTGGACGTCGCTACTGCATTCCGGCGTTTCCCGTTTACCGTCACCTCGTATTTCATGTGAGGTACAAGCCCGTAAACGGTAACCCTTTTCTTCCGATCACTCGTTACAGACCATTGGTATTGGTCGGGGCCCCACCGGGCTACCTGAAGGTCGTTATAGTCGCCATGGCCAGCATGCAGTACCAGCCGCATGGCTTCTTTATTCTCTGGATAATAAACCACATCGGCCCCTGATCTTCCCACGCCGAATGCATGATTGCTCCATACCGAAAATTCTGGCGTGCTTAATCGATAGTCATTTACACTCAGCGACAGCTCATATACCGTATCGCGGAGCGTATAGGTAAACCGGGTACCGTTGAGTTCCGGCACCATATTCGGTTCCAAACCCATCCGATTCCATTTCGGCTGTATGCCGTAAACATCGCTATACAGCGCGGTCACCGTGGTTGCTATACCCGCTAATATATCTGTACCTAGTCCCTTTTGATCCACCCGGCTGTAACGCTGCGAAGAAAGTCCGTCCTTTCGATATTGTGCGAGTATATTGCGAATGTATTTCAAGGCAAGGTCTTTATCGAACTTAACGTACGACCGTATGCCGAGGTATCCCCACGTCGGAAATATGTCGCCGTTTTCATAGCGTGGAAACGGCCAGTTGTTATCGTGCACTTCCTCGCGTTTAAACGAATCGAAGCATAAGGGCCAGTGGAAAAGGTGTTCTTCGGCAGTGCGTCGTTCGATATTTTCGAGAATGATCGCGATACGTTCCTGCGTGTCGCATAACCCGAAAGCAATGGCCGCGAAATTGACGGGAGTAACGAGGTTGTCGCCATGCACAGTTCCGTCGGCATCTCGCCAGTACACATATTGTTCCTTTTCGGGAGCCCAAAAGCCACCCGCATCAATTGGCTTATTGAAAGCTTCCTTCAGCCGCTCGGCAATGCGGGTATAATGAGCTGCCTTTTCAGTGTCTCCCAACACCGTTTCACATGTTGCCCATAGGTTAAGCGCCTCATATAGTTGCGCATTTACAAACGCATTCTCAAAACCTGCCCATACGATGTCAATCCAATCACTTGCTTTCTGCTCAGCAATATTATTATTGACCATTTCAAAAATTCCGTTTCCATTGACGTCACGGCGAATTAGCCAATCGAGGGCACTTTCGCACGATTCTTTATGCGAATGCAACCAAGCAATATCGCCTGTCTGCTGGAATTGTTCGGCGGTATTAATCACGTAGCCGGTTTGGGAATCCACGGTATACCCCCACTGGGCTTCGTAGTAGCCCGTTTCTTCGTTATACGTTCGCGGAATCTCATCTCCAGGTACATCATGCCAACGCGACAATACACGTCCATCTTCACGCATGGCCAAATCGCGCTCCTGGTCGAGCGTAGCGGATAGGTTATCGGTATAATTTCTATCGTTCAAGGCCAACCCGATTTGTGCAAAAAACGGTTCATGCAGACATTTCCAATTGGTAATCCAGCCGTTGGCACCAACGATACGGTTGTCTACCACGCCATACCTACCTGTCGTATTCAGCAATTCACGAACAGACGCTACATCAATGCCGGGCAATGTACCCCGCCCGTAAGCTTCAAGGTAATTGACGTAGCCAAGCTCATAGGTTACCTTCACGTTACCCTGCTTTATTTCAAACGGAGCAAACACGTCCGCCTTTCGGTGAACGAAACGACTTAGGTTGTAACGCTGATCCAACTCGGTATCGGTAATCAAATGCGTGCAGGCGAAGGCACCTTGTTCATGGTGGGAATACGCAGCTGCAACAAACTGGCCGTCATTTACGTGCGCTGCGATTTGCAGGCCATCTTCCTCGTCTTCATTCCAGAAGGTCACGCCACCCGTATGTACGCCATATGTATCGTTGGGAGACGACAGGTATTTACACCATACCATTCCGCCGTTGTCCAGAATTCCCCCCTTCCAAGTCTCGAGGTCGCTGAAATGCCAGCTAGGCATTGCCATATCTTCCATCGCCAAGTCTTCCGGGTACGTGCGACTGATGGTCCACAGCACTTTGTTTCCCTCAAGTTGGAACTGCCATGATTCGGTAATGTGGCCAAGGACTATTCCGCGTAGCATTACTCCATCGGCTGTTGAGGAAACCTTGATCGGCTGGTCCTGACCCCATGAGGTCCAATGTGCATCGGCCGTTCTCACGGCAGTAAAAACACCCGTTGGGGCCAACGTGTTTTTGTTGTTGACCATGAGTTTGGTCACCTTACCACCCGACGAATAGTCAATGTGCAATGCGAGCCGTTTATCTGGCGTTGTGATACGGATGGTCTTCGTTTTGGAATCATGATAAACCTGACCGCTGGCACCACAAGCGATAAACGCTAACGAAACCGTCAGCGAAAAGCAGCATGCGGTTTTAAATAAATGGTACCGTTTTATCATGGTAACGATTCGTTCATTTTTACTACATATCGCTCCGTTAGCAATTGTTTCATCCAGCAGTTGAGTTCGTATTGATCAGCAACCGGCTGCGTAGTCTGGGGAATATACGCCATATATGGATAAGGGCCAAATTCAGGCGTTATGGTTGCGCAGGGATAATCCAACTGTTTTAACTGATCAATCCACCGATCCCACCACGCTAGGTGATGATTTAAGGCTTCCTGATTTTCAGGCGTACGCGGGTCCGTGACCTGCGGCCCCTGCGGATGCCCAACCCGCGCATGGATATGTTTAGTATGCCGTATCGCCAAGTCGACCGCTTCTTGCTGATCTTCGAGATAACTTTCTGACACACACACCCAATGGGATAAATCCAGCGCGAGTTCCAATCGCGGAAACGCCTTCAAATAATCTTTAACGACATGTGCTGCGTAAGACCATTTATTGCGGTGGGTCTCTTGGATGATCGGGATGGATGACTCCTGAGAAATCCGGTCGCAAAGGGCGAAGCACGCCTCCATTTGAGCCCGGGTATAATACTCGCGACCGGTTTGCGAAACAATAAACCGGGGCTTTGCTGTGGCATGCTGATAAGATAGCAAGGCGTACAAGTTGCGTTCCAGGGCATCCAAATAACGACTAAAATTAGGACCTTCTTCCAATTCCGCATGAAGCAAGATGTACGAAAGCCCCATGTCGGTGAGTGTATCGACCATGTCTTCATTCCTGTCCATATCGCCCAAAGGAAATACTTCTACCCCTGCAAAACCGTCTGTTTTGACACGTTGAGCGAATACTGGCCAGCGGATATGCTCCGAACCCCAGCGCGGGCAATAAAAGTCGATACGCATGGCTTCAGCTTTTATAGATCAACGGATTCTGCTCCTCATTATTCAGCAAATCGCCAACTTTCAATGTGCTGACGTACTCGTCGGGCAGAATATTCGGGGTGCCGTTGTAGGTGTTGCCATCGGGCATATACGCACATGTCATTGCCCTGCGGAATCCAGGGGTCATGTTTGCGTGGGCCCCATGGATAGTCAGTCCGTTGTGGAACGAACAACTACCCGCTTTAATCACCGCCGCCTTTGGCTGGCTTTGTTTAAACTCGGGATACACGTCAAATATGCCACCCATGTTTTTGCCGATACCCGCATTTTCGAAAGACGTCCGTTTATGCGATCCGGGGATAAAGAACAAGCAACCGTTTTCTAAGGTCACATCATCAAGCGCCACCCAGATTGATAATGCACGTCGGTCTGAAAAAGACCAAAAGGGCGTATCGAGGTGCCATGAGGTTGGATTGGCCCATGGGCGTTTGATAAGCGCTTGGTCATGCCAGATACGGATGCCATCAACGCCAGCCAACTCAGCCGCCATTTTACCGATCCGTTCATCCAGCATTAGCTGTTTGACCTCCTCGCTGGTTTGCCAAAGATTCAGTAATTGATCAAATACATTGTTGAAATAGGTAGCGTCTTCGTTGATTCCGTCATCTTCGCCGATGTGGACTGATTTGCCGGGAATTTTCAACCCGTTACGTTGATGGACGGCCGACGTTACGGCTTGTCGCCATTGCTCCAACTCTTCTGGAGAAAGAAAGTCTTCGATGATTAGGAACCCATTCTCGTCGTAAAAATCTAGCTGGGTTTTGTTTAGCACATTATTCATATTGGTATCTAACTATTGGTATCTAACTATTGGTAAACTGGTTTTACAAATGTAGGTCCTGACTGCTTGTTAAAAAATGACCAAACCGGAAGAGATTTTGCACTTTTTGACATTTATTGCTATGTTTGATTGAGCCAATTGAAAATAAATCAACGTGGAAAATTATCACAAATATTTACACATCAGCAAATTAGAGCGAGAATGGGGATTTTACATCACGACAGTAGGGTATTGCAAGACGGACAAAAACATGCATTATCCAGACACCCGACAACATCCGGAAGACCATGGTTTCTCGTGGAACAAGGGCCGCATTCTGGATGGGTATTACATTGTGTTCATCACCAGTGGCAGCGGTATATTTGAATCGGCGGAAACAGCGGCTCAGGAAGTTGAAGCAGGTTCATGCTTCATCCTATTTCCCGGTGTTTGGCATCGGTATGGGCCGAGCGTCCATGTAGGGTGGGAGGAGTATTGGATCGGATTCAACGGGAGTTATCCGCAACAACTCATGGATAAGTTTTTTGAGCCACAAAATCCAGTTGTCAAAACGGGATTAAACAAACAACTCCTTGCCTTATTTACGGAAATACTAGGCGCGGTATCCGAGGCACAAGTCGGCTACCCACAACTCGTAGCGGGGATTACCATGCAGGTATTGGGGCTGTTGAACAAAGTGAAGTTAACCGAAAAAATCGAAGACGACCCAGAGTCGGTATGGGTATCCCAAGCTACCTTCCTCCTGCAGCAGCAGCTTCATGGCCATGTAGATATCGAAGCGTTAGCCGGGAGGTTTCCCATCAGTTATTCGAAGTTTCGGAAGACATTTAAACGGCATACCGGCAAATCGCCCAACCAGTACCATCTCGATCTCCGTCTTGACAAAGCTGAGGAGTTGCTACGGAACACCAGCCTTTCGATCAAAGAAATCGGTTACCATACCGGATTTGACTCGCCGTATTATTTTTCCCGCATGTTTAAGGCAAAGTTCGGGTTGTCGCCAAAGCATTTCAGGTAAATCACACGTACAAACTTCGCGGGATGGCGCTCGGGGTTAGCCAGGCACCTCGGCAATACAGTCAATTTCGACTTTAATCCCCTTACCTAATACGGATTGAACCGTTGTTCTCGCAGGTTTAACGTCGGGGAAATATTGCGTATATACCGCGTTGTAGCGATCGAAATCATCGATATCGCTCAAATGCACCGTGCATTTCACCACATCATTCATGGTAGCCCCGGCGGCTTCCACTATGGATCGGATATTCTGAAGTGTACGATGCGTCTCCTCCTCGATGGTTCCAAGTACAAATCTAGATGTCGCAAAATCAACCGATGCTTGGCCACTAACAAATAAAAAGCCACCCGCCACGATACCGTCTGAAAAAACGCCGGTTACAAAGTTCTTATCCCGTTTCGGGTTATCAATCTTAATCTTCGTCATAAAAACACATTAAATCTCAATAATTATCAAATCAATCACCACCTCCAATCCGCAACATTTCTTCTCCCATGCCTTGGAATCCATATTCAACGGTTTCCAAATGCACTCGGTAATTAGACGAGAAATGGTTGACCACATCATCAAGTACAAACGACTTCTGCCCATGCAGATTTAACGTGGGGTAAATCCTTATCTCATTGCAGATCCGCAACATTTCCGTTATCGCCTGAATGTGGAATGCCAGTCCATAATAATCGTATAATAACAAAAAATGAGCACATAACCCAATACTGAACGTATTATCCGGGAATGCGAACGGTCCGGGAAGTGCCGTTGGTAGATACCGCCCTTGCTGCTTCCCCAACTCGAAATCAACAAGAAATGTTTTGGTTGCTTTCACCCGGGAACCGGCAATAGCGATCGCTTGTTGCCGGTGGTCCTCGGGTAATCCTCTCCAATATTGCTCCGATTGCGCCATCACGTCATTTAACCGCCGATCGATATCTTGCTTTGTAAACTGATAAATGGGGTCGACAGATACCATTTTACGTCCCAATTGGGTCAATTCGCTATTCACACTGGACGTACCGTCGGCAAAACCTACAAGTGGCCTGCGAAGATCCATATCGTCTAAATTGAAAATTGCCTTGTATTCGGCTAGATTATGCCCCCAAGGATATACATCATTTAATTTAATGGGTTCGATCATCACTCGTCACATGTAGACATTAGTTAATGGGGCTTTAGCGCCACCTTGAGCAACGCGCCCTGGCCGGGCGCTAAACTGTACCAAATGCCTGGCCATTCAATCAATTCTCCGGTGGCGTGAGAAAGTAGCTGGATTGCATCAGGATCAACCGATTCTGAAAACGTTGGACGAAGGAAGGTTGACCCTTTTAAGTCCTTATTTACGACCATGATCCACTTTGAGCCATCTTCCGTATGTGTAAATTCTCCAACAATAAATGAATGACCGGTTTCAAATCCCTGTATCAAACTCGTATCAGTGACGCCGTGGTTACGGTCGGGAATATCTCCGCCCACATGGTAAACGTCGTCACTTCGCAATTTCAGCAGCGTCGGTGCCCACGCTTGAACCCGCTTGTTAAGATTTTTCACGTTGTAGTAACTAGGCGTAATATCGCCAAATTCATCCAATGGAGCAAAGCGCCAATTACCCAACTCCGGAGCCCCCAATACCGAGAGTGTTTCGCCCACGAACTTATAGTATGCCAAGCCGTGGGCCCCGTAAGCCAATGCGCCGAAAATCTGTAATGACAAATCATCGTAAGAGGGAATACGGTAACTAAAGTGGGCACCTGTAAGCAAAATGGTGTGGAACGGGACATTATTTCTCAATGAGGCCGACCGTATATCCCATATGTTAGCCCAATATCCCCATGAAAATCCGTATGGATCACTCTCCCCAATCGCATAATTATCATAAGAAATAAATTTAGGCTCGCACTGGTCTACGAAGAGCTGTAAGTATTCCTTGTCATACCAATCTCCCATACCGGGGGGCAAGTTGATATAGGCCCATTTACCGGGTGCCAATTCATTGACCAATCTCGCGGACTTACCCAGTTCATAAAGTTGGTTCCCATCCGGTTCGTCTTTCAAATGATAGCCATATACTGCGGGGTGGTCGTTGTATTTTGTGATGAGGTCTTTCAGGGCGGCGTTGCCTTTTTCTGCATCAAACTGTTCGTCCCATTTCGGGGTGACGCGGGCATCAAACACAATGGCTTTAACACCATGCTGTTCACACGCATCTAACAGTTCTGGCGGCGTAAATGCGATCATGTTGATACCTGCCTCCGCCATTTTTTGGATGGTTTCTTCATTACGTACGTCATCCCACGCCATTATCGGAAAGAATACATCATCGACATTTTTCTCACTCTTGGGCTCTTGCTGACAGGCACAGAAAAACAAGTTGCCGATCACTAGCGATATCAATGACAAAGAGAATTGCCCCCCCTTTTTTACATTTTTCATAAGTGGAAAACCGTTAATAGCGTTCTAGAATTTTCGTTCTGATCCGATTAAACCATTCTTCTGATTTTGGAAAATCTGCATAATCCTTGATCTCATCAAACATCGGGTCATTTTGATCAATACCGGCAGACTGCAATAGCGCGAAATCTTGTAAGCTTTCTGCATAAACTTCATATCGAATGGAGTCTAGGGGCCCGTCCGGCCCTGGATAAACGACAAACGCGTCGCCATACGGCATACCCGGCCAAGCGGTTACGTCCGCTTGGGTAAACGGGTCACCAATGTCAGGTGTACAGAAAATAAACCAATAATTATGGCCCCAATGCAAGAAACCTTTAGCATCCAATTTATAAAATAGAAGACCAGTCATCCTAATTTTATATAGTGGCGTATCAAGCAGTCGTTGCACATACCTATCACGCGGGCCACAACAATAATATACCCAAGCCGGACATCCGGCAGCTTTAAAAGCAGGCGCAGTCGTGATGCTTGGCACCGGCATATCAGACAATCGCTCCGTAGCGAAATGAGGATCGCTCATCGCATCCATAACTTCCATCCACGGGGCCAATTCCTTTAGAAGTCCCCTAGCTTTCCGATAATCGGCAATCTGGGTCTCCCCGTCCGGTTCATCCGCACAATGGAATAGCGACATTTCAAATACATTCTCGTCGATCAAAAATTGTTTGAACTGCGGTAAAAACTGCTCCAAGAATTTCCTGTACGTGTCGGAAGTCGCACTGATTTCCGGGGCCCATAGCATATCGCCAATTTTTTCGTCGTCTCGTTCAAAAATACGCTGTGGATGGCGCCCACTTGTCGGGGCGGGCGTGAAAAAGTGCGTCCATTCCACATGATTTGCACCATACTTGACTGCGAGCCTTACCCATTTCCGAACATCGCTAAAATCGAACTCATATTTGTCCTCACCGGTTTTCTTTATTTTCAACAATTGAGCAGGGGTACGCAGAATCTCGTGTCTCGCATTAAAAATTGGTGTGTAAACCACATCTACGTTATGCGCAACGATATTGGCGATGTATGCTTCGGCCAATTCCCAGAAACGCTCTCCACAGGGTTTGATTTTGTACCACTCCCAAATCGAGTCTGCAGATATCCAATGGGTAACGGGAAAATCCTTTCTCGGCTGCAGCACCAACGAACGAATATCTAATTCGATCGGTAGTTCCACCGAAAATGGTTCGGGGTTAGTTAAACCCACGTAGCCATAGCGGTTCAACAAATTAACCTTCGCCGTCAATCGATGTGTACCTGTGGGTATATCGCTAGGCACTTTTACCGTTATCCAAAAGACACCATTGGATTCGGGCCCCACCTGCACACTGGTTTCGGGATATAATGGGTCCGGACACAAACCCGGAATAAAACCTATCCCCTCTATTTCCTCTTTGGGGACAAAGGTATTCAGATGTTGCATAGGCACGAAGCCAACTCTCCGTACCTGCACATCAAACGCGTCTGCACCCGAAATTTCACAACTGACCTGGGCCGAATCCGTGCTAAGGTTGCGAAAACAAACCTGGAATGACAGCTGTTCATTCTTTGCTGCTATAAAACGGAGTTTCTTCCTGCCTTCCGGCAGTGAGTTGGGATATACACGCTTCATCGATGTCTCCAACCAAAACTTGAGCTGGTTCTTTTCGATATACTCATTATAACCGCCCGTTACGGTAAGCTTTGATCCTTCTACAGCCCGCGTTGAAAGACCCGAAAGCCCCAGCACACCGGCTGCCAACCCACTTTTAATTGCTGTTCTTCTGTTTACTTTCATCTGTTTATTTTTATTCATTTTGTCACCAAGCATCTATTGTATATTCCAAGTTCCTCTCAAATCAAAATTATACTGCCATACCGCACCTGAAAAATCCACCGCCAACAGCTTGCCCCCATAGTCCATCAACCTATTGTATTTATTCCAGCCGCTGCCCACTTGTCGAGGCTCGTCCAGCTGCCCATCTTCTGCAATATCGATGTACCAAAGGTTACCGCCAGGCTCCACGGCCAAAAGGCCATCCTGATATGCTTCAATAATTGCATAGCTATCATAGCCCGAGCCCACAACGGTTTTGCTGCTCCATGTGGCGTCCACTTTTCTGATGACCTCCAGTTCACCGTTCGTTTTTCTGCCGTATATCGCATTCTGTTTGGCCGAAAAGGTCAAGTGATCGTAATCGTTAAATCCATTGCCCGTTACACCCAATCCGCTCAATGTTCTGGCTTCCACATTGAGCGGATACTCAAATATAGCGCCGGGCACGCCGCTGTATACACCATTAACATCCCTCGCGATGAGCCCAGTAGGGTGAGCGATTACCACATCAAAAACACCAAACCCTCCGGTGGGAAGTCCGGGTACGGGATTGTTCTTAAACACACCTGCTGAATTGTCGTATTCATAAACTTCCAGGACGTCCATTTCCGTTCCCGCCAAAGTTCCTTGAATGGTGAAAAGATACTTGAATGATCTACTCCCAAAATCCCAAACCTTCGTGGGCGGTTCTTCCCCCAATGGATAGGTACCCCTAATGTGGATGTACGCCGTCTTCAATCCAGCATTTATTGGAATATCGACATCTGCCTCCGCAATACTAACCGGTAATAAGTACGATGCACCTGGCTCGATGTAATCCATTGTTTTGAATGCAATCGTTAGCGGCGTTGAATACGGTTTTCCTTTTTCTATGGTCACCCGATTATCCGATATCTCATAGCTGCCTGAAGGCATAATCCGATAATCTGTTCGGTTTTCCTCATTATATTGCGCAACCAACTCAGGCTGCGCTTGCATCGTAATGTGGATATCTTTATCCGTTCGGTCTTTCCCTCCCAGTCCCGCACTTATTGCAATGGATTGAATGGAGTCCGTAATATTGAGTGTGTGGCTAGGGTATCCTTCCCCTGCCTGAATGATGTATAGGGTTTTGAAACGACTTAAATCCTCTACGTCAATTGCATTCTTGCTGCACGACAGCGCCACAAGGATGACGGTCAATATGGTGAATATTTTTTTCATTGTTACCATTTTAGTCAATTCGCATAAATCGAATACCTATTTTACCAACCCGGATTCTGGTTAACACCAAAATCGGGAATAATGGACGCATCCTGAATGGGTATAGGGAACATAAGATATTTGTTTTGCCAAACATTTGTGGTTCTCACCACAAACCTTTCGTAGTTGAATGTGTCGCCACCCGCTACTATCGGTTCCATGCCCGTCACCACGCGATCGGTCTGATCCAGTATCTTCCATCTTCTCACGTCCCAAAAGCGGTGTTCTTCAAAGGCAAACTCAACCCTACGTTCATTACGGATCCGCTGGCGCATCTCCTCCTGCGTTAAACCGGCTGGAAGACCCGGCATATTGGCTCGGTTTCGAATTGCATTCACAGCAGCATAAACATCGCTGTTGGGGCCACTGGCCTCATTTTCTGCTTCTGCAAAATTAAGATAAAGCTCGGCCAACCTGAATTTCTTCCAATTCGTGGAGTTTTGCCCCACGTTATCGGGAATAGTCGGATTAATAAATTTTCGGAGATAATAGCCCGTATGGGTATTCCTTCTACTCGGTGGCGACTTCAAAACTTGGTCTTGGCCTCCGGCAAAGGTCTGAATCGTATGGAATACACCGCTCCCCATATTGTATTGAGCACCATTATACCAAACGGTAGCGTAAAACCTGGGGTCTCTTCCTTCGAATGGCCTTGAGGGGTCGTATCCCGATCCCGAGTTAACTATCGGCTCCAGATGGTCCTCGTCATGGTAGCCTAAAATAGCAGGTTCTCCCGTAGCCTGCATATCATAACTGTCTACCAGCTCCTGCGATGGACAGGAACCGGCTTTCATCATTCCGGTTTTGCTTGGGATACTATTTATGTTTCCAGCAAAACTTCCCGGTCTCTCATAGATCGTTTCGCGGTCATTGGGCGCTTCCGATATATCGGCCACATTCAAAAAATAATCCCCATAGTTTGCTGCCAGGCGATATTCCTCTCCCGCGGTCAGAACCGAGAGCGCATTTCTTCCTGCCTCGGCGGCGGCTTCCCATTTTGCTGCGTCGTTTGATGGGTTCCAGAGTGGGCTTGCGTTGTAAAGTAAGATTTGCGATTTTATAGCGTACGCAACACCTTTCGTAAAACGCCCCCGCTCGCCAGCCGACGTAATCCGCATGGGCAAGGCGTTGCCCCCAATCGCTGCATCACAGTCGGCCACGATAAAATCGGTCACCTCTTGAAATGTAGGTCTGGTCAGCGACGTATAATCAAAATCGCTTTCAAAGGGCTTATCCACCAAAGGCATAGGGCCGTATTTTTTTGCCATTTCTAAATAGTAAAACGCCCGCAACAACCGCGCTTCTGCCTTAAAGCGCTCTCTGTTATTTCCGGTTGGCACATTCGCCTCATCAATATTGGCCAGAAACACATTAGCATGGTAAATCCCCGCCCAAAAAGCCGAATAGCCACCTCCCGTAGGATCACTGCTCGGCGTCAATGCACCGCTCAACCATTGATTGGCCATACCGCTAGACTCATTGCCCACATCACTATCATGTGCCTCATCGGTGATTCCCGCTAGAAAAGCTAAGAAGTGATAACTCGCGTAATACGTCGGAATAGAGCTGTACACCGTGTTTAGGTACGCTTCCGTCCGAATCTCTTGGCCGAATATATCATCCAGCGTCATCCGACCATCTGGCGTAATATCCAGCGGATCGTTTTTACAACCGTACGCTAACGATAACATAAACCCGACAAAAAATATCTTCTTCATAATGAAACGGTTTTATAGTTATTTACCCTCTTTTTTATATTGATTCACTAAAACCTTACATTCACGCCAAGGTTATATATCCGAACATTTGGATACGACAAATCCCCAACCAACTCTGGGTCGAAATTTTTGGTTGGCAATCGATCCCATGTGATGAGGTTAAGCCCATTGAAATAGAACCTTGCTCCACCGATTCCTACTTTGCTCAAGACATGATCAGGCAGACTGAAACCAAGTTCTAAATTCTTCAATCGCAGATAACTCGCATCATTGATAAAAAAGTCATTCTCGATTTCGTTGGGATTTGCCTGTGTAGTTAATCTCGGGTAACTGATGGGTAAGCCCGCAGCGAACCGTTCTTCAGTCCAGCTCTCCAAATGCCGATGAACATAATTACTCACCGAATTTGTTCCGCGGTACATATAAAAATTAGACACGTTGGTCACTCCCTGAAACAACACACTAAGGTCGAGCTGCTTATAACTCAGATGAACGGCTGCTCCAAATGTATATTCTGGAATAGATGAATACAAAACAGGAGCACGATCTCTCAAATCTATGGAGCCGTCACCGTTTAAATCCTTATACCTGAAATCCCCCGGCCTCGATGGATGGCCACCTACACTCTGGATGGGCGAGAGCGAAACCTCTTCTTCACTTTCAAAGTAACCATCGACCAAATAGCCAAATTGCTGTCCTATTCGATACCCCGTTTGCCTAAAGCGATACGCATAATCTTCCGGCAATTGGGCTTCATCGGCAAACAGTTGCTTATTGCGTGCGTAATTGACATTGAATTTCGATAAAATGGAGAAATCATTGCTAAAACGCTTGTTGTAGTTAAGCTCGATCTCATATCCTTTATTTTCAATTATCCCGATATTTACAGGAGCGAGTACGCTCGTTGGCAACCCATTCAAAATCGGTATTGTCCCGCGGTAGCGTAGGATATTATCCCGTTTTTCTCGGAACAAATCAACCATGAGGTTAACCGCGTTGAAAAGTCCAATCTCGACCCCTAAATTGACCTTTCTAGCTACCTCCCACTGCAATTGTTCGTTTTTCAACAAAATAGTATTAACTACCTGCCCAAGTCCCAAGCTACCACTGTATCCACCTCCTGTCAATTGAACATTGTCTAAATACAAGAAGCGGCCACCTCCAATCCGGTCATTGCCGACGTGACCATAGGATGCCCGTAGTTTCAACAGATCGATAGCCCCACCTTTCTCGAAGAAGTGCTCGTCAGACACAATCCATGCACCTGATACTGCCGGAAAGAAACCATAACGATTTCCTTTGGCAAACTGTTCAGAACCATTGTAACCAGCGTTGAATTCCAAAAAATAGCGGTTTCGATAATTATAGGACAACCTAGTAGCGAGCCCCCGGAGGTTGTATGGGAGCTCGGTATTAATGACTGTCTTTTGTTGCTGAAAAAGCAACATTCCCGACAAGCTGTGATCATTGAACTGCCTATCATAATTGACGAACGCCTGGAAATTGGCGAGTGAGCTAAAAGTCCTACTTCCTGAAATGGCTAACGGCGTATTGACCCCGGCATTGGATGGCACGTTGTAGACGCTATCTCTACCATCTTGTCCCTTTAGATTAGGGTCGATAACCTGCATCCAACTCTCATACCCCCTCGACGCGCTGAGGTTATTCGTCGGACTAATGTCGAACGAAATGACTGCCTTTGTAGACAAGCCCTCTGTTATAAAGTCCAGGTCTTGGTCCATACCATAAGTGGCCATAATATTTCCGCGGGTCGATTTCACGTACCCGGACCTGTTGATAAGCGCAAATTGGGACCATTGGCCCGCACTTCCTACCAATACCTCTCCATCTTCAGTGAGTGGTCCCGGTACATTTGCAGGCATATCGTTGCCATACGCTATGATATATAAGGAGGCATCGCTACCGGTCGCACCCCAAGGAGCGTTGACATTTTCTACGTACCCGGCTACGTTCAGGTAAGCTGTCAATGATTTATTTAATGTCAAATCAATATTAGAGCGAAAATTGTAGCGATCCAATCGAAAACTCGGATCATATCCCAACGGTTCGCCCGGCTCCGTCTTGAATTGGCCACCCTGTCTGAGGTAACCCGCATTGACAAAATATTTTGACATCCGCCCCGCACCTGAAACGTTCAGGTTATGTCGTTGCATCAAAGCATATTTGTTGAGATTGATCTCGTTCCAATCATTATCAGGATAACGTTTTGGATCGTCCTGCAATAGGTAACGTTCCAATGCATAATCGGAATATGCGGGCGGCAATCCGTCATTTTTATGTGCTTGGTTACGTAGCGTCGCGAACTCGTACGAATTTACCGGCTTTATCAACCGTGGAAAGTCTTGAGCACTTGTCTCGAACGAATAATTGATTTCCGGTATTTCGGACGTCCCTCTTTTTGTTGTCACCAAAATCACCCCGTTGGCACCCCTTACACCGAAAATTGCTGTGGATGACGCATCTTTTAGGATTGTGATCGACTCTACCTCATTGGGATCTATGGAGGTAATCCCCCGCTCTATGCCATCCACCAAAATAATGGGACTTTGCGTATTCACCGTCCCTTGACCGCGTATAAACAACTGGGTGATGTCCCGTCCTGGTTCGCCACTTCTTTGTATAGCCGTTAGCCCTGGAAGACGACCGGCCAATGAGACGGCTAAGTTTGCTGCCGGGCTTTGCTTAATTTCCTTCGTCTGAATGGATGCAATAGCCCCAGTAACACTGGCTTTCTTTTGTGTGCCAAAACCCACCACGACCACTTCATCCAAACTGGACGATGTCTGTAAAAGGGTTACATCGATTTGTCGGTTATCAGAAACGGTCAATTCGAACGCCTGATAACCGACACGGCGGAAGACCAACACTTCATCGTTGCTTGCCTGAATTTGAAAACGTCCTTCAACATCCGTAGACGTGCCACGGGATGTCCCTTGTACCGTAACAGATGTTCCCTCCAACGGCGCACCCGTGGAGTCTCGGACAATCCCGGTCACTATTTCCTGAATCTCATTGCCCACGTCGCCGACATTTCCAATATCGACTAACGGTGTTGTCTCCCCCCAATCGTTGCTCCCGACGGCATGGAGTGACAACACAAACATAAACGTGAATCCTAAAAGTAATCTTTGTTTCAGGTACAAAAGAAACATATTGCTTCCTTTGTTAAATCGCTTATTCATAAACTTTCATAACTTTTTTGTGAATAACTAGTTGATTGTCCTAAAGCGACACGCTTCGTCGGCGAGTGACCGCCGGAACAGTACAAACTTGTCGATGTTTCTTGGTCTCATTTTTTTCATAATTCTTTTATTTACGATTACGGTTTGAAACTCAACTGATCCAGTCAAATTGAATCAAGTTTTATGGTTAATAACGCTGTTCGAAACTTATCAGTAACATCACAAATATATACCGAGATGAACACAACGATTTGCCTGATATCGACAAATGTTTACCCTATTTCCCCCTCTTTGTAGTTCGGTACGATCGTCGTTGGATTACCACCAGCCAAAAGACGAGACCTGCCTCACTTCCCGGCGCTCATACATTCGTAAAAGTCTTCGTAATTGATTGTTAAATATTGATAATCAATGATGTGACATACACATTCAGATAACTAGCTTTGTGTTCAAAGCCAATACATATCAATATGAAATGAATGGAATACGGATAGTAACCGCGATTATTAGCAAGCCTACGATTGTAAAGACTTAGGGTAGTCTTACTTCAATCCTGTTACTCAAACGAGTCCGGCATCAGCCCAACTATCGCATCGATTACAATGTCCTCTATTTCTTCGGCAAACGGTGCCGGCATGTTATACCAATACATACTGACATCCGCTTCATAACCACCCGCTTTAATCAACTCGCGGGAAGCAACGTAGCATGACACGTCATTTGCATACGTGTTGATCCACACCCGGTCCGTACCGAATTTGCTTTTTAGCTTTAGGGCATAGTCAGTCACTACCTCATTTCCCATATTGATCATGACCATTTTATCGTCAAAAGCCCAGATTTGGATAGGGTAGTCCACTTCGCGTGGAAGGTGTTCACCGCGTTGAATACGCTCCAAGGCAAGCCTTGCATAATAGCCTTTTATGGTGCTGTCGGTTTTCGCCAGTCTGATCAGTTCGGAAACCGTAGGCATCTTGCCGAATGGGAGTTTTATCCAACCCATCTTTCCGACGGGCGGCGCCAACAATGCGGTCATCGGCGATTGAATTACCCTCGCTACCTCGCTTGCTATCTCCCGTCCGTAAGCCTTTACGTATTCCGCTTTGCCTTGTCGAACGGGATGCGAATCGCCGGCACATCCGATGGCCACCATCGCGACAGCCTCCGGGTAAATCGCTTCGATCTGCTTTTGTGCTTCCACCATCCAATCTCCATGGAATTTATTGATGTCGGGCCCGTATGTTATCCCGTGCGTAGCATAATTCAAAAACACGGCCCGAAGCGTACCGTCCAGGTTGGTTACCCGCAAAACCGGCAAAGCGTTGTCTACCGGTCCACCTTCCGTTATCCGGTTCACACCGAAAGTGGCCTCCCCTTGCCCCCATGCAACAAATGCCGGCTTTCGGTTGCCCAATGCGGCCAATGCCACTTCTTCCAACTTATTGATCAGCTCCTCATTGTATTCGGCAATCGTAATCAATTGATCGAGATCCAAAAGCGTCTCACTGAAATGAAATCGGGTGGGATAATCTCCACGGCATTGTAAAGCATTCATTAGGTTACCCATTTCAGGCCCACCGTGCGTATGCGAGGCAGCAATCGCGATTCGCGACGGATCGATACCTGTTTTCGCTGAAAGCCGGTCTACGGCTTGGCTTACAATACGCCATTGTACCCCTAATAAATCAACCGTAATGAAAACCGAGGGGTATTGCGAGTCGCTTCCCAATGCCAATGCTTTGGCAGATAACCGATCGAACACTTCCGTAGCTTTCGCCGTCTCTCTAGCTGCAAAACCGGAGAGGCGCATCGGCTTTGTCGGCGTGATGTCTATCTTCGCTACACCTACTTCCATCGTTTGGTCAGTATCCTTCACGTGCATATTACGTTTGTTTTTCACCATGATCGCAATTACCAAAATCGCCAATAGATATAACACCAAGCTAACGCATACAACGCCGCCCAAAACGTAACCCGTTTCCACCACGGCCGCTTTACGCCATCGTTAAGGGTAAGGAGCCAGGAAGGTCTCCAAATAAACGACTTCACCTGTTCGGTTGTCGGCGGAGTGGTGTACAAAGAAACCATAACGACCAGCAACATAATCAATATTTGTGATATACCGCCGGCATACAACCAATGAAGGCGGATTTCCAACAGGGACAGAACGGATGTAAGAATGATCTGAATAGCGACGCCACCCAAAAGTCCTGCGACCGCACCCGTATAGCTGGTTCTTTTCCAAAGAATCCCCAGTATGATTACCGAAATAAACGGCGTTGCGATATACGTCACACCCATCTGGAAATACTTGAAAAGTCCGACTGTCCCCACAAACGGAGCAACCCAGGCAGCAATCAGTAAGGCCATCCCGCCCGATACTTGCCCCGAAATAATCATCTCCTTATCACTCGCATTTTTCCGCAAGAAATTACGATAAACATCCAATGAGAAAATCGTAGAAATCGAGTTGGAAAGTGCGCTAACCGAAGACATCACGGCCGCAAAAAAGCCAGCCAGTACAATGCCTTTGATTCCGGAAGGAGCAAATGTTTGCAATGCGAGTGGAAAAGCCCTATCATAATTGTCGGGCAATAAGCTCGGTCCCTGGTGCATCACGTCCAACCAATGATACATAACCAGTCCCATCAAACAGGTTACAACCGGTAGTACAATACCGATAAAACCTGCAAATACGATCCCCATCATGCCGTCCCACGTACTTTTAGCAGAGAGTATACGCTGTATCATTACCTGGTTGGACGATTGGTAAAACAGAAACACACCAAAGGAGGCGACAATAAGCCCCAAAAAAGGGGCTTCAGGATCGGATGGTGGATGATAGAGATGAAAGCGATCAGGAGCCGCTTCGACCATTGCATTCCAACCACCCGGAATGTGATCAAGTGCTAACCAGAAAAAAAGAATACCCCCCACCATAAAGAGTACACATTGTATAGCGTCCGTCCACATCACGGAGTTTAACCCGCCAAGCAGCGTATAACTCCCAGTAGCCACTACAATACCGGCCATCACGTAGTATTGGCTCCACCCGGTCAGCTCACTGACCGTTATACTCCCCCCATAAAGAACGGGTGGAAGAAAAACAAACACATAGCCGATGATCATGACCATGCTATAGATACTGGCGCATGCCGGTCCGAAACGGCGCTTCAGGAATTCCGGAACCGTCATGATCTTATTGCGCAAATACATTGGGATGAAAAAAATCATCGTCAGCAGATACGTCGGCAGGGCCCACCACGTCCAGTTTGCGATGCCCATTCCATCTTTGTAGGTTGCGCCCATGGTTCCTACAATCTGTTCGCTTGAAACCGTGGTTGCCACGAAGGCCGCTCCAACCAGGTACCAAGGCATTTTTCCTGAAGCCAGAAAGTAACCTTTCACCGTGCGGTCCGCTTTTTTTGCAGCAATCAGTCCGATAATGACGACGAACAAGGTAATACCTACGATGATGATGACATCAAGACTAGACAGGTGGAAATTATTCATTGGATAAATTAGGTCTTGTTAGTAATACGTTCGAAGTGTTTGATTTTATTGTTCTTACTTTTCAGGGTAAAATCCGGCGGGTGAGCCCGCGTTGGTAAGCATCCACACGGACAAAACCTTCGGCATATCGGCAACCTGCCGCCAGTCCCCGGAAACGAGCATGGATTTCAATCATTTCATTCATATCCGTGCTGGCCAGGTCTTCCATCGCAACGAACTGGCTTTTATGGCAAGCGAGCATCGCTTTTTTTGTTTCAAATGTCTCGGTGATGTCTACGTATTCCGTCGGATCAAACCGTATACCACATATATTGTCCATATAATACAATTGCGCATGTGCGAAACGGCAAGCCGGACGGGCCTGGTTCGGCATGAACGGTAAGCCCTTCTGGAAATACGAATCGAAAACAAGTTGCCCTACGTACCGGTGGTCGGGATGGTAGTCATTCGGCGAATGCGTGAAAATCACATCCGGATCGGCCGCTCTGAGTACATCGATCATCAGATGCCTTTGTTCCTGATTGGGAAAAACCAGTTCGTCTGTAACCCCGGCCCAGATTACATTTGCCCCGATGAGTTCAGCCGCGTTACGCGCTTCCTTTTCGCGCGTAACACTAAGTACATCGGGCTTTACCACCGCATCACCGATACTTCCATCTGTAAAGATGGCGATGGTTACTTGATGGCCATCCTTGGCATACCGCGCTAACGTGCCCCCACAAAGCAATTCAGTATCGTCAGGATGTGCCGCAACACAAAGAATATTCATAGCATTATCAATTAAATTTCAACTATTCTTAAAGTACACCATACCGGTCATAAACCGCTCTTAAGGTATCACCATTCAGTAAATCGGTCCGCGATTGGCTTTCTTTGGAAACCTTTTCAAACGCAAGAGCCAATACCCGATCTTCTATTTCTCGCGGCACAACCACTACACCATCAAAATCGGCGTAAACAAGATCGCCCGCCCGGACGAGCACACCACCACATTTGACCGGCACATCGTAGGCCATCATCCGCCCTCTGCCCAGACTGTCCACGGGCTTGATTCCGGTGTAGAACACGGGAAATCGCATGGCCATCATTTTCTTGCAGTCTCTAATCATGCTATCACAAATGACCCCTACTGCCCCGTTCCGCTTCGCAATAGTACTCATCAATTCACCCCATGGTGCATTTGTGTTTGCACTGTCGGTCGAATGAACAATAACGTCATTCTTCGTTAGCGAGTCTACCGCTTCAATTTCCAAATCATAGGCATCGGCTTCGACATAATCCGTTTCCATCCAACGTTGGGTCCTCGCTCTCCCCACGATGACACAATTGTCCGGATCCAATGGCCTGAGGCGATGGTGCATCGCATTATACCGGTGTCCCAGTGTGTCCATAACGTCCGAAACAATCGGTACGTAAAGATGCTTTCGAATCCAATCAAACTTCTCATCATCCGTTGTGAAAAGATCTGCCACTTTGTTCATATTCATTTTTTATTAAGTAAAATAATTTGCTCTATATCATTGAACCGATTTGCTAACCATCCCAACGGAATGGCTGCATTCTTTCGGGAATCACGCATCGGCTACCTAAGTTATATTGCGCGCAAAACCACTTGAATGTTTCGGGATTTTCCGCATTCAGTTCCATGAGATCATAATGGTTGGGCAGCACATAGGTAGGTTGAACCGCCCGTGCAAACAACGCCGCCTGCTCCGGTCCGGGATTGCCCCATTTCCCGTTTATGGGAACAAGCATCAGTTCGGGTTCTTTGGGTGCTGCTGCCAAAACAAGTGGATGGAATTCCGTATCACTTGTGTGGTAAACACTCCGGCCATTGTCGAACTTGATCAAATAACCCGTGGTGTCCAATACATCGACCCCCGACGGGATGGTAAAAACACCGGTTATTTCAACGGCACCAGACCGCCAGTTCTCACCTGCATGCAACACGATGATTTGCTTTTCGGGAACCCCCAGGGCAATCAATTTTTGGGCTGCCTGTCTGGGAGCCACGAACCGGGTCTTGTCTTTGCTCCGGTATAGCGTAATCGTCTCCGGATCCAAGTGATCGAGGTGATCGTGGGTTACGACATAAATATCTGCGCTAAGTTCCACCGGGTTGATAGGAACCGGGTAACGGCGTGCCAGTTCGGGCGTATCTTTAGCCGCCGAATCGGAAAGGTAGGGATCGATCACGACGGTGATACCGGCCGACCGGATGATGTACCCGGCCTGCCCGAGCCACCACAGGGCAGCTTCAGACGCCGACAATCGGAAATCAAGAATCTGGTCCATCATATTACAGGTTCACACAAAATTTCCTTACCGCTGCCTCATTTATTTCAATGCCCAACCCCGGTCCGTCGGGAACAGCGATGTAGCCCGATTCATCCAGTTGTACCGGATTTTCAATAACCTCCCTCAGCATGGGGTTGTCACTCACGTTGTATTCCAAAAACAGCGAGCGGGGAAGTATGGCATTTACGTGCAACGCGGCTGCCGTGTTCAGGTCGGTAAGCCAGGCGTGTGGGCATACGTCCACCCCCGCATACTCGGCTTCCCATAAAATTTTCCGGATTTGGGTAAATCCGCCGCAACGGGTAATGTCGGGCTGCACGACATCGATTCCTCCTTGTTGGATCAATTGCCGAAACCCCCAGCCGGTTGCCTCCTGCTCGCCGGCTGCCAAGCGGGTTTTTACACCTGCTGCTTTTGTTTTAGCGTAACCCTCGTAATTCTCGGGGTGCATGAAATCCTCAAGCCAGTAAATATCGTAAGGTTCCAACGCCCGGCAGAGCGCAATGGCATCGTAGGCACTGCGATCGACCATCCATCCGGGGTCTACCATCAGTTCAACCTCGGAGCCTACAGCCTCCCTGGCTGCCTCTACCAGCTTGATATCTAATTTCGGATCCTCGCCGAAAACGCCCCATCCGAATTTGATTGCTGTGAACCCACGTTCGAGGTAAAATGCGCAAGCCTCTTTAATAGCTTGCGGGGTTGGTCTGAACAACGTAGATGCATAAGCCCTAACGCGCTCCCGCCTCGCTCCGCCTAATATTTTGTAAATCGGTTTGCCGGTAGCCTTACCGATGATATCGTGGCAAGCAATATCAAATCCGGATAGGAGCTGCATGGCTACGCCCCTCCTTCCGTAATAGATCGACCGCCGGTAAACCTTGTCCCACAGGCGCTCCACATCAAACGGGTCTTCATTCATGACGATGGCACGTAACCCTTCAAAATAAGGCGAGCTGTCGGGTGCATTTACCGCCGCTACACCCACATGGGAAGACGTCTCGATATCTGACCAGCCCGTAATCCCTTCATCCGTGCTCACTTTCAACAATAAGCAATGCTTTACTCCCCTCGCCTCCTCACTGCCTTCTGGTGCCGTATTTTCGAACGGCGATTCAAGGATAAAAGCCTCTACATTGGTAATCTTCATATTCACAAAAATTAAAAATCAATTAAATGTCAGCGCTACCTTCAGCGCGATGTCGTGCCGGTTTCTAGCGAGATGGAAGGCGTCTGCCCAATTTTCAAACGGAATCTGATGTGTGATGAGCTGCGAAAGGGCCAATTTTGGGTCCAGCAGGCAAGCCAACGACTCATCCATCCGCTCCTCGTCATTGCAGCAGCCAACGATTTCCTGTTCGGCCACGTGCAGGGCAAACAGGTCGACCGGCACCGGGTCTTTGAGTAGACTGAAAACGACCAACCGGCCACGTTTCCGCAGCGCGGACAGGCATGTCGAAAAAGCTTCAGACGAACTTACGGCCAATATGGCAACATCCACCGAGCCAACGGGAGGGTTATTGACAATTTCGGCCCCGGGAATCATGCCAAGCCGGAAAGGTTCCCGCCCCGCCACCAATACCCGCGCCGCCCCCGCCCGGATAGCCAACCGGGCAATGATATTGCCGAATGGGCCGTCGCCCACCACCAGCACGACGCGCCCCTGCACATCCCCCGCCCGCGCGATGGCTTGCAAACAATTGGCCACCGGTTCCAGCAAGGCACCTAGTGGAAATGGTATTTCTTTGGGTAGCACCCGTACGCGGTCTGCGCGTTGGATGTAATATTCAGCAAATGTGCCGTCGCGGTCGATACCCAAATGCCCCATATTCAGGCACAGGTGGCCAAAACCCCGATGGCATTCCGCGCAGTAGCCACAGGGGACCACCGGATGGCTAGCCACCCGCGTGCCGACAGAAAGGCCGGTGACGCCGGAACCGCATTGCACCACTACACCCGACCCTTCGTGGCCGAGTACTTTCGGAAGTGCAATACCGAAGGGATTCTGCTGGATATCGTGTAGGTCTGATGTACAGATTGTCGAGGCCATGGTCTGGATAAGCACCTCACCGGCCTTTGGTACAGGCAAGGGCAGTTCAGTCGAAACCAATTGATTCAATCCGAGTAATTGTAGCGCTTTCATGGTGCTGGGTAGCGGTGTAGTCATTTGCTTATTGCGTTTGGATGGGGTAAGCCTAGGCATGCCAATGCATCGCGGTGGATAATCCCTTCGATTACTTCCTCGGGGACCGTTGGCAACCCGCTCCCTGCGATTACGTTATTCAGTTCACGCACCCCTTGCAGTGAGTCTTCCGTTGTGGTGAAGGGAAAGTCCGACCCAAACAGCACCTTCGATTCGGTTCGGTATTCCACTAATAGGCGCATGGAATTGTAAAATTGCCACGGCCGGTAATAGAGAGCCGATAGATCAGCATAGACGTTCGCATGCCGCCGAATCACGGAGATGGTCTCCCCTTCCCACGGATGGCCAAGGTGCGCGAGCACCATACGCAGATCGGGGAAATCCAGCGCCACGGCATCAAAATGAACGGGGCGCGAGTAATCCAATGGCGTACCGCTTACAAATGATGTCCCCGCATGGAAAAGGATAGGCAGGCCGTGGGTTACACAATACCTGTATATATCATAGCATCGTGGATCTGCAGGGTGCACATTCTGATAAAGTGGGGCTAACTTAACGCCCACCGCCCCAAATTGCTGATGGCATTTTTCCAATTCCTCCATAAACCCCGGTTTCGCCGGGTCTATTGAAGCGAAAAACAACAACCTATCGGCAGCCCGTTTGACGTGTGCCGCCACCTCCTCATTTGGTATATTCCAATCGGTAGCGGCTGCCTGCAAACCAAATACGACGGCTACATCTGCGGCCCGGGTTGTTTCCAAATGCCGTTCGGCCACATCGCCCCAAACAGCCTGATCAACGCCACAACGCTTCAGGTCGGCCTGTAGCTTCGGCCCAAAGTCTGATCCGGACTTAAAAACATGGGTATGAACATCTACAATCATAACTGCAATTATAAAGGATGGAATTCCAATCGGGTTACCCCATATGAATAAATTGCTATCCTATTTCGCCTTTTTAAAGTTTCTGTAATTAAATATCTTAAATTGGTATGGTTATTCAGCAGATTACTCGAATTAGTTTCAATCAAGTCGTCGCCTTGTCAAGGTCGCGAAAGCTTCAAATCAGTTCATAAATTTTATATCTTTAGACCATGAAAGCAAGTTACAAGCCCGTACCTTTAGCCGAATCTAATTTATTCAATGTCGTTTTACAAGAGAATAAAAAGGAATTTGATTACCCTTGGCATTACCATAACGAATACGAATTGACCTACATCCCAGCGGGCCAAGGAATACGCTATGTGGGCAACAGCGTGGAGAACTACGTGAGCGACGATTTCGTTTTGCTAGGCTCGAACCTGCCTCATTGTTGGATTGACGAAACCGGGAGTGAGCAGCGCCCCCCAAATGCAATAGTCATATACCTAAAAGAACAATTTTGGGATGAAATATGGATGCAAAGTCACGAATTTACGGGAATTAGAAATTTGCTTCAATTAGCCAGTAGAGGCATTAAGTTCAACAAAACCGTCGCCAAGCGATTAAAAGCGAAATGCCTCGATTTGCCAGATTTACCTCCGCTTCAACGGTTAGTGCAGCTCCTCCAGATTTTGGATGAATTAAGCGTATCTTCCGAATATAGCTTTTTATGCGAGCACGGTTTTTCTTACGAACCAAATGGCCACAGTAGTGATCGCATCAATACCATTAACAAGTACATAAGTACGCATTATCGGGAAAAGATTACACTTGATGACATCGCCGCCCAGGTATACATGAGCCCTAAATATTTTTCTCGGTTTTTCAGCAAGGTGATGAAAAAGCCCTTCTCAGAATTCCTTAACGAATACCGGATTAGCAAGGCGTGTAAATTGCTCATCGATACGGACAAGCCAATAAGTGACATCTGCTACGATTCGGGATTCGAAAGCATTCCATTCTTTTATCGGCAATTCAAGAAATTCAAAGGCTGCCAACCGAAAGTGTACCGACTAAATTATCGGAAGGCATTGTAATTGGGTGCCATTCGATGTGATGGCTACCGGCCCTTAGCTCCCGCCGCCCGGAAATGGACACGGTCGCTATCACAGTTGCTGCCCGTCAAATCGACCCTTAATCTAATTGAGTAGGTAAAAAAGATAGCTATGCCGTACCGTAATTTTTTTGTTTAACTTCGCCGCTTGGAAACCTTTTTAGGTGGCCGCTAATATCAGCTAGATTTAATTACAAGAAAATGCAAAAAGAATCAGGTACGCCACCTTTACGGGTGGGGATTGTCGGTTACGGAAATTTGGGGAAAGGCGTTGCGCTAGCCATCGGGCAAAACCCAGACATGGAGTTGGTAGCTGTTTTTACTCGGCGGCCGCCTGAGGAATTAACAGCTGTTGAAAACGCAGTTCCATATGCGCGGATTACCGACTATAGCGCCGATATTGACGTGATGATCTTATGTGGAGGGTCTTCAACCGATCTTCCGGAACAGGTTTTGTCGGTTTCCAAGCTGTTCAATACGGTAGACAGCTTCGATACACATGCCAAGATACCGGCCTATTTCTCGCAGGTCGACGAGGCAGCGAAAGCCGCAAACACCTTATCGCTCATATCAACCGGCTGGGACCCGGGGCTGTTCTCACTAGCCCGGTTGCTCGGGCAGAGCGTGCTGCCCCAGGGCGAAGAATATACCTTTTGGGGAAAAGGCCTGAGCCAGGGGCATTCCGATGCCGTGAGACGGGTGCCGGGTGTAAAAAACGGCGTACAGTACACGATACCGCTGGAAAGCGCCATCGAACAAGTACGTGCCGGCGCCACGCCCAGCCTTACCACTGCCGACCGTCATCGGCGGGTTTGCTATGTGGTCGCAAAACCGGAAGCCAACCTATCCGAAATCGAGGAGAATATCAAATCCATGCCCCACTATTTCGAGCCGTACGATACCACGGTGCATTTCATCAGCGACGAAGAATTGCGGGAAAACCACTCGGGCATGCCCCATGGTGGCACGGTGTTCCGGTCGGGCATCACCGGCAACGGCTCCCGTCAGCGGATAGAATTCGGGCTGGCACTGGAAAGCAACCCCGAGTTTACGGCGAGCGTGCTGGTTGCCTACGCGAGGGCGGTAGGGAAGTTGGCTAAAGAAGGTCAAACAGGCGCGAGGACAGTATTCGACATCCCCTTAGGGTATTTATCGCCCCACGCTGCCGAGGAACTTCGGCGTACGTTGCTGTAGTCTTGGTATTTTACGGCATCAGCACGGCCCGGATACAATCATCTGTCCGGCTATTGAACAGCTTGTATACCTTACTCCCATCGCTGAGCGGCATGGGATGGGTAAGCATAAAACCGGGATCAATTTTCCCCTGCCGGATGAGTTCAAACAGCAACGGCACATGACGTTGGCCCTGCATCTGTCCGCCGCGCATGGTAAGTCCTTTATTAAAAAAGAGGCCCATCGGTATTTTATCGGCGAATCCGGCATAAACCCCCACTACGGCAACCGTACCCCCTTCGCGGCATGCGGCTATGGCTTGCCGCAACGCGGCGGGCCGGTCAGTCTCCAATTTTAAAGCCTGCTTAGTGCGGTCATAATAGTGTTCTACGCCGGTGCTGTTGGCTTCCATGCCCACGGCATCAATACAACAATCGGGTCCCCTCCCTCCGGTCGCCTCTTTGAGCGCTTCCAGCACGTCGGCATCGCGGTAATTGAGCACTTCTGCCTTGCTGTAGGTAGCCGCTGCAGCCAGTCGGTAATCGATATCGTCTATCGCAATAACCCGCTCGGCGCCCATGTAGTAGGCACACTGAATAGCCATTTGCCCCACGCCGCCCGCGCCCCACACGGCCACAATATCGCCAGGTTTGACGTCGGCCATCTCTGCGGCGATGTATCCTGTGGGAACGCCATCAGACACGAACACCGCTTTTTCGTCGGGGATGTCTTCGGGGATTTTAAATGCCCCATGGTCCGCAAACGGTACCCGGATGTATTTGGCATGACTGCCCGCATAGCCACCGAATAGGTGCGAATAAAGGCAGGTGTTTTTACGTCACTTCTGTTGTTTTTTAAAATTTGCTCACACTCGTCGACTAAAAAGCAGAGTACGTGGATTTTGGTCAAAGAATTAATGTCGGTCAAGTCTCCTGAATGTATTTCCGATATGGCCCAAGCTCTGGCCAAGAAATATTCCCCGTAACCGAATACGGCTTCGTTGGCGTTGCAAACCTCCAAACGATGAGCCATACGTTCAAAAATAAATTGATCGAGACTGGAGAAAACCTCCTCTGATTCAGCGCTTACTAATTTATTTTTGATCAAATTGTCTATTCCCCACCCAATCCCTGGCACCCCACAGCTAAAGCTCAATCGAGATGAAGTGCTTATGTTTCCAATTTTCCGCGCAGCCCCGTTGTTATATAATACCCACCAGTTTGGGCAGCATCGCCTTTGAACTCGATCAAGCCGCCTTTCCTGAGTTGATGGAGGTAGCGCTCCACCGTTCTTGCACTGCCCAGTTCCGTTTTTGCCATATATGTTGGCGCACGTTTCCCCTCGTCTTCAAAAATAGCCCTGAGCAGCACCGCCAATTTCCGTTTCACCTCTTTCGTTGCACCGTCAATTGCACCGTCAATTGCACCGTCAATTGTCTGCAACCCCTGCTGTGCCACAAAACCCTTATTGATAAACTGCACCTGGAATTGTAGTCCGCCACGCTCAAACCATTTAAACTCGATTTCAGGATAAGCCTTCAGCTCGTCGGCTATCAGTTTCAAACCATTTCCCCATTGGTCGATAAGCCCAACCCGTTTGAATACCGGGGCAATCACTTTGTTGCGAATGTCTGACTGGCGGGCCTCCAACTCATCGAAATCAATGGATGGAAGCAACATGCCGGGACTGGTAATCTCGATCATATCGTCAAAGATGGCCACTTTGATATCCCTGCCCGTAAGGGCGTAATCCCGATGTACCACCGCATTCCGGATGGCTTCTCGAACAGCAACTACTGGATATTGCCATCGGGAATTGGTGTATACTCCCTCCACCACCGCCGATTTATTGATATGCCGCAACACAAACTCATAGGCTTGCTCTGCCTGTATGCCAATATGGGCATCGATGGTTTTCTGGTCGATGAACGTACCGGTATCCGTTCCCTTGAACCGGGCGCATTCGATCTTGGCGTATGGGAAATACTGCCTGCGGATGGCTCCATCCGAGAACAGGACCAACGCGTGGGTAGACATAAGACTCCCTTGATGTGGCTTTACCAATTCCAGCTTGCGCAAGGCGACTTCGTCCAATACCTCTCCGGTGCGTTCCTCATAAAATGACCCGAATGCAGCGATGTCCAAATCGCCAATGCTGCAGTCGAGCAACGGCTCGCTGTCGTACGACACGTTGCGTTTCTGCCGCTCCAGGTCGGCAACGATATCTTCATCGGCCAAGTGGTTGGATGAGCCCACCCTGATGTAGGTCCCCTCTCTTTTGCCCTTTGTCTTTAGGTAGTACGGGAAATTGCTGCCCCGGTGGATGCGTACCCGTATCAAATGGGCATCATCGACCTGCTGGAAAGATATCTCGGGCACGATGATGGGGTGACAGTGGTCAAAGATGATGTTGCTGATTTGCTCTTCCAAGGCCAGCAACTCGTCTTCCGGCAGGCCAACGAGTTTGCGTGGATTGTCTTGCACACCGATGACCAACTCTCCCCCCGCATCGTTGGCAAAAGCCATGATGGTCTTGGCAAGCTCTTGGGGCTTGGGCAACTGCTGCTTGAATTCCAAACGCCTGCCTTCCGGTTGGTCTATGAGTGATTTGAGGTTCATGGATTACAAATCTAAACATATTCCTCGATTCCAGTCAAATTTCGCCACTAATTTTAGCAAAACCTTTCCGTATATATTCTTTGGCATAGTCCAATACAGACTTGTTGTCCCATTTGTCTTCAAACTTGTATCGCACGTTCTCTCCTCCTTTGTCAATTTGCTGCGTCCCATTAGCCCCATACTCATACCCCCAGCGAGAAAAGTTTACTATATTCGGCAATATTAAACAGCTTTTCAAATATGGGTTTCCGAAGATAAACCGGAATCTTATTCAGCGTGCTCATGTACTTCAACAGGTACACCCACTTGTCTGTATCTGTCAGCAAATCACTTTCTTTCTTTGCAAAGTTAGGCAATTCTAAAAACTTAAAACCCAGTTTATTGTAAACCATTCATGCAGCTGTTAAAATCAAAATGCATGAATGCTCCATTATGCCGCTAAAGAACGATTAATGTTATAATGAAAAACTTTACCCGAAGTCTTTTCCATCAATGCAATGTCATGGAAGTACCTGCCTTGTTCATCGGCATCCATACCGAATTCCAGAATGCCGATTAAGTAAACTTCCGGCAACTGGTAATCATTGGATGCCCTCCCCTTTTTCAACAACCGCTGGATAAGCCGCGAGACGTAAAACAGTGTCCTGTCCTTGAAGAAATCTTGCCCTACCCGCTGCATCTCGACGATGAAATATTCCCCATGATCGCCGCGGCACTGCAGGTCGAAAACAACACGTTTGTCCACGTCTTCATCACCATCGTGTTCATTAGGTGCATATTCGAGCTCGGCAATGTGCTTCTCTCCTTGGAACAGGTCGTTGAGGAATTCAATTAAAATCTTCTTATTGGGTTCCTGACCGAAAAGATGGCGAAAGCCCCAATCCGTAAGCGGGTCGATAAATCTTCCTATTTTAGGTTCTTTTCCATTGGCCATAAGGAAAAATAAAAATTTTAGCTTAATTTTGCCAGTTATTAATTGACCAATTAACGTAATCAACTGGCATGTGTAATTTCATCAAATACGGCCTAAGTTGGTCGAATGTGGTATATTATGCAGGCATTCGGGGAGATATCGATTAAACGGTGATAAATTATGAAAAAAATAACTTTTACGGTTGTCTTACTTGTAACGATGGGTGTTAGCGCATTCAGTCAAGACACCGATCAAATCTCACGCAAAGAGGTATTATTGTATCTACTTTATACCGGCAAGAACAAATTGATTCCAAAATCAGAGGTCAAAACGCATAGTGTGGACAGTAATGGGAACACCATCCTCCACATCAATATGGCTGGAGACTCCATGGTGACCGGAATGGTACCTTACAATGAGACCTGCCCCATGAATATGTATCTGTGGGAATTGTCAAGATGGCCTGCAAACTATGTTTACAATAACGTTTTTTATCATCAACGCAACAGCGATAGTTTTATGGAAGAACTTGGAATGTCCACCGATGAATTGGAGAAAATGCCCTCGGTCGATATTATGAAATTGGGACAAACGAATCCATATTATATTGCCAGCCAGGGCGTAGTAGGCCAATTCTGGATTTTGGATGCAGATTGGCAAGTGGATACCACACGTACAAAACCACGCTTATTTAAACAATTGGCGTCTTGGAATTTAGAGTTTGATTATTACATTTTAAACCGGTTACAAAAAATTCATAGCATAACCCCTGTCACTAAGAATGCTAAGCGTGACGTGGCCGTTAAACCTATTTATTAATTTCTTGATTCGAGAAATTTATCCACTTCGTTTTAATCTATAATACTGAAGAGATAACCTCCTGTTTAAAGAGTCCAAGAATTAGGTATTTCAAAAATTAGCAGAGAGCAACCGACAGTTTTTTAAAACCCATGACTGCCAGAGGCTAGGCGTTCATCCGAGAATATCCGTTGCTGAAAATGCAGGCTCTTGGCCGATGGGAATTTGGAACTAAGTCCCTATCTCTTCTATTAGTTCTTCTACTAATCCTTCTATCAACCTATGATACTCCCTATTTGTTGGACAACTATTGCACTAATTTAAGATATAATTACGACACATTTTTAATTTGCTGATAGAACCTTTCATCGGGTGTTATCCTACCGATTGATTTATGTCTTCTTTCGGTGTTGTAGAACCT
>NZ_DATMFT010000030.1:0-16724 GCF_035556095.1 Parapedobacter sp. | reverse complement strand
CATTTCTATTTCGGCAACGAAGTAGGCACACCGGGCACCATCCTTACGTTCTTCCCTTGGGGCAACCGCGTGAAACCGGGCCGCCGTGGCACCCGGCAGGTTACCGAAATCGGCTATGCCGTACCGGCAGGAAGCCTTGATTTTTGGAAAGACCGGCTGGAAGCAAACAATGTTCTCTACAATAACCCCGCAGAAAAATTCGGCGAGCAGTACCTCACCTTCCTCGACCCCGATGGGTTGAAGTTCGAACTTACGGTACCCGGCAAAGCCGATACCCGTGCACCGTGGACAACCGATGGGGTCAATGCGGCCCATGCCATACGTGGCTTCCACCACATCACCATCACCACCACCAAAATAGACGCGACCGCAAAGATACTTACCGACGTGTTCGGGTACCGGTTGCTGAAACAGGAGGTAAACCGCTATCGGTTTGTCACGGATGCGGTAGACCATGCCGCGCTGGTGGACTTGGTTGAAGCGCCCGGCGAAGCCGAAGGGCTCGTGGCAGGCGGTTCCGTACACCACGTCGCCTTCCGCGTTCACGATGAAGCCACGCTCATGCACTTCAGGGAAAAAGTAATTGCGCAAGGACTGCACATCACCGAGAAGATAGACCGCAACTATTTCTACTCGCTCTATTTCCGCGAACCGGGAGGTGTGTTGTTTGAAATCGCCACCGACAACCCCGGCTTTGCCACCGATGAAACCGTAGCCGAGTTGGGTAGCGGATTGAAACTGCCGGCCCAATACGAAGGGTACCGCGAACAACTGGAAAAGGTTTTACCCCAATTGGATTGATCACATGTATACACACGAGAAACAACTCATACAAGCCGGCAAATCGGCTGCACACGCCAGCAAGGCAGTGGTGCTGCTCCACGGGCGGGGCAGCTCCGCCCCTGGCATCCTTTCACTAGCCCGCCATCTCCAGCTCGGCGACGCGCTCCTGCTGGCACCCCAGGCAACCCACAATTCGTGGTACCCTTATAGCTTCCTCGCACCCGTCAATGACAATCAGCCCGCGTTGGACTCCGCATTGGCACTGGTACATGAAGCTGCGGAGGAAGCCATGCAACTGGGCATCCCGGCCAGCGCGCTCTATTTCGTAGGCTTCTCGCAAGGTGCGTGCCTGGCCCTCGAATACATCGCGCGGCACGCCCAGCCCTACGGAGGTGCCGTCGCCTTCACGGGCGGACTGATCGGCGAATCGCTGAATCTCGATAACTATGGCGGTAACTTCGGGGGCACGCCTGTGCTGATTACCTCAGGCGATGCTGACCCCCACGTGCCGCTGCACCGGATTGAAGAAAGTGCAACGGTTTTGCGCGACCTCGGGGCAAACGTAACCCTGGAGGTCTATCCCGGCAAGCCACACAGCATCAGCCCCGACGAGACGCTATTGGCCAACGAAGTGGTGTTTGGGGCCGGCGGCGCTGCGTAATCGGCCATCAATCAGCAAGTACGAACCGTGCTTCCTGTGTGTCGCGCGAATTCGTGCCGACGAACACCACGAATTCACCGGGCTCGGCCACGAAATCCAAGTGGGCATTGTAAAACTTTAGGTCGTCTACGGTGAGTTTGAAAGTTACACGTTCCGATTCGCCGGGCGCAAGCCTTATTTTCCGGAAGCCCTTCAGTTCCTTTACGGGCCGCGTCACCGAGCCGACCACATCGCGGATGTAAAGTTGCACCACCTCTTCTCCGGCATAATCACCGGCATTGCGTACCGCTACGCTTACCTCAAGCGAACCCGTGGATTGCAGGCTGTCGCTGCTGAGCGTAACATCGCCATAAGCGAACGTTGTATAGCTCAAGCCGTAACCAAAAGGATATAGCGGTTCGTTAGGTACATCGAGGTAATTGGAGCGGAATTTCTGGAACCACTGCCCATCGGCAAGTGGCCGCCCGGTATTCTTATGGCTGTAGTACAGGGGTAACTGGCCCACGTGGCGGGGGAACGTGGCGGGCAGCTTGCCCGATGGGTTAACGTCGCCGAACAGCACATCGGCCATCGCTTTGCCGGTTTCCGTACCGCCGAACCAGGCGTTGAGTATGGCTGGCACCTGCTCATGTTCCCACGTCAGCGTGAGCGGCCGCCCGGTAAACAGCACCAATACCACCGGCTTACCCGTTTTCAGCAGCTCGGCCAGCAACCGTTGCTGTATGGCCGGTATCCCGATGTCGGTGCGGCTCGATGATTCGCCGCTCATCTCCGAGCTTTCGCCCAACGCCGCGACGATCACATCAGCCTGTTGGGCGGCGGCCACTGCTTCGGCCAGGATCTCGGCCTCAGGCCGGTCATCGCGCGGGATGGTGCGGCCAAACATCGTTGCCCGCTCTTGGTAGTCGGCGTCTTCCAGCAGATTAGACCCGTGGTGGTGGATGATGTTGACCCGGTTGCCCAACACGGCCCGCATACCTTCCAACAACGAGGGCGTATGCTCCAGGTCGGCGCTCACGCTCCACGTGCCGGGCATGTTGCTGCCCGTATTGGCCAATGGCCCTATTAAGGCCACCGTGCCCGACTTTTTCAGCGGCAGCACGCGTTCGTCGTTCTTGAGCAGTACGAATGATTTACCAGCCGCCTCGCGTGCCTTGGCCAAGTGGGCCGGATGGAGGATAGCCGCTTCAGCACGTGACTCATCACAATACCGGAATGGATCATCAAACAGCCCCAATTTATATTTGGCTTCCAAGACACGCCGGCAGGCGCGATCGATGTCCGCTTCACTCACCCTGCCCGCATCCAGCGATTTTTTCAATGTGGTCAGAAACCCTTCGCCCACCATGTCCATGTCGATACCGGCTTGGAGCGACCGCGCGGAGACCTCCTGCAAATCACCCAAGCCATGGTCTACCAGTTCATTGACGGCGGTGTAGTCCGTTACCACGAAACCACCGAAACCCCACTGGTCGCGAAGTACATCCGTCATCAGCCACTTATTGGCGGTGGCTGGCACCCCATTGATATCGTTGAACGACGTCATCACACTCCCCGCCCCCGCATCAATGGCGGCCTTGTAGGGAGGTAAGTACTCATTGTACATGCGATGTAAGCTCATATCGGTGGCGTTGTAGTCGCGACCGGCCTCGGCTGCCCCATACAGGGCGAAATGTTTCACACAGGCCATGAGCGTATTATCCGCAGCGAGGTCGTTGCCCTGATAGCCATGCACCATCGCTTCCGCGATGCGCGAGGTCAGGTACGTATCCTCGCCCGATCCTTCGGAGATACGACCCCAGCGGGCATCGCGCGAGATGTCAACCATGGGCGAGAACGTCCAGTTGAGCCCATCGGCAGCTGCCTCCACGGCCGAAATCCGGGCGGTCTCCTCAATCAGGCTCATGTCCCACGTCGCGGCAAGCCCCAGCGGGATGGGGAAGATGGTCTTGTAGCCGTGGATAACATCCAGGCCGAAAATCAGTGGGATCTTGAGGCGCGACTGGTTTACCGCCAGTTCCTGCGCGGCACGGATGCGTTTGGGCGTCGTCATGCTGAAAATACCGCCGATCTTCCCTTCCTTTATTTTGGCCTCCACGCCCGTACTCACTACCGAGCCTGTCGTCACCTCACCTGCCGTGACGAGGTTGAGTTGGCCGATCTTCTCTTCGATGGTCATCTGTTGCATCAGCCCATCGATAAAACGGTCCATATCTGCGCCTGGCTGTGCCGTTACCTGCAACGCCGGTAAACCTGCCATCACCATTGCCGTTAAAATCAGGGTATAAATTCGTGCGTTCATCATCTCAACTTTTCGTCTTTTTTGGAATCGCTTCCCTCCTTTACCGCACCAGAGTCGACTAATACGTTCCGCGGTATAAGTGATCGATGCGTTTCTGGTTAATTTTCTTAAGTGGAATCTGCAGGCCATCGGTAGCCTCCAGCCAGCCCCACAGCTCCTGCTTGAGCTGGCCTGCCATTTCCTGCGACTCTGGGTCGCGGATGAGGTTGTTCATTTCGTGGGGGTCGGTCTGCAGGTCGTACAGTTCATTGGTATCCCACAACCCGTGGTTGAAGATATATTTGTAACGATCGGTGCGGATGGCAAAGACCGTTGGCGTCTGCGGGAAGGCCCACTCCCAATAATATTCATAAAACACCCTGTCGCGCCAGCCGGCAATGGGTTTCCCCTGCAACAGCGGCAAGAACGAGTGCCCCTGCATTTGTTCCGGTATTGCGATACCCGCGATATCGAGTATGGTGGGGCCGATATCCACATTCATGACCATCTGCTCAACCTGGCTCTGCGGCTTGATCATGCCCGGTGCCCACGCCAGCAGCGGCACCCGCATGGACGCTTCATAAGCATTCCGTTTATCGATCAGTCCCTGTTCACCGAATAGGAAGCCATTGTCGCCCATGTAAAAAACCAATGTGTTTTCGGCTAAGCCGTGTTCCTCCAGCCAGGCAATCACCGAGCCGATGCTTTCATCCACGCTGCGCAACGTTTCGCAGTACTGCCGGTAAAAGTCGGCAAATGCAATCGTCCCGTCGTACATGTAGTCCACACCGTGCCAGCTGTGCCGTTGCTTACGCACCCAATCGGGGATACCATCCAAGTTAACGGGGCCATCATAAGGCGTCTCCATGCCTACGCGCATGCTGCTGTCGGTGGCCGTGAGGTACATCGAGGGTGGACAAACAATAGGCATGTCCTTATAGCTGCCCCGGTGCCGCTCGGCCGGGTTGAATTCGGCATGCACCCCCTTGTGCGAAAGGTACAGGAAGAACGGCTGGTCAGCGTCGAGCGTGTTCAGCCAATCGATGGCGTAGTCGGTCAGCAGATCGGTGGTATAGCTCCCCTCGGGCTGCTTCACTTCGGTGCCATTGATGTTGAACGTGGGTGAGTAATACACCCCCTGGTCGCGGAAGCTCACCCATTGGTCAAACCCCGGTTGCGGGTTGCCATCTTTATTGCCCATGTGCCATTTCCCGAAGAAGCCCGTTTTGTAACCTTCCTCCTGCATATACTGGGGGAAAAACGTGAGGCCTTCGGGTAGGGGGGCATTGTTATCCACAATGGTATGGGTATGGGCATACTGGCCCGTGAGGATAGACGCCCGGCTCGGTGAGCAGAGCGCGGTAGAGACGAAGGCATTTCGCAGGTGCGCCCCTTCCGCCGCCATGCGGTCCATAAAAGGAGTTTCCAGCCCGGGCACCTTATCCATGAAACCCATGAAATCAAATCGGTGGTCATCGCTCAGGATGAACACCACATTATAAGGTTTGGCGGGCGGTGTTTGTGCCCACACGGCGGTACTCCAAACATATAACACGAAAAAAAGATAGATCCGTTTCATGACTTGCGTATTTAATCAATCCGTTTCACCTCGCTCCTCGCGGAGATACCATTCTCATTGATGGCCTCGATGGCAAAATAGTAGGTTTTCTGGCTATCCATCGCTTTGTAATAATACTCGTTGGCGCCGTGCACCATGATGCAATTGTACAGTTTATCTGGCGCCAGCCCGGTATAGATGTTGTAGGCATAGGCATCATCCACCGGGCTCCATTTGATCCAGGCACTGCGCTTATCTTTCTCCGTTCGCATAACGATGAACTCATCGACGGCCGCCGGTTCGCTCCCCTGCCCCCGGCCAAACACCCGAAGGCCGCTGATGGCGAATTTACCGGTAGGCATGTGCACGTTCTCCAATTTGATGTAGCGGGCTTTCACCGGCTGCTGGAGCTCCACGTAATCGTGTGGCACATCCGTTTTGTTTTGGCTTTTGTCAGCAAGCACGCTCCAGTGGCGGCCATCTTCCGAATAAGACAGGATGTACTGGTGGTAAATGCCGTTCATTTTTCCAAGGAATGCGCTGTCCGCATCCTGGTCAGCGTAATTGACCTGCACGGCATGCACTGTGCTCACCGCACCGAGGTCACTTTGTATCCATTCGCCTTTATCGCCTGTGGCAGCACTCCAATAAGTCTTCATGCTTTCGTCTACCGCGTGATTCGCCGGGTAGCCGGCACCTAATGTGGACGACACCTGAACCGGCTTTTGGTAATTGAGCAGCATCCACCCCGTGAAGCGGCTTTCCCGGTGGTCGGCAGGTCCATCGGGCAGGTAATGCGGGTAGTCGCCGAAAGCAGTATTGGCGTACATCACGCCATCCGCGTCAAAGCCAGCGGGCCAAACCCCCAAGCGCCTTTCGAAATTATTCTTGACGCCCAGCACCACGGTAGCCACGTGCCAGTAGTTGCCGCCATTGTCTTGGAAAGTAGCGCCGTGGCCGGCCCCACGTGCAAAACCGCCGGGCTTATAGCTGAGCGGGTCAGACTGGGTGGTAAATGGCCCTAGGGGGCTATCGCCCACAGCCACCCCATCCGCATAGCCACTGAATTCGGTACCCGGAGCGGCATACTGGAGGTAATATTTACCGCCGTGTTTGGTCATATGTGCCCCTTCGATAAACGGATCGAGGAACGTATTATCCATGTATTCGCCAAAGCGCTGCCAACCGTAGCGCCAACTTTCCAGGAAATAGACCTCCTTGCGTGTGCCGATCGGTGCGAAGGTCTGCCGATTGAGTTCAATCCCGTACAGCGGATAGCGGTTGCTGCTGCCGTTATACATATAAAAGCGCCCATCATCGTCGGTGAAAAAGTCGGGATCCCACCCCCCGATGGAAAAGGAATCCACCAGCGGCTGCCATTCATTTGCTTTGGGATTGGTGCTCATCCACAAGGTGAATTTATCGGTGTATGTAGACCCGAACACGAGCATGGTATCGCCCACGATGCCCACGGCAGGTGCGCACAGCTCATCGTAGACATCGCCGTTCCACGGCCGGAGGAATTTCTTGGACACGAAATGCCAATCGGACAGGTCGCTGCTCCACCAGTAGCCCCATTGGTTGGTACTGAACAGGTAGTAGTCGCCCTGGTAGTTTACGATGACCGGATCGGCGGTGGCGCGGTGGCGGCCCCACTCGGAAAAATTGGGAATAGGCGTATAGCCGTAGTCGATGTTTATGGGATTGCAATACGTGCGGGGAGCCTGCGCGGTAGCTAGTCCGCTCCAGAGCCATCCGATGATCAGCAAGAACCGTCTATATTTCCGGGTGCCGTGCATATCCTTATAGCTTCGGGCTTTCAAACCCCAATTTACGCAGTCCCGCCTGAATTTCCGGCGCTCCCATAAAAAGGTCCCATAGCAGCCCGGTGCGATGGTTTTCTATCATCACCGGTACCGGGCCCTGATCGATGGCTAAGTAACGTTGCGGGTACCAGTTTTCCGTTTCGCTGTAGGCATCGTAAAAACCATATTTGCCCCACACCCTATCGCCAAGCGTTTCGTAAAGGTAGCGAATCATTTCCATGCTGTGTTCCGGCGTATAGGGAAACGATGACAAGGCCGCGGTCGGTGAGATCACCCCACGGTCGTTATCGGGGTTATGTGCCGCATATCCATTCACCGAGTAGCTCGCGGTAAACCCCCACCCGCCAGCCGGCGAACCATAGCCTTTATAACCATTCGGGTTATCGATGGCATAGTCGTACTGGATAAGCGCGTGGTTGCGGTTCAGCTCCCAATAGTCCGCATATTGGTCTTTCAGGCCGCGGGGGTCGAGGCCCAGGTACGAATAGTGCGACCAAAACAGCGGCCCTACGCCGTTGCTATCCGGCACGTTGTGCTTGAGGATGATGGGGTGGCCATAGCGCTCAGCATCGGTGGTGATGGCGCCCCCGCGGGCCCAGCCTTCGTGGTACACCTCGGCCGGTACGCCGTGCGTGGGCGATGACGCGGCCAGCACATAGGTGATGAGGCACTCGTCATAGCCCCGTATGGGATGGTTTGCGGCCCAGCCCGCTGTGGGGCTCCAATGCCAGTACAGCACATTTTGCCCGCCCTGGCGGTACCAGTCCCATTCAATGTCTTTCCAGAGGGCATCGGCGCGTGCAGCCAATTGCTTTTCTTGTTCATTGCCCTCTTGGAAGTATTCCCTCACGCAAATCAACGCTTGCGCCATAAAAGCGGTCTCCACGAGATCGCCGCCGTTGTCGTTCTTGCTGAATGGTTTCGCCTTGCCCGTGGGGCCATCCAGCCAGTGTGGCCATGCCCCGTGGAAACGGTCTGCTTTCGCTAGGTAATCGAGTACCTTCTCAAAGCGGTCTGCACCCGCTTGCCGCGTGATGAAGCCCCGCTCCATGGCCGCGATGATGGCCATCAGACCAAATCCGCTGCCACCGATGGTAACGACTTCCTGGTCATTCTGCGGGTATTCGCCATCGATGTGTATGCGCTCCCGTGCAAGGCCCGATACCGGCTCCGCACCATCCCAGAAGTACTGGAACGTCTGCTGCTGCACAAGGGTGAGCAGGGAGTCATCAGCCAGGGTATCAGCGTTATTACCGTCAGCATTACCATCAGCGCGTTTTTTTTGACCAGCACCGTTGCAGGCAGCCAATAGTACCGCAATTATTAATATTGTATAGACGTTGTGATTCATGGTCTGTTTTAACATTATAATTTCGGGCTGTCAAAGCCCAGTTTACGCAACCCGGCTTTCACCTCGGGTGCGCTCATAAAAAGATCCCAAAGCAAACCAGTACGGTAGTTTTCAATCATGGCAATGATCGGCCCCTGGTCGATGGCGAGGTAAGCGTCGGCCACCCACTGCTCCGTAAGGTTAAACGCATCGTAAAAACCGTACGTTCCCCACAAGCGGTCGCCCAGGGTATAGTAGAAGAACTTCAGGGCCGCCATCGACTCGTCGGGTGTGTACGGAAACGCGCTGAGCGCCGCAGAAGGTGTGATTACCCCCAGGTCGTTGGTGGGCGAATGGGCGGAATACCCATCGTGGCTGTCGCTTGCCGTAAGCCCCCAACCGCCCGCCGAACCGTAGCCTACGTATGTCCGCGGGTTGCGCACGCAATAGCGGTAGTTGATCAGTGTATGGTTTACGTTCTGGTTCCAATAGTTGGCATAACCATCGCTCAGGCCCCGTGGGTCGATACCCAGAAACGAGTACTGACTGAAAAACAGGGGGCCTCCGAACGGTGGGCCAAGCGGCAACTCCACGCCTTCGTACGTTTCGCCATTACGCATCGCACCGTCTCTCGCCCACCCTTTGGTGTATACACTTTCGGGAATACCATGTGTAGGCGATGCCGCCGCCAATACGTACGTGATGAGGGATTCATTCCAACCCCGTATAGGCAGGTTCATCGCCCATTCCTTATCCGGCGACCAGTGCCAATAGAGTACATCCTGCCCACCACGCCGGTACCAATCCCATTCCACCGACTCCCACAGCACGTTGATGCGGTCGATGAGTTGCTTTTCGGCGGGCACTGCCCCTTCGAGGTACTGCCGCATGGTGAGGAGGCCCTGCATCAAAAGCGAAGTTTCCACAAGATCGCCGCCGTTATCGTTTGCACTGAAGGGCATCGCGTCGCCCGTATTGCCGTTGATCCAATGCGACCACGCCCCGTGGAACCGGTCGGCCGTCTCCAAAAAAGCGAGTATGGCCGCCAGCCGCGTCAGCCCTTCATTGCGGGAGATGAACCCCCGCTCCATGCCCACGATAAGCGCCATCACACCAAACCCCGAACCGCCGCTTGTCACCAGGTTTCCCGAGGTATTGCGCTCGCGCGCCATGCCACTGGCCGGATGGGCGAAATCCCAAAAGTATTTGAACGTTTGCCGTTGCACCAGCGTGAGCAGCTCGTCGTCTGGAATGGTGGGGAACTTCGGTTCGGAAGCTGCGGTGGTATACAATGTCCGTTCCAGCCCGTCGAACCCTTCACCGGTAGCGCCAACCAGCGCATCCGAAACCCGCAAGGTGAATTTCGTGAAATCCTTCAGCGGCGTGCCGCTTGTCAAGCTCAGCGAGCGCCCATCGGCAGCAAGTTCCTGTTGTAAGCTTACTGCTCCCGCAGCGCCGGTCAAGGTCACGGCCTGCTGTGCAGCGGCGGCATCCAATGGACCGGAAAAACGGATGGTCATGTCCAAATCAAGCGGTATGTCTACCAGTATGGCCGATGGCCCGACGGACTCTCCATGCACCTCGATGGACGTAACCTGCAGGTCTTCCATCACCGTTCTAAACCGGATGCTGTAGGTCTGGCCACGGCTGCCGTCGCTACCCTGCAGCTGATCTGAAATGGCGACGGTGTAAATGGTGTTGCCCAGCAAAGGCCCGGTGGGATGTATCACCACCGTCCTTCCGTTGCCAACAAAGCCCAAGCTCATGGCCGTCGAGCCACCGTCGTGGGTCAGCGTGATCGCTGCACTCGCCGTGGAGGTATTTACCGGCTGGGAAAAATCCAGGGCTATGCTCCGGTCGGTCGGTAACCCTTCGGTGATATCGCTCAGGGACAATTCCACATCCCCGGCCATTGCCCGCTGAAGTGCCAGTGTACCGATACGGTCTGTTTTGCATCCTGCCCATAGGACGGCAAAGCATAGCACGTAAACAATCCGTATCGGCACAGCGGCACCCGTCATGATATCGCTAGTTGTCTTCAAAAATCTCCTGTACTTCTTCTAGGGTTAATGCCTTGTCGAAAATCCGAAGTTCGTCAATCAAACTCAAATCCGACAAGTGATTCCACTCCGTAAAATTCGGTGCTCCCGAACCGATGGTGAAGACATCACAATCGGCCCAGCTGAGGCCGGTCAGCACCGACTCTTTAACCAGCGCACCGTCGATATAGACCGCGGCCCGCGTTGGCGAGATGGTAAATGCCAGGTGAATCCAACCGGTGGTATTTGCCGGATTGATGGATGCCGCTGCACCACCATCCACCCAAACGTCTGCCGTACCGTTACCCACATTGAGTTTGAAGGTCTGGTTGGTGGCACTGCCTTCACGGAAGAACCGGAAACCGCTTGTCCGGTTGTTGTTCGTGGGGCCCGGAGGGCTCACCGTCAAAATGCCCGCACGATCGGGAGCAGCGTTGACCTTGTACCAAAACGAGGCACTGAATTCGTCGTTTATCAACTCGGCTGCCGGAAGGGTCACGTAACCATTGGTGGCACCGGCGTAAGCACGGCCGGACTTCCCGGCCGCAAAGCCGGGATTGCCCACTTTGGTCGCGGATAGCTCTTCGAGCAAGTCGAGGTAGGCATTGCCCTCAAACGGCATGTAAAAGAACTCACCGTCGTACTTGGCTTGGTAGACGTTGCTGATTTCGAAGTCCACCTCCTTCGTGGTGCTCTTGCCGGAGCCATCTGTTGCCGTTACGGCAAAAGTGTAATCCCCGAGTGCCAGCGAATCACTGAGATGGGCCCGGGTTACCCGCCGGAAATCGGTGAACTCCGTATAGGTCTCCAATGGACTGCCATTGAGGGCAATTTCGATGGTGGTAATTTCAATGTCGTCGGTCACTTCAAACTCAAACTCTACGGGTGCCTTGGTATCCGTGAATGGAATAAGCAGCACCCCTGGCGCGGGGTATCCCACCGCGATTGCGGGCGCGTTGTTGTCCGCGCCGGGGTCTACGGGGCGGATTTCATCGATATAGCCGTCTTGGCATGCTGCCGCCATAAACAGCATGGCGACGAGCGATAGCCTAAATCTTTTCATGTTTATCTTTTTTAACGTTGCCATTGGTTCTGTTAATTTTCATCCCGAAGCTGGGGTATAATCTCTTGTTGCGCTAATGGGTACGGTAGGAACCTCGCCTGGTCGCCCGGGAACGTGCGGCCGTCGTAGGTCAGTTCCGACGTGCGGCCGTGCCGCATCAAATCGTAGAACCGGATACCCCATTCCGTTGCAAATTCCGCAAATTTCTCGTCCAGTACATCATCGATTGTCACGCCGCTCAAGGCGCCCATTCCAACACGCCCACGGACCGCGTTAACGGCCTCATCTGCCGTCATCACCGAACTTGTGGCTCCGCTCACCAATGCTTCGGCATGCATCAGCAGCACCTCCGCATACCGGATGCAGATGAAGTTCTTGTTTTCACCCCATGCCGTCCGTCCTGCCGTCAATTGGGTAGACGGTAAATAGTACTTCCCACTGAGGTATTTATACCGCGAATAGTTGCCAAACGCGTCGCCTTCGGGCGTGACGTTAGATACCCAGCTTGGCACGGTAATACCGTCATTGCGCAGGTCGGCAATGCCCGCAGGCGTAAAGTTGACCGTTGTCTGCAGCCGCTCCCGTTCGCCGCGCGCCAACATGAATTTGACATATTTGTAACTGGGCTCCCAAAATCCCCAACCGCCGCTCTTGCCAGATACGGCCGGTGTCCACGCACCGCCATTGGGGCCGAAAAACTCGAACGAATTGAAACGGTTGGAATTGCCCGAACCCGTCCCGTAATCCGAATACTGGAACTCCAGGAGGTTTTCGTCGTTGAGTTTGCCCGGGATTTTAAACAGTTGGTAATAATCTTCCTCCAGCGTAAAGAGTTCGCTGGAGATGATCTGCCCGGTCGCTTCCGCCACCGCCGGGAAGTTTTTCAACTCGAGGTTGGCCATCGCTTTTATGGCCAGCGCCGTGTGGCGCGTGATGCCGCCTTTGATGTCCGTGCGCTGGTTCGGCCGCACGTTGGGCAATAGCGGAATCGCCTCATCCATCGACGACGAGATGTATTGCATCACGTCCTCAAAGCTGGATAGCTCCACGTTGAACAGGTGGGATGGCTGCGAGGACTCCGGAATCAGGATACTTCCCCACAGGCGGGCCAGTTGAAACAGTTGGAACGCCTGCATCGTTTTGATTTCTGCGATGTATTGCTGCGCCGTGGAGGGGTTTGCCCCCGCCTCCTGGTACTTCTCGATTTCCTCAATGGCTCCGTGCCAATGCAGCAGGTCGGTATACAGGTTCAGCCAAGCCGAGTTATACATCCAGAAATTCCGGTCATACCGGTACTGGTCTGTTTCGATAAGCGGCTCTTGGTCACCCGCAGGGTTCACGTCGTCGCCGCGTACGCTGATGGTGGGGAATGTTTCCCATTGCAAATGATAAAGGTCGTTGTATGCGCCATAGATCAGCAGCACCATATTGCCAGTCTGCGTATAATCGGTTTCTTCGGCAATCTGCTCGTTTTCCAGCGGATCGTTCAAGCTGCAGGATGCGGTAAACAGCAATCCCAGCAGCATGGCAACTAATTGTCGGATATTCGGTTTCATTGTCTTCATGTCTTAACGTGTTAGAGTTTGATTGTTACTCCCAGGGTATAAATGGCGGGTATGGGATACACCTCGCGGTCTACGCCGTTCGCTACTTCCGGGTTGAAGCCGTTGTAGCTGAACACGGTGAGCGGACGTTCCGCCGTAAATGTCAACCGTGTTTCCGGCCAACTCACCCCGTTGATGTCGCGACCGAAGAACGAATACGACAAGCGGACGTTCTGCACCCGGAAATAAGACGCGTTCTCTACGTAGTATGTGCTCATTTTCTGGTTCCAGGTCTTACGCAGCCCGGCGGCCGACGGATACTTGTCGGATGTTCCTTCGCCACGCCACAATCCGGTAGCCAGATCCGCGTCGATGTTGGTGTCGTTTGTAAAAATCATTTCCCCACGCTTCCGATTCAGCAGGTGGTAACCCGATTGCCCTTGTAAGAGGGTGGAGAACTCCAACTTTTTATAGCGGAAACCAAGATTGAACCCCCATGTGAAATCGGGTAGGTAGGAACCCAAGATAACGCGGTCTTCATCGGTGATCTCGCCATCGCCGTTTTGATCCTTGTAAATAAGGTCACCAGCTTTCAATTGGTTGGCCGTAATGAAATCTTCCGTATAACCACTGGCAGCTACCAGGTCGTCCATCCCGGCACCATCGTCAAAAGCCCCACGTTGGAACACCCCTGCCACCTCATAACCATAGAAGGCCTGATACGGGTTGCCAATAATGGATCGCTGGCGGAACTCTGCCGATCCGGCATCCAGGCCATCGGCACCGCCCAATCCGAGCACTTGGTTTTTCAAGGTTGCGATGTTTCCGCCGATGTTGTAGGAGAAATTTTCCGAAAGCTGATCGCGCCAGTTCAAGTTGAGCTCTAAGCCGGTGTTACGGATTTCGCCCACACTCCGGCGCTCCTCGCCACGGATGACCGGCGGGGCTATCCTGACGGCCAGGTTCCGGGTATCCCGGATGAAATAATCGGCTTCCAACGATAAACGGTTATTGAGGAACTGTGCGTCCAACCCGAAGTTGGTCTCCACGGTGGTTTCCCACTCGGCAATCAAATCAAACGTAGGGTTTAGCCGGCGACCGATTGTGCGCACGTCATTGATAGCGCCGTTGTTTTCCTCCAAGGTGGGCAACCCAACCGCCGGGGCAATGGCATCATTACCCAATTGGCCCCATGAGGCACGGAACTTCAGGAAATCGATGCCCGGCACATCGAAGAATTCTTCTTCCGACAGCACCCAGCCTGCACCTACCGTAGCAAAGTTACCCCATGTTTTCTGGAACTTGTTATTTCCATCGCGGCGGAAGGTCGTATAAAGCAGGTATCTGCCGTCGTAGTTATAGGCCGCACGGCCAAAGAACGACAGGAATTTAAGATTGGCATTCAACGTGCCGTCATTCGCGTCGCCGACCCCGCCTTCGTCAAATTCCTGTGCGTTGGAAAGGTACCAGTAATGTTCGGCTGCCCTGGAAGGGGCTGGTGCGATAGCCGTACCGCGGGCGAACAGCAATTCGCTGTACTCGCTCCGATAAGACTGGCCCAGTACCACGTTGAGGTTGTGCTTGCCAAAATCGTCGTCGTAGGTGAGGAAATTATCCCATACCTGATCGTAATCCGCTGCATTTTGCCGACGGATGGCCGATTGGTAATCGGTAATGCCGTCGCTGTATTCAAACTCCACGCGGCGTAGGTTTACAAAGCTCAGTCCGTAGTTGTACTGTGTACGGAATTTCAGTTTGTTTTCGATAAGGTTGGCTTCCAGATGGAAGTTACCCAACATCTTGGCCACGTGGTTGCGGTTGTCGATATACATCAACGGGAAAAACGGATTTTGGCCGCCCCGATAACCGATGTGCTGGGCATTCGCCAATTTCAGCGGTTCCGCAGCCGTATTGTTTTCGTCATATACGGGTAGGATGGGTACGGAGAAGTAGGCCCTGAACCACGCCGTGTTTTCACCGGTGTATTGGCGGGCCGTACTCACATTGAAATTCCCGCCCACATTCAGCCAATCTTTTACCTTACTATCCACTTTCACGCGGAAGTTCATCCGTGTATAATCGTTGCGTTGCTCATTGAGCAATCCCGATTGATTGAAGTAGCTGCCGCCGATCGAATAGCGCGTGCTTTCGCCCCCGCCGTTGAAGGAAAGATTGTGGTTCTGAATCGGCGCGGGGCTCATGATCTCGTGGTACCAATCGGTATTCACATCGGGGATGTTGGGGTCTACCCGGCTGCGGCCATAACGCTGCATCGCATTGTTGATGAAGTTGGTGTCGGCAACGCCCGCCTCCCGGATGTACTGGACGAATTGCTGGGTGTTTGCCATCTTCAACACGTTTTGGGGGTTTTGGATTCCGTAGTACCCGTCATAAACGATTTCGCCCGGTTTGTTATACGCGCCGGATTTCGTTTCGATCAGTACTACACCATTTCCCGCACGCACACCATAGATTGCCGAGGCCGAAGCATCTTTCAATACGGAAATCGTCTCGATGTCATTCGGGTTCAGGAAATCAATGTTGTCGAAAAACATCCCATCGACCACATAAAGCGGGGCGGAACTTCCCTCGAAGGAGCCGATACCCCGTAGGCGGACGGTGGGTGATGCGCCCGGAGCGCCGTTGCTCACAATCTGCACACCGGCTACGCGACCCTGCAACGACTGCATGGCTTGGGCGTTGGGTGTTTTGGCGATATCGTCTGCCCTAACGGTAGTCACTGCTGTGGTCAGGTTCCGCTGGCGCTGGGTACCATATCCGATCACGACCACTTCGTCCAGTTCCGTGCCTTCGTCTTCCAGCACCACGTCTATGGTTGTTTGATTAGCAATGGGCACTTCCTGCAGGGCGTAACCCACGGAGCGGAAGACCAAGGTATCTGATGCATTCGCTTCAATGGTATAGTTTCCTGCCGCATCGGTCTGCGTGGCCGTAGTCGTGCCTTTAACGATTACCGTGACCCCCGGCACTCCGCCTGAGGTCAACACATCGGTCACTCGGCCGCTTACCCTGTGCTGCGCCAAGGCAAAAGCAGGAACCACCATGCACAGCAGTAAGAAGCATGTAAATAAATTCCTCATGTTGTCATTAATTAGTTGGTTTATTAATTATTTATTTGCACCTGTTCCGCACGCCGTGCGGATTAATTGGCCCGTCTTTACCATACAGCTCTTTGGGCCGTATTGTTTTACAAATTTGTGATGTATAGGTAGCGTCAGCAAATAAACAGCTTACACATTGCTACATCATCCCCATAAAATTTTCTCACATCAGCCAATACAATCAATTCAATAAGCTGATAAACAGATAGATGAAATCAAACCGAAACTTCTCATATACGGCTTTATTGTGTATGGGATACACTATGAAATATGAGAGGTAATGATGTAGTCGATTTTCGTTGGCAGTAAGGAGGCCGCCTCCAAAAACATGAAGGCAGCCCACTTAATTACCGGCCCCTACCCCATCGCTGCAGCGCCCACGTGACGAGGAAACTCACCGCCGCGCCGATGGCGGCCAGCACGGCGGTCCGGATGATGTCGTGCATACCCAGCTGGGCCAATACGCTCAGCAGCGTGCCGCCGCCTGTGCCGATGCCGAGCCGGGCGTTAGTCGTTT
>NZ_DATMFT010000029.1:0-247012 GCF_035556095.1 Parapedobacter sp. | reverse complement strand
CGCCCAGGGCCGTGCCGTAGGTGATGGCGGCGGGGTCGGGCCACGTGATCAACGGCGTGGCCTTAAGTACGTCAATCGTCGCTTCGGCAGCGACCGATTCGTAGTTGTCTGTATCTTCGGGTGTGAACGTCACTGTAAGCGAGTGGCCGGTGCCAGCTTCCAGCACCGTGCCCGCCACAGGGGTATAGATCAATTGCCCATCAACGTCAGCTTCCGCGTTCAGTTGCGTATCGTCTAAGGCCGTGCCATGGGTGATGGCCGCAGGGCTGGCCCAGGTGATTACCGGTGTGGCTTTTGCAATCACCAGTTCTTGTGGTACCGCTGTCGCCGGTTCAAACGCTGTATTCCCGGGCTGATTAGCCGTGATGGTAACCGTTCCTGCGCTTCGAATAGTTACGGTCACACCGTCGTCACCAATCGATGCAACCCTATTATCACTACTTTCAAACTGCACCGCTAGCCCGGATGTGGCGGTAGCTGATAATGCGAAAGGCTCATCACCATAAACCTTATCGTCCAACACGTCGAAGGAAATGGTCTGGGACGCCATCGGTATTTCACTTAAAATGTCACTCCATTCGCTTTCATTTCCCGCTTGATCGACCGCCGCGATGCGGTAATGATATTCCGTGCCGTTATCTAAATCGTCATGCGCGTAGCTGGTGGTGGCTATATCTGTGATCGCTACGGTTTCGCTTAAGTCATCTGCAGTCGTACCCATGTAAAGCCGGTATAGCGCAAAGTCTGGTTCCGTATTGGCATCCCAGCTAAGGACCAGCTTTCCGTCCCCGCGTTCAATAACCAGCAACGACGGTGTTTGGGGTGGGGTTTTATCAAAGGTTACCGTGCTTTCATCCGTTGCCGCCGCAACAATTTCGCCCCCGTTACCCGCCTTATCTTCAAATTTGATGGTAAAAGCAATGGCCCCTTCTTCATCATCGGCGGTCATGGTATAAGTCGCTTGCCAACTGTTGGGTACCTCGTCATCATCATCCAGCGCGCTGACTGTCGCCGTATTTCCTGCAATGGAGACCGTGGGCAAACCGACAGCTTCGTCGGCGCTGAACGTCAACGTGATTTCGTCGCCGGGCTTGGCCAAAGCATCGTCCATCGTATTGTTGGAAGCGATGGAAATCCCGTTCAATTCCGGTTTGATTCCATCTATCCGTGTTCCTTCTTCCGCGTCGCCGCAAAGCGAGAGGTCGGCTTCTTCTCCGCTGTCAGTGTACCGTATTTCCCCGCCATCTAATACGATATCAGCTCCCATTTCGATGCCTTCGGTGTCTTCATCCCCTTCCGCTACCTGATACTGGAATGTCAGTGTGTTGGACTCCGAACCGGATCCAAAGCTAGCTTTTCGGTTTTGCCCGCCCACGATGAGTGGGATATACGGTGTTCCGGTTACGGAAGCCGGTGCACTAAAAGTCACTTCAAAGGTGAGTGTCTGTCCGATTCCATATGTGCCGGCAGTAGGAACAGCCACTGTATTGCTCGGTGGTAGCTGTCGTTCGAATGCGCCCATATCAATGCTACCGCCATACAATCGCGGGTTACCTGCTGCATCCGAATCGAGCGCTAAATTATGGTCACCATTTTCGTAAAGCTCGTCGCTTCCGCTATCAAGCGCCGGGCTGCAAGCGCTGAGCCAGAGGTAATCTACGGATGTCCTGTCCGTACTCACAAAGTCTGCATCCCCTTCCACGTTGCCACCACCGTCGGCACCATAGGTTTCGTTCCATGTCCCCGACCCGCTACCGCCGCTCCCGGTGATCAAACTGTTCGTGTATTTGCGCGTAGATTCCCCTGCTCCAGGGTTATACACATTGTCTGCGGTTACCCCATCAGCTTTGTAATTACCGCTAACAATGCTATTTCCAATTTCCGCCGCTGCCGCTTCGCGCGCGTGGTACAAGCCACCGCCATTGGTCGCTTTGTTGGCGCCTAGCGTCGCATTAAGGAGAATCAAGTTGCCGTCATTGTAGATACCGCCGCCTCGCAGTGCTTGGTTATCCCCGATAACCGTATTGACTAGGGTTGCGGCTGTGCTGGCTTGGTGCAAATAAAGCCCGCCTCCGTCTCGCTGAGCGGTATTTCCCAAGATATGGCAATTTTCCAGGTACAACGCTGGCGATTCGTCGGCCAAATAAATTCCTCCGCCGTCGCTATTCGATGTGTTGTTGGTGACAGTTACCTCGGTCAGTTTCAGTGTCCCGTCGCCGGCATGGAAAATTGCGCCGCCACCCGCCGCTCCTCCATACATCGGCGGGCTGGTCACGGTATTATCCCGGATAACGACCCGGGTAAGTATCGGGCTGGAACCTTCACCATTGAGCATTCCACCACCCGAATATTCAACGGTATTATCGCTGATTTCCACATCCGTAATTTCAGGCGAGGATGCGTCCGTGTTGTAGATTCCGCCACCCCAGGTAGCCAAGTTATCCTTAATCCACAAATTCCTAAGCGTGGGTGATGCGTTCCAATTATAAATTCCGCCGCCCCGATCTGTGTCGCCTCCCTGGATAATAAAACCATCCAGTATCGTCCGGGCAGTGAGGTTATCGTTGGATATGACCGGATACCCGCCCCCGCCATACCCGATGAGGGCAGTTTCGTTCGCCTTCCAATCGCGCTGATTCTCATCACCACCATTGGCTGGAAATCCGCCATACACGGCTACGCCTTCTTTCAGCACAAACGTGATATGTGGCCTATCATAGTAAACCGCATGATAATCTCCAGCCGCTACCCAGACTTCATCTCCCTCCATAGATGCATCAATCATTGCTTGAAGGTTGCTGGAAGCCGTTTCCCAATCCAAGCCATTATTTCCCGGCGCACCGCCATTTGTAACCGTTTTGACGTAACGGATAGTGATAGGCAAGGGTGGTTGATTTTCGTTGTATTCGTAAGCACCTAAATCTATGGTGCTGCCTTCGTAAAACCGTGGATTACCTGCCACATCGACGTCGATGTCCGACAAGTCCGGCTCGGCATCGGGTGCAAAATAACCGTCATTACCAGCATCGATGACCGGGCTGGATTCCTGAAGTCTGTAATCTCCGGCTCCTGCGCTGAGGAAACCGGGATTGGTATCCCCTTCAATGTTACCCCTAGTTCCGGCGGTAGTCAGGCCTTCCACGAGACTGTAATCAACGGTCACCACATTTCCGGCTCCGCCCTGACGGATGCCGTTAATAGGAGCATTCCCGTTGCTATTGCCCCACGCAATGGTATTTCTCACAATTACTGAAGAATTGTCATTGTAGACCGCGCTGTTTTCCGAAGTATTACCGGCAATCGTGACATTGGTTAATATCAGAGAAGCGTCTGTATTTTCCATGGCGCCACCGTTATAGCCATTGCCGGTTTTATTGTTACTGAGTACGACATTGGTAAGGATTATGGGGTTGTCGGTGTCCATATTGCTCATTCCTGCCCCCGCATAGCTACTTTCATTGTGGGTAATCGCGACGTTGATAAACCGGGGAGCACTTCCGTCGCTATTATATACGCCGCCGCCCCAAGTTGCATGATTACCTCGGATTTGCAGATTGCTGAAGGTTGGCGAGGCATTTGAGTTGCGAACACCTCCCCCCCGGGACGCATTTCCTTCCGTGATGATAAATCCATCGAGTACGGCCGTAATATCAACACCATAACTGCTGACTATGGGGAGTTCTTCCGTGAGGTGCCTTTTGAGGACCGTCTGGTTTTCCCGCCAGTCACGCTGGGTCCAATCCCCGCCATCGGCAGGGAAACCACCATAAACGCCTACACCACTTTTCAATTCAAAACCCCTGGGCGGCATCCCCGTATCTGTTTCCGGGCGATAGGTGCCGGCGGCCACCCAGACCTCGCTTCCGGGGCTGGCGACATCGATCACTTCTTGCAAAACGCCAGATGCATCGGCCCAAGAATCACCGGTACCCGATGCCCCTTCCCGTACATAATATATCCGGCCAGTGGTAAAGGAAGCGGATGCGCCCCAACTGCCTGAATCGTCATCTGCACACTCCGCCCGCACCCAAACGTAGTACGTTGTTGCCGGGATCAAATCTACTAACACCACAACCGGCTGTTCGGTACCGTGGCCAACCGTGCTTTCCGTCGGCGCTGTGCTCGATGTGGATATGTAATAGCTATAACCATTGGCCGGGATATCGTCCGGTTCATCCCACGAAATCCTGGCGGATATGGTCGTCTGTTCGGAGATGGCTATACCGACAACAGGCGGGCAAGAAGGCGGTGGCCCGACATAGAAATCGTCAAAGGCCAGGTAGTAGTCCGCTTCACCTTCCTGTGCGGCATCTACCTGGATACGTATGGCCTCCCCGACATAATCGGACAAATCCAACCGTAGGTATCGCCATCCTGTTGTACCGTCGTTCGGTACCGTCTCCAACGTTTCATAGTGTTCGCCGAAATCCGTCGATATTTTTACTGTAAATTCGCCTGTTTCCAATCCGGGCGCACTTTCGGATGTGTAATAATTTACCAGTTTAAACCGGAACGACAATTCATCCCCTGTTTGGATAATGCCCACGTCCGATGTCGTGAACTGGGCACTGGGGTCACTGGAATACAAGTTATAATAAAGCAGGTACCCTGCACCTCCGTCGATGTCATCGTGATTGCCGATGTACCATCCATTGATTTCCCAATCCGCCGGTGTGGCCGCGGATGAAAACCCTTCCAGCCATGGCGTCGGTGTAACCTGCACCGTGGTGAACGATTGCTGCGCACTCCAAGCGCCCGGCGCATCTTCTGCACAGACGGCCCGCACCCACCAATAATACGTTTGCCCAGGAGCCAGGTCGGTCAATTCCACCTCGGGCAGTGAAATGCTCCCCGATGGTTCGGCGGCGGCATCGGGTATTGTTTCGTCGGTAGCCAGGTAATAATCATATCCCGCTGGCACGACAGCAGGTTCGTTCCAAGCCAACGTTGCGCTATTCGCCGTGATATCCGACGCTACCAATCCAGTTAGGGTGGCGCAGTCGGTCCCCGAACCCACCGAGAAATCGTCGAAAGCGATGAGGTAAGTGCCAACGGACCACGTTGCGACAATGCGCACCTGGATGGTCTCGCCCACATAATCATCCAATGGATAGGAGAATTCCTGCCAGCCACCGATTCCATTATTTTCAACTGTTTCAATATCGGTGTAAGGGCCTCCGATATCGGTAGCAATGGCGACGGTAAAATTCCCCGATCCGGCTTCGGGGGGTGTGTTGATGTATGTAGTCAGTTGATAACGGAAAGACAATTGGTCGTCAGGCTGCACCTCTCCCACATGTAACGTGGTAAACGTGCGTTGGCCAACATCGAAATTGTAATACAGTTCTTTATATATCGCATTTCCGTCTAGTTCGGAAAAATATGGATTCATTCCAACCTGCCATCCGGTTATCTCCCATCCTTGCGGCGCACCCTCGGTCGGGAAGTCTTCAGTCCACGGTGTGCTTACCCGCGTTGGTGTGGTAAACATCGCCAACGGTCCCCATTCGCCGTGGCTATCGTCATCGCAATATGCCCGGATCCAGAAATAATAGGTTTTACTTTCTTCTAAATCATCAAAGTGCACCTGTGTATCCGACGTGCGTTCATAGCTACCAGTGTACACATTGGGGGGCGTATTGCTATCCACAAGGTAGTATTCGTAGTCGGTACCCGTATCCTCCCACTCCACCATCGCGCCCGTATACCCCACGGTTGTAGCCGATACGGTGTTCAGTATGGGGCACTCCGCCAGCGGGCCCATACGGAATTGGTCAAACCCGACTTGGTAACTCCAAGACCTATACTCGGCAACGATGCGTACCTTAACGCGCTTTCCTTCATAATCATCCAGCGCATAGCTGAACATCCGCCAAGTAACTGTGCTATTGAGCGTAACCGTTTCGACATCCGTATAATGCGCGCCATAGTCTTCGGAAATACTGACGGTGAAGCGGCCTTCGGCTGGATTTCCACTGGAGAAATTATCCTTGGTTGCGTACAGGAAGGAGAGCACATCCCCCGCTTCCACACGGATATTGGGCGTTGTGAGTGTTTTATTCCAGTTACCCGCGCTGTTCGACAACGATGAATACACGATATTCCCTTCCGAATTGAGGATGTCGCTTCCGGCATTCACCTGCCAATGGGCCGTCTCCCAACCCGGCGGGGCTGCGGTCGATGCATCGAAGTCTTCAGCCCACGGGCTGGACAGTTCCAATTCGGTGCCAAATGTACCGGCAATGCTCCACGCACCGTATATGCCTTCGCCGCATACTGCGCGTACCCAAAAGTAGTACCGTTCGCCGGGCGATAAATCGGATAGGCTGGCCGAAGTGGATACGGCCGTTCCGGAAACATCGGTTGCGGCCGTTGGCGGCGTAGCGCTGTCCGCGTAATAGTATTGATATCCCCCTTCCGGTATGTTGAGGGGTTCGCTCCATGAAATCACGGCACTGGTTGGGGTAACCGCCGAAACCGATGGATTCAATGGTTGCGGGCATTGGGGCGGACCAACATAAAAATTGTCGAGTCCAAAATAATACGAGTAGATCTCGCCAATTGCTTCCACGCCGATACGGAGTTGAACCGCCTCTCCGGCATAGGCATTCATGTTGAGCATGAACGGCTGCCAACCGCGCGCACCGTCGGTTATAATGCGGTCTTCTTCGTGGAATGTCTCCCCCCCATCCGTCGATACGGCAACGGTAACCTCGAACGAACCAGCCGGGGCAGCCGCGTAGGGTAAATTATAATACGCATTTCGATAGATAAACGTGAATACATCCCCCGTTTCTACCGGCCCGATGGTATTCGTGATCATAAACCTCGATTCCCCGTTAGAGAAATAGGTGTTGACAAAATAGCTTTCTGCATCAAGCAGTGATTCTCTTCGGTCAACGGTCCAATCCTCGCTGGGCGACCGCCATCCTGCGGGCAATGCGTAATAATATGCCGTATCGAACCGCTCTGACCAAGGTGCTGATGTGGTAAACGACGTACCCACCCAGTTGCTGTAGTCGCCATCGCCGCAGTTGGCACGCACCCAGACGTAATACGTGGTGCCCATATCAAGATCAGACAGATCCACGAAAGTGTTTTTGGCTTCGCCACTTGGTCGTGTTGCGGCATCCGGCGGGGTGTTTGTCGTGGCGTAGTAATATTCGTACGCTTCCGTCGATAGGCCAGCGGCTTCCCAGGAAACCGTCGCCCCGTATCGCGAAATGCTACCAACCACCAAACCGGAAGTAAACAAACAAGACGGCAATGGCTCGAATTCGGGAATCAACTGCCACGAGCCGCTGGGAACATAATTGTAATAGGTATTGCATGGGCCGCTACCTTCCCCTCCGTCCCAGGTCCGCCAAGTCCGGAGTGCAAACGTAACGTCACCGGTAGCCCCATCGGCAAAGCTGACCGAACGGCTATAACTTTGCATCCCTGCCGACTCATCGGTGCCAAACGTCACGCTTTCTTCGCCTACACCCAATGTTGTCGAGTAGAGTATCGATGCTTGCTCGCTTTTCCAGGCGCTGTTTCGGGCTATCATGTCGTATTTGACAGTAAGCCCCGAGAGTTGATAGCCTATGGGCACTTCGATGGTCAGCGTAGGTTCGGGGGCACAGAAATCGCTTCCAACACCGGGGCTATAATTATACCGGGTTGGAATGTCACCGGCGGTATAATAATAGCCCGGCAAACACACAACAGGCCCAACCCAATCGCTATATCCTTCCGTATCGCAATTGCGACGAACGTAAGCATGGTAACTAGTACCGGCCGTCAATCCGGATATTCGTTGAGTTGTCGCCGTAATATCCGTCACCAGTAAGCCTTCATTATCGACATCAAAACCGGCAGCTCCCCACTTGATTTCAAAAGTACCACCGTCGCCTACCCATGAAAGATTAACGGAAGATGGGCTGATATCCACGACGGAAAAGCCATTGGGGCGCTGGCAAGCTGAAGGCGCACCCACGACAAGTGTATAATCCTCGGCTTGTCCGTAACTATATGTACCTCCTGGGTCGCTTGGAGAACTGTTGTAGTTTTTTATGACCCGCATACGGGTATAGCCTTCCAGTGCTCCTAGCGGCACCAAAATGTCTCCTGTAGCTCGTTTGTTATCGTTGCCGGTTGAATTCCTGATAGACCCGATTTCATAGATTTCACCTAAATTATCGAGGTGGCCATTTTGGTTCCAGTCGATGAAGACGGTAAAATAATTCGTCCATTCCCCGTCGGTATTACCTTCCAGGTCAATACTGATTGTTTCTCCTGGTTGGACGTTTGTAGATAAATGTGTAAAATCCTCCAGCCCCGGAACACCGTAGGTATGCCCATCTGTTCTATTATCTATGCTGCCGACTGACACCCTCGTTATGGGCTCAATCGTATTTGTAAAGTTTACCATAGGGTATGGGTATGGAAAAGGCTGCCCCAACACATTTCCACTAATCAACAGCAACAAGCCGATAAACCCGGCAATCCACTTCATTTCCCTAGGCAACAACGAAAAATAATCCAAATGATGCGGTAAATTTTCTTTTTTCATAACGCCCATAATGGTAGATACGGCTCGGAAACTGGCTATCAGTTTCCTTATAGGCAACAAATGAAATGAAAAAATAAAATGGGTGGGGAAAAATGTCGTGAACGGGATGAATAACGGCGCGAACCGGTAAAATTCTCACCGCTAGGCTCCGAACTTCTTCAAAAAATATGCTTTGTAGGTATCTCCAAGCGGGATACGGTGGCCGCTGACTTTGATGGTAAATTCGGCCGTATCGGTTTCCTGTACATTGTTTAGGTTAACAATGTAGCTCCGGTGGGTTCGGGCAAATAGTCGCGGGGACAGCTTTTTGTTCAACTCGTTGAGTGAAATCCGTTCCAGGTACACCGTTCCGTCTTTGAGGTGGATGGAGCAGTACTTGTCCTCGGCAGCGATATGGGTAATGTCGTTTTGGTCAATCTTGATATACTTTGCTTTAATTTTCACCAGCAAGGTGTGATGGTCGTGCATATGACCCCGGGTGCCGATGTCGGCCTGCGTGGTGTTGTACTGGAATGCCAGTTCGATGGTACGCAACAAATCCGTCACGTCAATAGGCTTTTTCAAAAATGCGTAAGCCGAAAGCTGTTTGGCCCTTTCGAAGTATTCAACATCTGCGTAGTGGGCAGTGATAAAGATAATGAGTATATCGTCCTTAAACCGCTTCAACCATTTTCCCAGTTCCAAGCCATCCATTTCGCCCGCAAGATTGATATCGATGAGTGCCATATCCGCATCGCTTTTTTCGAATAACCGCAGGGCTTCTTCCGCGTTGGTCGCTATCCCGCAAACGGTATGGCCGGCACGCTCAACCAACATCACCAATTGGTCGGCATATAGGTCTTCGTCTTCGACTATGAATACATTCATCTTGTAAGCGCCGTTAGTTGCTTCAAAGGTAACCAAATTTCCACTAATGCACCTTTTTTCCGATTGCTGACGACCACTTTTCCACGATTCGCTGTGGCAAAATGCATGGCCAGTTGCAACCCCAACCCGATACCTTCGTTGCCGCCGCCGACAACCGACGTTCCCCCGTGTTGCTGAAGCCGTCGGATAATCTCCTCGGGGATTCCTGGGCCTTCATCACCAATACGGACAACGTAAAAGTCATCCACGCACGAACCAACCACGATCACCTTGCCACCGTCAGGCGAATACTTAACCGCGTTCGAAACGACGTTCCGTAAGACGGAAGCTGCCATATTCAGGTCAACGAAAACGTGTGCCGGACTGAGCTTGGTCTCCAATCGTAGCGACTTGGCATCTGCACCGGCCCTGTGTACGGACAATGGCTCCTCCACCAGCGACCGGACCTCTTGTTCAACCGGGCGATAGCCTATCCGGTCACTGTTGGCAACGGCCCAGTTGAGTAGGTTATCCAGCAGGTGATTGATATGCGTAAGTGTTTTCTGCGTTTTTTCACTGAGTTCCGATAGCTTTTGTTCGTTTTCCTTATCGATGTAATGGTTTAGTAGATCGCCCATGCCTCGAAGTGCAATCATCGGGCTGCGAAGGTCGTGCGCAATGATGGAAAACAGCCGATCCTTTGTCCGGTTTGCTTCCTCTAGGGTACGTTTTTGCATTGAAATTCGCCGCAGCAAGAAGAAAATGACCAGCAACACGCCAATCACGCACATCAAACCGATAAAGTAAGCCGCCTTGGCACGTCTCTCCGCTGCATTCATCGTGTTCAGGCGCGCGATCTGGTCGCTCTTGCGATCGGCTTCGTATTTCACCGAAAATTCACGCATCAGCTCCGTTTGAGAGACTTCGAGCAGGCTGTCCTGGACATTGATTCTACGCCGTAGACAAGCGAATGCATTCGCAAAGTCGCCTACATCTCTGTAATAATCGACCATCCTGTCGTACATTTTCAGCTGCAAACGGGTGGTGTTGGTGACGTGTACTTTTGCCAACCCGCGTCTCATCGCTGCAAAAGCGGCCGGCTCGTCGCCTTTGGCAATATAGAATTCAAACAGGCTGATGGCCGTCTCCATATAAATCTCCCACAGTTGCCTGCTTTCCGCCGTTTCAAGGTTTCCTTGGAGCAAACGCCCGGCATCATCCAAACTCCCTAATGCTATATAATTGGAAGCCAATAAGGTATTGATGTGCAATTCTTCTTTGAATTGGCCGTGTTTGGCAAAAGTAGCCTTCGATTCCTTCAAATGGGATACGCTCCGCTCGATCTGACCCATGATGTAATACACGTGCCCCACATTGCCATGGTAATACCCGAACTCCTCTTCTAATCCAAGCGTATTTGCCAGTTTAAAATGCTTATCGAAATAATGGATGGCGAGTTCATACTCTCCGCTGGCCCCGTATACGGTCCCAATATTATTATATAAATCGATAAACGCGTGATTCACGGTATCGCTTCCGTAACTATACATCGATTCAAATAGATATTCGAGCGCGGTTTCATAGTTACCCAAATCGCTCTCGATAAGCGCGCGGTTGTTCCACACCTTTATCTTTAAATCACTATCTTTAACGGAATCCAGCCGCGAAATCGCCACTGCATTGTAATGCTGCGCTTCGGTCAGGTTCCCAAGGCGATAATGGAACTCACCAATCGATTCATATAACCATACATGTTCGTCGGCCCCCAGCCCTCCTGCCCACTCCTGTTCGCGTTGCAGCAGTCGTTGGATACCGTTTTCCATCGACACCATGCTTCCTGCTTCATACAACGAGTCCAAGGTTTGGATTTCTTCCCTAAGCAAGGCCATCGAAGCCCCATATTCGAGCGTGGTATCGGCCGAAGCACCAAGCCCGCGTTTGTTAGCACCCGAAAAACAACCGGTGACCAAGAGCACGATCAACACCCCTAACCCTAAGCTACCGGGCAGTGCGCGTTCTTTAGCTTGCTTCATAGCCGTTTAATGTCTTTCCGTTCAAACATCCGCTAGTTGTGAACAGCCAGCGGCAAGTAGATTTCCGCGACTGCTCCTTTCATTTCATTCCTTATCATGAGTTGACCATAGTTCTTCTTCGCGAAATACATGGCCAATCGCAGTCCCAACCCAAATCCCTGCCGGCTTCCACCGGACACCAGCGCACCCGCTGGTTGTTGAAGGGCGTCAATTACTTCCTGGGGTATCCCACCGCCTTCGTCCTGAATTCGCACCACATAATAATCGGGGTCAAACGCACCACCTATCGTCACGGCACTTCCTTCGGGAGCATACTTGATGGCATTGGAAATCAAGTTGCGCAACACCGTTGCCGCCATATTCATGTCAACCCATACGCTTACAGCGTCCACGTCGACCGTTAAGCAGATATCCTTCGCTTCGGCAGCCGCTTTGTGAACCGCCAAAGCCTCTTCCACCAATTTTGACACCCTCTGCTCCATGGGATTATAGGTTATCCGGTTGCTGTTGGTCACTGCCCAATTCAACAAATTATCGAGCAAATGGTTGATACGGGCAAGTGTCTCGCCAGTCTTATTGCCCATTTGCAACAGCTTTTCGCGATTGCCGTTCTTTAAATAATGGCCGATGAGATTGCCCATTCCCTGCAGTGCAATCATCGGGCTGCGGAGGTCGTGAGCAATGATTGAAAACAACCGATCCTTGGTCGCATTTACTTCTTCCAGTGCTTTCTTCTGCGTTGAAATCCGCCGTAGCAAAACAATGACCAGCAAGACGATTAATACGAGTAGCACCAACCCGGCCAAATAGGCCGTCTTGACCCGCCGTTCTCGTTGGTTTTCGAGCTCCAACTGACTAATTTGATCGTTCTTGCGGTCCGTTTCATACTTTACAGTCATTTCTCGCATAAAGTCGCCCTTTTCCGCGTTGAATGCACTATCCTGAATCGAATTGCGTTCGGTCAAGTAATTGAAGGCCTTTTGGAAGACACCTTTTTCCTCGTAATACCGAATCAGTCGGTCATAGATCTTCAGCTGCATCCGCGCCGTATTGTTCAGGTGGATCCGCGACAAGCCTTGCTCAATCGATGCAAATGCCGCTGCTTCATTCCCCCTTGCCAGGTGAAGCTCAAAAAGACTGATAGCCGCCTCCACATAAGTTTCCCAAAGCTGTAGGCGCTCAGCCTGCTGTAGGTTTCCCTGAAGCCGTTTTTCCGCCTCATCCAACCGATCCAGCGCGATATAATGCTGGGCAAGCATGGTATTGACGTAAAGTTCCTCGTCCGACTGTTCAAACCGACGGAAATAATCCGCCGCTTGCTTCATATGATCCACGCCCGCTTCGTATCGGCCCGTATTGTAATATAGCTCGCCCATGTTGCGATGATAGCGGCCATATCCATTTTCTACCCCAAGTTGCCAGGTCAGCGCACGTTGCCGCTCAAAGTACTGGGCGGCCAAGTCATGTTCACCAATGACATTATAATTATGCCCGATATTATTGTACAAATCAATAATATCCTCATTGATGGTATCACCTTTATAATACTCCATGGCGCGGAACAACAGTTCAATAGACCGACTGTAGTTCCCCATTTCCGCCTCAATACCTGCCGCATTGTTCAGCACCGTAGTGGTAAACGTCAAATTATAAGGCGTCATCCGTAGGCTGTCCAACCGGGCCACAGCCCGCTCACTGTAGTGCTTCGCCTCGTGCAGGTCGCCCAAACGTGTGTGGAAAATCGCCATCCAGAAAGACATCCAAGCGTACTCGGGAGCATCCATGTGGCGAAGCCACAATTCCTCGCTTTCCGTTAATTGCTGGAGTCGGTTTTCCAGCGCCAACAGGTTGTCGGCCTCCATCAACGAATCCATATACGTCACTTCAACGCTCAGGGAATCATAAAGCGCGCTATAGGAGCCCTCATTAAGCGCCACCCCGTTATTTGGACCGCCGCAGCCCCATATAGAAACGAGTGCCGCCGCCCACAACAATACCATGAGATAACCGTAATCTTTTTTATGTAAAGGTGCCATGTTCATTGGTCGTTGGGCATAAAGGTAGGAAAATACCGAAATAAAGCCCTATTTTTGTCACTTTCATGACATCCGCGCGCACGAATCGGTTTTTCATCTTCATCACGCTCGGGCTGCTCTCGGCCATCGGGCCATTTTCCATCGACATGTACCTGCCGGGCTTTGATGCCATAGCTGCAAGCCTGGATACGACGGTAGCACATATCCAACTGTCACTTACCTCGTTTTTCGTTGGTATCGCTTCCGGCCAGATCGTTTACGGTCCACTGCTCGACCGCTTCGGCCGCAAGGTACCGCTTATCGTCGGACTGGTCATTTACATCGCCGCATCCATTAGCTGCGCACTGACCAATTCAGCCGACAATCTCATCGCATACCGGTTTGTGCAGGCATTGGGTAGCTGCGGCGGCATGGTTGCCTCGCGTGCCATGGTGCGCGACTTCTTCGGGCCTACGGAAAGTGCCAAAGTTTTTTCCATGTTGATGCTGGTTATCGGCATCTCCCCCATATTAGCCCCCACGGTGGGTAGTTTCGTCATGGCCCATTGGGACTGGCATGGCATATTCGTCGTACTGGCGTTGATTACCACAGGTATCTTGGCGGCGGTTATCTTCTTCCTTCCGGAAAGCAAAGCCCCCAATCCCGAAATGTCGTTGCTGCCCCGGCCCATTACCCGGTCGTATTGGGAAGTTTTCAGGAACCGGCAGTTCATCACTTATGCATTTGCTGGCGGTTTGGCTTCTTCGGGTTTATATGCCTATTTAGCGGGATCTCCCTATGTGATGATTACGCTGTATGGATTGGATGAAAGTCAATATGGCATCGTATTCGCACTGATTGCATCAGCGCTGATCACGGCGAGCCAACTGAACAGGTACCTGCTCACTAAATACAGTAGTGAGCAGATTGCCAAAATTGCCTTGATGGTGCAGTCTTCTATCGGGCTTGTGCTCGTCGGCCTCTGCCTCACAGGCTATATCAATCTTGTTGTGATCGTCGCGTTGATTTTTCTGTTCTTAGGCTCACAGGGCTTTGTTTTCCCCAACACCTCGGCCTTGGCACTAGGGCCCTTCAGCAAACTAGCGGGCAGTGCTTCTGCCCTTTTGGGCAGTTTGCAGATGGCTTGCGGGGCGGTGTCTTCAGGGATGGTAAGCTATTTCCACAACGGTACTTCGATACCCATGGCGGCGGTGATGGCCGGCTGCGCCAGCCTGGCCATGCTTATTCTGGCAATAAACTCGCTACAGCCAAGCGGTAACCATCAAGACCAAAACCACAGATAACCCCTTTGCAGTTTTTGGCCAGGTACGAATGGTGGCGATATGGCTCCCGGGCGTACACATTCGAAATATGGACCTCCACCACCGGTGTGGTCACGGCTGCGATGGCATCGCCAAGGGCCAGCGACGTGTGCGTATAGGCCCCAGCATTGAGGACTATCCCATAGGCCGAAAAACCCACTTCGTGGATTTTATCAATAAGCTCCCCCTCGTTGTTACTCTGGAAATAGGAGAGCTCCACCCCGGGGTATTGCAATTTCAACGTTTCGAAATAGTCCTCGAATCGCTGCTCGCCATAAATCCCTTTTTCACGCACACCCAACAAATTCAGGTTGGGGCCATTGATGATGATGATCCTGCTCATAGTGGCACAATATCCAAAAAAAAGTGGAGATAACTTAAAAATCGTAATACAAATTGCGGAAGGACGAACGTAACCCGAGTGTAAGCATGCCGGTTTGGTGGTGCCTACCCTGCTCAGGAACGCCATGCCTCCGGTATACCGCGCCCGCTTCTATCCGCAAGTTATATTTAGGGTTGAATAAGTACGATATCCGTCCGTCTGCATATAACAGGTTGTTGCGTACCCCTTGGGCGATGCGGTTATCATACACCTGCTGGTGGCTAGCATACGATTTGAAGATATCACCACCCCAGTTGGTGGTCGAATCGGCATCTGTGCCGAACTGCCCCCAGGTACCTTGGAACGAAAAGTCGAACCGTTTGTACGAGTAGTTCAGCACGCCTACCAGTTCGCGGAAGTTGGCCCCCCATGGGTGAGCCAGTGGCTGACCGTAGTTACTATAGTTGCTTACCGGATCGAAATGACTATAGGTATACGGTCGCGCCGTGTTATATTCAGCAAGGAAATTCAAGTCTTTGATACCGAATGCGTCGAAGCCACGGAAACCGAATTGCGCGGCCCATTTGTTGTTCACATGGCCGTTGCCCGAGAAGAACTCCTTTGCGGTAAACTCGCCCAAAAGGAACTGACCATAGACCGTCAGGTTTCGCAGGGCTTTGTATTTGGTGTTCAGTCCGAGGTGCATCTTATCGGGCGACGAGGTATTGGTTAATTCCACGGGCCGCATGAAAATGATCGGATTGAGGTAATTGAAATCGAAACCACGCCTTCCGGCGGCATTCCGAGCGCCCCATACCACCGATTGGAAAAGCCCTATGGAGAACCGGTTGGTTACGTTCCAATCGAGGTATTGAAATGCCCCCCACTTCCAATTGTCGCCCGCGCGGCTTACGGAGTCGAGCGAACGTGGATGCATCGGGTCTAGCATATACGCCCACATGCTCATGTATTGCACGTTGCCTATTTTGCCCGTCAGTTTCAGGCCCGTGTAATTAGAAGACACATCCGACAGCAATACCGACCGATAGCCGTCACCGATGAAGTTTTTGTCATAGGCCAATGTAACGTTCAGGTAATCATTCACCGTGTAGGACAGCACGGCCGACCCGTACATCCAATCCTTTTTACTGGGATTGTCTGGCATGGATTTCCCATACCCCTGGCCGGGGGTAACGGTATGCGTGAAGATGTACCGATCGAGGTAATCGGGAAACACACCCTGGTTCTCGAAGAAATTGACGTAAAGTGAAAACTTATCCTGGATGGTTAGGCCAGCTTGGGCACCTCTCGTATTGAGCCAAGTGGTTCGTCCGCCGCCGGCGAAATCGCGACCGACTTGGAAATCGGGCAGGAAATCGGCATAAAAGGTGTAATCGTCGTCACTCGCTTCAATCAAATGTTCATTGTATAATTTACGTCCGCCCCACGAGTGCCGCTCCTGCACACCCAATTGCATCAGCGAATCGTACCGCGGCACCAACACCTCATGCATAATCATCGGCTTCACAGCGGTGTGCAGGCGTGTATCGGTATGGTACAACGTACCGTTTAGCTTTTGGTAAAAGTGATAGGAATATGGCTGGTATGTTGCCTGCGAAACCCCGCGGTGTGCAAAGGCAAAGAGCGAGAAAAGAACCAACAACAGCCGCAAGTTCGGAAAATCTAAATGTCTAGTCATCGTGTATCAGTCAGCAAAGATACTATTTGCCACCAAGAATTGGGCCACAAGAACCGCCTCTTACCGTTTGCTACTTTTTTCGCATATTGCAACGCGAAAAAACAAGAAGATGTTTTATATACAGTAACAAACCAAATAGATTACTCATGAAACGAAGAACATTCATCCAAAACTCCTCCTTGCTCGGCGCTGGCTTGTTGGCTGGCAAATTCTCGCTAGCTTCGGCATTGCAGGAATTCCCCACCGTGCGACTTGCACAAAGCGAACGGCATTTTCCAAGTGAAGCCATCGAACGGGCGATCCGCGAATTCCAGCAATTCGCCGCGGATAAGGAACTGGGCTGGCTTTTTGGAAATTGTTTTCCGAACACATTAGACACCACCGTATATCCGGAAGATAAGGACGGAAAGCCGTATACCTATGTCATCACTGGCGATATCGATGCCATGTGGTTGCGCGACAGCTGCGCCCAGGTATGGCCCTATCTACCCTTTATGGCGGAAGACAACCAACTGCAGCGGCTCATTGCCGGCCTCGTGAATAAGCAAAGCGAATGCATCAATATAGACCCCTACGCCAACGCGTTTTATAACGATCCCACCAAGGTGGGTGAATGGGGCAGCGACCATACCGATATGAAGCCCGGCATCCACGAACGTAAATGGGAGATCGACTCGCTCTGCTACACCATTCGTTTGGGTTATGCCTACTGGAAGGCAACCGATGACACCGCACCATTCGGCAGCGAATGGGTGACGGCGCAGCGCAACATCTTGAAAACGTTTAAAGAACAGCAACGGAAAGAAAATCTCGGCCCTTACCGTTTTGAGCGCACCACCGCCCGTGGCTCCGACACGTTGCAGGTAGACGGATACGGTTATCCGGTCAATCCCGTGGGGCTGATCTGTTCCAGCTTCAGGCCGAGCGATGACGCGACCGTCTTCTCATTCCTCATCCCTTCCAACCTGTTCGCCGTGGTGAGCTTACGCCAATCGGCCGAAATGCTCGCCAACATCGCCAATGAACAGGCGCTGGCGCTCGAACTGCTTGAGCTTGCCAATGAGGTGGAACACGCGGTAAAGGAGTATGGCATTGTAGACCACCCCATGCATGGACGCGTATACGCGTATGAGGTCGACGGCTTCGGCAGCTATATGATGATGGATGATGCCAACATCCCCAGTCTTCTCTCGCTCCCTTACCTCGGTGCAGTTGAAGTAGACGACCCGATATACCAGCGCACGCGCGCTTATGTATTATCGGCAGGCAACCCATTTTTCTTTAAGGGTTCGGCCGCTGAAGGGATAGGCGGACCGCACATCGGCAGAGACATGATTTGGCCAATGGGTATCACGATGCGCGGGCTGACCTCCATCGATGACAATGAGATAAAAAAATGCATCGATTTATTGAAGCGTACCCACGGCGAAACGGGCTTTATGCACGAGTCTTTCCATAAAGATGACCCCAAGAAATTCACGCGCTCGTGGTTTGCTTGGGCAAACACATTATTTGGTGAATTTTTGTGGAAAACCTATAAAGAAAAGCCATATTTGTTGAAGTAGTCTTAGACAAGAGACACTAGACAAGAGACAAGTACCCAGCGTCTTATGGCCTAATGTCTAGCGTCTAATGTCTGGTGTCTAGCGTCTAATGTCTGGTGTCTAATATAAAAAAATGGGTCCAATAGGTATATTCGATTCGGGTTATGGTGGGCTGACGGTATTCCGTGACATTGTCCGCAAACTGCCTCAGTATGACTATGTATATTTGGGCGACAATGCGCGCGTACCTTACGGCACGCGATCGTTTGAAACCGTATACGCCTATACCAAGGAATGTGTTGAAGAGCTTTTTGCGATGAATTGTCACCTGGTGGTTTTGGCATGTAACACGGCATCGGCAAAGGCCCTCCGTACCATCCAGCAGCACGATTTGCCCAAGCAGCCGGGCCGTAAGGTACTCGGCGTTATACGTCCCACTACTGAGGTGATTGGCCGGCATACGAACACCCGGCATGTCGGCATCTTAGCCACACCGGGTACGGTCAAGTCGATGTCATATCCCATAGAAATTCAAAAATTCTACCCGGATATATCCGTACATCAGCAGGCCTGTCCAATGTGGGTGCCATTGGTCGAAAATGGCGAACTGGACTCACCTGGTACCGCCTATTTCGTTGAACGGGAAATCAATCGGCTCTTGCAGCGATCTCCGCATATCGATACCGTTGTATTGGCATGTACCCACTACCCGCTGCTGTATCCGTTGATACGGCGTTTCCTACCCAGCCATATCGGTTTGCTTTCGCAGGGTGAGCTGGTGGCTGATAGCCTTGCCGATTACCTGCTTCGCCACCAAGATATGGAAGCGCAATGCACCAAGGGAGGCACTATCCGTTTCTTTACAACGGATAATGCGGCAGATTTTGAGGAAAAGGCGGCAACCTTCTACGGTAAGCCCGTTAAAGCGGCCAAAGTGACGACCCTATAGGCCTAGCTCACTTCTTCGGGGTGGCGATGGTCACTTCCACTCGGCGGTTTTGCTGTCGGCCCTCTTTGGTATTGTTCGCTGCCACCGGCTTGGCCTGTCCGTAACCGTTGGTGGTAATCCGACTGGCCTGAATGCCATGGTCAGCGAGGTACTTTTTCACCGACTCCGCCCTTTTCTCCGACAGCCATTGATTATATTCTTCCGTACCGGTAGCATCCGTATGGCCATCTACGATCAACGAAGCATTCGGGTAATCAGCTAGCAGATTGACCAATTTATCGATTTCGTCTTTGGCCTGATCGGTCAGGTAGGACGAGTTGAGCGGGAACAACACATCCGAATCAAACGTAACCATGATGCCACGGTCAGTCATGGCAGCATCTTCAAAGTCGCGTTGCACGTGTTGTAGGCCGTCCTGCGTGCCGTCGATCGTCACCTGTGCGCCGGGATTAACCGCCATCTTTTTGTTTTTGCAGGAGAAGAGTGTCGTTGAAAAAGCAACTAAAAGCGAAAAGACAATGTATTTCTTCATGTTGTAAACGGATGATTAAGTGTAATTATTCAATGTTGAAATGACTTCCAATGACCTTTTGTATATCCGGATGGCTGGCAAAAAGATTCCATATTAAGCCGCTGCGTCCATTCTCAATCATTACTAAAACAGCAGCCTGGTTCAAGGCATCATACCCACTCGCCACGGCATTCCTTTTTGGAGCTATCCATTCGCGAAATCCATATTCCGTGAAGAGGGCATAGCCGTACATCTCATACAGCTCCCGAATCGATGATAGCGCCTTTTGGGGCACATAGGCGTAGCTTGCGCTCGCAATAGCCGGATTAATGGCGTGTATATCCCCTACCGAGTCGGCCCCTACCGAGTCGACCCCGATCACCGTTGTACCCCAAATGTTTGTCGAAAAGCCACCGTAGCCCCGCTCATTGTCACGTCGCCGTGTGGCATTTGCTAGGTTCACATTATTGGCAAAATAATCTGTAAATGTATCTCGTTTGCCCCGTGGGTCAAAAGCAAAGAACGGCACGTATGCTTCCATTAATGAGGTGTCGATGGAGCCTACGGTGATGGGTAGACCATACACTGTCGTATCAGCTGTATAGTTAAATTCGTGGTAGCGGGGCAACGTCGTGGAGGTATCGCCGCCGACATCAACCGCAAACGAATTATTCTCAGCCAATTCCATGGTGTAGGTCGAATCGAGCAGTTCCCGCGGTATACCCAGCCCTTCGACATAAGCATCGGGGTGCAGCGAGTACCTCGGTGATGCCAACGCCAGGATGTAGCTGATGAAATCCTGGCCGAATCCGCCCATAGGGCGCGCGTGCTTGAACCCGGACACCGGCGACCACCGGTCCAAGAGGATATTCTGCTGGCCTGCCACGACAAATTCGTTCCACTCCACACCGTCCCACAGCGTATCGATTTTGGCGGTAAGCTCGCCGACCTCGGTGCTATCTACGCCAAAATACTGTTGAGCAACAAGTAGGCCCTGCATGAGGAATGCCGTTGCCGACAGATCGCCCTCGGGGACACTGTCTATTTCAAAAATCCCTTTCCCGGTGCGCCCGTCGATCTTCGCAGGGAAAGCACCGTGGTAGCGTTCCACTTTTCCCAGGAAGTTAATCATACGCGTCAGCCGATCAATTGCTGCCTTGCGGGATATAAAACCACGTTCGGCCGCCACAACGTGCGACAACATGCTTAAACCCGTTTCCATCACCGATACTGTTGCGTCGTCTATACCAAAATGAACCGCATGCATCCCACTATTTATCTCGGCACGTTCGACAAAATAATTGAAATGGGCCGCCTGTATGAAATCCAGCAATGTGCTATCGCTGGCCGTATGGGTGGCTGCTTCAATCACCTCGGAGAACGGCGATTCGAGGTAATCGTAGTCGACCCAAGCAATTTTATAGAAATAGGTCCGCTCCGGATAAGGGACGAAATCGGTATATTTCTGCACAAATACCGGCCGGATTGCTATCGGTTCAAAATGCTCTTTATCTTCAGCACGGTAAATTTTGATGTATCGGATGCTTGGCGTCAGCGGTAGCTGCCACGTCAGATCGACATGACGGTCATATGCCGTTGCGGAGGCAAGTACCGCAGGCGATGAAAGTTTCACCCGGGGTGGGTTTGCCGAAACAAATTCCACTTGATCAATATACATCCAATGGGTAGTTGTATCGGCAGCATACCCTTGCGACAACTGGATACCGTCAATGGCCTGATCCATCAGCAGCCCCCCGATTGCTTTTACCGGCACGCGTACATCGAGCCACATGTTCGTACGGAACTCGTCGATGTAGTCCGACAGCGCAAGGGCACTGGTGGTGGTATCACGCTGTTTCAGCGAGAGTATGGGCAATGCGCTGCTCTCCGTGTTGGATACGACGTACAATTTGAAAGTCAATACGTCTGCCGGATTGGGGAAGTAGGGATTCACCGCTTCCGGGAAAGTAACGTGTGTCGTCCAGCTGCCGTTTTTGGCAGACACATATCTCAACGACAGGGAATTTCCAGGTGTAAAGAAAATAGAGTCTGATACAGGCAATCTCCCAGCCACGTTTTCGACCCAACTTTGGTCGTCGTGGTAGACATTACTGTACATATAATTCCCTTTTAGCATGCTGTTTTCGAACAATACACCGGGGTACGTATCCGCTTGAGCAGCAACGACGGATATACACGAAAACAGAAGAGACAAGGTAATAGATCTGACCATAGACGCAATCGAAATGTATGACTTTAATGAACAGAAGAAGTCAATGCAAAAACCAAGCCATTGCCTATTGATTGTTGGCCGAATGATACACCTATTTTCTTAACGATACACCGACCCTGATGGTATTGGCTATGGGACTGTATGATTCATAAGGAAGCAGGTACGCAAAATCCACTCCCAATCCGTTCAGATGGATGCCGAATCCAGCAGAACAAAACCGCTGGTTTGTCCATCGCGCAGGCGTATAGGATATCCCCATGCGGAGAAAGAATACATCAAGCAAAGCGAGTTCCATCCCGCTGGAGACCCGCGTTTTCATTGGGTTGTTTAATATAACTATTGGAGTTCTCCCCAACCGAGAATAAATAAACAAAGGATTACCCGCCCCCACAATGGGAACTTTAAGCGGTATTTTATGAGCTTTACCATCCTCTACCCTCAATTTTATGATTTAAGAAGAAAGATAATCAGTAGTTCAAAGGGGGACTATCAGCTTCGCGCTATTGGATGATATAACAAGTAGGTAGTGCTATTGTTAAATAAAAGCAGCCCCCTTTCAGTAGTTTCGTATCGCTCGGTCAAGCTTAGGAAAGACATGTATTGTTTACCACAGGAGGTTTCGTTAACCTTTGTACCTCCTAGCCTTTCTATTTTTAACACATTTTCCGAAATGTTAACATCAAATTCTCCTTCTATCTCATTTGTCGATGAGATACCTGAAAATCGACCGTTATTTTCGAAAACAAGGACATAGCGATTTCCTTCTGACGGTTCTACTAATTTAATCGTCTCGGTTTTCTCATCAGCGAAGCCAACCAGCTTCCATGCTGTCCCGATTAACGGTAGGTTGAGATAATCGGGGTTGTCGGGGATTTCACTAAGCGGTATAGTTCCTTCTCCATCCATTTCTTTTTCCTTCTGGCAGGCTCCCAACAAAGGCAGTGCTGCTATACACATTAGCCAGAAGATTTGGCGCGGTTTAAAAACAATTTGCTTTTCCATGATCTACGTCTTTTGGCCTTTTCAATTCAATTTATGATGACGTGAAGGAGCGTATAAAGCGTCCCCTAATTCGAGTAAACAGAAACCAGCACGATTATCAAGATTAACTATTGGCCGATGGCGGTTAAAAACGACAGACATCGGTAAACTTAACTTGGTTATATCTGGTATAACGGAGTAGGGAATGGAATTGCGACAAGGGGATCCGCTTTTATTCTGCCAAGTAATCAACCATGTTGGCAATATGCGGTTGGAGCGGTTTAAGGGTATTTCCCCCGGATAGCGACTTGCCAACCTGTATCCCCTATAATGATTATTTAAAATGGTTTTAGTCGCCAAACGACGGCATGCGCTGCCCTGTTATTAGTTAGCCTCAAAGCTCCGGGAGGCCTTTCGCGGAAAAAGGACCTAAATGACCCCATTCAACACCTATTAACCAAAAGTTAATTTTAGTTTCAAATTCATTTTGAAGGGTTTAGGTCATCCAAAATTTTAAGCGCTTAGACGGGCTCTTAATGCCCTTATTTGGAAAATGGTCTTTTTCGCCTTCCGAATTCCGCCCCTTTTTAACTAAAAATTGAACGGGGCGAGTTGCCAAAGTCTCCGAATTCGTTTCTTAAACTCTCCGAAGTCTCTTCCCAAAGTGACCACAGTCAGTTTGAAAAGCGATTATTTGATAAATAATTATCTTTTTGCACATATTATTTTCCCTATAAGTTAAAACTATTTTCGTGAATTAAGGCCGGTATTATTTGACAGGAGCTCACTCGTTGTTCAGGTTATTATGATGAAAACAAAAAGGAGTAAATTGACAATTATATAATCTTTTAAATAATTCTACTATGAAAACGTACACTCCCATAAACTGTTGGGCCTGTAGCCGTATAAGTGAGAATGCCGCCCAGATTCCAAATGGGCGGGAAACAAACCTTGATTGAAAACCATAAATAGTTTACCTTAGTTTATACCTACCACCATCTATTGACAGAAAATTTGATTTTAAATTTGTTTTTCGGCGTATAGTTTGTATTTTAAAATCTGATTAAAATCATTTATGTAAATAATACGACATGAAGAACCTAGTTCTTGCGATTAACTTTGGATTTTTAATAGCCTCATGCGGAACACCTAGGGTAGAGTCCCTTTGTGGACATACAGGGATCATACCCTATGCAGTAGAATCCAAAAGTGGCACACTTGAGGGGCATATCGTCAGCTTTGAAAACTACATTCCGGCTGTAGTCGGTGGACGATTCGAACAAAAAAAAGCCACAATCTGTAATCCCGAACTGCTTGATTCCATCAATTTACCTGTCGGGACCTCAAATATTGTGTTTACGGGTAAGTTTTTCGAGGCAGAGGATGCAACCGGAAAAAAAGAGGTATACCTTTATTTACATGATATTGTTGCTGCTCCTAAAGGTTTTAGTAATTAATGGGAAAAAAGACAGTTAATAGCAACGGAACTCCTAATCGGTAATGGTTCCCATAACAGATAAGGGGACACCACATTTTTAAATAGTCGTGACAATTCCCTAACTTAGCAGCCGATTTCGCGATACCGCAAGTATGGAAACAACATTTGATTTTGAAAAACCTATTGCCGATTTGCTGATGCAGATCGAGAAGGTAAACCAAGTAGCTGATAAGACGAAGGTAGATATGAGTGCTACCTTGGCGGAATTGCAAGACAAACTGGAGAAGACCAAGCACGAGGTATACAATAACATGACGGGCTGGCAAAAGGTACAGATGTCACGCCACCCGGATCGGCCCCAAACCCTCGACTATGTCAACCTGATCTGCGATGATTTCATTGAGCTCCATGGCGACCGGAATGTGCGCGATGATAAAGCCCTGGTAGGCGGATTTGCCACCATTGGCGGCCAGTCCGTGATGGTCATCGGCCACCAGAAAGGCAAAAACACTAAAGAGCGCCAGTTCCGCAACTTCGGGATGGCTAACCCCGAAGGCTACCGAAAAGCACTGCGGCTGATGAAGCTTGCCGAAAAATTCGGTAAGCCGGTAGTTACCCTCATCGACACGATGGGCGCCTACCCGGGAATAGAGGCCGAAGAGCGCGGGCAGGGAGAGGCTATTGCACGGAACCTCATGGAAATGGCCGTTTTGAGAGTGCCCATCATCTGTATCATCATCGGCGAGGGGGCATCGGGCGGTGCATTAGGCATCGGCGTTGGCGACAAGGTGTACATGCTCGAACATACGTGGTATTCGGTCATTTCGCCCGAGTCGTGCTCTTCCATCCTTTGGCGTAGCTGGGACTATAAAGAGCGGGCAGCGGAAGCATTGAAACTGACAGCTGCCGACATGTCAAAAAACGGTCTTATCGATGGCATCATCAAAGAACCCCTCGGTGGAGCCCATCACAACCCACAAGAAATAGCCGAATCGGTAAAACAACAGGTCTTGCGCGATTTATCCGTCCTTCAAAAGAAAGCGGTCGACCAATTGGTTGGCGACCGCATTGACAAGTTTAGCAAAATGGGTGTCGTGGTTGAATAACCCCTTAATCAATTGCACGGTCAAGGTGCACATACCCCCCATCCACGTAAATCAGTTGGCCCGTGGTGTGGCTCGATCGTTCGGACAACAGGAATGCGACAGTGTCGGCGATTTCCTCGGTGGTTGTCATCCGCTGCCCCAATGGGATACGATCCGTAATTTTCGCTAACGTTTCTTCCGGATTGGGCAACGTCTTTATCCATCGGTCATACAACGGTGTGTAACATTCGGCCACGATAACAGCGTTCACCCGGATACCATATTTCAACAGCTCAACTGCCCACTCTCGCGTAAGCGCATTGCGCCCGCCATTAGCAGCCGCATATGCCGAAGTATTCCCTTGGCCGGTTTCAGCGGTCTTCGAACTGATATTGACGATGCTACCTTTACTTTCTTTCAGTGCCGGCAGTGCATGGTGTGCCAAGAGGTAATAATGGATCAGCGATTTATGGAGGCTATCCACAAACTGCTGATAGCTCCCGTGCTCCAATCCGACACCGTCATTTACACCCGCGTTGTTTACCAAACCATCGATACGGCCAAAATGGGTCAGGGTATCGGCTATTGCACGCTCGCAATCTTCGGGCCGGGTCAGTTCGGCTTCCACGCAAAACGCCTGTCCACCCGCTGCCACTACCGCTTGCTGCACCTCCTCGTTATCGGCTTGTTTGCGCCCTACAATAACGGGGATAGCCCCTTCCGCGGCCAACGCCAACACAATTCCTTTACCAATTCCTTTGGCGCCGCCGGTAACGACAATAACCTTGTCTTTCAGTTTTAAGTCCATGTTTCTATAAACGGTAAAAATCAACGGCATTTTGATGCCAAATCAGTTCTTGGTCGTCGGGCGATAGGTGGCCAAGCGCCTGCTCAACCAGTGCCACCACCCGATGGTACTGGGCGGCCACGTTGCAAACCGGCCAATCGGAGCCGAACATGATGCGCTGCGGACCGAACACTTCGAGGATATGCTGGATGTAAAATACGAAATCCGCAGGCTTCCAAGCCGTCCAATCGGCTTCGGTGACCATCCCCGATAGTTTGCAATAAACCTGATTGTTTTTGGCGATCGCTGCTATCTGGGTAGCCCATGGTTCTTGCAGCCCGGCTTTGATGTCGGGTTTTGCCAAGTGGTCGATAACAAAAGGCTGGGCAGGGAAACTAGCGACGAATTCGGTTACAGCATCGAGCTGATGCGGCTTCACGAGGATATCATAGGTAAGCCCGTACGGCCCCAATGCCTCAATACCCGCCATAAATGCCGGTCGCAACAAAAAACGCGGGTCTGCCTCACCTTGTACGATGTGGCGAACACCCTTTAGTTTAGGATACCGGCAGAAATGGGCCAATCGATCCACCACATCCGCTGCTTGCAAATCTACCCACCCCACAACACCCTTGATAAACGGGTATTGGTCGGCAAGCGCCAACAAAAACGACGTTTCCGCCTCAGACTGGTCGGCCTGCACAGCCACGCATCCCGACACGCGGTTGGCATCGATCAGCGGTTTCAGGTCGCTGGGCAGGAAATCGCGCTGGATAGCAGCCATATCGTCCGTAATCCATGCTTCTTTTACGGGATGGTAATGCCAGAAATGCTGGTGACTATCGATGCGATCCATGCGCGCGATGCTTGCTAGCCGGGGTATGCTTTTACAACCTGGCGCGACGAGCCCAGGCCGTCGGCACCCAACTCAACCACGTCGCCGGGCTTAAGATAGATGGGCGGATTGAAACCCAGCCCTACCCCTGCCGGCGTTCCCGTAGATATCACGTCACCGGGCAGCAACGTCATAAACTGGCTGACGTAACTGATGACAAAGGGTACGCTGAAGATGAGATCGCGCGTACTGCCATCCTGATAGGTCGTCCCGTTCACGGTAAGCCACAACCGCACATCGTTGATGTCCCGAATTTCGTCTTTCGTTGCCAGGAACGGGCCAATCGGTGCAAAGGTATCGCAACCTTTCCCTTTGTCCCACGTGCCACCCCGCTCCAATTGGAATTCACGTTCGGAAACGTCGTTGTGCAACACGTATCCTGCCACGTGGTCAAACGCATCGGCTTCAGAAACATAGGAAGCCCGCTTGCCGATAACAATACCGAACTCTACTTCCCAATCCGTCTTGATGGAGTTTTTCGGGATGATAATATCATCAAACGGCCCGGACAAAGACGTCGTAGATTTCATGAATATAATGGGTTCACTGGGAATTGTAGCCCCGGTCTCCTTAGCGTGGTCGCGGTAATTGAGCCCAATACACAGGATTTTCGACGGGCGAGCTATCGGACTCCCAATCCGGGTTCCTTCGGGTATGGCAATCAGTTTACCTTCATTGGCCTTGACAAACTCTTCCAACCGAGCCAAGCCGTTGTTTTCAAAAAACGCTTCATCATAGTCTCCGCCAAACGCAGTAACATCATAATTTATGCCGTCTTGTTGTACCCCTATCTTTTCACGGCCGGGGTCGCCGTATCGGATTAATTTCATTTTTTTGCTTCTTTGCTCTTTACTCTTTGCTCCTTGCTCTTTACGCCTTGCTCCTTGCTCTTTACGCCTTGCTCCTTGCGTCAATTATTCAACGTGACGAATCCGCCATCGATCGGGTAATCATGACCTGTGATAAAGGCCGCTTCATCGGAGCACAGGTACAATGCCAGGGAGGCGATTTCTTCCGGCTGGGCCATTCGGCCGATCGGCTGGCTTTTGGACAACGTTTCAAACATTTCAGTCTCTTTGCCTGGGTAATTCTTAGCGATAAAGCCATCCACAAACGGGGTGTGCACACGTGCCGGCGAAATGCTGTTGCATCGGATGCCTTCATGCAGGTAATCCCGGGCTATCGATAAGGTCATGGCAAGAACGGCCCCTTTACTGGCTGAATACACGAAACGATCGGTAATACCAACGAGAGCGGCTATCGAGGCCATGTTGAGGATGGTGCCTCCACCCTGTTCTTTCATAAGGGGTACCACAGCGTGCAGCACATTGTAAGCTCCCTTCACATTAACCCGGATAATCCGATCGAAATCGTCTTCCGAGGTGTTCTCCAAATTTCCCACGTGGGCAATACCTGCGTTATTTACCAGGATATCAACTGCACCAATGGCGGTTATCACGTCCCGAACGTCCCGTTGCACGCTTACGTCGCACGGATGTACCGCTGCTTGCCCTCCAGCATCGTGGATTGCCGCAACCAGTTCTTCCGCGGCTCCGGTGTTCAATTCGAGGATATGGACAGAAGCGCCCTCTTGCGCAAACCGCCAGCTAATCGCACGGCCGATGCCGCTACCACCTCCTGTAATAATCGCTGTCTTACCAGCTAGTCTTTTAGTCATTGTTTTTTAGTAATTAGTATTCAGTACTTAGTACCCAGTCTGTTGTCTAATACCTAATGTCTCACGTCTAATGTCTCACATCACAAAGACACCCCTCTTCGCCACGGGATAAAATCATCCTGCCCTAATTGAACAGCTTTGGGCTGTACCGTGCCGTTCGCTACATCGATGACGTAACGGAGAATCGTATGTGCTACCTGTTCAATGGTTTCAGTTCCTTCGATAATGGTTCCGCAGTTAATATCGATAATGTCAGGCATCCGCTCGTAAAGTTTCGTATTTGTCGACAGTTTAATCACGGGCGCAATCGGATTGCCGGTTGGAGTGCCCAACCCCGTGGTAAATAGCACGACATTGGCTCCTGCTGCGACCTCGGCGGTTGTGCTTTCCACGTCATTACCAGGCGTGCACAACAGGTTCAGACCGGGCTGATTAGCCACGCCGGGGTAATCGACTACGGCCGCTACGGGTGAAGTTCCACCCTTCTTTGCTGCCCCCGCCGATTTGATGGCATCGGTAATCAATCCATCACGGATATTGCCCGGAGATGGATTGGCGTAAAACCCGGAGCCATCCGCTTCCGCCCGATCGTTATAGGTCTTCATCAACGCCATGAACCGCAATGCCGTTTCCTCATCCACGCACCGATCACTCAACTCCTGCTCTACACCACACAGTTCCGGAAACTCGGATAAGATAACTGAGCCTCCCAAAGCCACCAACATATCAGACACGTAGCCCAATGCCGGGTTGGCGGATATGCCTGAAAAACCGTCGGATCCACCACATTCAAGCCCAATGCATAGTTTGCTAAGCGGTGCTGGTTGCCTGCGTTGCTGATTGGCCTGCATCAGACCGGCAAACGTGTGTTTCAGTGCCTGTTGGAGCAGTTCGGTCTCCGTCCCTACCAATTGCTGTTCAAAAACATAAAGCGGTTTGTCGAACTTAGGGTCTCGCTTGGCGATTTCATCGCGGAGTATCGACGCCTGCGCATGCTGGCATCCCAAACTCAACACGGTCGCGCCCGCCACATTCGGATGCGTGATGTATCCCGCAAGGAGGCCGCATAGCGCATCCGAATCGATGCGCGTACCGCCGCATCCCATCTCGTGGTTAAGGAATTTGACGCCGTCTACGTGCTCAAATAACCGCTTACCACCTTCACCCTCCTGCGATGCCGCAATATCCGCATTCAAGATGTCTTCTATGGTTGCTCCGGATTGGTACAACCGGATAAGCTGTTCGACTTCGGGCTCATAATTGCGCGAGCGCTTGCCGTACCCCAACCGCTCTTCCAATGCGCGCTTCATAACGAGCACATTCCGATTCTCGCAAAACACCAAGGGAATGACCAACCAATAATTGGCAGTACCTACGGTGCCGTTGGTCCGGTGGTATCCCATGAATCCCGCTCCTTCGAAAGCAGACACATCGGGTTGCCGCCATTCCAGTCGGCGCTCACCCAATTCGAAGGGTTCCGCAGCATGATGGATATTCTGTGTGGTCAGCGTTTCGCCCCTAGCCAATGCGGCGTTGGTTTTACCTACTAGCACACCGTACATGCGTACATCGCCCCCCTCGGCCAAGGGTTCAATCGTAAACTTATGCTTGGCCTTCACGCCGCTGACTAAGGCAAAACGCTCGCCATGGAAGTCAATCTCCGTGCCGGCGGGTAGGTCGCGCAAGGCAACCAACACGTTGTCACTGGGATGTATCTGTAAAAAGGACTGTTTATTATCCATCTGTTTATTCACTGGCGCTAAGTTCGAAAATTTTATTCATTACTACCCATTTTTCCCCAGGTTTGGCACCGGGTATCGCCTTCTGGAATTTCCAGGTGAACTGTTCCCATGCTTTCACGTTCGGGTTTGCCTCATCCGCCGCAGCCTTTTCGGCGAACGAAAAATCATCCTCTGCCTCAATGATCATAAACATGCGGTCGGCAAACCGGAAGATTTCCATTTGGGTAATACCCGAATCCAGGATGGATTGCCTAATCTCAGGAGCAATGGCCCGGTGCAATTCCTCATATTCGGCAATAAGTTGCGCATCGTCTTTTAAATCGAGCGCTAATGCATATCGTTTCATATTTTAGGGATTAATTATCTTTTTTGTGGTTTCACGGAATAGCCCATACGCTGCGACAACAGCAAAACACACCATCGGAACCAAATAGGAAATATTGATGTTGCTTAAACTGTCTGAAAGCCACCCTTGAAAATACGTCAAAACCGCACCACCCAAGATAGCCATAATCAAACCGGAGCCGCCGATTTTCCGATCTTCCGAAAGCCCTTCGCACGCCAGACCATAAATTGTGGGGAACATGAGGCTCATGCAAGCTGAAATAGCCACCAAGGCATAAACGCCGATTTGGCCACCTGTAAAAGATACCACCAAACACAGCAGTACCGCCACGATTGACAACGCAACCAATAATCTTGTTGGCCTGATAAATCTCATCAGACTTGTACTGATAAAGCGGAAAAGCATAAAGAAAACCAACGATAAGATGTAATAATTGGAGGCGGCTTCTTCATTTACCTGCAACTCCTGCATAACGTAACGGATGGTAAACGACCACACGCCGATTTGTGCCCCCACGTAGAAGAACTGGGCTATGACGCCAAACACATAGTTTCTGTTCTTGGCTAACCGGCCAAATACCGCCAGTACATCGCTGCGGTCTGTATCTGTGTCTTGCGGCATCCTCACGACTTTAATCAATATCCAAACCACCATCAATAAGACCGCCAACCCAACATAAGCTTGCATGACCGCCGACAGTTCGGCCTGCTGGATGTGCTCCAATGCCGAACGATTCATTTGAGCCCGTTCCACATCGCCCGCTTGATGAAGCGCGGAGAGTATCACAAATTTACTCAGCACCACACCCGTAATCGACCCAATAGGGTTAAACGATTGTGCCAGGTTCAACCGGCGCGTGGCTGTTTCGGGCGACCCCAAACTTAAAATAAATGGATTTGCTGAGGTTTCCAAAATGGAAAGACCTCCTGCCAACACGAACAACGCCATCAAAAAATGGCCGTATACCATGGTTTGGCTTGCCGGATAAAACAACAATGCGCCGAGAATAAATAAACCCAAACCCAGCAATATCCCTGATTTGTAAGAGAACCGCCTGATATATAATGCCGCAGGCAATGCCAATACGAAGTACGCGCCATAAAAAGCCATTTGTATCAACGACGTCTGCGCATCCGTCATTGACATAATCCTTTTAAATGCTGCCAATAACGTATCGGTCATGTTATTGGCCAGTCCCCAGAGAAAAAACAAAGCAGTGATCAGTATCACCGGAATCATCGTATATCGCTTCGCCATATTGCGTTTACTAATTGGTCATCATTTTTTAGACCATGCAAAATAAACAAACTCAGCACACAATAGCTACCGAGATTTTAGCGATATATTAAGCTATATTAGCACCATGAAACCTCAATTGCTAAAAGTAAGTACCGGCCCTGCTCATTCGTTCAGTGTTCGGCGGGATACGGTACCTTATGCCAACAACCAGTGGCATTACCACCGGGAAGTGGAGCTCATCCATTTTGAAAAGGGCAGCGGCACACAATTCATCGGCGACAGCATCCACCATTTTGCGTCGGGCGATGTCATATTAATAGGCTCCAACCTTCCCCATTACTGGAGTTTCGACAGTGGTTATTTAGCTGAAGATGATACTTGCGCAGCCGACGTGCGCGTTGCCCATTTCAACGACGATTTCTGGGGCACGGATTTCCTGGAACTTCCTGAAAACGCGAATGTCAAACAATTGCTTCAGGAGGCTAAACAAGGTATTGCCGTGTATGGCACCGCCCGTGCCAGCGTACAAAAACTACTTGCCGAATTACTGGAAACCGAAGGTACAAAGCGAATCATCCTCCTCATCGAAGCACTTACGTCCATTGCCCATTCCAAAGAACGCAAACCCCTCTCTTCCGTCGGCTTCACGCCGCATTTCCAACGGGGCGAAAATAACCGCATAAACAACATTTATGATTTTGCACTCCAACATTTTCGCAAACGGATCACATTGGATGAAATTGCCGAGGTGGCCGGCATGAGCAGCAATGCGTTTTGCCGATTTTTCAAGTCGCGTACCGGTAAGACATTCTCGCAGTTCCTCATCGAGATACGGGTTGGCCATGCGTGCAAGCTACTCATTGAAAACAACCTCAGTGTCAAGGAGATTTGCTTTGAAACCGGGTTCCATAATTTTGCTGGCTTCCATAAATATTTCAAGCAAATAACCGGAAAAAGCCCGCTGAATTACCGGCGGGCTTATCTGAAATAGTGGTCGTTAAGACCCTTATTGCTTTTCCAAGCTCAATGAAAATGGATAATCATCGGCATCGGTTCCCCGACGCTTATTGGGTTCGTCGGTCATGTCGAAATGCAGCTTCGCACCATTCACTAGGTCACTATGCTTGAGGTAGTTCCGACTGTAATCTTCGCCATTTAATGTTGCCGACCGGATATAGCGGTTCTCTTTGCCGTTGTTTGGCGCCTCGATTTCGATGGTTTTCCCGTTCGGTAATTGAATGGTCACTTCTTTAAATAACGGCGCACCCACCACATATTCATCGGTAGCCGGGGTAACCGGATAGAACCCTAATGCCGAGAACACGTACCAAGCTGAGGTTTGCCCGTTATCTTCGTCGCCGCAATACCCATCCGGTGTGGGCAGGTACATGCGATCCATCGTCTCGCGCACCCAGTACTGCGTTTTCCATGGTGCACCCGCGTAGTTGTACAGGTAAATCATGTGCTGTATGGGTTGGTTGCCATGGGCATACTGCCCCATATTGGCGATTTGCATTTCGCGGATCTCATGGATGGTAAAGCCGTAATAACTGTGGTCAAATACGGGCGGCAGGGAGAATACGGAATCAAGTTTGGTCACAAATGCATCGTGCCCACCCATCAATTGCGCAAGCCCTTCCACATCCTGGAAAACCGACCACGAGTAGTGCCAGCTGTTGCCCTCGGTGAATGAATCGCCCCACTTGAACGGGTTGAACGGCGTTTGGAAACTGCCATCTTTATTCTTTCCGCGCATCAGGCCAGTCTCTTTATCAAAAAGCTTCTTATAATTGAAGCTCCGCTCACGGTACAGGGCAATTTCATCGGCCGGCCGATTCAGCGCTTTTGCCAGCTGGTATATCGCGAAATCGTCATACGCATACTCCAACGTCCGGGCCGCATTCTCGTTGATGCCCACATCGTAGGGAACATAACCGAGTGTTGTATAATACTCAGCGCCCGCTCTACCCACCGCGGTGATGGGCCCCGCATTGTTGGCCCCTTTCAGCAGGCCTTCGTACAGTTTTTCGATGTCGTAATCCCGCAGCCCTTTGATGTAGGCATCGGCAACTACCGACGCCGAATTGTTGCCCACCATGATGTTGCGGTACCCTGGGCTAGCCCATTCCGGCAACCATCCGCCTTCCTTATAGGTGTTCGCCAGACCTTCCTGCATCTTTTGATTGACCTCCGGATAAACCAGGTTCAGGAAAGGAAACAACGCCCGGAATGTATCCCAGAAACCCGTATCGGTGAACATATATCCCGGGAGCACCTTACCGTTGTACGGGCTATAATGGATCACGTTGCCGTCGGCATCATACTCATAAAACATCCGCGGGAAAAGGATGGTCCGGTATAAGCATGAATAAAACGTGCGCACCTGATCGATCGTGCCACCGCCTACGCGTACTTTACCCAGTTCCGCATTCCATTGATCCGCCCCTTCCTGTTTGATGGTTTCGAAATCCTTATTCCCAATTTCACGAAGGTTCAATTTGGCCTGTTCATGGCTGATGAACGAGGAGGCCACCTTGGCCTGCACTTGGTCGCCCCGATTGGCAATACGGAACCCGACTATTGCACCTACGTGGTTGGCCTGTATTTCCATACGATTGTCTACCAACACCGAATCGGCGAAAGTGCCCGCATGAGCAAACGGCTGATCGAACACCATCACGAAGTAATTTTTGAAATTGTCTGGCACACCGCCGCTGTTGCGCGTGGTATAACCGATGATGGTATTCTCCTCGGGGATGATTTTTATATACGACCCTTTGTCGAAAGCGTCGATGACCACAAATGCGCTATCCGTTTGAGGGAACGTGAAACGGAACCTTGCTGCCCGTTCGGTGGGCGTGATTTCGGTGGTCACGTCGTGGTCAGCGAGGTACACACTGTAATAGTGTGGCTGCGCCACCTCGGCCTTATGTGAAAACCAACTTGCGCGTTCATTTTCGTCGAATGTCTGCTTGCCAGTCGTTGGCATGACGGAAAACTGCCCGTAGTCATTCATCCAGGGCGATGGCTGGTGCGTCTGTTTGAATCCGCGTATCTTGTCGGCGGTGTACGTATACATCCATCCATCGCCCATTTTACCGGTTTGGGGCGACCAGAAATTCATTCCCCAAGGCCGTGCAATGGCCGGATAGGTATTGCCGTTGGAAAGCAAGTGCACGGATTGGGTTCCCATCAGTGTATTTACATAGTCCAATGGGTTTTCGACACGGCTCACTTCCTGTGCGGAAACAATCAGCGTGAACAGCGAAAACAAAAGGGTCAATGGTGATTTCATTTAGCGTTTGTTCTAGGATTTATATTGTCAAAATACATTATCGTCTGCTAATATGATAAAAATATCGGAAAACGAAAACGCTAAAAGTATTTAGCACCTAAATAAATCATGGCAGCAGAGCGATCGCTAAATAGCGAAGCAATCATGAGCACCGATGAAAGCAGACTGATGCGAATCATTCGCATCTTTATGCAAATTTAGCTAAGTTTGCAACAGAAATCCAAACGCATAGAAACAGCGAATTATGAAGTTACTTGAAGGAAAGACCGCACTCATCACCGGGGCCTCGAAAGGCATCGGCCGTACCATAGCCGAGAAGTTTGCCGAGCAAGGTGCAAACGTGGCATTCACCTACCTGTCTTCTGTAGAAAAGGGGCAAGCATTGGAGCAGGAATTGCAGACCCATGGCACAAAAATAAAAGGTTATCGTTCGGATGCCTCCAAATTCGAAGCGGCCGAACAACTCATCAACGACATCGTATCGGAGTTCGGAACCCTCGATATCGTAGTTAACAATGCGGGCATCACCAAAGACGGTTTGCTGCTCCGTATGACTGAGGACCAATGGGACGACGTACTTGAAGTGAACCTTAAATCGGTGTTTAACGTTACCAAAGCGGCCTCGCGGATCATGATGAAAAACCGTAAAGGTGTATTCATCAATATGAGTTCGGTTGTTGGCGTACAGGGAAATGCCGGGCAAGCGAACTACGCGGCATCCAAGGCGGGTATCATCGGCTTTTCCAAGTCGGTAGCGAAGGAATTGGGATCGCGGAATATCCGCACCAATGTGATCGCACCGGGTTTTATCCGCACGGAAATGACCGATGTACTGGACCCTAAGGTCGTGGAAGGATGGGAAAAGGATATCCCCCTGAAACGTGCGGGCGAAACCGAGGATGTGGCTAATGCCTGTTTGTTCCTCGCATCGGACTTATCGGCGTACATCAACGGACAGGTACTTTCGGTTTGTGGCGGCATGCTTTAGGCGGTACAATAGTAACGTACGGCCATATAAACAGCCAGAAGTATCAAGACAATGAGCAGATAACGGGATAACGCTTTGTGGCCAAAATTCAACGTCCAACCCAAATCGTTGAGCTTAGGTACCATCAACGAAGGGTCTTTTGAATTCACGTAAATAAATCCCATTTTCCAATGTTTGGGATGGTATCTGTTGTCCATAATAACAGTTGTTATTCAAACTTAGATAAATTTCTATCTATATGCAATATAATTGCGTTGCATATAAAAGGAATTTGTCGGTCTCTCCTCTGCCATGGAGAAATAACTTTTATAGAGGAAAGATATAAAGTTTAAGCCAGGGTAACAACGCAAATATACCTGAAAAGAACCTCTTGCAACTACAATGATGGAGGGGCACCTATCCCCATCTTACTAAAACTTAAACCGCGTTGATAGCAGAAACTGCCTGGGGCGGAGGTCGAAATAGCTTTCCGTAACCGCGTAGTCTGAGTTGGACCGGCGGATGTACCGATTGTTGTTGAGCAGATTGATGCAACTCGCTTCGATGTCTATTTTCCATTTACTGACCGTCCATCGATACGTTCCATCGATGAACAGCTGATTATCCAGCCCCGGGAGATCCGTCAGGTAATATGCACCGTTTGCCATCAGGCTGTGTGCTTCCCAGGGAAAGAATGCCACATCCAAACCGTGCGTCTGGTTTGCCACCCGGTTCCTTATACCACCGATCAGTTCGTTGTCCCAACGGTTCCACCCCATTTTGTAGGTGACACTCAGTTCGCTAAGCGAACTGTTGATCACTTCCAGCCCCGTGCCGTACGACACCTGCCGCCGCTGCCCCAAGATGCTGTTGAGCAGCTCCTTATTGGCTCTCCTCATCTCAATCACTTCGTTCTTCTTCCCGTTCTCCCTCAACCTCATCATCAAAACGATCTACTAAAACACTACCTTTGCGGGGATGAATACCGGAATGCCATACCTGCTACCTGAGGAAATCTTCTCCATACGGACGCGTCAAGCATTTGACGAGGTATGCATGAAAACATTTTATCTCCAGGCCCAACAATGTGCGGTTTATAACAAGTACTTGTCGTTAATCCATGTAGACCCTACCGAAATACGGCATCCTGAACAGATTCCTTTTTTACCTATTGAATTTTTCAAGAGCCACCGAGTGATCACAGGGCCACGGGAGCCACAGCTTGTTTTCACCAGTTCGGGTACTACCGGTAGTTTGCAAAGCAAGCATTACGTGACCGATGTCAACATATATAAACATAGTTTCCGATCCACGTTTAGCCAATTTTATGGTGAACCCGAAAATATGGCTATTTTAGCGTTGCTTCCATCTTATTCCGAGCGGGAAGGCTCGTCGCTGATCTACATGGTCGACGACCTGATTCGGCAAAGCGGGCATCCGCTAAGCGGCTACTTCTTATACAACCACGACGACTTACACCGCGCGTTGCACGAACTGAAAATGGCAAATACACCAACGCTGCTTATCGGTGTCACCTACGCGCTACTCGATTTTGTGGAAAACCAGGCGATCGACTTCCCGCAGCTCATCGTTATGGAAACGGGTGGCATGAAGGGCCGGCGACGGGAGATGATCCGGGAGGAAGTGCACGAGCAGCTATGCCGGGGGCTCAACGTAGCTTCAATCCATTCCGAATATGGAATGACGGAACTGTTATCACAAGCCTATTCCGCAGGCGGCGGCCGGTTCCATTGTCCACCATGGATGAATAGCTACATCCGCGATACCAACGACCCCTTCACCTTGTTGCCGGCAAATCGCACCGGAGCCCTCAATATCATCGACTTGGCCAATATCCGTTCATGTGCATTCCTAGCTACGCAGGATCTGGGTCGGAAATACGCCGATGGGTCGTTTGAAGTACTGGGCCGTTTTGACCAGAGTGATATCAGGGGGTGCAACCTACTGGTGCAATAAAGATTGTCTTCACTGCAGGCTTGGGTCGTTAAACGTATCGCCCTGCCGGATATCACCCGTATCATAGCCCTTCTTAAACCAATATGCCCGTTGTTCAGATGTACCGTGCGTGAAAGCTTCGGGAACCACTTTCCCCTGCGCCTGCATCTGCAACCTGTCGTCGCCAACAGCTTCCGCCGCCTTCATACCGTCGATAATATCGTTGTATTCCAACTGTACATCCGATGTCCGATTTGCATGGTGCGCCCACACGCCAGCGTAAAAATCGGCTTGGAGCTCCAACATCACCTGAACTTTGTTATAGTCCTTTTCGTTGAGCTGCTGCCTGGCGCGGTTTACCTTGTCCATGGCTCCCAGTAGGTTTTGCACGTGGTGGCCAACCTCATGGGCGATAACGTACGCCATAGCAAACTCGCCCGTGGCCCCAAAGCGATTCCTCAACTCCTCGTTGAAACTGAGGTCGATATAGACGTTTTCGTCTGCGGGGCAATAAAAGGGACCATATGCCGACGCCCCCATGCCACAGCCATCCGTGGGGGTTTGATCCCAATAGACGACCAACGTATCCGGACGGAACTGCAAACGCTCGCGGCGAAAGATTTCTTCCCAAACATCCCCCACACTCGTATGCACCACTTGTACGAACTCCGTGAGCTCAGCTTCCTCCGCACTGATCTCAACAGGCCCCTCCACTTGCTGCATACCGGTCACTTGCAGCTGCTGCAGTAGGTCCTGCGGATCACCGCCAAGAAGCAGCCCGAGTAGCAGTACAACGATGCCACCAACACCGCCCAATGCCAGTTTCCCTCCCGACGACATCCCCCGCCGGTCTTGGAAATTACCGCTTTTTCTCCCGCCTTTCCAACGCATAATGGTTTAATTTATTGGTCATCAAAAAAAGCCTCACGGTGGTGTAAGGCTCAGTTCATTATCAATACATTATTGTTGTCAACTTAAAACGAAAAATCGTCTTTTGATTCTGTGTTTTCAGCTAAACCTACCCCATTGCTTTCGAATCCCGGCTCATACCGCTTTTCAACCACTTCTTGATGGGCTTTGATGTATTCGACCACATCGCCAAGCCCTTCGGCAAACTTCTCGAAATCTTCCTTGTACAGAAAAATCTTATGTTTGATGAACACCCCGTCTTCAAACCGCTTCTTGCTTTCTGTGATGGTAACATAGTAGTCGTTGGACCGGGTTGCCTTTACATCGAAAAAATAAGTGCGCTTACCAGCCCTTACCTTTTTTGAAAATACCTCTTCACGCTCTTTGTTGTCAAAATCTCCCATTGTTAAGCTATTATTTTTTTACATTCTCAGAATCGGGATAAATATAAAGTAATTTAGTCGATTAATACAAGTATTTAACCCAATTTGTACAAATCACCTTACTCGCACCAAATCAGGCGGTCTGTTGAGCTAGCCGGCTTTGTTTTACCGAGATAAAAGCGCCATTTACCGAGAAAATACCGCTTGTTGCCTAATCCATGTTGCAGAACGTGTTTATTCGCTATACCTTTGGTTCTACGAAAACAACGCATTGCAACGATTTCAGTTAGCGACTTTATAAAAAACAAGATAATGAACGAACAACGCCAACCAGTAAAACAGCATTCCAGCACGGGCCGCGTATGGGCAGGAGCCATCATCATCGGTATCGGAACGATATTGCTCGCCGGCAGACTGGGGCTCGATTGGCTTTTCCCCCATTGGCTATTTAATTGGGACAATATGTGGCCCATGATACTCGTCGTGGTAGGCCTCATTATTGGTGGTAATTCCAATTTCCGTAACCCGGCGTCATACATTCTATTGGGGTTGGGAGCCTTCTTCCTCATCAGAAACATGACCGATTTCGATATCGGCGCATTTATATGGCCTGCCGTGATCATCGGCGTCGGCCTGTGGTTGCTCACGGGCCGGGGAAAGGGTGGCCCCTGTCCGCCGAGACGGGATAGGCGCCGACGATTCCGCGAGCGGTACGGTGATTACGAGTGGGATAAGCGCGTAAAGGACGAACCCGACGGCCCCGTGAACAGCGGGGCTACTGCTTTTCATGAAACAACGTTCGATGAAAACCACCCTTTCGGCGACAAGGATACGGTTTATGGTGACACAAGCGGCCTCACCAACGACGATTACCTCAAATCTACTGCCGTATTCAGCGATGTCAAAAAAACCGTGATTTCGAAACGCTTCCAAGGCGGCGAAATCGTGAACGTGTGCGGCGGCACCGATGTAAACCTCATCCAAGCCGACATCCAGCAACCCATCGTTATCGATGTGTTCCAACTGTTTGCCGGGACAAAAATCATTGTACCAGCACACTGGAAAATCCAATCTGAAGTCGTATCCGTATTCGGTGAGGTGGACGACCGACGCTTTTCGCAGGGCACACCCTATGACGACCAGAAAGTCGTTTATATCAAAGGGACCTCCCTGTTCGGGGGGATCACGATAAAAAATATTTAACCGGCGACGACTATCATTACAACAAACCCGAATACAGTGAACGCCACAACGTATACCTGGTCTAAGCAACGGCTCATCAACATTAGCTGCTTCGTCATTTGGATGGCCTATGCGCTTGTCCAAACCGCTTTGCTGTGGTGGTTCGATGTCGATTTCAACCTGGCCTTGAACGATAGCTTGGTCAGCGCCACTGTTATCACCTTGTGTTGTTACGTCATCGCAAGTGCGCTAACCCACTACCTGCCGCAACGAAAGGGCTACTTTTACATCGTTATTTGGGGGCTGGTGCTAGCTGCCATTAGCGTTTCGTTAGACCGGTGGATTCTTCAATATGTCATCCAAAACGAAGGCTACCGCGACCGCATCGACGTGTCGTTACCGTTGCGCTTCTTCATCAATGTGCTGCTAATCGCATGGATGGCGATCATCAACATTCTATGGAATATCCAGCAAGAGAATAAAGAGAATGAACAGCGGAAAGCGGATGCCGAACGATTGGCCCGTGAGGCAGAACTGTATAACCTCCGGCAGCAGCTCCAACCCCATTTTCTCTTCAACAGCCTCAACTCCATCATTGCGCTCATCGGCAGGAAGCCCGACGAGGCCCGCAACATGACTTTCCAACTGTCAGACTTCTTAAGAGGCACGCTACGCAAAGACGACCAACAGCTGATTGCGCTTAAGGACGAACTTGAGCATCTCCAACTGTACCTCGAAATTGAAAAGGTCCGGTTTGGACACCGACTGGAGACGCAGGTCACCTACGACGAAGCATGCCTGAACATGACGCTTCCCGCCATGATTATGCAACCCTTGGTGGAAAATGCAATTAAGTACGGCCTATACGATACGACCGAAAAGGTAACCATAAGCGTGTCTTGTACATGCACCGATCACCTATTGGAAATCCAAATCGAAAACCCTTACGACAGTCAAAGCAACAAACCACGGCGCGGCACTGGATTCGGACTCCGGGGAATCCAACGCCGGTTATTTTTATTATTCGGGCGCACCGATCTGTTGGAAACTAACGCTACAACACATATCTTTACCAGCATAATCAAGATCCCACAGCGATGATCAAGGCGGTATTGGTAGATGATGAACCCCTAGCGCGGAGCATGGTAGCCGAGTACTTGGAAAACTTCCCCCAGGTGGAGGTCGTTTCCGAGTGCAACGATGGGTTTGAAGGCGCCAAGGCCATCATGCAATACCAACCGGACCTGGTGTTCCTGGATATCCAAATGCCTAAAATCAACGGCTTCGAGATGCTGGAGATCATTGATAACCAACCTGCCGTAATTTTTACCACCGCATTTGACGAATACGCTATCCAGGCGTTTGAACAGCATGCCGTCGACTATCTGCTAAAACCCATAACAAGAGCCCGGTTCGACCGCGCTATGGCCAAATTTCTGGACACGCAACACCTGGAAGCCGGCAAGAAAAACACCCGCAACCTATTGGATAAAATACACCAAACGGACGGTAAGCTGGAACGCGTAGTGGTTAAAACCGGAGCGAAAATCAAGATTATCCCGGTTAGCAGCATCATCTACCTGGAAGCCGACGACGATTATGTGAAAATCCATACCGACGAAGGCCTATTGATGAAGAACAAAACGATGGCGTCGTTTGAAGAACAGCTCGATCCGGCTGAATTTATCCGCGTACACAGGTCATTCATCGTCAAAATCGACCAAATCGCCCGCTTGGAACCTTACGAAAAAGACAGCTACGTGGCCATACTTGCCGACGGAAGACAGGTAAGTGTAAGCAAAAGTGGTTATTCGCGCCTCAAACAAACATTAGGAATGTAGATAGGTTTCACGTAATTTTGCCCCATGTTTGAAACCATGAACAGGATAGTCTGCATCATTTTATTGCTACCTATATTCCCAGCCTTTACGCAAGGGGAAAATCGCGATCAACAGATCAACCAAGCGGTTTTCAACAAAATTGAATACCATTTCAACCTGCAGGAGACCGACTCCATCTATGCACTGGCCGGCCCCCGCTTCAAGCAATCGCTGTCTTTACAGGCATTCCAAACCGTCATGGCCCAGCAATTATACCCGTTGGGTCAGATCCAATCGGCCGAGTTGAAAGCCTATGAAAACGGAACAGGTATCTATAAACTTAATTTTCTCAGCACGCCATTGCAGGTTGTGCTAGGGCTGGATAGCCTGAACCGAGTGGAGACATTCCTTTTCCAACCCTATGCAGGCGATCCCGTGCCGGAAAAGAAAGAGGTGATCTCTTCCAGCAGTTCCGCTACCTCCAAACTCGATTTTTATATTGATTCTGTGGCCTTGGCCTACAGCCGGAAAGGCCACACCCATGCGCTGGCCATCGGGGTAATCCACAATGGAAAAACAAGCAGCTACTATTACGGGGAAACGGAAAAAGGAAACAAACAACTACCCGATGAAAACACCTTGTTTGAAATCGGGTCGATCAGCAAGACATTTACAGCGACATTGCTGGCCTACCTTGCGCAAACCCAATTGTTGAATGTCGATGATGCGATTACCAACTACCTTCCCGATTCGGTAGCTGCAAATCCAGATCTAAAGCGTATCACACTCCAACAATTGGCCAACCACACATCGGGCTTACCACGCATGCCGGCAAATATCGACGCCACGGCAGCGTCACATCCGCTCGACCCGTATAAGGATTACACCCAAGCAGATCTATATAGCTTCTTAACATCATACAAAGCGACTGCTCCACCTGATTCGATGTATAGCTACAGCAACCTCGGCTACGGCTTATTGGGTGATATCCTCTCCACGGTGTACGGAAAACCATATAACGAGATGGTGCAGGAAATTATCTGCCAGCCGTTGGGCTTGGGAAGCACCACGGAGTACCCTTCCCCCGATTCGCAATACGTGGCCAAAGTGTATAACAAGGATGGCCAAGAGACGCCCCTTTGGACCTTCGATGCGTTTACCGCACATGGCTCGCTGAAATCGTCGGTAAAAGATCTCCTTACCTACGCGAAAGCCCATTTCAAAATGCCAGAGACCGATCTTGAGCATGCCTTGGCCCGTACCCGCCAATTTACGTTTTTCAATCCGCCCGATACGGACATCGGCCTGGCGTGGCACATGAATTTGATGGGCGACGAGCTGATCTATTGGCACAATGGCGGCACCTTCGGGAGCAGCAGTTATATGGCGTTTTCGCCCGACAGGAAGATGGCCGTTATTGTCTTATCAAATACTGCTGAATCGGTCGATAACGTGGGGGTTTCCATCTTGAATTCCATCCTGGCGGCCAAGCAATAAATAGTATTCGGTACTACACCTCTTTCCGCAAAATCTCCAACGGCGGGCGCAGCGTTACCCCGCGGCTATTAGCTAATCCGATCAACACGGTCAACAATGCAACACTCAACATCAATAGCACCATAGCGGGGATATCGGGCGTAAACGGAATCTCAAAACTGAATACAGCTAACGCCCAACTACCTCCCAACGCCAGCAGTACTCCGGTAAACGAAGCAATGACTCCCAGGAAAAAGTATTCGAGTGCGGTAATGACCAAAATCTGTTTCCGTGTTGCACCCATTGTACGCAACAGCACACTTTCCTTTATGCGCTGGTACTTGCTGATCATCACGGAGGCAATCAATACGACAACGCCGGTGAGGATACTGAAGCCGCCCATGAACCGGATAACGAAACCGATCTTATCCAAGATGGCGTCCAGCACCGAAAGGATTAACCCCAGGTCGATAATGGAAACATTGGGAAACTGCCTTACCACCGCCTGTTGCATACGGGCCGAACTCGCCTCGTTGGGCACACGGGTCATCAGCACATGGAACTGTGGGGCATTATTGATCACCCCCGTCGGGAATATCAGTCGGAAATTGGTCTGAACACGGTTCCAATCGACCTCCCTAAAGCTACCCACAATGGTTGGTATACGCACCCCCTGCACATTGAACAACAATTCATCACCAATTTCCACCCGGATACGGCGGGCATAACCTTCCTCAAGCGACACCCGTGCGGTATCGCCCTTCGCGGCTTCGCCTATCCATTCGCCGGCAGTGATTTTTTCCGAATCACTGAGTTTCGACCGATATGTCGACCGTAGCTCTCCACCCAACGCCCGGCGGGGCACATCAATGGTACTGTCGCGCCGGGCATCGTCAGCGGTAACGCCATTAATCGCCTCCAACTGCACCGTTACGATAGGAACTTCATCCAGTATGGGCAGGCCCTGCGCAGCGATCATTTCGGCCACCTCTGCTTTCTGCGACGACTGGATATCAAACAACACCATATTCGGTTGGTTGTCGCTAGACGACAAAGACACCCGGGTAATCAGCATTCCCTGTACGGCAAATAAGGTGGCGATAAATGCCGTTCCCAAACCAATTGAAATGATCAGAATAACCGTTTGGTTATTGGGTCTAAACAGGTTGGAAAGGCCTTGCCGCCATAGGTAACTCCACGAAGATGGGAAAAAACGCCTAACCAACCAGACCAGGGAACTTGCCACGGCATACAATACCACAAACGACAATACGACACCCACGGTAAATGCCAGTGTCTGGCCAATCCCGTCCAATTGCAGGTAGGCGTAAACAAAAATAAACAGGCCGATCAGGCCATATACCAACCAACTCCAACGATCCTTTACCGGACTCAGCGTATTCAACGACAACCGCAGGGTATTCAGCGGGGCAATATTGCGGATACCGATGAGCGGCAGCAGCGCAAACAACACCGATATCGAGACGCCCAATCCAATGCCCTGCATGATGGCGCCCCACGAAATATCACTGCTGATAGCAACCGGAATGAAATCGCGGAGTACGAGCGGCAGCAGTTGCTGAACCAACGTGCCCAGTAACGCGCCGACAACAGAGCCAGCCAACCCAACACCCACGACCTGTACGAGGAAAATCAAAAAGGCTTGTCGCGAACTGGCCCCCAAACAGCGTAATATCGCGATGCTATTTAGCTTTTCTTTAATATAAATGTGAATAGCACTCGACACGCCGATGCACCCCAGCAGCAATGCCACAAAGCCCACCAACGACAGGAATTTATTCAGATCGGCGAACGAACGGCCAGTTTCCCGTTTACGCGAGGCGATGGTGTCATATCCCATCCGCTGTATTTCCATCAGCGAATCGAGTCCGTCAGCGAGCAAATCGGCATCTGTACCACCTTCCAACTGGAAATAGTAATTGTAATTGATACGGCTACCTTTCTGGTTCAAGCCCGTGGCGGGCAGATATTCCAGCGGAATAAAGACCGCGGGTGCCACCGTAGTGGAAAGGCCACTTTGCCCCGGCGCCTGCTCAAGGCGGCCGGCAATCTCAAACATAACCTCCCCTACTTTCACCGAATCGCCCACTTCGGCGTCGAATTGGAGCATCAACGTCTTATCGACCAGTGCTTGCCGGTGTTTTCTGAACGTTGCTCCTGCCGTTTCGGGAACGGTTTCCAGCTTCCCATAGTAAGGAAACTCACCGTCGAGCGCCCGCACCTGCACCAGCCGGGTGCCGCCGCTATTGGCAAACAGCACCATCGAGGCGAAACTTTGCTCCTCCGAGTAATCGGCACTCAACCCCCGGACAGTATCAATGATCCTACGCCCGCCTTCCGTTAGCTCGCGGTTGGTATGGATCACCAGGTCTGCGCCCACCAAGCTCGCGGCCTGCTTATCAATATCCTTTGCGAGGTTATCACCAAACGAAAAGATGGCCACCAAAGCCACAATGCCGATGATGATTGACGAAATGAAAAGAAACAGGCGGGAGCGATTCCTCCGACTGTCGCGCCACGCCATACGGACTATCCAACGAAATGCAATCTTTTGGCGATTGAGCATCACAATATCGTTTTATGTACCGCTGAATCTGACACAACCATACCACCTTTCATCCGGATAATCCGCTGGGTTTTCGATGCCAACTCCAAATCATGGGTTACCAACACCAACGTGGTGCCCGTATCATGGTTGAGATCGAATAGTAATTTTTCGACGTTCTCACTCGTTTCGGCATCGAGATTACCTGTCGGCTCGTCGGCAAACAGAATCCGTGGCGCATTGGAAAACGCGCGCGCAATGGAAACCCGCTGTTGTTCGCCCCCTGATAACTGCAACGGGTAGTGATGGCCACGATCGGCCAACCCCACTTTATCCAATAACTCAAGCGCCACCCGACGGCTATCGGCTGCACCGCGCAATTCGAGTGGCACCATTACATTCTCCAAAGCAGTCAACGTAGGCAGTAACTGGAAATTCTGAAATACAAAACCAACAAATTGGTTGCGCACCAGTGCCCGCTCATCTTCGGTAAGCGAATCTAAAGACACGCCGTTCAATACGATGCTGCCTGCACTGACATGGTCCAGCCCGGCACAGAGGCCCAATAAGGTGGTTTTACCGCTACCTGAAGGGCCTACTATCGAAACAGTGGACGCTTCTTCTACCTCAAAATCAATTTGCTGTAGCACCGCAAGCGATTTGCCCGCATTTTGATAGGTCTTGCCGACTCCCTTCACACTTAATATCGTAGCCATTTTAGCCCTGTTTTCAATTAATCTGTCTGTAAATTCGTTTCAGCCCTTACCAGCGGGCGTACGGCAAGCTGCCGATTTCTCGCAAAGTACGCAAAGATTTTTATGCAAAGGTGTTAAGAACTTTTCCGTGCCGTAGTTTTGACTTCGGTCTGGCAGTGTTGTTACACTGCAAACGTGTTGAGGGGCGAAGCATTGTACCGACTATTGTAAAAATAACATTACAGCTTCGGCCAGTCGCCGTTTTTATTTCAATATTGCATCATTTATCGCACCATGAATCTCCATATAACAATGATGACTGTACACCGGATTTTTACTTTTTTATTAGTTATTTGCGGTACCTATACCGCGTGGGCACAAAAAAGACCCTTGGACCACGATGTTTACGATGGCTGGGAGACCATCAGCTCGACTGCCATTTCCGACGATGGGCGCTTTATTTATTATGTCGTTAGTCCGCAAGCGGGCGACGGCCAACTGGTAATCACCAATCCACAGAACCAGCCGTTGGCCCGTATCGATCGCGCTACCAACGCCCGTTTTTCTGCCGATGGCATGTACCTGATTGCACATATCCAACCGCTTTATCACGAAACACGAGAGGCTAAGATCGCAAAGAAAAAAGCCGAAGAAATGCCGAAAGACTCGTTAGCCATATTCACGCTGGAATCGGCTGAACTGCAAAAGATACCTTTTGTAAAATCGTACAAAATACCCGAGGAGCCGAGTGACTACATGGCTTACATTACAGAACGCGCCGAGACGCCGAAAGACACCACAACGAGGGATAGTACTGTCACTAAAAAACAGGATCGCAAGAAATCCGAGCCTACGTTACACATCCGGCACCTTCCCAGCGGTACTGACACCATCATCGACCGCGTGGAGGACTACGAATTCAGCATCGACGGAAAAGTACTCGTATACACCAGAAAAGCGGAAGAAAAGGACAGCATCGGCGCAGATGCCGGATTATACTATTATAATTTCGCAACGAAGCAGTCGCGGCATATCAGTCGCGGAAAGGGTACTTACAAGAACATCACATTCGATGACGCGTCTATCCAACTCGCGTTTACAGCTCACAAGAGTCCAGAAAAATCGCTCCAAAAGGCCTTCCATCTCTATTACTACACCCCAGGCCAGGACAGTGCGCTTATCTTGGCTTCCCGTACCACCAACGGTGTGCCGCAAGGATGGCATGTGAGTGGAGAAGGAAACGTCCGGTTCAGCAAAAATGGCGAGAAACTCTTTTTTGGCATCGCACCTATCCCACGGGTGAAAGACACCACGCTGGTGGAATTCGAACACGCAAACGTAGACATCTGGCACTGGAAAGACGACTATTTGCAAACACAGCAGTTGGTCAATCTCCGGCGGGAACAGCACCGAAGCTATCTTGCCGTAACATACCCTAAGCAGGGGCGCAGGGTAATTCCCTTAGCCGACGAACAACTTCCGGACACCCGGCTTACCGAAGATGCCGACAACACATACGTGTTGGCCACCACCGATCTGGGCCGCCGAATCGAGACCCAATGGTGCGCTGGAGCGTTCGAAGATATCTATGTCGTTTCCACGATAGACGGTTCACGTAGGAAGATCGCTGAACAGATCCGCGGCCGCATGAGCATCTCACCGACGGGAAATTACGTTGTATGGTTCAACCGCACGGACAGCAATTGGTACAGCCACGACATAAAGGCGGGTAAAACGACACCATTAAACGCAGATTTACCGGTCAGTTTTGCAGACGAAGATAACGATGTACCCGATGACCCGAGCGACTACGGCATCGCCGGATGGAGCGAAAACGATGAGGAGATTTTCATTTACGACAAATACGACATCTGGGCATTCCATCCTGACGGCTCCGAACGCCGACTGGTTACCAACGGCGCAGGGAGGAGCAATCAAATTACCTTTCGATACCAAGACCTAGTGGAAAGCCGGCCGGCACGGCAACGGCGCAGCCGCGACATCATTAATACGAAAGAACCGCTCATTTTATCGGCTTTCAACCACATCACCAAGGAAAACGGGTGGTATCGGACCGATGGCGACAAAAGCCGGGATCCCAAAGAAATGACCGTGGGGCCCTATCGCTATCACCAAGCCAAACGGGCGGTAGATGCCAATAACTACCTATATACCAAGGAAAATTACGTTTTGCCACCAGACATCTACGTTTCGAAGGATTTTGTTAAAGAAACCAGATTGAGCAACATCAACCCTCAGCAACAACACTATAATTGGGGTACTGCCGAACTGGTCAGGTGGACGACGCCCAACGGTCACGAAGCTGAGGGAATACTCTATAAACCCGAGGACTTCAGTCCAGACAAAAAATACCCGGTTATCTCCTATTTCTACGAAGAATTGTCCGATGGGCTGTACAGCTACATTCCTCCCACGCCTACACCATCACGGCTAAACATCAGTTTCTTCGTGAGCAACGGTTATCTTGTATTTGCACCTGATATCCATTATGAAATCGGGCACCCCGGCCGATCTGCCGAGGAATACGTGAACTCGGGGATGGAGGAATTAAAAAAACAACCCTGGGTTGACGGGGACAAAATGGGTATCCAAGGCCAAAGCTGGGGTGGATATCAGGTAGCCCATCTGATTACACGCACCAACATGTATGCCGCAGCGTGGGCAGGTGCGCCCGTGGTAAACATGACATCAGCCTATGGCGGTATCCGCTGGCAAAGCGGAATGAACAGGCAATTCCAATATGAGCGGACACAAAGTCGTATCGGAGCCACACTGTGGGAAAAACCCGAATTATACATCGAGAATTCCCCCCTATTCCACTTGCCTAATGTGACGACCCCCGTCGTTATTATGCACAATGATGAAGATGGTGCCGTACCCTGGTACCAAGGCATCGAAATGTTCACTGCACTTCGCCGCCTGCAAAAACCGGTTTGGCTCTTGAATTATAACGGCGAAGCGCATAATCTTATCCATCGCCAAAACAGAAAGGATATCCAGCGACGCGAATTGGAGTTTTTCGACCACTTCTTGAAAGGGAAGCCTGCCGCCCCTTGGATTGAACATGGTGTACCCGCTACCTTGAAAGGAATCGATTGGGGATTTGGCGACTAATCACGCCCCCCATCATTAGCTCACCAACGACCTGCCTACTTGTTCCGGCGACATGCGCTTGCATTGGCCTAATATACCCCATGTAGAGATTGTCTACCACTCTCTCCAGCTAGCTTTCCGAAAAATCACAGCCCAAAAACAACAATAAATAATGAATTTTCAATTTTTTTATAATAAAAAACTGATTTCATGAAAAAAATCAATGAAATATCATTTTTTTTATAGAATTTTGAGCCATAAATTAACAAAAAACAAAATACACAGATAAAATTAACAAAAAATACATGTCAGGATTAAGATTCAAAGCGGTAGAGACCGCAGTTTCACGATTAAACAGGGTGGACACCCACGAAACAACCAAACCATCTCTATTTTTCGGAAAAAACGTATTCACAACAGCGAAGATGAAAGAATTCCTTCCGAAGAATGCATACGAAGAATTGATAGAGACCATAGATGGCGGAAAGCCCATTACCCATGATCTTGCCGAGCACATCTCGCAAGCGATGAAAAGCTGGGCAATCAGCAACGGTGTAACACATTACACTCACTGGTTCCAGCCACTTACGGGCGCCACCGCGGAAAAACACGATGCGTTCTTCGAACCACTGCCGGATGGTTCAGCCATCGATAAATTCACTGCTAGCGCGCTGGTGCAGCAGGAACCCGATGCATCCAGCTTCCCAAGCGGGGGCATACGCAACACCTTTGAGGCACGGGGTTATACGGGTTGGGATCCCTCATCACCAGCGTTTATCTATGAGACAGGTGGCAGCAAAACACTCTGTATCCCCACTATTTTTGTTTCCTACACCGGAGAAGCACTGGACTACAAGGCGCCGCTATTGAAGGCAATCAATGCGCTCGACAAGGCAGCCGTAGACGTTGCCAACTTCTTCGACAAATCAGTCACCAAAGTGACAGCGTCACTCGGTATCGAACAGGAATACTTTTTGGTAGACCTTGCATTATTTAATGCGAGGCCCGATTTACAGTTGACGGGCCGTACATTATTCGGCCACATGTCGGCTAAGGGTCAACAGCTGGAGGACCATTATTTCGGCGCCATCCCTGAGCGCGTATTGGCGTTCATGGTCGACCTCGAACAGGAGGCCCTCAAACTAGGTATCCCGTTGAAGACACGCCACAACGAAGTGGCCCCCTCGCAATTCGAATGTGCGCCGATGTTTGAGGAAATCAACTTGGCTATAGACCACAACCAATTGTTGCTTAATTTGATGGAGCAAGTGGCACTCCGCCATAAGTTCAAGGTACTGATCCACGAAAAACCATATGCAGACATTAACGGATCCGGTAAACACAACAACTGGTCGATGATTACAAACACCGGTGTGAATTTACTTTCACCGGGCAAAACACCGAAGACCAACCTGATGTTCCTGACGTTTTTCGTCAATGTTATCAAAGCGGTCCACGAGCATGCCGATCTATTGCGGGCATCCATCGCCAGTGCCGGCAACGACCATCGATTGGGCGCCAACGAGGCACCGCCGGCCATCATCTCTATCTTCCTTGGAAGTCAACTCAATGCGGTACTCGACGAAGTGGAAACGGCCAGGGTAGCCAAAAAGGTGAAGAATGAGGCTTTGTTATGGCACGGTATTCCAAAAATTCCCGAATTGCATCTGGACAATACCGACCGCAACCGGACTTCTCCTTTTGCTTTCACCGGCAATAAATTCGAATTCCGTGCCGTGGGTTCCGCATCGAATAGTGCAAGCCCGATGACTGTCCTTAATACCATCGTTGCCAACCAACTCATTGATTTCAAGACGGAAGTCGACAAGCAGATTAAAAAGGGAACAAAAAAGGACCTGGCATTGCTCAACGTCGTCCGCAAATACATTAAGGAATCAAAAGCCATCCGGTTCGAGGGCAACGGCTACAGCCAGGAATGGGAAGAGGAAGCTCACAAGCGCGGACTGTCGAATATCAAAACCACACCAAAAGCACTGGACGTGTACGTTAGTGAATCGGCGCTCGAAATGTTCGAAAAGCTGGCGATATTCAGCCGACGCGAAAGTGAAGCACGCCATGATATCCTGCTGGAAAATTACTTCAAGAAAATCCAGATCGAGGCACGGGTCATCGGTGAGATTGTAACTAGCCTCGTGGCTCCCGCAGCGTTCAATTACCAGAACGCCCTTATTGAAAATATAAAGGGTCTTAAAGACCTTGGATTGAAGACCGAAGCGTACGGGTCGCAAATGAACTTGGTAGAGCGTATCTCCAACCACATCAACACCATCCTAGTCGATGCGGAAGCGATGCGCCAAGAACGAAAAAAAGCAAACGTACTCGACGACACACGGGAGAAAGCAATTGCTTACGACGAAAAGGTGAAACCGTATTTCGATAAAATCCGCTACCACCTCAATAAACTGGAGCAGATCATCGATGATCGCCAATGGCCGCTACCCAAACTGCGCGAGCTCTTGTTTGTTAGGTAGCGTTGTTTAAATAAAAAAGGTACTTAGAACCTATATGCACCAAGCTTTTCCGCAAAGGACAGGAAACCCCACGTCCTGAGCGGTATGCTTGGTGCTTTCCTGTTTTCTCGCGCGGTTACTACAAAGGCCTTTTTAAAAAAAACTTGCACAACCCGACCACACGACCTATATTTGCATCCGTTGCGTGTACACCCGCACAAATCAATTCCTCTTGAAAACAGGTCTTGGTTTATAAAGAAGTGGCGAGAGACTGGCTCAATGACCCGCTGGCAACCATCCACGAACGGTGGAAAAGGTGCCAATTCCTGTCCCAACCGGTATGGATTGGGAGCATATAAATGGTAAGACGATGAATACGTATCAAGCAAACAGTACCCCCATCCGAGTCACCGGAAAAACCGGTGGAAATACCGCGTGGCATATTGCCACCCTGCCACACCGAATGCGTAGTGGGACGGCTCACCATTGTGGTTGCTGTTGATCCCAAGGACCACCGTGCCCTTATGGTTCGTTATCTCCTCGTGGATACGGGGAGTAACGCGTACCCGTTACATATACACGTTAATCTAAATAAAAAAGTAAGTTTATTAAATCATTGAATCATGGCTAACGAAAATCTGAAATTTGAAACACTCCAAGTCCACGCCGGACAAGAGGCGGACCCCACCACTGGCTCGCGCGCGGTACCGATTTATCAAACCACCTCATTCGTCTTCAACAGTGCAGAACATGGCGCAAACCTTTTTGCGCTCAAGGAGTTTGGCAACATCTATACCCGGATCATGAATCCGACCACCGATGTGTTCGAAAAGCGGATGGCAGCGCTTGAGGGTGGTGTAGCCGGCTTGGCCGTTGCTTCGGGCCAATCGGCACAATTTATTGCACTGACCAATATCCTGGAAAGCGGCGATAACTTCGTCACGGGATCGAGCCTGTATGGTGGCACATATAACCAATTCAAAGTATCGTTCAAACGACTTGGCATCGAAGCTCGGTTTGCAAAGAACGAAACACCGGAAAATATCGAAGCTGCAATCGATGAAAAAACCAAGGCAATCTATGTGGAAACCATCGGTAACCCCAGTTTTAGCATCCCCGATTTCGACCGTATCGCGGCTATTGCAAAAAAACACGACCTCCCGCTCATCGTAGACAACACTTTCGGTTGCGGTGGTTACCTTTTCAAGCCATTGGAACACGGTGCACACGTGGTGGTAGCTGCTGCAACGAAATGGATTGGCGGGCACGGCAACAGTATTGCTGGCATCATCGTAGACGGTGGTAATTACAATTGGGGCAATGGTAAATTCAAGCAGTTCAGCGAACCTTCAGAAGGTTACCACGGACTCGTATTCAGCGATGTGTTTGGCGTGGATAGCCCGTTGGGCAACATCCAATTTGCTATCCGAGCCCGTGTAGAGGGGTTGCGCGACTTCGGACCGGCCCTGTCGCCGTTCAACTCCTTCCTGTTATTGCAGGGGCTGGAAACGCTTTCGCTGCGTGTACAACGCCACGTAGATAACACGCTGGAAGTGGCGAAGTGGCTTGAGCAACACCCCCAAGTAGAAAAGGTGAAATATCCGGGATTGAAAAGTGACCCCAACCATGCCAACGCACAGAAATACCTCAAAAATGGCTTTGGGTCGGTATTGTCTTTCACCATCAAAGGCGGAGCTGAAAAAGCGGATGCATTCATTGATAACTTGAAACTGATCAGCCACTTGGCGAATGTGGGCGACACCAAGACGCTCGTTATCCATCCGGCTGCGACGACGCATCAGCAATTGTCGGCACAGGAGCAGGCAGAAGCCGGCGTTTTCCCGGGCGAGCTGCGATTGGCCGTAGGTATCGAGCATATCGACGACATCAAGGGTGACCTACAACAAGCGTTTGAGCAAGTAAAATAAGATGATTTCGCCGGACGGATTGTCCGGCGAATCTTTTTCCCAACCCAGAAAAGTAACAAAATAACATCAGCAGCAAACATGAACAACAAATTGACCTTGGGCATTTTCGGATTCGGCGTGGTAGGCCAGGGACTATACGATATCATCAGTACCAAACACCTCAACCTAGCTATTAAAAAATTTGTCATCAAACACCCCGAGAAAAAGCGCAGCCTGCCGGCTGAGCTATTTACTACTGATGCGGGCGCTGTATTAGACGACCCGGAAATCAACACGGTTGTCGAACTGATAGACGATGCCGATGCAGCCTTTGACATCGTTGCACGTGCGCTCCGTGGTGGCAAAAACGTGGTGTCAGCAAACAAAAAGATGATTGCAACGCACCTTGAGGAACTGGTGGACATCCAAAACCAGCACGGCACGAGCCTGTTGTATGAGGGGGCGGTATGTGGGAGTATCCCGATTATCAGGAATTTGGAAGAATATTACGACAACGAATTGCTGCACTCCATCTCCGGCATCTTCAACGGCTCGTCCAATTATATTCTCTCCAAAATATTCAATGAAAACCTCGCCTACGACACGGCATTGCGGCAGGCGCAGGACCTCGGATTCGCCGAAACCGATCCAACGCTGGATGTGGGTGGATTTGATCCCAAGTTTAAGCTGGCTATTGTCGCCTCGCACGCTTATGGGCTTTATATTTCTCCCGACACCATCCTCAATATCGGCATCGATAAACTACGCACCCAAGACATCCGTTTTGCGAACGAGAAAAATCTCCGCTTGAAGCTCGTACCTACCGCGAGGGAAATCAACGATAACGCTGTCATTATGTATGTGCTGCCCAAATTGGTCGAAGCAGACAACATCCTGTATAATGTGGAAAATGAATACAATGGAGTATTGGTAAAAGCCGCATTTGCTGATGAACAATTTTTCTATGGCAAAGGCGCGGGTGGCCACCCTACGGGATCGGCCGTACTTTCGGATATTGCTGCCTTGCGCTATGGTTACCGGTACGAATACAAAAAACACATTGATGCCGGCGGATTGCGGTATAGTACCGATTGGGAAATTTCGGTGTATCTCCGTTATGACGATGAACAGACCGTCGAAAAACTCGGGTTTACGTCAATCAGTGAGCGGTATTACGCCCAAGACTTCAAATACGTCATCGGCAGGGTCAACCTACGCCATATTCTTGAAAACAGAGATGAAATAGACCGCGACGGCGTATTCATCGCAGAAATCGGATAATCATCGATTTGTAACAAAAGAGGCTAAAGGCAAACATTGAGCGTCTTTGTACATTATAATTTATATATTGTACAAATTGTAATACGTTAAAGAAATTGCGACATGCAGAGCACCGTTGCGTCGTTTATTGCCTCATTTGGTGTTCCCGCCGTTGTCCAACAAAGTGACACAGCGGCTGTGGAGAACACTTGGCAGACTTATGGCTACATTGCCTTGGGGGCAATCGTGCTGATTATTATCGTGGTGGTACTTATTAAAAAACAGCACCGTAAATTCAACGAATAAAACCAGCCCGCCAATAGATGAATCTGGCAGTGGCTACGGTTCCCTTTTCAGTCCGAATTTCTCAATTTTACTATACAGGTGGCTCCGCTGGATGTCGATTTCATCCGCAGTTTTGGACACGTTCCAGCCGTTCTTCTCCAACTTATACTTGATAAACTCCTTTTCTGTATGGTCTTTGAAATCCTGGAACGACGTGAAATCATCGTAATTCGCAATCGGGCTTCCATCAGGTGTAGGACACGGCCTGTCCACACCGGCGGTGATTTCCGTATTTTCCACCGCCGGCATTGCACTACCGGGGTTCGCAAATGCCCGTACGTCTCTATCGGTAATCGCTTTGTCGCTTAGTATAATCAACCGCTCCACCATATTACGCAGTTCTCGAATATTACCCGTCCATGGTAGCCTTTTCAATGCTTCCATTGCGTCGTCGGTAATTTTCTTTACGGGCATGTTGTATTCACCGCACACCTCTTCGCAAAATTGTTTTGCCAGTACGGGGATATCCTCTTTACGCTCCACTAACGGGGGCACGTGGATGATGATGACACTCAACCGGTGGTAAAGGTCCATACGGAAATTACCCGCATCGATTTCTTTAAGCAAGTCCTTGTTAGTCGCCGCGATGACACGTACATTCACGCTGATTTCCTTTTCCCCACCTACCCTTGTCACCTTATTTTCCTGCAATGCCCGAAGCACCTTAGCTTGGGCCGAAAGGCTCATATCGCCGATTTCATCAAGAAACAGCGTGCCGTTATCCGCTTGTTCAAACTTACCGATACGTTGCTTGATAGCAGATGTAAACGACCCCTTTTCATGACCGAAAAGCTCACTTTCAATCAATTCCGAAGGTATGGCAGCACAATTCACCTCAATGAGGGGCGCATCGGCCCGTGTCGACTTTTCGTGAAGCCACCGGGCCACGAGTTCCTTTCCGCTGCCATTCGCCCCGGTTACCAACACGCGGGCTTCGGTGGGTGCTACCCGCTCAATGGTCTCCTTGATGCGCAAAATGGCCTCGGAGTCACCCAATATATCTCGTGTTTTACTGACTTTACGCTTCAGCACCTTGGTTTCGGTAACCAGCGTACCACGTTCGAGCGCATTACGTACGGTAATCAGCAACCGGTTCAAATCGGGCGGTTTGGAGATAAAATCGTAAGCACCTTTTTTACTCGCTTCGACGGCAGTTTCTATGGTGCCGTGTCCTGATATCATGATAAATGGCAAATCCGGCTTGATAACCAATGCTTCGGTGAGCACCTCCATGCCGTCCATTTTGCTCATTTTGATATCGCAGAGCACGAGGTCAATATCTTCTTTCTTGATTATAGCCAATCCATCGGTACCATTATCGGCATCAATAACCTTATAGTCTTCATATTCGAGAATCTCACGCAATGTGCTCCGAATGGCCCGCTCGTCGTCAATAATTAATATTTTGGTCATTTATTCAGTTGTGAATGGCGCTTTATCATTTAAAGTTTACTTGTCTAAAAAAAGGCAAACCCTATAAGCCGGATTCTGTATCCCTCGCCTAGGGCGGGGTTTCTATCATTTATCTGGGCCTGCCATCACTGGCAGGCTCGAGCAGTCTACCCGTTGCGGTTCCGCCGGTGACGGATGGAGACGAGCAGCCTCCTGGTGTCCACAACCTATTTGACCTTTCAACCCCCGGGGTTTACCGCGATGCATGTCACCATGCAAAGCCGTGGGCTCTTACCCCACGTTTTCACCCTTATCCGCCAGCTGGCGGACGGTTTATTTTCTGTGGCACTTTCCGTGCTCCGTCTCGCCTGAAGCGAAACGGAACCCTTCCCGTTAGGAAGCGGGGTGCTCTGCGTTGTCCGGACTTTCCTCCCTCCCACCGTGGCGGAAGAGCGATAGAACAGGTTTGCCTTGCGCAAAGGTACATAATAAGTTATTAAGTTTGAAGCGTATGGCCCACGAACGCGGTAAAACCGTATCTTTGTCTACCATGACGACATCGCAAACAGTAAAGCCTTATAAAGATACCGACGCGGATAAAAAGCAACAGGTTGCCGACATGTTCGACAACATTTCGGGCACTTATGACTTCCTCAATCATTTCATGTCATTGGGCATCGATATTATCTGGCGGAAGAAAGCGATCCGTGCACTCAAAGCGAGCAAGCCCCAACGGTTGCTTGATGTGGCTACCGGCACGGGCGATTTTGCTTTGGAAGCCATCAACATTCTGCAACCAAGAAAAGTTATCGGCGTCGACATTTCATCGGGAATGCTAGCCATTGCCCGCGAAAAAATAATCAAGAAGAGCCTCAGCGACCAATTTGAGGTCGTCTTGGCCGATTCGGAGAGCCTGCCCTTCGCAGACAGCACGTTCGATGCCGTAACCGTGGCTTTTGGCGTCCGCAATTTCGAAAACCTCGAAAAGGGCCTCGCGAATATTTACCGTGTGCTCAAGCCCGGCGGGAAAGTGGTCATCCTCGAATTTTCCAAACCCAAAAGTTTCCCGATAAAGCAACTTTATCATTTTTATTTCAACCACATCACGCCCCTTATCGGTAAGGTATTTTCTAAAGATCACCGCGCATATAGCTATCTGCCTGAATCCGTTGCGCAATTCCCGGATGGAAAGCAGTTTACGGATATCCTCCAACGCGTGGGATTCTACACGGCACTATCGCGCCCGCAAACATTCGGCATTTGCACCATCTACATCGCAACGAAATGAAGTGTCGGAGCCACTACATCATATGCTCCATAGCCTTTGTTTTGTTGGTTTCGGCTACCACACAAGCCCAGCAACGCTACCAACGTTGGGGCGGTGGTGTTGACGATGAAACACTGCATTTCGGTTTCAGCTTCCATTACATCAATGCGGATTATAAAATCGATTTGAAACCATCTTGGCGGGATGAGGGGTATACATACGTGACCTCGCCTTTTAGCGGCAATGTGGGCTTGGGGCTGCTTGCCGACCTGAAACTGACGGAAAACCTCAATCTCAGGCTCCAGCCGAATTTGCGGTTTATGAACATACATGTGAATACCATCACAGAAACGGACCCCGACCATGTAAAATCGAATAAAGTGCATCGTTCCGACATTGGAGTCCCGTTGCTGTTGAAGTTCAAGTCTGACCGGAAGACAAACATGCGGGGCTACCTTGTTGGTGGCGGTGAGCTGGCTTTCAACGTTTCGTCCGCAAAAAGATACGACCGCAACATAGACATCATGACCAACCGCGGTTACCTTGCTTATACCGCTGGCATCGGCTTCGATGTCTACTTCGACTATTTCAAAATGTCGCCTGAAATCCGGTGGGTCCAAAGCGTCGGAAACCTGCTGAATGTTAGCGATAACAATACGTTCAATAACGACTCCCCATTGGAACGACTTTACATGCGGAGCTTTCAGGTGAGTTTGTATTTTGAGTGAGGTTGCGAGTTGGTGGTGGTTGTGAACTTAATCTAATGTCTCATATCTAACATCTCATGTCTAAAAAAATAGCATTCATCACAGGAGCAAGTGCCGGCATCGGCGAAGCTTGCGCACGGGTATTCGCCCGCCAAAGTTACGATTTGTTATTGGCTGCACGCCGCATTGACCGCTTGGAGGCACTGGCGGTGCAGCTTACCACGGCTTTTGGTATACAGACGCATCTCCTGGCACTCGACGTCCGTGATGCAGATGAGGTATCGACCTCATTCAACAACCTCCCCGAACGATGGAAACAGGTGGACGTTTTGGTAAACAATGCAGGCCTGAGCCAAGGACTCGACCCGATACACTCGGGCGATATCGGCGATTGGGATCGCATGATTGACACCAACGTTAAAGGGTTACTTTACGTTACCCGCGCGGTGGCCCCTATGATGGTGGCACGCCGGCAAGGGCATATCATCAACCTCGGTTCCATCGCCGGCAAAGAAGTGTATCCCAATGGAAATGTATACTGCGCGACCAAACATGCGGTGGACGCCCTTACCAAGGGCATGCGGATCGACTTGCTCGACAAACACATCAAGGTAACCGCCATCCATCCAGGCATGGTGGAAACCGAGTTTTCGAAGGTGCGTTTCAAGGGCGACGTCGAGCGCGCAGCCGCGGTTTACGATCACATTGAGCCACTCGTGGCTGAAGACATCGCCGAGGCGGTATGGTTTGCCGCTTCCCGGCCGAAGCACGTCAATGTCAACGACATGGTCATCATGCCTACCATGCAGGCTAATGCAACCCTGGCTGTACGTGAATAATGATTTTCAATTAAAGTGCCTATTTCTTTGTTGCTTTAACGGATACTTGTATTTTCGCATTTCCCTATTTGCACCATCATGAGAAGAATCCGTATTAATTTGCTCGTCCTTATGACCACTGTGACCACATCAGCTCTCGCTGTGCCAACCATCCATTTCGAGGTATCGTTCAAGGAGCCGCAGGCCCACTACGCTGAGATAAAAATGGAAATTTCAGACCTTCGCAAAGACTATATCGATGTGAAGATGCCCGTATGGACTCCGGGGTCTTACCTCGTACGCGAATATTCGAGGCATGTGGAAAGCGTGGAAGCATGCGACGCGGACGGTGCCCACCTCGCCGTTGAAAAAATCGATAAAAACACGTGGCGTATCCAATCGGACAAGGCGAAAAAGATAACGTTCAGTTACCGCATATACGGTTTTGAAGTCTCTGTCCGTACCAATTTTATCGATGACAGCCATGCCTTCCTTTCCCCGGCGGCTACCTTTATGTATGTCGATGGGTTGCTAAACCACCCGGTAGCTGTTACGGTCGTCCCCCACGCTAATTGGTCGAAGATATCTACTGGCCTTGACGCCGTTGCAGGCAAACCGAATACGTTTCAAGCGGCGGACTTCGATATTTTGTTTGATTCACCGATTGAAGTGGGCAATCAGGATGTGTTTACCTTTGAAGCGGCTGGCGTACACCATGAAATTGCCATGGTAGGTGGTGGCAATTACGATAAAGAACGCCTGAAAACGGACTGTGCCGCCATTGTGGAGGAGGCAACCTCCATATTCGGCGTCAACCCCAACAAGCGATACGTCTTCATTGTACACAATTACCAGTCGGGCGGCGGTGGCTTAGAACACCTCAATTCAACCGTGTTGGGCGCAAGTAGAAACGGTTACCAAACCGAACGCTCCTATGTCGGCTTCCTTGGGCTCGTTGCACACGAATATTTCCACCTGTGGCATGTGAAGCGGCTCCGCCCCGCCGAACTTGGCCCTTTTGATTACGATGCAGAAAACTACACATCGGCATTATGGATTATGGAAGGTTTTACGGCCTATTATGATAACCTGCTGCTGCGGCGATGCGGCTTTTTGAATGAAAATGGCTATCTGCAAGCGTTATCCAATGATGTTAATACGGTGGAGAACCGTCCAGGTAACGACGTGCAGCCGGTGGCGCTTGCCAGCTTCGATGCATGGATCAAATATTACCGACCAGACGAAAACTCGGCCAATACGAGCGTATCTTATTATAATAAAGGTGCGTTAATGGCCATGCTGCTCGACCTCAAAATCTTGGCTACCACACAGGGCAAAAAACGGCTTGACGATGTGTTAAAGGCAGCTTACGAAAAATTCTATATCAACGAGCAACGTGGCTTTGAAATACCCGAGTTCCAAGCGTTGATCGAGCAGGTTGCAGGCACATCCGTAGCCGACATCTTCGATGCCGCACATGCCGTGGGCCCGCTGGACTACAACAGTTACCTCAATCCCGTAGGATACGAATTGGTCGACTACAACAAGGGGCGGCAGGTACCGGATCTCGGTTTCAACACCTCGGCAAACGACGGCCGTATTATGGTAACCAGCGTAACCCGCGGCACGGGCGCCTGGAACGGCGGGATCAATGTGAGGGATGAAATCCTTGCCATCAACGGTGAACGGTTGGATGCTAATGGCCGGGAACTGAGCCGACTGATGCAGCTGGCAGTTGTTGGCGATCAGCTCAACGTGCTCATTGCAAGAGATGGTAAAATCAAAGAGCTGACAATCACCCTTGGTGAAGATACCAATGGTGCGTTCCGCATCGTACCGTTGAAGAACGTTTCAGCGGAACAAGAGTTATTGGGAAAAATATGGCTGTCTTTATAGGGATTTAAAACACAAATCGGATAGACAGCCCGATGCCATCGAACCGTACACCCGACTCGGGTGTTAGCTCCATCGTAGGCTTCCAATCCAGCGACAGGTTGATGGGGGCCTCGGGAATTTTGTAATCGGCACCCACTACGCCGTCGAAGCTCCAAGCCAATCCACTTGAGTCCGTATCTTTATAACGGTAGGTGCCCAATCCACCGCCAAAGCCATAGTACCAGCGCAATCCTTCCACATCGACAAAATTTACAGGTTGGTGGATCTCGTAGAGGCCGAGCAACTTAAAAATGGTGAAATTCCTATTGCCCTGGAAATTGAGGATTCCATCGATAGCGTGGCTCTCATTAAGGAAGTGCTTATAGGTAATCCCATTTGCAACGCCAAAACGTCCTCCTATCGCCCGCGTGTAACTGTCTGATTCCTGCGCGAAAGCGCCATGACTACCAATCCCTAAAAAAATAACCGCTATGAATAAGGTCAACCGTTTTGTTTCCATGCCGCTACCCGCGCAAAACAGATGCCAATATGATAACCGATAGCAGCGATGTCAGCAATATTTTTAAAAACTATGAATTCGCTAAAATTCTTGCTAACTTTAAATGCGCCGATGTAAGTATTCCGGCGATGTTATGAACCAGCAAGATAAATGGTTATGGATACACCCACCCGTATTTTCGACATATTGACGCATTATAAGAACCATTACGCCAAACCCGTCATGGTGGCCGGGAAGGCAGATGGTAAATGGACAAACTATACGACCGATGATTTTTTGTCGACCGTTGACCATCTCAGCAAAGGGTTGGTCGCCAAAGGTATTGGCAAGGGTGACAAAATAGCACTCATGTCGCATAATCGTCCCGAATGGAACTTCTGCGACTTTGCCATCAATCAACTGGGTGCCGCGGTTGTTCCATTATATCCCACGCTTTCCCAGCAAGACCTATCGTTTATCATGAGTGATGCCGAGGTGAAGATGGTTTTCCTCAGCGACGCCGAACTCCATGAAAAAATAGCGGAAGTGCTATCTGAAAACAAGCTCGACATCCCTATTTACACGTTCGATACCGTAGCTGACGAGCCTTCTTGGCAAATCTTGGTTGACGAAGGCAAACAGTCGGGAGTCGATTTGGCCCCGTACCGCGAGGCGGTTGGCGAAGACGACCTCCTCACCTTGATTTATACGTCGGGCACTACCGGCAGGCCGAAGGGCGTATGCCTTTCCCATAAAAACGTGTTGACGAATGTCTATGATTGTTTCGACCTCCTGCCCGATTACTTCAAGAAGGCACTCAGTTTTCTGCCGCTATGCCATATTTTCGAACGCATGGTTGTATACCTTTACTTCGCCAAGGGCGTAGAAGTGCATTACGCGGAGAGTTTGGATACCATCGTGGCAGATATCAACGATGTGAAGCCGCATGGATTTACCACGGTTCCGCGCGTTTTGGAAAAAGTCTATGATAAAATCGTGTCAAAGGGCAAGGAACTTAAGGGGCTCAAAAAGCAGATTTTTTTTTGGGCGCTCAACCTGGGCCTCAGCAACAAGGAGCCCGGCAAGAACAGTGGCTGGGTTGATTTCCAATTGAGCATCGCCCGCAAATTGGTGTTTAAGAAATGGCAGGAAGCCCTAGGTGGCCATATCAAGTTGATCATTTCAGGGGGGGCGGCGCTGCAACCCCGTCTTGCCCGGGTATTCTGGGCCGCCGGCATTCCCGTTATGGAGGGTTATGGACTTACGGAGACCTCGCCGGTCATTGCGGTGAATACGTTAGAAAAAGGGGACGTCAAATTCGGCACGGTTGGAAAGGTGCTCAAACATGTCGACGTGAAAATCGCCAGCGACGGTGAAATATTGTGCAAGGGCCCGAGTATATTCCGCAGCTATTATAAGAACGAGGCTGCCACGGCCGAGGTCATCGACAATGAGGGTTACCTCCATACCGGCGACATCGGGGAACTTGATGCGGAGGGCTTCTTACGGGTCACAGACCGTAAGAAGGAAATGTTTAAAACCGCGGGCGGTAAATACGTGGCACCCCAAGCACTGGAAAACAAATTCATGGAGTCCACGATGATTGCCCAGGTCATGGTTATCGGCGAAAACCGACGATTCCCTGCGGCACTTATCGTACCTGCATTCGACGTGTTGGAGCAATGGTGCAATATCAAAGGCATCCCCTTCGGTTCGAGGGGTGAGGCCGTGAAGAACCCCGCTGTCATTGAAAAATACCAACGGGAGGTCGACCGGCTGAATCAGGGATTCGGGCAGTGGGAAAAGGTAAAGAAATTCGCCCTGCTCCCCAACCCATGGACCATCGACGCCGGTGAGCTCACCCCAAAGCTCAGTTTAAAGCGTAAAGCCATACTGCAGCGCCACGAAGAGGCCATAAACAACATCTACGAAGAAAACTAATTCGTGATTAAATGGTTTCTTTACTGGACGTACACTGATGATATGAAACTTTTCCGTGCCCAATTCTACAAGGACATCTTTGCCCTACTGGGCGATGCCGCCGCTGAATTTTCTAATGATAAAGCAATGAAAATGAGTGCGTCACTCGCCTATTACACCATCTTTTCAATTGCGCCGTTGCTACTTATCGTAATTTGGCTGGTCGGTTTCTTCTATGGCGAGTTGCTCGCCGGACAGCAAGATGCGCAAGCCGAGGTTTTTGACGAATTTGCCAACATTTTCGGTCCCGAAACCGCCTCCCAAATACAACAAATCATCGCCAACATCAGCGTGTCTGACAAGTCCGGCTTGGGCATCGCTATCGGTATCGGTACGTTGGTTGTCGGATCAACTACTATTTTCGTTGAAATACAGGATTCATTGAACCGGATTTGGGGCGTACGCCCTAAGCCTAAAAAAGGCTGGTTGAAAATGCTGGTCGACCGCGCGTTATCTCTCTCGATGGTTCTCGGGCTTGGTTTCCTACTTATCGTATCGTTGATTGCGAACGGTATCGTAGTTGCCCTCAGCTCACAGATTACCAGCTATTTTCCCGATATATCAGTACTTCTGGTTCAATGGGTTAACGTAGGGCTCACGTTTGTCGTAATCACTGCGCTCTTTGCCTTCATCTTCCATTTCCTCCCCGATGCGCGGATGCGATTCAGGGATGTGGTCGGCGGTGCGTTGTTTACTGCTGCCCTATTTATGCTGGGCAGGTACTTAATCGCCCTCTATATGCAATTCAGCGCACCAGCCTCTGCGTACGGTGCTGCCGGAGCAATCATTGTGCTGTTGCTGTGGGTCTACTATTCGGCAGCCATCCTCTATTTCGGGGCAGAATTCACGAAAGTATATGCATTGAAGTACGGCAAAGGTGTATGGCCTTCGTCTTATGCGGTCAAGGTAATCATGACCGAAAAAGAGGTGGAAGACGAGCCCATCCGTATGGCGGATAATCAAAACAACGAGAGTTGAGCAGAGGCCAGCTTCACCCGGTCGAAATTGCTTGCCGAAACACCCAGCAGCCGTATGGGCATGGGGTCTTCGGTTACGACTACCCGAAGCATCTGGCGTGCCAACCCAAACACATCTTCAAACTCATCGGTGTAATAAGCCAGGGAGTGGCTGCGGGTAATCAGCCGGAAATCGGCAAACCTGACCTTCAACGTGAACGTACGCCCCTTTAGGTTACGGTTTTTCAAGCGGCCCGTCAGCTTTTCGGTAATTTTGCTTAGCTCATCTTCCATAACGTCCACCCGGCCGAGATCCGTGGAAAACGTATCTTCTACCGCCAGCGATTTCAGCTCGCGGTTGGGTTGCACCTCACGGTCGTCTATGCCGCGCACAATGCGGTAGTAGAAGCGACCGCTCTTTCCGAACAGCCGCACCAAATCTGCTTCGGCGAGCCGTTTAAGGTCTGAACCCGTAAATAGCTGCAGCTGCCGCATCTTGGCAGCAGTTACCTTGCCTACCCCAAAAAACTTCTCCACAGGCAATCGCTCCATAAACTGTTCTACCCGCGAAGGGCCAATGAACGTAAGGCCATCCGGCTTGTCCATATCGGATGCTATTTTCGCAACGAACTTATTGATGGACACGCCCGCCGATGCGGTGAGTTGGAGCTCTTGGCGGATGGCGTCTTTGATGAGTTGGGCGATTTCCATTGCGGAGCCTATCCCCTGCTTATCGATAGTGACATCCAAGTACGCTTCATCCAGCGACAGAGGCTCGATTAGGTCCGTATAACGTCTGAATATTGTACGGATTTGTGCAGAAACGGCCTTATAAACATCAAACCGAGGTGGCACGAATAAGGCATGGGGACAAAGCTTAACCGCCCTGCTACAGGGCATTGCCGAATGTATACCGTAGCTACGGGCTTCGTAGCTAGCCGTGGCTACGACACCACGACTCGTCGGCGGGCCGCCGACCACCAGCGGCTTGCCACGAAACGTCGGAAAATCGCGTTGCTCTACCGAGGCATAAAACGCATCCATATCGATATGGATGATCTTCCGCATACCATGTCCTTTTTACATTAGTTGACGGTATACCGGTATACAGCACGTCCGACATTACCGTTGTCATCAACACCTTCCACCACTACCCGGTAGCTACCCTTACCGTCGGCATTATAATATTCCAACTGTACCTGGCCATCTTCACCCGTTTTTACGTCCGGGTTCCAATAAATGGTTGTACGGATGTCGTTTACCGCACGTCGCTCTGGGGTGTCGTACTTGGGTGTGTAAAATTTGCGTTCTTTGACGTAGCCAAGCGGTGTCAGGTCAACGACATTGCTCTTCGGCAACAAGCTTTCTATCTGGCTGAGTGACATACGCGGCGCCTTTTCCACCTTTTTGGTATAGATAGATACCACACCGTTATTTTGGTACATACGGCTTACGGTACCCAACTCGTCCCGGAGGAAAATCTCTATCCCTTCCACGTCGGAGGGCATGATCCCGTTCAGTGCAGGTACATCCATGGCCATCCCATTCACAAAAAACTGCACGGGGATACGGCCACCGGCATTATAATCGCGGGTAATGAAAAAGAGTTGGCTCTGTGCATCGTAGGTAACGCCCGTGAGGGCAGTCTGAAGGCACATAATGAGGTTATTGCAACCCTTCAATCGATCTGCGTTGATCTGATGGTCGGCCATACCCAATCCGGAAAGCGACGAGTATTCTTTGTGTGAAAAGCTTGGCCTCGACGAAGCCGTCACCTCTACTTCTTCCAACAGAATAGATGTACGGTACTCGTTGCGACTGTTGTCCAGGTAACCCGCAAATTGCTGATCGATATTCAGCACATTGTTGGCCCGGTAAGCGGTGGTATCGATTTCCGGGAATTGCATGGGATCAACATTGATGACCATATTGCGATAATTATCGTTGCCCCGCGCATTAATGGTTACCCGGGCCGAATCGGTAAACTGCAAGTCTTTGAATATAAAGTGGCCACGTTCATCGGTATATACATCCGTTCTAAAACTTCGATCAGGGATCGACAGCAATAGCCCGCCATTGACCACCGGTTTTCCATTGTTGAGTCGCAAAACACCGGATATCTCGATACCCTGCTCGGGGAAAAAATGTACTTGTGGATAATTATCAGCCAGCACATCGGTGTAGGAAAACCTACGGTAACCCTGTGTGAGCAACAGGGCATCCAATGCATCACGCTTTTCCGCATCCGGATCGGTAAAATAATAGTTGGGAGCCTCCACGTAACCTTTTAGGTCGGATGTAAGTAACAGGTTGCTCAATATGGTCGTCTCTTGGCTTTCTTCAATAGGTACCTTTGTCTCGTCGACCACCGACACCGAGTAACTTCCAATGGTAGGCGTGCCGTTGTTATCTACAGCCAGCCCCAGATTGACCAGCTCTTTGGCCGTATATTCCTTTTTATTGCTATTCACCGTTATATCCAACGGCCGGATGTTTTCTACAAATACCAACCGCTCGCTGAGTGGCTTACCCTTCACGTCAAATAAGGTAAGCTGGGCGATACCGGTTGGAAAACGATCTTTCGGTAAACTTACCAATATCGATTCATTGCGTAAGGTTGCCTGCGCCGCATAGCAGAGAATACCGTTGGCTTGGGCAATCAAGTAGTAGGCACTACCCTTATTTTCGTTGTAATATCGATCGTTGGCGACGATAGCCAGCTGCAGAGCCGTATCGGATTTCAGAATGGTTACATTGATTCCCTGATCGATCACCGGGGGTAATGGATATTCGCGGCTCTCGTCATTTTCGAACGTCAGTTTAGCCGTGTAGTTATTCCCTGCCTCCGGAACCATCGTGAAATAACCCATTCCGAAGCGTGTATTGGTAATCGCAGCCACTTCATTTCCCCCTTGGTCAACGATGCTTCCAGTAACCGGTAGGCCGCGCCCATCGCTTCCTACAGCTTTGAAGGCCACTTTTTTAGCTACGCCTGCGATGAAATCACCGCCTTCCGGAAAGAATTGTACATCGGCATCCCATAGCGCGCTGCGCAGTGGGAAACGGCCCAACATGGGCTCAGCGCTTCCTGCCGTCTCCAACGATACATGGAGATTACCGGCGCGGAGTAGATCCCGATCTTTTCCATTGATATTAATAACCACGTTGCCTACGGCATCCGTCTTCCCTTTTCCGTCGTCTATCGGTTCCCATCCAGCCACCGCTGCCCAAGTCAACTTCCGGTTGGCCAGTGGATTTCCTTCCCGATCCTTGAATTGGATTACGGCTTCGGTGCGAGCACTTTTTCCCTTGCTCACATCGTTGAAGGAGATGGTATAATGTAGGTTGTTGTTGAGCACATCGCCAATGGGAACGATTTTATTGAAGAAATAGGCAGGGTCAAAATTAACCATCCATTTTGTATAGGCCCTAAAGCGATAATTCCCTTGGGTATACCACTCTTGGTCGAGCACCAAATGCCCTTCGCCCACGCGGTCATCAAGCGGTATGCGCATCGTTTGCATCAACGAGTCCTTGCCATTCATTACGTCCACATATGCCACTTTGCTCAACTCGTAGTTGTACATGTTGCTGGTGAGGTAAACCTTAAACCACATGGTATCACCAACCGCGTAATAGGGCTTGTCGAAATGCAAGTGCACCTTCTCGATCGGATAGGCTTCCAGTAGTTTCTGTGTTTTTTCAACAACGGTATTGATGTTGATACTATCCTGCTGGGCATACAATTGGAGGGATTGGCAATAGCAAAAAAGTACGCAGCACAGTAGTTTTACGATACGGTTCATTCCCATCATGTTCGAATCAATAAGCCGCTAAGATATCTTTTTTCGGGCGCTTATACCAAATTTTAACATATAATAACGCCCGTGGTTTACGGTTTAAAGCAGTGGCGCGAGTAGCCGGCATACGGAGTCAATACCACGTTTCCATCGTGGCCGCGTGAACCACTCACCCACCGTGATCTGCCTGCTACCCAGCTTATCGCGCTCAAATTGCCGGCTCAGATCTTTGCATAGCACATCGTCATGGATAATGGCACTCACTTCAAAATTGATGTAGAAGCTGCGGATGTCAAGGTTTACCGTGCCGACATAGGCCAATTTGCCGTCGATGCAGGCTGTCTTTGCATGTAAAAACCCTTTTTCATACAGGTAAACCAATACTCCACGGGCCAATAACGGCTTCAGGAACGAAAAGGACGCATGCTGCACGAAAAAAGAATCCGACCGGGCGGGCAACATCAGTTCTACCTTCACTCCCGATGCGGCTGCGAGTTGGAGCGCCGTACTTAACTCATCGCTGGGGATAAAATATGGAGTACAAAGCTGGATCGATTCTTCCGCCTCGGCAATACCGATCAATAACGCCTCCATATTGAAAGGCGCAACGGAGCCGGGGTCGCAAAAAGCAAAACTCACTGCCGCCGAACCGCGCGGGGCCATCGGTGCCGTATAAAAATAACCGTCACGCAGGTTGAATGAGGCGCCACCGGCCAAGTGCCAATTCACCCAGAACTGGGTCTGCAGCACATTTACCGCCTGGCCCAGAATCTGAACGGCCGTATCCCGCCAATATAAGGATTGCTGTGTGCCATTGATATACCTGTCGCTGATATTGATACCACCTACAAATGCTATTTCACCATCGACAATGGCAATTTTGCGATGGTTACGATAGTTACCATTGGCTAGTGAGGAAAAGGTGACAGGCAAAAACGAAACAAATTCAATACCGGCACCGGCAAGGCGCTTCCGTTGCTTATTTAGTGCCGGCGACCCGAAGTCGTCGGCGATAATCCGAACGGCCACGCCAGCAGATACCTTTTCCTTGAGCAAGCCAATCAGTTGGTTACCGATTGTATCCGTTTCGAAAATATAGTATTCCAAGTGAATATGGTGCTTCGCCGTCCCAATAGCCTCAATCAATGCCGGAAATTTTTGTTCGCCATTGGTCAACAGCCTTACTTCATTATACAACGTCGGTGGTGCCACCCGTTGGTTTTTAAGGAAGGTAAACACACGGCTTAGTTGCCCCAGCGACTGCTTTAAAACGACCAAGTTATCGTCCATCAACGGGCTAAGCTGCTCCCAGAACCGAATCAATCGCGTATGTTTTTCGCGGTCCTGCACCCGGAAAACCTTAACCTTCTGGAATTTCTGGCCGAAAAGGTAATAAATGACTATCCCAGCAATGGGAATAAAAACGATGACTAAAATCCATGCAATGGTCTTTGCCGGATTCCTGTTCTCGATTAAAATGGTTGCGATGATAGCCACATATACCAATAGGAGTGGAACCCAATACCATTGATAAATAAAAGCACCGACTCCACGCAGTATATCGATTGTGGCATTAGCCAATACGTGCATCCCCAAACTTAGGTATTTTGCGCGATATCAGCTACTTTTTTCTCTACGGCTGTAATGATTTCATCCATGAAATCCACCCCATGGAATTCACTGGCATGGATAAGCCCCCCCGGACTGAACACATTGATTTCCATTAACTTGTCTCCTACGATATCCAAGCCAACCAAAAACATCCCGTCTTCGCGCAACAATGGCCCCACTGTATCTACGATGACCTGCATTTCCTTGTTCATGGAAGCTCGCTTCGCCTTTGCCCCTTGGTGAATATTACTCCTGATTTCACCGGCTTTCTGCACGCGTTGGATTGCCGCCACCTTACCATTTTTTATGATAGGCTCTCCATCCATCAAAAACAAGCGCGTGTCGCCCTTTTTTGCGGCTGGCAGGTATTCCTGAGCAATGGCAAAGCCGTCCCGACAGATTGCCTCCACGATCTGCTTCAGATTTTTGTTGCCCTTTTTATCGACGAGAAAAACATTCTTCCCGCCGGATCCCTTAAGCGGTTTTAGGATAATTTGGTGGTTTTGGTCGCGGTAAAACGCTTCCACATCAGCAATGTTCCTGGTAATTACCGAGAGCGGACGCACCGATTCGGGAAAGTACTGCAAGTACATCTTATTGGAGGCTTTGATGAGGCCTGCCGGATTATTTAGCACCAAAACGCCCTGTTGGCTAGCCAGCTGCCCAAACAGCACGCCCGTATCCTGTGCCCAAGGGCGATTTTCCATATCTGCTGCCGGATCGTTCCGCAACCAGAGCACATCCCAATTCTTTGAACTTTTCAACGCTTTCTCTTCGGCAACTACTGCTTCCAGAAATGTGTTGAGCGAACGGAACTCCCTATCCGGTACTTTCCGGCAGTGTGCACCGATCTTGCCATTGGCCATATACACTAAATCCCCTACACCGGCATAATAAACCGTATGCCCGCGTTTATGGGCCTCATACGCCAGCGCAGTGGTGGTGTATCCTGCCACCTCTTTACGCACCTGATTGACAACGAATGTGATGGTCATTTTCTTGCTATTTGTTTTTTGTTATTTGCTTTCTGCTTTTTGTGCACTCATCTGAAGTTCGGCGAAGTGCAAAAGGCGAGGCGCAAAGTGCATTATCCAATCATTCTAAACACACTTCCCTCCTTTTTGATTTCATCGATTTTATCGATATATGGCTTTTCCAGGAATTTGGGTCGCAGTGGCGATGGTTTTAGCAGTTGCCGATGCATAAGTTCTTCGATGATGGGCAAGTAGTCTTGCCTGATTTTTCCCACCAGCAACTGCTCGATATCCTTCCCTTGCTTGATGTATTCGATAACATTCAGCAGCCCCTTGAGGTAAACTGCATCTTTGGTTAATCCACCCCCGCGATACACGCGCATGGTAACGTGGAAGGCGGCTTCATGCTTGAATCCATATTTGTCGGTGAGCATGTCAAAGGTATCCGCAAACGAATTCCCCGCGAGCATGTGGTGTACGGCAACAACCCTCGCGGCCAGTATGCGCATACGGTTATTGGTAAGCCCGCCGGTTATGTACTCACTAAGCACCGCTAATCCTTCCTGCAACTGCTCATAGCCGGGTACACCCACATAAAAAAGCCTGAATGGCTGCGCCTTACCATTGTAATAGGTGGCAACATGAGTGCCTACTTCGTGTTGAAGCAGGGCAAAGGCACGCGCCTTGGATATGCGATAACGGCTGCTGATATTGAGTGTTCCGCGCGATACCATCACGCCCTCCACATCGTCGCGCACACGTACGGCGGTAGAAACTGCATCGTATTGCTGCTTTAGGTAGCTCAACTCAACCTTAGCCAAGGCTGCAAACGCATCGGCATCGATCATTTCACCTTCCTCCGCTTCCTGCCGGGGCTGTTCGGATGCCACCAAGATGGCTCGTGCCGTTTCCAGTAGGTCTTCTTCGATATTGCCAAAAAGCTGCTGGCTGCTGTATACAAAGTCGGGTTTCTCGCGGTCACTCAACATATTGAGCATGCGGTCTACCTCTTTTCGCTTATCGCGAAAGAGGTACGCAATGGTGGGATCGGAGATATCTTCAATAGGAAGGTTGTAGAGCTTCCGTTTAATCAGTTCGGGGTCAATCGGCATCGGTCGGTAGTGGAATACCGGATTGCTCTGGTATTTACTTTTCGCGAAGCGGTGCCACGCATCCTGGGCGTTGATGGGCGTTACCAATAGCAGGAAATCAAACAGGTTACTGTATTCGGCCAAGCGCTCGTCAATATCCCATACGCCATCGTGCAGCTCCGTAGTGCCCAACATCTCGAAGTGTGCTGCGCTATATGAAGTCTTCATGCGCACAAACTCGAAGAAACTTTTCCGCAGTGCCTTACCGAAGCTTTCCCTTAGCGCACGGAGAAATAACGGATAAGGTGCACCGGTCTGCTCATTCATATACACCGGGGTAATGGCTAACCCGATGGCGATAATTTCACGTTTACGGGCTTCTTCTGCATTAAAAAGCTGCCCATAGTAAGGCGGCGTCGGGAGCTTCTTTCCCTTCACCAGCTCCACATCGATGCCTGGCAACTGCTGGAGGTGTATTGCCTGCAATTCCGATTGGAGCTTCTCGGCCACTTCCAGCGCGCTCTTTTGGCCGAGGTGGATGGTGAAGGTGGGTGCACCGGCCTGTTCGGAAAGCCATACCTCCAGCAGCATGAACCCACCGAACTGGTCAGCCATCATCTCAGCTATTTCGCGCACAATCGGGGTGGCAGGGCACTCGGACGTATCCGGTGCCACCAAATAAGCCGATTCTGTTTTGCCCAATGTGGAGGTAAAAGCATCTTCTCCATTCGGCGGTACCCGATATACCAGCAGGTAAGGCACCGGCCGATCGATATGCAGTTCGCCCCCGCAGGGCAATTCCATACGTAAAGGAATACCTTTTTTCAGTTTGGCACGGATACGCCCCATTAATTTCTTGGTGTCAGTGACCATATGGAAGAACAGGTTTTACGCGGTCATCAAGTTTGTCTAATAAGAACGGAATGCACCCAACAAGCATGGACCTAAGCTGGCGGAGGTGATCGATATATACCCTACCTGTCCATTCGTCCATAAATGTTTTCTTAAACTCAAGTGATAGTACACAGCCGTATTCCCCGTAATGCCGATTGATCCATTCGGAGAAGCCACCACCCTTGAACTTGACGTTCTCGCGGACGTCGACAAATAGCTCATCGATTTGATGGTGCGCCAGAAACCGAGTTAGCTTTTGCCCCAACCACCTCCATTTATCATGGTTGTGGGCCGTCCCGATGTTCACTTCTGGATTCTCAATAATGCTGGCTGTTGCCAAAGGGGTTTCGCGTCGATGATTATAGCTATGGATGTCTAACACGACAAACTTTCCAAACAAATCAATGGTCCATTGAATCAACTGCGCAATCTCGCTATAAAACCGATCATATTCGACTAACAGTTGGTTTACAGCCGGCTTGGGTAACATGGGCTCCCAAACGGTCAACCCCCATGCATCCTCAGGCTTTCGGTATATGGCTTCCTCCCGTCTGCGATTCAGGTCGGTTTGGAACCGCGAAGTTTCGACCAAGACACGGCTTACCGGTAAATCGGCCAGATAGGAAGTATAGGGGTCTTCTTCACGGAAACGCTCATGCTCCTGCAAGTGCATATTGCCTAGCAACGGCATGGCAAGAAGGTGTCCGTCGTGGATGGCAGTCGCGATAATCGGACTTCGTTCTTTATGTACATGATAGACTAATTCCATGTCGAAATCAATAACACCAATCCATACAGAAATGTTTGCATGGGGCCATTACCATACTTTTGGCATACATTCTGAAATTCTTTAAATAGATGACTACGGCACTGCATCCGATTTGGAATAGCCGTAACACAGGTAACAGGTAGATACTAGGACAACAAAATTAAAGAACATGAACACATCCATCAGATTAAACACTAAAACACTGATAGCCATTATTTTAATGGCATTATTACTCTTCGCTATTTTTAGTTGTTCCACCGGCTCGTCCAAAACAACCAACAGCGAGAACAATGCAATTGCGCTTCCCGTGCAGCGCATTGATACGACAACTGCGGTGACCGTAAAGGATTACCTCGGCACCATTGAGGGTAAGGTCAATGTGGAGATTCGTCCACAGGTTGAGGGCATTCTGGAAGAAATATATGTCGACGAGGGCGCCTTCGTGACAGAGGGGCAAAAACTTTTTAAGATTAACGCACAGCCCTATCAAGAGGAGTTGAACAACGCCTTGGCCAATGAAAATGTAGAAAAAGCCAAGCTGGAAAACGCCCAGTTGGAAGTGGAACGACTGAAGCCCTTGGTGGAAAACGATGTGATTTCCGAAGTACGGCTACGTACCGCAAAGTCGGATTATGATGTAGCCAAGGCGTCGCTCGACCAAGCATCTGCAGCTGTTGCCAGCGCCCGTATCAATCTCGAATTCACCACGATCAAGGCCTCGGTGAGTGGTTTTATTGGTCGCATACCCAAGCGAGTGGGTAATCTGGTAAGCAAGAGCGACCCGCTGACCGAGCTTTCGGACATCAGCGAAGTATACGTCTACTTCGCTATGAGCGAATCTGACTTTCTTTATTTCCGCAAGAAATACGGGAAGCAGGATTCGACTAAAGAGCCTACCGACACCACCCAACTCATCCCGAACGTGTCATTGGTTTTGGCCGATGGAGCTGTTTATTCCGAACAGGGGGTGGTAGATGCCATCAATGGCCAGGTAAACCGTACAACGGGATCAATCAGTCTTCGTGCAACCTTCCCCAACCCGGATAATGTACTCCGCTCGGGCAACACCGGCACCCTCAAAATGGAGGAGCGTCAACCCGGTGTACTTACCGTTCCGCAGGTGGCCACCACCGATTTGCAAGACAAGGTATTTGTTTATACTCTTACGGCAAACAACACGGTGAAGCAGCAAGCCATTGAAGTATCCGGAAAAAGCGGAAACCACTATATCGTAACCAGCGGGGTTAACGCTGGGGACCGGATTGTCCTTTCCGGCGTAGACAAACTTTCAGACGGCATGGAAATCAAACCGCTGGATGCTCCTGCCATCGCGGCGCAATAAATCCCGTATCACTGTCCATTTACGTTACAGCAACAGGTATGAGCGTGCTTTACGCTGATTTGCCGTGTGCTACCATAAAACGACTGTATGCTAAAAACATTCATCAATAGGCCTGTATTGGCTACCGTAATCTCCACGCTGCTTGTCATCCTCGGATTGGTATCGATGTGGCAGCTACCCATTACCCGGTTCCCCGAAATCGCCCCGCCCAGCGTGACGGTTTCGGCTTCCTATCCAGGTGCAAATGCCGAGACCGTGGCTGGTGCCGTACTCCTCCCCATTGAAGAAGCCATCAATGGGGTACCCAATATGACATATATACGGTCATCGGCCACCAACTCAGGGTCAGGTAAAATCACCGTATTTTTCAAAACCGGCACCAATCCCGACCAGGCGTCGGTAAACGTGCAGACCCGGGTATCCAAGGCCAACGCCAACATTCCGGCAGAAGTTATTGAATCGGGTATCACGGTGGAACCCCGGCAAAGCGGTATCATCATGACGATTGATATCTTCAGCGACCACCCCGACACGCTGTATGACGAAACGTTCCTGCAGGCATATGCGCAGATCAACCTCATGCGCGAGCTGGCCCGTGTAGACGGTGTTGGTGAAGTACGCCGCGTGGGGGCACGCGACTACTCCATCCGTACCTGGCTCAATCCCGAAAAAATGGCCGCTTATGGCCTTGTTCCGCAAGACGTACGCGATGCGATACGTGACCAAAACTTCGAAGTTGCCCCGGGCAAATTCGGTGAGACCTCCAATGAGGCGTTTGAAACTATCCTCCGACACGAGGGCCGGTTTACGTTACCCGAGGAGTTTGAACAGATTGTCATTAAGACTAACCCAGACGGCTCGGTACTCTATCTGAAGGATATTGCCCGCACCGAACTAGGGGCCACAAACCTCGGCAGCGACAACAAGGTAAACGGATATCCCGGGCTCACACTCAACATCCTCCAAACCAGCGGCTCCAACGCCCGAGAAATCGATATCCACATACGTGAAGTATTGGAACGGCTTGCCACGGACTTTCCCGACAATATCCATTATGAGATTTCTTACAGCGTGCGCGATCAAATCGATGAATCCATCAACCAGGTAAAACATACCATCTTCGAAGCGGTCATCTTGGTGTTCATCATCGTATTCATTTTCCTGCAGAACCTGCGTTCCACGCTAATACCTGCTATTGCCATACCTGTATCACTTATCGGTACCTTCTTTTTCCTGCAACTTTTTGGATTTTCGATCAACGTGCTGACGATGTTTGCATTGGTGCTGGCCATCGGTATCGTGGTAGACGATGCTATCGTGGTGGTTGAGGCGGTGCACCAGAAAATGCACGCTACGAACCTCGGCCCACGCAAAGCAACGCATGCCACCATGGGTGAAATCACGGGTGCTATCATTTCCATAACACTGGTAATGGCAGCAGTGTTTTTTCCTGTCGGTTTCATGCAGGGGCCCTCGGGCGTTTTTTTCCAGCAATTTGCCTACACGTTGGCAACAGCCATCTTGATTTCTGCTTTGAATGCACTGACCCTCACTCCCGCATTGTGTGCGCTGCTGCTGAAAAGACCTAAAAATCATGAGGTTGCGTCTACGCCGGAAAGCAATAGCAAGCGGTCGCTGACCTCGCGACTGTTCGGTGCCTTCAACACAGCATTTGACACCATGACCCATAAATACGTCCATTCCATACGTTTCTTAGTTGGCCGCAAAGTGCTGGCTTTTGGTGGGCTTGCGTTGGTAACAGCTATCGGCGTATGGCTGATGAACCGTACACCCACCAGTTTCATCCCCGCCGAAGACGATAGTTTCGTTACCTATTCGTTATCAATGCCGCCCGGGGCATCGCTAGCCCGTACCACCGAGGCACTTGCAAAAGCAGATAGCATATTGGGGAAACGAGAGGCGATAGCCGGTATGACCACGGTATCGGGATACAATGCCATAGATGCCAGTGCAAGCTCGGCTTTTGCTGTGGGCTATATCCAGCTCAAGCACGCCGGCGAGCGGGGTGAAATACGAGATATTAATGGGATCATGGACACGATTCGTACCGATCTCGCCCAGATTACCGACGCGACGTTCAGCGTTTTCCCTCGGCCTACCATCCAAGGTTTTGGCGACTTCTCAGGTCTCGAATTCGTACTGCAAGATCGTATGGGGGGATCTATGTGGGATTTCGGCACCGTGGCTGATACATTTATAACAGAACTGGAAAAACAGCCCGAAATCGCATCGGCATATACCACATTCAACGCCAATTTCCCACAATATGTCCTTGAGGTAGACCCCGTAAAGGCCAAGGCACTGGGCGTGAGCGTAAATGATATGATGCGTACCATCCAGGGGTATTACGGTCGCGTACGCGTAAGCGACTTTAACCGTTTCGGGCGGCAATACCGCCTGTATATGCAGGCTGATTTCACATTCCGTAATGACCCCGAGTCGTTTAAATCAATTTTCGTGCGCAACAACAAAGGAGAAATGGTGCCAGCCAACACCATCATCACCCTGCGGAAGGCCATGGGGCCAGAAGTAGTAAATCGATACAATCTCTATAACGCCATCGCGGTGAATGCCATCCCCGCCGAAGGTTACAGTACTGGAGAAGCCATGCAAGCGATGGAAGCAACCGCTGCCGAACACCTACCCGGCAATTACAGCTACGAATGGACAGGCATGAGCTTGGAAGAGCGGAAATCAGGCAACGAAACCTTTCTCATTTTCGCCTTGAGCATCATTTTCGTCTACTTCCTCCTGGCCGCACAGTATGAAAGCTATATCTTGCCTTTGGCTGTGATGCTTTCAGTACCCGTAGGGCTTATCGGCGTATATACGGTAGTGAACCTCGTGGGATTAGAAAACAACATCTACGTGCAGGTCGGATTGATTATGCTCATTGGCTTACTGGCAAAAAACGCAATACTCATCGTGGAATTTGCCGTGCAGCAACGCCGCGCGGGACTGAGTATTGTCGAATCGGCCCTAGAAGGTTCGCGCATGCGCCTGCGCCCCATCCTGATGACCTCGCTGGCGTTTATAGCCGGCTTGGTCCCGCTCATGTGGACGGTGGGCCCATCTGCCCAAGGTAACCATTCCATCAGCTTCGGTGCCGCAGGAGGAATGTTCTTCGGCGTGACGCTAGGGATTTTCATCATCCCCGTGTTATACGTCGTTTTCAAACACTTAGATGAAGTTGTTAAAAGTAAGTTGACCACGAAAGAAGAAGAATAATGAACCCGACATGACTAATCCGCCAGCTGGCGGAAAGCACAGTAGGCAATGATTATTGACGAGTATTCAAAATTTATTAGGTGTCAATGAGCTCCGCTGTCGCTTCGGCTATTTTAGTCATCAAATACTCCATCTGACAATGAAAAAAGTAAAAAATAAACAGATGAACCGAATAACCCGGCAAACCGGTTTGGTGGCGGTGATTTGTTCGCTACTGATATCATCGTGCAAAGTGGGACGTGATTATGTCCGTCCTGAAACCGGCCTCACTGATACGTTCCGTGGGACTAGTGGAATTGACAGTATCGCCGATACGATGAACATCGCCGACATTCCATGGTCCGACTTTTTTACCGATAGCATGCTTACCATGCTTATTGATAGTGCTATTGCCAATAACTTCGATATGCAGACCGCCCTGAAAAACATCGAGATTGCCAACCAATCGGTACGACAATCCCGGGCAGCGTTCTTCCCTCAAATCGGTGCGGAAGTGGCAGGCACTAACCACCAATGGCGGTCGAGCGACTTTTACTCATCACCCTCGTCTGGTTGGTATGAACGTGAAGACCGTGGCACGCCGCCAAAAGACCTCTACCTTTATCAGTCCCAATACTTCTCTTCGATCAGCATGAGCTGGGAAGTGGACATCTGGGGTAAGCTACGCCGACAAAAGGAAGGCGCACTGGCCGAATACCTGCAAACATTCGAGGCTCAAAAGGTCATTCAAACCGGTGTGGTGGCCGCCATTGCCGAAGGATATTACAACCTACTCACACTGGATGCCCAGCTGGAGGTAGCCCGGCGTAACCTGAGACTCAATGACAGTACCCTCCAGATTGTGAAGCTCCAACGCGATGCAGGTGAAGTAAGTTCATTAGCCATCCAGCAAACGGAATCGCAGATGCTTGTGGCCGCCTCGCTCATACCCGAATTAGAGCAACAGATTACTATACAGGAAAATTCGCTGATGGCACTGACGGGTCGTATGCCAGACGGCGTATACCGCTCATCTGCATTAACCGATTGGCATATGCAGGAAATCTACGATGCCGGTGTACCTTTGCAACTGCTCACCAACCGTCCCGACGTGCGTGAAGCCGAGCTTGAGTTGCGTACCGCCAATGCCGAAGTGGGCGTGGCGCAGGCATACCGTTACCCCACACTGACCATCGAGGCCGAAGGTGGACTCAATGCCATGCTGCCACAAAATTGGTTCAACATACCGGGGGCATTGTTTGGCGGACTCATCAGCGGTGTTACGCAGCCGATATTCAGCGGCAGGCGGCTCAAAACACAGCATGAGGTTGCCAAGCTGGAACGTGACAAAGCTGAGATTGGTTTCCAGCATACCGTGATGGACGCTGTGCATGAGGTGACCAACGCGCTAGTGATGATCGAAAAACTCAACGAACAACTTGCCATTGCCCAGCAACGGGTAGCTACCGCGCAACTCGGCGTCAAAAACGCCAACCTGTTGTTCAAAAGCGGCGAAGCGACTTACCTGGAGGTCATCACGGCACAAGGTAATGCCTTGAATAGCGAGTTAGATCTGGTTAGCATCAAGCAACAGCAGCTTAATGCGAAGGTAACGCTGTATAAGGCGTTGGGTGGGGGGTGGAAATAGCGATACGTTGTTGCTAATTTCCCGAAGACATGTTGAGGCGAACCGACGCAACCTGCAGGTTGTCCCAGCGATCAACGGTTTCTTCGATAACCAACCTGTCACGGTAAAACCGGCCATGCATCACTTGCATACCTTTATAAAGGACTGTAAGTGGTTGGTCAAGATCAACCAACGCGTCGTTGAGGTAGATATAAAATGCCTTATAGTCGTTTTCCAGTATGGAGATAGTTTGGCCACTAATGGTTGCAACGATTTTTTTCCCTCTCCCGTGCTCGGCCTCTTCGGGCGGCACGCCTAACCAATAAAAACGCTGATGCGGCCGGTCGTCTTGGATCCACACAATCTTATCTGGATTGGGTTGATTAGTATATCGTGCCATCCAGTCAACCGCCATGGTATCGGCCTGTTCCATCCAGTGCCCGTATTGCGGGTAAATATGGGATGCGTGGACATAACCACCATTGTCTGCTTGTTGCAGACTATCCAATTTACCTGCCCATCCCTCGGCTACGCGATTACGATGATAAGCCGAGTCTAACCCACCCATGAACAGCGCAAATGGAAGGTTTCTCAAGTTGTCAACACGCGCGTCATTCGGGTGGCCAGCCATCATGGCTGCCGCCGCCCAACGGTCGGCCATACGGGTAGCCAACTGGTACACACCGTCTCCGCCCGCAGAATAACCCATCAGATAAACTTTAGCGGGATCTACACCCTCCATAATGATAGCCGTTTTGATAAGCTCATCAAACAGGTCATCTATAAAATCCTCATGCCAGAGCATCCAACTGTTTGTCGGTGCTCTAGGCGCTACATACACGCCTTCTTTGGGTGAATAAAGATCAATTTGGTTGGCCCACTGATTATCATTTATTTCTTGTGTAGCATTCCCCCCACCATGCATCGAAATAAATAGGCTTCGTCCAGTAGCTGGCTTTTCTCCGAACACCTTATATTCGAACTTCATGACAGCCCCGCCTGGATGGACAATCTGTTTTTGCAACCACTGCTGTTCTGCCTGTTGGCGGTATTGCGTTTGCTCTGCGGCAATCAGGCTATCAGCTAGTGTAACAGCGGCTTCCGCCGAAAGCTCCTGCGCGTATACACAAACGTAAGGAAGCATCAGAAACAGGAATTGTATCAATCGAGTCATCATCGCGCGACAAAAGTAACGAAAGTAGAAACCCTACACATCAACCGCCAGCGTAATCATGATGTAAGTATACGAAACTTTGGCGACACAATCTAATGCTATACCCTCAATCCGGTCTTTTTGCGTTACTCGCAGACAATCGCTCCTTTTGGGTAAATAAGGGGGCTTAGGTAAGGTATATCGAGGTTTGCACCGCGTAACAGGAACCATCCGCCCATTAGGATGGAGATGATGGGCAGCCACAAGGCGAAATTGAATTTAATACGGGTTTTGGCGAAGCTACCTATTAATGCTACAGCCAACATGGCCGGCCAAGTACCCAATCCAAACGACAGCATAAATAAGCCACTCCCCTGCATGGAATCGGCACTTAGCGCAGCCGCTAATGCCATATAGACCATTCCACAAGGCAACAGTCCATTCAGCATCCCCACCACGAGGTGCCCACCTGGCCGGTAAAGCCAGTAGCCCACCCATCGGGTCAGTGGCGTGACGAAGCGCTGTTGTGCGCGGACCAAGCGTTGGGAACGCTGTCCGAAAAACAAAAATAAACCCATAACGACGAGCAGCGATCCAGTAAAGAACGTGATGCCCTGTTGCCAACCTTTGATTTCAAACAGATAGCCTACGGCGCCAATGGTAAGTCCAAGCAATCCGTACATTCCTACACGTCCCAAGTGGTAAAGTACCGTATTGGCAAACACCCGCCAAGGTCGTTTGCCATGATCCGTGGTGAACGCCAATACCAGTGGTCCGCACATGGCCACGCAGTGGAGGCTACCGAACAGGCCCATGAAAAATGCAAGCACGGGATAACTCATGTTTACTTATTGTTTCGGTACACCAATGGTATCGATAGGCTGTTGCAAAGAATCGATGCTACGCAACCGATCATAATTCAGTCCGCGCTCGTAATAGTCTTCGGCAACCAACGAATCGGTATCGGTGCTCACCATATAAATGCCAAATGAGACGATCAACACCATAAAAGACGCCAGCGCAATTACTATTTTTATTCCCCAGTTCATTTTTCTAATGGATAATGGATAGTGGATAATGAACTATCAACTATCAATTGTCAACTCATAAAGGCGGTGCCACAAATGTTGTCTTCAATGTCTCCACGGCCTTTCCGTCTGCCATCACCCCGATTTTCACATTCGTTTTGTATGTCTTGACCGATTGTTGCGGACTGACGAGAAAGAACGTCATTTGTGCCGTCGCTCCTGCTTTCAATACCGTGAGTGGATTAACCATCCGGATGGTCATGTTTTCGTCCAGCACTTCCAGATTAAACGGGATATCACTGCTCGTTTTGTTTATCAACTCCAAACTATAGAGGTTGCTCACCGTCCCGTCATCCAGGAGTTGATACGTGCTACCCCTTGCACGTAGCAACGTTCCATCTACTTGCGACCGGCTGAAAACGAGCCAGCCGAACACGGCAATCAACGCGACAAGCACTACTGTATAGGCAATGGCACGCATATTACCCTTAGATTTCGTGCTGTTATCGCCCGATTTCACATCATCCTCGTCGCCCTCGATTTCACTAACCGAATAGAAACCGATCAGCTGCTTGGGCCGATCGAGCTTTTCCATTACGGCATCGCAGGCATCGATACAAGCCGTACAGCTCACGCACTCCATCTGCAATCCATTGCGGATATCAATACCGGTGGGGCATACCTGCACGCACAGGTTGCAATCTACGCAATCACCCACCGATTGCTCCATACCTTTTTTCCGATGGCCGCGGGGTTCCCCTCGACGATGATCATAGGCAATGGTAACGCTCTTGTCGTCCATCAGCACGCTCTGCAATCGCCCATAGGGGCATATCGTTGTGCAGACGATTTCGCGCAAGTAAGCGAATACGCCGTAAAATACCAATGTAAACAGTACAATGGCAACGAACCCACCGAGGTGCTGGCTGATAGGATCCGTCATGATTTTCCAGAGGCCTTCAACGCCGATAATATAGGCTAGGAAGAGGTTTGAAATCGCGAAGGAAATTATTAGGAAGACGGTATGTTTTAGGCCCTTTTTGGCATATTTAGCCGTATTATTGGGTGCCTTATCTAACTTCTTCTGCTGCAACCAATCGCCTTCTATAAGAAATTCGATCCTGCGGAATACCAGTTCCATGAAGATGGTCTGCGGACAGGCCCATCCGCACCAAACGCGACCATACACCGCGGTGAAGAGGACAATGCATACCATGGCAATGAGCATCCCAAAGACGAAGATATGCAAATCCTGCGGCCAAAACACGCTCCCGAACAACACGAACTTACGTTCGAGGATGTTGAAGAGCAAGAGCGGTTCTCCGGCAACCTTGACAAACGGCGCGGCCAAGAAAAACACCAGAAGTGCATATCCGACCCATTGCCGGCGATTGAACCATTTTCCACCCGGCTTCTTCGCATAAATCCACTCACGCTTCGTTTTCACCTCGCTCGTTGCTGTTGCCATTCGCTGTTTACTTTTTCGCTGTTTGCTCGCTGCTTTTTTGCCTTTTGCGGTTTGCTTTCTGCTGTTTACCCTTCAATCCTTACTCCTCAAATCCTTAGTCCTTAAACCCTTGCTCCTTACTCACCAACCGATGCCGTTTCCACTGTGGAGATATCCGATATTTGCTGATACTCCACCTTTTCGCCTTGTGGCTCCTTCCCATTCGGGGGGTTACTACCTCGTAACGAAACGATATAATTGCTCACTTCGGCAATCTGCGCTGGCGTAAGGCTTTGCTCCCAAGGCACCATACCTTTATCCAACACCCCATACTTGATTACCCGGAACACATCCTGTACCTCGCCGCCGTGAAGCCAGTATTCGTCCGTGAGATTAGGGCCAATCCCCCCCTCTCCCATGCCGCCGTGGCAGGCTGCGCAGTTCTGTGTAAAGATGGCCATCCCGGCTGCCACGGTCTCGGGGCGTACGTCGAGTGTCACCGTATTCTCATCGATATTATTCGCTGTTTGTGCCAGCCACTCCTGCCGCGCCTGTTCCGCACGCGCCATCTCCCGTGTGTACTCCTCGTCTTGGGTGGCGCCCCAACCGAAAACGTGGTATACGCAAAGATACACCACGGCAAATGCCAAGCTGGCGTAAAACATGCCGTTGAACCATGCAGGCACCGGGTTATCGAGTTCTGTGATACCGTCGTACTCGTGATCAATCACCAAATCCTTTTCCTCGGCCATCGGCCGAAGCCCCATGAGCTTATTCCACCACTGTCGACGGCTGTCGCGGCGTGCCTGCTTCGCTGCGACCTTGGTGGTTTCTTCATCGGCCAGCACATGCGGCATGGTAACACGTACCATCACCCGTAAGGCTCGCAATACCATTAATGCGGCAAGTAGGATGACCAGCATTACCACCACCAAAGCAACAGTGAGGATATCTTGGTTTATATTTCCAATTGTGTTCATTGTCCGCTGTATTTAGTTTATAGAATCCTCGTCTGAATGCTCCCCGTCATCCATCGGGATGCCTTTCATATACTCGGCATCGTCTTTCCGCATCCGGAAAAGGCGGATGCCTATGGTAATGAAGAAGAGGAGGAATATCCATAGCGATGCGATAAGGTACCACTCATTGCCGCTCAAATCTGTTATTTGCCTAAACATAGTCGTTTGTTTAAAATACTAATCGTTCGTTGCCGTCGCTGCCGGCGTATTGATATCTGTTCCCAGCCGTTGCAGGTAAGCAATGAGCGCAACAATTTCCCGATCTGGCCGTACATTCACGCCCTGCCCGTTGAGGTCAGCCGCAATCGCTTCAGCCTGTTCCCGGAGATCAGCATCTGCGTTATTGATATCGTCATCGGTATAGGGCACGCCCAATAGCCTCATGGCATTCAACTTGGCTGTGGTTGTGCTCGCATCCAGTGTTTGCTCAATGAGCCACGGATAGGGTGGCATGATGCTGCCCGGCGAAGTGATGGTGGGATCGAGCATGTGGTCGAAATGCCACTTATTCGGGTATTTCTTGCCGATACGGTGCAAGTCGGGACCTGTGCGCTTGGACCCCCACAGGAACGGGTGGTCGTAAACGAATTCACCAGCCTTGCTGTACTCACCGTAACGCACCGTTTCCGAACGGAAGGGGCGGACAGTCTGCGTGTGGCAGTTCACACACCCTTCACGAATATACAAGTCGCGCCCTTGGATTTCCAACGCTGTATAAGGTTGCACGCTGGCAATGGTGGGCACATTGGAAGAAATCATGAAGGTGGGCATCATCTGCACCATACCACCAATGAGAATGGTAATCAAAGCGATTATCAGAAACAGGATAGGCTTGCGTTCCAGCCTGCGGTGGGCCGCGCGTTCGTTGACCACCACGGGTGTTAGTTCGGGCGCCTCAGCCGGCTCATTGGCCAGCAATCGCCCTTTCTTCATGGTTTTTACCAGGTTATACGTCATCATAAGTGCACCCGCCAGGTAGAGGGCACCTCCGATAGCCCGCAGCATGTGCATGGGGATGATCTGGAGCGTAGTTGCCAAGAAATTGGGATATTTCAACACGCCCTCGGGCGTGAATTCCTTCCACATCAACCCCTGCACCACGGCAGCCCAGTACATCGGGATGGCATAGAACAGGATGCCAAGGGTGCCGATCCAGAAGTGTGCCGAGGCCAGTTTTTTCGAATACAGCTCCGTTTTATAGATACGCGGTATGAGCCAGTAGAGGATGGCAAAGGTCATGAAACCGTTCCACCCCAAGGCACCCACGTGTACGTGAGCCACAATCCAGTCGGTAAAATGTGCGATGGCGTTCACCTTTTTCAGCGACAGCATAGGACCTTCGAAGGTAGCCATACCATAGGCGGTGAGTGCTACTACCATAAACTTCAGTGTCGGTTCATTACGCACCTTATCCCACGCGCCACGTAACGTGAGCAGCCCGTTGATCATCCCGCCCCAGCTGGGTGCGATGAGCATGATGGAAAAGGCTACGCCGAGTGATTGCACCCATTCTGGCAAAGAGGTGTACAGCAGGTGGTGTGGTCCTGCCCAGATATAAATGAAAATCAGTGACCAGAAGTGAAGGATACTGAGTTTATATGAATAGATCGGGCGGTTGGCCATTTTGGGGAGGAAATAGTACATCAACCCCAGGTAGGGCGTAGTGAGGAAAAACGCCACGGCATTATGGCCATACCACCACTGCACGAGCGCGTCCTGTACGCCGGCGTAGAGGTAATAACTTTTCCACATGGAAATAGGCAACTGTGCGGAGTTGACAATGTGCAAGACGGCCACTGTAACGAAGGTAGCGATGTAAAACCAGATGGCTACGTACATGTGCCGCTCACGCCGCTTGATGATGGTACCGAACATGTTGATGCCGAACACGACCCAGATGATGGTGATGCCCACATCGATGGGCCACTCCAGCTCGGCGTATTCGTGCGACGTGGTGAGGCCCAACGGCAACGTGATGGCCGCTGCGAGGATGATGAGCTGCCAGCCCCAGAAGTGCACGCGGCTCAGGAAATCGCTGTACATGCGGGCCTTGAGCAGCCGCTGCAGCGAATAGTAGACTCCCATGAAGATTCCATTGCCCACAAATGCAAAAATCACCGCATTGGTGTGTAATGGGCGAATCCGCCCAAATGTGGTGTATTGCAGGTCGAAGTTCATGAATGGCCACACGAGTTGTACGGCGACCAACAAGCCGACGGACATACCCACGATACCCCACACAATCGTGGCAATCGCGAAGTTTCTGACAATTTTGTTGTCGTAGTTAAATTTAGTTAGCTGCATGGATGAACGTTATTTTTCTGGCGGTAAAATTACTGTCATCGCAGTGTCAGCCGAATGATGGGTATCGGGTTTAAAAGTAATGGTGGTCACTATTTATCATCCTGTCACTACCTGTGCTTCAGCCGTGTCTCATCCCTGCCCCATCCCATGTATATCCCAGTGATATCCGTATGTACCTCGATAAAAAAGCCAAAACACGACGTTTCATCGGGAAACCATCGGGAAGGTATCGGGAAAAACGATGTTATGGCCGTGCAATAGCTGGCGGTTAACCGCGAATTTATTACCTTTGAGATAGTATAATCGCTATGGATATTTTTGACTTCAAAGACTCATTGAAACACGACACCCCTCCAATTGGCCTTACTGTACAGTTGGAAGCCTTATGGCATGATGGCAGGGGCGACTGGGACAAGGCACACGATTTAATCGACGATCTGGACGACCAGCAGTCTGCACATGTGCATGCTTACCTGCACCGCAAGGAAGGCGACCTGTGGAATGCCGACTACTGGTACCGACGAGCTAAGCGCCAACGCTACGCCGGCACATTGGAGGAAGAATGGGAAGAATTGATCACATTGCTGTTATAGCCGGCAATCTTTCTATCCGTCAACCTATCATCACAAATGAACCTTCGTTGCTCATGTGGTATGTTTCTTTTGCTATTGGCTTGCGGGCCTATTAGCCGTGCCATGGCCAAGCAGGATTCGCTGGTTCGCGACACCACCAGGCAGTTGAATGAAGTTGAAATCCACCGTTTCAAAAGCGAAGTGATCCGGAACAAGCTTGGCATGCAACGCATCGATATTTCGGATATGGCACTTACACCCCGGATGCTCGGCGAAATAGATCCGTTGAAAAGCCTGAAGACATTGCCTGGTATTGGCAACGGTGGCGATGGGAACGCCGGGCTGTATATTCGGGGTGCCGAACCGGGGCATAACCTCATCAGGCTTAACGACATGACGATTTTTAATCCCAACCACCTGATGGGCCTCTTTTCGGTGTTTAACCCCGAAGCTATACAACACATGGCAATCTATCGGGGGGCTCCACCAGCCGACTGCTTCGGGAGGATTTCTTCCTACATCGACTTACAAAGCAATTGGCAACGCCCGGATAGCACCCGCACCGTGCTGTCGCTCGGATTGCTCCACGCCAATGCGGGAATAAAAACGACACTATCCGGCAGTTGGTGGTTGGATTTGCAATTCCGAAAGACCTTTATGAACCAGACATTATGGCCGTTACTGAAACGGATTACCCCCAGCGACAAGACCCTTAGCCGAACGGCATACGATCTCTACGACATCAACATCAATACCGCGGTGACGTTAAAGCCCGGAGTCCTGTCTCTTTCGTTATACCACGGCGGTGATGATTTTGGTTTCGCCCTGCAGCGTGAAGGCGTAAACCAGCAAATGGATTGGCGGAATACGGCTGTACGTATCAAATTGGACCGGCAAATGCCTCCTACTCAGAAAATTTCCTACCAAATGGCCTATAGCCATTACCGGTTTAATTTCGGTTTAGCAGATGGCGTTTCCGTTGTATCGCTCACCAATCAAATTGGCAATGTACAGGGGGGTGTCAAATGGTCCCATAGCCAACCCCACTGGCGGGTTACAGCCGGCGCCCATGCAGCCACATACCGCATTCACCCGTTGGAACCCCGGATTTACAACAGCGGCGCACCGCTAAACACGAGCTCGCTGGAGCAACAGCAGGCGCATGAAGTACAAACCTTTGCCGACGCTCTCTTCCAATTCACGGATGGGTTCTCGGCACAGGCCGGGCTTTCCTATACCTATTTCAATGGGGGGAATCGTTCTGTCTCTGCAACTGCAAGCCGCCTGGGGTATCACAACCTAGACCCGACATTGAGCCTCACTTACCAATTTTTGCCAGCTTACCATATAGCAGCATCTTGGCATCGGAGCCATCAAGCACTACATTTCCTCCCGCTTACGAGCAGTAGTCTGCCGGCCGACTTCTGGGTGAGCAGCGACATGGATACCGCACCAAGTACAGCCGAGCAAGCAGCGGTGGGGATATATGGCCGTTGGCTTGATACCGGATGGGAAGCATACGCAGAAATATTCGACAGGAAAATGAACAATTTGTACGAATATAATGGACAGTTGCTGAATTTATTTGACGAGGAAGGAACAGCCGGAAAGTTGCTTACGGGGGGCGGCCGGAGCTATGGTATTGAACTTCACCTGAAAAAAAACCGGGGTGCCCTGAAAGGATACCTTAGCTATACGCTTTCGCGGAGTTTTCGACAGTTCCCGGACATCGAAGAAAACCGGATGTACCCATTCAAATACGACCGCCCAAACCAGTTTCATGGGGTAGCTCAATTTCAACTGAACAAACGTTGGATCGCCAATGCTTATTTTACGTATAGCGACGGCAGCAATTTTACCCCTGAAACCGGCCGGTATTTTCTTGGCAATAATGTGGTATCTGAATACGGTGCTTACCACAGTGCTCGCCTTCCCGCGTACCACCGCCTTGATATCGGGGCTACCTATTCATTTCGCAACACCAAGCGGTGGGAACAGGAGATCAATATCAGCGTCATTAACCTTTATAACCGAATGAATGCCCTTTTTCAGTATTATGAATTTGCGGGGCAATTACATGGGGACCGTCCGTACATACAAACAACGAGTGAGTTATTTGCTATTCTTCCCCTATTGCCCTCCATTAGTTATACGATAAGATTATGAAATCCGGTTACTTATTCCTGTTTGCGTTACTGGCCATGCTATCGCTTGGTTGCTCACCTAGCGATATAGCCGACCGCGCGCAGTACCAACCCAAATTTGTGGTTGAAGGTTCCATATCATTGGGCGAGTTTCCAAAAGTGGCGCTTACGCATAACCTTCCAGTTTCAATCCCCATCGATTCTTCGCGGCTTGAAGCCATTATCATACGCTGGGCAAAGGTAGAGGTATTCAGCGAGGATGACCACGAGGTACTCACCTTGGTTAAAACGGCCAACGGCTTTCCCTTTTACCACTATGTAGGGCGTACACTTCGTGGCCGCGAAGGGATAGATTACCACTTACGCATCACGTATGCCGATGAGCTTATTGAAGCAACAACCACGATTCCAGCCATGCCGAAAATCGACAAGCTGAGCTTTAGTGAAGCGGGCGATAGCGTACGGTTGCTGCAACTATCATTTACTGATCCGGAAGAAAGCAAAGATTTTTATCGGTTTTATGGTAAGCTGAAGGGCGAGCCGCATTACGCCTCTTTTACACCCGCCGGATTGGCGGATGACCTTGCAAACGGACAGTCGGTCTCATTGAGGCTATTTAGAAACCGAACATCGAATATCTCCCCCGATGTGGAGATGTATTACAAAATTGGTGATACCGTACAAATCCGGCTTGCTACAATGCCCGAAGATGCCTTTAGGTTCTGGAAACAAGTCAACGCGTTAACGGGGCAGCTCCCCTCATTGGGAAGCCCGGTACGTATCCAAGGAAATATTAGTGGGCCGGCTTTAGGAATTTGGTACGGGGAAGCTTATGACGAAAAGTCCGCAATCATCAATTAAGAAAGGCCGGTGTCGACCGGCCTTTCTTAATTGAGAACGAGTTAAAAAGCAACTAGTCAAATTTTTCAATCAAGTCTTCGAGGTCGGAAATCAACCTATCAAACCCGGTATCCGCAAAATCTTCGAAACTGACTCTTGACTCGTCGCCAAAAACCAAGACAGGCTCATAATCGTAATAAATATCACAAATGCCATCGTAGCAATATTTGTCTTCGTACACTTGAAAATCCACAGTGGCAATCCGTTGTTCGGTACTCAGGTTAACGGCTACAAATTTGCTGTATTTTTTCAGGGCATCTACTTCGGCCTCCGTTAGCTGTTTATCTACTGCCTCATATTGTGTTTGGTACTTGCGATAAGCTTCATCATATGCGGCTTCTGCGGCGGCGTATTCTGCGCTTCCCCAAGTTTCGTTCCCTGTAAAGTAGTCGTAATAATCCGGATAATCGGGATATTCCAAGTTAGGCAGCGCGCTGATAAATTTCCTGACATCAAAGAAACCTAGGAGTTGGACATTTCCGAGCCTAATCGAGGCGTTGGATGCACCGACCAGGTCTTCAAGATTATCTTCATCCTCAAATGTATCCATGTTGTAATTGCGCGTTTCCGCTTCAAGGCTAGCCGCTATCAGTTCTTCGCCATTCACTGAAAATTTAACTTCTGCTTTTGTCGTACTGCCTTTTTCTGCCAGCAGTGTTGCTTTATAGCCACCCATGGTCAGCGTTACATCAATGTTTTTGGGTAGCCCATCGCTTTCGTAGGCATAAGATGAAACCAGCTTAAGCACTTCCTCACCGGCTACCTTCAATGACGCGTTTACCGCGGTAGGCAGTTCTAGTGATTCACCATCGATATCGATGACCTGTCCATTGCTCGTATAGGCTATGGTCAATACCGCATTGTTGGTTTGCGCGTTGGCCAATGCGGGAAAGCGAAGTTCCAACTTTTCAGATGAAGCGGTTTTATCCCAATCGCCCGTTTGGTGATTATATTCGTAAATACCATAGGCATTATTCAGGGTCACATCGGCCTCGGCAACCGTTGTCAATGTACGGCCTATCGCGGCTACTTTGTTTGGCTGACGCCCTATTCGTGCAACCGCTGAAAGGGTAATGTCTACATCGGGCATATTGAGATCTGCCAGTGTATTGAGCGCCTTGATGGCATCGGCATCGGGTAAAGCTTCCAGCTTTTTGACAACGGAACGTCCTTCGTCTTCAACAAATTTTTTATTGGCTGTTACCCCCTCTTTGTTGTACGGCAATTCGAATCCATCGTCCGGGTCGATTACGGAGCCGGGCTTGTCCTTCTTGCAAGCGCCAAACACAATAACAGCGACCAAAAATAAGCTTGAAATTGTTAAATGTTTAGTCATCAGTGATTAATTGAAATTTTTAAAAAAAGTGAATTCATAGAAGAAAACTTGGTTGATATCCATATGCCGGCGAAGATAGGTATCGCTAATGTTTTGGGAAATACCCAGTAGTGGGTATATTTTCCGGAGGTGTGTTTAAACCACCTTTTCACCCATTTTTACGGTTCTGTCACCAGTCTCATGATGTGCGTCGTCCACCTCGTCGTCCCCCGCTTCGGTTTCAACTTCTTGGCACTCCACCTCATCCTCAAACAGAATCCGTACGGATGGCGTATAGGTATCGTCATGCTGTCCGGTTTTGTTGGCCCAAAAGAAGGCTGCCAGAAATATCAAGGCGATGAACACGCTGCAGCCGATGAGAAAAAAGATAGCGCTCATGATACCTTCTCGGTTAATTGTTTTCTAACAGCATACACCCGGGTGGCCACCGTGGTGAATCCGATAATAGTAACGGTGCTCAATGGCATAAGGATGGCGGCAAACAGGGGCGACATGGTGCCTGTTACGGCAAAGCTCAGGCCTACAACATTATAAACCAGCGAAATACCGAAGCTCATATGGATAACTTTGCGTACATCTTTCGCAAAACTGAAAAAGCGCGGCAGCATCGCAAACGAACGGCCATCCAATACCGCATCGCAACCCGGCGAAAAGTTGTTGATGTCGTCGCTCACCGCCACCCCCAAATTGGCCTGTTTCAAAGCGCCGGCATCATTAAGGCCATCGCCAAACATACATACCGATTTGCCCCCTTCCTGCAACGTCCGGATATATTCCAGTTTCTCGATTGGCAGACGGTTGAACAGCAATGCAGACTGCCGGGGAAATATGGCGCGCAAGTGCTCGCGGTCTTTGTCGTGATCGCCAGATACCAGGTTCAGTGTATAACCGGTTGCCAGCTGGCCCATAACCTCCTCTAGCTGCGGTCGCCAAGGCTGCGCAGCTACCAGGCAGCCTTTCACACGGCCATCGATGGCGATGTAAACATGGCTTCCACGCACTGTATCACCCGGTGTGTACATGGCTCCTACGAACGTGCTGCTACCCACACGTACGTCATGGCCAGCCACCACGGCTTCAATCCCTTTGCCTGTTATTTCCTGGAAACCACTTACGCGCATCGGGGCAACCGATCCACCCCAATTGACCAGCTCACGGCTGAGCGGGTGGCTGGAGTTCTGCGCCACGGCCACCACCATGGCCAGCTCATCGGGCGTCAGCTCGCCATCGAAAGACATCCGCGACGCATTCGGTGAGGAGATGGTCCCCGTTTTGTCGAATACGAGGCAGTCAATTGCCGCCAGCTGTTCAATCGCCGCGGTATTTTTTACATAGAAACGGTTCCGGTCGAAAATGCTGAGTGCAGCCGACAGCGTAAATGGACCGCTCAAGGCCAATGCGCACGGGCAGCCTATGATCAATACGGCAGTGAATGCACCCCACGCTTTTGCCGCGTTGCCCTGAAAAAACCAATATGCCATGGCGAAGATGGCAATGGTAAGCAACACAATTGTAAAATACCGGCTCACTACGTTACTAAACGTCCGGAACTTCCGCTCATACGGTTTAAAAGCCTCGTTGTTCCATAGCCGGGTTAGGTAACTTTGCGATACGGCCTTCACCACTTCCAACTCAATGGCTTCGCCCAGCTGCCGACCGCCGGCATAGATAATCTCGCCGAGCACTTTCTGCACCGGCTCAGATTCGCCGGTAACAAAGCTGAAGTCGATATCGGCGTCTCCTTTCAGGAGGATGGCATCAGCAGGGACGATTTCGCCGTTGCGGACGAGCAGCCGGTCGCCCACCCGGATGTCCGCAAGGGGTATTGGCTTCATCACGCCGTCGATGACGCGTGTTACTGCGACCGGAAAATAGGAGCGGTAGTCGCGCTCAAACGAAATGTGGTGATAGGTACGTTGCTGCACCCACCTGCCCACCAACAGAAAGAACACGAGCCCACAGAGGGTATCCGCAAACCCGGGGCCGCTGCCCGAGAAAACTTCCCAAGCGGTCCGGGCAAATAATACTGCGATACCGAGGGCCAGTGGCACATCGAGGTTGAGCTGTCGCTGACGGAGGCTATGCCATGCCGAGGTAAAGTAGTCCCGCCCGCTATATAGCAGGACGGGAAGCGAGAAGGCGAAATTCATCCACCCAAAGAATGTCGCGTACTTCGCCTCAAAGGCTGCCATGCCGAAATATTCGGGAAAGCTCAACATCATGGAGTTGCCGAAGCAGAACCCTGCAACGGCTATTTTGGCGACCAGTCCGCTTTGGGAAAACTTGCGGCCCGCCTTTACCACATCCTGCAAAGTGATTTTGGGTGCATACCCAATATCATCCAACAACTCGACCAGTCCGCGTACAGGTAGCTCCTGGTGCTTGAACGTAATGTTTACCTGCTTCTTCATGAAGTCGCTTTGCGACCTCACGACCGCCGGATTTAGCTTGTAAAGATGCTCAAGCAGCCAGATGCAGGAACTGCAGTGGATAGCCGGGACGTAGAAGGTTATCACAGTGATTTCTTCGTTTTTAAAATCAACAAGCTTATCGGCAATCACCGGCTCGTCCAGGTATTCATAGCGGTTGCCGTATTCGGCTTTCTTTTTACCGGGATGCGCGTTATAACGGTAATATTGCTGCATATTGTTTCCGCTCAGTATGCGGTATACACTCTGGCAGCCCACGCAGCAAAACTCATGGCCATCAGCCTCATACCCGGCGTGCAACACCGCATCGCCGCAATGAAAACACCGGGTATTTTTCGAAGCTTTGGTTCCTACAGCCATTTGTTTTCAGTTATTAAACCGCACTGCTGAACAACGGTTGTGTATATTGCTTTTCGTGGAGCCGCTCGTCAAAGGCCATGCAGACATTGCGCAAAAAGGAGAAACCCGTTGGAGTGACCTGTATATGCATACCATCCACTTCAACCAGTCCATCAACTACCAGTGATGCCAAGCGTTCCAAGATTGGCGCCGCCTGCGCAACGGGCATGTCTAGCGCGGTGCCCCCCTGGCACATGATTTCGAGGATATGTTTCCTTATCGTGAGGTCCATATCAGAAAGTACGTGGCCTTTGAACACGGGGAGTTCACCCCTATTCACCCGCAATGTATATGTTTCGACCGTTTTCTCATTCTGTGCAAAAGCCGTCCACGAATCGCTTATGGATGATACGCCGAGGCCGATGAGTAGGGGCGAATACCGATCGGTATAACCCATGAAGTTACGGTGAAGCTTGCCGTTTGTCGCCGCGATACAGAGGGCATCTTGGGGCAGGGCGAAATGGTCCATGCCTACATCACGGTAACCGGCGTCAGCGATAAGTGCCTTACCGAGGCTGTAGAGCGCCAGTTTTTCTTGCCCTTTGGGAATATCTGCCTCGGTATAATGCCGCTGACCGGGTTGCATCCACGGCACATGCGCATAGCTATAAAACGATATGCGGTCGGGACGCATGGCGAGTGATGTCGTGATGGTTTCATTTACGGTCTTCGCGGTCTGCAACGGAAGGCCGTAGATGAGATCGAAGTTGATGGAAGTATAGCCGATGCGGCGGGCGTCTAATATCACCCGCCGTACATCGGCTTCGGTCTGCCAACGGTTGATAACGCGTTGTACATCGGGATCGAAATCCTGTATACCCAAGCTCAGTCGCCGGAAGCCGGCGTCAAAAAGTGTTTGCAAGTGCGCTTCCGTAGTATTGGCCGGATGGGCTTCGAAGGAAAAAGAGGGGTTTGGCAATATGTGGCATCCCTGCAGCATCCCATCCATGAGCCGTTGTAGCTGTGCGGGACTGAAAAATGTGGGCGTGCCGCCACCGAGGTGTATTTCGCTGATGGGGATTGCCGTGGTGCCGAGTAGATTGCGGTACAACTGCCATTCGGCCAGTACCGCATCGATATACGGTGCTTCGACACCGTGATTTTTCGTGATGCGTTTATTGCAACCGCAATAGGTACATAACCTTTCGCAAAAAGGAAGATGGATGTAGATAGCAATGCCTTGCGAAGACGAGGCTTGGAAGCGTGCCCGGACATGGCTGGTCCAATGTTCGGAAGTCCATGTGGATTCTTCCCAGTACGGCACGGTGGGATAACTGGTATACCTCGGTGCCGCCACATTGTAGCGTCCGACCAATGCTGCGTTATCAATTTCCTGTTTGACCATATCGATAGTGATTTGCCCGGTGGTTGTCAGCTTCCGTTTTCACTTTTTTTTTATCCATTTCACAGACCTTCTGGCAACAACACGCCGTGCCTACACATTTTCCGGCACCCCACGCATTGAGGTTACGTATGGTTTGCTTGGCAATATTTTCGATCGACTGGTCTGTATCCGGTACGTTGGCCACCTTAAAATCCATTCGCGTTGCTTCCTTCAGATCGATATGCGTGGTGGCTTTAGACCGGGTAATGATTTTTGTTACCCCGGCGTGCTTCAATTCCCATAGCATCTTACGGTCTACAATGTCATACGGAGACACGATCACAGCCTCCTTCCCCAAGGCATACGACACTGTCCGTTCATTCAATTCATTGGAAATCAAAGTCAGATCGTGTTTCTTGCCATTAGCCAGCGCCAAGCTTTCCTTTTCTTGTGGCTTTATGCTGTAAGCGATTGCTTTCATCCGTCCGTACGCATCCTTAGGTAAATAATTTCCCTCATTGTTCATTGTTTCCAAAGCTACGGCGGTATACTAGCGGCGGCAATGCATGGTGTCAGTCGAAAAAGTGATATCGGTTACAATTTTTTAATTTACGTTTGAGTAGTTTGGCGGGAATAGCAGCTGTCATCGCTTACATTTCCTTCATTTTTATAGGCAATTGCCCATGAAAAAACCGTAAATTTGGTAATACTAATTAAACCAATGATTATGATTATGAAGCCAAAATTAATCCCCGTGATGTTGCTGTTTTTAGCGATATGCAACGGATCGATAGGTCAAACCATCTTTGAAAACACCAAGTTTAAATTTCAAGCATCCATTCCCGACGATTGGAGATTACATCAGGAAATCAAAGGGGACTCACTCAATTACACGATCGTTGGATGGGGATTACCGAAAGTATATACCGAAATAGATAAACACGAAGTTGAAAATGCGGTTTCTATCACGGCTATTGAACATCCCAAGATAAAAAACGTCGACGACTTAGTCAAAGCAGAGTTCAATAGAGTTAAAAATATGTCAATCATACTAAATCAGGTACAGATCGACTCTGTCGAACACACAGCCTACATTACAAATACGCTGAGGGAAAAGGTTTCATATGTATCCCAACAGTATTTCGTTTTTAAAAATGGCATCGGTTATATCATCACGTTCACGGCGACACCGGGGACGTTCAGCATCAATATTCCCAAGTTTGAGGAATTTTATAAAACGGTCATTATACATTAGCAGCATTTCCCTACTGCTTGATGTTCTTCAGTTTCTTGATCGATAAAATCCGGATGGCGTTTCCCTCTTTGGCGATCAGCTTTTCATCCTTAAAATCAGCCAACATCCGGCTGATGGTCTCATTGGCTGTGCCGGCCAGCGAGGCCAGGTCATCCCGCGATATACGGATGAGGCATTCATCGTCGGTTGCTCCCGCCAGCGTCTTTCCGGCCACGTGAATCAACGCATTGGCCACACGTTTGCGGACTGAATCGTAGGCGAAGGCCAGCAGTTGAACTTCCTTGCCCCGGATATTGCCCGAGAGCAACTTAATGAATTTGCTGGCTATACCGGGCTTCCGATAAAGTAGCTCGAAAAAATTGTCGCGATCGATGAGTGCCAATTCACTATCTTCAAGTGCTTCGGCATTGTCTGTATAGGGTTGCTGGAGCAATATGGCGCCGTAACCGAAGAACGAACCATCCACATGGATATCGGTAGCTAGCTCCCGGCCGTCCAAGTAGGACAGGAACCGACGTATTCTCCCTTTTTTGACGAAATAAACATACAGCGGCGTGTCACCTTCCTGATAGATGAATTGCTTTTTCTTATAGCTTTTCGTGCGTGAGCGTTGCACGAGTTCCTGCAACAGCAGGTCCTGCTCTTCATCGCTCAAACGAAGGTCTTTATTAGGCTCCAGCTCCGGCCCAAGTTGCTTGCGCTTTTTTAAGCGCGTCTCTATGGCATTCAACAGCTCGATGTCATCAAACGGTTTGGTGAGGTAATCATCCGCACCCAGTTCCATTGCTTTGCGCATATCCGCCCGCTCGGCCTTGGCCGTGAGGAAAATAAAGGGTATCGTGGCAGTCTGTTGGTTTTTAGACAACATAAACAACACGCCGAATCCATCCAGCTCGGGCATCATGATATCACATAGGATGACGTCGGGCAGATGCTTCAGCGCCAACTCGACACCGGTTTTCCCTTCCGGTGCTTCGTACACCTGATAGCCCGTCAGCTCCAAAATTTCACGGGTGCTTTCTCGGATATCGTCGTTGTCTTCAATAATCAGTACAGTTGTTTGTTTAGTTGGTGTAGACATAGCTATGGTGTAACGTTGCGGAAAGTGAGCGTAAATACAGTACCTTTATCTTGTGCACTCTGGCAGGTTACCGTACCGCCCATCAATGACACGTACCGCCGCACAATATTGAGCCCCAAGCCGGTACCGGGTATGTTACCCGTATTGTGCGCACGGAAAAATGGTTCGAATAGATTCTTCTGGTCTTCTTCAGGGATACCGATGCCATCGTCTTTGACAACAATCAGGCACGTATCGCCATTGATTTCGGTATTGAACTCGATGAAGGTATCCTCACCCGAATATTTTATCGCATTTGATATCAGATTGATAACACTGTTTTTCAACAGGTTGGCATCCAGCACAAACTTACCTTCCGAGCCAGTATGCTGGTACACGATATGTTGGTTAGCCTTGCAGATGAGCTGCATTTCTTCGGTGATTTCTTCGGCAAGTTCCACCAGGTTGATCTCTTCATTGTTCGCCAATACTTTCTCTGCCTCGAGCCGCTCCAGGGAGAGAAAATCGTTAAGGATGCTGGTGAGTAACTGTACCGAATTTTTAATCCGCCCGGTGTGTTTGAGTACATTAGCAAGATCGGGCTTCTCCACGTATTTTTCAATGAGCGAGGCCGATAGCTGGACGGCACTTAGGGGGGTGCGAAACTCATGTGAAGCCATGGAGACGAAGCGCGATTTGAGCTGGTTCAACTCCTTTTCCTTTTCGAGTGACTGGCTCACTTCCGATTTGGTTTTCTCAAGTTCGGACACCAGCTTGATCAGGTCCTTGGTGCGGTTGCTTACTGTAGCCTCCAGCTCTTCCATGTGGTGGATAAGTTTTTCCTCCGCCTCTTTTTCTTTCGACAAATCGTGCACAAAGCCAGTAAACGCCGTTTTGTTTTCGTAATGTACCTCGCTCACTGCCAAACGAAACGGAAAGGTGGTGCCATCTTTGCGTAACCCCCGCACTTCCCGGCCAATGCCGATAATTTTCTTTACACCGGTTGTGAGGTAATTCAGGATGTATTGGTCGTGTCGGCTTCTGTCGGGCTCGGGCATCAACATCGACACATTATTACCAATCACCTCCTCCGCATCATACCCGAACAGATTGGATGCTGCCGGATTAATGGAATCGACGATACCGTAGCGGTCAATCGTAATGATGCCATCGATTGCGTTTTCGATAATGGCTTTGAGTAGTCTTGAGGTATCCATTTACAATTACGTCAATTTCTTGTATTTGATCCGGTGGGGAGTCACATCACCAAGTCGCTTTTTACGGTTCTCTTCGTATTCGGAATAATTTCCCTCAAAGAAGTATACCTGCGAATCGCCTTCAAACGCGAGGATATGCGTGCAGATGCGGTCGAGGAACCAACGGTCGTGCGAAATGATCACTGCACAGCCACCAAAGTTCTCGAGGCCTTCTTCAAGTGCCCGGAGCGTATTCACGTCGATGTCGTTTGTCGGCTCATCGAGCAACAGCACGTTGGCCCCTTTCTTCAGGGTAATGGCTAGGTGCACGCGGTTGCGCTCACCGCCCGACAATACGCCGACCTTCTTTTGCTGATCGGCACCGTTGAAGTTGAATTTAGACACATAAGCACGGGAGTTGACCGGCCGGTTACCCAACTGGATGTTTTCATTCCCTTCGGTGATATTCTCCCAGACCGACTTATTGGGGTCGAGGTCGTCGTGCATTTGGTCGACATAGCCGAGCACAGCCGTCTCCCCCACGCGGAAGGTACCGGTATCGGGCTGCTCCTGCCCCGTAATGAGCCGGAAAAGCGTGGTTTTCCCTGCCCCGTTGGGGCCGATGATGCCTACGATACCGGCGGGGGGCAGCGAAAAACTGAGGTTTTCAAACAGCAGTTTGTCGCCATAGGCTTTGCTGACCCCCTGGGCCTCGATAACCACATTGCCCAGTCGGGGGCCCGGGGGAATGAACAGCTCCAATTTCGCCTCCCGCTCCTTCGTTTCTTCGGAAGCCAGCTTTTCATAGTTATGTAAGCGCGCCTTCGACTTGGCGTGGCGTGCCTTGGGTGCCATCCGTGCCCATTCAAGTTCCCGTTCGAGGGTTTTCTGGCGTTTGCTTTCCGTCTTTTCCTCCTGTGCCAAGCGCTTGGCCTTCTGGTCGAGCCACGATGAATAGTTACCTTTCCAAGGGATTCCTTCGCCGCGGTCGAGCTCCAGTATCCAGCCCGCCACGTTATCGAGAAAGTAGCGGTCGTGCGTTACCGCAATGACCGTTCCTTTATATTGTTGAAGATGCTGTTCGAGCCAATCGATCGATTCGGCATCGAGATGGTTAGTGGGTTCATCCAGCAAAAGCACATCCGGCTCCTGGAGCAATAACCGACATAATGCCACTCGGCGGCGCTCGCCGCCTGACAATGTGGCTATTGCCCGTTCGGGATCGGGGCACCGCAGGGCGTCCATGGCTCGTTCGAGTTTATTATCGAGTTCCCACGCGCCCGAAGCGTCTATTTTGTCCTGTATTTCGCCTTGCCGGGCCAGCAAACGGTCCATTTCGTCGGCATTTTCGTACACTTCGGGTAGCCCGAATTTCTCGTTGATTTCTTCATACTCAAGGAGCAGTTCGGTCGTTTCAGCTACGCCTTCTTCCACCACCTCGCGTACCGTCTTCGTGGCGTCCAATTCGGGCTCCTGTGTTAAATAACCTACACTATAGCCGGGCGAAAAGACCACTTCGCCCTGGTAGGATTTATCCAGTCCGGCGATGATGCGCAGCAACGACGACTTACCGGAGCCATTGAGGCCGATGACGCCGATTTTGGCACCATAGAAAAAGGAGAGGTAAATGTTTTTTAACACTTGCTTTTGCGGCGGATAGATTTTGCTTACCCCCGCCATGGAGAAGATCACCTTTTCGTCTGACATGTTTTTGATTCCTTATTACGCTTGCTATAAAACCAAGAAGCGCAAAGATAGTCAGAATGGGGCAATAAATACTTTTATACGGCCTGACAAAATGTTATCTTTGTATCAATGGCTTAATTGTTGATAAAAGTTACACAAAATAGTTAAGGTACAACCGATATTTTTTCTACATTTATCGCATCCTTAGCATAAAAAAGAAAGGTACTACATTCATGGAAGCAAAATTTTCGCCTCGCGTAAAGGATGTGATTTCATACAGCAGGGAAGAAGCCATCAGGTTAAAGCACGATTATATCGGCACGGAGCACTTGTTGCTCGGTCTCATTCGTGAGGGGGATGGCATTGCCATCAAGATACTAAAACACACAGGGATCGACACCACGGAGCTGCGTAAATCTATCGAAGATGCCGTAAAGGGGTCATCGATGTCACGGGCACCCATTGGCAATATGCCGCTTACCAAACAAGCGGAAAAAGTATTGAAAATCACTTACCTTGAGGCCAAGATATTCAAGAGCGACGTCATCGGAACGGAACATTTACTGCTCTCTATCCTGCGCGACGAAGACAACATCGCCTCGCAGATTTTACAGCAGTTCGACATCAACTACGATGTGTTCAAGGCCGATGTAGAGCAGCACAAGGCGGGCATCACGGGCCAAGCATCCGGATCGACTGCCGGCGACGATGACTTTAAGGAAGACGACCATTTCAGTCAGCCGAAAAAGGTTTCCGACATCAAGTCGAAAACACCGGTGCTTGACAATTTCGGTCGCGATCTAACCAAAGCCGCCGAAGAGGGCCGATTGGACCCCATCGTAGGACGCGAGAAAGAGATCGAGCGTGTGTCGCAGATTCTTTCACGGCGCAAGAAAAACAACCCTATTCTCATCGGCGAGCCCGGCGTGGGCAAATCGGCCATTGCCGAGGGGCTGGCCCTGCGCATCATCCAACGTAAGGTGTCGCGCGTATTGTTCAACAAACGCGTGGTTACGCTGGATCTTGCCTCACTGGTGGCAGGCACGAAATACCGGGGCCAATTCGAGGAACGCATGAAGGCAGTGATGAATGAGCTGGAGAAGTCGCCGGATGTGATCCTCTTTATCGACGAGATACACACCATTGTAGGCGCTGGCGGCGCTTCAGGTTCGCTGGATGCGTCGAACATGTTCAAACCGGCTTTGGCGCGTGGAGAAATCCAATGCATCGGTGCCACTACACTCGACGAATACCGCCAATATATCGAAAAAGACGGCGCACTTGACCGTCGTTTCCAAAAGGTGATGATTGAGCCTGCTTCGCATGATGAAACGGTGGAGATACTCAACCGCATCAAGGAAAAATATGAGGAGCACCACAACGTCAATTACACGCCGGAAGCCATCGAGGCTTGTGTAACGTTGACCACACGCTACATCACCGACCGGTTCCTGCCGGATAAGGCCATCGACGCGTTGGATGAAGCAGGTTCGCGGGTACACCTTACCAATATCCACGTACCGCAGACGATCATCGATATCGAGGAGAAAATCGAGGAGATAAAGATCGAGAAAAACAAGGTGGTACGCAGCCAGAAATACGAAGAGGCTGCCAAGTTGCGCGATACGGAGAAAAAACTGCTGGAAGAGCTGGAAGAAGAGAAGACGGCTTGGGAAGCAGAGACCAAAACGAAGCGGTATACAGTTTCGGAGGACAACGTTGCCGAGGTGGTATCGATGATGACCGGCATCCCCGTACAGCGTGTTGGGCAATCCGACAGCCAGAAGCTGCTCGGCATGGCCGACTCCATGAAAGGCCGGATTATCGGGCAGGACGACGCTGTGAAGAAATTGGTTAAAGCGATCCAACGTACACGTGCTGGACTGAAAGACCCTAAGAAACCCATTGGTTCCTTTATCTTCCTCGGTCCTACCGGTGTGGGTAAAACCGAGCTGGCGAAAGAGCTTGCGCGCTTCATGTTCGACAGCGAGGATTCGCTCATTCAGATCGACATGAGCGAATACATGGAGAAATTTGCGATTTCCCGCCTGGTTGGAGCGCCTCCGGGATATGTGGGTTACGAAGAAGGCGGCCAGCTCACTGAGAAAGTACGGCGCAAGCCCTACTCCGTGGTATTGCTCGACGAAATAGAAAAAGCACATCCCGATGTTTTCAACCTGTTGTTGCAGGTACTGGATGAAGGGCAACTGACCGATAGTCTCGGCCGCCGTGTGGATTTCAGGAATACCATCCTGATCATGACATCAAACATCGGTGCGCGCCAGCTGAAGGATTTCGGACAAGGTGTCGGCTTTACGACGTCTGCTAAGGCCGAGCAAGCCGAAACGCACTCACGCAGCGTGATCGAAAACGCACTTAAACGGGCGTTCGCCCCCGAATTCCTCAACCGCGTAGACGATGTCATTGTATTCAACTCGTTGGATAAGGAACATATTTTCAAAATCATCGACATCGAGCTGAAGTCACTCTTTGTCCGCATCGAAGCGCTAGGCTACAGCATCAAACTCACTGACGCCGCCAAGGATTTCGTAGCGGAAAAAGGCTTCGACAGCAACTTCGGTGCGCGGCCGCTTAAACGAGCCATCCAGAAATACCTGGAAGACCCCATCGCCGAAGAAATCCTCAAAGGCGAGGTGGCTGAAGGCAATACGCTGGAAGTCGATTACGACAAAAGCAAGGAAGAGGTTGTCGTCCATATCCAAGCGGGTGATGGCGGTTCTTCAAAACCATCGGATCTGGCAGAGGAAAAGAAAGACGATTAGATTTATAATGAGTGATAACGAAAATCGGCCAGCTGATGTCAGCTGGCCGATTTTTTTTGAGAAAGATTCGCTCACACGATTATTTCTCTACACACTTCATTGTACGTCTCCGTTTTAATCGGCGTAGATAGCCGTCGCGTGTGTAAGACATAACACAAAACCTTAGAACGAAAAGCCAACACCAACGGAGAATACGCGGTTATTCACCTTGACGTCCGTTTCATTGCTCAAGTTGCCCAATCCAAGGCCATAACCCAAATGGATATTGAAGCCGTTGGATAATTCGTAACCTGCTAGCAGATTCACACCGAAATCGCCACGTTTCGTTTCGCCATCACCGTTGCCGAACTCTACATCTTCTTCATCTGATTCCGTTTCACCATCGAAAGATGCTTCCCATTTCGTCTTTCCACTCAAGGCAAACCCGTAATATGGCCCAGCTCCAACGAACACATTGCCCGAACCCGCTGCAAACCGTGCCACGGCATTTACCGGAATCTCTAGGTACATCACATTGTTTGTTGTCTCAAATGAAGCACCTTCAAATTCGTCACTCATCTTATACCCTTTGCCTGACAAGGTGAGGCCAGGTTGGATAGAAAATATTGGACTGATGGAAAAATCAGCTGTCGCACCAACGTAAAAAGAGAGGGATGATTTCAATGCATCTTTCTCGTCGCTATCAACGTCATCACCGGTCAATGAAACCGTAGGCAGGTTAACACCAGCCTTCACGCCAAATTTGATTGGTGAATCTTGGGCGAACGCTAAATGACCCGCGACCGCAAGCGTTAATGTAGTTAATAATAGTTTTCTCATGGTTTTAAAAATTTGTGTAAAATTTGCTATATAAAATATGGATTTAAAAATAGTTTCAGCCATTAACCACGATGGCGTAAATGTATACGTAGCGTGGCCGCAATATTACGGCGAGATTTCCATCAAAAAAATACCCACAAGTAGGTATTTTTCATAAGCTTTAGGGACAAAACTTAATTTAAGTTACAGAAAAGGTATGTTGTCGCGCAGTATCCAATCTCGGATACCCGAAAGGTTAAAAGTCTGGATTGTACAGCAAAATGAGCAGATCACCTTTGATTTGTCTTGGGTGAAACCGCCTAATAATCTTCTTCGACGGCCTCGACTTCGACCGTCTTCGCCGCCGGCTTTTTTTTCCCAGCTCCGGTAATCATCTTTAAAAGTACGGGTGCTGTAGCGACAATCACGATGCCCATAATGACATACTCCAGATTGCGCTGTACCCAGGCGTTCTCGCCAAGTAAGTAACCCAACGTAGTCAAACTACCCACCCAGATGATTCCTCCCACCACATTGTAGAACGCAAATTTCCTGATATCCATCTCTACAATGCCCGCCACAATGGGTGCAAACGTACGCACTACGGGAAGGAAGCGTGCCAGGATAATGGCTACCCCACCCCGTTTGTGGTAAAATTCCTGTGCTCGAAAAATATATTCCTTCTTGAAGAGCCAGTTGTCTTTCATTTTCAACAACCGATGTCCAAAGTACTTCCCACACCAATATCCGACAAAGTTACCCAGTATCCCGGCCGCCGAAATTAGTGCAATCCAATACACCAACGTAAGTACCGAATCTACCGGGCCCAAAGTGAGATTGGCGATGATGATACCCGCGATAAATAGAATGGGATCACCCGGCAGGAAAAACCCGATGAGAATACCCGTTTCGGCAAAAACAATAAAAAGCAACAAATACAGGCCACCGTGGGCGACAATCCAATCGGGATTGGTTAGGTTATTTAAAAAATCGAGAAATGCTTCCACAAACTAATTCAAAATAATAGCAAAGAAATGAATAAATACTGGAAAGATATTGTATAAAATCATGCCACAACCCTCGGGCCTTACATCACTTTTTTGTTAAAGAAGTGAAATGTCATTGAGATGACAGAAATTGCCCGTACCATTTACCCGAGTCTTTCAGTATGCGCTCTTGGGTCTCGAAGTTGACGTGTACCAGACCGAACTGCGCATCGTACCCTTCCGCCCACTCGAAATTGTCGGTTAGTGTCCATACAAAATAACCATGTACATTATATCCTTCGCGTTTGGCACGCAATAGTTGGGCAAGATGGGATTGTAGGTAGTGTAAACGTTGATGGTCGGCCACCTGACCATTGATCACGGTATCGGGGAATGCTGCTCCATTTTCGGTGACATAGATTTTGGGGACATTGGGGTAGGCGCTAAACTTCTTGATCATCTCGTAAATGGACTCAGGGTACACCTCCCAGCCCATCTCCGTGATGGATGGGACGCCGCGGCGTGTTGCAGGACATATCCTCGCTTTCAGGTAAGGCACGAAATAAGAATGCTTCACGATTTCACGCGTATAGTTTTGGATACCGATAAAGTCAAAATCGAAAGGCAAAAGGGCGTCATCACCTGCCTGCATGTATTTTTCAATGCCACCCAACGCCTTCAAATCCATCACGGGATAACCCATCCCCAAAATCGGCTCGATAAATAGCCGGTTGATTAACGCATCGGCACGTTTCGCTGCCTCCAAATCGCGCCGGCTGCTGGTCAGCGGATGGATGCTCGAACAGGAGAAGGTACTGCCCACAACGGCCTCCGGCACCTCCGAGCGGAATAATCGCCCCACGTGCCCCATGGCCAGTGCTGCATGGTGCGCAGCGGGGAAAAAATTGCGCAAGCCGGTAAGCCCTGGCGCATGCACACCGAAGAAGTAACCGGCTCCCGTAAATACAGTGGGTTCGTTGAGCACCATCCAGTGTTTTACCCGGTCGCCGTAGCGTTGGGCGGCACATGCCGCATACTCCATTAGCCACGACAGCACCTCGCGGTTCGCCCACCCCCCCTTTTCCTGGAGCGTCTGCGGCAAATCCCAATGGTATAGGGTAACCCAAGGAGTGATGCCTTGTTCCAAACAATGGTCAACCAGCCGATCATAGAAATCCAGTCCTTTCTCATTGGGTTTACCGGTACCAACGGGCAAAATACGTGGCCATGACAGGGAAAACCGGAAATTGGGAACATGCATTTGTTTTACAAAAGCTACGTCTTCTGGGTATCGGTGATAGAAATCACACGCTATCTCTGCCCGTTGCCCATGTTTGATTTTTCCCTTCCGCCGGGTGAATGAGTCCCAAATCGATAACCCTTTCCCGTCGGCATCCCAAGCGCCCTCGGTTTGGAATGCCGCAGTAGACACTCCCCATTGGAAATCCGTGTCGAAGTCTGCTTTTACCATTTACACGAACGTTTTAGGAGCATGTGTTGCCAACAAGTTGTCGATAATATCTTGCGTGCAGTCGGGATAATCTACCGTGACTGTGCGCTTGCTATTGAGCCACGCATTGATCGCAATGTCATTCTTAGCTTTCAAGTTTTTGATTACCGGCACACCCATCTCTTCGAGTGCCGCCGCATTGAGGTGTTGCTCGTATTGGTTTTTCATGGGGATAACCAGAAGCTTTTTTTTCATGTACAATGCTTCCGCTGGTGTTTCGAAACCGGCGCCGCATAATACGCCGGCCGATGTGGCCATGCTTTGGATAAACGCTTCATTGGCGATAGGCTGTACGCTTACATTGCGCATTTCGAACGGTGTTTTGTTGTGTTTGGAAAACACGTGCCACTGGATATCGGGGAAACGCATCAGCTCTTTGAGCAAGCGCGCATCATCATAAGACGGCAAATACACGGTATAGTGCCCCTTGTCGGATATATCCATCTGCCGTACCTGCTGGCGGATGACCGGCGTGAATATGCGATTGTTGTAGGGTTTGAAATGAAACCCATAGTTTATCGAAGCAGGTGCATAGTTGCGCATGATGAACTTACCCAACATATCCTGCTCCTTGGGTTTCGGTGCTTGTGCATCCATGGTAGCAGCTTGATGGCTGAGGCCAATACACTCCTTATCGCGTGTATGGCATGCCCAAGCCGAGATAGGTTCAAAATCGTTAATTATCAAATCATAATCTTCGATCGGTAGGTTATTTACTTCATGAATGAGTCTGCGCACGGTTGAACTCATGAATGTCTTCCACAAATCCACCCCCCCTTTTTTTCCAAAAATGAAACTGAGCCCGTGCATACGGTACTTCACGGGAAATGGAAGTTCCAGATCAGCCTGGATGCCGCTCACCAATACATCGACTTCGGTGCGCCGATGCAGGCAAGGCACCACATCCATCGCTCGGCTTAAATGTCCGTTGCCAGTGCCTTGAACTGCATAAAGAATTTTCATTCGAATAAATTTGTTTTTTAATGGCAATGAAGCTTACATAAATTATTCATATCCTTTTGTTTATGGCAATTTATGCAGGTTTCATCTAATTAAATTTGCTTTTTAGCGGTGATGAAGCTATCAGATTTTTCATTCGTGTAAGCTTTAACAGCTTTCAAGATGGCTGAAGCCGTTTATTCATCCCCCTGTGAAGAATAAATCACGATGGTTTCATGTTTTTGTTAATGCCTGAACGCAGAAACCAAAAAACGGGAAAAAATACGGATTTTCAAACCCGATAACCAATTTATCAACTGTCTCATCTCAATAGTCATATATATCTTTAAAATAAAGGACGGGGTTTAACATTACGCCGGTGTTAAAAACACTTCAACGATTTGTAATCTTTTGATATTAGGCTTAATTTTAGCAGATGAACCGTATCTACCTGTTTCCGATTGCGATTATCGCGGTTGTTTCACTTTCTTCGTGGGGTTTCCACGCGCACAAGTTGATTAATCGGATGGCCATTTTCACACTGCCTGCCGATGTCGCGGGATTTTACAAGAACCACGTGGATTATATGACGGAACATGCTGTGGATGCGGACAAGCGATGTTACGCGGACAGTGCCGAGTCGCCACGTCATTTCATCGATGCCGATGAATACGGCATGCAACCATTTGATAGCATTCCCATCCATTGGACGGCCGCAGTCGAAAAATTCAGTGAACGCCGGTTGTTGGCGCGAGGTGTACTTCCCTGGCAGATCAATCGGAGCTATTACGCGTTGGTCAGGGCATTCAGCGAAAAGGACTTCCAGCGGATATTGCGCCACTCGTCAGACATCGGCCATTACCTTGCCGATGCGCACGTACCGCTGCATACCACCAGCAATTACAACGGGCAGCAGACCAACCAAGTGGGTATCCACGCCTTTTGGGAGAGCCGTTTACCGGAATTGTTTTCAGATGAATACGACTTTTTTGTAGGCCGTGCCCAGTATGTGCGGTCGCCCGTTGACGAAGCATGGCGTATCGTGCGGGAAAGCCATGCCCTCGTGGATTCGGTATTGGAAATCGAAGCCCATTTGAACGACGCGTTTCCTACAGACCGGAAATACGGATATATTACCCGTAATAACCAACTTATCCGTACCTATACGGATGAATACTCGGCTGCGTACCACGAGGCGCTGAATGGCATGGTGGAACGGCGTATGCGTAGTGCCATTCAGCATATCGGTAGCTTTTGGTTTTCCGCCTGGGTGGACGCCGGGCAGCCGGATATCCGCCACTTACCGCAGGAATCACCGGCCACAGATACGATTCCCTCGCCTGCGGCGGGTCAAAAGTTGCTGGGCAGGGAAGAGTGGCATTGACCACACCCCCTTATCCTCGTCAGTCTGCGATATTCAACGCCGCTTTAACGGCATCATAATCCCGCAGGTCGATATTTCCCATCGTGGCACTCACGCCACCCGGAATCAGGACATACCGAAACTGTATGGAGCCGAAACCAATAGAGGCAGAATTATCGTGTGTATACCGCGTGATGTAAATCACTCCGGGTTTGGGCACAAAATTAATCGTGCTGGCTTTGCTAGGTCCCGTTCCTGACCCTGCGTCGGAAGTATACGGCAATTGGACAACCGTAGTCAGGTACCGCCAATACACGATAACCACACCCCTGTCAATGATGGTCTGCGTGAGCCTCGGGGCCACCAAATGATTTACCTTCAGATACGTGCCATCAATAGTCGTATCACGCTGGCTTTGTTGAAACGACATCCAGTCGCTATAAATAACATTAGCTGTACCGGCGGGCCCTTGTGGACCGGTAGCGCCCGTAGCGCCCCGAGGACCGGTAGCTCCCGTAGCACCGCGGGGGCCGGTGGCACCAGTTGCACCCGGGTCGCCTTTGTCGCCTTTCGGCCCCTGTGCTCCTGTTGCACCACGCGCACCCGTATCACCTTTATCACCCTTATCACCTTTTGCCCCTTTGTCACCCTTTTCACCTTCAATACCCTGTTCGCCTTGCGGGCCAATCGGTCCCATATCGCCTTTTTCGCAACCACTCAAAATAAAGACAATCAATCCAGCAGTGATCATCATTAGCTTGTACGTTTTCATAATCATATGTATTTTTTTTACTGATTCGAAAACAAAGAAATAAACAATCACAGCCACCTGCAATACCTAAATTGGTGTATTTTAAGGGTAACTACGTGTTTGCTAATTCAGTAATGATTTCCACTGCCTCCGTGAGTTCGTCGGGCGACAAACTTCCAAAGCCCAGCCGCATTCCACTGTACCGGGCCGACTGGTACAGCAGGTACCGGGGAAGGTGTAAATCTTGTCGTGCGCACGTTTCGCGTAGACGCATTAAATTGTATCCCTCCGACCACTTGATCCACACCGCCAACCCTCCACTCGGCGTACCCACCTCCACCCGATCACCCAACCGCTCGTTCAGCAGTCGGACCATCAGGTCGCGACGGATCTTGTACTCCTTAACTGCCTTTTTCAAATAGCGATGGATTTCCCCATCGGCGATCAGCTCGCCCAATGACGCTTCGGTAAGGGTATCGCCCGACCGGTCCATAACCCCTAAGAGTTTACCCATTTCGGCGATCAGCGGTGCTGGCGCCACGATGAATCCCGACCGGAACCCGGGAGCCATCGACTTGCCAAACGTACCGATATAGACCACCATTCCGGCCGTATCGGCGCTCGCCATGGGAAGCAGGGGACTGCCGTCATAGTGGTAATCGTAGTCGTAGTCGTCTTCGAGGATGATAAAGCCATACTTCACAGAAAGCTCCAATAGCGCAACACGTCGCTGGGCACTGAGGGTAACCGTGGTGGGATAGTGGTGGTGCGGCGTAATATACAGCATCCGGATAGGGCGCCGCTCGCAGTGGCGGCGGACCGCTTCCACATCGAGCCCTTCTTCGTCAAGCGGAACGGTGAGCACCGTGGCGCCCGCTTTCTGAAGAATCATATTGGTGGCAAAATAACTGAGTTCGCCCACCAACACGCCATCGCCGGGCGACAGCAACGTTTCCGCTACGATGTAGGCACTCAGCTCAAGGCTTCGGGTTACCAGAATATTCTCATCTGAAATATGCAATCCCCGTGTGAGGTTGAGGAAATTCGCCAGTTGCTCCTTGTAATACGTATTGCCTTTCGAATAGCCATACCCCAGCTTGCTTTGGTTTCCCTTCCGTTTCATATTCGTGTGGAGCAGCCGGGAAAGGTAGCTAACATGCGAGAGCCGTGGATCGGGAAGGCCGTCATCGAGTGTGAGCCTTGCGGATGCATGGTCAAACGGATCATCTAGTACCGACCACTTCTTAACATAAAATCCAACCTGCGATGGATAACCCGCCAATGCTTGGCTACCGTTACCGGAAAGCCGCCTGGGTTTTTCCCGCTTTGCGTTCTTCACAAAGGTTCCGCGGCTGGCGTAGATGACTATCCATCCCTGTGCTTCCAACTCCGCATAACTAGCCACAACGGTATTGCGATGCAGCCCAAGTACCCGGGCAAGCTGCCGGCTGCCCGGCAGCTTATGCCCCTCCATGAGGTAACCGCGCTGGATGGCGTTGATAAGCTGGTGGGCTACCTGCAGGTAAACGGGCGTGGTCGTTTCCCGCGCTATTTGAATAAAACTTTGGTAAGGCACTAAAACCGGACTAGCCATAAAATCAAAACTGGCACCTCTTGATGTGCCGGCAAGTTACGACTTTTGCAAAAAATCAATCGGATGAAACAATATTTTAAACAGATAGGTACGATTTTAGGGATATTATGTTCCGGTCTAGCCATCGCTCAAGATAATCTCACTGACTATCGTATTTCTCAACCATCAGATACGAGCAGCATTCCGCTCAGCGAAGTTATCATCACGGAAAACCGCATGCAGCTGCCTTTCGCCAAGCAAAACCGGAACATCCAGCTAATCGACCGGAAGCAAATCGAGGCGTTGCCCGCCAAATCGATTAACGAGCTATTAAGCTACGTGGGCGGTGTGGATATTCGCCAGCGCGGGCCTTTTGGCATGCAAGCGGACGTGAGTATCGACGGCGGGAGTTTCGAGCAAACCCTCATCCTCGTTAATGGTATGAAAGTGTTGGATGCACAAACCGGCCACAACGGCCTCAACTTGCCCATCCCCACCGACGCCATTGAACGTATAGAAATTATCCGCGGGCCTGCCGCACGTATCTATGGCATCAACAGCCTTACGGGAGCCATCAACATTGTGACAAGAAAGCCCACCGCTTCCGGCATATCGGCCCATGTTTACGCCGGTTCGGGATTCAAACGCGATACCGCAAACAACGACGTCCTTTTCAACGGACGGGGCGTTCAGCTCGGAGGCACATTGGCCGGCAAGGCGGGGAACCATTCGCTTTATGGCAGCCACGAGTCCGGCAACGGTTACCGCTATAATACGGCATTCCGGAACAACAAGGTATTCTATCAGGGTGAAATACCTACGCGTGGTACGGACGCATTGTCCCTGATGGGGGGCTACGTATCCAATGGTTTCGGCGCAAATGGTTTCTACGCCGCACCGGGCGATAAGGAATCGCGCGAAATCGTCCAAACGGTGCTGGCCGGAATCGGATATAGGAGCCAGCTAGCAAACCGCCTTTCGCTGTCGCCACGGGTTAGCTACCGTTATGCCTATGACGATTACCGCTACTTCCGCCATGACCTAAGCCGCGCACGCAGCCAGCACCACGGCCATTCCGTCAATACCGAGGTGAACGCCACCCTCCGAACGGTCGCCGGCGATATCGGTATTGGAGTTGAAATGCGTAACGAAATTATTCGTAGCAGTAATATTGGCAACCATAACCGCGACAACTATGGTCTTTATGCCGAATTCAAAACCGAACAGATAAATCGGCTTTTACTCAGTGCCGGTGCTTATATGAATTACAATACCGATTACGGCTGGCAGTTGTTTCCGGGCCTCGATGTAGGTTATCTGCTGAGCGAACGGTGGAAGCTGGTAGCCCATACGGGCATGGGGCAACGCATTCCCTCGTTTACTGACCTTAATCTCGACCAGCGGCCGGGCAACATCGGCAATCCGCTATTGTTATCGGAGAACTCATGGCATGCGGAAGGTGGAATCAAATATATGGATAAACGTGCCGTTGCCCATTTCGGTTACTTCTATCGAAACATGGATAACTTCATCGATTGGGTGAGGCTGTCTGCAGATGAGCCCTGGCAACCACGTAATTTTCAACAGAACCGCACGCAGGGACTTACATTTTCGGGAAATTATCGGATATCGGCCGATCAGCAGGCCACAACGTGGATGGTGGGATTGGCCTACACATGGTTATCGCCCCAATTCGAAGACAGCCACAATGCAGGCTTCCTTTCCAAATATGTGATCGAAAGCCTCCGTCATCAGGCCATCGCCAACGTCCATTTTTCTTCTGGCAGATTTTCAGCCACTGCTGCCGGTAGGTTCCAAGAGCGCGTCAGCTATAAAAGCTACTTTTTGGGCGACGTACGAATCGGCTACAAATTCGACGCCGTCGACGTCTACTTAGATATGCAGAACATTTTCGATACCACATATATTGAAGCAGCGGCTGTGCCCATGCCGGGGCGGTGGTTTAGTTTGGGCATAAAAAAAGCCCTACTTCACAGCGGGGCTTCCATTTAACCAAACCTAACAAAATGAATATTACTTTGCTTTCTTAGGGACAAAGATATCCACCGCTTATTACGGGGCAATTAAGCCACAATTAACATATCGTCAACAATCGCTAATTTATGAACGCCCGCGATTAATTTATCGCTGCCGCCGTCTGTTCCGCGGTAGTAACACCCGGTGCCAGTTCGACAATCCGCAAGTTACGGAAATGGATTTCGGCTCCCTCCGATTCGAGGCAGATGTATCCTTTCTTGATGGTAGATTGGCTGATACCATTTACAAACTTGCCATTTACGGACAGTTTGATGGTACCATCCACACAAACCACTTCGTAGTGGTTCCACTCGCCTTTGCCCTTGCAGCGGTTTTCGATAGATTTACTGCGGTCGCCCCTCGGATTATCCGGCACCGTAGTCACCCCACCTACGCCAAATAATTCGCCATGTACGTACGCAATGGGTGGTTTCTCACCGTTGCGCATGTGCTGATTAACCCAATCGAGCTCAAGCATCTGCACCTCCACCCCGCCAGGCAGGCGGTTTTTTTCACCAGGTTTCGCATCACTCCACATAAACATGCCCGAATTTCCACCGGCCTCCATATGGCGCCATTCCACCGTAAGAATGTAATTTTCGTATTGCTTTTCGGAGCGCATCACACCGATGGGGTGGCCGCTACACACCAGCAGATCGCCGTCGCGTCGCCATGTATCGGCTTCCGTATTCACGTTTATCCATCGGATCTGGTCAACCGTTGTTTCTTTTCCGGCCAGTAAGCCAGAAAAGTCCGTTTCCGTACCGAATGCAATGCCGTTTTCTTGGCTCATCGCCATGAATGAGGCAGCCAAAACAATCAGCAACGCAAATGGAAACCTTTTTAGATCATACATGGTATTTCAAGCTACGTCAGATAATCAGACCGGAGCCGGGCTTTGCCACCGGAATGGCTTGCGCACCCATACCCATGTGGAATTCTTCCGGGAGCGGCCCGAACGTCACGTTTGAATTCAGTGCACGCTCCCAAGTTACTTCCGCGCCACTGTAAGCTGCCAATGTAGCTAATATACCGACCATGGTGCTGTTCGTCATCCAATCACCATCATTGATGGGTGTACCAGAGCGGATGGACGCGAACAATTCATCATGTTCGGTTTGATACATGTTATTATTTGGCCCATCGTATTTCCAGGGATTTGGGCCTAAGATTTCATAACGACTACCTATATCGACCGCCATTTTACCACCCGTCCCGACCACGTCGACGCTATTGCGGTTGGCCACACCGGTCTGCTGCCGTGCAAAGTGATAACCTTTCACACCACCGGGATACGTTAGCTCTACGGCAAAATGATCGAAAACATTCCCTTTTTCCTGATCTATCCGCACCTGCCGACCGCCGCTACCGATCGCTTTCTCGGGCGCGATGTCACCCATTACCCACGACATCATATCCAAGCTATGCACGGCTTGCTCAATAACAAGGTCGCCGGACATCCAATTATAATAGAACCAATTGCGCAATTGGAATTCGAGGTCCGACCACCCCGCTTGGCGGGGTTTCAAACTCAGGTCGCCACCGTACCTGAACGACGACAGCGACAGTACGTCACCGATTGCCCCTTCGCCTACGCGCCCAAAAACAGCCCGATTGGGATTGGCATAGCGAAAACAGAAGCCAGAAACCACCGCGAGGTTCTTCGTCTTCGATTTACGTACGGCATCAAGTACCCTGCGGACGCCCGGTGGATCGATAGCGACAGGTTTCTCACAGAATATGTGTTTATCCGCATCCACCGCAGCCTCCAGGTGCAGCGGCCTGAACACCGGCGGCGTAGCCAGCAAGACGACGTCTACTCCGGCGTCGATAACCTTTTGATAAGCGTCGAACCCTACGTATTTGTGCCTATCCTTTACCTTTATTTTGGAAGGTTCGATTTTCATCAATGCGTCGTAAGCCACAGTTATCTGGTCTTCAAAAATATCGCCCATGGCTACTAGCTCTACATCCGGATCGGCACGTAATGCTTGTGCAGCAGCACCAGTGCCACGACCGCCACAACCGATTAAACCGATTTTAAGTATTTTTTTCTTTGCAGGGAAAAGCTCCCCGGCAACACTGAATTGGTGCGCGAGTGGAAGGATGGCGGCCATTGTTCCAGCCGTTTTTAGAAAAGTACGACGAGAGGATCCCCCACCGAAGCGCGATGTATTTACTGTCATGATTGTAATTTATATTGTTCCAGCATCTTCAAACAGGGCCCTAATATATAAATTTCTGTCGAAGTTTGCCGGTGTGTCCGCATCATCGTGCCCTATCGGAACTCTGGCGAACCAGCAGTTCGGGCTCCAAGATAATTTTTTCGGGCTTATGCTTGTAATAATCCCCTTTTTTGAGCAATTTGAGAAAGAGTCTTGCGACCTCCTCGCCCATTTGGACGGTGTGTTGGTTTACCGTAGATATGGTGGGGCTGACCAGACTCGTGAACGCCTCGTTTGCGAATCCCACTACACCAACCTCTTCTGGAATGTGCTTACCAGCAACTTTCAGCTCCTGGACTACTCCCATTGCCGTAAAATCCTCCAATGTAAATATCGCATCGAACTCGACACCCTTATCCAATAGTTTACGCACACACCTGCGTCCAAATTCGAGGGAGAAATCCCCTTTGATAATCAAGCGATCATCAACCGGTAAGTTATACTGTTTCAACGCATCGAGATAGCCGCGCAATCGCTCGTTAAAAATATTGATGTTGCGGTATTGATTGATATGAACGATACGGCGGTAACCCGCACGGATAAGGTGTTCGGTCGCCATGAAACCGCCCCGGTAGTCGTCGATGGTCACGGATGGCACATTGAGGCCAGACGGCACCCGATCGAAAAAGGCCAAGGGGATATTACGTTCCTTGATCTCCATGAAACCGCCATTATCTTCTGTTTCGAGCGAGATGGAGGCAATAATACCGTCCACCCTCGAACGGAGGAACGTATCTATTCCACGGCTTTCTTGCTTGATGGATTCTTGCGATTGGTATAGCAGTATGGTATAACCATTCTCGTTCATCACCCCTTCAATGCCGTGCACCACCGAGCTAAAAAAGCTAACGTCTAAACGAGGCACCAATACACCAATGATCTTGGTCTTACCAGAACGTAGCGAGGATGCTACTTTATTGGGTCGATAACCCAAACGATCGGCAGTCTCCCGAACAGCCTTTTTCGTTGTGGCACTGATGGCGGGATGATCGTTGAGCGCACGCGCTACGGTAGAAAAGGTGATATTAAGTTCCTTCGCGATGTCTAAAATGGTGATTTTTTTCAAATGAATATCGATTTAACGCGTGAGCCGTACCGCCAAAAACCCCTTCGTCGGGGGGCTCCAACAAAAATAAAGATACATTTTGGAAATAAAAAAGTAATATATACCTTTATGCCAACGTTAGCATTATTTACTTATTTTAGCGCTCACTTATGTTATTACTAGGCGTCGATATTGGTACATCCTCCATCAAAGTCTCTGTGGTGGATGCCGACACACAGGCGTGCGTAGCCTCCGTCCGTTACCCGGAAGACCATGAAAACAACATTCTTTCGGTTGTACCGGGCTGGGCAGAGCAATCGCCGGATATGTGGTGGGAGCAGGTGGTTGCTGCTATCCAAAAGCTTACCGCAGACGCCACGTTCAAGGTACGTGACATCGGTGCCATTGGCATTGCTTACCAAATGCACGGCTTGGTTGTGACAGATAAGGAAGGTAATGTGCTCCGTAATTCGATTATCTGGTGCGATAGCCGTGCCGTAACAATCGGCGAGTCGGCATTTGCCAGTATTGGCGAGCCGTTTGCACTTGAGCACCTGCTCAACTCGCCCGGTAACTTTACGGCGTCGAAATGGGCGTGGGTGAAAGCCAACGAACCGGATGTTTATGCCAAAGCATATCACATCATGCTGCCCGGCGACTTCATCGCGATGAAGCTGACGGGGGTGGCAACAACGAGCATTTCAGCGCTTTCGGAAGGGATATTCTGGGATTTCAAAAACAATCAGATTTCCAGGGAGGTCCTTGCCCATTTCGGGTTTGATGAGGCCGTATTTCCAGAAATCCGTCCATTATTTGGCGAACACGGTACACTACGGAAGGACGTGGCTGTACAACTCGGCCTGACTCCAGGCATACCCGTTTCATATAAAGCAGGCGACCAACCCAACAATGCACTATCGCTAAACGTACTGGAGCCCGGCGAAGTGGCTGCGACGGCAGGTACATCCGGAGTTATTTATGCGGTAAGCGACCAGCTGGTTTATGATCACGCTTCGCGCGTCAATACGTTTGCCCATGTCAATTACAAACCCGAATCGCCACGCACTGGCGTGTTACTGTGCATCAACGGCACCGGTATATTGAATCGTTGGGTAAAGGACCATTTCGGGCATGGTCTCAACTATGCGCAAATGAATACCCTCGGAAAAGCGGTGGCACCAGGCAGCAATGGACTTAAAATCTTTCCTTTCGGAAACGGGGCAGAACGCTTTCTGCATAACAAAATCCTGGGCGCACGTTTTGTCGACCTCGACTTCAATGCCCATGGCCGCTCCCAGGTGTTCCGGGCATCGCAGGAAGGCATTGCTTACGCGTTTCGTTATGGGTTGGATATCCTGCGCGAAAATGGTATGCACCCGGCAGTCATCCGCGCGGGTCAGGCGAACATGTTCCTTAGTGCACTTTTTACCGAAATTTTCGTGGAAGTTACCGGCGTACCTGTGGAATTATATAACAGCGACGGAAGCGTTGGTGCCGCTTTGGGAGCAGGTATCGGTTCAGGCATTTTTGCTTCTCCCGCCGAGGCTTTCAGCAAGCAGGAGTTATTGAAGACCGTGGAGCCACAAGAAACCGGCAACTATGAAGCATTATACCAAGAATGGAAACAACTCCTCGATAATCAACTGGCCGGCGAAATGGGTCAATAAACAGTTAAACAATAAATGAGATAAAAATATGTCAAACGTACTAATCGGCGAAACCGAGTATTTTAAGGGTATCGGTAAAATTGCTTACGAAGGGCCCGAATCAGACAATCCACTGGCTTACCGCTGGTATGATGCGGGCAGGGAGATTGCAGGTAAAACCATGGAAGAACACCTGCGGTTTGCGGTTGCCTATTGGCATTCATTCAATGGTAACGGTAGCGATCCGTTCGGCGGACCGACACTATTCTTTCCTTGGGATAAAAATGGTGACGTCATCCAGCGTGCCAAAGACAAAATGGATGCCGCATTTGAGTTTTTCACAAAAATAGGCATGCCCTATTATTGTTTCCACGATGTGGACGTCGTAGATTATGGAGACAATGTGGCTGAAAATGAAAAGCGGCTTGAGGCGTTGGTAGAATATGCCAAGGAAAAGCAGACTGCCAGTGGCGTAAAGCTGCTGTGGGGCACTGCGAACCTGTTCTCGCACAAACGATACATGAACGGTGCAGCTACTAATCCGGATTTTGCTGTCGTGGCCCACGCGGGAGCCCAGATTAAGGCCGCACTGGATGCGACCATTGCATTAAGCGGGGAGAATTATGTGTTCTGGGGTGGCCGTGAGGGATACATGTCTTTGCTGAATACCGACATGAAGCGGGAACAGGAGCATCTTGCACAGATGTTGCACAGTGCCCGAGATTACGCACGCAAGCAGGGTTTCAAAGGCACGTTTTTCATTGAACCCAAGCCCTGTGAGCCAACCAAGCACCAATACGACTATGATGCCGCAACAGTAATCAGTTTTCTCCGGCAATACGACCTTTTGGACGATTTCAAACTCAACCTGGAGGTGAACCACGCCACATTGGCTGGGCATACCTTCCAGCATGAATTGCAGGTGGCGGCCGATGCAGGCTTGCTCGGTTCGATGGACGCCAACCGTGGCGACTACCAGAACGGATGGGACACCGACCAATTCCCGAATAACGTCAACGAACTGACTGAGTGCATGCTCATCATCCTAGAAGCCGGTGGCTTCGCCGGCGGTGGCATTAACTTCGATGCGAAGGTTCGACGTAACTCCACAGACCGGGCAGATCTCTTTTATGCACACATCGGCGGTGCGGATACGTTTGCCCGTGCACTCGTTGCTGCCGACAATATCCTGACTAAGTCTGACTACAAAAAACTTCGTGCGGAACGCTATGCGTCGTTCGATAGCGGTAAGGGGAAAGATTTCGAGGCGGGTAACCTCTCGCTGACCGATTTGCGTGACATTGCCGCCTCGTCTGGCGAGCCAGAAACGCTAAGCGGAAAGCAGGAGCTGTTTGAAAACATCGTCAATAGATTTATTTAGTTGACAGTTGACAGTTGATAGCTGACAGTTACCCATTGTCAATTATCAACTGTCAACTATCCATTTTTAAGAGTTGTCCAGTCTATTAAACCCAAACACCTTTGCCCGCTCATCCTTAATACCCAGCAGCCTATTTTTAATGAGCTGTGCAGCAATCATGCTGAATGTTATACCATTTCCCCCATATCCCAAGGCAAACAGCATCCGTTGCTTGCCTGCCCATGGGCCAATGAAGGGTAGTCCGTCTTGCGTGGAGCTAAACGTACCGCACCAGGCCATATCTACCACGAAGGGGATTTCGGGGTATAGCTGCTTGAATTTCCTTTCCAACCGCTTGATTTTCCAGCGCAACAACCGGTCCCGCCGCTCGGGATTCCTAAACGGCACGTCTTCGCCGCCAATCATCATGCGGTTGTCTGAGGTGGTGCGCATGTAGAAATATGGAATTGCTGTTTCCCAAATTAAACTTCGTTCCGGCCAAAGCTGCGAGGGGTCCACAGGTTGTGAAACCAGGGCATAAGTGGACACTAGGCGCATCACCTGTTTCGGCAGGAACCTACCGGCTTCGAAGCCCGCGGCGATGACCACATACTTGCATCGGATGGTTACACCATCACCTGTCAACAACTCGTATCCACCTTTTTTCTCCTGGTAGTTTATGATTTCTGTGTGCGAAAAGAGCGAAAGATCACTTTTCTTCAGGTGATGCTTCAATAGTCCCGTAGCAGCCAGGTAGCCATCCATCTGGGCCGCAGCTTTATTTTTAAGTGCAGCTGGCGCGACTATCCGATGCTCGGCGAATAAAGCATCTGCATCGAGAAACGATACGGGCAGGTTATGGTATTTGCGAGCCTCGTATTCTCGCTCAAGTAGCCGAAGGCCTTGTTTGTTGCTCGCTAGGAATACACTGGATACGCGCCTGAAGCTAGGGCGCACGGGCACGGACTCAAATACCTGTTCCACATCGGTGATTGCCTGTAGACTTGCTTGATATGCGCGTACCGCATTTTCTGTTCCAACCTTTCCTATCAGGTCTGACAGCGGTACATCGATCTCGTATTGCAGCTGGGCGGTACTGGCCCCTGTGCTGCCGGTAGCAATGGTCCGTTTATCGAATACGGCACAAGGGATACCCGCAGCACACAGTTCATGCGCCACTAAGGCACCGGTGATACCCGACCCGATAATCGCCACATCCACCACCAAATCGTCCTTCAGGGGATTATGGTAGTTAAACAGCTTATTTTTGATAAGCCAATAAGGGAGCCCGGAATGTAAATCCATTTTCGGTTATTTCACATTAAACACCGAAATTCGAAAATTGTTTCCTACTGCTCGGCAGCTTTCGGCAGTTGGCTTAAGCGTTAATGGTATTTTCGCTATTATTGTGGGGATTTGATGACCATGGATGAACAAACGCTTAAGGATCGATTAATCGCCAGTAAAGCCAACCAGATTAGAATACCCGATTTAAGCGCACTCGGGGAGGATGCTCGCGTTCCAATGGCCGAACTGCACGAATTTTGCTATGATGAGCAGAACCCGAAGCTGGCCTTCCGTGCTGCGTGGTTGTTGGAATATATCGCCACCCATCATCCGGAGCGGTTCATGAAGGTATCTGATGTTTTTATGGCCCGGCTGGCCAGCCAAAAGAATCCAAGCTGCCAGCGCCACTTCACGAACATCCTTAGGCATCTCACACATAAACGAGCTCCAACACCCTACCAAGGTCTGCTCCGATCAATTAACCGAGAGCAATTGGTAGAAACTGTTTTCAATTGGTTTATCGATCCCCATACACCCGTTGCCGTACAGGCCAATTGCATGGATGTTTTATTGCATATGAGTGGAGAATTTGAGTGGATACGGGACGAACTGAAACTACAAATCGAATTCCTCCTCCGTGATGGTTCGGCAGCTATACAGAGTCGGGGAAAGAAAACGCTGGAGAAGCTTTCGCGGGGTCAGAAACGGAGGTTAACGCCAAGTGAAAACAACCCGTAGATATCCCGATGTTCGTTACCGGCGTAATCGCCACTGTACCCGTCGAGCTCATCATCGAGCGAGAAATTGAGCTGTCCATTCACAACCAAGTTCCACACATAAGAATCCAATAAGTCCGGTTTCAGACTATGTAGGGGGATTTCAAATCCTAGATTGGTACTCACAATGTAACTGAAGCCATGGTTTCGACCTTGGTGTGCAGGCAGCACACTTTCGATGATTATGGGATCACCGGTGACGGGGTCTGTTCGCTCTACTTCGCCGACGACTCGCTGCTTATCCCATTGCAAACCATGCAATACGCCAATACCAGCGCCAACGTACACACTGTTCAACGTACGTTTGACAACCGACTCCCGGTACTCGATACGTCGTAAATGGTCATCCTGCAAAAATTTAATCGGCTGAAAACGAACGCCAAGAATAGCTGCATGATATAAATTTACGGCCTTTCTTACTATACCATCTGTTTCCATACTATCTTTCCCTCGCAACAGTCCTTCCTGCAGTTCCAGTCCGATGCTCACCCCGTGTGTAAGGAAATAATTCCCCCGAAGGTATACACTACCCCCGATTTGCCGCTTATCCAGATCGCCATACAATTGGTTCGCTCCCATACCAGCGGTCACTGAATACCGAAAATATGGGATAGGAGATTCATTACCAAATTGGGAATAACCAAGATTCGGAAAGGTGAAACATAAAATGGCAAACAGTGAGATCTTATTCATAATCCCCATTCTCTCCTCAATACTTGTACCATTTTTGATGAAAACGATTAAAAAAGTGTATTGCCCTTCGGGTAATTAGTTTTACCCAAATGTTTGTAAGCCAATTCTGTACACTCTCTACCTCTCGAAGTACGCATTAAATAGCCTTCTTGGATAAGAAAAGGTTCGTAAACCTCTTCGATGGTTCCTTCATCCTCCCCCACGGCTGTCGCAATGGTCTTGACCCCCACAGGCCCACCTTTGAATTTATCGATGATAGTCAGCAGAATACGATTATCCATTTCATCGAGGCCGTGTTCATCCACGTTGAGGGCATTGAGCGCGTATTGGGCAATCGGCGTATCAATTTTCCCATCACCCTTGATCTGAGCGAAATCGCGCGTACGCCGGAGCAAGGCATTCGCGATGCGGGGCGTTCCGCGGCTCCTGCGGGCAATTTCATAGGCTCCCTCATCGGTAATGGGCGTGCGCAGGATGCTTGCCGACCGGAGCACAATGGTAGTGAGCAATTTGGCGTCGTAGTATTCCAGTCGCGCATTTATGCCGAACCGCGCACGGAGCGGCGCGGTAAGGAGCCCTGACCGTGTAGTGGCGCCAACAAGCGTAAACGGATTCAGGGTAATCTGCACCGAGCGTGCATTGGGTCCGGTTTCGAGCATGATATCAATCCGAAAGTCCTCCATCGCGGAATAGAGGTATTCCTCCACCAACGGGCTCAGGCGGTGTATTTCATCGATAAACAACACGTCGCCTTCATCGAGGTTGGTGAGTAACCCCGCCAGGTCGCCCGGCTTATCTAGCACAGGCCCCGACGTTACCTTAATGCCCGACCCCATTTCGTTGGCGATGATATGTGATAGCGTGGTTTTGCCAAGTCCCGGGGGTCCGTGAAGCAATACATGGTCCAACGCTTCTCCCCGCAGCTGGGCTGCCTGCACGAAAATGCTTAGGTTTTCCAAAATCTTCTTCTGGCCTGTGAAATCTTCAAAAGCCTGCGGCCGCAACACTTTCTCCAATTCACGCTCTGCGTTGGACAGCTTATCGGCATTGGGATCCAAATATTCGTTCATTTTCTTTTAGACGTTAGACAACAGACACTAGACAACAGACACTAGCTATCAGAGATATCAACTATCCATTATCAACTACCGATTATACGTTCTAAACCAACTACTTACTTTCATCTGTATGACGCCAAAAAAAGCTTCCCGGAATATCCGAGTACTCATTTTGGAAACACCTTCTGTACGGTCCGTGAAAATGATGGGTATTTCAACCACCCTAAACCCATATTTGATGGTTGTGAACTTCATCTCAATCTGGAAGGCGTATCCGACGAACCGTATGCGATCCAACGGGATGGTTTCCAATACTTCGCGCTTGTAACACACAAAGCCAGCGGTGGCATCGCGTATGGAGATACCGGTAATCCAACGTACATAACCGGAAGCGAAATATGACATCAACACCCGGCTCATCGGCCAGTTAACCACATTGACTCCCTTAATATAACGGGAACCGATGGCCATATCTGCGCCTGACAGGCATGCATTGCGGAGCCGCAAAAGGTCCTCCGGATTATGTGAGAAATCGGCATCCATCTCAAAGATGTATTGATAGGAACGTGCGATGCACCACTTGAATCCGTGGATATAGGCTGTACCAAGGCCCGACTTCCCTTTTCTTTCCTCCAAAAATAATCGATTGGCAAATTCACCTTGTAATTGTTTTACAATTGCGCCGGTGCCATCGGGAGATCCATCATCAACAACCAATACATGAAAACTTTCCGGGAGTGTGTACACTTTACGGATAATCTTTTCAATGTTTTCCTTTTCATTGTACGTAGGGATGATGACGATGCTATCTGACACTACCGATCCAAATTTGTACGTAAAGGTAAGGATTATAAGTAAAAGTCGAACACAAAAATACGGTTACAGCGGTTCTTCGCTGTAACCGTATTCATTTGGTTTTGTCGTTATTAATGGATACCGTGCATCATCCGCCTCAACAATGGTGAGAACAGAATCAGCAGTAATCCAGCAATACCTGGGATAACGGCAAAAATCAAGAAAAACGTAGACATGGAGTAAGCTTCGCTGATGCGATCGATCAGACTGCCCGACATGCCCGCCAAAAAGTTTGCAACGGCGCTGCAAGCAAACCACACGCCGAAGATTAAACCGACGAATTTTTTGGGCGAAAGTTTACTCATATAAGAAAGCCCCACGGGCGATACACACAGCTCGCCCGAGGTATGGAAGAAGTAAGCTAAGATCAACCAGATCATGCTCACTTGCGCGGTAGCTGCACCTTGCGGGATATCTTTCGCTCCATAGCCCAGCACGGCAAAACCGACACCCAGTAGTATCAGTCCGATGGCAAACTTCACGGGGCCTGACGGGTTGATGACCTTTTCCCACATCTTGCTAAACAACGTGGCCAGCGTAATGATGAAAAACGAATTCAATATCTGGAACCATGAAGCCGCCACCTCGGTTTCGAGGGCGTAGAATTCCCGGTGGATCTTCCAGATACCCAAGCACCAGATGACAACAAAACTCGCTGCGGTAAACAGGATGGAAACCGGATATGACGAAAATATCTTCTTGGCAAGCGACCACAGTACCCACGAGACGATTAGCAGGGGAAATACAGTTAATATGGCATCCACCCATTTAAAAGTAAGTGCCGCATTACCCACCAACATCCGCTCGGTATAATCTAACGCAAAAATACTCATCGATCCACCTGCTTGCTCAAAAGCCATCCAAAAAAAGATACTCGACAAGGACAGGACAATGATAACAATAAGCCTGTCGCGAACAACGTGCTTTGACGGGGGTTCAATACCGTCTTCTTCCTCTTCTTCAGCCGTCTGAACGCCGTCCGGTACCGCCGTTCCGCGTTCGCGTGTCTCTTTTGGCGATTCGCCCAGTACGCCGAAAATTCGCTGGGCATAATAAAACTGGAGCATACCGAAAAACATGAAAATACCGGCTAAACCGAAGCCCCAGTGCCAACCTACTTTTTCGCCGATATATCCGCAGAGCAGCATACCCAAGAACGCACCGGCGTTGATGCCCATATAGAAAATGGTATACGCCGAATCTTTCTTTTTGCTGTTATCCGGGTAGAGCTGGCCGACAATGGATGAAATATTCGGCTTGAAAAGCCCATTACCCAATATCATCAACACCAACCCGATGTAGAAAAATGACGAGCCGGCACCTTCCAGCGCCATGGATGCGTGGCCTAGCGTCATAATCAATGCGCCGAGTACCACGGCCTTGCGGTAACCCGTTAACCGATCGGCTATGAATCCACCGATCAGGGGGGTTAGATAAACCAATCCGGTGTACCAACCGTATAACTTCATGGCATCTTCCCGCGTCCATTCCCAACCTCCGTTTGCCAGTTCTGACACCAAAAAAAGGGTGAGAAGGGCACGCATGCCGTAATAGCTAAACCGTTCCCACATTTCTGTAAAAAACAAGACAAATAGTCCAACTGGGTGGTCGAACACCGTCTTCGTGTCGACGCCATTCTTAACCAAGTGTTTCGTTAATTGTTCATCATGATTGTGCTGCATATCTTGATATTAGGTGTTAAAAATTGGGGTTATTCATGCGCCCATTTTGCAAATAAAACAAACTTTTTGCGATTTCACTGCCGTATCAGACAAATTTTATTTATCTACCAAATTGGTATTCATTGCATATCAAAACCACTTTTCGGATGATTTTGGGGCTTGGTGGGGTCATTAAATCGATTATCGTTCGAACTCGGCGGATTCATGAACGGCACTTCTGAAATGAGTACCAGCCGGCCATTTGCCAACTGCCAGGCGTCGTATGTCAAGTCCGGGCCATACTGCTCATATTGCCCTTGCTGTCGCTGATCCGCGGGCGCTAGGTGGTCAAATACGATACGGTTTTCTGTTGTGTCATAATCCAGGTACATGCTAGCATTCCGACTATAGCGATAAATGGCGCGCGCTGGCTTATTGCCTTCCGCATCATCAAAAATAGGCTGCCCCAGCTGCGCCCCGCTTTCCGTTAGCCGCAACACCTCAATTACCTTCTGTGTGACGTACGGGGTGTACCCTTTCCAGCCAAGCAGGACATATGCGCTATTGAGGGCAACAATCCGGTAATATTGCGCACCATACCAATGATCCGGCGTGGTCACTGCCTGCTCTGGCTCAGTGATTTCGTAGGTTTTATCGAGCAAGGGATACAGCTTGAGACTACCGTCGGACGTATGCAATTGGATGGCTCCATAATAAAGGTACGAACCATCGTTCAGCGGAATATGCCATGAAAATATCCGGAAACGGTCATCCGGTGCGTCCAAAATGGATACCATATCCAGCGAGTCAAAAGGAAAGGTATAAGAATGCGGCACTTTCAATGCAGACACCAATGTTTTGACGAACGTAAAGTTGGCTTCCAACCGCTCGGGCTCACTGGGCTCATTGTACATGGTATAGCCAAGTTTGGCAAGACTATCTTCGAGTGCCTGTATTTTCTGAAAGCCTTCCTCTTGGGCATATCCCTGCCCGCTGTGCAATAGGCAAGTAAAAAAGCCGAGTACTGCGATACCAGTTGCCCAAATCTTTCGCCAACATCGCTGGGCCATCGTAGCGGAATCTACCATACGGCAAACTTACCTAACCTAACTATCAAATACAAGCTGTTAAAAACAACAGCGAAGTTCCAAGCGGGTACCCTTGCCGTCGGAATATAATGGTAGCCATTAAGACGGAAGGATCCGTTCAATCACCAAAGCACTCGCGCCGCCTCCGCCGTTGCAGATACCGGCTACACCTATACGGCCATCATGTTGTTGCAATACGGAAAGCAAAGTAACAATGATGCGTGCACCGGAAGCCCCCAGTGGATGGCCCATGGATACGGCGCCGCCGTTGACGTTCACGAGATCCGCAGACAAGCCCAGTTCCTGGTTATTGGCAATGGCGACTACCGAAAAGGCTTCATTGATCTCATAGAAATCCACCTCGTGTGCGCCGATACCGGCATGCTGCAACGCACGGGGTATGGCTTTAGCCGGAGCAGTTGTAAACCATTCCGGGGCCTGCTGTGCATCGGCATACCCACATATACGGGCCAACGGCTGCAGGCCTAGCTCCTTCAGTCTGGTTTCGCCGACCAGTACCAGCGCTGCGGCTCCGTCGTTGAGCGTCGATGCGTTGGCTGCAGTTACCGTACCGTCTTTCTTGAATACGGGCCTCAATGTCGGTACCTTGTCGAACTTCACGGCATGGATTTCCTCATCTTCGTCGACCACGGTCACCTCCCCTTTCCGGCCGGCGATTTCAACCCCAACGATTTCAGATTTGAACCTGCCGGCTTGTTGGGCGGCCTGTGATCGTTTATAAGATTCAACCGCGTAAGCGTCTTGCGCCTCTCGGTCGATATGGCATGCCTCAGCACACAATTCGGCCGCCGACCCCATGTGGTAATCGTTGTATACGTCCCACAATCCATCTTTTACCAACCCGTCCGTTACTTGTCCATGTCCCAGCCGGTAGCCTGTCCGGGCTTTATCGAGATAATAAGGCACATTACTCATGCTCTCCATACCGCCGGCTACTACCATGTCTTTTGCCCCCACCGCGATGCTTTGGGCCGCCAACATAACGGCCTTGGTCCCAGAGGCACATACCTTGTTGATCGTGGTAGCCGGGATATCGGGAAGGCCCGCAAATTTTGCAGCTTGTGTAGCTGGTGCTTGACCTAAATTAGCCGATAACACATTGCCGAAGAAAACTTCCTCCACATAATCGGGAGCTATGTTGGCTCGATTCACTGCTTCCCTGATGGCAATGCCACCCAGTTGCGGGGCAGATAAGGTGGATAAGCTGCCCCCGAAGCTACCGATGGGGGTACGCACTGCTGAAACGATATAAACTTCTTGCATAACGTATAATTGACTATTAGACGAAGGTACGAAATTTGGGCCAAATATGGCGTAAGCGGCAGACTCGATGGAATAGTTAAAAATAACTTACAAAAAATGTTAGATTAATCTAAATTTTATATTTTTGTACTGGATATGGGAAAAATTGATAGTCTTCTGCTTGCCGCCTGTTGTTTGATTTGTTGCCTTTCGTGCCAACAGACAGCAATTGAGCGCAACGAACCGGGAAAGCCGTACATCCTTGCCACCACCGGAATGGTGGCCGATATGGTGCAGCACATCACCGGTGACTCAGCCATCGTTGAAGCATTGATGCGGCCGGGCGTCGACCCCCATCTTTACAAAGCCAGTCAAGGCGACTTAAGGAAAATACTGGATGCGGATTACTTGTTTTACAATGGCCTGCACCTGGAGGGAAAGCTGGCTTCCATCTTGGAGAAGCAAGCGCGGGTGAAACCGGTGGTTGCCGTGGGTGACGGCCTTAAAAGGCTTATCAAGATCAATGAAACCACATACGATCCACACATCTGGTTTGATGTGTCGCTTTGGAAAGCAGCCACCGCCAATGCAGCACGGCAGTTGGTCGCGTTGGACAGTGCCAACGCGGCTTACTACCAAGCGAATGCACATCGTTATATGGAAGCCCTCGATTCGTTGGACATCTGGGTTCAAGCTCGAATAAACACCATTCCACCGGCCAAACGGGTATTGATTACCGCCCACGATGCATTTAGCTATTTTGGAAGGGCCTATGGCGTAGAGGTGCGCGGATTACAAGGCATTTCAACCGTGTCTGAGTTTGGGCTGCGCGATGTCTCCAGTTTGGTAGATTATATCATGGCCCAAGGAATACCCGCCGTTTTTGTAGAAAGCTCGGTATCCGACCGATCACTGAAAGCCGTATTAACCGGCGTCCGTCAACGCGGGGGCACCGTACGCATCGGCGGCGATCTGTTTTCAGATGCGATGGGGGCCGAAGGCACGGTAGAAGGCACCTACATTGGCATGGTGAAACACAATGTGAATACCATTGTAGTGGCATTAACGGAGAAATAGAACGAAGATGATCATACACACACAAGAACCGATATTGGAAGTCCATGACCTCACGGTCACCTACGGGCGCAAACCTGTGCTTTGGGGTGTGGATTTCACCTTGCCCGCGGGCTGTATTGCCGGTATTGTCGGGCCGAACGGTGCCGGGAAATCCACGCTACTGAAAACCATTATGGGATTGATTACGCCGTCCAGCGGGTATGTGAAGTTATTTGACCGCCCATTGGATGATGTTCGATCACGTGTGAGCTATGTGCCTCAACGCGAATCGGTGGATTGGGATTTTCCCGTTTCGGTACTGGACGTGGTGTTGATGGGCCGCTACGGCAAGGTAGGGTTGCTGCGCAATACAGGGGCACATGACCGCGCCATCGCAAGCGAATGCTTGGATAAGGTAGGTATGTCTGCATACGAGAAAAGGCAGATTTCGCAGCTGTCGGGCGGGCAGCAGCAACGAGTTTTCCTTGCGCGTGCATTGGCACAAGAAGCCGACATCTATTTTATGGACGAACCCTTCGCTGGGGTGGATGCTGCGACCGAACAAGCCATCATCGAGCTGCTCCGCGAAATGGCATCCAAGGGAAAAACGATCGTTGTAGTGCACCACGACCTTCAGTCGGCGCGCAGCTATTTCGATTGGATCGTACTTCTTAATATGCACCTCGTCGCCGCCGGCCCCACGGACCAGGCATTTACGGACGAAACCGTCCAACAAGCGTATGGCGGCCGGCTCAATTTATTATCGCAAGTGGGCGACGTGATGGAGAAACGTGCATTCCCCGCCAGGGAGCGCTAAACAAGCAGGTCATGGAAAGTCTTTTTGATTTTTTGTCGCTTTCAGATCCCAATGTCCGCTTCGTGGTATTGGGCAACGTGTTGCTTGCGGCGAGTGCGGCGATGGTAGGCGCCTTTATCCTTTTGCAGAAAAAAGCACTCATCGGCGATGCTGTATCGCACGCCGTGCTACCGGGCATCTGCGCCGCATTTTTGTTTTCGGGGAGTAAAAACATTGGTTTCATGCTGGCCGGTGCTTTCATTACCGGTTGGTTGGCGTTGATCGCCATCGATTACATTGTAGCCAAATCGAAAATCAAAAAAGATGCGGCCATCGGATTGGTATTATCGGTGTTTTTCGGTACGGGCATGGTGATGATGACCTACATCCAGCAATCGGGCAATGCTGCCCAAAGCGGCCTCGACCATTTCCTCTTCGGCAAGGCCGCAACGCTTATCGGCTCCGATCTATTGATTTTCAGTGTCCTTGCAGTCGTCTTGCTCGTTGTCGTAGGGCTCTTTTTCAAAGCATTCGCACTGGTTGCTTTCGACCGGCCCTATGCCGAGGCGTTGGGTTATCCCGTGCGCAAGCTCGACCTGCTGCTCACCAGCCTCACCGTACTCGCCGTGGTAACGGGCATTACTGCGGTAGGCGTGGTATTGATGGCGGCCATGTTGATTACGCCCGCGGCGGCGGCGCGGTACTGGACGAACAACATTCGGCGGATGGTTTGGATTGCAGTTGCCTTCGGCGCGTTTGCCGGATTGGCCGGTGCATACATTTCTTACGCCGCACCAGCCATGCCTACCGGCCCGTGGATGGTTGTGGTCTCTTCCGCCATCGCTTTCCTTTCGTTTTTCTTTGCACCCACCAAAGGCATCGTACCGAAAATGTACACGCAATACAAAAACCAACGGATCATCGCCGAGGAGAATGCTTTGAAACGGTTCTATCACCTGGGCGAACGAAACAGCCATTTCCTTGGACTACGGGGGGTGGATGAATTGGTTAATGCTCAAGATGTGAACGCACCCATTGTCAAGGCCGCATTGCAACGGCTCGCCGCCAAGAAATTCATTGTGTCAAAAGACCATCAATGGGGGCTTACGGAAGCGGGGCGCCAGCAAGCGGCTCGTGTGGTACGGCTACACCGGCTGTGGGAATTATATTTAACGAAGTATATGAATATCGCGGCGGACCATGTACATGACGATGCGGAGACAATCGAACATATCATTACACCGGAGCTAGAGCGTGAGTTGGAACATCAATTGGGATACCCCGATAAAGACCCGCACAATGCAGAAATTCCGAAGATGTGATGATGGGTTGTCTAATATCTAGTATCTAATGTCTAGTATTTAATGTCTAAAATCAAATGATAGCATTTTGGATTATATTAACGGGATCGTTGGTGGCCGTTACCTGCGGGCTGCTGGGTTGCTTTTTGATTCTACGTAAGATGAGTATGGTGGGCGACGCCATCAGCCATGCGGTACTGCCCGGCATTGTGATCGCTTTCTTGCTCAGTGGGAGCCGCGAAACACTGCCCATGTTGTTGGGGGCAGGTGCAACCGGCTTGCTGGCCACCTTCCTTATCGAGTATTTCCATCGGCGTGCGGGTCTGCAAACCGATGCCGCCATCGGGGTCGTTTTCACCTTTCTTTTTGCCGTGGGCATCATCCTCATCAGCGCCTTTGCTGGCAAGGTCGATATCGACCAAGACTGTGTATTATATGGCGAAATCGCCTACGTGCCAATCGATCTGTGGGTAACTCAAGATGGTATCGTTATCGGCCCGCGCCCCGTCTATATCCTGTCGGGCGTACTGTTGTTGGTAGCCGCATTTATCCGGCTGGGTTATAAAGAACTTAAGCTGACATCGTTCGACCCGGCCTTTGCCTCGGCCCTGGGCATTTCCACGGCGTTGTGGCATTATTTATTGATGGCCGCGGTATCGATTACCACGGTCAGCTCTTTTGAGTCCGTGGGGGCCATACTGGTTATCGCGTTCCTCATCGGCCCACCCGCCACCGCCTACCTCCTCACCCACGACCTAAAGCGCATGCTGGCTATCACCGTCGTGCTGGGCATATTCATTGCATTCACCGGCTATTGGCTGGCATACTGGCTCAATGCGTCCATTGCCGGATGCATGGCCGTGATAACAGGTCTCTGTTTTGTAAGTGTTTTTGCTGCGCAGCGGATGAGCAGACCGAAAATCACCCCACCCGCCGCCACGGAGGCAGCAGGGTAGGTTATTGCCTTATTATTTTGTTCCAATGGGGAAATTGATCATCCAGCGTACGCCGAACTTATCTTCGAACGAGCCGAAATAGTCACCCCAGAACATTTCTTCCATGGGCATTTCCACTTTACCACCCGCCGAAAGCCCGTTAAACAATCGGTCGGCCTCTTCCCGGCTATCGGGTGTAATAGAGATGTAGTTGTTGTTGCCTACATTCAACACATGTCCAGCGGAGTCTAAGCAATCGGATGCCATCAGGTATTGCCCCTCTCCTACCGGGATAGAAACATGCATTGCGTAATCTTTCTCTTTTTCAGGCAAATTTTCCGATCCCGGTGTGTCGCTCATCCGCTGGATGAATAACTCGCCTCCAAAAACCGTTTGATAGAACTTGAATGCTTCCTCTGCGTTGCCTGCAAAATTCAAATAAGGATTGAGTACCATTGTGCTATTAATTAAGTGAGTAATCGTTTTTTGGTTTTCGCAGCTCTAATGCGACCACCAATACAAAGGTAGTATCCCGAGATGCAACCCCAAGAGGGAAGATACGCCAATATATAGGGGCGATTGTGACAAACTGCTATCGTTGCCAACGCGATGGTGGTATTTTTGAAAAACATTTTGCGGAATACGGATTAATAAATACATTTGCATCCCCGATTGGGGAATAGTACATTAACATATGCCCAGGTGGCGGAATTGGTAGACGCGCTGGTCTCAAACACCAGTGGGGCGACCCATGCCGGTTCGATCCCGGCCCTGGGTACAACCAAGAGTTGTATTTAGAAGCTAACATATTTTTAATGAATGTGTTAGCTTTTTTATTTTTGACTACTTTTAAAAAGTGTGTCAAAAAGTGTGACACTTTTTATCTAAAAATCGGCTAAACTATAATCCGTATATTTGCTGTGTCCTACTGAGTAGGATTAAACGCTAACAAGGCCCTGCTATATATGGCAGGGTTTTGTTTTTACCCTTACTTCCAATTTTGATAGCAACAATATCAAACCAATGTTTTTGATATCGTCAGTAATGTTTTGGGGATATTATTAGGGTATCGATAGTACTATGGCTCTGTAGGACGTGGCTTAACCCCATTGCATCCGTTTGTTTCCGATTTGAAACGAGTTGTTTCGCATCATTGTTCGGCCTATAGTTGTTCCCGATTCTGTATCTTTGCGTAAGAAGTTTTCGGGAATCGTCACCTACCCCATCGCCCATGGACGATTTTCAAAATGGGAAACATGGGGGCGGTTATTGGTGGGTGGGCCGTTATAGACACTTTTGTCATGCAAATAGACGTATATACCCTTTCTGATATTTTAGTGGCTCACAGACGGGCTATGGCTGCCTACAGAAAAGAACACTTACCGCTTGGCAGGAATGCCATTGAGGTGATGTTATATGCCTACCGCAAGTATAGCATCACAACTACCGAAGTAAGCCGGAATTTATTGCGTACCAACATTACCCAAACCAAATGCACAATCAAAATCCTCGTTTCCAAGGGTGTATTATGGTCTCATAGACATGGCGTTAAGGGGAATCCAGCACGTTTCTATTTAACCGAATACGGCAAACGGTCTGTTGCAGCGTATTTGTCATTCCTTACCGGCTAAATTTTGGGCAATACTGAATAAAACACCAAAAATCATCACGAATATGACTGCGGATAGAACAATGTCTCCCCAGATATTTTTTTCCTCATAAAACATATTCAGAATGTTATTCTGAGGATTACTTTTCAAATATCTTATTTTCATTCTTTTACCATTCAAGTATGATCGTGGGTTTTCATAAAAAGAGTAATAGAAATCCTCGTCATTTTCAATCTGTTCGGCAAAATACTCTTCAAGCAAATAATATACTTGTTCTGCACTTATCACATTTTTACTCTCAATCGTAGGCCCTTTATTTCCAACGCCGAAAGAATAAGCTATGCCCAACGCTTCGTTGGTCACTACTTTATTGCGCCCTTCATACTCCAATTCTATAAATTCACAATTGGTTATTACACAGGTTGTAATCTCACCGCAATATTGCAAGGCCCTATAACTATAGAATATCCATACCGTCAGACCAATCGAAATCGACACGGATAGTGTGTTTAGAATAATTAACTTCATTCGTAAATAAATTAACTGGTTATTTGCGACCGACAAGCTCAAATAAAAAGCCGACATATATTGATATCACGGCAATCTTACCGAAAAGTCCCCATGAGAACCCATTGCCGATGAAAAGGTTAATCAAACAAACAATCAGAGCGATTATTGCGCCGATTGTCGTGGTACCCCATACCGCATTTTGGCCCTTGAAGAAATAAAGTGCAAGAACGACTACACCGATTACTGATAGTAAAGTCCACATATATAGTTTAAGCCTGTTTAGTTTATAATAAGCCATGTACATAATATCCTTTTTAGCAAACTGCCTGTACGGATACAGTGCTTTTAGCTTGATAATAGCATCCTGTTGTCACTTGTTTCCGTAGTTTCAAACGAATATAATTCCCTTCATGCCGATTTTCCGACAAGAAACACGACATAGAGCAATAGGAGTCCTCCCGTTATAGCTACAAAGCTCCATATCCGCTTTGCTTTCGTTTGTTGATTGTTTGATTTCAACAAACCAAATACTATCCAGAACAGAGGTGTGGATGATATAATAATGGCGATATAATTCCATGATGTATATCCTTTCCATTTCATGAACCTGTATCCCAAAAAGGCGGCTATTACGATGAAATTGGCTAATATCGGCGTTCCCAGATTACCAGTAGAGATACCGTATTCCATAAAATAAACAAGGTAAATTAAGCCGAATGCAACGGCCACCCAGCTCCATATTTTAGATTTTTTGGTAGGCAACTTGGACGGTAAAAATCCGGCAATAATCCAGAACGATGGGATTATCGCTGATAATGCAAACAAGCGCCTCCAATCAGTATATCCTTTCCATTTGAGAAGCATATAGCCAAGTAAACAAATGAAGGCCAAAATGGCCAAGGGGATTAAAGGGGCTATTTCTCTCATAGCATACAAATCGGTTGTGCCTTAGCCCCTCTTCGGCGGGTTACAAAAAAACAGCGTGGGGCCTCATCGGTTACCACGCTCACCACAAGCGCACATACGTAATGAGGACACCCACGCATGGCGTGAACGCAACTCATACTCGTATGTGTCGGTGTTTGAAGTGGTGATTCGGTAACCGAACGAGTTCGCTATTGTTGTCGAGGTAAAAGTATACAATATTTTGATTGCGGCAAAGGGTCATTTAGTGGCACCCACAATTAGGAGAACAATGCATACTGCAATGTTTTTACCCTTAGTTAATAGGTAAAAACATTGCACTTTACACATATCCATCAAGCATTTCCCGAACTTCGTTTTCGATGGCTGCTTTAAGGGTTTGTTTGATATGTAGTTTGCCGTATGCCCCGATGAATTTTTCAAACGCCTTCTTTTGTTTGCATCGCTTATCTGCCTTCATGGCTTCCCAAACTTTGGGATTCCGCCACTGGGCTAATTTGGCTCTTTGAGCAACTGTTAGGCCATTATCAAAGTCATCGTTGAAAATGCATAGGTCTAATGTGCTTAAAAGCTTCTTGCCGCATTGAAGCCAAATATGCGGGAGCAACAAGTCGGATAGGACAGGGTGCTTCCCAAATATGGGTTCCACGGGCTGTATTTTTTTGGCTTTAAATTCAAAACGCAATATTGAGCCGAAAAGTCCGTTCTGCAATGCTTTATCATAGATTTTTATAACGCAATACTTGCCAAAAACAAATTTCTCTCCCCTACCCAATCCTTTCGTTTCCATTTCTTTAGAGCGCTTCCCTTTGTAGGAGATGATGTAGTCTAATATTTTACTCGTTTCAATACCTAAATCAGGCAGATTTACGCCGAATTCTATTTGATGTAAATAACAATTGTCAAGCCCAAGTGCGAAGTTATCCGTAAGCCAATCGAATACATCGATTAACTTATCTGGGGTAAACCTGTCATGGTTCATCGCTTTACCGACGCGGTTGACAACACCGTTGAGTTCATTGTACAGCTTGTGTGGGCTGAATGACATTTTAATCCCGCCATTCGCAGACAGGGCGAATTCGATTCCTTTGTATTCGCCTGTTTTTTTACCAAAGTCCAAAACTTCGCCTTCTTGAGAAATTTTAATTGCAAGAGGTATCCCATACTGTACGAAAAAATCCTCGACCATTCGCTTGGTTTCCGGCGAATCGATCGTTAAACGCATCCAATCGAACACAGCGTTAGTGGTTGTGTGGTTGATGATCCAGTTCGCTTAGCAATCTATTAGCCGCATCTTTTACACGTTGGCGGCTATGCCCTTGTGTAAGCTTATACAATGCAGCGTAGACCTCGTTGGTGCCATTTTGATACTTGCATCTTATTTCGGCCACTGTAAGCCCATAATGAGTTTCTATGATGCGCAAACATAACCGTGCGGCGAGCATCTTAACAGCTTTTAGGTTTTCACCTGTAGGCATTTGTACGGGTGGCCTGTTTTGGCTATATTTGTTCTGGTCAATAAAAGATGGGGAGGCGAGTTTCATTTTTTACCTCCCTTTCTTTTTTCTAATGCTTCCAAAACCTTTTGATAATCGTACCTAATTGCGCTGCCTACCTGTAGAAATGGAATCACTCCTTTCTGGCGATATCGGATTACGGTTGGCTCGCTCAGATCAAGACGAGTAAGCAGTGTTTTTGTGTCGATGATTTCCGGTTGCGCGTCGTGGCCTATCTGTGTTGTAGCAGCACCTTGTAATGCCTCCTTTACACATTCCATGACTACCGACTTCAATTGGCTCTCCGTGGCTAAATACAGTTGGAGATTTTCGCGGGTGTTTGTATGTTTCATTTTACCTTCGTTTACTAACTTTCAGCGAAGGTATAGTCCGAGTGGTTCCGCAAATTCCGCAAATTCTGCGCACGGAAAAAACAATTAGTCAGGTTTAGCTTTAATCTCTGATTTTAAGAGATTTATTCTTTCATCCATGTCAGAGTATTCATCGTCCGCCTTCGTGCTTTTTTTAGGTTTCTTCATAAATGACTCACCAAGATGCGAGAACTTATTTCCTAAAGCTACATGAATCACCCTTTCGGGAATATTCGGCGTAATTATACCTTGGCGTTCTAACGCCTGCACATATATCCGTGCTGCATTTTTTGCTCCAATCCATTTACCATCGATATTTATAAGCTCCGGAGTGACTTCACACAAAATATTCATGAACTTATCGATATGATCCCTATAAGGCTTTTCAAATAAGTCTTCAAAGGACTTTTGTTTCTGTCGGCTGTTTGTGCGCTTTTTTTGGGATTGTTGGATTTTAGACAAATCGTTCCTTTTTATATCTTTCTTCCTAGTTTTTGAAAATCCCAATAGTGCTCTCAGCTTTCGTTTCACTTGTTCTTTGTGATGTTCTGTAGGAACCAATCGAGGCAATTTTAATAGCTCAACTGAATTAATAGCGTACTTTGCTGACATTATGATTTTTTCAACCTCTTGAACAGTAGTTGCCATCGACACAACATGAGCATGGTCTAAGAACAGATAATCTATATAGCTACTCATTATCATAGACGAACACAACTCTAATTGATCTTCCAAGGCAAAATATTGTTCTTCAGATATTAACAGATTTACTATAATTTGATCGATAAAATCATTATTAAGCAAATCGAAATTATCTTCCAAAATTTTTTTGGCCTCTCTGGTATATTCCTCGTCAGAGCCTGGCTTCTTAAAAAAGCCATCAAGTCTTGTATTATAAACAACTTTAACAGTTTCAAAAAACCTCTCTAAATCATCATTCACAATTTTAACAACATCGTTAAAATTCTCGGGTATTGATAAACTTCGCCTTATTTCATCCAATGCAATCTCGGGAAGGCTATTAGTTGTGATATAACGGTAAACCTTGTATTTGTTTAAGCTATTGTCCATCTAAGCAAAAGTCAAAGAATTACTATATATATTGCACATCACTTACTACTCCACTCCTCCACTTACTATCCTTAACCGTGGCTGCTCCCATGCGCTACTCATAGCTTTTCGCGTTCGTTCTTTAGTGACATTGACATATCGCTTAAATGATTTGTATGTGCTATGCCCGCTCACCTTCATGACTTCTTCAGCGGTCATACCTAACTCCAACGACACCGTTATAAAACTCTTACGGGCCGTATGGGCGCTGATCAGTTCATGTTTGGGAGCGACATGCCTAACCTCTTTTGAACCGCTGTAGCGGATGATTTCGGTCGGCTCGTTTATCCCAGCCAATCGAGCCACCTCCTTGATGTACAGATTGAGTTTTTGGTTGCTCATTTCGGGCAATGGACGCAATGGGTTTTCATACTTGGCGAGGATATCGTAAGCCATGCCGACCAAGGGTACTTCCAGTTTCTGCTTGGTCTTGACAACCGTAAGAGAAAGGTAGCCGTCTTTAATATTTTCGTGTTTGAGGTTATCAATATCGGAATAACGCAATCCGGTCAAACAACCGAACACAAACAGGTCACGGGCTTTGTTCAACGTCTTATATCCCACCTGTACCCATTCGCCACCATATTGGATTTTCGTATATCCATCACCGAATAAATCCAAATCGCGGATGGCCACAAATTCATCATAGGTTAGGGCTATGACTTCCATTTGCGTAGACTTCACCGTAAAATCTTTGTAGGTCAAGTCGGTTTGGTATCCGTCTTTACGGGCGAGGTTGAGGAATGATTTTAATTTTACGATCTGGGTTTGTGCAGTACCGTTGAGGTGTCCTTTACCAATCAGCCAATTGTAAAACGACTGCATGAAATGGCGGCCCACGCTTTCTACAGGCGTACGCTGCTTCATAGTCCGCTCAAACGTTTCTAAATGGTTCAGCATGGTCTTTTGTGCTTTCAGCGTATTCCGGTTAGCTGTGGCCTCGGTAATGGCTATCTGGCTTTTGATGTAATCTACAACATATAACTTTTTATCCTCTTTGGTCGCCAATGTACCGCCTTTGAGCATGGATTTCAGCTGGTTGATGACATCGGTGGAGGTATAGGTCATTTGGTTGGCTTCAAAATAATCCTCACAGCCTCTGACCATCCGAATCAACTCATCCAGTTTGCTATTGTATTCATCGGCTTCATGCTGGGTGAAAAAATTACGGTTGTAATCAAAAGGGATCATTGCAGCCAAATCCCGATAGTATTCCTTGTGTATCCTTTTAGCTTCTGTACGGTTGAAGTAAACGGCTCGATTGTTTTTGACGTCAAATTGATAGGGATGAATTTTGATGTCTTTCTTAAATTCCCGTTCCAACGAAAGCCGTTGCCTTTGCCCGAAAAGGGAGTAGCTAAGCATCAGTGGTGCTTTGCCGTCCGCATTGGTCTTATCCTTACGGATAATGAAACTGACCGCACCTTTGGTAATCTTTTTCTTTGTCATAACTGATTGGATTAAACGCTATGCAAAGATAAAAAAGTGTGACAGAAAGTGTGACACTTTCTGTGATAATTAGGTTAAGTGGGGTTAGGTCTATTTTTACAAAAACAGCATATAATGTATTAAAAGCACATTTTCAATAAAAACAGCATACTTTGAATATCAAAGGTTCAATAACGGCCCTGGGTACAACGAAGAGTTGCGCTAAAAAGCTAACATGTTTTTAATAAATATGTTAGCTTTTTTTATTTTCAACCTCTTAAAAGAATATGTCAAAAAGTGTTTGAAACTTTTTTGGGATAACTGGCGTGAAACACAAATAATTAATCTGTTGATTAACAAATAATTATACTCCTTTGGTAGAATCTTTTTACCGAATAGTGTTTTGATCCTAGGTACTGAATAGGAAAAGTGGCTAAAATTATTTCTTTTCCTGTTTTTGGTTTTATATGAATCGCTGTTTGTCATATTACATTTAAACGGACAATTTCCTGTACAGTCTTTTACTTTTCGTCTCGAATGAATTTTTTACGGATTTCTTGACATTGAATTAGCTATACACACCACAAAAAGCAAAACGGAATTTAAAAAGTAACTTATCGAGCAGGGCATCAATACGACTGTCCGCAGAAACGACAACGGACGGATTTATAATATTTCGTTCGTCTACCTTGAAAGCCGAAGCGTTTGGAGCGGTTCAGCTTTAGACAGAAACCTGTCTGCAAATGTGTTTAACGAATAGTGGAACAACGGAAACAAACTCGAATTGAAAATACAGAACAACCTTGTTTCCAATATGAACACGACAGACCACAAACCAACAAAAGACTTTTTTAATTTGCAGGAACATTCACAGAGTTTCGATTTGGGATCGTTCGGCCTGTTGCCACAAGTGCAGGGCGAGGATTACGAGGAAGAACAATTTGCCAACCGAATGAAGAAGAGAAGCAGGAGGTTGTAAGATAACTTGTCGCCCATTCTTTTGATAAGTAATTTAACTCAATTTGCCAAGTTAGGTATGGTCTAAATATATGTTTCGATTACCTTTGTTACATGAGAATATTAGTAATTGAAGACGAAACTACACTTAACAAAAATATTTGTGAGGCTCTGTTGGCTGAAAATTTTGCAGTCGAACGTGCCTTTGACGGCTTTTTAGCAGAAAGATTTCTAAAAAAAGAAACTTTTGATTGTGTGGTAATGGATATAAATTTACCAAAGAAAAACGGCTTTGATTTATGTAAGGAATTTAGGGAATACGATGCTCAAACTCCCATCCTAATGCTTACCGCTTTTGATGAGCTTGAAGATAAGATTAAGGGTTTCGATAGTGGTGCAGATGACTATCTGACCAAGCCGTTTTTCATGAAAGAGATGATTATGCGGGTAAATTCACTTCTCAAAAGAAGCCAAAGTAAGTCCGAGAACAATACTAATGATATTATTATTGCTTCCGGTATTCTTATCAATACCGCTCAAAAAAAGGTCAAAAGACAAAATCAGGAAATACAGCTTACACCGAGAGAATACCAAATTTTAGTCAAAATCTGTAAGAACCAAGGGGAAATCATTTCGAAAAATGATTTGATAAAAGAAATTTGGGGAACTTCGCTTGACGTAAACACCAATACGATTGAGGTTTATGTCAATTTTCTACGAAATAAAATCGACAAGCCTTTTGGAAAAAACTCAATTAAAACCAAAATCGGTTACGGATACTATTTGGAAATAGAATGAAAATCAGAAACAAAATACTCATATACTTTTCGAGTACAGTGATAGTGCTATCTACCTTATCGCTTGTGATTGTATTTGTTTTGTTTTCAGCTCATCGTGAAGAGGAATTTCAGCAACAGCAGTTTTCAAAAATCAAACATACCGTTGGACTTATCGAGGAATTTGGGAAAATAAGCGAAACGGTCTCTCTATATCTTGATAAGCAATATATACACGACTTCTATGATGAAAAAATGCTTATTTATAATAATAATAAGAAGCTCGTTTTTTCGAGTATTGACAGTCTTGATATTGTTAAATCCGAAACCATACTAAACAGGCTTTCAGTTTCAAACGGTTGGATTGAAACTAAGGAAGACGGTTATGATTTGATTGGGGTTTATGTAGAACACAATTCAAAGGGATATTATGGTATCAGTAAAGCATATGACTTCTTTGGGTATTCCAAAAAGGATTTTCTCCAAAAAGTGCTTGTTGGAATTTTTGTTGCGATTGTTGTTATTGTACTTTTGATTTCATTTTACCTCTCTAATATCATAGCCAAACCAATATCTGAACTAACAGAAAAGATTAAAGTTTACGATTTGAGCGATGAAGAAAACCAACCCTTGAAACTCAAAACCACAACTTCCGAATTAAGAAATCTTACAGAGAAATTTAATGAACTTCTAAAGCGTACCAACGATGCTTTTAGGTTTCAGAAACATAGTATTCAACATATTTCTCACGAGCTGAAAACACCGATTGCTGTATTGGTTTCCGAACTCGAAAAAATCGAACAGCAAAACGATATTGAGCAAATCAAAACCGAACTTCACAGACAGACCAAAAAAACAAAATCACTCGGAAATATCATCAATGTGTTGCTCCAAATCTCTAAAATAGAGGCAGGACAGAAAATCACAAAAGCTAACGCCAGAATTGACGAGATTGTATTTAATTGTATTGCAGAAATAAATACCCTGTATCCCGATTTTAATTTTGAGGTTTATTTCACACCCCACAACTTTAATGAAAATATCTTAAATGTGAAAGCCAACGAACCGCTTATTAAACAGGCAATGCTTAACTTACTGGTGAATGCTGTCCTTTATTCGGATAATCAAAAAGCAAAAGTAACTTTTGACGGTTCGTCCGATATACTTACAGTTATTGTTTTAAACTCGGGAAAAACGCTTGCAAACGATGAGCAGAAATTTATTTTCACTCACTTTTTCAGAGGAAATAATGCCCAAAGACAACAAGGTTTCGGACTTGGGTTAGTGCTTGCTCAACGGATTTTTGCAATTCACAATGCCACAATAAAATACCACTCAAAAGAGAATATCAAAAATATTTTCAGTGTAGAATTCCCTCGACTTTAAGTCAAATTTTATATGCTTTAAGCCTTTTTTAAGGCCGATACGTTCACTTTTGCGACACTAATTGTTGCAGAATGAAACGAATCATTTTATTATATGTTTGTATAAACTTCGGTTTACAGTCACACGCACAAGAAACACTCAAAATTTCGAAGCAAGAAGCAGAAACAATGTTTTTGCAGAACAACCTTCTCTTAATTTCTGAAAAACTCAATATCGAAAGCCAACAAGCCGAAGTAATTCTGGCTAAAACGTGGCACAACCCCGAATTTTCGATAAGTGAAATAAACCTTTGGAAAAACTCAACCGTAGAACCCTCTCCGCCCTTTTTTGGTAATTTTGGACGAAACCAGCAAGTTGCTTTTGAACTCAGCCAATTAGTCCAAACGACAGGAAAACGTAAAAAGCTCATTGCCTTAGAAGAAGTCGATGTTTCAAAAGCGGAGCAATATTTTGAAGATTTGTTGAGAGGTCTGAAACTTGAACTCCGCAATCAGCTAACCGAATTGCAATATGTTCAGCAGTCGGTAGAAGTTCATCAAAACCTGATTGAAAACATTTCGATACTGACCAATGCCTACCAAAATCAACTCAACAAAGGCAATATTTCAAAGGCAGAATATGTTCGGTTAAAGGCACAGGAACTCGAAATCAACAAAGAGATTTTGGAGCTTACACGTCAATCCAACGAAATCCAAAAAGAACTCAAATTATTACTTCGTGTCAATCCTGCGGTTATTATCGAAATCACCGATGACGGTTTTGTGAAAAATCCTCAATCTTATCAGTCTGTTTTCCTTGAGCAGATTGCAGACCGTGCCAAAGAGAATCGCCCCGATTATAAATTAGCTTTGTTGGAAGAAGACTATTCCAATAAACTATTGGCATATGAAAAGGCACAACGTATTCCCGATTTGAATTTCGGAGTGAATTACGACCGAAACGGAAGCACAATGTTTGACTTTGTTGGGCTTGGCGTTTCGTTTGATTTGCCAATTTTCAACCAAAATAAAGGGAATATCAGAAAAGCTCAAATCAGTATCGAAAACGCCAAAGTGCAGAAAGAGCAAACGGTGCTGACTATCGAAAACGAAATATCTCTGTCCTATAAATCATTGCAACAGGCGATTGACTTTCTGAATAAAATCGAAACAGATTATGAAGCAGATTTGGATTTGCTTTTGGAGAATTATACCAAAAATTTCACTTCCCGAAACGTAAGCATGTTGGAGTATTTCGATTTTATGGACGTATATCTGAATAACAAAAAAATCATTTTAGAAGCCCGAAAAGAAGTCAATCAGAAAGCAGAAGAACTCAATTATTCATTAGGAAAAGACCTTTAATCCATAATCATAAAAAGATGAAAAAATTCATTATACCCGTTTCATTTATTCTACTTCTTATCGGTTGTCAGCATAGAGAAGAATTTAAGGCCATTCAGAAAGAGAAGTTCTGTCTGAACGAGAAAAACAAAAGCATTACCGAAATCACGACTGCCGAAAAACAAGTTATTACAGAGAGAATCCATTTAACAGGCAGTATAGAATCCAATCCCGATAAGGTTGTACATTTTGTAAGTCTTGTAGACGGTATTATATCCAGCACCTATTTTTCTTTAGGAGATGCTGTAACCAAAGGACAGGTTTTGGCAGAAATGCAAAGTACGGAATTGAGTTCACTTCAGGCAGCATTACGTTCGTTGAAAGCACAGATTGAAATTGCAAAAGTAGATTTGAGTGCCAAAGAACAAATGTTTAAGGACGGGATTTCGTCAAACAGGGATTTGATTGAATCACAAAACAATCTTCAGGTCTTGGAATCTGAAAAACAAAAAATTGAGAACAATTTGAGCCTGTACAGTGCAAGCAGTACCAAAAACGTGTTTCAGATAAAAGCACCCGCGTCGGGAATCATTACGACTAAAAATATCAATTCGGGAACAACTGTAACCGATGAGGGAGAACCTCTTTTTTCGATTTCTGATTTAAATAACGTGTGGGCTATGGCAAATATTTATGCTACGGATATTGCCCACATAAGCAAAGGAATGGAGGTTGAAATCAAAACAATTTCATATCCCGACGAAATTTTCAGAGGTAGAATAGATGTGATTTCACAGGTTTTGGACGAAAATGCAAAAGTGCTGAAAGCCCGTATTGTATTGGATAACGAGAGTTTTAAGCTAAAGCCCGGAATGATAGCCGACATCATTGCTCTTAAAAAAACCAACCAACAAAAAGTAGTCGTTCCGACTTCGTGTTTGGTGTTTTTCAACGGGGAGAATTACGTCTTGGTTTACAAAGACGACTGCCATATTGAATCACGGGAAGTTACGTTACTGACCAAAGGAAACGGAATAACCTATATCGAAAACGGATTGGACGAAAATGAAAAAATCATTACCAAAAATCAACTTTTGATTTTTGAAGCTCTCCATAACTAATCAACTAATTATTCCAAAATGCAAAAATTCATTCAAAATATAGTTGCTTTTTCACTGAAAAACCCGATTATCATTTTTTTCCTAACGGGATTATTGGTCGTTGTGGGCATTATCAGTTTAAAGCATACGCCTATTGAAGCCTTTCCAGATGTAACCAACACAAGAGCTAGAATTATTACACAATGGTCGGGAAGAAGTGCAGAAGAAATCGAAAAGTTTGTCACGCTTCCGATCATGAAACAGATGAATACTATTCCGAAAAAATCGGAAGTACGTTCCATTTCATTATTCGGATTGTCGGTAGTTACTGTAATTTTTGACGATAACGTCGATGATTTTTATGCCCAACAATATGCCTCAAACCGTCTGCAAGGAATTGACTTGCCCGACGGAGCAGAAGCTGAAATTGAACCGCCTTACGGAGCTACGGGGGAAATTTTTCGCTATGTTATCCGAAGCAACAGACCTATAAAAGAAATAACTACCATTCAGGATTGGGTAATCGAACGGGAATTGGTTTCCGTTCCGGGAATAGCTGATATTGTGAGTTTTGGAGGAGAAGAAAAGATTTACGAAATCAAAATCAATCCGACCGAGTTGGCAAATTATGATTTATCGTCGTTGGACGTGTATGAAGCCGTTTCAAAAAGCAATATCAACGTAGGTGGCGATGTCATTGAAAGAGGTTCACAGGCTTATGTGGTTCGGGGAGTCGGGCTTTTGGAAAAAACGGAAGACATTGAAAACATATTGATTGAAGTTCGTGGCAATACACCGATTTTGGTAAAGCACGTAGCCCAGGTGGAGATTTCTGCCAAGCCAAGATTGGGACAGGTCGGACTACAAGACGAAGATGATTTGGTACAGGGCGTTGTGATTATGCTACGTGGCGAAAACCCTGACGAAGTAATACCAAAATTAAAAGAAAAAATTGAAGAATTGAACAACACCATTCTTCCAAAAGATGTAAAAATCGAGCCTTTTATCGACCGTACAGAATTAGTAAATGCTACCGTAAGCACCGTTGCTAAAAATATTTTAGAGGGAATTTTCCTTGTTTCGGTTATTGTCTTTATCTTTTTATATAATTGGCGAACAACAGTTATTGTAGCTTCCGTTATTCCGCTTTCGTTTCTGTTTGCTATTACGATGTTGCGTATTCAAGGCTTGCCTGCCAATCTGATTTCAATGGGTGCGATTGACTTCGGATTGCTTTTGGAAGGAACGCTTGTGATTGTCGAAACCGTCTTTGTAGCCATGGAAAAAAAGGCTCATAAAGTCGGGACTCCCGTTTTTAATAAAATGTCGAAATCGGGGCTTATCAAAAAAAGTGCAGGAAGTGTGGCAGGTTACATTGTTTTCGCACAGATTATCCTGATTGTGGCACTTATCCCGATTTTTTCTTTTCAGAAAGTAGAGGGGAAAATGTTTTCGCCCTTAGCCTTTACATTGGGATATGCACTTTTGGGTTCGTTGATTTTGAGTATTACCTATGTCCCGGTTATGTGTAAATTTTTACTTCGTGAAAATATTGTCGAAAAGGAGAATTTCATATCGAGGTTTTTCAAAAAAACGATGTACAACATGTTTTTGTGGAGTGAACGGAGAAGAAAACTGACCATTTTAGGTTTTGTCGCTCTGATTACCATTTGCGGAATCCGCTTCATGAATTACGGAACAGAGTTTATCCCGAAACTGAACGAGGGAGCATTGTATGTAAGAGCCACACTTCCAAATAGTGTCAATCTTGGGGAATCTACCCGTTTGGCAAAAGAAATGAAAGATAAAATAAGAGCGTTTGAAGAAGTAAAATTTGTCTTGAACCAAGTCGGAAGACCTAACGATGGCTCAGACCCGACTGGTTTTTTTAATATTGAGTTTCATATTCAGCTATACGCTGAAAGAGAATGGAAAAGCAAACTTTCAAAAGACGAGCTTGTCGAAGAAATGCGAAATGAATTACAGACCTATCCTGGAATTGTTTTCGGCTTCAGCCAACCTATTCAAGACAATGTGGAGGAATATGTGGCAGGGGTTAAGAGTTCGTTGGTAGTGAAAGTTTTTGGAAATGATCTGTTCAAGCTCGAACAATATGCAGACCAGGTTGCAGACGCTATCAGCAATGTACAGGGAATTGAAGATTTGAATGTATATCGAAATATCGGACTCCCCGAACTTCGTATTCAGCTCCACGACCATAAAATGGCTAGGTACGGAGTAGATATGGCGAACGCTCAGGCTGTTGTCGAAATGGCAATCGGAGGGAGTGCCGTTACCACGTTCTACGAAGAAGACCGAATGTTTGATGTAAGTATTCGTTTTGCCAAAGAATACCGTGATGATGATGAAAAAATAGGCGATATTTTGATTCCGACTGAGTCAGGAGCAAAAATACCATTACGGGAGATTTCAACTATCAGCTATATTACCGGACCGGCATTTATTTATCGGGAAGGAAGCAGTCGATATATAGCAGTTGGGTTTAGCGTAGAGGGACGGGATTTGGGTAGTACGATTGCAGAAGCAAAAGCCAAAGTAGCCGAAAAGACAAACATCCCGGAAGACAACAAAGTGGTTTGGGCAGGAGAATTTGAAAGTAAAGAAAGAGCAACAGCACAGTTGGCTGTCATTGTTCCCGCTGTTTTACTGTTGATTTTATTCCTGTTGTATTTCAATTTCGGAACGATTAAAGACACATTGATAGCTTCAAGTACCATTCCGTTTGCCTTTATAGGAGGGTTTATTTCGCTTTGGCTGACGGGAACTGTTTTTGGTATTTCCGCAGGAATCGGGTTTATCATTCTCTTTGGGGTGAATACCATAAACAGTATCATTCTGATTGCAGTAATGAAAGACAATTTCAGAAAAATGAACCTCAAAGAAGCAGTTTCAAAAGGAGTATATGACCGAATCCGACCAATTGTAATGATTGCACTTATGGGTTCATTAGGGTTGCTTCCTGCCTCACTTTCGTCGGGAATGGGTTCAGAAATTCAGAAACCGCTCGCCATTATGATTGTAGGTGGATTGTTGATTTGTATGATTTTGTCGCTTACGGTATTACCGCAAGTATTTTATTCGACTTATCGAAAAAAAGAATTGAAAAAATAAATACAAAGAATTTGACAACACTGATTATTCTTGGGATACATTCTATTTTGAATCCGGCCAAAGCTTTAACATTTCCCACGATTACAAAGCAACCAAGATTATTGCCAACGATTTAATAGATTAATATCTCGAAAATCAATTATTCAGCGACATCCACTTAGGAAAAAAGATGAAGCTGAATAGCTTTATAATGTGAAAAATTCACTAAAGACCTCCTTATACTGGAAGAGGGGCTTACGATAGATGTGGCTGATTTCAATAAGGGAGTCATCTACCACAACCGTGAGCTGGTGGAATTACATAGCCCCGTCCGTTGCTGAGCAAGAGTGGTTCAATGCTTGGGCCAACTTCATCTATGAAAACGAGGACTGATTTGACAAACAGGATGATGAAAGCGACGGACTTATACACAAAGTATTCCGTCACTATGAAGAGGTATCGGTAGATATCGTTTCATTGGATCGCGACCAGCAGGAGTTTTTCGGAGCAGTGGCCGAGGTGAACCAACCGCAGGACGAATACTTTGATTACGGCAGGACCGTTTTCGATTTGTACACCACACTACACGAATGTTCGTAAAGCGTGTACCGTAGAGCCGAAAGGCGCAACGGTCATATCGAAAAAAAACATCTTGTAAGTTGGTATAAATTTTGAGCTGTATAGCGGTATTTAACGCATTTGAACAGAATGTCTGTAAGGCAATTACATATGTTTCGTAGACTCCTTCCCCTACTTATGATGTTTATAATCATTTCACTTCTTGGCGCATGCAAAAAGGGGAAGTCAGGCGTCGATCGAGCGAGCGAGGTTGACACGGATCCCATTCCCCCTCCTACAGCATCGCCTTCAGGTGAGAGCGGGCTATTCCTATACGGCTCCAATATGGGTGCCTACTCGGGCTGGTCTGATGAACAGCTGGCGGAAATTTTAATGGGTAACCCCGCAAGAAATATCGTCGGTGCAGGAGTGAACAGCCTACGACCGGCGATGTACGACCACTTTGTACAGCAATGGGGCTACGATATCCGGCTGAATGCATTTAAAGCTTACAACCAATTAGGCGGTAGAGACCACACCCTTTTTCTAAACGGACCTGCCGAAGAACATAGAGAACAAACCCGTTACTGCAATGATGTCCGTTCGCAGACCTTTGCCAACCTCTACGAGCCCATCTGGGCTTCAGATGGAAAGGTAAACCCCGAAAACTACTACGCCAACTACGTTTACAACGTGGTAAAAACCTATGGCCCCTACATAAAATACTGGGAGGTATGGAACGAGCCGGACTATACCAACAACTGGTCGGCCACCCAAACCTGGGATCGGTCGGACCCCAACCCTTGCGACCTGACCAACTTTGCCGCGCCTATCCAATCGTATGTGCGTATGCTTCGGATTACCTTTGAAATCGTAAAGCTTTTGGATGACGATGGTTTGGTTTGCGTAGGTGGCCTTGGTTATCCCAACTTCCTGGATGCGATCTTACGCAATACCGATAACCCAAAGGACGGAAGTGTTGATACCAACTATCCAAAAAAAGGTGGCGAGTGGTTTGACTGCCTGAGCTACCATGTCTATCCAATGTATTATTTAGACAACGAACGTCATTCAGATGCGGCGGCCAAGGCCGTTGTCGATCATAAAAATGCTTTCCAAGACGTTCTGGATCGCTATGCCTACAACGGAACGACCTATCCCGAAAAAGCGTTTATTGTTACCGAAGTCAACATACCTCGCAGGGCGGTTGCCGGATACCTCGGTGGTGATGAAGTACAACGGAACTTTTTAATCAAAGCCGCAGTCGTTGCGCAGAAAGCAGGCATCAGCGGACTGTACATTTATGGTCCGGCTGAAAGTAGACCACTGGCAGAAGCCACCGACCCTTACCAAGCCATGGGCCTCTATAAAAACATCAACTCAGGCCCGTACAACGCTGCTATCACACCCGGAGGTATCGCGTGGCGCACCGTGAGCAGGTTATTAAAAACCCGCCGATATGACCCGGCAGCAACGACGTTGTTAAAGTTACCGCCCAACATTGACGGCGGAGCATTTTACGATGCTGAAGCGAAAGATTATGTCTACGTTCTGTGGGCCAAAACCAGTGGTGCATCAGAAACCGCAACAGCCCAGTATAATTTCCCCTCGTCCTTAGCTATCAAAACCGCTACGCAATTCGATTGGGAAAATAAGTCGTCCAGCGTAACCGGTACCGTATCGTTGACCGGCTCGCCTGTATTTATTAAACCTTAATGTAAAGCTAAACACCTCTTCCCTTAGTTTTTCCCTTATCTTTGCTACCGATTCATTTTTCCATATGGTAAAACGGGCACTCCGTAACTTAAAAATAAATGCGCTCAACGAAATGCAGCAGGCTGCACTCCAGGCGCCTGAAAAACAGGACCTCATCCTGCTTTCACCTACAGGTTCCGGAAAAACACTGGCCTTTCTATTGCCCATGCTCCGCACACTTCGAACAGACGTAGCTACCGTCCAAGCCTTAATTATCGTTCCTTCGCGGGAGTTAGCCCTGCAGATTGAACAGGTTTTTAGAGCGATGGGCAGTGGATTCAAGGTAAACTGCTGTTATGGTGGTCATTCTGTTCCAACCGAAATCAATAACTTATCGCAACCCCCAGCCGTACTCATCGGCACACCCGGCCGACTGGCGCATCACTTACGCCGCAAAACGTTCGATACGCGCACGGTGAATACATTGGTGCTTGATGAATTTGACAAAGCACTCGAATTTGGGTTTCAAGAAGATATGGCTTATATCGTCAACCAATTGCCTTTTCTCAAAAAGCGCGTGCTTACTTCGGCTACGCCGATGGATGATATTCCCACATTCACCGGCATTTCAAAACCGGCGATACTTAATTATTTAGCGCACCAAGCATCGGCTCCCCACCTGAAACAAAAGGTGGTCATCACCAAAGCTGCCGACAAGCTAGACGCCCTGTTTGCGTTGATCTGCAAGATAGGTAACACGCCAACCTTGGTTTTCTGCAATCACCGCGAAGCGGTGGAACGCATCAGCGACCTGCTGTGGGGGCGGGGACTCGACCACGGCGTCTTTCACGGGGGCATGGAACAGGACGACCGGGAACGCACCTTGCTCAAATTCCGCAATGGCAGCCACTGTCTATTAATTACCACGGACCTCGCTTCGCGCGGGTTGGACATCCCCGAAATCGAGCATATCATCCATTATCAACTGCCGCACACTGGGGAAGCTTTCGTGCACCGCAATGGGCGAACAGCACGGATGCATGCCACTGGCACCTCCTACCTGCTGCTGGCCCCCGATGAAAGGCCCGCCTATTTGGCTGAATTGCCCGAACAGGAAGCGATTCCAGAAAAACCTGTTTTACCCCCTCCCACCGCTTGGGCGACGCTTTACATCGCCGCAGGGAAAAAAGAAAAAATAAACAAGGTAGACATTGTAGGGTTATTGCTTAAAAAGGGTGAATTGGTCAAAGAAGACCTCGGACTTATCGAGGTATTGGACCATTCGGCGTATGCGGCCATCAAACGCGACCGGATTGAACGCGTCGTCCAACGGATTCGCACGGAGAAGATAAAAGGCAAAAAAATCAATATAAAAATTTCCAGGTAATCGTATTTATACCATGAGCAACAATGACATCATGAAAAAGCTCCGGGTGGCCTTAAAGTTCACCGACGACGACATTATCGAGGTGCTAGCACTCGCCGATTTCAGGGTAACGAAAACAGAGCTGGGTGCTATCTTCCGAAAAGAGGACCATCCGAATTTCAAGCCATGTGGCGACCAATTGCTCCGTAATTTCCTAAACGGACTCATTATTTACAAACGCGGCCCCCGACCACGCAAGTAATTTTGTAAACCTCGTTGTGGATACTGAATACCAACGGTACGTTTCATCTTTTATTCATGCTGCTGTCACAGCCCTTGTTCCAAACGCTAATTGCCGCCATCAGGGATATCGCTCCGGACGACTACAACATTGACTCGATCACCCCCGTTTCAGGAGGCGACATTAACCAGACATATCATATCCAAACGCGGTTGACCAACTATTTCGTTAAAATAAATGGGTCAGCAGAAGCGACTAAAATGTTCTTGGCCGAGTGCGCCGGCTTAGCGCAACTACGCCGTGCTGCTGACGTGTGTGTACCGAAAACGTTTATGGTTGGCCAGGCCCACGGCGAGGCTTTTTTACTAATGGAATGGTTAAACCGTTCTGACAGCCCGCAAAGCCCCGGCAACATGCAAGAACTTTTGGGACGCATGGTCGCGAAACTGCATCGGCAACAAGCGGATAGCTATGGTTTGGACCACGATAATTTCATCGGCACGTTGCCTCAAACAAATCGTGAAATGAGGGACTGGACGGCATTTTTCGCCATCCAACGGCTTCAGAAGCAATTGGTATTGGCAGAACGCAACGGAGCCCCTACCGCGCTGCGAAAACAATTTGATTGTCTGATAGCGCGACTGGATACGCTTTACCCACACGAGCCGCCGAGCTTATTGCATGGCGACCTTTGGAGTGGGAATTATATAATTACAACACAAGGACAGCCCGTGCTCATTGATCCTGCCGTTTATTATGGCAATCGAGAGGTGGATCTCGCCATGACCAAACTATTCGGTGGATTCACCAGCAAATTCTACGCGGCCTACGAGGAGGAATATCCTTTAGCTCCTGAATGGGAACAGCGTGTCGATCTATGGAACCTTTACCCGTTGTTGGTGCATTTCAACTTATTCGGTGCTGCGTACCTTGGGCCGATACAGCAATCGCTACACAGGTACATATAAAAAGTTAATACCATCGATCGTGACCAGCCTGACGACCTGAGCGCAACAAATCTCTCTTTTGATAAACAACATGCACGGCAGTTGTGGGTCACCAACATCACTCGTTCAGTCGTATTGCTTTAAACGTACCATTCGGCTGTATAGCATACATCGCGGAAGCCTTTCCGGATTGCTCATCCATTTCAAATCGGATCGCAAAACCGTTTAATGCTTTCAATTTAAAATAATGGTCACCCTGCGCAAGAGTTTCATAATTGGTTTGGCCCGGTACATCCATGAAAAGGACACCGTCTTTTACCGTGATCGTGATGGTCATCCCTCCAACACTATACTTTCCCACGTAAGCTTGTAACTGGGCCTGGGAGACCTCTGTAGTCATAGGCTGCCGTTTAAATTCGACTGGATTTCCCGACGGGTCATCCATCGTAATCGAGGCGCTCTCCACTTGCCCGTCCAAGCCGGTGCGGAAATTGATTTTCAGCCCCCCTGCGGTGGTGTCGGCCTTACCGTCTGTATCGATGTCCTTCATTTCGAACACATCATAATGGTAATGGCTGAGCCATACCCGCTGTTTGCCTAAGGTTATTTTGAGGGTATCGTTCGCTACATTTACCGCAAATGCGCCATAAGCAGCATTTTCGTAAGTCCCCGTATAACCGGGCAGCCCATGGGTGGGTTGGGTCCCCTTTATCCGAGCCAAATCCTCTTGTTTAGCGGTATCTACCGCCGCTGTATCTTTCTCGACACCACGGTCATTCCAATCCACAAACGACAATCCGAACCAACGATCGGCAATCAAATTGCGTACAATGGCCGGAACCGCTGAAACATTTTGGTTCGATAGCACGACAATACCTAATCTTTCGGTCGGAAAAAAACAGGTACTGGCCGAAAAGCCGTCGATATTTCCACCGTGCTCCACCAAGTAATGGCCACGGTAAGAACTGATCATCCAACCCAATCCATAATTAGCGAGATACACATCCTTGTACTTGGTCGGCAAGCCACCAGCAATCACCATCTGCGAACTAGCCGCTTCTTTGACAAAATCCACCGGGATCAATCGCTTGCCCTGGTACTTCCCACCATCGATCCAAAGCTTCAGCCAGTTGGCCATCTCGAGCACACTGCTATTGATACTGCCGGCGGGCCCCATGCCGCGGATCTCAAAATAAGGCAGCTTCTTGATAACATCTTTCTCATCTACGGTATAGCCCGACGATGCGTCGGGGTCGGCTGCCATTTCGTTTACGTCAAAGTTGGACCGGGTCATGCCCAGCGGCTTAAAGAATTGCTCTTTTATATTTTCCTCCCATGTTTTTCCGGTTATGCGTTCAGCAATCATTCCCTGTGCGAGGTACATGAAATTGTTGTATTGCCATTTAGCCCGCAGGTCGGCACTGGGCTCCATATAAGCTACCCGCCGCAATAGGCTATCCCGTGAGTCGGAGTTGAAAACATACCACGAATAATCGTATCGCGACAATCCCGTCCGATGGGTCATCAAATCACGAACCGTCACGTCGCCCTCGCGCCCATCCTTAAAATGGAGTTGGGGCAAATGCCTGGTCACCTTATCGTCCAACGAAAGGCTATCGCCAAACAACTGACCTACCAACGCGGCGGTAAATGCCTTGGAAGAAGACCCGATGGCATAAAGGGTATTGGGCGTAGCGGAGAGTCGCTCCTCATAATTACGGTATCCAAACCCCTTCGCATAGACAACACTATCTTTATGCACCACAGCGACAGAAAAACCGGCAACATGGTAGTCATCGAGCAATTTCTCCAACAAGGAGTCGATGCCCCGTAGGGCCTCGGTTGGTTGCGCCCAGGCAAGGGATGCACCTGTCAATAAAACGGTGAGCATCAGTAAACGGCAGATTTGCATAGCAATCGATTAAGGTGTTATAATAAAGCCTTTAGTGGTCAGACACCGGACCCCAGAAATGGTTACAGGCATTAACCGGGTTTATTTTCTAAATAATTTGTCAAACCAGCGCTCTTTCATGCCGATGAACCACCCGTCGTCCCGCTCTTCAAGCGGGTATATGGTGATGTATTCACCCCGTCCCGGATCGCCCTTACCCGTATCCAAGCTAAAGGTGTGCCTATGGTATGGGCAAAACAACCGGCCCGCTTCACACCATCCCCCCGACAAGTCTGCACCGGCATGCGGACATCGTAACGACGTAGCGTACAGTTTTTCCCAATGGCGAACCAAGCAAATACGCTTACCGCGTATTTTTACTTTCCGCATCCCCTCCATTGCAGGAATGGCTTTATCGGCGATTTTAATCCACTTCATGCTTGCTCAAAGATAATACATAAACACCATAATCATTGCCATATTTCATTTATTGAGCCAGCTTTTCAGCTATCCGGCTTCTTACATCTCGTCAGCAGGTCTTCTTGGCGTCATTTTGTTTCCTTGGCGTTAGCGAATACGAAGCATTTTATCTAAGTTTGCCCCGTTTTCAAAAACTCGACAATTCATGGCATTACAGTGCGGCATCGTTGGCCTACCGAATGTAGGCAAATCCACGTTATTCAACTGCCTTTCCAATGCGAAAGCACAGGCAGCCAACTTTCCATTTTGCACCATCGAACCGAATGTGGGCGTCATTACCGTACCCGACGTGCGCTTAAACAAACTCGCCGAGTTGGTGAAGCCACAACGCGTGGTGCCCAACACCATCGAAATCGTTGATATCGCCGGGTTGGTCAAAGGCGCCAGCAAAGGCGAAGGATTGGGCAACCAGTTCCTCGGCAACATCCGCAATACCGACGCCATCATCCATGTGCTGCGTTGTTTCGATGATGGGAACGTTGTGCATGTTGACGGCTCCGTGGACCCCGTGCGCGATAAGGAAATCATCGATACGGAATTGCAACTAAAGGATCTGGATACCGTAACGAAACGCGTTCAGAAAGTGGAAAAGCAGGCCAAGACCGGAAATGATAAAGAAGCGAAGCGAAGCTACGAAATCCTGTCTGCCGTGAAGAGCCATCTCGAATCCGGCAGGTCGGCACGCACAGCACCGATTACCAAAGAAGATTTCGAATTTATCAGCGACCTATCGCTGCTTACGGTGAAACCGATCCTTTACGTCTGCAACGTTGACGAAGCATCGGTCACTTCTGGCAATACCTATGTAGAGCGGGTCCGCGAGGCGATTAGCGAAGAAGATGCCGAGTTGTTGATTATTTCCGCACAGATCGAATCTGAAATTACCCAGTTGGACAGCTATGAAGAACGGCAACTCTTCCTCGAAGACCTCGGCTTGGACGAATCGGGTGTAAATAAACTCATCCAAGCGGCTTATAAACTCCTGAACTTAGCTACTTACTTCACCGCCGGCGTACAGGAAGTACGTGCTTGGACCATCGAAAACGGGTTTACTGCACCCCAGGCCGCCGGTGTCATCCATACCGATTTCGAGAAGGGATTCATCCGGGCGGAAGTCATTAAATACGACGACTTCATCCAATATGGCTCGGAGGCTGCCGTGAAAGAAGCAGGAAAACTCGGCGTCGAAGGGAAGGGCTATATCGTCCAGGATGGAGATATCATGCACTTCAGGTTTAATGTCTAATAAAAGGTAATTCTTATTTTTTCTTGATTGGGAAAGAATAAATAATTAATATCTTTGCACTCCCGTCTCCGTAGTTCAATGGATAGAATTTCAGATTCCGGTTCTGAAGATAGGGGTTCGAATCCCTTCGGAGACACAAGAAAGCACCTTTTCCAGGTGCTTTTTTTGTGTTAATCCCTTCGGGAACACTAATCGGCACGCTCTACCCCTATTCTTCTTTTCACCAGCCGATCCACGCGATACATGAAAAACAGACCAAGTATCGAAAACGCCACGACCACATAGCCCACGGTATCGTAATGCTCCAACGGACTGAAGTTGGTTTGCTGTACAACAATCTTTCCGGCCAGCGCAGCTGCAATACCTCCGGCCAATTGCTGCAAGGAAGCATTGATGCTCATAAAAGCACCACGATCTTCGAGCGCCGGCACCGCGCTTGTCAATGCCGAAGAGGGGATCATCCGGCCAGTCACACCGGCCATCAACAACACATTCAGAGCAATAGCTAACCACAACGGCACAACAGATAGATTGGTATACCAAATGCACATCACCATCAACCATATGGAAGCCATCACAAACAGCTTGTATTTATCCACCCGGTCGCTATAACGGCCGATGAAGGGCATAATGACCAACGTGCTGAGGCCCGCAACCATAAACAAGAGCGGCAGTTGCTGTTCGGTGACTTGCAAGTTGTTGATGGCAAAGGCGCTACCAAAAGGCATCATCATGAAGCCCCCTACCGACAGCAGTGCGGTGGCAGCAAAGCCAATCCGGTAATCCCGCCGGGCCAACGTATGCCATAGGTGGACAAACGCCGATTTTTCATTTTTCACGAGCAAGTGTTCCCTGATGGGCTTGAGGTAAAAGCCGATGACCCCCACCATTACCACACCCAATGCAGCCACCATGAGGAAAGGCATTTCCCAACCCCATTTCGTGGCGATATACAGCCCAATTGGAATACCCAGTACCTGGCTGGCACCAAAGGCCATTTGTACGAAACCCAGCACCCGGCCGCGCTGCTGTAGGGCGAACAAGTCGGCGACGATGGCCATCGATATCGACCCGATAACCCCACCGAACAGGCCTGTAAAGATCCGGGCGGCCACCAGCAACCAATAGGTATGTGCAATGCCGCAAAGCACCGTACCAATCACGAAACCTACATAGAAGAAAAGCAATAATTTCTTACGGTCAAACTTGTCGGAAAAGCCAGCAGTCAGGAAACCCGAGAGGCCGGCACTAAAGGCGTAGGCAGACACGGCCAATCCAAACTCGGAAGGAATGAGGTGCATGGACTTCATCAATATATCGCCCAACGGCGACATGATCATGAAATCAAGAATAACCGTAAACTGGGTAATGGCTAAGATGACGACAACCAATAATTGATAACGGGTAAACGACGGTGCGCTCGCGGACGTTTGGTTCATTCTATCAAGACGTCCAAATACACCAATTGTTACATACCAACGGAATTATTTTTTGAAACCCGTCATTTCCCTTTGCCTTGGGCCATGACCTTCACCGTCTCCATGATGATATCGAAATCGGTCCGCAAGCTCATGCTCGAAAGGTAGTTTAAATCGTAATCCACTCGTTCACACATTTGGCTCACATTTTCGGCATACCCATATTGGACCTGCCCAATGGATGTAATACCGGGTTTCAGGCGGAAAAGTTGCATGTATTCCGGTCGATGTGCTTTAATCTCCTCGATAAAATGCCGGCGCTCGGGGCGCGGGCCTACAATAGCCATATCGCCTTTCAACACATTCCAGAATTGGGGTAACTCATCCAAGTGGGTTTTACGCATGAATTTGCCCCACCGGGTGATCCGGGGGTCATCGTCGGAAGCCAACTGGGGGCCGTGTTTTTCGGCGTCCACCTGCATGCTTCGGAATTTGTAGATAAAAAAGGGTCGCTGGTCTTTGCCGATACGCTCCTGCTTGAAAAACACAGGTCCACGCGACGTAAACTTCGTAATCAGTATCAATATCAAGTATACCGGCAACCCGAGTGTCAATACCAATGATGAAAATATAATATCCATCACCCGTTTAAGCACGATTGTCTCTTGATAAACCAAAAGTTTCCTTTTTACGGCATTCAGGTCAATACGGAATGCCGCCGGATAACTAATCAATTCGTATATTGGGTTATCAACTTTATAAGTCAATTGCTGTATTTGCTGCTGCTCTCTAACCATGTGGCTCTTCTCTTATTACATGTTGATAAACACGAATTAAGTGCCATAGTCCATAAAACTAGCAATAATGCCCATAGCGATGTAACAGGGCGCTTAGGCGCAAAAAAGCGCACGGGGCACATGTAGAAAAATTCCACACATTAGGGAGTGGCTGTCCACTGATTTACTTCCAGTACCCTTTGTACATGGAGCATGCTTTACGGAGTTTAAGTGGCAACCGGCGGTACGAAAGACCAAATTTATACCCCAGCCACTTAGCCGCCAGGGAACAACCCACCTTCGGAAGCAGAAACGGATTCCGGCGACCCACATACCCGATTTCCGACATCGCGTAGCGGAGCCCTTCGCCGCCGGCGCGGCCGAACGCCTCGAATATCCACCGGTTATCGGCATGGAATACACCGATATCAAAGTATCGCTCGAACTCTTCACGGATGGCGTAATCATGCGAGTGGTACACGCACGCATCCGCCACATAGGCCATTTTCCAACCATCCAATAGTAACTTGCCGGCCACAATCACATCCTCACCCATAATCGTACCCCGCGGGAAGCCACCTACCTGTTCGAGCGCTTCCCGGCGATAGGCGGCGAACGAGTTGGAACAGGAAATGGTTTTGATGCCGTAGGTGGGTGCGTCGGTCAATGCCCGGAGCTGGTTTTGAGGTGGATAGTTGAACAATCGGACATGGCTCTCCAACAGGGTAGCCCCCGGGTGCGGAAGCTGCCTGCCATAGGCCATACCCACCTCCGAGTTGGCAAAAGCCTGCGCCAGATTGGCTAAGGCAACCTCATCGGCCAGGATAGCATCCTGCGTCAACAGGCAATACACATCCGCGTCGGGGTAGGCATCAATGGCCCGCTGGCGGGTACCGCCATGGTCGAACCCTTCGCTGCCCAGCCCAATCACCTCACAACCGCGGGCCTGCGCCGCGGCCACCGTGCCATCTGTCGAACCCGAGTCGATGACCACGCATCGCTGCAGGGGCAATGTCTGCTGCTCCAACCTATCCAACAGTTCCAGAAAATGCTTACCGCCGTTCAACGTCGGTATATATAGGTTCACCTTCATGGCCGCGCGCTTATTTCCACATGTTCTTTCACCTGGTTTTTGTTTATTTTGATGCCTGGGGGCCGGAAATCATGGATCCAGGTGCCGCCGGACGTCACGAAATTACTATCTATACGCACATTCAGTGCTGTTTTCCGCACGGTGATGGCGGCATTTCTCGCATTGGTGATGTGGTTGCCGAGTAGCGATGCACTCGCTACCTTCACCACGAGCAGGGCTCCCGATTCGTGGCCGCTCGTCAGCCGGTTGCCTTCAAATTTAAAGTGACCTTCCATATTGACGTTGATGGGTCCGCTGCTGATTTCGTTTTCCATGATGCGGAGCGAGTCTATCCGTATACCATTGGGCAGCATTACACTGCCTATTTTGCCGTGCCGGATATCGAGCAACCGGCCATCGGCATTGGCGAGCAGACGCAGCGTATGGAACGTATTTCCCTCCATCCGTATATTTTCCCAGTGGCCTACCAGCTCGAATGCACCGTCGGTTTCATTCCGGTTGGCCGTAATATCACCGCACCCCTCGATGTAGAGGGCCGGCCGGTTATTGCCAAAAGCACGGTTGCCGCTCAAGGTTACGCCCGAGATACCGATAAGCGTACCGATACCCGAGCCGTCGGGCGTGGATTCGCCGTTTACGAAACCGTTGTTGTAGCTATAGTTACCGGCAATGAGCGCGTTGATAGCCACCACCCTGCCATGTTCACGGTTGTTGATGTCTACCGCATCGGCCGCATTATATTCCAGGCGGTTGTTGGTTATCCGGTAATTTGCCACCCGTTCGGCGGCATTGAAAGCCACCTGTATGCCGCTCATGCCGTTGTGGTGGATGTGGTTGCCATCGATTTCCACATCGCCGCTATCGTGGATGAAGATGCCGTTTTCGCCATTGTGGTGGATGTGATTGCCGGAGATGGTCACGCCGTTGGCCGAGAGCACCCGGATCGCGGTGCCGGGGTGGTAGCTGTTTGGCGACTGCCGCGCCCCGCCATACTGGCTGATGGTCGTTCCCACCACGCGCGATGCCGCGCAATCATACCACAGCACCGCTGGGAACGACCGGTTATTGGTCGAGTCGCCCGTGAAATGGCTATTGGCAACGGTGATGTTACTGCACTGTGATGCATAAATCGCTTCATTGACCGTCTCTGCACGTACGGAAAGGTAGATATTGGATACCCGATGCGCCCGGAAGAGCGGTGCTGGCGAATGCTGCTTTTCCACCGCGAATTGCGCGGAGAGTTCCTTCGGTTGCTTCAGCAGGCCATCGGCGACGATGTGCACATTAGAAACCAGGCGAAGGGTCTGGACCAAGTACGTCCCTTTGGGAAGATACACCGTGTCGCCTACCATCGCACTGTCCAGCGCACGTTGGATCGCTTCGCTATCGTCGGCTTTCCCGTCGCCCACGGCACCGTAGTCCATTACGTTGATGCGCTGGCCGGCCTCAGGTCTCGGCGCATCCGCATGTGAGCGGATTTTTCCGCCGCATGCCATAACGACCATTACAACCGCCATACACCCAATGCAGTACCTATGAAATTGCTTCTTCATTTCCGTCGTTTATCCGTTATTACTTCCCATGTCCGTGCGGCCGTATCCGCCCACGTGAATTTGGCCGACCGCTTGATGCCGGCTTCTTTCAGCCGCTGATAGCCCTCGCTGTCGGCGACCAGCCTTTCCATTCCATCGGCAATGGCATCTATATCATGCGGGCTTACACACAGCGCCGCTCCGCCCGCCACTTCGGGCAGCGGACCGGCCGTAGACGTGAGTACGGGCGTGCCTGCCGCCATGGATTCGATGACCGGCAGCCCGAACCCTTCCATCAGCGACACGAAAAGCGTGGCGTGAGCCCCCCGGTACAATGCGGGCAGCCCCTCCTCGGCAACATGCCCCAAAAACCGAACCCGGTTACCGATACCGAGCTGCCCGGCCAATTCCGCCGTCTCTCCATCGCTATCACCCGTCAGGAAAAAAAGAAACTCCCGTGGAATGGCCGCACGGGCGAACGCCGTGAGCATGGCGGGAAGGTTTTTGTTTTTGCGCCGGTTGCCCACGTACAGGAAATACGGGGCATCGCTTTGATAGGTAACCGAATCTGTATCCGTCCGGTAGCAGTCGTCTACGCCATTGTAAACCACCGTTATCAACCGCTCGTCGATGCCTAATAACTCCACCAACTGCCCTTTGCTAAACTGCGATACGGTGATGATTTGGTCGGCGTTCGCCGCCAACCGCGCAATCACCTGTTGGTAGTAAAGCCGGTGCCATTTGGTGTAATAAAACAGGTGCATCAGGTCGTGGATGGTAAACACCACGGGCATACGGCTGTAGAGCGGTGGCATAAACGACGGACTGTAAAACACATCGGCGTCATGCCGGCCGATTTCGCGGGCAAGCATCAGCGGCGTCAGGAGGTTACCCAATCCCATGCGGCTTTGCACAAAGCGCGGGGAAACGTAACCAGGCATCCGCGCCATCACCTCCCGGTACAGCTTACCGATACCTGTGTCGGCATCCCATCGGCTGTCTATCAACACGCGCATCAGCCTATCCTCCCATTTAACTTTCTCACCCGTACCGGCCCTGCACTCCCCAGCAGGAACACCAGCGCCAGGTAAAGCACGATATCATTGTCGTAACCCGAGTAGAGGATCATCATAATGGCCAGCAGCGGCACGAAGGCAATCCACCAGAACGATCGATTACGGTACTTCTCCACCCCAAACCGGAAGTAATGGTAGAGAAACAGCGCATAAGAAAGTAAGCCGACGACCCCGAAATCGAGGTAGCAGCTCAAGAACGTGTTATGGATGTGGGGTTCGCCATGGTAAAATGCCGCATACCGGCTCAAGAAATCACCGCCGCTCATAAACCCATTCCCTAATGGCGAAATCGCCGAAAAATGTTCAAAAAAAGCTTTCCAGTAGGTTAGCCGTACCCCCATCCCATCATTGGAAGCGGTGATGTTTTCGATGCGGATTACCCGCAGGGCCACCACCGGAAGCGCCAGGGTAACCAGCGCGCCGAGCACCACGCGCCAGCGCGTATTGGCTGCCAGCCACACCAAAAACCCTACGCCCATGAGGAGAGCCACCATCGGTGTGCGCGATAGCGACAACCAGGCCAGCAGCAATACCAGCGCAATGCGCCACCATACGATGGACTTCAGCCGAACCACCGGCACCAAGACGTACACGAACCCCAGCAGGGCAATACGGGCACCGAACATGTTCTTGTCGTCCAGTCCCCAGAAATACGTGCCCGACTGGTACAACGCGCTTCCCTGCGCGGACGTTGCTGCGCCACCCAGCCACCGGAAACCGGCGGCCTGGTGATAGATCAGCAATTGCAGCAATGTCAACGCGAGTGCGATATGGAGGGCTACGTCTACCCACCCCAACAGGCGTACGTTGTTTCGTGGCGTCAGCCACATCACTGCAGTATACAGGAACGTAAAATTGATCAGCAATTTAAGGAAATTGGTCAGTTCCGGTTGCTCTGCGGGCAATCCGATGAGGAACACCGCAACAGCATATCCGGCAAAGACCGTGAGGTATATGGCCCATCGGTAGGGCGTCCATATCTTTGTATCTAATGCAAAGAAAGCGGAAGCCACCAAAAATACCAGTGGATAGATTTTGACCGGCAGGAATACCGCCAGCAGTGCCAGGCAGAACAATACCTCGCACCATCCGGATCGATTACGCACTATGTGATTAAATCCCTTCATCAGTTGCCACTACGGTGCGCAGCACCTGTTCATATTCGTTTACCATCCGCTCCACGCTGAGGTATTCGCTCACCGAATTCCTTGCCGCATCAGCCAGCCGGTTATAATCGTCCACATCTTTCCACAACCGGGCAAGCACCTGTCCAAGCGACGCAGGTTTATCCGGATCACAATGGTAACCGTTTACCCCGTCTACGACAGTCTCCTGCAGTCCACCACGGTTGCTTGCTACCACCGGCAAGTGATTGGCCAACCCTTCCACGGCTACCATGCCCAGTGGTTCGTCCCATACCGAGGGGACGGCCAGCACATCGATGGTTGGATAAAAATCGGCCGGCGCCACATAACCCACAAAATCGATGCGACTGTTATCCCCCGCCAGCTGTTTGAAATACTGCTCATCTTCCGCCTTTCCCTTGCCAGCAATCCGCAGTCGGCCTTCCACGCCCGATGTTTTAAAGGCGGTGATAAGCCACTCCACCCCTTTCGGAGCCGTTAGCGTACCGATGTAACCCACCGTCAGTTCGTCGCCCGCGGCGCGGTGGCGGGGCGGGGCGGTGGGCGGAATAACCCGTGCATTGTGCACCACGTAGCGGGGTACCTGTTCAAAATACCCGTACTCGATAAACCGGTCCAGTATACTCCGGCTAATACCAACTACGGCGGATACCCCCGCAGATATCTTCCGGTGTCGTTGCCGCAACAGCCGGCTCATCATATCCTGGTGAGGGCGGGTATATCCCGGCTTGAAAAGCGTACTGTTCGGGCTGAGCAGGTACATATCGTGCAGTACCTGCACGATGGGGATACCTGCGCGGCGCACCTCGTCCCACACAGCGATAGACCAGCCCACGAGATTGTGGCAGGAGACGACGTCGGGCTGTTCGGCAGCCAGCACTTCGCGCACATAGCCCACCATAGACCGGTTATAGCGGTCGCGTAAGTGCCAGCACAACCGGCGCCATTTGCCCGGGCGTTCGTTGGAGAACGGCCAGTAGCTGTTTCGGAGCCCCGCGCGGTACACCTTCACGCCGTCCACCCGGTCGCTGTTCAACCCCCCGTCCGGCGAAAGGCTCAACACGGCCACCTCATGACCCCTGGCCCGCATGGCCTCCACCAGCAGCTTTAGGGAGATTTCCGCCCCGCCAGCTACGTATGGTGCATATAGCGCATGGATATATAAAATCTTCATCCGTCTTTTTTATTACCACGACGACGCCTGTCGAGGGCATGGCGGTACAACCGTGCTAGTTCATCCCCTACTCGCTGCGGGTCGTGCGCCGCAGCCATATGCCGGTACAGGCGTTCGCCCATGTCATCCAGCGCATGCGGATCCTCGCGCTTCCGCGTCAACGCCCGCTCGATCTGCTGCTTCAATGCCTTTCGGTGCTGTGCGGCGGTATCGTAGCGGTAACAAAAGGTGTCTGCTACATGGTTGCCCAAATCCGCTATCGTACCGATCTCCGGACATATCACTGTCTTCCTATAGGAGAACGCCAAGATAGCCGTGCCCGAGTTCAAGCTGCTTGCCAGATCGTACGGAAGCACAACTGCATCCGTGTGCCCCAGCAGCAGGGTCAGTTCCCCGTCGGGTATAAAATACGGCAGCAACGTCACATTGCCAACATGTGCTGCCCGGTTGGCCAGCTTCCGCTGATAGCCTTCATCGATGGCCTTGCCGGCAATGGTCAGCTGTACACCGTGGCCAAAAGTGCCCACGATGTCAATCAGCAATTCCAAGTTTTTATAGGGCTTGACCATTCCGATAAACAAGAGCCGCAGCCCATTTTCCTTATGTGGATAGGCCGCGACGGCACTCCCATATACCCCCACGAAATGCGGGTGGGGAACATAGGCAACCCGTTCCAACACACTTGCCCCATACGAAGCAAGTACGTTTTCCGACTGTCCTGAATGGATAATGATCACATCCGACCAGCGGACCAACAGGCGCATCAGCATGCGGCTGAACAAAGCTGCGCCTTTTTCGTGCGATGCGCGGTTATGCAGCGTCCAAACCAACGGTTTCCCAGCCAGGCGGATGGCCGTGAGCACCGTCAGCTTACGCACGAAACTCCGCAGGGCCTTAAAAAAACTGCTGTCGTCGATATTTTCAAACCAGTTGAGGTGCACCAGTTTAATGGACCGGAAATGCCGGTAACTTGAAAAAATCGTATCGAGGGGATGTATGCGGTATCCCCTAGCATGCAGCTCATTTACCAATAGCCGGATGTATTGGTTTTCGGTATTGACCGGGGGATTAAAGATGATATCCATTGGTCGTCAGTTCAATAATCGATTAGCAAGCCCTCGTGCTTTCACTGCTGCCAAGACGAGATCACGGAGCCGGAGACCAAACTCCTTGCGATGTCTGTACCACATCCAGAACCGCCGCAAACGGTGGCTGCGCATGGAAAGCGCCATGGTATACTGTTTCCGTTGTTGCATGAGCTTATCCTGCTGTTCGAGCAGGTTCCGATAAACCACCTGTTCCGTTTCATGGGGCGTATAGTGTACCAAGAAATCGCGCAACCAAGCCGCATAAAGCAGGTTGGCGCGCATTTTCTCTAAATCGTTACCGGTCGATGTAATCGAAAGACGATTGCTGCGGTAATTGAATACAGGCTTGTTCGTATGCGCTATCCCTTTTCCGGCACAAGCCCGGTAGGCGGTGATGTCGTCAGACCCCCACGCCAACGGCAAGGCATAGCACCCCCCTACGCTACGTAACGCATCTGCCCGGTACACGAAATCGGAGATATACTGCGATCGCCATTGGTTCAGGCGATGCCAGATATGATCGCATACCCGTTCGAACGACGGGCCGGCGGGGGTCAGCTGAACCGCATTTCCGTTGTCGTCGATGACAAGGCTCCTGCAGTGGTATGCATCCAAGCCAGGGTAACGGGTCATCAGCGCCATAAACGCTTCGAGGTAATCGGATTCCAGCCGGTCGTCATCACCCATAATGACCACAAACTCCCCTTCTGCCAATGCCACGCACCGATTCCAGTTGTCTGTAAGCCGTATCGCACCCATATTGCGCTCATTCTGATAGTATCGTATGCGGGTGTCGGAAAAGGAACGCACAATTTCTTCCACCGGCTCGGGCGAGCAATCGTTGAGTACAATCAATTCAAAGTCGGCGTATGACTGCCCCAAAATGCTTTGTATGCATTCGGATAAAAAGCGGCTTTTGTAGGCCGGTATGCAAACAGAAAACTTAGGCATCTTTATTCCCTTTCCCTATGAGTGTTTCTTTCAGTTCGCGGATTGCTGCGGGTTTGAGTACAAACAGCAAGAGGTACGTCAGATAAATCACTCCAAAGATAACGGTATTGGCCATTACCGTGCCATACCCACCGGTTAAGGGCAACCAGCCCGAGAGGTAACGGCTACCCGCCAATGCTATCATACCCCCGATTGCTGCCGGCAGGAAAGCGCGGCCGAACAATCGTCCACCGTCCAAGCGGAGTACCTTCGGTATATAATAGACGTAAAAAAAACCGATTTGGAGCACCATATACACCAGATAACCTACTACGGCCGCCCCCACTTGCAGCGTGGGGGCAAAGATGATAGTAATAGGCAGTGAAACGATGCAAGCCACGGCCGAAGAATAGACAAGTGCCCGTGTTTTACCGGTAGAAAGCACGAGACTGGCTACGGGTGTATTGTGCATGGAAAGCAACACCGTGAGTAACCAAAGGGACAACCACAACGATAGGCTACTGTAATCGCTACCCATATACAACAGTAGGATTTCATTGGCATTTAGCATCAACACGAACACCATGAAACTTAGAAAGATGGAGATGTATTTCGTGGCTTTGAATACCATACGCTCAATCCGCTGGTGATTGCCGGCCGCATAGGCTTTCGAAGTGGACGGCAGCAGCACCTGCATAAACACACCGCCGAAGGCCACGATAAGCATGGCAATGGTCTGGATAACCCGGTAATCGGTAAGCACCTCCACCCCATCGGCAAACTTGCCCAGCAGCAGTGGCCGCAGGTTATTTGCCGTGAGCTGGAATAAACCCATCACGAAAATCGCCAGGCTATACATGAGTATTTCGCGGAAAGCAGCCCCATCCCAACGGGGCGCCAGCAGTGAACGCCTCGGAACAGGGAATACCTTCAGCCGCCATATATAAAACGGGATCGGCATTAACGTTGCCAAGGTGTAGCCGATGAAGTAGGTGATGAGGTCCCATTGCCATTGGATGGCCACCAGCGCAACAGCAAAATTCAGGACGCTGCTGAACGCCGTTACACGGTTGATAAACCCCAACTCATCCATGGCACTCAGCAGTTGTATGGCTACGCCCGAAAGCCAGTTTAATACGGTCGAAAACGCCAGCACCACCATCATCTGCCTATACAGGGGCAGTTGTGCCTCCGTGAGGTTGAACAGCTGCTGCCCGTAGGCAGACATGACGAGAAATATAACCGCATTGATGAGTCCTATTACCCCGTAGAATACGATGCTTGAGCGCGATACACCGGCTATTTTCTCCCACTTGCGGTCCGCCGCCCACATCGAGAAAAACCGGACCGCCCCCACGTTGTATCCGAGGTCCATCAGCCGGAGATAAGTATTAAGCGAAAAAGCGAGCGCAATCAACCCGTAATCGGCTTTTCCATAAAAGCCGACCAACAACGGAATGGTAACGAACTTGGCGAGTGCGTCGAGTATCTTGGCCAACACACCCCACGCAGAGCCGGAAAATACCCGTTTAGAATCCATATTAGCCAACCAATATCAGAAAAAATGCCGATTGGCCAAAATGGGCGATTATTCGGCTACGATATGCTCCACAACGGTAACATCCCGGTCGCAGCATACGGAATCTTTCACGGGGCAATAGCCCGTGGCACCGCGGAGAATCAATGCCCCGCCCACGGCCACCTCCGCCAGCGAAGCGAGCGGGGTTTTGAACATGCGCGTAATGCCCGTATACAATACAAACGCTCCGGCGGCTACGGATAGCAACCGTTCCGAGTTGGCAATGTTACGGTTATCATTAGCATCGCGAAGCCGATCCCTTACATCTTCCAGTATTTCTTTGGTCTTGGTATCCATATCTCTTGATTTCCTGACAAATTACCTATTATTCACTCATAGTACAAACAACGTGGTCGCCTTTTGGTTTTAGGGAAGGCGTAATTCGCCAAATTAACCGTATTTTGCCAGCGTATCGATTCCCAGATGCACACTGATGGAAATTTTGGGTTACATCCTAGCCGTATTTATCGGCATTTCACTTGGCCTCATTGGCGGTGGGGGTTCTATCCTCACCGTACCGGTATTGGTATACCTATTCCATATCGAACCTACGCTGGCTACCTCCTATTCCCTGTTTATCGTAGGGATGACCAGCCTCTCTGGGGCTATATACCAATACAGTAAGGGCTACGTGGACCTAAAAGCCGTCCTTTCGTTCGGACTCCTGTCTGTCGTTACCGTTTTTGCCGTACGGAAATACCTGCTGCCGCTCATCCCCGATATCCTTTGGCAAGTCGGTGCCATTGCCCTTACCAAATCTACGGCCATCATGGTCTTGTTCGCTGCATTGATGCTTGCCGCCTCCATATCAATGGTGCTAGGCCACCGTGAGCAGGCAGGCGATGCGCGGACCAGTTTGCCGGTGTTGTCAGCCTTTGGCATAGGCATCGGTCTAGTAACCGGCCTGCTGGGCGCAGGGGGCGGCTTCCTGATTATCCCGGCCCTGGTGCTGCTGGCAAAAACACCCATGCGGGTAGCTATCGGCACCTCCCTGTTTATTGTTACCATAAATTCGCTGGTCGGTTTTGTTGGTGACATCGGCCATGTTTATATCGACTGGCCGTTTCTATTCACCATGCTGGCCATTACGGTATGTGGCGTGCTCATTGGCAGCGCCATCGGCCGCCGAATACCGGGCGAACGGCTGCGCGCGGGCTTTGGTTGGTTTGTACTCACCATGGGCATCTACATTTTGAGCAGGGAGTTGTTTTGAGCCTGTCACCGCTGGTCCGCCAGTTACCTATTACCCCGTCACCAGGAGTGTTATCCCCCCTTTTCGCTCTCCTGTAACACGGTTGGTGTTCACGATATCGATGCCCGCCAGCTGTCCCGGCTTGAGGCCGAAATCGGGAATTGCTACGTTGAAGCTTGTCTTCATCATCGGCTTATTCATGGCAGTCACCGCCTCATGCAACTTCCTGCGTTCCGCACGGTCCATCCGGCTTACAGGCGCTTTCAGCATCGCATGAAACGCTTTCATCAATCTGGCCTGCTCGTCAATGCCCACCCCTTTGCCACGGTCGACATACAATTCTATGCCCTGCTTGCCCGGCTTCATCCGGAAATTGGTATGTATCTTTCCTATCGGTCTGACCTCCAGTTTCCGCAGGGACGCTAGGGATAGTTGGTTCGATATACGATACTTCAATATGGTGGGATGCAAGAGTTGCAGCACCTTGTTCTTAGACATAGGCACAAACTCGATTTGCTCCTGGGTATTGGGCAGGTGAATGAGGTTAAACTGGTATTCCGTGTTTTGCGGTACAAAATTCAGATTTTTTTGTGCGATATGCCGGTCGGATGTGGGTTGTAGTGCGTAAACGTCATTCGGTTTATCGAGCGGGCTGAATGAATACGTCCGGGCGAACAAGCATTTATGACCCTCCATGGCAGCCGGCACGTGATAGCGGAAGTCCAGCGTATCCGAGCCCGCCGGCAGTAGCAATCCCGGTAGCTGTGTCAACCCGATAAGATCGGCAAAACGGGTATCGAACCCCAGTGTTGGGGTAGTAAGGAAAAACTCAACCTTCGGAAAAGGCACGGTGATATCGCCGCGGTTATGCAACCGGCAGTTGATGTTGTAGGTATGGCCGGCATGAATCGTCGTACCGAAATTGCCGATATCGGTAACGGGACTGATATTGATATCGGGCGAGTTCCAGAAAAGGATGTTATCAAATGGTCGTACGCCGACATCGCCTTCGTACGATCGGATGTATAAAAAAGAACTGTCATTTACCGTATCCGGTTTCCGATCGTCCTTGCCCCGGCCGTATAATCTGGAAATCAGTCGGGGGGCTTTTTTAGCATAGGCGGCTCGTTGCGCGTTCAATTCGCGAATATAAGCCTGTATTTTTTCAATGTTGGGTGACATGGTTATATGTATTAAAGTCTTTTAATGTTATTGATAAGAAGATTACCCGGCGGCTACGGATGGATAAATTCCAGTTTTACCGGGGTTATCGGATTGCCATTGTTTTGTTGTTCCTGTTGTTGCAAGATTTTGGGTTCCTCCCGGCTATTGCCTGCTTGGGTCCAGCACGTGTATGCATATCCCCGGTCAGCATCCAGGTTAAAATCAGGTATTTTCCTGCCCGTTTTCAATCGGTCGTAGCATTCGTCGGTCAGCGTAAGCGCATTGCCCAGGAACGGGCGCCCTTTGTGTTCCTTCATGAGCTTTTCTAAATTCGATTCATCGCCAGACAGGTTGGCCAACGCATCGATGAACGGCTTACTAAGCGGAATGTTATCAAACACATAGTGGCGCGCCGCATTGCTGAAATAGGAAGCCGGGCCACCGCTGGCATGCAACGGTTCTCCTTCTGTTTTCTTGAAGGCCGTTCCGGGCACGTCATTGGAAGGTGGATAGATGAGGTGTCTTTCCTTGTTGAAAAGGAGGTTCATCACCTCCTCACTGAACCCTATCCCATCCAGCCGGATACGTATCTTGGGCAGTTCGGCTGCGAAGTCTGAAGCCACCTTATTCAGTGGGTCGGCAAAGTTGGTATTTTGGAACTGCCTGAAGCGGGGCTCATTGAGGTGCTCTTGCATGGGGTAAGCCAACCCGTTAAGCGCAACGCCGAGGCGGAAATTCTGGAATGCATTGTACAGCTGGTCATACACCAGGCTTGCCGCATAACGGATACCTGCCGTCGTTAAGGTAGTAAGCGCCCCCAAAATAGCGTCTATAAGTGCTGCAGCAGCAGCCACGGCAGCAAGGATCAACGCTGCCAGCACAATAAAAATAGCCAGAAAACTAAAGCTGCCAGCCTGGTCTACGGCGTCTTCAATAAAATCACCGATGTTGTCGAGGTTATTCATGGCCGTTTCCCAAACCTCTTCCAGCTCAGCGGTCAGCGAGTAAGGCACCGGTACGGGCAAGGTGCCGGTCTCAGTGGCATTCCGCATCCACCGGTACCAGATACGGTATGCATTATTCACGTCATCGGCCGACATGGTGCGTCCGTATTCATTGTCGTCCGCGCCGCCCTGCGCATATACCTTATTGACCGTTTTGGCTATAAATTCGGCCAGTTCACTAGGCAGATGAGTATTCGGATCAGGAATTTCATCCGGATCCGCCGGTGGCGACATGGTGCCGTCGAAATTGAAATTGTACAGTTTATGCAGTTGTGACCGGTTCCAGTCCACATTATTCTGTGTAAACATATTGAACACATCGTGGTAGTTTTCACTGGTTTTATGCCTTTGGGATTGACTACGGTATGGACCACCGCAATTGATGTTTACATAGGGGTGGCCCACCGTATCGCCGGTCACGTGCGTTAGGTAGCCAAGAGCATATAGATGTAGGGGCGAATCTTCGGGTGCGTCTTTGAGCAATTGCGCCACGTACCGCCCTGTTTTGCGGTAATGCAGGGCATCAAACCACCACCATTCCCCCTTAGGCTGGCCATCGCGATAAGGATGTCCTAAAATATCGTACAGGTTGAAATCCGTAATGAAATCCTTGACCATTTCCATCAGATTGGCCGATAACGCATCAACCACCTGTTGCATGTCTTTGAATAGGCTTTCGAGCTCACTAAGGGTCGATGAGTTGCTGACCACTTGATCGGCAGCGTAGCCGGCGGCATCCAGCAGGTCGATGATGGGCTGGGGCACCAGTTCCAACAGGCTTTTCTTGAAATCGTCGATGGCATCGTATACCTTGTAATAGACTTCCACGGCATTACCCAAGGGGCCCGCCGGCCAATCCTTGGTATTAAAGAACAGGAAATCGGGGCCTTGGCAGCCGACGAACAGGTACGGAAGGTTTTTGGGATCGGACAGCAGGCTCTGTAACTTGCTATAATCCGCATTCGGCCCTAAACCGTTGCCGGCATTTATCTTTTTCCGAAGTTCATCTGCTATAAGATGATGAATAGCTGGTCCTGGCATGGCAGTAATTTTAAATCAATAATTCTATTAACGCTACATCCAAAATTATTACGTATCTTACTGACACACAATACCTAAAATGGTGTATTTTAAAAAGAACCACTCAGCCATTTTATTTATTTACCTTTGCGGTGATGCGCGCAGCATCCAATCCGTTCGGACAACCGTTGTAATAAAGCAGCTATGATTAAACAACTTTTGTTGGTAGGTATCGGCGGTGGGGTCGGCAGCATGCTCCGATTCCTGGTTTCGGTGGTTACCAGTAGGTTTGTACAAGGGACCTTCCCCGTGCCCACCCTGCTCGTTAATCTTTCGGGATGCTTCTTGATCGGCATATTGGCAGGTATATTTGCCCAGCCGCCCTATGCCGACAACAACATACGGTTTCTGCTCATTACAGGATTTTGCGGCGGTTATACCACATTTTCCACGTTTGCCCACGAAAACCTGCTGCTTATTGAAAATCAGCAACTGTTCACGGCTATCAGTTACACGTTATTGAGTGTGGTGCTGGGTATAACGCTGGTGTGGTTGGGCATGTTAGCGAGCCAGGCCGCCTATTCGCGGTAAAAATCAATCAGGCTTGCGGCATAGGTATTGTGCCAGCCATCCGCAATGTCCTCGTAAGCCTCATCGGGAATATCCGAGTGCCTTACTTCCATGGATGTGCCCCGCTTATGCTCATGCAGTCTGACGGTAACGACAGACGCTGTATTTTCGCCGAAATACCATTGCTGCACAATTTCTTTATCCTTTATAAACGACAGGTTTTTCCCCACAATTGCACCGCTCCACATGGAGAATTCGGTACCCGGTTCGGCAATCATAGTAGCTTCCTCGCCGGTCCACAGGTTGATGGTTACTTCCGTGGTCAAGGCCAGGTAAACTTCCGCGGGTTCGGCGGGTATGATGAAATAGGCTTTAAAGTCCCTCATATCATAGGAATTATGTCTGTTTGCTGGCGCAAAAGTATTCAAAAAGTTTTCCGCATCCAACAGAATCCTCGAGCGGTCCAATTTGCATTCAGTGCTGCCAAGCCACACGCGATATACGGAGCTGACGCGAATTACCGTCATCTACCTGATTGGCGAGCATGTACTGCAGGTCCGGGCCAATCGGGGAAGAATGTACCAACCATCACGTGGTACACATTGCGAAACTCACCCATGTTCGGAAAATAGCGCCGTTGATTTAAAAGCCGGGCAAAGAAACCGGCCTGTATCCCGTCGAGTCAAAGCTATATTCGCCATCCTGTATTTGCGTTACCTCAACATCAAACAGGCTACTGGTGAACTTGTGCATCAGGTACGTAACCCCGTCAAGCTGGAGATAGCCGATGTTCAAAAAGCCCACCATGGCAAATTCTTCCGGCGGCAGTATGACGTCCGTTGATGGCACCAGCCAGATATTCATCGGCGCTCCCTCTGCATCTTTCCCTGCGTACTCTTCCGAGTAAAGCGCCGTTTGGAGAAAGCGCGCGCGCTTGCCCGTCTTCTTAAAATGCTGGTTGAAATGGACTAGGTTGTCGACATCTTCGGGCGAGGGCCCGTAGGTCATCCCGATATCCATCCGAATCTCCCACTTATTACCTTCGGGATCTATGATATACTGAATCATGACCCGGTCCCTCATGAAGACATCGATCTGGACAATCCCTTCTGCGTCTTCAAGCAGCTTGATGAATGACTCATTGGGAACATATGCTTCCCGGTCCTTTATATTCAGGAACGAATACCCCTGCATGGTTTTGCCTTCCTTTTTATCCACTGCGGTATAATCGAAGCGTTTGGTATTGTTCGGGAACGCAAGGCAGGCATGCTGCAACAGGTAGTTCTTAAAATCGAACCCTTCGCCAAACTTGGCTTCTCCGGCACCACCATATTTTTGGTCAATGGATTCGAGTGACTGATCTTCCTCGATGACGGGCGTACAATCTACCAATGCGAGCACCGCCCCCGCTTTCGCGGCCGCAAAAAAATCACTTTTGTTCAACAGCTTATCGATCCCGGCCCGCGTAAGGTCTACCGAGTAAAATGTGCATCCTGCTTCCGCGACACAAGTCGCCACGGTTTCGGTTTCCATGATTTCCCCGTCTTTTGATTTGCAACTAAGCAGCATGGCCGTGCAGACCATCAGTATTGCGCTTACCAGCGCCGTCATGTTATTTTTCATAGTCTTCTAAATTAAGTTCGTAATAGTTATCGGATATCGCGGTCAACCGATGCCAAACACGGTGTGTGCCGCCCTTCGTATCGGCGGCAACCTCGATTTTACCGGCCGGCAAATGGGGCATGAAATACACCGGAATTTTCGCATCTGCGATTCGCCTATTGAAATAGACAAGCGGGCGCATATCTACTGCGGTATCGGCCAGCCAAATCGCACTGCGTTCACCCGTTTGCTGGTAGTCTACCTTATAGGCTCTAGCTTGCAGGGTGGGCCAACCGTAGGTGTTTTCACCAAAAATGTGCTTTTCTCCAGTGGGTTGCAGCCACTCCGCGAACGCTTCATCAAACTCCGGGAGATTGAGCGTATCGCGCAGTAAGGTGCGTTTGCCTGTCTCGTCGCGGTATCCCGTGATGAATTCGCCCGAGGGAAGTGCTAGCACCCAATCGGCCATTTCATCCGTGCCTCCATATGCTTCGGCAGTAAACAGCCATGCCTCGGTACTATCGTCGTGATACACCGTCAATTGTCCGGTACTGCCGTATTCACCCTCGGGAACCCATGTGTTTTCATAGTTCCAATGCCACGAATAATAAAACGTATACCTGCCCTGGGCGGGCGGACTAACGGTCTCGGTAGATACAACCGTGAGAGCTGAGAAGGCACGTGCGGCAGGCTGCTGCTGCGGTCCGGGTAAGCTGCATGCTACGGCAAGCAGCCCCAGGCCTGTCATTAAACCGACTTGAACCATTCCTGAAAATATTTCCCCACTACAGGCACGGCTTTCTCTTGTCCATTGAGCGCCGCGATTAACCCGATGACCCAGCATACGAAAAGGAAGATCACCCCGATGATACAGACGATCCACCCAAGGATCGGAATGATGTTGATCATGCCCAGGGCCAAGCCCGTGAGCATGATGCCGAGGCTCTGCCGGATGTGGTAGGCGGCGAAGCGCTGCCGCTTTTCACTGTTCATCACGAACGCAGCGATGAGTCCAATCAGTGTAAGGTATGCAATGATCGCAACGGACTTGTCGGGTTGCTGCCCAACGGCAACGGATTGTTGATGGTTATTTTCCATGGTTTCTCGCTAGTTATGTTTTCCTCAATTACAGGCATCCAATAGTCTTCGCGCCAATTCGATGGCCATCGCCTTGTTGTCGTCATCGGTATCTTTGGTATCCACTTGCAGGTCAAATTTCACCCCATTTTCCAACACCACCAACTCCCGGGTCTCTACATTCCAGACGGCCGCATCGCCAAGCCCCTCCACCCTGCGGTAGCCTTCCGCTATTTTCTTGAAGGCACCACGGAGCGTGCCCGTGGCTTGTTTGGCGGTCTCCTTATCCACGCCCTGCTTCTTCAGGTTGCCTAGCGCCTCCTGCGCGTCTGGATCGGTAACCTTGCCGTCGTGCAGGTCTTCCAACACGTCGTCGACCACGGCATCCTCTTCGGCCGTCACCGCACGGTAGGAATCGTTGAACTGCTTCAGCGACATGGCTTTGATGCTGCCCAACTGCACATTATCCTTAAACGGCATCGTATAGCCACCCCGCTCCCGGATGCGCTGATTGTCGAACGTATAATTGACGCTGTGGTGTTCGGGTTTCATGATCTTCGTGTATTTCACGTCCATCTTGCTTTCGTCAAATCCGGTCAGCGCCAATACGAGGTCCTTGGTGAGCAACTCGTCGTATTTTTCTTGGAAAACCAGCAGGCATTCGTTACCCCCAGCTGCATCCGGGTCCGCCTCACGGCGTTTTTCGGCGGCTGCGATGGCATCGTCCACGTCGATGCCACCGATTTTACCGCCGTTGTTCGTGTTGTTTCCCTCGCCGCAGGCACCGGCCGCCAAGCCGATGGCGACCATCGGGATCAGGAATGTGTTTTTGTTCATTGGTAGCTATCGTTAGTTGTTTTTGGATTTCACAGGTAACAATTCATCCGGATTACCCTTCGATTTAACCGGGAGCAGATCATCTCCGCCCCCCTTGGGCTTCACGGGCAACAATTCGTCCGCCGGGTCACCCTTAGATCGTACCGGCAGCAGGTCATCTTCTTGGTTTTCATGGAGCGGATCCCCCGCTTCCTCATCGGCTGCAATCACGCAGGCAAACGAAACCGGCACGGTGACACGGCACGGTGCCTGCGCTGGAACGGATACGGTGATTTCGAAAGCACCCTCGATCAATCCATCGTTTACGATGGTCGCGTTGTACACCAACTTCATGGGACTCGTCATCCCCCCACCGAAATCCATCACGCCCCGGAACCGGTTGGGTGCTACGGTTACCCAGCGCATGTAAGCGTTATCCAGCAAAAACTCAGGCTTGAAAGGCTTCGGGAACCGAATCGTCCCCGCTTTATGCAACCCCTGTATCCTCCCCAGGTAACTTCCGATATCGGCCACGCAGGGCGAAGCTACCGGCGTTCCCGTACCGCCTTTCCATGCACCGTCTTTAGGCTGTACCTGCGGATCGAACAGGTAAATCATCGTATAGCCATCACCGCCATACAAGCGATCCAGCTCGCCGCGTGTCAAATCACGCTCAATGTAGGTCTTCCAGTCATCCCCTACCTTCGCATGCACCAGCAAATCGTCACCACCGATGGAGGAGTAAACCTTGTCGGTACCTAAAACCACGTCCATTTCCTCGCCCGTTACATCCAGCAACCGGAAGGTACACCCTCCGCCGGAAACGCAGGTTGCCTGCAGTATGTTATCTTTTCCATGAGCAGCCATTGTTAAACATCCAATGACCAACATTGTCAATACGGTCTTCATTTTTATTGATTGTTAAAAACCATTCGCGCAAAGGCGATCGCTTTCCGTTTATTTACTACCGAATCATCCCCAAAATTGGTCGTGACGGTAAACGCCGCGCCATCCGCGAAGACATGCAACACCTGTGTGGGCAACTCCCAAACGGCCGCTTCGCCGACGCCTTCCAGTTGTTCCAGTGACAGGTTCTTGGCCACATCGGCCAAGTAAGCGGTTTGGGCGATCGCCACATCGGCATTCACCGATGCATCGTTGACCAGCGCATCAATCGCCGCTTTGATCCCGGCCGAAGTCAGGTATCGCCGTTCGAACGTTGCCAAGTCCATGGCCTCCAGGTTGGCAATACCGATCGAATGATGCTTGGGCAGGTTTACCGCCTCGCCCGTAAGCGTGGTAAACGAAATGGCCCCCGGAGTTTCCCAATGGTAGGCCAGCTTCTTCTGCGATGGATGATTATCATAGTCTTCCACATGCCGGGCAATGCGCTCCGCGGGGATACCCGCCAACTCCGCGATATCACCGATAGCAATTAACTCGTCGATCTGACCAGCGGCAGCCAGCAACGCTGCACCGTCAAATGACGAAGGAACAACTGCTTTGTCCGCATTCCCCGCGCAGGAAACGGCAATGCATCCACCAATCAGCAGGGCCGCAAACCACTGCGATGTCCGATTGAAAATTCGTGTCATGGCTAACCGACGATTACTGTTGAATGAATTCGACGCGCCTGTTCTGCGCTTTGCCGGCGATGGTCTCATTCGACTCCACGGGTTCCGTTTCGCCCTTGCCGTCCGTAGTCAATCGCGCACCATCCAACCCGAATTCGCCTATCAGGGCATTCTTCACGGATGCCGCACGGCGAATCGATAACGACAAATTGGCTTCATCTGCACCGTCGCTATCCGTATGGCCCACGATGTGGAAGTTGCCCGGCATTCCGCCGATGGCGTTGGCTATTTCATTCAATGTAGCCCATGATTCAGGCTTGATGCGCGCCGAATTCACGTCGAAATAAATCGTGCGCGAAATAAATTTCTTATCGGCCGCAATTTCTTTGTTCACGGTCTTGGCCGTTACCGCACCGCCGCCCCCTATACGGATGTTGGTGATGTACGTGCCGTCGCCCCACATGTTGTTCGCAAAGACTAACCCGTAAGCACCAGGTTTAGGGAGTGCATCGGACAGGTCCATATACTTCTTTTCATTTACATACATCGCGAGGTGGCTTCCATTCCGGCTGATGGAAATGCGGTTGATTTCACCGTTAATCCACCCGTCGCGATACGTACTGTCGTGCAGTGTCAAGCCTCTGCTTATATTGCTATCATATTCCTTCTTCGCACCAAGATTTAACGACTCCCCTCCGCCAGACGGGTGGATATCCAAAATGATTTGTGGATCGGGGCTAAACCACTGATCGTATTCCGATCGATCAGCCAGTTTTTGGACAATCACGACTTTCAGCCCACTCATCATCTCACTCATCGCTTCCGGGTCGGCATACATATCAAATTCCAGTGTAAAGTTGTCCGGGAAATCATTGAATGCATTCGGGAAACTCAAGCCTTCCTTCGGCGTACGCAGCCAACGGTCCGGACTTCCGGGCAGGGTCGTGATCGCCGGTTCCCCTTTTTCACCGGTAACCGTCCATTGCGTAGGGCCGCTGCCCAGTAATGAATTAGAGAAATCCTCAAAAAACAGCGTCTGCTCGCCCGGCACGAAATCGAAATCGCGGTAGGTGCTGAAATCGGTATCGTCGCCATCCGATGCATTGCCGCCACCCGAGGATTGCTTTCCGGATGACTTTTTCGTACCCGGGGCATTTCCGTCATTGCTTTTCTTCTTTTTCTTTTTGAAGATCGAGCCATCGAAGACCTTATCCAACGTATGGTCGACCTGCTCGTCGATCTTATCTTCGGTTTTCCGGATGGTCGTTTCTTTCGTGCGGTTTACGACGCGCTCACCGACAGATTCCTGCGCGGAAACCACATGGGCAATCAACAAGACAGGCAATACAAACAATTTTCCTTTCATGGCAAATACAGTTATTTTTCCATTAGTGTGCCCCCCTAGAAAAAGTAAACATGCCGCATAAAAAAAATTAAAACTTTTGTTTACTTTGCCGCCGATCAACTACTAATGGAAAAAGACAGCGTTCTTCTTGATGGATTGAAAAACGACTCGAATCGTGCAATTATCCGGATATATGACGCCTACAAAGCCGACTTTATCCGGTTTGCAACCAGGTACCCACTAGCGTCGGAAGAGCTACTGGATATCTACCAGGATGCGGTAATCGTGCTTTGGGAACACGCCCGACAAGGCCGGCTGGACGCCCTGAAAAGCAGTATCAAAACCTATCTGTTCGGTGTCGGTAAATACATGATATTAAACCGGCTGAAAAAGACAGCGAAGCAGCAGTCCCTCACGGACGATGTCGCGGAAATACCCGACCCGCTATACGATGAAACCCTCCATCACGAACGGGTTGCATTGCTTCGGGAGGGCTTTCAGCAGTTGGGCGATCAATGCCGTAAAGTCTTGCGGCTATTTTATTACGAAGGCAAAAAACTGGACGAAATCCAGGCACAATTGGGTTATACCAACAAGGATGTATTGAAAAGCCAGAAATCACGCTGTCTCAAACAGCTGAAGGAGCTAACAAAAGGGAAATGATATGCAGCACGAAGCGCTGATAACGGGATATTTCGAAGGTACGCTTACGGCCGAGCAACAGCAGGCGTTTGCGCAACTGTTGGCGGCAGACGCAGATTTTGCACGGGAAGTCGAGTTCCAACGGGAGGTACGGCAGGCCATCGTGCTAACCGAACGGGCACAACTGAAGCAGCTACTCCGTAACCATGAGCAAAAGAACCACAACGCCACCCCCCGTTTACGCTGGTGGATCGGTGCGGCGGCCGCGGTTTTACTGGTAGTTGGCGGCGGCACCTGGCTATGGCTGCGCACGTCGTCGGCACCGGCCCTCTATGCCGAATACTACCAAGCTTACCCCAATACCGTCATGCCAACGGTACGGGGTGAACCTACGGAAACCACCACACAAGCGGCCTTCCGTGCTTATGACCGGGCCGATTATGTCCGTGCGGAGGAGCTATTCGAAACGCTATACCGGGATACCGGCGAAGCCTATTCGTTACTTTACCGCGGGGTTTCCCTCCTCGAACTTGGCCGCTTTGCCGATGCCGAATCGGTACTCGCGCAATACCCGGCCAATAGCCCCCTGTACGCCTACGCATGCTGGTACCGGGCACTGGCCTTGCTGCGGTTGGACGACCGTGCGCAAGCTCGTGGGTTATTGGAAGAATTGGCACAAGGTACTACACCCCTGGGGCAAACCGCCCGCGAATTATTGTCGCGGTTGTAGTCGTTTCCGGGATACAAACCCAAGGGAAACAAGGATCGCCAACACCAGCCCCACACCAACGCCCATCCAAGCCATACCCTGTCGGCGTGGCACGACCAACGGCGAATCATCGCCATTGACCACAAAGCCCGCCCAGAAAAACGGGTGCCGTTTCATCGAATTATTTTCGATAAATGCACGCTTCGCCTGGGCCATTGCCGACGATTTAGTAAGTCCCTGTGCGATTCCTTCATAAAACGACGTCATAATTTCGGCCGTTTCCTTATCCGGCGCCTGCCATAAGCTCACCACCGTGCTCGCCACACCGGCATAGGCAAATGCGCGTGACAAGCTCATTACGCCCTCTCCCTTCACCAATTTACCATTCCCCGTGTTGCAGGCGCTGAGCACCGCCATGCGGGCAGGGATATGGAGGGCATGCAATTCAGAAAAATACAGCTTTTCCGCACCATTGAATACCAGGCACGACTCACTGAAATCATCCTCATAAAAAAAAGAATGCATGGCAAAGTGCAATACGTCGTAGTCGGCCTGCCGATCCAGAAACGCGCGCTTGGTCGCATCGCCGGAAATAAAGCGGTCGCCCCCGAAAATTGCCGCAACACGCCCTGCTTCCTCACGGGCGTGCCGCAGGTCATTGACCTGATAACTCGGAGAAAAAACGCCCAGCCTTACGGCATCTAGCGCAGGAAAAGAAGCCTGGCGATGCAACAGCCAGACCGGAAGCGAATACGCATAGCTTATTGCCTGGGTTTCACCGATAAATTTCCCCAAGCGGGTATCATACAAACTCTCAAAGGGAATGTAGTTCAAGAAATTATCAGGGATCAACGTCGTCATGTTACCCGCACGGTCCCCGAGGAGTACGCGGCGCAGCGAATCCGACAACTGCTCGTATCCTGCAGCCAGTCCGCGGAGTGCCGTGGCATAGCGGAACACCGATGACTTGAGCGAATCCACGCGGGCAACACGGAATACCGTTACACCGTCCGCAGTGATTCGGGTTCGGTAAACGTATTCGCTGGCTACATGAAATTTCACCATCGATTCTTCCGGTTCCAGTGTCGCCAAAACGTGGCGTACGTCAAAGGCCTGAGCTACGTCCTGCCCTTGGGATTCCTGCTTCACCCGCAGCTTCTTTTCAAACTCCCTAATCAAGTGCTGCGAAGCATTCTGCTCGATCAGGCTCAGGTAATCGACCGCCCCCTCCGGTTCATCCATGCTCAGGGTAAGCAGCCCCTCCATGATTTCCAGGTGCAGACCGTCAATCAGATCGGTATATTCGCCCTTTAGGTAATACCGATTAAACATCCCAGCCGATGCACGGTATAAATTCGCCGCCTTGCGGAAGGTTTCCTTCCGGCCATCACGGCGGTAACCATCGTACAATATCCGTGAGCTTTCGGTAAGCACGCGGATAAAGGTATAAGACGAAAGGTCACCCAGATCTGCTGCCGTTAGCTCCGCAAGCGGAATTGTCCTATCCGCTTGGTTTCGGACAATCTCTCCTATCGACGCCTCCACAAGCCGCTGGGCCTCCTCCCACCTATCCATTCCACTGAGAATCATCGCTTTGATGGTTTGCACCGCATATTTACTGGCCGAAAACGAATCGAATACCATGCTTTGCTCCGCCCGGATCACATAGGTCAGTGCCTGTTCGTATTGTTCCATCCGATGATACACCGTTGCAAGCTTGGCATAGCAAACCAACCGGTAAAACGGGCTATCATACCTATCGGCGATGGGCAGCGCTTGTTGTGCAAACCGCACGGTAAGCGAATCATCACCTTGCTCATAGGCATTGTCAAACAGGATCTTGTATGCCGCCAAAACGATACCCAAATCGTCGATTTCCCGGTGCATCGTATCCACATAGGCATACGCCGTTTCCAAGTGCCCCTGGGCTGCCAGCACGCGTACGTTTCCGAGCAGGTGCATACTCCGCGGTGTGCGATAGGACGGATCGGTGTGCGACGGCCGCCCACCTCGATCGTAATGCCCATAAAATCGGCTATTCATCCGCTTCCTTATCGTGTCGGCAGCTTTCAAATCACCGTATCCGATCAGTTCGAACGTCAGATTCTGGTAACCCGAAATGAGGTTGTCCACGCCATCGTCATCCAATTCGATGGATTCCCATATTTCCACCGCTTTGCGGAAATAATCCAGCGAATAGTACGGAACATAGAGATTCCCATAGGAATAGGCCAGGTCGTTATACAACAACCCCAGAAGCTGGTCGGGATTGCCGGCTCGAGCTTCATACAGCTCCAGCGCTTCTTCATAACGCACCACCGCACTGGAATCATCGCCCCGGTCGCTCAACGCCAATCCAGCTTGGTGAAGGGAGTCCGCTTGGGCTTTCCAGCCGTCTGGCTTACCGTCTAGGCCGGTATCGCCTGCCTGCAATAGCCAACCCGTGAGCACCATGACGATCATCCCGACTTTCAAGCCGATTTCCCTCCTATGATCAACGACCTGGAATGGATGCTCCGTTCAACGGTGTAGGTGGCGCAGGAATACATGGCAGCTCGCTTATTTACGTCGGCCAATTTACAAAAAGTTCAGCAAGGATTTCGAACTTCAAAACAACTCAAGCAGATCAATTCTTTGATTTACTGAGGCACAGCACAACCTAATTTTTACACCGACGATTAACCGTTATGATTTGCTTTATTACCCATGCTAGCCCGTTTACCTCATCCAATCAGTATCCCTTAAATTATCATCTTTCAAGGACACCTTTATTCTCCGCAATACTTGTCTTTCGCTTTCGGATTGGGTTAGTCGGATGGCTTGTTCATAGTGTGCTACTGCTTTTTTGGTATTGACTTCTGCATAAAGGTAGCCTAGCAACCCGTGGTAGTAGCTACTGCCCGTCAACTTCAATTTCTCCGCTTCCACAATTGCCTTTTGGCACCCATAGACTTTCGCAAATGCAAACGTCCTATTCAACGCGACAATCGGTGAATACTCGACAAGGATCAGTTGATTATACAATTGCAGAATATGCGGCCATTTGTCGACATCTGAAGTGGCGGTATGCCAATACGCAATACCGGCTTCCAAATGGTACGTGGAGATTTCGGTGCCAGCAGTGGTGGCATTGGTCAGGTAATAGTGGCCGCGTTGGATCAGGGACTCGTCCCATCGTTCTCTATCTTGTTCATCAAACAGAATGGTTTCGCCCCTATCCCCGGCTCTTGCCTCCAGGCGCGAGCTCTGATAACACATCAACGCCAATAATGCATTTAGCTTCGCCGTGTTTGTCAAGGGGTTTTCCGTCAGCACCAACCCGAGCCGTATGGCTTCGGCGCAGAGGCCCCTTCTAACCACTTGATCATTCGATTTAGAAAAATAACCCTCGTTAAACACTAAGTATAATGTCTTTAAAACGGTGTCGAGCCTCGATACGATGGTTTTTTCACTTAGCGATGTAATCTGGAAATTATCGTTGCGCAGGTTACTCCGTGCCCGTTGCAAGCGCTTCTTTATCGTTTCGGCTTTGGTTAGGAATGCGTTGGCAATTTCTTCGACACGGAAGCCGCAAAGGATCTGTAGCGCCAAACAGATTTGACCCTTGCTTGAATTTGCGGGGTTACAGACCGCAAAAATCATCGCCAGTTGGCTATCCGAAACCACCTGGTTATGGAATTCAAATTCAAACTCGTACGGGATGTTCTCCGCTTCGGTTTGAGGTTTGACTTTGGTGTCAAAAACCGCTAGCTGTTTAAAATGGTCTTTCGTCTTGTTCTTGGCTACCGTATACAGCCAGGCTATCGGATTTTCTGGTACTCCGTAGATTGCCCAATGCTCGGATGCCTTCAAAAAAGTATCGCTGGCGATATCTTCGGCAATCTCCACGTGTTTTAAACCAAAATGACGGCATAAGACAGCCGTCATTTTTGCGTGCTCCTGTCGGAACAGGTGGGGTAAAATTTCATTATGTGAGCCTGGATTACCCAATATCAATCACGTTTTAAGACTTCCCGGACTTCAATATTGCCACCGACCTTAAAAATCGGATTTCCTTTGGCCATGGCTACCGCTTCGTCGATGGTCGCGGCCTTTACCACAATGTAGCCACTGATGAACTCTTTGATTTCTGTATAGGGCCCATCCGTTATTACGTTGTCTGCATTAACGGTTTTGGCACTTCCAGCGGTAGGTAGCAGCGTGTTGCCCTTATCTATCAACTTGTTCTGCGCGGCAATGCTCGCTAACCAATTCATTCGTTCCTGCATTTGTTCGGGCGATGGCCGAAAATCAGCCACGTCTTTCAGTCTGAAAATTAACGCAAATTCTTTCATTGTTCAAAAATTTTAATGTTCATGTTCATGACGATTGACATTCCCATATGGGGACAAAGCTCGCCAGAATTTTTTTGGCCCGGTAAAATGCGATAGTGGTCGCCTTCCTCAGCTTTTCTTATATCTTCTTTGGACACGCTTGCTTCTTCAGGCAAAGATGGCCAAAAAATATTACCCACAGTTTCGTACCTTAGCGTTAAGTATGATTATTTAATGAATTACCATGCTTGATATCGTTATAGAAGCCCCGACGGCCGAAATCTCCGAAGGCTTCGCTGTAAAACGTATCCTTCCCTACCAGCTTCGCCGGATGGTGGGTCCATTTATCTTCATGGATCACGGTGGGCTCGTCAGCATCCCCGCAGCGGCTGCAACCAGCCTGGATGTACTGCCCCATCCGCATATCAGCCTCTCTAGGGTGAGTTATCTCTTCAGCGGCAAGGTTACCTACCGGGACAGCCTCAGCGTGGAGCAGGTGATAACGCCGGGCGAAGTGAATTGGATGACCGCAGGCTTTCCTGACGCTAGTTTGTGTCCGCATGTTCAGACAGTTATTTAACGACCTCAGGAAATTCCTGACCAATCCACAGCAAATTGTAGATGGCCCGCAGAATAAGCCTTTCCGCACATGGCTGGCTGTCTTAACGGTTGATGTGGTCATTACTGCTGTGCTCATCATTCCACTTATCTACCTGATTGACGAGCATGTACTGCATTTACGGCCGATTCCGGAGATCAGCAAACCAATGACGTTTTGGTTCATTATCTTTCTCATGACATGCTTTGCTCCACTTGCTGAAGAGTTCATTTTCCGCTATCCGCTCAAATTCGCCCGCAACCGGGTATTGAAGCTATCCGTCTACGTGTCAAGCATCGTCTTCGGCTTCTATCATTTAACAAACTACACCAACCAGGAAGCGCTGTTTTACATGCTTTCACCGATTATCATCGGTTCGCAGCTCAAGGGTGGATTCCTTCTAGCTTATCTCCGGTTGAAACATGGACTCACGTGGTCCATTCTGGCACACGCTGTTTTCAATGCACTGGCCGTCATTCCATCGATGTTTTTCTTGCATGGAAAAACCGTAATCGACTACAAATCATTCGACTATTCACTAGTCGTCACCGAATATACGTATATAGAACGGCCCGATCGCATGCAGATTTCTAGGGAATACAACGGCATTGATACGCTCATTGTACGGCAAACCGGCTTGCAGACCGTATTGGATTCGATTGGAACGCCTGGAGCGTATTACATAGACAATGTATTGGTAGATATCGATTTTACCGCTGCATCGCCTATTTCGCCGGACAGTTTGGTTAATCGCCTACGGCAGGAATACCGGATTATAGTTGGTAATGAATGAGTCATAAAGCATTCCACCATATGCCCCCACTCATCTGGCTTTTGGCGGATTACGGATTAATTTTGCGTCGTACTTTTCCAAACCGCCGAGTAAACCTGCTGTGTTCAGCAAATCCAAGTAATGCGCCAATGTCGTTGTATTACCGGCATCCACGAGTTGTCGAAATTTTCTGTATTTCGTCGATTACGAGCAAAAACTCGGAAGCTTGTTGTTGCTTCATCATGAGCCTTGAAACTTCCCATTGTTGCTCCAATCAAACCGCCCCTGCTGCTGGCACGGCGTCAGCCGTAACGAAATGGAAGGGATATTGATATCCGGTCGTCAATTGTGTAACCAGCGTAGTTTTGCCCACTTGTCGGGGGCCATCAACACCTGAATAAAGTTCCTTGGCTCGTTAATACGAGATTTAATAATCTGTAAATAAGGCCTTTCAAACATAAATTCTATTTTACTCAATACGCTGAGTAAAATTACTCAATATATTGAGTAATGTGGTCATGATCTGAATTCTGAATGAAGGCATAAAATTTCAATACAATAACTTAAAAAAAGTTCACCTCCTGTGAACCTCTTAGCTGCCTGTTCAAATTGAAGAGTAGAACATTCGAAATAACAAACAAAAAAATACTAAAAATATTATCAAAACTGAAATTATTTTATGTACTTTTGGTTCATCATAGAATCACAATTTATTACGCAACAAATATGAACCTCATGACCAAAAACCAAATCGAAATTTATCAAGGCAGTGACGGAAAAACGCTGGTAGAAGTTAAGTTTGAAGAAGATACTATTTGGCTGACACAAGCTCAAATGGTTGCTCTATTTGACCGAGAACGCTCTGTAATAACCAAGCACATAAATAATATATTTAAAGAACAGGAATTGAAAAAGGAGGCAGTATGTGCAAAATTTGCACATACTGCTGATGACGGAAAAATATACCAAGTGGAACACTATAATTTGGATGTTATCATCTCGGTAGGTTATCGGGTAAAATCAACGCAAGGCACCCAATTCCGCATTTGGGCTACGCAACGACTTAAAGAGTATCTTATTCAAGGTTATGCAATCAACGAGGAGCGGCTTACCCAGAAACAACAGGAGGTCCAAACATTGAAAGACGGTATTCGTATACTAAGCCGCACAATTGAAGATCAGCAAACGGATAGCGATTTAAATTGGTTGGCACATTTTACGATAGGGCTCGAATTGTTAGATGATTATGATCACGAACAGTTGGATGAAAGTGGCATGACCAAAAAACCTGCCGCCTACCCCAGTACAGAAGAGTACAACGAACTGATTGATACGATGAGAGCCGATTTTGCATCTACCATATTCGGCAAAGAAAAAGACGGCGGGTTCCAGAGCGCCGTTGTTCAAATCAGCAAAGGCTTTGCCGACAAAGACTTTTACCCATCGATAGAGGAAAAGGCTGCGACCCTTCTTTGTCCGCAATGAATCAATCGCGATCAAATTATTTATCCCTTTCAATTTCGCCCGAAGGGCGATCCAATGTCGATGAACCACTCGGTATACCGAAATCGGGATTTCCTTCTTCGTCGAATGTGAATTTCTGAAGAAATACATGGCGGTTATTCCATCCGCCGTCCAATTGCAGTTTTGAATGGTAATATATCCAATATTCCGTGTCGTCGGGCGACGTCGTCATGCTCGCGTGGCCCACGCCATACACCGTATCCGTACCTTGAAACACCGGGTGATCTGCTTTGATCCAAACATCCGGATCCAAGGGGTCGCTATCCGGCGATTTTAACCGCAGCTGCCCCATTTTATAATGCTCGGTCCAGGAACCCCGTGTAGAATACATGATAAATACGTCATCCCCATGCTTCAATACCTGCGGTCCTTCCTGCAGCGCAATATGGTCACCTTGTTCCCATTGCAACTCGGGTTTCGAAAGCAATACGCGTTTACCCAGTGTGTATGGATCAATCAGTTCCGCAATGTATAGATACTGATCCACGTCGTGGTGGTCGTGCAATGCCGCCCAGCCGGACCACACCGCATAATTCTTTCCCCGATGCTGCAACAAGGTCATGTCAATGGCCCAGCAGTTATCCTTCTTCGTTTCGGGATCATCCCCCGTGTAAAACATCCCTTTATCTACGTATGGGCCAAACGGGTTATCGGCTTCCAGCACACCAGCCCGCTGTGCATAATAGGGCGCTCCCTTGTGTACCGAAGCGGCATAATAAATGTACCACTTGCCATCGAGCACATGGATTTCGGGTGCCCAGATATTGAAGCTATTCCACGCGTTTTGAGGTGGCGTCCATACCACCGCTGTTTTTTCAAATTTGGTCAAGAAACGGGATTCCGTAACCGTTAACCCTCCCCCACCATTAAAAATGGTATAATAACGCCCATCATGCTTCATCACAAACGGATCGGCACCTTTGCGCAGCGGATTGGTGAACGTCTTTTGCTGGGCTTGAATCGGACCATTCGCCAACAAGCAAACTAATAGTAGATAAATCGCTTTGTTCATGGATTACGGGTATCTGGAGTTACAAACGACAAATATATAAAATAAGTCTTTGTTGCGATTCCGTGTACTTCGATTGGAATGCCTGGCACCTAATTACGTGGAAAATGTACTGGTAGACATCGATTTTACCGCCGCATTACCTACCCCACCGGATAGTTTGATCGACCGCCTGCGGCATGAATACCGGATTATACCATACTAATTAATACCTACCACCAGCTCCCGCTCGCCAGCCACCAGGGCAATGTGGCAACAGTCGAAGGTAACCACGTAATCTGACCTGACTACTTCACGTTTGCCGATATATCCTTTGAAACGAAGTTTAACAGGGTACTTTTTTAATTCATTAGCGTCTCCAAATTTCACGGATTAACCTGGCATTGCTGAAGTCTTCGCCGTTTACTTCCATATTCCCGGCAAACCCGCCAAGTAAACCGATCATATTGCATTTTTTATCGTACACAAAAGCAACGTTGCCGATGTTATGCACATAAACATGACGGTTTTGGAAAAGATATACAGTCACAGTTGTGCCATCGCGGACGTTACTATCCGTTTCCAGTTCGCTTATCATCGTACGCACACAGATCGGAATTTCATCCCCCAAATTCTCCTTCTTAGAACACGACGATACCGTAACCGCTAGCAACGCAGATATGATGGCTATTCTTTTCATCGTTTGATTATTTTCTGATAAGACGAAATGCCGTCCTGTTTCGCTACGCAGCCCATCTCGCCATTCCAAGTAAAACGAGCTCTTAGAAGAGCATCGGAACCGGAATGGACGGCTTCCGCGCCGGCGGTGGGTTACCTGCGGCTAGCCATTCTTTAAAACGCGCCACATTACGCGCCGACACCTCAACATGGATGTCTGTCTCGATTGTAAGCGACACGTCCAATCCACCTTTCTTGGTTTTGCTCGGTATTATGCTTCTCACCGCATCGCGATGTACGATGGTCTGCCGACTGGTATGGAAGCAATCATTTGGATCCAATAATTCAAAAAAACTCTTTAGCGGCATGGTATCGTAGTAGCACTTGTCGCTAAACGTGTAAATAGCAAGGTTCCCATTTTCCAGACCAACAGCTGCAATATCGAGGTGTTTCAGGAGTATCCGTTCACCGTCTGAATAGGTAATCAACGGTAGCCGTTCTTTTTGTGGCCCTTTTATCGTATCGCCGGCGTCAGCTTGATTGATGGCAGAATCAATCGTAACGTACTCTCCAGATGGCTCATCTGAGTCCACGCCATCCGCATTTTCAAGGTTTTCAGCAGTATCCAACGGATGGTCTGGTGCGGCATCCTGTTTTTTAGCCTTCTTTACGAAATGCTTCTCGGCAAAGTAAACTCCAAAGTAATAGCAATTGACCACCATGGAAACCAACAATGATATGGGTATCTCTGTCCGGCTTTTCTGCGTGTGCAGTAAATTCTGTCCACCATAGGCCATATATAAATTGTTCAGCAGCTCCATGAACTGATGACCCAACACAACACCCAGGATGAGCTGGGCGATAAACCGATTGTTCGGATTCTTTTCCCAAGGGAGCGCTTTATCGAGAATGAGGCACACCCAGTATATGAAGTAAACGGTCAGGTAGACCAATCCCGTGCACGCGATGAGATCGTATACGAAATCCCAATGCCATAGCGTTTCAATTACATTGGCCTTGATTTTGAAGCCATTGGCTGCAATCAATATTCCTAAAAACGTTGAGTAATACAACCGGGTGGCCCAATGCTCCTTTCGGTAATTAAAGAAATCCTTGTTTTCATGTATCTGTTCTTCCATAATAGGTTTCCTTTCCTCATAATAATTGGTTAAAAATGTTCTAATTACGAATTTAAAAAAAATTTAGCCTAAAAGAGAAAATTATCAAAACGGTTGCGTTCAGCCCAATTCATTTTCACTAAACCCGTGATAAACCTACACTCATTTTCGTTCGTTTGCACCCGCTTTCGTTTAACGGCTATTTTAGCCGCATTCGCTTCATTATGTCTCAAATGGGATTCCTACCGTGCCCCGCATACCGTACTTTTAAATCGGCATGCAGCAGCATTTCCATATCACCTTTCTCTTTGAAGTTGCCGAAAGCCATCACCGGCCCGGCGAACACCCCCCGCTTTGTGCCTACCCCATCCCCTTGGCACATACGGTGAGTTACCGTGCGCCTGCGCTTCCCACGTTTAAATTCATTCGGCAATACTACGCCAATGCACTACTCGCGCTCATTCTGCTGGAAGGCAACGGGGCCGAGCCGTTCACTGCTGTGTTGCGGCCATATGAGAACCCCGCTTACATCTTCGCCGTTACGCTCGAAGGACTGCTCCGCTATGATTATCCTTCCGGCGAAACATCGGAGATGCCGCCGCCCGGTACTGCGTATTTCGCTCGGCTCTGCGGCAAGGAATACCCCGTTCATTTTCCTTCGGGCACCAACAGACTGCTATTGGTTATCCTGCATGCGGCCCAGCTAGCGATAATTGGCGAAGACTTCAACGAACTAGCCAACCTGCCTGATGCTACGCCGATCACCGAAGATATCATCAGTCCACCCATCCACGCCGATTCCCTGTTAATGCGGCGGCTCATCCGGTTCATCAGCCCTTCAGGAATTAATCGACGCAAAGATTTCAACCAACATTTGCTGTTTCATTTACCTGGTGTTTGCTCTGCGATTAAGGGTGCGCTCCATGGCAAAGGGCAGCTCCATTATGATGAAGAAAAACTAAAAAGAATAATACCCCACATTTCATCCATCATTTCCGAAACCCATCGAGCGCCCGAACCGAAAGAAATAGCCGATCAATTCCATATCACCCCTAAGAAGTTGGAGCGTCTTTTCCAAAATAGTATGCAATGCTCGCCGAGTGCCTATATCAAACAGCAGCATATGGAAGCTGCGGGTGTTTACCTGACTGACCACCCCGATCGACGTATTTACGAAATCGCCGATATTTTCGGCTATACCCATACCGCCGGTTTCAGCAAGGCTTTTACCAAACACTACGGTGTATCGCCCAATACCCACCGGGCAGCCACCGAGTTATCCAAAATCGACGCACAACACTAATTCATTTGTCGTTTGCGAACAACTTAACACTTTGATTTTCAACATACATTTGCTTTCATAACAAAAGCATAATGAGATGGAAATACAACAACACATACGAAAAGAAATCTGGGCTGCACCGCCCACTCCCGCCACTACACCGGCGATGATCCAGACCTTCTGGCACCAACTCTTTCGCGGGCACACCCACCAAGCAGCATTGGATTGGCTGCATGGCTTCGGCAATGTGATTTATGCCGACACGTATGCCTCACCGTTCATCATCCGGATGTACCACAACGACCCCAAAGACAAGCGGGTGGCCTACCTGTCGGTTATAAGCGGCCACGTGGAATGGCGCTTCGGCATCAAAGCGGTTGGCTTTGCGCAATGCCCGGTGGTAACCGATCCGGAGTTGATGGAATGGCTGGACAGCCTGTTTTGGTTTTACACCGTTACCGCCGAACAGCACCACCACCTCAGCCGGGTAGTGGATGTGCAGCGGCTAGTTGCAGAACGGATGCGTACGATTAAGAAAAAACAAGGGTTATGGAAAAGAAATCCATCATACTAGGCATTATCAGGTTGGCGTTCCTGGCACTGTGGGTTCCGGTAGCCGTAGAGAAGCTGTGGGATCTTGCGGGGTTCCACAGCACCCTGCGGCGGCAACCCATCCCTGAGTGGAGCACAGACATCCTGTTCTGGTTACTACCGCTGGCAGAGCTGGGCGCAGCTGTACTGCTTGCCTGGCCGAGGAGCCGGAAACGCACCCATCAAGGGATGTGGCTCTCGGCCGTGCTAATGCTGGCGTTTACGCTGTTTATCGGTTTCGGTGTGCTGGGGTGGTATGAGAAACGTCCCTGCGGATGCGGGTCGGTGATCAGTGGCCTCTCGTGGGATAACCATCTTTGGTTCAATTTTGCTTTCTTCCTGCTGGCGGTACTTGGCGTGTGGCTTACGTGGCCTGTGCACACATCCGCATCCCCAATGCATGGCAACTCCCAATCGTCATTGCGAACCCGCGCGGTGGATCATCACAGTGGCGTGAAGCAATCCAATAGCAACGCGTATAAACGACAGATTAGTTTTCCACGGAAGTTCGCCTTATTCAGGCGCAGGGCCTTATAAAACTTCACCCTGCCTGTACGCAGTACTTAATACGCGCTAGCCTTGGGCAAGCGCGGAGGCACGTGACCGGAATCTCCACGTCAGTGACCGGACTTAGATAGACACGCAATATGCTTATTCGCCCCTTGCAAACAGCAAACCGCGCAAAGCAAATTGCAATTACAAACAAAACCTTTTTTTGGGGTGCTTTTTTTCCAAAAGCGAAAGAAAAGCCCATAATATGGCAAATAAAGCCACAAATTTCATTAAACAGTACTTTTTCATGTTGGCCTTGGCGGCCACGTTTGTAGGGTTTTCGGCGTTTAAGTTAGTAGACGATCCAGAAAGTGGATGGTACGCACTGACGATTACCTCAGGTGAAGACGGTAGCTTACCAGAGCACCAAGAGATCAACCCCAATCGGTTGAATGAAGAACCGGAAGGGGACTGTGACCGGCTCAATCGGAAGGATGTTGTCTGCGCGATTCAGCTTACTTTCAGCGAAGACGCAACTACAATGCCTACCACAGTGCAGGATGCAATTGATGATCCGGAAGTAACGCCGGGCTCCTATACTTGGTCAGAAGAAGATCCGGAATAGGTGGCGTTAATACAGCGGTTCATGCCAATTGTAAAATAAGGAGCCGGCCACGAGTGCCGTGCTCCTTATTTTGTATCAACGGGGGTTCTGTTTCATTCCGGTAAGCATGATCTCATTATCAGGAATCGGCCAAGTATACTTTAAGCCTCCGGGCAACAACTCGTAAACGTTCCCATACAACACTCGCCTCAAACCTTGGGCAAACCTTGGCTCCTTGTTTAGTCTCCGTAAATCCTCCCAACGGGTTCCGCGGAACACCAATTCTTTTCTCCGTTCGTTAATAATAAAGCCCAATGCCTCCTCTGCATTGTCAGCCATTAGCGGGGAAAAGCTCTGTCCAGCCATCCGCATCTCCAATAGCCGATTGAGCACCTCCATAGCCGGTCCTACCTGCCCTTGTCTGGCCAAGCTCTCCGCTCTGATGAGGTATACCTCGTCAGTCGCCAACCCAGTGAAGAAAAGCCGCTGACCGAAATAAGAGCCCTTGAAAAGGATTCGCCCGTCAGATGAATTCGTCGAAAAATAGGCTTCTTTTCTCAAATCCCCTTCACCGTATAACCCCAATAAGACTGTGTCCATGTTCAGATTTGACGTTGACGTTATGGCAATATTGTCCATATGGCAGAAAAATATGATCTCCGGGTTGGCTTCATAATCCCTGGTAAATGGGTAACTCGCAGTCATTTCCAAACTATTAAAATCGAGCAAATCGTTCCGCAATTGTAGGCAAGCATCTGCGTATCGGCCGGACTTTTCATATTCTCCGGTTTGCAGAAAAAGCCGGGCCAGCAGTGCGTAAGCTGCCGGTCTTGACGGGCGGTATTTGATCAAGGGGGTTACAGGCAACAAATCGGCTGCTCGCTCCAGATCAACAGCTATCTGCATGTATGTGTCTCGTAACGTAGATCTTACCGAGCGGACATTGATATCCGATTCGAGTCGCAACGGAAGCCCAGTACGCATGTCGGCAGCCGTCTCTTCATATACCGGGCAGAACAATTGGGCAAGTTGATACATATTAAATGCCCTAAAAAATAGTCCGCTACCCAAAACAGCATCCCGATCAGACTGCTCTTCGTCTGTTATGGAAAGCTGCGAAACACCTTCAACTACTACATTTGCGTACAGGATGCGTTTCCAAGCTTTATCCCAATCCGGTATATTAAAACCCTCATACACATTTTCAGCCCACAAGTAAGCATTTTTCTGATAAGGCTCACGGAGTATTTCATGCCTCGTGGCTAACAAATAATATTCATCAGCACCGATAATGCCGAGTTCATGCGAAGACCCCTCGTTCATCACATAACTATAGTCCAGTATTGCCTGAAAATCCGCCACTGTATTGGGTGTCGTCTGGCTTTTATTGGGTTTGACGTCAAGAAACTTTTCTCCACATGCCAAACATAGCCACACCAACGCCAGAGCGCAGGTAATTAACCTATGGTTTATCATATCTTTCAAATTAAAATGTTGTCTGAACTCCGAATGCAACTGTTCGAGATGCAGGGTACCGCGCGTTGGGATACTCAGGATCGATTCCGCTGTCGCTAGCTTGCCAAAGCACGCCAAGATTACGCGCATAAAAGTATACATTCAAACTTTGCAGCCTTAGAAACTGCAGTGCGTTATCCCGAAATGCATAACCGACCCTGACATCTTGCAAGCGCAGATGGTCGCCTTTTGTAATTAATGCTTCCGAGGCGCTGTATGCAGCATTCCGATACACATCGGTTGTTATTGATTTCGCAGGAACATCCGTAAGTTTTTCGTCACCCGGCTTTTGCCATCGCTTGAAATAATCCATGTGGTAGCCATTGTCATACTCTGCATTCGGGGTTTGCGAGAGCCTCCGGAACACATATCCAGCTTTAAAAGAAAACAACGCCGAAATTTCCAAACCTTTCCAGCCGATTGCAGGCCGATAACTCCCAAAGAATGGCGCAACTTTTACCCCCGAAACGATAAGGTCGCTGGGATCGTAGTTTGCGTAGTAAGCTCGGTAATCTTTGCTTACCTCTCCCTGATAATGAATCAATGGCATACCATCGTCTCCACGAAGGCCGTTCCAGGGCAAGGCGTATACCACATCCCTTGATTGCCCGATGGCTGGAGGGGGGCTGTCGGCCAAATAATACCCTATATTGTCCACTTCGGCCGTATTAATGTGGGTAATCCTGTTCCTGACGTAACTCACCAACAGACGGTTGGACCACGCCCACTCTCCTTTCCTTTTCACCATATTAACCTGTAAGTCTGCGCCCTGCGCATTCATGTTTGCATAATTGACCAAGTTTTCGATATAAAAAAAGGTAACGTCTTCGTGTATACCGGTGCTGGGAGACATATAGTCTTTTCCGATCAAATCCGCTGCATTCTTTACATAGTACTCCAAACTTGCGGTTAGGTCATTGTCCTTGCTCCGAATGTCTAATCCTACGTTGAATGTCTTCACTTTCTCCCAACGTAGTGCAGGATTACCGACACTAGTTAATGTAGCGACCGGGAAGCCGTTTATTGGTGCCGTGTAAACAATTGTGGGATAGGTACTGACCGCGTTGTTCACGTTTCCGCTGCTACCATATGTAGCCCGCAGACGGACATAAGGGATAGCTCTCGATTTATAGAACGGTTCACTGCTTAATCCCCATGATATGCCAACTGACCAAAGCGGCACACCCCGTTGGTTGGTTTTTACGCCAAATAGGTTGGAAGCGTCCCATCTCAGACTGGTCGACAACCCGTATTTGGACATGTAATTGTACCCTATATTTCCAAAATACGACAAGTATCTATCCGTACGCTCGCTCAGGCCCAGTTGAGGGGCGGGCAACCGGGCGTTGCCTGAAGGCAATACCGGATAAGACTGATTAAAATTATAGGTCGTAGTTCCAGTGAGCAATTCATCGTTATAATTATAGATGCGGAAGCCAGGGGTTCCCTTTACCACCAGATGCCTGATCTCGGCACCCGCCAATGCAGCGACCTGGTGATATTCTTCGAAATCTCTGTCCATATTTACCTGAAGGCGCGCAGAATGGCTTGTTCTATCTGTATTCCGTCCCCCATCTAAAATCGCATTATGTGGAATGATCGTCGAGCCGTTTTTCTGCGTGAAACGATTCACTAAGTTTCTCACGTAATACGTATCCTCATGGAAATAGTTCCGGCCGCCGCCTTTACCCTGTAGATATTGATAAGAGGCCAACACGCTCAAACCGGGCGTGACATTAAATTTCATGTCGGTATTAACCCGGTATTCCGTTTGGGTGGTTGTCTTGTCAGACAACCGCAGCTCGTCCAACGGCCGGTACTGCCAATCCAGCAGCCCGGAGGCGGTAGCAGCCTGCTGGTACCGTATACTCCGCTCAAATGGGATGGCCAGAGCGGCACCGGATTCATCTGCCAACCGGACATATGGAGCAACAGACTCTCCCGTAGTCGGATTCAGTGCTGTCAACGTGAGACCGTTGTTGGCCGATTGCTGTTGTGCATACCAAATCCCCAACGTCATTTCTATAGCCGGCATTGGCATGAACGTATTCAGCATATTCAGGCTGAGGCGCCGGTAGTCGTTCCGCTTTAAGGATGCAGCATTGTTATCCAGCCCTCCGGACACATAATAGCGGTACCGATTGCCGCCGCCACGTAAACCGAGCGAATATTGTTGATGAAACGATGGCCTGTATAGGTAGTTGAGCGCATCACGCCTTACGTCGCTCCCCATCATTTCCAATTCAACCCTTTCAAAATCATTTTCTGTTACCCGTCCTTCCTGCCTATCCATCAGCAGTTCCACATAAGGCGGCAACGGCACTTCCGGATCCTGTACATAATCCCCAAGTTCGAAACGTTCTTTTTCAATGCTCATCACTGTTTCCGCCGGAAGCCACCGCTTGCTGTAAAATAGATCAGGCTTTTCGCCAACGGTGAAAGCCGAGGTCAGCGATATCCGTGCTGGCTGACCATAACGTCCTTGCTTGCTTGTAATGACAATTACCCCGTTTCCGGCTTTGGCTCCCCAAATGCTGGCCGCCGCTGCGTCACGTAGAATGGTTATACTCTCGATATTTTCCGGATTTATACTGTTTATATCGCCTTCATAGGGAAAATTGTCAAGTACGATAAGCGGTGTTTCATCGGATTCTATAGTCGAAACACCACGGATCCGCAACGTGGGAGCAGCATTTGACTCACCGGAGATGCCATGGTAGTTGAATTGAAGGCCATTTGCCATACCCTCCAGACGCGACAGGATATTGCTGCCGACACTTCGGCCGATTGACTTTTCATCAACATGTATAAACGAGCCTGTCGCTCGATCTAATGGCACGCGATAATACCCCGTACTTACCTCTACCTCATCCAACAGGTTGTCCTGTCTTATCATTTGAATATTGAGGTACGTGGTATGCTCGTCGATCGGGATACGTTGCGTAGCATATCCCACGTGTGTAAGCACCAAAGTGTCTGAACCGTTTATTGGGAAAGCGAAAGTTCCATCCCTACCGACACTAAGATTACGCCCCGCCACTATCAGCTGCATTGAAGCATTGGTCAGCGGAACGTTGTCATGTGCAGATACTACCTTGCCGCTTATAATAGCCTGCCCATAGGAGCTAGCAACCTGGGTAAACACAAAAAGTGCGATTAGAAGGCTTTTCATCGAGAACCTCCTTCCTTAAAGCTGGACTGCACGGTATGAATAAACCGCGAGTCCGAATGATATTCTACCTGCTCTCCATTGAGCAGTCTTTTCAACTTGTCCGTATCGTAGCCTTTGTCTGATGGTATCGCATAAACCACCCCCTTGTAAATCATGACGATGCCACCAACTTGATAACGATCAAAGAAATGCCTATTGACGATATTGTAATTGTCACCAACCAACGCTGGTAGCGACCAGCCTCGTTTCTCAATAAACGGCAATGCTCTTTCGGCAAGGTCCATGTGGACTGTTAATACCGCGAGACTTTGGGGGATCTGTTTCTGAATCACATCCCATTTGTCTACAGTCTTAATACACGGTTTACACCACGTTGCCCAAAAATCCAGCACCAACAACTTGTTCTGGTATTCGCGAAGGGTAATCGTACTCCGACCTTTTGGATGGTTTACTACCGTAAGGGGGATATCCCATAAATAGTCGGTCACGCTATCACCGACCACCAAGGGGGTAACTCGTGTCAAATCCTTCACCATTCTGACTTTATTACTTTTTAAGCGGCCTGTGTGGATTGGAACCTTTTGGGTCTCATAACCCCTGTAACTTACCAACAGTAGTCCATCGGCTTGAGTAGATGAGATCTCAAATATCCCACCTTTTCCAGTGAACACTAAATTATCGGTATTGCTGATTCGAATAGCTGCTCCTTCTATCGCAGCTCCACTGGCAGCGGAGATCACCTTACCTTCCAATGAAAAGGTCTCCTGGGCAATCCCGTGTTTCACATGGCAAGCCAATACCAAAACAACAACCCCCAAAGCGAGGCCCAGCCCGCTACGGGCTGGGGCCATCGCATGGGTACAAACACATGATTCTTCGATATTTCTTCGACAGTTGTTCGACTGCTGTTCGAGACTTGTTCGACAATCCTTCGACAGCGCTTCGACAAGTGTTCGACTGGCCTTCGACAAACCTTCGGCAACGCTTCGGGAAAATGCCGAAGCACAAGCGAACAGCTGTCGAATCAATGCCCTACTATGTTCGAGCCGATCCGGGGTAGTTAATGGACGCCTCGCGCTCCATCTTCTTACCGGATCGCCTTCGGGATGGCTTGGGTGCTCGGTTTGGTCTTCGGCTGGATTTATTTTGCGCTCCGACTGGACTCCGTTTGGCGCCGCCAGTCTAAGCGCAGTACAAGGCAGCATGGAGCGTAAACTTATCTCCGAAGCCGACCCGAAGCGGTCTCCAGCGTGGTCCCAAGCCGGTCCCTGCCCTGCCCTTTGCCTACCCGAATGTGCATTTCTCCCGTAGGTTTGCCGTATACCCTTCGGTAAAGTGCCGTCTTTTGGCCTTTTTACCGAGATATATACGGGTATCATACGGATATCACACGGATGAGGGATAACTGAAGGTGGGCTGGAGCATGGGTCCGGCTGATTGCTTCGAAGAACAGCCCCACCTTCTCCTGCCTTTCCCCTGCCCGTGTTCTCCCATCTCGCAGGCCGTACGCCTGCCGTATACGGGCGGTATGTTAGGTTTTTCCGCATACGGCTCGCATCCACGCCGCATACGGCACGGGAGAAGTTAGAACAAAGGGAGAAGAACGTACGAAGAAAGGACGAGCGTGTTTCAAGTACTGGCAGTGTACGGGTAAAGTACGGGTAGTGTACTATGGGGTGGTTACGTTTCCTTAGCATAGGAGCTACGTATCCCGTAAGGATGTATCGCACCTTAAGTAAGGATTGTAGGCATAAAAGGTATTCCGGTTGTGTTCGCTTAAGGCCATACGAGCCCCATAAGCGTAATTTTTGCTTCATTTATTGGTTGATTTCAAGTGAAAGAAATTGCGTTAATTAACTCGACTTCTTTTGCTCAAATCATACAGGCTTTCTTATTATACTTTTGTGAAGATTCTTCGTGGAGACCTCCCACGCTTTGGATAAAATGCCTAGCCCCTCTCCTATTTGAGGAGGAAAACTAGCTGGTTGTAAAAATAAAAAACTCGTCTTCATATGGTTAGTGAAAACGAGTCCCCGGTTATCGGCTAGGCTTAAACGCGAGTAGCGCTGTGAACCCTACCTACTACCGCTCCACAAGGCTCTAACCCCTCACAAGACGGTTTCAGTAGAGCCCACAGCGCTACTTTGACGCACCAAATGTACGCAAAATACCACCATGGGCAATAACCTACCGCCTCGCTTGTGATTAAATGTTAGAGTTTATGGACGAGACTCTTTTGTTAATGCTCTTTTTTTACTGGACCGAAACACATATCGGCCTCTATTTCACCATATTTTATTGTCATGTTTTCTATTCAATAATCTGGTAACGTTGCAAGTATACATACATATTTATTAAAATGCAAATTTTACTTCCCAATTAATAATATTCTATTTGCCGCATTTAGCGGCAATGGGAGATAAAGGTCGAATCACACCGCTAGCACAGTATGTCATTGACGTAATTCGATTGAGACGATTAGAATTAGGGATTTCTGGAAAATTACTAAGCAAGAGAATTAGTCCTTTCGGCGGCGACTCTATCGTTGGAGGTATAGAACGAGAGTCCACGTCCCTTAAGTATACCACGGCGACTTTAAAAAAAGCCCTCAAAGAACTCGGGTTATCAATGGATGATATCCTTCCTAACAAACTCCTTTCCGACGACACTCTACAAGACAAAACCAAAATCCCAATTTTGAAAGGGATGAGCGTCAGGGCCGCCTTAAACTCTTTGCTAGAAGAGGGCTATTTTAATGAGCCACGCCTTCGCCGGGAAATCACTGAATATTATAACTCCTTTTTTCAGCCGGAAGATTACAAAGAGGATAACTACTTTTCGGCACAATTGGAAGACCTATACAACGCAGGCAAGCTCGTCAAACTCGAACCTGACGCTACCAATAAACTTATCCGTTTCCAACGAAACCCGGAGTATGATCCGAATGCGTAAATCCATTGGTTATTAAGATAATATTCAATAACTTTGCACTATGGCTTTATTAACCATCAAAGTTCCGCAAAACGCCAAATCCCGCATCACCGAGTTTGTGAAGGAACTTGGCGGTGAGATTATTTCCGTGAAACGGGAGTTGCCAGACGCCAAGAAGGAAGTGTTGTTGAAGGAAATAGAACAAGGTTTAAGCGAGGTAAAGCAGATACGTGCGGGAAAAACCAAATCCTACACCATGGCTGACCTGTTACGTGAAGAACAATAAATTACACCTGACCCCCTATTTTTACAAAAAAGCAAAACGGCTGCTGAAAAAATACAAGACACTTGGCGAAAGCCTTGCTGCCTTAGAAGGTGATTTGCTCGAAAACCCGCAGATTGGGAACAGCTATGGTGCCAACATCTACAAGGTGCGAGTAGCCGACGCATCGAAAGGAACTGGAAAAAGCGGTGGGTTTAGGGTAATCACCTACTTGGTGAAAGAGTCGGAAGATGGTACCGATATTTATCTCATTACCATCTTCGACAAATCTGAGGAAGCGTCCATCAAAAAGGAAGATGTTATCAAGATTATAAAATCGCTAGATATATAGAACGCACAGAATTACTTTGGTATGCTCGTATACCCGTCACTCGATTATGAACTCAACACCCAAGTACGCATCCACCGCGAAGCCAACGGGTACACACAGGAAGAATTCGCTTTCTTGATTGGACGTGATGTAGCGGATATAGTGAAGTACGAAGATCTCACTACTACAGATGCCTACGATTTCAATCACATCAACCGCTATGCACGGGTGCTTCGTCGCGTACCTAAAGATTTTGTGTTCGAGGTGTCGCTTCTGGAGAACGACATTAAAATCGAGGCACGAAAAACCGAATACAAAACAAAAACCACATATCGCGGTGAGCGGCAACTAACGATTGACGGAAAACCACAATGGGTTAAACTGGAACCCTACAGCATTCCAAATGATAATATCACCATTGAGCCAAACGACTTAGCGCGTATGGTGGTGTTACTTGATAAGTTGCTAATCGAAGGCTATTTCAGGGATGGGGTAACAGGCTATGACCTGTTTGTGCACGTTGGCACGTTGTGGTCAGGAGGTTTCTGCGCTAAGTTACTTATTGAAGGATTAGCCGTTTTATCCGGTCGTCGCAAGCGCCCAAAACTACTCCCTATGCGTAAAGCACCAAAAACAGAGGAAAAGTGGATTTTGTATAAGGAGGATTTGAAGGGGCATTGAATATGCTACGCAGTGCGTAGCAATTAATAAGATTAGCATGAAAAAGGAAGGAAAGATGCACGCCAAGAATGCTGGCGTTACGAAGGAGAACAACTTAATCTCCAACTGGCTGAAAGAACACGGTGATCCCGCTATTGATAAATTGGTGAAGCGCAATTTGGCTAGCGCCAATAGGATTGCTGATATTCTTTCTCACAAAAACATGAAACCCGCGGATTTGGCGAGGATAATGGGTAAGCAGCGGTCCGAAATCAGCAAATGGCTAAGTGGAACCCATAGTTTTTCAACAAAAACGATCACTTATATTGAGTGTGTTTTAGTAACAAGCTTAACAGAATAGTAATCCTTATCCAAAATAGCACTCCTCTTTAATTAATTTATTGATATCTATTTTAGCTTTATGGTACTTTTATAAATACGATATTTTAATTACGGCTTCATACCTTACAAGTCCCATACCCATTTTTAACGGCTTCTTCGTTGTCGTCTTAATCTGGCTCTTCTTAAGATACCGGCACCCAGCCTCGTGGTACTTCTCTGCAAATTCGGGCAATTCATAACCGGCACGGGCAATAGCCCATGTGAGGATATCATTATTTACGGGAATAGTTACAGCCATCATACAAAAATAGCTAATTACTTGCTAAAGCGGAACGTGCCTCTGTCATCTCAGCTTGGGCCTTTTTAGTTTATAACGGTCGTGAAGCTGCAAATCACAACATTGCTTTCGATTTTGCAAATGTATGGTCAAACTTACAAAGCGGATTTTTCATGGTTATTCCTCTGTTGGCTGTACGAAGGTAGCGAACAGGAAAGGAAGGACATTACGGGAAACCGGAAGGTTGGAGGGTTCGATTAAAAAAGATTTGAAACGCACTTTTATTTTTGCTATTTTTGTTAGCAAATCCATGGTTCCATGAAATATCCTAAATATGATTACGTAGCTGAAAGCCAGTTGATGCACTTCGAGTTTACGAGCATAGGACCCAAAGGTGAAATAAAAAAGATTGTGGAATATTCCGAAACAAGTCTGACAAACGTTTTTAATATAGCTTTTGGCGATTATGATGAAAATGTAGGTGGTATAAACGACAAAATCGTAACGAATAATGGCGATAGCGAAAAAGTATTAGCTACTGTTGCCTCGACCGTGTATCCTTTCACGGGAAGGTATCCTGACTCTTGGATTTATGCTACAGGTAGCACCGGAGTGCGCACACGGTTGTATCTAATGGGGCTAACCAATAATCTCACTGAAATAGCGGAAGACTTCTATGTTTATGGACTTAAAAACGAAAAGTGGGAGGAATTTGTCTCTGGAGAAGACTATGAAGCTTTTTTGGCAACTAGAAAAAATCGTAACTTTGTGATATGAGAATAGAACGTATAAATAAGGCCAAAACGCCTATTGTCAAAATAGATAAGCGTTTAAATAAATTTCAGGGCCAGGTTCTGTTCCCTGAAAAGCTGGAAGCCGCCAACAAAATGCTTTCAAAGGTTGCTTTGCCAAAATTGCCGGATAGCAAGGGATAGGTACTGCTTATCACGGCCATGTGACATAGGCAGCAAACGTAGGGCTTACCCGTTTACGGGCGGTATAATAAAAGTGGAACCCGGGTTCTTGCCCGTGCTTTTTGGCAGCGAACTCAGCCATGTAAGTATCATATAGCTGAAAAAAAGCCGGTCTGCTGATTAAGCCTAAATCCAATGCTCTGCGGGCAATCACTACTCTACTGACCTTAAATTTGGTGGCCAGCCTACGGATATCGGCGGCGTTGGTCCAATGCATGCGCAACAACGCTTCCGGCACCAAGAATTCGGCAGCTACTTGATCGCACAATTGCTCGGTAGGATTATCGGATGGCATTAATTGCCGGAAGTCGAAACCAGCGCTCTTGAAGCGGATTTTTCATGGGTAGTCCTCTGTTGGCTGCACGAAGTTAGCGAAGGGGAAAGGAAGGGCATTACGGGAAACCGGAAGGTTGGTGGGTTTAGGTTAAAAATTATTTGTATAGCAATATTATTTTTGCTACGTTAATTAGCAAACAATGTAATAGTAAAACCAATAACCTATGGATAAGACTGATGTTGGAGTGCTGAAGCCGGAAGCAAAATCTTCAAGATCAGGAGTGCTCAGGTAATGATTGACCAGAATTCCCTACTATAAACCAGAATCATGGCAGATGAAAAATATTCCTTTTCAAAAGTTCCTGAGGAACATTACTATGAATTCTATAGCAATGGACCGAAAGGTGTTATCAAAAAAGTTGTAAGATATAGTCTAATTCAGGAACATCCTTATAAAGTTTTCAATCTCGGTTTTGGAGATTGGGATAAAGAACGGCAGTATGTTGACGATCAGATCAATACAAACAACGATGACAGACAGAAGGTGTTGGCCACGGTTGCTGAAACGGTTGTTGATTTTTTAGTCGTATATCCGCATGCTGTCATATTTGCAGAAGGCAGCACTGCATCCAGAACGCGCTTGTATCAAATGAATATCCTTTCCTATTGGAAAGAAATAAAGCAGGGTTCCTATATTGTCCAGGGATACGTTAATGGCAGTTGGCAGACATTTGAAAAAGGCATAAATTTTGAAGCATTCATTATTCGAAAAAATCAGTAACTTTGTTTAAGCGAAGGGGTTAATATGGAAAAAGATAAAAACAAGCAAAAAGTCAACAAAGATATCCAACAGACCGGGTCCGTTGCCCAATACTCCAATTCGGCCTTCTTTAAAAAAAAGGATGAACGCGCAAAAGCATTTTTAGCCAAACACCCTATACCTGATTCTTTCTGGAAGTAAAGGAGGTTTAAAAAGCCAAATTTCTGGAAGAACACCCCGCTTCTCATACTTTTTGAGAACAATAACGGAAGAGGTATAGTTGATTAGCATGAAAAAGGAAGGAAAAATGCGCGCTGGTAATGCTGACATTATTAAGGGAGATAACCTAATCACCAATTGGCTTGAAGAGCACGCAGATCCCGCAATTGACAAATTGACTAAGCGTAATGTGGCCATTGCCAACAGAATTGCAGATATACTTTCCAAAAGGAACATGAAACCAGCTGATTTAGCAAAGGTGATGGATAAACAGCAGTCGGAAATCAGCAAGTGGCTCAGCGGAACCTATAGTTTTTCAACCAAAACGATCGCTTATATTGAATGCGCATTGGGCGAGGATATTATTTCCGTAGCTGTTTGCGGCAAGTAACTATTCCCATGGAGAGTCCCTGCACTTTGATACGCAGCCTTATCTGACACACTTTCTTCTCCCAACGACCGTTGTACGTAACGGCATAAAGAGCTGATGCTGTATTTAGAAGTAGGCTGCAAAACCCTAAGTATGATTTTTAAGGTTCGGCAAGCCCCGCCCCTGCGGTCATAGTCATTCACCCAAATCACAGTAGCCCGGCGGTGCCTAACGGATAAGGAAGTAAAGCCGCAAAAATATCAACGCAAGCTCTACCCCAAAGATCCGCAAGAACCCGCGCTATAGCAATATAAACTTTCTTTTCAAAAAGTAGTCATCGAGGAAACGTCGGTATTCCATCACACGATACACGCTAAAGTGATGGCGTTCTATAGGTACATTGGGATCCTGATCTATCAGATGCACATAGATGGTATTCTGTTTAGCGGGAAGATTGATGACAATGGGTTTATTAAAATCACTTTGCTGAAGCGTGTCTTTTGTACCCGTTGAGAGATTTTCAACGACGATGTGGCGTATTTCATTAATCCGCCCGACATTCAGTAAGACTTGAGCAGTAGAATCGAAAGTGAATAGCCCATTTGAACCTGGAGTATAGCCATTGAACGTTTCCACTTTTACGGGGTGTGCCTTCCTGTAGTTCAGCTGAAAGTAAGGATCTACACGAAGCCCGTTCCCGAGCGTGGCAACATATACATCGTGACGGGCACCTATCGCAAAGGCGACCGGCTGGCGCTCCACTACATTGCCTACCGAGCGATTTACACGTTGGACCATCCCAAAAGTATTACCAAACGGATACCAAACCAATAGGCGATTATCATGCCCTAGCGACATCAACTTACCATCAGGAAGGTATTGGATGTCCGATATCCAATTGGTATGGTTTTTCGGCGTTCGAAAGCGATATCGGGCCTGTGTACTATCAGTGAGGCACCAAAAGTAAATCCGCCTGTCATCGCCGGCAGAAGCCAGGTTTACGCCATCCGGGCTGACGGCCAGGGCTCGTATCCAATTTCTATGGCCACGAAGCTGCCTTGTCAATTCGCCGCTGGTTACGTTCCAAATCCGAATGATACGATCACCGCCCGCGGTGATGAGGTTGTTGCCGCTGTCATCGAATGTCATAGCCGTTATCTCTTTAGTATGGCCACTGAACGTATGTAATCGACGCAGGTCTGCCAAATCGATAAGCTGCGCGGAAAAGTCACTTAATGCAACGGCCATCTGGTCGCCACGTGGGCTGAAACAAAGCTTCCTCACGGTACGGCCTTCCCCTGAAACGGAAATGGAGTCCTGTATCTGTTCGTTAGATAGATTGTATAGGTATACCCGATCTCCGGCAGCCACACCGAGCAATCCACCAGTTTTATTGATACCCAACGCTTGGATAGTGCCTTCAATATTGGATAATCGGGTGTACAGCGTATCGTTTACATTTCGATAGACATGCCGGCCATCCGAAAAGTAAAGAACGCTGTCTCCAGGCGAGTTGGCCAAGGCCTGAATGGAACCCTCAGAAAACGTGGATAGAACCGGACGGAATCGTTGACTCATCGCTGTAAGCGAGGATATAACGAGCAATGCGATCAGTACGACATATTTCATAGGGGCATCTTGGCTTTAAACGTTCTGAATACTATCCCGATCTGTGCGCGGGGAACATAAATCAGCTTCGGTATATAGGCGTTATGATGTTGGTAAATAGCGCCTGTGCCAATCGAAAAGACATAACCGAACCGCTCATCCTCTAAATAATTAAACCCGATCAATAGTTCGCCACCGAAGCCACCAATGGGCCCGCTGTATGCAGGGTGCGACCAAGCCACGGTAGTGGGCAACTCTTCTTGACTGCCACTAGGCACTTCAAATCGGTAATCGACCTCACCACGGGTAAGGCGCACATCCTGATGAACAAGCCCCGCGTAGATATACGGTCGAAACTTATTTTGCTGCCTGATGGGGTAAAGATATAAACCCACGCTGTTGGAAAAGCCAGCCAATTCCTGGTCCATTGAATGCGTAACAGCTCCGTAGGTATTCGTGAACTGTGAGTTTCCAAAGAAGTAATAACCGAATGTATAGCCCACGTGGTACTGTTGATTGAGACGGTAACGTAAGTTAAGGGAAGCTGTACCGGCTTGCGATCGGCTTTTTTGTGAAACGGTAATGCCGCGGTCATGCAACGTCATACTCATATCGTAAAGGGTATGTGTATACGTGGGTACAATTTCCAAGCGATTAACGAATTGAGCCTTTAATTCAAAAACCAGACTGATAAAACAAACCACTAATGTAATTTTACGTATCATCATGGTTAGTCTTGAAAGGTGAATGTCCCGTGCAAGGTGAATATTTTCCGGCCCTGTTCATCCCAATAGTGCAAGTCGCCCGTGAGACTCGTGTTTTGATTGAGGAGGTCAAACAAGCGGATTTCGTATTGGCCATAAATACCTTCGGCGTTTGGCCGTCCGACATTAATATAAAAACGAGGCCATGAGCTAGTAAACTCAAAAATGGGAATGTCCAATCCATTGATAGTCACCGGCAAATCGCCTATCCGCGATGAGCCACTATAAAATTTAATATCCGGATATTCTGAGGAAGTATATTCATACCACTTATCGATATCCAACTGGAAATTCTGGTTGGGCGAAAGAAATTCTTCTGCCATAGGCAGGGTGTGGAACGTAATGGAATGAATGTGGTATGTCTGTAGGTAAACGGTCTTAGTCTCTACATAAACCGAGTTATGCGTATGTTCCTGCAGTTCAAGAGCGGTTTTGAAACCGGCGTCAAGGTTATGCTCTATCATCCGTTCGTAATCATATGCATTAAACACCTTTACCCAATAAGTGGACGGTGCTAAGTTTTCAAAGAGACCACGGTCTACGGGAGTGATTGTACCCCCACCTTGTGGAGACCGGTCGGAAAGCGACCTTTCCGCAACAAAGTGCCCCCCCGCCTGTAAAAAATCCGCTTCATTGTCATAAAGACGAACCTTCGCACTGTCTTTATACGAAAAATGCGAATGCGCCTCTCGATTCCAAACCACCTCCAGGGAAGCTCTGCCAAAATTAACGGCGTTTAACTCCACACTGCGCTCACAAGCCAGCCAAGCACAAGCGGCAACGCCAAATGCGATTATTTTCGATAGTCGATGTCCCATTCCAATATTACTCCATCGTTTTGCCCACGATCATAACCGTATGCATTGTAAATCTTTCCGTTTATTACGCCAAGGAATCCCCCGGAGCTGTTCATTGGATATCCAAAGCTGGCGTAGGTGGGATTTGTATACGCCCAAGTTTGTTGGGCTAAATCATAGGTTTCTCCATGTACACTTTCAATCCCTCCACCGAAAATGCAGATTCGTCCATCATATACAATTGCGTAGCCACCTTGTTCTTTTGTCATACGTTCAGACACGAGGTTAAGTGTTCCTGATTCGGGGTGCAGCGTATACAAACTGAGCCGGTATTGATTCCATAAACCCAATCCAGTCGACGAATACGCAAGCAGATACATCTGCGCAGAGCTGGCAACCAAGGTGACGTTTAAGGTTCCGGCAGGCAGTTCCAATGTACCAATCTGTTGGTGCTCCTGGCTCGAAGGATTAAATTTATGCAGGGTCAGCGGCCCGGTTAAATCGTAAAAATTAGCACGGCCTAAAACAAAGTACAATTCGTTATTCCATGGTTGCAGGTTATGCGTCCTGTAACTGCCTTCACCTCGATCATCAGCTATTTCAAACAGGTTAACATGTTCCCAACGATAACGTTTGGGGTCTAAAATAGCCATGAAAACTTGTTGATAGTACCGGTTATCCGCCGCATCGTAAGCCGGTTGTACAGCTGGGCTAAAGTATATTTTATCGCGTATGGCATATCCCATGTTGTCCGGGAAACCTCCCGGATAAGCCCGGTTGTAGGACCACGAATCCTCTTTCAAATCGGTGACTTCATGAATGTTCCACCGATCTGTCCTGGGATCCCAAGACGCGTATTCTACCGAATTATCTGCAAAGCCAGGTGAAATAAACGCACCGGTATGAAGTTTTTCCTGGTAAACAAAAAAGGCATGGGCAACCCGCAACCGTTTAGGATGTTGTGCCGCTTTTCGCATACGTCCTGCAGGAATCGTTATTTGCCGCTTGTACCGTATTTCATCGTGGTATCGCAGTACCATTTCGTAATCACCGGCCCGGATATCATCAGGTATTTTCACATAAATAGCACCCCGACTGCGATCAAGCGTTACGTGCTTAATGGGCACAGTTGCTTGGCCGATTGTGAGTTGCAGGGCTTCGGGAGAATGTATCGGTTCTTTTAGCTCAATCTGAAAATCCACGTTAGTCCCATCGTCTGAATCATTGCCTTCCTGATAAAGGCTGGTGAGTATGCCGTCTTCTCCGATACCAATAGCAACTGCCCGAAACGACCTGAATGTTAGGCTACGGATGTCGCTAAACACCAATTGACCATCACCGGCATCAACAAAAAAAGCATAATGTACTTCTTGCTCGCCCGGTTCTCGGTAAATTGTGACCGAGAAGGTCTCGTTATCGAAACGTATATCAGCCACCGTATCCCGGGCTGCAATCCGAGCTGCCAATCGTTGGACATCGAAGTCATGGATTATGCCCGCCGTCCGGTAAACGCCGCCTTCCACTTTAAAGGCAAACGAAGCCTGTTCCGCCGTTATTTCATTGCGGAGTACGTTATACTCGTAAATACCCGCTCCTGCCTCAACATAAATATCCCCCTTTTCGCTACATGAAATGGCGATATGAGCACAAACAATTATCAGTATACACTTAAAGGAGGTTATAAAGGCAGTTTTCATAAGTTGGCTAGGGTATTGCGGAATACAAGCTATCTTTGAGTGCTGCTCCCATTCGCTCCACCTTAGTAAAAATTGTTGCCAAGCCCTGTATGCCTAAAACAACAGGTAGCAAGAACCCAAAGACAAGGAAAAGGTAATTATACGTCTTATGCATATATCGGCCGGCCTCTTAGTTTTATAAAGGTCGTTATGGTGTGCAAGGTAAAACATCGTTCCGAAATTTGCAAATCGGAATATACAAATGCAAACGAAGCCGCTAACGGATCCACTTCAATATACCGTTCGAATTGGATGGCGAAAAGCAAAGCAGGGCAACCCAATTCAAATCCAACATTTTATTTTTCGCACAAATACCGTTGCTTTGTAGAAGATCGCAACGGAATACACAGTCTGACAAAGCATCTTAAATAACAATATGATGAAAAAATCAATAATAAATCTAGTCTGCGGAACATGCCTTTGGTCATGGGCTGTCCTCATCCCTTTGGTTGGCTTGGCTCAAGACCAAATTGAATCGAAAAAATTGCAACAGGATTCATTAATTATAAATTTCGGTGAACCTGGTCATTTTGTATTGCAGGGAACGGCACAGCATTTTGGCGAGGACTTCTTTGAGTTCGGGATGACCACCTACCTTGGCAATGTAACGAAAGCAGTTCCGGTAAAACCCGATGGCTCATTCAACGAACGGTTTGAGGTGAGCAATACGCAGGATATCTACTTGTACCTGCCCGGAAGCCGAACCATTATCTTATCCGTTTGCGAAAATGACACCCTGACATTGAACTGGGATCAGAATGCCCTGTGGGATTCGTTTAGTATACATAGCATAGATACGGTCCGAAATCTGCAGCTTCAGTTACAATGGGCGATCCATACAAAACACCGGGTCCCCCAGATCGACCTGCGGCGTGAGCTACACGAGAATGAAGATAGCTACACCCCGGCGGAGAAATATGAGCGGATAAACAATCTGTATAATGCCATATTGCAAACCGTACTCGCTTATGCAGCTGACGATAAAGCCGTTGTGGACCGGATCCTGCTGGCACAGTACTACAACTTGACCAATTTGTTGATCGACCAAAAACTATACCCCACCTACCGGCTTCGTGGAATGATGCGTACCGTAGCCGACTATTCCGTTTTCAAATTGGATCAACCTTATCCATGGTATGATGAAAACCAGTTCATCCATGTGCCTGATTACCGTGATTTTTATGAAGCCATAATACGTAAAGCAAATCCATACCTGGGTACCAGAACTGCAGATGGCAGCATAGCGCAGAAAAACTTCCCAATGACAGCGTATCATCAAGTGCGTGCCTCTCAAGGATCTGATCTTATGCAGGATTGGTTGTTGGCGCAGGAGTTAATGAGGTATCTCCGACAGACCTCATTTAGCCACTTAAAAGACGCCTATCATTTGTTTCTCAAGGAATGCAAAACACCCTTTTTTAAATCGGCCACGGAACAGCTCTATGCGAGCATGCAACAAATCTACCCGGGTCAGGTAGCGCCTCCATTTACGTTAAAAAACGAAATCGGTGAGGAGGTATCCTTAGCCGATTTTGAAGGCAAGGTGGTATACATCGATTTCTGGGGAGTGTATTGCGGCCCTTGCATTTACGATATCCAAAATTATGTGCCACAGCTACATGAGTATTATAAAGATAAAGACGTGGTATTCATCAACATCTGTGTGGATGTGGGGGAGACGAAGTGGAAAGCTGCGCTAAAAAAACACAACATGCATGGGGTAAACCTCATTGCAGAGGGCTGGACCAAGCATCCCGTTTGCCAAGCCTATAACGTACGGGCTATACCGAACTACATGCTCATAAACCGCGATGGCACCATTGCCAATAACAATCCGGAGCGCCCAAGCCAATTGGCCGCAAGACTGGGAGACAATGAAATCGACAAGGCGCTTGCTAAATGAATACCTACGGGAACGCTACATGCTCATGGCGCAGCAAGAGGCAAGAACGACGGGTGCGACCTGCATTTTTTTAGTTGCTCCCTACCCATAGCCGTTTCCTAGACGTATTCCTTACAAGACGGCACAACGGAATGAGCCGGTTATCTCAATATCAGAATCATGCAACGTGGACAACTACTTCTTATTATCCTTCTCCATGCAATCAGTTTAACGAGTGCGCAGGTCATGTTACAGCAGCCAGGCACGGGTCAGCCACGATGGTTTCCATTCACATCAGGCAAAAGCACTGATCCGGGTGTCATCGGCATGCAATCTTGGCTTGATGCACCCGCGGGCCGGCACGGATTTGTGCAGATGAACGACAATGAACTACGGTTTGAAAATGGAAGGAAGGTCAAATTTTGGGGAACAAATATCTGTAGTCAGCTTCCCTTTATCGATAAGTTGCGTGCGGACAGTTTTGTCAACTTTGTCGCCAAATACGGGATGAATGCGATACGGTTCCATAAATTTACCTGGTTTGCCTACCATGACGATTCTTCCACCGAACTAGACCCGGACAAGTTCGATCGGTTTGATTATTTTCAATCCGCCCTGCGCGAGCAGGGTATTTATTATGGCTGGTCGCACATCTACGGGCATCGGGTATTACCGCAAGATAGCGCGCGGTTACTTGCTTATACCGAGATTAAGAACCTAACCTATCCTTGGTCCCACTTGAATGGATCGACGTCCAGTTTGGTTAATTTCGCGCCCGATCTGCAACAATTGAGCATTGATCTGACCGTAAACATGCTTAACCACATCAACCCTTATACCGGTTTGTGCTATGCGGATGATCCGGCCCTGGCATTCATCGGGCCTGGATGAACCGGTTGAAGTCATTGTACTCGATCACGACGGACGACCAACTTCTTCCCGGATACCGGTGGCGGATGGGCGGTTCAAATTGGATGGCGAAAAGCATCAAACACTATATTACCTCGTTGTGCGAAATAATCCGGAAAAAAAGCAGCACTGACCAACGCAGCGGAGCCAAGTGTAATTCGGGCGAGGCATCAAGACCGTGAGGTTTCAATGGACGTTATGATCTCTTTCTTTACGGTTTAAATGAACCATATAGGCAAATAGAAACGCGGGAACAAAAGCCAATGCTCCAAAAATACCGACCAGCGCTGTGGCGGGCGAGTCATTCAAAGCAAGTATCACCAGTACAATGGGAAAGGCTAATATCAATACGCTAATCAATTTGGCTAATACATATGCCGCATGGGTTTCCGGAAATGTCTTCGCTCGCCGAATCCCGGCACCCTTATCTGCATTTGCCAGATTATACTGCTCCACTTTCTTATTAAAAGCGACACTAAAAGCGGAAAAATCATCCTTCTTAATTGAATATAGGTCTCGGTTAAACCGCCATACCGTTCCGTCCCTTAATGTAGCCCTAAATCGATGATTTCTCGGTTCCAGTTCAAACTTGTAGTCCACGATATCTGTCCAGCGTATGGTGATATCAGGATTGGAAGCGAATGCGAATTGTCGTAGCCAAGCTTGATGCGCGCCTTCTTCGTCTAATGAAATGGCAACGTGCGCGATCGCTATCCGGCGCGAAAAATAGAAAGAAAACCCTAACGACAACATCACCAAGCCGAATCCCACCCATTCGGATGCCGGAAAAACACCGTGTTGTCGGAGAAACCACAATATGCCGATTAAACCGAAAACCAAGAGTAGGAATACGAGCGCAAATCGCCACCTAGCAATATATCTTAGGTAATACGTATCCTCGCTATTTGCTTGCACTTCTTCTTTTATGATCTTTATTTCAGGCATACGCGTCACGGTTTCGGCTAAAGATAATAAATAAATCGCATACCCATCATACGGTATACTTGTGCCCATTGCGGTCAAATAGGCAACAACTATTTATGGGCGACGAGCTGTGACCGGAATTATTCTCGGATTATTTTGAGTGGCCGTTAAGCCGGTACGCTAGCCTGGGTAAAAGCCTTATATTTATTGATTTCGTCTGTGAGTTTGGAAGCTGCATATGCCACGATTGTTGCATCATCCATCCATCCCATCAAAGGAATCATATCAGGCATTGCATCAAGCGGAGAAATTACGTAGGCAATCGTAGCGGTGATGATCGATAGGTTCCACTTATTCATGCGATAACGTCCCGCAAACACATCCTTGCCCATTGAAATCAAAAGCCGGAATTCATCGACTTTTTCATCCAAGTATACCGATTTGCTTTCCGCGGTAGCGAGGTCATCACCATTGATGCGATGCTTACGGAATAGCCCGAATAAAAGGATTGCTTTATTGAAATAGCTCTTCTTCATACGTCTATCATTCATGCCTAAGTTACAAAGTTAACTAATTTTGAGCTATTATCGTCCGATTCCAAGTGCCATGCCTGCCGCCGTTTCAGGCCTTCAATTACGAAATGCCCCTTACCCAAGCCCAGTTCTACACCATCGACGACGAAATGTAAAGAACCATTTGATACCGGGTTTGTTAGTCAAAAATATACAGACAAATTAATACACGGAATTATGGCAAAGTATTCAAAAAAAGCCAGTGAGAAAGTTGAGCAGGCTTTGCATGAAAAGAAAGAAGGAACGCTTAAAAGCGGTAGTGGGAAGAAAGTAACTTCCAAGAAACAGGCCATTGCCATCGGGCTATCTGAGGCACGGAAGGAAGGAGCGAAAGTCCCCAAAAAGAAAAAGGAGACAGCGAAAAAAAGCTAATAGGGGCTGTCACGTTGAATTGCCGCGGTGCCAGCCCCTCTATACCACAAACGGGCTTGCGTTATCCGATAACCCGGGGATTGCGGCCAACTTGTATTCCCTGATGTTTTCTCAATCCCCTTACGGAAAAACGAGCCGGGGTAAAAACAGCCTTCCTTTTAGCCGATAATACGGTATTTGAAATGGTAGGTTGTTTTTGCTGTGTCTTTTGTTCTAAAGTTTCTTCAATCATGTTGAAAATATAAAATGAAGTTGATGTTTAATTAATATTACCATGCAAAGGTATGTTTTATAACGCGATTATTTGTCTACTTAGTGTCATTAATACACACTTAACAAATATTACATATATAATTGTTTTACAACACATTATAATACGTGTTCCGAAATCATAAAAGGCTACTATATTTTAACCCCGACATGTTGGCCGCCCTCCATCCTACCGTTTCTTTCAGATTGACCACACGTTTTAAATACCGGCTGACAAATAAACAACGAATCGCCAATGTGGGCGACTATTGGATGTGCATATAACCGGCTTATTAAAAGGAGATTGAATAAGGACGCCGTAAAATTGGCATTCAAATAATGGCTGTGGGTATATATTCTTCAAAATAGACTTGGAATAAACAGACAATAGTTTTATTTTGGGCTACGATTTAACGAATCAACACGAAGTCATGAATAAACGCGAATTCTTAAAAACCAGTACATTAGGTGCGCTGGGGGTCATGCTGGCTCCCGCGCTGCTGAAAGCTTTCCCGAGGGGAAGCCGCTTACGGACTGCCCATATCGGCGTGGGGAACATGGGCGCCGAAGACCTGAAAGCCATCTCATCTCATCCGAGTGTTGATGTGGTGGCGCTCTGCGATGTGGATGCCCTGAATTTATCCACCGCACACAAACTCCACCCGCGGGCCCGCGTGTTTTTTGACTACCGTGTTATGCTGGAGGAACTGGGCAATGAAATCGACGCAGTTATCGTATCCACACCGGATCATACCCACGCCCCAGCTTCCATGCTGGCCATGCAGCTCAATAAGCCTGTCTATTGCCAGAAACCACTAAGCCACTATGTGTCTGAATCGCGGGCAATGAATAAACTGGCCACCGAAAAAGGATTGGTTACCCAGATGGGTATCCAAGTGCATTCTTTTTATGATTACAAGCTGGCTACACTTTTAATCCAATCCGGCATCATCGGGAAGGTGCATACCGTACACGCCTGGTCACCAAAAAACCATGGCTACGACGGCCCGCCACCGGAGGGAGAGGATCCAATCCCAAAAGAACTGCACTGGAACCTATGGGCGGGAACATCGCCTAAGCCACCTTATAAGGAAGGGGTATATCACCCGGGGGTCTGGCGGAAATTGATGGACTATGGCTGCGGCACCCTGGGCGACATGGGGGTACATATCTTTGATACGCCCTACAATGCCCTGCAGTTGGATGTGCCGCGTACCATCACCAACGAGTGCAGGCCTCCAAACGGGTTCGGTTTTCCCGAGCACAATAAGGTAACCTATGAGTTTCCAGGCACCGAATATACCACCAGATCGTTAAAATGGATCTGGTATGACGGCCCGGGTGCCCCGGCAATGCACAAAGACCTTGAGCTACCGGGCATGGATGCCAAAGCGGATAGAAAGAAAACCAACCGGGAGGCGGAGAGCGCGGGGAAAGTTTCACTGGACCCCAAGATAGCGGGTGAGTACGAATTGCCAGATCAGGGAGCCATGTTTGTGGGCAAAAAGGGCCGTTTGTTATTGCCCCACTTCATGCAGTTGCCCCGGAAAATCGTCAGGGGCAAGTACGTCGATATTTCATCCGAAATCGCCAAGGTAAGCGAAGCACATGGCCTGGGCGAGCCCATCCGCAATTACGACACCGAAGGTCCGAAGCATTACCACCAATTTGTGGATGCTTGTTTGGGAAAAGGGGAATGCTCGGCACCTTTTGCATATGCATCACGGCTTACCGAGACCATTCTTTTGGGCACGATTGCGGGGCGCTTCCCCGGTGAAACCTTGCATTGGGATGCTCAAACAGCCCAATTCAAGGAGGAGAAAGCCAATCAATACCTGACTGGCGAATATCGGGCGTTTTAAGCCTACCGTCTTCCGCAATGGGTCCAGGCGAGTAGCCTGGACCATCTGCGCCGATATAATCGCGGTATCGAAACAATTCCACATCCTACCTGTTAATGCAAGCATCTGGATAAATGCCATGAAGCTTGTGCAAATTTTTATTCCCTTAACCGACATCGACGGTAGTCGCTTCCCCCCAAGCTATTTCCAGCAACTCAAATCCACCTTCAGTGAAAAGTTTGGTGGGGTAACCATTTATAAGCAAACGCCCGTTGAAGGTTTTTGGAAAGAAACGGAAGAAAAGGCGGAAAAGGATGTATTGGCAATTTTTGAGGTTTTGGTCGATGCGATAGATCGGGCTTATTGGCAACAGCTGAAAGTGCATCTTGAAGCGAAATTCAAACAGAAAAACTTGCTGATAAGGCATTGGGAAGCAACCGTCATTTAACAGGTAAATAAATGACTTATGAAAATATAATTGGAATTGCAGCCGGGATTTTCACATCCATTGCTATGTTGCCCCAGCTCATAAAGGTAATAAGAACGAGAGAAACAACCGATCTATCCGTTACCACGATCTGTGTACTGATAACTGGCGTAAGCTTATGGGTGTATTACGGATTTTTGCAAAAGGAAATTCCCATCATCGTTTCAAACGCGTTCTCTGTACTTGTTAATATAACGCTCCTCATCTGTTGGCTCGCCTTCAAAAAAAGAAAATAGGGCGAACCTCAGCCCCGCAAAGAAACAGACAGCATCATAAATTTAATCAAATGATTAAAATATTTGGTTAAACCAAAATACCCTGTTATATTTGCCGCGTAGCGAAAGCATAAAATGGGAAAAACGAAGCAGAAAGCAGACCTCAGCACCGAGGAGAAAATCAAAGAAGCCGCCCGGAAGGTCTTTACCCAAAAAGGGTATGCCGCTACACGTACGCGCGATATTGCAGAAGAAGCGGGTATCAACCTGGCCTTACTCAATTACTATTTCCGTAGCAAGGAAAAACTGTTTGAGATCGTCATCATGGAAAAGATGCAGATCCTGTTTGGCAAAATAGCACCGATTATCATGGATGCAAATACGTCCGTCGAGGAAAAAGTCGAACAGGTTGCTGAGCATTACATCGATACCCTACTGGCCAATCCAGACATCCCGCTGTTCGTTTTGGGTGAAATCAGAAACAATCCGGATAAGTTTGCCAGTTTGGTGAAGACGAAAACGAATCTCACCGATTCGGTATTATTCAAGCAACTCGCCGAAAGGCGCCCGGATGTTGACCCGCTCCATTTCATCCTCAATATGCTCGGCCTTGTTATCTTTCCATTTATCGGCAAGCCGCTTATCCAGCTAATCACTGGTATCAAACCAGAACAGGCCGTTACGCTGATGACAGCACGCAAAAAGCTGATCAAGACATGGTTCGTTGCGATGCTGGAGGCACCGTGATTTTTTTTGGACATATATTAATCAAATGATTAATTCAAAATAATAAACAAGATGATTAACCTGTATGTAACATTGATGCTCATCGGCTCGCTGGGAATCTCAATTGGAAAGACCCAAGCGCAAATCTCGGTACTTACCCTCCAAGAAAGCCACGTATTGGCCACGCAAAACTACCCCATGGTAAAACAGCGCGACCTCATCGCGAGAAGTGCATCGTACGCCATTGATCAGAACAGCAAGCATTCCCTACCCCAAATCAACATCAATGGGCAGGCTACCTACCAATCGGCGGTAACAGAAATCCCGATACAGCTACCGGGAATGGATGCTCCCACGTTGAACAAGGACCAATACAAATTTTATGGCGAGGTAAACCAAAACCTATATGACGGTGGTTTAACACGATTGAATAAGCAAGCCATCGACGCTGACGCCGATGTGAAGCAGCAGGCGCTGGACGTGGAACTGCACAAAATCAAGGAACGGGTAAACCAATTGTACTTCGGCATCCTGCTTTTGGATGCACAATTGGCCCAGAACGACCTGCTGCAGCAAGACATCCAAGCCGGACTGAAAAAAACAAATGCGGCGATCGCAAATGGTGCCGTTTTGAAGAGCGAGGGAAGTCTCCTTGAGGCTGAATGGCTCAACACACAGCAGCAGGCCACCGAACTGCACGCCGCCCGCGAGGCCTACCTGCATATGCTCGGCTTATTCATAGGTCGGCCGCTGGATGAACACACCGTACTGGAGAAACCAGCACACCCCAGTGCGGCTTCGGCAATCGCCCGGCCGGAATTGGGCTGGTATGCACAGCAGAAAAATAGCATCGATATAGCGCGCAAACTGCTGCGCGCAAAAAACCGCCCCAAGCTGGGCCTGTTTCTACAAGCTGGTGTGGGCCGACCCGCATTGAACATGTTGAGCAACGATTTAGAAGCCTACTATTATGGCGGCGTACGGCTATCCATCCCGATAAGCGGCTTCTACACGCTGAAAAACGAAAGGGCGCAACTGGACGTGCAGGGATCAGCCATCGATGTACAGCAGGAAACATTCCTATTTAACACGAATCTTTCACTCCAGCAACAGCAAACGGAAGCTGCCAAATACGAACAACTGCTGCGCACGGACGACGACATTATCGCGCTGCGTACATCCGTGCGGGATGCTGCACTTGCCCAGCTCGAAAATGGCGTTATTAACACGGCCGACTACGTAAGGGAAACCCATGCGGTGAGTAAGGCGCGGCTAGCCAAGGTACACCACGAACTCCAGCTATTGAAAGCACAATACGACATCCGGTATACCACCGGCAATTGATAACCATAGGAAAAAAGCATCACCCGCAAAATCAACAACATGGACAACGCAAAAATTCTAATACTGGCCGCCTTGCTATCGGCATCATGTGCGGACAAACAGCAGACGTACGATGCTTCGGGTACGTTCGAAGCCGTAGAAACCATCATATCTGCGGAGGCTAATGGGGTAATCCGTGCGCTAAACGTGGAAGAGGGCCAGCTACTCCACGCCGGACAAACCGTGGGCTATATTGATAGCACCCAACTGTACCTGAAGAAACGTCAACTTGAAGCGCAGATCGATGCGGTGTTGAGCAAAAAGCCCAACATTGCGACGCAATTGGCAGCCCTGCGGGAACAACTGAGCCAAGCGATGCGCGAGCAGCACCGGATTGCCAGCATGGTGGAGGCCGATGCGGCAACCCCCAAACAACTGGACGATGCCAATGCACAGGTGGCCATCATCAAAAAGCAAATCGCTGCACAGCAATCCAACCTGGGTATCAGCGCATCAAGCATCACGCGGGAAGCTTCTCCATTGGAAATACAAATCGCGCAGTTGGAAGACCAACTCGCCAAAAGCCGCATCGTTAACCCGATGGACGGCACCGTGCTTGTGAAATATGCCGAAGTAAATGAAACAACCGCTGTGGGGAAACCGGTGTACAAAATCGCAGACCTATCAACCATTATCCTAAGGGCATACATTACAGGTCCTCAATTCGCACAAATCGGCCTCAACCAACAGGTCACGGTATTGGTGGACGATGCGGATGGGGCGTACCGCGAATACCCGGGAACCATAGCTTGGATAAGTGACAAAGCGGAGTTTACGCCCAAGACCATCCAGACCAAAGACGAACGCGAGAACCTCGTCTATGCCATCAAGATAAAGGTGAAGAATGACGGGCTGCTGAAAATCGGGATGTATGGGGAGGTGAGGTTTTAAAAATGGTTACATTAAACAACATCACGAAGACGTATAATAAAGGCACCGTAAAGGCGGTAACGGACGTCTCTTTTTCGGTAGAGGCTGGTGAGTTGTTCGGTCTAATCGGGCCAGATGGGGCGGGCAAGAGCAGCATTTTCCGCATATTGACCACGCTATTGCTGCCCGACAGCGGCACGGCTACCGTGGCTGGCCACGACGTCATCAGCGATTACCGCCACATCCGCAACCAAGTAGGCTACATGCCGGGACGTTTTTCCCTGTACCAGGATTTGACCGTAGAGGAGAACATCCAATTTTTTGCAACGGTATTCAATACGTCGATAGCGGAAAACTACCACCTCATCGAAGAAATTTACGTGCAGTTGGAACCCTTCAAAAAACGCCGGGCAGGCAAACTATCAGGAGGCATGAAGCAAAAACTTGCCCTGTGTTGCGCACTCATCCACAAACCCACCGTGCTCTTCCTCGACGAACCGACCACCGGCGTGGACCCGGTATCGCGCAAGGAATTCTGGGAGATGCTGGGGCGGCTGAAAAAACAGGGGATTACGGCGCTGGTATCCACACCTTATATGGACGAAGCGGCGTTGTGCGATCGCATCGCACTCATCCAGCATGGCAACATATTGGCTATCGACTCGCCCAAAGGCATCGTAAACGCCTACCCGGGTACGCTATACGCGGTCAAAGCCACGGATATGCCACGAGTTACGCAGGTATTGGCCACCCATGAGCCCTCTTTTACAGGCTATCTATTCGGTGAATACATCCACGTCGATTCGGATGAAGGCGATAACCGGGACCTACCGGGCGAGCTAAGGGACCTCCTGGCAAAATCGGGGTTCAACGATATCGATGTGAAGCCGATTACACCCACCATTGAAGATTGTTTCATTAAAATGTTAACCACATGACAGCCACGGAATCGGTAATCAAAACCGAGAAATTGACCAAACGGTTTGGCGATTTCGTCGCAACCAACGAAATTACGTTTGAGGTTTACAAAGGGGAGATATTCGGTTTCCTGGGTGCCAACGGCGCGGGCAAAACTACGGCGATGCGGATGCTGTGTGGCCTGTCCAAGCCGTCATCGGGCAAAGCCACGGTGGCCGGATTCGACGTATATCACCAAACTGAGCAAATCAAACAGCACATCGGCTACATGAGCCAGAAATTCTCCTTGTATGAAGACCTCACGGTGTTGGAAAACATCCGCTTCTTCGGTGGGATATACGGGTTGAATAACCGCCAGCTCCGTTCCAAAACCGATGCACTCATTGAACGGCTCGGACTGCAATCGGAAGCCAAAAAGCTAGTGGGCGACCTGCCGTTGGGCTGGAAGCAGAAACTCGCGTTCTCGGTCTCGATACTGCATGAACCCGATATCGTGTTCCTCGATGAACCTACCGGCGGCGTGGATCCCGTAACCCGCAGGCAATTCTGGGCCATGATCTACGAGGCGGCAAGCCGCGGCATCACCATATTCGTAACCACCCACTATATGGACGAAGCCGAATATTGCAATCGCATCTCCATCATGGTAGACGGCCGTATCGAAGCACTTGGCACGCCCGCGCATTTGAAAACGCAACTGAAAGAACCCTCCATGGATGGGGTGTTCTACCAACTGGCACGGGGAGCTAAAAGGGGAGATTAAATGAACCCGACATGATTAAAATAATCATTAAGCACACAGGGCTCCGCCAGTTGGCGGATTAATCATCAAAGGCTCCATCTGACAAATGGAAAACAAAAAATAAACAGATGAAACAGTTTGCGACATTTGTAAAAAAGGAATTCTTCCACGTATTGCGTGATCGCCGTACCTTGCTGATTTTGATCGGTATGCCGATTGCCCAAATTCTCATATTCGGGTTTGCACTGACGAACGAAGTGAAAAATGCACGTATCGTGGTAGTGGACCATGCAAAAGACAACGCTTCGCGAAGCATCATCAACCGAATAGCCGCAAGCAACTACTTCGAAATCCAGGAAGATGTGATGGATCGAGACCGCATGGAAACGGCATTCCGAGCAGGCGACATCAAATTGGGGTTAATCTTCCCGGCTAATTTTGAAGACGACCTCGCCCGCCAAAACCAAGCACAGCTACAGGTGATCGCCGACGCTTCCGATCCGAACAGCGCAACCACCCTCACCAACTATGTATCTTCCATCATCCGCGATTACCAAGCGGAACTGAACCAACAGGCAGCCCTGTCCTATCAGATTATCCCTCAAACCCGGATGCTTTACAACCCCCAGCTCAAAGGTGCCCCCAACTTTGTGCCGGGAGTTATTGCCTTGGTATTGATGCTGGTCTCCGTAATGATGACAGCTATATCCATCGTAAGGGAAAAAGAAACGGGAACGATGGAGGTACTGTTGGTGTCTCCGTTCAAACCTGTATGGGTTATCCTGTCGAAAGCTGTTCCTTATTTATTCCTCTCGCTCATCAATGTGCTGTCCATCGTACTGATGAGCGTGTTTGTCTTACGGATTCCCGTGGAGGGCAGTTGGCTGTTGTTGTTTGCCGAAAGCGCGTTATTCATTATCACCTGCCTTACTTTGGGTATCTTCATCTCCATCAAAACGAAGACACAGCAGGTAGCCATGTTGGTCTCGCTGATGGGGATGTTGCTACCTACGGTCATGTTCAGCGGATTTATGTTTCCGATAGCGAATATGCCGGTATTCCTGCAGTGGATCTCCAACATCGTACCGGCCAAATGGTTTTATAGTATCGTTAAATCCATCATGATTAAAGGTGTGGGCATCGAAGGGGTATGGAAAGAAACACTCATTTTATGTGGCATCACCGTGTTTCTCTTCGTGGTGAGTTTAAAGAGTTTTAAAATACGGTTGGAATGAGAACAATCAAATTCCTGTTGCAAAAAGAATTCCGGCAGATTTTCCGGAACCGCGCCATCCTGATGCTTATTCTGGTGATGCCGGTTATGCAGCTGATTATCCTGCCGTTGGCAGCAGACTACGAAATCAAAAACATCAATCTCTCCGTGGTAGACCACGATCATTCGCCGTATTCGAGGCAGCTGATTTCGAAAATTACCGCCTCCGGCTACTTCAGGTTGCAGGGGTACCACACGTCGCTCAAAGCGGCATACCGGCTCATCGAACAGGATCGGGCCGACCTCGTGCTGGAAATACCGCTCGGGTTTGAACGCAACCTGATCCGTGAAGGGGCGCAACCGCTCTTTGTCGCTATCAACGCCATCAACGGTACGAAAGCGGGCTTAGGCGGGGCGTACCTAGCCGACATCATCGGCGACTATAACCAGGACATCCGGATTGCCTATACCGAGCCCACGCGCTTCAGCGCCGCACCCACCATTGAGGTAGTGCCTACCAATCGATTCAACCCTATGCTCAACTACCAGTTTTTTATGGTACCCGGCATTCTGGCCATTTTGCTTACCATGGTCGGAGGCTTTCTATCGGCACTGAATATCGTGAAGGAAAAAGAAGCGGGCACTATTGAACAAATCAACGTAACACCGATCAAAAAACATCACTTCATCCTCGGCAAGCTTATCCCTTTCTGGATATTGGGAAACATCGTTTTTACCCTCGGCCTGCTGGTCTCGTGGGTAATCTATGGCATATTCCCACAAGGGAACATCCTGGCCATGTATGGGTTTGTTTGGGTATACCTGTTGGCTGTACTTGGTTTCGGCCTTTTGATTTCTACATACACCGACACCCAGCAGCAAGCCATGTTTATCATGTTTTTCTTCATGATGGTTTTCATCCTCATGGGTGGATTGTTCACCTCAATAGAAAGTATGCCTGGCTGGGCGCAGACCATATCGGCCTTGAATCCGGTGAGTTACCTCGTTGAAGTGATGCGCATGATTATCCTTAAAGGAAGCAGTTGGGCAGCCATTCTCCCTCACCTCGGTGCTATATTCGGTTTTGCCGTGACACTGAACAGCTGGGCAATATGGAATTACCGCAAGACCAATTGACATGCAGACGCGGTACGATTTATTTTTTTCGGCGATTGTAATTTATTCGTCATTATTTTCGTCTATTGGGTAGGATGGGTGAATCATCAAAATAAAACTATACATTTGACTAATTTCACACAATAGTCAAATCGTCTATTACGTTAAGTTAACAGTTATGCAAGCGCGGGGTATTTTATTAAATTACGAAGGAACCATCGATACCAATGGACAGCACTGGGGGGCCATTCTTTGGCATAAATTCCGGAAACACAATATCCCATTAGACAAATCGGTATTCAACAAGGCTTACACCTATTCAGAAGCCGCATTGACAGGTGGCGATATCATCAGGCCTGACGATACGTTCTTAGACGTGCTTAGGCATAAGATTACCCAACAATTCGATTTCCTGACAGATGCCGGCTACCAGCTGGACTATACGCTGATCTCCGCCATCGCCGAGGAGTGCGACCAACTGGCCCACCGGACGCTACGAAAAGCCAAAACAATCCTGGAAAGTCTTTCGAGCGCTTTCCCCATCGTACTGGTATCAAACTTCTATGGTAACCTCAATGCGGTATTGACTGACTTCGGTATCCGGAAATATTTTTCTGACGTTGTGGAGACCACCGATCCGAAATCGCATTTCAACACGGCGATCTACGAACAAGGTGTGCAACGTTTGGGCTACGCAGCCGAGGAATGTGTAGCGGTGGGCGACTCGTACAATCGGGATATCCTGCCGTCCAAAGAAATCGGCTGCCAAACGGTTTGGCTCAATGGGGAAAGTTGGGAAGAATGGGGAATTGACGAGCTGGAGATTTCCGATGCCGAAATCGGCGACTTCAACCAGCTACCGCGATTGCTCGAAAAATGGGAACCGGCGTTTTTACTCCCTATTCGGTAGTGCTTTCCCTAAAAAATTTGCATATTAGTTGCCCAAAGGTCAATTACCCTCGGTCAATTAAATGCAAGTAAAGAAATATTCCGGAGAACTGGTCGAATTTGATTTACGCCGCCTGAAAGGCTCCCTCTCCAAATCGGGCGCATCGCCCGATGTCGTTGATGAAGTGTGGGAAACGATGAAACCCATGGTCTATGACGGAATCAGCACCCGCGACCTATACAAATTGGCATTCCGCCTATTGAAACGGGAAGCCGATTCTTTTGCCGCCCGCTATAGCCTCAAACGTGCCCTGAAAGACCTGGGGCCGGCCGGTTATTATTTCGAACAATGGGTGGCCAAGCTTTTCAACCACGCGCATTACCAAACCCTTACCGGCCAACTGCTTGCCGGCAATTCGGTGACCCACGAAATCGATGTGGTGGCTCAGAAAGGCGATGAAATGCTTCTGGTGGAATGTAAGTTCCGGAATACGGACGATGCTAAAATTACCGTAACCACGCCGATGTACTTCCTGTCGCGGGTGAACGATTTTAACGGCCGCACATTCTCATTCTTCGGCAAAGACATGCCATTCACAGCTGGCTGGCTGGTCACGAATGCGTACATGACCACAGACTCCATCGACTTCTCGGCCTATTACAACCTGAATCTCCTAGCCTGGAATTACCCGGAAGAAAGCAGCATAAAACGCCGCGTAGACAATGCCGGATTGTATCCCATCACCTGCCTGACCACCGTCAACAAGGCTGAAAAAGACATACTTCTGAAGCAAGGGTGCATATTAGTCAAAGATATCGTGGACGATACGGCGCAATTGGACAGCTTGGACTGTGCCCCCCGCAAGAAAAGGCGGATCATACAGGAAGCCACCGAATTGGTTAACCATCAAAAATAAATGAAATAATGGGCAATGCTTTTATAAAGGAAGAACACAAATTTTTGGAGGGTGCACGTGCGCGCTGGAAAGAACTTAAATACGTTGGCGGGGTGGTGATGCAATTCCTCAAAGGCTTCCGTGGGCTACACTTCATCGGCCCCTGTGTCACCGTGTTCGGATCGGCACGTTTTAAGGAAGACCATCCGTATTACGAACTGGCCCGACAGGTATCTGCCCAAATCGGCAAACTCGGGTTCGCCATCATGACCGGTGGTGGTCCTGGCATTATGGAGGCGGCAAACCGTGGTGCTAAAGAAAGCGGCGCGCTTTCGGTAGGTTGCAACATCGAGCTGCCCCATGAGCAGGCACATAACCCCTACCTCGACCGGTTCGTTACCATGGAATACTTCTTTGTGCGCAAAGAGCTATTACGCAAGTATTCGTTCGCATTCATCGTATTGCCGGGCGGATTTGGCACATTGGATGAGTTTTTCGAAACCCTCACCCTCATCCAAACCGGCAAAATCAAACGGTTTCCCATCGTAGTAATGGGTGTCGGTTTCCACAAGGAAATCATTGCACACGTGCAGCGCATGATGGACGAAAAAACCATCAGCCCCGAAGACATGGACCTTCTGCTGTTCTCGGATTCGGTGGAAGAGGTCGTTGCCCACATCCGGAAGCATGCCGAAGGATCGCCCAGCATCAAGCTGAATCCGCCGCGGAAAGCCGCATGGGTACTGGGCGAGCGGAAGCTGAAACGCGCATGAAAATTCTCTGGAAATACCTCCAACCGCAACGCAGGTATATCTATTTCGCACTGCTCTTGGCGGCGGCAGCGCAGCTGTTGTCGATGATTGACCCCATTATCTTCGGAAAAATCATAGACGATTATGCCAATAACATGCAGGGGCGCACTCGGGAAGAACTGGTGCGGGGGGTACTTTTCTGGCTATTCATCGCCATTGGTATTGCTTTATTGGCACGCCTGGCCCGCTCGTTTCAGGATTATGTGATGCGGCTCGCCGTGCAGCGGTTTGGCATGCAGATATTCAACGATGGACTGCGGCAGACCTTACGCTTGTCATTTCAGGAGTTTGAAGAGCAGCGCAGTGGCGAAACCCTCGCTGTACTACAAAAAGTACGTACCGACACCGAACGCTTCATCAACTCGTCTATCAACATCCTATTTTCTTCGTTGGTCGGTTTCGGCTTCCTGATTTGGTACGCCATCACCAAACATTGGGCACTCATCCCTATTTTCTTAATCGGCTTTGTGGTCATCGGCACCATCACGGGTATGCTGAGTCGCAAGATCAAAACCACGCAACGGAGCATCAATCGCGAAACTACCCGCATGTCGGGCATCATCACCGAGTCGCTGCGCAACATCGAACTGGTGAAAAGCCTTGGACTTACATTTCCCGAAATCCGGCGGATGCGCGGCCATACGCAAACCATCTTCGACCTTGAGATGACCAAAACGCGGCGGGTCCGTTTCCTATCTTTCTTACAGGGCACCACGCTTAACCTGCTCCGCCAGTCCATCCTCTTCACCTTGCTCTGGCTTATTTTCCGAGATGTGCTGACCCCCGGTGAACTCATCACCATGCAATTTATCTCGACTTCCATTTTTATGCCTTTGCAGGATATCGGCAACATTATCGTACAATACCGGGAGGCAGAGGCTTCCATCCAACTGTTTGATGGACTGATGCGGAAACCGATTGAGCGGCGGCCCGAAAATCCGGTTCCTATCGGCCCCCTGGAAGCGGTGGTTTTTGACCACGTGGTATTCAGGCATAAAACGGCCTCGCAAAATGCCATTGACGACATTTCATTCACCGTGAGCAATGGCGAAACCATTGCATTTGTGGGGCCATCGGGATCGGGCAAATCCACCCTGGTTAAACTACTCGTAGGGCTGTATCGCCCCGTGTCGGGGCGTATCCTCTTCAACGATATTCCTGCAGAAGCAGTACGGTTCAATGAAATGCGGCGGCAAATCGGCTTTGTGACACAAGACACCCAATTGTTTGCCGGTACCATCAAAGACAACCTGCTGTTCGTGAAACCCGATGCGACGGACGACGAGGTGTTGACAGCCTTACATAAAGCCAGCTGCACACCGTTGCTGGCGCGCAGTGAAAAAGGAATCCATACGGTATTGGGTGAAGGTGGCCTCAAATTATCGGGTGGTGAAAAACAGCGTATCTCCATAGCCCGGGCGTTGATACGGAATCCCCGATTGCTTATTTTCGATGAAGCTACCAGTGCGCTAGATTCCCTCACGGAAGAGGCCATCACCGAAACGGTAAGGGCACTTTCTGGCGAACGGGAACAGATTACCGTGTTGATTGCGCACCGTTTGTCGACAATCATGCACGCCGACCGGATTATCGTATTGGAAAAAGGAAAGATTGCCGAGACAGGGACCCATGATGAATTGGTGGATGCCCGGGGGCTATACTATGCCATGTGGCGGCAACAAATTGGGGAGCGGCGGTAATTGTGATGGCGGCTACCCTTACTCCAATCCTAAGTTGAACGTTTTCCGAAGCACATCGAGCGTAGGATTCTTGGCAACCATCGCTTGGTATTTTTCTTGTGCGGTATAAGGTTTCCGAACCGCATCCTTCTTCATCTGTATGGGCACAAGGTCTATCGCAAAATTACGCAGATTGGTCCGCAATTCGTTCAGGATATCGATTTTAGAAGAACTTAACAGATCTTGTTGAATGGGATTTTCAATCACCACGCCGATCTTGAAGTCCGGCTGCAGCTCGGGCGCATTGGCGGTCATCAGCGTAAACAGATTGATCTTGTTTTCAGCTTTCAGCTTATCCGCTAGTGCATGCCAATGTTGGAGCAGCAGGTCATGATCGAAGGGCTGACGTTCCGTCCCACTAAGCAGCTCAGGCTCGTCCGTAATTTCTTCATCTACCGATTTATCTGTTAAAATATTGTTAAGGTCGGGAATAACATTACTGAGCTTCACGTTACCCCACGAGCGGGTTTTGGGCACGGCGGGCTGTGCATCGGCATTCGGCGGCCGGTGATCGGCAGCCACGGGGCGTTGGGCAGCATCTGCTTTTTTGGTTTCCTGTTCCGGCTGATGACTATTGACTGATGACTGACGACTATCGACTATCGGCTGACGACCATCAACTGACGGCTGCGTCAGCGTAGGCTTTTTTTTTTCAGCCGCGTCTGCGAGTGATTGTGGGGAACCGCTTTTGGCCAGTTGTATTGCCGCAGCAACGTGGCACATCTTTAACAGTGCCAGCTCTACTTGCAGACGTTGGTTCTTGCTGGTGCGGTAGTTGACTTCGCAATGGTTGGCGATATTGAGCGCAGATAGCAACAGCCCCGGCGATACCTGTTGTGACTGTTGCAAGTAACGCTGACGGATGGTATCGCTCGTATCCAGCAGCTTTAACGTAGCGGGTTCTTTGGATACCAGTAAATCACGGAAATGCGAGCCAAGCCCCCCGATAAAATGGCTACCATCGAAACCACGGGCCAATATCTCATCAAAAATAAGCAATGCGGACGCGGAGTCTTCTTGGATAATCGCATCGGTAAGCCTAAAGAAGTACTCGTAATCCAGGATGTTGAGGTTGTCGATAACGGCCTGATAGGTCACTTCTTTGTTTGAAAAGCTTACGATCTGATCGAACATCGACAATGCATCGCGCAATCCACCATCCGCTTTCTGGGCAATAACATGCAGTCCGTCTCGATCATACGTTACGCCCTCGTTATCCGCTATCGATGCGAGGTGGTTGGCCATATCGACCACCTTGATGCGGTTAAAATCAAAAATCTGGCACCGGGAGAGGATGGTGGGTAAAATCTTATGCTTTTCCGTGGTGGCTAAGATGAATATCGCATAGGAAGGTGGTTCTTCAAGCGTCTTCAAAAATGCATTGAAAGCCTGCTGAGACAGCATATGCACCTCATCGATGATGTAGATTTTATACCGACCCGTTTGGGGCGGAATACGTACCTGGTCGATCAGGCTACGGATATCGTCGACCGAATTGTTGGATGCCGCATCCAGCTCATGGATACTGAAGGAATTGCCGTTTTGGAAAGACTTGCAGCTATCGCACTGCCCACAGGCCTCCAGGTCGTCCCCTAAATGCTCGCAGTTGATGGTCTTGGCCAAAATACGGGCACAGGTCGTTTTGCCCACCCCTCGCGGGCCACAAAACAGAAATGCCTGCGCCAACTGCTTGTTTTTAATCGCATTCTTGAGGGTAACCGTAATATGCTGCTGGCCAACTACCGTATCAAACGTGGCAGGGCGGTATTTCCGGGCCGAAACGATAAAATTATCCATCGGTACGAAGATAGAAATTTTGGTTGAAACTAGCGACCGGACTTTAGCTTTCTGAATAGTAAGACCCCGCCATAACGATTGTATTAACAGAAATTAACACGACAGTTACTACCGTTATACCGTATTTATCGCTATGTTTGCTCGTAGCAAAAAAGGATATCATGCACATTTACGGAATAAAAAACTGCAATACAGTGAAGAAGGCCTTGACCTGGCTTGACGAAAACAACATCTCCTATACGTTCCATGATTTCAAGAAAGAAGGTGTTTCTTTAGACAAACTTGAAGCTTGGGAAGCACAAATCGGGTGGGAGCCTTTGGTCAACAAGCGGGGTACCACATGGCGGCAGCTTTCGCCCGAAGTACAAAGCACCGTTGTGGATGCCGCATCGGCAAATGCGTTGATGCAAGAAAAGACCAGTGTCATCAAGCGGCCCGTCATCGAAAGCCCAGCAGGAATCGTTTTAGGCTTCGATGCTGCAACATATGAAGCCAAGTTGAAGTAACAACAGACCAATTACATTACGAGATGAATAAATTACGAATAGCAGCCATGGTCGCCGTGGTGATGGCGGTCGGGCTTTCGCCTCAAACAGGTTGGGCACAAACCACCAACAACAACTACGATTACACCGAAGCCTTCAACCCTTTTTTTTATACCAACAACGGCACGGAATACCGTTCGGCGAGTGGGATGCCGGGACCCAAATATTGGCAGAATGCTGTTGATTATAAAATCAGTGCCCGGCTGGATGACCAGACCCATGAGATTACCGCGACGGTAACCCTCGAATACACGAACAACAGCCCGGATGAGTTGGACTTCATTTGGCTGCAGTTGGATCAGAATATGTTTTCGCAGGAGGGCCGTGGTCACCTTATCGTGCCACTTACCGAGAGCCGCTACGGCGATGCGCGTTCAGATTTCGACGGCGGGTATGACATCCAATCTGTGAAGCTTGGTAATGGAACGGCCGCCGAGCACCTAATTACAGACACCCGCATGCAGGTATTTTTGCCAGAACCCTTGCAACCCAATGGTGGGCAAACCACGATAACGGTCGATTATTCCTACATCGTTCCCACCCACGGAGCCGACCGCACCAGTGTGCTGGAAACCGAGAATGGCAAGATTTTCGCCATTGCACAATGGTTTCCTCGCGTGGCCGTTTATGACGATATCTTGGGTTGGAATGTACAACCCTACACCGGGCCGGGTGAATTCTATTTGGAATTTGGCGACTACGAAGTGGAAATCACCGCACCGGCCAATCACATCGTTGTAATGGGAGGCGAACTGCTCAACCCGAAAGATGTGTATACAGCCGACCAAGTGAAGCGGTTAGAACAAGCCAAAAAAAGTGACGAAACGGTTATCATCCGATCGGCCGAAGAGGTGACCCAGCCCAGCTCACGGCCGCAAGGCAAGAAAGAACTCACCTGGAAATTCAAATTACAGAACGCGCATGACGTCGCTTGGGCTTCATCGCCCGCCTTTATTGTAGACGGCGCGAAAATAAACCTTCCCAGCGGCAACAGCTCATTGGCCCTTTCGGCTTATCCCGTCGAAAGCAACGGCGGCAACGCGTGGGAACGTTCTACCGAATACACCAAGGCATCCATCGAATTCTATTCCGACTTGCTGATGGAATACCCTTACCCCGTAGCGATTAACGTGGCTGCGGAGATTGGTGGGATGGAATATCCAGCCATCGTTTTCTGCAGCTATAAATCCAAAGCCCGCGGGCTCTGGGGGGTTACCGACCACGAGTTTGGCCACATTTGGTTCCCGATGATAGTCGGCAGCAACGAGCGGCTCCATGCTTGGATGGATGAAGGGTTCAACACGTTCATCAATGACTTGTCTACGGAAGCCTTCAATAATGGAGAATATTATCGCGCCATGGGCGACGCGAACCGATTGGCACAGCTTCTGACCCGGCCGGATTTGGAGCCTGTAATGAGTACCCCACAGAACATGCAGGAGAGCAACATCGGCGTTCTTGCATACTTCAAACCTGGCTTCGGGCTCACGCTATTGCGCAACGAAATCCTCGGCCCTGAACGCTTCGACCGCGCTTTCAAAGCCTACCTGCATCGCTGGGCGTATAAACATCCGACACCGGATGACTTCTTCCGTACGATCGAAAACGTGGCTGGCGAGAACCTCAATTGGTTCTGGCGGGGTTGGTTCAAACATAATTGGCGGTTCGATCAGGGTATTGTCATGGTGATTCCGGATGCCAGTGACCCGAATATCAATGGAATGATTACCATAGAAAACTTTGAAAAGATGCCCATGCCCGTGGTAATCGATATCACAACGGAAAGCGGCAAAGTCCATCGCGTGAAGCTGCCTGTAGAAATATGGGAGCGGAATACCCAATGGACATTCGAAGCCCCTACGGACGAAAAAATCGTTGCGGTAGAACTTGACCCCGACAAAGTCTATCCGGACTATAATCCGGACAATAACCGCTGGGAGATTCCCGAACAATAACGCCTAATATTCGTTAATGATAATATGCAGTGCAATAGATTGATATTGGTACCCGGAGTAAGGCCCATCATGCAGGCACTGCATGTTATTTTTTTCCTCGGCCTATTTACGGTGCCGGCTTGGGCGCAAGATACCGTCCTTAATGGATTGGTGCTCGAATTGGGCAGTGGTGAACCGTTGTACCATGTAGAAATAAAAAACCTGAATACAGGTGTGTCGACCGAAAGCGGCGAAGATGGCTCGTTCAGCATAGCAACCACGAAAAACCAACGCCTCCAATTTGAATATCCTGGCTATCGCACGGATACGTTGGTCGTTATCGAATTCGGTATCAAACGGGTATACCTTACGCCCGATGGCAGTACGATTCAGCTCGACGAGGTGCAGATACAGGCCATGACGGACAGTCGGTTGGAAGCCGAGATAAAAAGGGCACAGGAAGAAGGAAAGTTCACCGACGTATCGCAGCACCGCGGCGGGCTACGCATCTCGCCTTCAAGGTGGTTTGGCAGTGCTGGGCGGCAGGCACGGCAACGTTATCAGCTATTACTTGCCGAAAGGGAGCGCAGGCAGATCGATGCCCGCTTCACCCGGAGGGCCATCACTGCCGTTACCCCGCTCGAAGGGGAAGACCTTGAGTTATATATGACGAAATACCGGCCTTCGGCCGAATTCCTGTCCACTGCTGACGAATCCGATCTCCGGCTCTATATTATGGATACCTATGCGGCGTTCAAAGCGTTGACCCCCGAAGAGCGGGCAGAAATCAAAGTTCCTGCGCGCGGTGCGGATAGCAGTAACGACCAATAGGAAACTTGGAAATCAGTCATCGTTTTCGGGCTATTCAGGCAGCTTAACCTTAAACGCACGATACGGATACTCCGTTTTGTCCTCGCCGTTGTTCCATTGCGGCAAGCGTTGCAATTGCGCACAGGTAACGTATAGGTATCCATCCGAACCGATGCCAAAAGAGTCCGGCCATAGCAACCGCCGGTCTTGCACCAGTTGATGTAACCCGCCATCTGGACTCAGGTATGAGATGGAATAACTCTCGGAAGTGGTGAGGTAGATGTTGCCTTTTTTGTCGGCTATTAAACCGTGTGTAACGCCAACCAACCCCATGTCTTCCACGGCGTCCGACAGTTCCGCCGCGGAAAGCGTTGTATCCGCAAGATATCGGGTTTCTATCCTGAACAGGTTATCATGGCTGATGGGCTTGAAATAGAAATACTTAAAATCGTGCGTCAATGCAATGCCATTGACGTGGGACGAAAATGGCTTTCCGTCCCGATTGCGCATTTCTACCTCATCGAAACAAAGCGTACGATCGGCTGCGGTGGTATATGGGGTGTTTTGCAAAACCGTCCGTGTTTTGCCTGATGCCAGATCCAGTACAACGATAGCTGCCTGCCCTGGATCCGACAGGTATGCTAAGTTCTTTTCCACATCGATTCGCACATCGTTCAGCGCGGATGTGGACTTATCCAAATCGTCAAATAAATACACCCTTTCAACTTCATCAGACTGGGTATTTATTTTTACCAACTTGAATTGACCTGAAACCGCTTCACCATCACCGAATATACTGCGGGCTGACCCGGGCTTGGAATCCAATACCCACAACTTGTCGTCGGCATCAACGAATAGATCTTGAATACGTAGGAAATGTGCTTCATACGGACCATCGGTATTCCATTCGTTATCAGGGTACGCGGATAATTCTTCGCCCACCAACACCGCTAATGAAATGTCGCCAATACCGTCGGCGTTGGGAAACGAAACGAAGACGCGATTTTCGGTATTCACACTCAGCCCGATGGCCATACTTTTGTCAAATTCGGCAACCGTAACCAGTTCACGCGTACCGGCCGTGTCACCCCGCTCGGCGCAGGCCGAAAACAACGCCAATAAGAGAATAGATTGTGATATCGAATATGGTTGTGCAGCCATTCGCAAAAAGGGAACCGTTTAGTTGGCGGCATTACCGCCCCGCTCTACACGGAACGCCACTTTGCAGATTGCCCCGTAGGAGGTGACTTCTCCGTCTTTAACATGCACCTTAAAATCTTTCACGTAGACCGAGTCGATATTGGAAACGGTAGCCGACACTTCTCTCACCGCATTGCGGATGGCATCATCAAAACTGGTGTTGGAAGAGGCGATTACTTCGATTACTTTTACAATAGCCATAATGGATTTATTTAAATGTTCGTGATAGGTAAACAGCCCGGGAAGTGTTTTGTTTTGTGGTTATTCGATAGCGATAAAATTAAACCTACCTCCGGGGGCCACGTCCCCGTTTACATACCAATCCAACGGATCTTCTTGCTGCATGTTGTCCGACCACTTAAACTCGAGATTGACAGGTTGGCAATCACCAAGCCCTATCAATTCCCTCGCTACACTAATCATCATCTTGTTGCCGCGCACATTGTACGTTACAACGCCTACAGGATCCCAGTTCTATGTGGAGGAAGTTTAGGGTTATCCATAAAAGAAAATATCAAGATAATTTATCCATATCTTCAAAAAAACAGATATCTTCTAAATGACTTAGAAAGTTTCTATTATTACGATGACCAAGTGGTTCCACATGCAGTTTTTACAGCGGTAGTAACCAATTACTACCTTAAACAGTTTGGTACGGATTCTTTCAAAAGATTGATGAAAACAGAGCAATATACGAAAATTTCAATAGAAGACTTTCTATTGAAATTTTGTGGTGTGAATGATCCCTCTAGCTTTCTAATGAGAGAGATGAAATTATATTTAGAAGAGAATCTGGAATATTCTGACTTATTTACAAATTAATCGGTTTCAAATCTGATAGCTTATAGTTAGTGCGCACCCACCTGCCTTTACGCTGCGTACGGGCATGCCATAACGGCGGATGCTGACCCCTTGGGGGAAGTGTGTAACGGAGCATGCTAGACTGCAGGTCTTTTCATAATTACTAGAATCTCCGGACAATAATAAACAAGCGGGAACCAACCATAATGCCCTTGCAGTTGAATACACTGTTTGTTCCACAACATATTTTTGACTTAGCCGGGTTATTTTTAAGGTGGGTTGCAAATTCAAATGCTCTGAAGGACTGTTCTCCCAAAAATAGGTTTCATTACCTGATAACAACGGATATACACTTCACTTATCTTTTCTTAATAACATACGTCACTCCCGGAGGTTCAGTTTTAATGAGTAGGCCGCGGGCGGTTGCCCGAGCCAAAGCTTGTCCTATTTCGGAGCTGACCCCAAAGTCTTAAAAAAAGCTGTTTAATTAATTAGGATAACGACTCTTGCGTTATAATTCATAAGGATTCACCACGCGCAATCCGGTAATCCTTTTGAAATCGGAAAGATTCCGGCTGATTAACGTAAAATCAAAAACCAGTGCTGTGGCGGCAATGATGGCGTCAGGAAGTTTGATTTTGTGGGCCTTTCTGATGGCAATGGTTTTATCGGCAATATCCTGATCAACATAAAGGATAATAGCCATCGCCAAGAAGCCACCCAGTTTGCGCATATCGGAGGCTTTGCCGTTGTAACCCAATACCTCAATACGCGAGATAACCGATACATGTAATTCTTCATCGAAAAAACGATCAAGGACAATCGCAGCTTTTTCAGGTATCAGTTCGCCGATATAATCGATGATGGTATTTGAATCTAAAAGGTATCGTTCTCCCATTCCTTCTTGGATTCATCAATATAGCGATTGATATCGTTGGCAGTTTCTTTAGAAATGGAACCCCTGAAATCTGATGGTTTGGTGCGCTTGGAAGCGGGCATTTTGGCACTGATTACCTTCTCGATTCCGCGGAACTTAGATTTAAGCCTATTCCAGTCATTCAAAGGAATCACCACGGCCGTTTGTTTTCCGGATGCGTCTGAAAGATATTGTATAGGCATAATCTTCGTTTTTAGTTATACAAAATTACGAATTGAATTCTACAAAAGCAATCCGATTAATGAAGAACCTATTCTATGCGTTTGTGTGTACGTTGGCTTCGCAGGCCTGCAACGTATCGGCAACGTGGGCTTTGTAGACGAGTGGGGCATAGGCAGCTATTTCATCACGGTGGAAGGCAACACGAATGAAGCTGGAAACCGCGAGGGCGACGGCGTATACCGCAAACGTTGGTTATCACGTAGGCGGTCGGAGGAATCTCGCGTTGGAAATCCACGCCTACATTTTCTCATTTCATGGACACACTCAAACGAACTTGGCACCCCCATAAAATGAAAAACCCCCTCGCCTAAGGCGAGAGGGATCCATGTTGGTTGTGCGGAAGAGCAGATTCGAACTGCCACGCCCGTAGGGCGCCACCCCCTCAAGATGGTGCGTCTACCAATTTCGCCACTTCCGCAGGAGTTAACGGGTGCAAACTTAGATAAAATTGTATTTATATGCAACCTGCATACAAAGTGTTTTTTCTACTGCAATTCCGAATGTTCGTTTTTATCGATAAGCGTTTGGATAATACCATCCGCCAAGCCCACACGCGGAACAATGATTTGCCGTAGATGACCGTACTTCATGAGGGTCAGGAAGATTTCGCAGGCCGGGATAATCACATCCGCGCGATCTTGGTTGAGTCCGAGCACATTGATGCGGTCTTTCAGCGAAAAGGAACTCAAATATTCGTACAACGACTTCAGTTTGGCAAAGGAAATGGGCTTATCTTCTTTATTGTTGTTTGCAAGCCGCGAAAGTTTATTGATATTACCACCCGTACCGATACCATACACCGCCTTAAATCCGCGTGTATGATCTTTTACCCACGTTCGCATTTCGTCCCAGGTCTCCTCACTGTCTTGGTTATCTAATATACGGATGGTGCCGATATTGAATGATGCCGACGCAATCAACTTGGTGTCAGCAAACACAGACACTTCGGTACTGCCGCCACCTACATCGATATACAAGTATGCTTTGTTACTATTAAGGTGCTGCTCGATGTGGCTGTTGTAGATAATCTTGGCCTCTTCGCTACCGTCGATAATCCGTAGATCTACGCCAACATCGCTAATCTTGTGTAGCAGCGAGTCGCCATTAGCCGCTTCACGCATAGCAGATGTGGCACAAGCCATGTAATCGCTCACTTTGTACACATCCATCAGGTTTCGGAATGCGGCCATCGTCTTCACCAAATCCTCGGCTTTCGACTCGGATATGCGACGGTCGATAAAAGCGTCATCACCCAGTCGCAGGGGTACCCGTACCAGCGTATTCTTCTTGAACGATACGATGTCGTCGTTTCTGATAATATCGGCGATCAAAAGCCGCACTGCGTTGGATCCAATGTCTATTGCTGCGTATCTCACGTTTGTTAAGATTTATATTTCAGGTAATTGTAAATATCTTCCTGGGCGCGATGTTTAATTTTACGCTTCGCACCGATATACCTGTTGTTGTTTAATCGGTTGATTTCGCGCGCTTTGGTGTTGTCCCGTAGTTGGATGTTGATGATGTCGCGGATTTCCTTTCGGATGCGGGCATCGATAATCGGAAAGGCCACCTCTACCCGACGATCGATATTGCGCGTCATCAAGTCGGCAGACGACAGGTAAATCAACTCATCGCCGCCATTACCAAATATCCAGACCCGCGCATGCTCCAGGTAGCGGTCTACAATGCTCCGAACCGTTATCCGCTCGCTGAAACCCACTTGCCCCGGCACCAGGCAACACATGCCCCTTACGATGAGTTGGATGGTTACGCCTGCGTTATTGGCTTCATAGAGCTTCTCGATCATCTCCTCATCCGAAAGGCTATTCATTTTAAGGATCATATAGGCCTTCTGTCCAGATTTAGCTACTTCGATTTCATTGGCAATGAGCTGATATAATCGGGAACGCGTTTCTAACGGCGATGCGATAATCGATCCGTAGTCACGACGGAAAACCTGTTTCTCCAACCCTTTGAAAAGGCGTTTCAGGTCTTTGGTGATCGCTGGATTCACGGTAAACAGACTGTGATCACAATAGCTTTTGGCGGTTTTTTCGTTGAAATTTCCCGTTGCCAAATTTGCGTAATAGACCAATCCGTTTTTTTCACGGCGCGTAACAAGGCACACCTTGGCGTGTACTTTGTATTGCACCACGCCGATATTCACATTGACCCCTCCGTCTTCCAACTTGTTACGCCAATAGATATTGGCTTCTTCATCAAATCGTGCTTTCAATTCAATCAGGCAATTGACGACCTTGCCATTTTGCGCTGCGTTGATCAACGCATTGATAACACTCGAATTCTCAGCCAACCGATAAAGGCAGATATTGATTTCCTGCACCTTGGGATCAATGGCGGCCTCACGCAAAAAGTGCACGATATAATCGAACGATTGATACGGCAGGCTAACCAGATAGTCACGTTGTGCCATTTGGCTAAATATACTACGCCCCAGGTTTAACTCGTTGACCCGTAGTTGCGGCATGGGTGGGTACTCCAATTCGGCGCCGCCAACATTGGGGAAATCGATGAAATCCCTGAAGTTGTGGTACCGGCCACTGGGAATCACCGCATCTGGGTCCAACTGCATGTGGCCGACCAAATAATTTAAGGTATCAAGCGGCATGTCGCTATCATACAACAAGCGCATTGGGCGCCCCTTGTCCCGGCGTTGCAGGCTGTGCATCAGCGCATCAACAAATTTCTCACTCATATTGGGGTCGATGTCCAGCTCAGCGTCACGCGTAAGCTGGATGCTGTAGGCCGCAATTGTATCCGGATCGAAAATGAAAAACAAATCGTCGAGGCAATACCGGATAATGTCGTCTAACAGGATAATAAACTTCAAACCATTATTTTCGGGCAGTATAAGAAAACGCGAAATAACCGCGCTTGGAATCTCTACGAGCGCGTACTTCACTTTCTTCCGGAACGTTAGCTTAACGATAAAATACGTGTGTCTGTCCTTCAGTTCCGGAAAAGGCTTTGCGGCATCTGCTTCTTCCAACATAATGGGCACCAGGGCAGATAGCACTTGACGCCGGAAATATTCACGTACATAGGTGCCACGCCCGACATTCAACTGTTGCTCATTAATGATAAATATTTTCTGGGCTTCGAGTTCTTTGATGATTTCCTGCTCATAGAGGTAGTCAAACCGCTTTTCGAGCCGTACCACAATGTCCTTTATTTCATTGAGGACTTTCTTGGGGTTGAAGCCGAGCATGGTTTTGGTTTTGCTGTTGATATCTACCAAGCGATTGAGCGTGGCCACCCTAACGCGGTAAAACTCATCCAAATTGGATGAAAAAATAGCCAAAAACCGCAGTCGCTCAATGAGTGGCACCGTTTTATCAGCCGCCTCTTGGAGCACCCGCTCGTTAAAATATAACCAGCTTATTTCACGGTTTATAAGGGGATATTTATGCTTCACCATTGCTATCATGTGGCCGCGATAAGTTACTCGGCCAATAATAGCAACGCAACGTTTTGTTAATGTTAAAGGTGTATTAATTCACCGTAACCAAACATCGTATTGAAATAGGCTTACTACACTTGCCGCGGCGGGTGACCACCCGGTAATACTTTATCATTAACCATTCCAAGCTTGTTGTTCAAGGATTTCCAGCTGCCAGCGGATTTCCTCTTCTTTTACAGGGAAAGGCTCGTCCCGACGTATCTGCGCATATACGGCATTAAACAGGTCGTTATAGTCGCCCTTCAGCGCCTCTCGGTAGCGAATTTCCCGGTCACCATTGGGTTTCATAACGGTAATCAATCCTTCCTTGCCCGGAGGCTCTATCCCGTATTCAGGATCTTTGGGCGAAATGCCGGCCTGTAACTGATCTTCCTGAACATCGGCCCTTACCTTTTGAAACGACCCTTTGGTACCGTGTAGCACATAGGCCGGAAGCGGGTTGGCTACAAGCAGGCTCGCATGGATAAATACCGTTAATCCTTTGGGGTAACTAAGCACCAGTGTAGCAAAGTCATCTACTTCAGACTCCTGCCGGTGGGTCGTTAAGATTTTCGTGCTTTTCGTGGGCTTCCCGAATAAACAGATAACCTGATCAAGGAGGTGCGGCCCCAAATCATACAATACGCCACTTGCGGGAATAGGCAGTTCCTTAAAAATCTTTGGGCCCTTCTCCGGACGGTAACGATCGAATCTGACATGCAACTCAATCGGTTCGCCCACCGATTGCCGTTCTACAACGCGCTTGAGCAGTTTGAAATCACTATCCCACCTCCGGTTTTGAAAAACCATCACGTGCTTGCCTAACTTTCTTCCGAGGTCGAAGATTTTCTTTGCCTCTTTGCTACTGGGTGCAAACGGTTTCTCGACGAGAATGTGTTTGCCTGCATTCAACGCCTGTATGGCATAGTCTACATGCGTATTGTTTGGCGTATTAATAACAACAAGCTCGATGGCATCATCATTCAACAAATCACTGACAGTATCGTAACTAATGATATTCGGATAACGCTGCTGTGCCCGCTTCTCGTTCCGTTCCACAACAGCACGTAGTTCAAACCGCGTCTTTTGGTCGATGAAAGGCGCATGGAATACGCGTCCTGACATCCCATACGACAATATACCCGTGACTATGCTTTTTTTCGGCATCACTTGTTCGATTATATCAATGATGTGCCCCGTGCTCCTCCTGTCCGCCGGCAGCAGTGAATAGTGCTTTTACAGCCGGCATTTTTTCCTCGGCGAAATGCTGGAGTTCTTTGTTCGTATTGCGGCTTAAGCGTTTGAATTGTTCCAGCATAGCCGCCTGCTCGTGTTGAACGTGCGCAATGTAGCCCGCACTGTTAACGTTACCCAACGTATCGGTATCGAAATGATGCGGCACGGCGAAACCTGGCAAAGCGGAATCAGACAACACAACAGAAAAATCGCCTGCAATACCTTCCAATTCCGTAACAATCGGTTCATACGTTTCAACAACCATCCGGGCTAAATCTTTGGCTTCTGCAGACGCCGATCCGGACTGCATATGTTTGGCCAATTGCGTCTCAAACCAGCCTTTTTCGTGTACCAGCTTAAAAAAGGTATACCCTTCGGTGTCTACATGACTTTCATTGTTATACAGGGTGCCTCTGCGTACCGGCTCCCCGGCATGTCTCGTACAAGAGCCCAAAACTAATAATGACGCAGCGACTAAGAAGCTATTTTTTATGTTCATCAGTATAAATTGTTTTCGATGCAACAAACTTAGCGAAAATTGCAATAGGCATCAACAAATTTTAGGCATCCATCCATCAAGCCAAGTTCCTTCCGGCGTTGACCACGCCGTATATGGTACGCGTAATCAGTTTCGAAAACACCTCGCTGTCTTTATCGTCCAGCCCGCCTGCTTGTAACTTCCGTATGGCATAGTGTTGGATTATCAACAGCGGCAATACAATTTTCTCGCGTATGGCGATGGATTCGCGCTCTACTGGATAGTTCTCCATCAAGACTTTACTGCCGCTGAGTTTCAGTACGTATCTTGTGGTACGCTCGAATTCATCGCGCATTTTCTTCCAGAAATCCCCGAAAACTTCATCGTATTGTATGTAGGACGTCAATTCGAAATTAGACTTGGACATGGACATCATGCAGTTGTCGATAATGGTCTGGAACATCCGCGATGTTTCGTAGAGTTCTTTCACCTGATCCCATTTACCAGCCTTTTCGGCTTCCTCCAACGCAGTGCCTACCCCATAAAAGCCAGGGATATTCTGTTTTAATTGACTCCAGGAAGTCACAAAACTGATGGCTCTTAGGTCCTCGAGACGCAATTCTCTGTCCGAGTTGCGTTTCACCGGCCGGCTACTGATATTGATTTGCGACAAGAATTTAAGTGGGCTCATCCGCTCAAGGTACTTGAGAAACAGCGGGTCGTGACGGAGCGCCAAGAACTGGTCGTGACTTACCTGCGCCATATACTCAATCAACTTTTTCTTCTCGTCAGAGAGTGTATCACCACTGCGCTGCTCGATATGCGAGGTAAGCCCGGCATGCAGCAATTGCTCAATATTATATTGTGCGGTTTCCAATGACCCATATTGGCTGCTGATGGTCTGCCCCTGTATGGTAAGCTGGATATGGTCATTGGCAATCTCTTTGCCCATGGAAGCGTAGAAACGTTGCGTCTTTCCGCCGCCCCGGGCTGGCGGGCCGCCCCGGCCGTCAAAAAACACTAAATCGACATCGTATTTGCGCGCCATGGCCGTAAGCTCAATTTTGGCTTTGTAAATCGACCAATTGGCCATGAGATAGCCACCATCTTTCGTGCTGTCTGAAAAACCCAACATAATGGTTTGCTTATTACCCCGCCTCTTCAGGTGGGCCGCATAAGGGGTATGCGTATATAAGGTCTCCATTACTGAAGCGGCACGCTTTAGGTCGTCTACCGTTTCGAACAACGGGACGAAATCGATATGCAGCGATTCGCGCTTCCAACCACTCCATAAAAAGAGTTCCATCAACTCCAACATATCGGATGCCTGTTGGCAATTGCTGATGATAAACCGTTGGGCGGCTCGCTCACCACCCGACCGCTGGATATCGCCGATAAGCC
>NZ_DATMFT010000028.1:0-12263 GCF_035556095.1 Parapedobacter sp. | reverse complement strand
AAGGCATTCATGCTGCCTTCGGCGGTTTTAATGGTGATGAAGCTATCATGATTTTTCATTTGTGTTTGACTTCAACGGCATTCAAGATGGCTGAAGCCGTTTAGTCATTCCGCTGTGTGATTTTGAAAATCATGATGGTTTCATATACGCTGTTTATCATTTAATCTTCGATATCAGTTAAACATACCCCGTTCGTAATCTAAAAACGGATCTCTACTTCAACCGCCTTATTCGAATGTTCCTGAAAGACGCCTGATCTCCGTGATCCTGAAGGAGGATATGTCCGAATTCGGCCTCACCGTAACCGGCTTGGTATTCATTGAATTTCGTCCGACCAACCCGTTGGCGGAATATATCAGACCCCCTCTCGTAACGAAGTATACGCTGCCCATTGAGCCAATGTTCCACAGTTGTGCCGTTTGCCACGATCTTTGCGTGATTCCACTCGCCTGCTTTATGCAAAATCTTATTTTCGGGTGCAAATAACAGGTAAAGCGACCCTGTACTGGTTTCGGGACTTTTGTTGTCGATAACTGATTCGTGCTTGAAATCATCGATCAGTTGATATTCCGGGCCATTCAGTACCGTTTCACCTTTTGCATTTTCCAACGGCGCTACGAAATACTTGATTCCGGTATTGGCTGAATCGCTCAGCATAAACTCCAGTTGCAGCTCGAAGTTTGAAAACTGCTCCCGTGTCATGATGTCCTTTCCATTCCGCCCTGGCTGAACGGTGAGCATACCGGCTTCGGCCAGCCACCCTTCGTCTGGAAAACGGTCGCCACCGACGCTTCGCCACCTCACGTTCGGGTCATTTCCCACAAATAAAGACTCCCAACCCTCGCTCGGATCCACCGCTGTAGGTGATGGCGCCGGTGGGACGGATGAAATGTGTTCATTTGTAACCGGAGTGTGCTGTAAGGCAAGCATTCCTTGGGCAAAACGTCGACCGAACTCCGAAGCCGACGGGCTGTCGAAATGGGTGCCGTCGCCCAGATGCCACAATCCTTCCGAGGACACGACCGCGGTGTGGGGTACCGAATCGGGGAGCTTCACCAGTTCCCGATTGATCAGTTGGTAACCCTCACGGTATCTCGCCAACTGGCCCGCTACAACTGGCAAATTGGGGTTGCCTACCAGTGTACGAACGCGACCAATCAGTGTTTCCAGCTTTTCCAGATATACACTTGCCGACGTTGGATTGCTGTCTCCTTCACCTTGATGCCAGATGATTCCCTTAATCACGCCGGTTTCCATCGCTTTGTGTATCCTCACCGCGGCATCATCATACGGATGGGTATGTGTCTTTTGATCATAAGCACCGGGCGCCCACTTGGCAATCGGCGTACCTCCCACGGCACAGGGAACTAATCCGATGATGACATCGGGATCAGCGTCGGCCATGGCCATTCCAAACGTCAGCCCCGGCCCGACACCGGCCATTTTGGGCTTATCGAAATGAAGTGGGTGTTTGGCGGGGACCCATTCTCCAGCTTGATCGAGCGCGATGACCCTCGGATGGCCATATGTCGCGTAGTAATCAGTCACCTTACCCCGGCCCGCCATATTCGACTGCCCCATTAAAACGTAGATATGCACTTTTTCCCGGGGTTGTTGCTGGGCAAATACACCAATCGCAAAACATCCAAAAACTAGGTGAAAAAAGCTTGCGGTAAATAACTTTTTCATGTAGTTGTGATTCTTTATTACGTTTTGATTCATATCGCTGTAGGCGCCCACCGTTACCCTGGGGGTGTTTTTTAGCTATTGTCCTTTAGAAAAAAGTCTATCCATTATATTTTCGATTGCGCGAATACTAACCCATTTGTTTTAATTTCACGGTTTTTCCCCCTTGTCGTTTGCTTTCGTCGGCAGCAGCCATAAAGGCAAAGATTTCCAATGTCTCTAGGGAATCCACAGGTGATACACCCGTTTCGAAAAATTCAATGATTTTATAAAGAAGCGACGTGTATCCCTCATGTTTCGAAATAGCTACGTGGCCCTTTTCACCATGAGCGATTCCACCATAGCCCTGGTGGCCGGTACGTATACCGCGAAATGTCCCGATACGCCCATCATGCCAAGTACCCACTACAATGTCAGTACCCTCGTTGTGCGTGCGTGATACGCTAACACAACCCGTACCCATGACGGCATATAGCATCTCTACGCCGTGGATACCATACCAAAACAAATCCGGATGCGTTGGCTCGATGACGGCAGGACTAAATGTATCGGCGCCGGTGACTTTCCCAACCAATTCACCTGAACGGATAGCGGCTGTGTTATCTGTATACCGCAGCGACGACGACGAGAACACCGGTACACCATGCTGTGCGGCAGCGGCAAAAATTGCCTGTGCATCGGCAAGAGACGCTGCGATTGGCTTGTCGACAAACAGTCGTTTGCCCGCTTTAATCACGGGCAGCGCCTGCTCCAGATGCAGCCTCCCATCATTGGTTTCCAACAGCACGACATCCACCTGTGCCAGTAACACATCAATCGAATCCACAATCGCTACGCCATACTCTTTTACATCATCTATATAGCCAGGTATGCGTTTTGCACTACTTTCGATGGTACGACTGCCGTAAGGGTAGGCTGCCACAACTTTATACCCCTTTAGTTTCGTATCGGGATCGGCCGCGTTCAGTGCTTTCGTAAATGCTACGCTGTGAGATGTATCTAGCCCAATGATTCCGACCCGCTTACCCGTTGCCCCCGGCGTTGGGTTGCTACGGCCGAATACGTCCAAACCGGCTATCGTCAAACCGACGCCCGATAAGGCAGCGGCCTTTATAAATCCTCTTCTGTTTGATTTCATGGTGTTATTTGTTTAGAATGTTCGTTAAGCTTCTTGTTATTCATTATCCTCGTAGCAATGGCTTCGCTATGTGCTTATTTTACGCGTTTGCTATCCTTTTGGATCCGTACAATACCGAAAAAACTTCCGTCACATACTAACGTGTACGTACACGTAATAATCTAAAACAATAAACTGTTCAATATTTTTTTCCTTTCGCACTTGGTTTTACTATTGCTTATAATTGTCTTTACGGTAACGTACCCGCTAAGTACGCGATTATATTTTTCACTTCCAAATTATTTGATAAAAATATTCTGGGCGATCATTTAGCGATTACATGCAGTTCAATTTTTATAGAATTCTACGTTTTCGCTCGTGATGATATCGATGGGCATATATTGCTCTTTGGTTACCGGGCCGCCAACAATCACATGCTGAAACAGTGTGGTAATCCCCGCATACCCCTGTTCTTCTGGTTTCTGGCCAATCAGGAAATCGATTGTACCGTCTTTTAAGTAACCCACATTCTCAGCTATCAGGTCATACCCCACGAGGATATGGTGTGCAGCCGATTGTTTACGAAGGTATTTAGCTACACTCCGTACCCGTGAATTGGTTACGAAAAATGCGGCTATGTCAGGGTGTTGCTTTAAACAATCCCTTAGCGCTTCACCAACCGCCCTATCTGTGGTATTGGTGATGTCTATTTTCTCAATTTGGATACGGGCACTTTCCGTATTCGTTGCGTTTGTATAGGCGCGAAAACCCTCTTCCTTCCGCAGCAGGTGATGGTAGGCATCGATCTCTTTAGAGATATTGACAACGAGTACCTTTCCGTGCTTCAACCCGAACCGCACCAGTTGCCCGGCCAAATAGCCACTCCTGAAAAGATGCGGGCCGATATAGGCAAGTCCTTTTGCATCGGGTATGTCTGAGTTGATAAATACACAGGGCAGCTTCCTCGACTCACACACTGCGGTAAACTTGCGTGCCTCATCAACGAAAGACGGAGCAAGTACCACGCCGTGGAACGCACCATCTAAAATCGCTTTTGCCTGCTTTTCAAACGACTGCTTGTCATTGAGGTCGAAGAGAAACAGTTCCAATTGGATACCATACTGTTTGATTTCGTTATATGCCCGTTCCACACCTTTACGCGGAGCTGCCCAATAATCGGTCTCCTTTGCGTTGGGAATAAGGACGGCAAATCGATTGGTCTTTTTCGAAGCCAATCTACTCGCTAGGATGTTTGGTTGGAAACCGATTTCTTTGATGATCTCGTTGATTTTCTGTCGGGTCGTCTCAGACACCCCCTTCCGGTTATGAATCACGCGATCCACCGTCGCTATGGAAACATTCGCTCTTCTCGCAATTTCCTTTACGCCGGAAAGCTGCCGTGCCGTACTTTCTTTCTTCATTAGAATGGCTGTTGATTTATCGCTTGTTCTACCATGGCATCAATGAATGTTTCGCAATTCATTTGCTAGCAATAGCGAAGCGGCTTGAACAATCTATTGTTTCCATACGTAAATGGACCACCTTTAGCATACTGCTGCCCCACTGAAAAACCGGTCAAATGTAACCGATTTATCCCACTTTTTAAACGACCACGCATCCATCGTCGAATAACGGTAGCTAACCTTCCGCAGATTAGATTCCGTGCTGCTTTAATATCTTTAAAACAGCTGGTCGTATTTTTTGTAACATCCGGTCGAAACCAAGATCATTGGGATGTGTACCGTCGGTTGTCCCCTCATGGTCATCGCCCAGTAAACCATCTGCCGTGATGAGGTGGAGGTCGTCAACATCCTGTTGCAGCTGGTCAATTTCATGTTTGAAATTGGCATTTTGCGCATCGACCCGTTCAGCTATCGAACGGTCGAAATTGCCACCTTCCCGGACAATACTTTGCACCGCAATAATAGGTACATTGGGATGCTTAGCGCGGATGGTCTTTACTAGGTTGGCTGTGCGCTCTGTCACTTGGGCTGGCGAGGAATTGGGTACGCAGTCCAAGATGAACGCATCCATGTTCATGTGGGCAATCATATCTGCCACTTCCGGTTCCATCTTTGCATTACCACTCACTCCTAAATTCAAGAAGTGATATCCTGTCTCCCGAGAGAGCCTGGCCGGGTAAGCCAAGCCTGGGCGACTGGCCGACGCACCATGTACGATGCTTGAACCGTAAATAAGGATGTTCTTCTTAAACGGATTGGCCTTAGCTGAGATATCGGCATCTGCTTCCACGCCGATTTGCAAAGAAATGGTTTCGTCATACAACGGGAGGTACATCAAACATTCTTTATCGCCAGCCTCCATGTTTGCCACCAGTGTATACTCGTTGCACTCGTTTGTTGTCGGGCGCGCTACCCCAGCATATTGCCATTGCCCATCCCGTTTAATATACAGGTCAAGCCCCTCAAAGGCAATGGCTGTCATGTTATTTCCTGGTTTCCGTGCACTCGTACACCATCTCGCAGCGATTTTAGTACTATTTGTACGGAAACTGACGGCCAATCCTGCCGAATGGGTTAGCAAGCGTTTTACCGTGGCTGGTATTTCGGGAAAGCCTGCCGTATCCACACGATGGAAGAATGGTCCGTCAGGCAATGGTTTGCCTATGAGCGTGAGCTGGCGGGCATCCGTATAATGCAACGTGTCAACTGTCTCCGAAAAAGAGCTTGTCACTGCGCCAATAAGCACCCAGCATGCCAACAAATATCTAATCGCTCTGATCATATCGTGATTTTTTAGCCTTGTAATTGAAGCTAAAAATAGGAAAATTATCTAAATGACATGCCTGAGAACGTATATGCTAATTAGCTAAAAATCCTTCCAATTCTTCAGGCAATATCTTTCCAAGGCTCTTTGCTTTCTCCAGATACAACCGGGTATTGGGTTCATCCATCAGTCCGGCATAGGAAACAGCGAGCATAAAATTTAGCTCTCCGAGGCTTGCAGGAGTAAGTTTTCCATAAATACGCTGTCTTTCACCTTTTTTTACTGCTTCGATAGCCATCTCTTCGTCTATAAGGGTCTGTTCGAATAACATCCTGCTTTTCTCGAACGCAAAATTGGCATTCAAGAACTTGGCGTAAGCCAACCTTACCTTGAACAAATCATTGATATTAAATATGCGATGGCTTTCTTTCCGTAAGGATTTTTCTCCCTCGGCATTAAAGATGTTGATTGCCTGATTGAAATTTAAATCCGCGGAATCTTTCGCTCCTTTCAGCGCGGCAATGAATGCCAGTTCGACAAAGCTCCTGAAGTGCAACGAATCTTTTTCCTTTATAATCGTCTCAAACGTTTTTGTGGCACTATCCAATTCCCCGTATTTCTTTTCTGCCAGGCCTTTTAGAAACCAGGTCTCTGTATTGGCGGAGTCTCTTTCCATCAATCTATGCCAGTATTTCCAGGTCCCATCTTCGTCATTCTCATCCATGGATAGCAACACCAGATGCCGGTATGCAATCACATTATTCGAATCGATCGTCAACGTCTCAAAAAGTTTGTGCTTCGCTTGATCAAAATCTCCCGACTGTGCTAAGCGGCCGGCTTCCATAGCCATTACATTTGCTCTACCGCTCAATTTCCGCCGTTCATATTGTTTATGTTCCCTGCTAACCTGCTCCGGATTGTTCAAAAATGAAAATTTGCCCAGATACAGATCAGGCTCTTTTCTTGCAGGAATCCGGCCCTCTTGAATAGGATGTGTAAATTCATTATCCGGTTTAAACTGTATGATTCCCCACGTGTTATTGACTTCTTCGAGGGCCTTTTTTCGTTTATCCAACGGATAGTAGTACCGGAGGCTTACGTATCCAAGATCAAACTTAACGAGGTGCACAACCAAAGAGCCATAGTTACCAATTGTATCCTTAAATTTGAATGTTGATTTCGTATCGTAGATAAAAACCGTATCTGCATTGATCAGTTCCCTGGGAACACCTTTTACATCTTCCAAAAGCTCAAAATTCTGGTTATATCCGATCATATTTTTGCCCACCATATTTTGATTAACCTTTTGCCGGTACGTTTCTATCGAACTGGTATCGTTATTATATTGGTAATAAGAACTTAATCTGATCCACGACCTCGAAAAACTAACAAAAACATCACCCTTCCTTAGCTCAATAGGATCACCGAAAACCAAATAGGGATTAAAAAGACGGCGCTTTTCATTCATTTCAGCAACTTCCTCTTTCGAAAGCATTACCAAGCTACTCAACGAATCCGGCAGTTTCGGGTTCATGACGGTATCATACCCTGCGGGTCTAAACACCATCGCGTTTACCTCTTCCAGATTTCTAAAAGGCGCTCCGTCCATTTTCCCGAGCTTCTTGGCATTAATTATTTCTTGTGCATTTATCCCCTGGGAGAATAAAACAAGAATGATCGTAGATAACCAGGTGTTAACGTTCATAATTTTAGGATTTTTGGTATTTGTTGTTTCAGAATTTCATTAAAATTAGTCAAAACATTTTAACTATAAATAAAGGACAGATGCAATTGTCCCTGATATTCCACAACAAAAAGAAAAATAATCCAAACATCCATGAATTCACTAATGCCTCAACACCGTTTGATCATCGAACATTTCATTGACAGCGCTGGGCCAGCTATAAATGGCACGAAATTAAATGCGACTCCATTTTAGGCACAAAAACGCTAGCCGAGACGCTGCAGAAATTCTTCCAAATCCAAGTCTTTATCCAATCCGAACTTCTGTTTCAACCGGTATTTAAACATTCGTACACTTTGGGGTGCCACGTGAAGCACTTGTGCGATTTGTTTGGTTGTCATTTTAAGGTAAAGGTATGCGCAATACTTCAAATCGAGTGTTGTCAGCTTTTGCTGGGCTTTTTCTGAAAGGCGACTAAAGAAATTGGGGTGCAGCTCTTGTATCTGCATTTTGATATCCTCAAAATCGGTACGCACCAGCATTTCTTCTTTCAATAACTTTTGAATATTCCCTGTGTCTCCTTTCCGGATTTTATCCTGGATCTGCTTCAGCATATCGTTCTTATGTTCGATAATCAGCGAATTGGTCAACGTTTCTTTTTCCAATTGCTGGCGTTTTAAATCCAACAGTTCCTGTTCGGCTTTCAGTCGTGCTTGTTCCTCCGCTCCCAATCGGATCTGCAAAATCATCTGGCGTTCGGCCTCCGCTTTCTCCTGTTGCAGCTTCTGTTCGCGCTCGATGGAATACCGTAATCTAAAATTGTAGGATATAAACATAAAAACAACTCCAAACAGCAATGCAATGGCAATTCCCCCGTACAAGTAATTTTGGCGTTTCTGAAATTCGGAACGAGCATCCAGCAGTTTCAGTTGCTGATCTTTCTTTTCCGTTTCATATTGGATTTCCAGTTTTTGGGCGTTTAGCAACTGTTGCTCGTCAAATGATTTGCGCAACAATTCCTCCGCCCGCTGCTGGTAGGCTAAAGCCGATCTGAGATTATTTTTTTTCTGTGCAATCTCCGATAGGTCTTTATTGACCAAGTATTCGAGCCTGAAATGATTTCCGGAGTCACCCATGAGTTGGCTGAGTCCTTGTTGTAGATATTGCTCAGCAAGAGCGAGATCGCCGTCCTTCTTGGCAAAGCCACTCCTGATGCCAAATACATTGATCCACTTTTCGGTACTGGCTTCCTTGTTACGTAGCTTCTCCTCAGCAAATTCCAGGTACTTAAATGCATGTTGCTTACGTGCCGCAACATTTTCGGAAGAAAAATCCAAATAATAATTAGCCAAGTTAACAAAGGTAATGACAGCCGTATTACCGCTTACTTTTTTGGGATGCGCCTGGTAAATAGCTAACGCATTGTTCAAGTAATGGAAACTACTATCTAACGCCTCCTTTTGGCGACTTTTCCTGTACCTGGTCAAATACATGCTGGAAATCCCATTGCTGACATTGGCACGTAGATTCTGATTACCCGCCTTGATTGCGTATGCTTCACAGGTTCGGATGTACTTTTCCATCTTCTCCTCATCGTTCCATTTACTGTACACGCTATAAAGAAGGTAATTAAGGTGATATGCCGTAATTGGATCTTCATCACCTTGATTCAGGTATCGTAGGCCGGTAAGTGCATCCTCCACCACCGCATCCGGTAGATTAAGGATATTGTTGAGGAAAGCCTTCGCGCGATAAGCAACAGCCTTTGAGGTATTTTGGTTCGATTTCTCGGCATTTTCCAAGCTAAGGTCAAGCAACCGCTTTCCGTTTAACAGGCTATCCATCGAGGTGTACAACCCGCTTTGATAGGCATACAGATACGACAGGTCATCAGGCGAGACAGTTACGCGTATCGCTTCTTCCAATATATTCAGCGCTTCCTGAGACTTATTTTGTAGCTGCAGTTGTTCAAACTTTTCAAGTGCCACTGCGGTAGAATCCGAAATGCGCTGCGCGTGCACAACCAAACATGGCGAAAGGAAAAATAACGATAGGACGATGTAGAATAATTTCATGATACCATTTGGCTTTCTCTATCCAATTTCGCACCAAATATCGAAGATATGCAAAAAGGGCAATTGTCTATCCTTATTGTACCAAAGGAAATTCCGACACGCGCAACGTGGTGCAACCGTACGGAATCAGCGTAATCTCGATATTTATCGGCACGACCATGCTTTCTCCTGGAACACCAAGCCTGCCTTGGATGGATACGCAGCCACTCGGCTTACACCTCCTTTACACTTCGCCCACCGTTTTGATGGCTATCCCCATACTTTTCGTTTACCCCTTATATACCATTTGTTTACTCCTTTGGTAAAGAAGTAAGCGAAGACTAAGGCTTTGGTAAGCAACTGGTAAGGAAAAGGTAAGCGCGAGGTAAACAACGACTTGAGTCGGGAGTGTAAAACAAACTGAGTCGGGGCTTGAACAGCAGCCACCGATATCTAGTCGTATCCGAAAGCATAAGACAAGGAAAGCCCGTGGTTATTTCCCAATACCGGTTTGAGCCCAACGCTGTAGTAGTATACAATCCGTAATTGCTCAAGCGGATAAAACCCCGTCAAAAAGTTCATGGACGAGCTGCTGCGGTATCCCGCCCCTACTTCAAACTTTCCGCTAATGTGCGCTGACAGGTTCATATCGATTTGCATAGGCGCTCCTTGCTCATATTTCAACAATATGCTCGGTGTAACCATGTTTTCTTGGTAGAGATCGGTGAAAAAACGATAACCAAAATAACCATATACCGGAGTCGAAATATCCAAGTCATTCCGGGATGCCAAACGGTCGCCAAGCAAATTAGGAATAGATAGCCCCATATAGAAACCGACACGGTTGTACAAGATACCGGCGCCGATTATGGGAATGGTTTCTGAGAGATTATTGGCAAATTCGGGGTCGCCCGCCACACCGAGATCCAATAGATTCTCGTGGAGCCGTTGCACCCCCGCCGTCATACCAAAAGAGAATACATTTTGATCGTAAACCGCCCAATACGGGCGGTTCGGTGTATGGTCAAAATAAATCTTATACGAATAAGCCAAAACAGCCGTTGTAGCAGCCGTCACACCGATGCGGTCATCAATAATCGCGGCCCCCAGTCCCATTTTATCTTTAGCAAGAGGGGTGTGGAAACTCATCGACGAACTACGTGGCGTGCCCTCAATATTGCGCGTATACCGATTATGGTTCATGCTGATGACCGATCCTTTTGCCATTCCGGCATAAGCGGAATTGATGACAAACGGGTCGTAATTGTACGATGCGAATAGCGGGGTCTGTTGACCAAAGACAAGCTTTGGAACGCCAAAAAACCAAAAAGCCGTTACCGCGATAATGATAGAATTGTTTCTGATTCCCATATTAACGTTTAATGACTAACATCCCCTCTACTTTTTTCGTTTCTTGGCTGTCTCGGTATTGAATGGCAAAAAAGTAAGTGCCTGAAGGCAACATACCTCCACCCAACCGATTCAATTTATTGGCATTACCATTGAATACCCGGGATTGGTTATCGTAATTTTTGAGCTGAAATACCAGGTCACCCCAGCGATTGTATATAGATACCATGTTGTCTGGATAGTGTTCGACACCATCGATTTCCCAAAAATCATTGATACCGTCGCCATTTGGGGATATACCGTATTTCGTTCTTTTGATGTTGTGCTCCGACTCGGGAAGTGTGTCGGGTATAATCACAAAACGGAGCGTTGCGCATCCGGCAGCTTCGCCTGCGGCATTGAACGGGATGACCGACAGGAAGTAAGGCGTATTTTCCACGAAATCTACTATAGGGGTAAACGTTGTTCCTGTTACCAACACATTGTTCACTACATCTGTACCGCCGGGCGTCGTACCAATGGAAACACGATAACCATCCGCTCCATCCACGGTAACCCAAGCGATTCCATCGCCTAGCGTACTACTGCGCTCACCATCTTGTGGGCGGATAATAGTGGTACATTCGGGAACGGGCGGTACTGTCTCCAATTCCTCCGTAGTGAAACTAACCGCTACGCAACCCGTCGCTTCGGCTACGGCATTGAACGGAATCACAGTGACATAATACGTGGTATTTTCATCCCAACCGCTCGCTAAGCTGAATGTTGTGCCGGTCACTTCCACTCCGTCCACTACATCTGTGTCGCCGAAGGAGGTTCCGATAAAAACACGGTAACCATCCGCGCCGGCAGCGGCATCCCACGTGATGTCAGCATCCACCGGCACATCCGTGGCATTATTGGCAGGCATTATGTTTGTCGCGCAGCCGGGGGCCGATGCGATATTGATCTGTACAATAACTCGATCCGACTTACAGCCATCTATCGTCTGCGACACATAATACGTCCCATTGTTGACGACCGTTTGTGGGTCAAACGGCGTGCTTCCACTTGGCTCCATGTACCACCGTAAATTTTGTCCGATGACATTTAGATCTGCAAAAGTACTTCCGGCTACAAAGGTCTGATCGGGAACATCGGGCACGGGTGTGACACTGATCATCACTTGTACAGCGGTCCGATCGCTCTCACAAGTACCCGAAACACGGGATGCATAATATGTTCCGCTGGATAGTGCCGTCGTGGGCGACAATGCTGTACCTCCGGTAACTTGATTGTACCAGCGAAGTCCTGTCCCTACATCTTCCAAGTCTGCGACAGTCAAGCTGCCACAGCCGGTAATGTCGCTGTTGAACTGCGGTGCGACAGGAGATTCAACGGCTACGGTTACCGTACGGCGATCGCTTTTCAGACCTCCAACCGTTTGGGTAGCATAGTATGTTCCCGTGGACAGTGCGGTTGTGGCAGACAGTGGTGAACCTCCGGTGGCCTGACCGTACCAGCGGATATCCGTTCCTACGGCGATCAAATCTGCCACAGTAGCCGGAGGGCAAAATTGCTGATCATCCGCTTGCGGGGGTTCCGGACGTGCAACTGTCGTAAAACTGATTTCCGGGCATCCTGTCGCCTCACCCGCAGCATTGAA
>NZ_DATMFT010000027.1:0-12027 GCF_035556095.1 Parapedobacter sp. | reverse complement strand
GTGCTTCGGGCGCAATATACGGTCTGTTAATTGCATTCGGATACCTGTTTCCCAATACGCCATTGATGCTTATTTTTTTACCGGTACCCATCAAGGCCAAATATTTTATCCCGGTAATGATACTTATCGAACTGTTTCTGGGCGTGTCGCGTACCGGGTCTTCCGTCGCGCATTTTGCACACATTGGCGGCGCGTTGTTTGGGTTTTTGTTGATTAAGCTTTGGGGCGTGAAGCGTCCTAATTATTGGTAACGATAACGGTGAGCGCAGGTTTAAAAAAAATTCATATATTAGCAACTGTTATCAGGTAGGTATACAGGAAGCGTAGCGATGAAAAAGTCATGGGTTGGCGATTTATGGCATAAGGCTTTCCGTTCAGGGAATCCATTGTTCCTGTTTATTGGTATAAATATCCTGGTTTTTGTGGCGCTCGGCCTTTTATCGCTGATTTCTGCACTTGGCTTTACCGATGTTCCGTTATCCAGCTATGTAATGCCATGGCTACAGCTGCCTGCGTCGGTTTCCATGTGGTTATACAAACCGTGGACTTTAGCCACCTACATGTTTACCCAACAGGGGTTATTCCACGTCCTATTCAACATGCTCTGGCTGTTTTGGCTGGGCATCATTTTTCTCGACTTTCTTAAAAAACGGCAATTCACCTTCGTTTACCTTGCTGGAGGCTTGGTTGGGGGCGTGCTCTACCTGTTGATATACAACCTTGTTCCGGTGTTCCGGAGCGAGGCTCCAATAACGGTGATGATCGGTTCTTCCGCCTGCGTGAGCGCGATTGTGTTTGCTACGGCGACGTTGCTGCCGGATTATACCATCCGTATGCTCTTTTTCGGCAGCGTGAAGCTGAAGTACCTGGCTTTGGCATTTATTGTCATCGATGTGATGGCAATTGCGGGGCTCAACGCGGGGGGCAGTATTGCGCATATAGGTGGGGCGTTGTTTGGTTTTGTCTACATCAAGCGACTGCAGAACGGGCAGGACTGGAGCCGTATGCTAGGGCGGCACGAGCGCAAGCGGCGGACGCTTCGCGTGGTACGGAATGAGCGCCCCGTCAGCGAGGAGCCCTTGGTGCCCAACCAGGAGGTAATCGACCGGATTTTGGATAAGATTTCCCAGTCGGGCTATGACAGCCTCACCAAAGCGGAAAAAGAGGCCCTGTTTAAAGCCAGCAAGCAAGGCCAAAACGAGTATTAACTGATGGCAAGGAAGCGCGGGCGTATGAAGCGGCTGGGTTTTTTCAGTAAAGCCGTGCTATCGGCCAATATGCTTGCGGCGGTAGCGTTGCTGTTCAGCTATCTGGCATCGATTATCAACCCACAAACGTTCTGGCCTATTGCATTTCTAGGTATCGCATACCTTCCGTTGTTGGTTATAAATGGACTGTTTTTGGTTTACTGGCTTGTGCGGCGCATCCGGTTTGCCGGCATTTCGCTGCTGGCTATCCTCTTGGGGTGGAATACATTGCAAAAGCACTACGGCTTTAACGCCAAGGTACCGGAAAATGCGATGGCTTCGCCCGACACGGCACATATCCGAGTATTGACCTATAACGTACATTTTTTCAGGGCGTTTGAGCAAAAAGACACGAAGCTGACCATTCGGAAGCAAGCCATGCAGGTGATGGACGATATATCGCCTGATGTGATCTGCATCCAAGAGTATTATACCCGGCAGAAAGGCAAGTACAATATGGCCAAGGAATTTGAGCGTGAAATCAATATGCCCTATCACCATATTTCGCCTACAGCGGCGAACGATTACGAGGCTTATGGAATAGCGATATTTTCGCGCTATCCTATCGTTGAATCGGGTGTTCTGCCGGAGCATCAGCACGGGGTGAATCGGATTATTTACGCAGATATCGATAAGGGCGGACGGGTTTTCAGGGTTTACAATGTTCACTTGCGTTCGTTCGGCTTCCAACAGGAGGACTACGATTTTATCAATAGTCCGTCGAAAACCATCGAGAAAGATGCGGCGTCCACCAAGCGTATCGGTGCCCGGTTGAAACATGCCTTTACAGCACGCAGTGCACAGGCTGGTGCGCTCCGTGAGCATAGTCAGGCGTGTAATCTGCCTTATCTCATTGCCGGTGACTTCAACGATACGCCCCTGTCATACGCTGTGAATGAAGTTTCGTCCGGGTTGCGGAATGCGTTTCGGGAAAAGGGCCGGGGTTGGGGGGTTACCTATAATGGGGATTTCCCCAACTTCCAGATTGATTACATCCTTACAAGCAAAGCGTTTGAGGTAAAACATTACCAGATTGTCAAAGCGAAGCTGTCTGACCACTATCCGGTCTGGGCGGATGTCCAGCTTGATTGACGTGCCGGGGTCAGGGGGTTGCGGTGATGCGGTTGCTACGCCGGCCCTGGAATAACAATGCAAACAGCACGACTCCCATACAGCCTACTAGATTGAGCCAAAGGAACGCCATCACGTCGAACCACCAAAGCGACACGACCATGACCTCGGTGAGAATTGCCGCCATAAGTACCGCGCGCCCTCCGGCCCGCTTCACATAGAAGGCTACAATGAAAATACCCAGGATGGTGCCGTAGAACAACGAACCTAGGATGTTGACGGCTTCCAGCAGATTGCCCAGTTTGCTGGCATATAGGGCGATGATAACGCAGAATATACCCCAAACAAACGTAAATATCCGCGATGCGGAGAGGTACCCACGCTCCGTACCCGCCTTGCTTACAAAACGCTTGTAGATATCGATAACCGTGGTGGAAGCCAGTGAATTGATGGCACTTGCTGTGGCTCCCATGGACGCCATAAATACGATGGCGACGAGCAGGCCGATGAGGCCCCGCGGGAAGTTTTCGGTGACGAACGTCAAGAAAATGTAGTTGTTGTCGTTGGTGTCGGCCAGCGCATCGTTTTCCTGCATCAGCGCCACCAGATCCGCTCGGATTTCCTTGGCACGCACATCGGCTTGTTGCAGTTGGTTGCGCACGTCTGACACCACGGCCTCATCATCGCTGTCCAGGGCGGCGGTAAGCCGGTGAATCTGTTCTTGCTTTTCGTCGAATACTTGTTTATGCGCAGCCTTCAGCTCGTCGACCTGTGCCGCATAACTGCTTTGTTCGATTTTGTGGAGCTCGTATTTGTTGAAGAATATGGGCGGACTGTTATACTGGTAAAAGGCAAACACCAATATACCGATGAGCAAAATTGAAAACTGCATGGGTACTTTCAGCAACCCGTTCATGAGCAGACCGATCCGGCTATCGCGGATGGACGACCCCGTGAGGTAGCGGCCTACCTGGCTTTGGTCGGTACCAAAATAAGACAACTGCAGGAAGAAACCGCCGATCAGGCCGCTCCAAAGTGTATATTGATTGTTCCAATCAAATGAAAGGTCAATCGCATTGGCTTTACCCGATTTGCCGGCGATATGCAGGGCTTTCATCAAACCGATGTCTCCGGGGAGCATATATATTACCAATACGCCGGCGGTGACCAGCCCACCAAAGATGATGGCCATTTGAAGTAGCTGGGTATACGACACCGCTTTCGTACCACCATACACCGTATACAGTACCACAAGCGTGCCGATAAATAATGTGGTATAGACCACATTGATCTGCAAAATGCTCGACAGGATAATCGCTGGTGCGTAGATGGTAATCCCGGTTGACAGGCCCCGCTGGATAAGAAAGAGAAAGGCGGTGAATGCCCGTGTGCGCACATCGAAGCGTTTCTCGAGGAATTCATAGGCTGTGAACACGCGCAACCGGTGGAACATGGGAACGAACGAAATACTCAGTACGATCATGGCCAATGGCAAGCCGAAGTAGAATTGCACAAAGCTCATGCCCGAGGTGTAAGCGAGCCCCGGAGCCGAAAGGAACGTGATGGCACTGGCCTGCGTAGCCATTACGGAAAGGGCTACATGATACCAGGGCAGCGATTTGTTACCCAGCAGATACCCGTCGATATTGCGGATGCCCTTGCTTTTGTACACGCCGTAGGCGACGATAAGAAGCAGGGTACAGAAAAGGACAATCCAATCCGTCGTACTCATCCAAAATGGTTGGTGAAGAAGTAAAACAGCAGGATTAAAACGAGCAACCAGCCGATCACGATCCAGTAGAACCGTTTCCAGTTGCGGACAAAGGGAGGCAGCCCCTTATCGGTCATGCTCACGGCCTTTGAGCAGGGCACCGACGAAGAGGCCGGCAAACAGCAACCCTGCTATTGCGCCAACGACGGCGCCGAGGAACCCTTCTTGGGCGATCACGCCGGTCAAACCGCCAAATATCGCACCGAGCAGGTAAAAATACGCGTTGATGTTTTTTCCTGTGGAGTGTTCTTCGATGTGTTTTTCCATATCCATGTCCGTTTAATCAATGGGTTTTGCGAGCAAATTTACAAATAATCTGTATGCACCCGGCACGCCGGCCGGCAATTGCCTGAAAAAAGCAAGGGATGTATAAACAAAGTTACCTTCGCCATAGCGGGCAACCAGCAGCGAACCATCGTTGGGCGACTCGCCCGGGTCGGCGATGCGCAGGGGGCGACTATATTGTTTCGCCGCGTCGCCTACGAAATAGAGGCCACGCTCCTGTGCCCACCCGTCAAAATCGGCCTGTGTAATCGTATTTGGATAGTTCAGCACGTGGCTGTCGGGAAGTTGTGCAGTAATAGGTGCGGTTTCGTCGGTTACCCTAGCGCTGCTGAGCTCCAGCGGGAATGGGCCGATGTCTGTCGTGTGCAACCCCCGGCTTACGTTGTATTGAACCACGAGTGTCCCCCCGGCTTTGACGTACTGCATGAGACGGGGCTGCATGTATCGCATCCGTTGGTTAACGTTGTAAAGACGGACGCCGGTGACGATGGCATCGTATGGTGACAAGTCGCCCGACAAGACGTCCTGCTCGTTTAAGACCGTCACCTGTAGGCCAATCTCCCGCAACGCAGCCGGAATGAGGTCGCCGGCGCCGGGTAGATAGCCGATGTGTTTGGCCGATACGCCCGTTTCTACTTTACTGAGGCGGGCTTTGGCGGCAGGGAACCAGCTGATTTTGGGGATATGTTCGTAACTGATCGATTGGATGGCGTACGCTGCTTCGGTTTCAGCCGGGTATTCCATCATGATACCCAGTGAGTCGGTGAGTGATGGATTTTCTGCAGGGTAGACGGTGACGAGGGAGACCGTTTCCGCCGATTTGGTTGAGAAACTCAGGGGGATCTCACTTGGCTCTGCCCGCCAACCCGATGGTAGCTGCAAACGGGCAACTGCCGAAACAGCGTCCTGTGTATGGCTTGTGAAGCGGACCTCGATGGCCTTTGGGGCCATGCCGTTGAACACCAATGCTTTCTGGCCGATATTGGCTGTTATTCGGGGTGCAATGACTAAGGGTTCATACACCTCTCCCCTTACGGGATGTGTATATTTGTAAACGACTGGGCGCTCGAAAGTCAATGTTTTCCCATTGACGGATAGCGTAATCGCTGATTTTGGCCCATCCCCGTTGAGGGGCCGCCCGATTTCTTCCTGACGGGCCACGGCAAAACGGCCCAACCCATGTGCCTGTCGTAACCAATAAGGTTGTGTAGTAGCGGTTGCCGTAAATGCAGCCGATTGCTCATACAACTCATTGAATGGCAGCTGGTGGCCATCGACAGCCACCGTGACGCCCGGTCGCCGCACAATGTAGCCGGTACTGATCGTTGTCTGCTCGCCGACGGCAAGTTGTGGAACGGGGGAATAGCTTTCGAACCATATTCCGCCACAGGCGAGGATGAGGTTTTTGATTTCGTTTATTTTTAAGTTTTTCCAATGGTCGTTTTCCACTTCGGAGACGCGCGCCAACAGTTCCAGTAGGCCGTCGATGGATTTTTCCGGCTGCTCCATATCGAACCGTCCATCGATTTCCGCGATCAGTTGGGCAATGCTTTCTCCTCCCTTGATACGCTTCCACGATGTCTCGATACCTTCAAAAAGTGTGTTTTGTGGGGCATCACCCGCCAAGACCTCGAAGCGTTCCACGACGTTTCCGCGCTGGCGCGCGGCCCCGAAGCCCTGACTTTGATGTTTGGACCTGCTTTCGGCTGCGATCTCGCCATACGACTCACCCAGGAACGGGTTGTAATCGCCGATATTGATGAGCAAGTGGCTGGAGGATGGTGGTGAGCCCTGGAAGAAGCTTGATGTGTTCCAGAGGAGTCGCTTCGGCTGCCAAGTTGCTACCGTGGAGAGCTGCTCCGGGAAACGCTTGGGGTCGGCTGCGGCCTCAACCGCTTCGATTGCCAACAAGGCCGAAGCCTGATGGTGGCCGTGGCCGGCACGTTGGTCGGGTGGGAATCGGGTGATGATGACGTCGGGCTTGAACTTCCGGATCACCCACACGGCATCGGCAAGGATGCGCTCTCGGTCCCAAATGCGAAACGTCTCTTCAGCGGTTTTCGAAAAACCGAAATCGATCGCCGAGGAAAAAAACTGTTCGCCGCCATCAACCTTGCGTGCTTCAAGCAACTCGTTGGTGCGTATGAGGCCTAGCTCTTCTGCCTGCTCCGTTCCGATGAGGTTTTGCCCACCGTCGCCCCTCGTCAGCGAAAGATAGCCTGTACGGTAGTGCTTTTCTTTGGCGAGCCAGGCGATAAGACGGGTGTTTTCGTCGTCGGGGTGCGCGGCGAAATAGAGCACAGTGCCCAGCGTATTCAATTTCTTTATGGCTTGTTTGATTTTTCCGGGGTGCTGCGGTTGTACCGTTTGGGTGAAGGCGGATAGCGTAATGGAAAGAAATAATGCAGCTAAAGATACGGCGTGTTTCGTGTTCATGGCTTAAAGATAGTGGTTGTCGCGCTCAAAACAAAAGCCGTCTCGCTTGAAACGAGACGGCTTTTGCAATTAACAATTAAAAAATCATTCGATCTTAAAGCCTTGTGCTATGCCGGAAATATCGGAACTAGTGAACGATTATCGCGGCCGAAATCCAGCTTTAAGAAGTTAACCTTTAACACGGGTAAAGATACGATAAAGAAGGGAAACGGTTGCGGGGTGCGGGCACACAAGTTTTCCACAGGCGGCTGCTTTTTCCACAGCGCCCGTGGACGATAGTCGTCTTAGCCCTTGTCGATGGAACCTAATACCCGCTTCATGAAGGTGTTGAGCGCTTCTTTGCGGTCGACTCCCGATTTAACCAGTTTATCCACTTCGATGGCACCATACATATTGGATATCAGTTCACCGATGACGTCCAGCTCTTCATCTTTCAACGAGGGAACTTCGGTCAACGATTCCAATGTTTCAATGGCTTCAAGCACATAATCTTGATCGTTCTCCTCGATAAACTCGGTGAGATGCTTAATTATGGGTAACTTCATTGAGCAGGTCGATTAAAGGGTCGAACTTATTTGTTTGCACTTGGTTTACCAGCTTGCCGCCTTTGAACGCGGCGAAGGTTGGCAGGTTGCTTACATTCGCCAATTGCCTGGATTGCGGGAACCGCTCGGCATCTGCGATGACAAATGAAATCTGGTCGTTTTCCGAAGCCAATTTCTTGAATTTCGGCTTCATGATCTTGCAGTTGCCGCACCAAGTGGCCGAATACTGCACCAAAACCACGTCGTTATCTTTCACGATGTCGGCCAAGTTATCATTTTCTAATTCTTGTAGCATGCTTCATTAAATTTTAAATCAATAAAAATGGTTTAGGTGGATATATTAAAGGCCAGTGAGCAATCCATTGAGGTCGTCCACGGGCCTTTATTGGGTAAGGACGATGAACGCTAGTTCATCGCTGGCTGGGTGGACAGGTATGCAGCTACGCCATCACGGGTGGCGTTCATGGCATCTTTACCTTCTTCCCAGTTTGCCGGGCAAACTTCACCGAATTTCTGCACGTGGGTGTATGCGTCGATCAAACGGATGTATTCTTTTACGTTACGGCCCAATGGCATGTCGTTTACGCTTTCGTGGAACACTTTTCCTTCCTCGTCGATAAGGTAGGTGGCGCGGAAGGTGACGTTTGAACCTTCGAAAACGAAACCGAATTCTTCGCTTTCCTTTTCTTCGCCCTCCAGGATGCCCAGTACGCGGGAAAGGTTACGGTTGGTATCGGCAAGAATGGGATAAGTTACGCCCTCAATGCCGCCGTTGTCTTTCGGTGTATTTAACCAAGCGAAGTGTACCTCGTTGGTATCGCAAGAGGCACCGATAACGATCGTGTTCCGTTTTTCAAATTCGGGCAGCGCTTCCTGAAATGCGTGCAGCTCCGTAGGGCAAACAAACGTGAAGTCCTTGGGATACCAAAACAACAACACTTTCTTTTCTTTTTTCGCGGCCTCTTCAAAAATATTGATAAACAAATTATCGCCGAGGTAATCGATGGCGTCAACGGTGATGTTGGGGAACTTTTTTCCTGTAAAACTCATAGTAATGTATCCTTTATTTTTGTCGCTGCAAAGGTAAGGTTTATTGCTATGGATAAGTATCGTTTTTATCGATGTGCGATATAAAACATCTATTGGTCGAATCTTTTGATTTTGGGATTACAATTCTTTGAACCCTGGAGTCATGGGGGTTACTGCCGCAACAGGGTCAACGCATTTAAATTTGATTGAAAAGTTCTAGGAGGAATTTTTCATCCCAGCCTGCCCTGAGCCTCTTGGTTACCAATGACCCCTTCGATTTATCTTTCCTAAGGGTGTTCAGGGCTATTTTCCGGATGTAAGAGAAGTTGTTTGCGGCGTTTTTCGCCCGTTTGCGCTGACGGTCCTCATTGAAGACCATGTCCAGCGACCAGTGCAATTGGTTCTCGATGCCCCAATGCTGCCGGATAAACTGGTTCATATCGGCGGCACCCTCATCCAGACTGCTGATATAATACCGGGTCTCCGAGGTTGCCTTGTTGCCGTTATCGCGGGTGGCGGTGATCCGGACCACCGAACGGACTGCTTTCCACTCGACGTGGCTGTCAATGAAGTCCAGCCGCCTGATCACGTCGCATTTCCGGCTTTCCAGTCGGCCATGGCCCTTATCGACCTGCAGGTCGCTGTCGCAGGGATGCTGCCGGTCAAACCGGCCCCGGATCTGATCGAGCAGATCCCGGTGGTTCCCCTTGACGGCCAGGATGTAATCGGCGCCACCATCCACGATCTTTTCCGCAATCGCAGTCTGGGCACCCATCGCATCGATCGTGATGATTCTCCCACGGATGTCAAGTAGGTCCAGTAATTCGGGGATGGCCGTGATTTCGTTTTCTTTGTCATCCACTTTAAGCTGCCCCAGGACCAGCTGGTTATCCGAAGCCCACGCACTCACCATATGGATGGGGCTGCGTCCGTGGAAGCCATCCTTGGAACCACGCACGGTCTTGCCGTCCAGACTCACCACCTCCCGCTTGATATTCCCGTCCCGGATTTCCGAAACCCACCGGATGAACATCCGTTCGAACAGTTCTGGTCGCAGATTGCTGAATACACAGTTGATCGTATCATGGGATGGGATGCCCCCGGGAAGGCGAAGGAACTTCCGCAGGAATTTCTCCTTGGTTTTGCCAAAAGTCTCAATGGAATCCCACGACTCCGCCCCACAGAGCACGGCAACGATGGAAAGAATGATGATGTCGACTAAAAGGTGCTTCTTGTTGCGCGAAATACGGTAGTCCGGAAAAGATTCAAAATGTTTGTGCAGACTGGTCTTGATGGGCTCTTTCATAAAGCAAAGGTAAACCCAACTCACAAGCCTGAAAAGCACAAAAAGCTAACAAGTAATCAACATATTGTGAATATAACAACGATTTTTAACCGCTTTTATGCGTTGGCCCTGACTGCCGCAACTGTTTTTTTCGATTTATCTTGTAAAATCGTATGTTTGCACGATTGAGTTGGCCCTGTAGTTCAACGGATAGAATAGAAGTTTCCTAAACTTTAGATATGGGTTCGATTCCCGTCGGGGCTACGATAAAAGCACCAGTCACGTACGATTGGTGCTTTTTTTGTAAAAGGGGATAGAAATAGGGCGAGTTGTTTATTTGAACAATGATGACATCGTGACCCTATTATGCAAGTAGGAGATGCTGTTAAGTCAACTTGACCCGTCTAATCTGAGATTGAGCTAAATATGGGAATTTAACTTGGTATGAAATAGATGAGAATCTTCAATACCACGTAAGGTAAATCCTCTTCTTTTAGCAACACCATCTTCCAAGAGCTTATTATAAAGATCATTGGCCTCTCTCAAAGCTATATAAGAACGTTGAGTCGCTATTTCCTTTTCTGTTAGCTCGATAGCTTTTTCCAATTGTTGGACTATAGTCTCCTTCGATTCCATATTTATATAAAGTTTCTGGTGTTTACAAAAATTTGTAAATTATTACTTGTTACGTAATCGGAAAGCAAGTCATAATAATCTCTAACTAAGAGTCGAAGTTCTTCATTTTCGGAAAAGTCTTCAACTTTCAACCTCAACTCTCTTAAGCGTTCAACATTAATTGGTCTGCTATGAGACTTCCAGACACTATTATCACTAAGCTGCCCCGCAATCTCCTCCGCCCTCAATTCTTTTTCCTCTGGAGTTACAGGTTGTCCGAGTTTATCGGGGTTGGTATTATGCTCATTCCAATTCTTAAACTTATATTTGACCAACCATTTTTTTAGAAGATCAATTGTTAATTCTTTTGCTTGTTCGTAGCCCCTCAATTCTGCTAAATCAAGGTCTTTAATCATCAGGAATTCGGCTTGAGTAATAGTGTTATTTCTTGATTTTTCTATGGCTTCGTTAACCTTATCCAAATAACCCAAAGCTGCCACCCATTTACCTTCTTTATTTTGGACTTGGGGATCAATCGGCCCTAACACCGAAAAATAATCCATATAAATATTATCTCCACTCATACAAAAAATGGTTCCAGCGCTATAAGCATAATCTGGGACAACAAAATCTACGACGGAGTAGTGTTGTCTGAAAATATTCACGTATCGCTCCACCGCAACTGCACTACCTCCTGTAGTAGTTAAAATAACAACTAAGCGTTCCTTTTTGTTCTCGTCGTTGGCCAATTCTTCAACAATACTAAGTATCTGGCTCTCTAAACCATCCACCAAGGCTCCGTAATAACAAAATACATCGGCATTGAAATAACCCTCTAACTTAGATAATTTTTCATTGAGTAAAGACTTAATGGTGGTGTGGACATTGGGTTTCATAAGTCTAATTTATTTTGCAAACATATAAATATTTTCTTTACCGTCATTAAATGAGTAAAAAAGGTGTTCATTTTATTGATTTTATATCCAAAACTACCTATTTGTCAAAAGCCGCTCCTCAGGGGTTAATATTCTTTTTAGGGCTAACTAAAAAGGTGATTTTTCAAACGAAAAGACATTTATTCAAACAAAAACGCCCCTTAGGTAAAGCAATAGGGCGCTTTTTGTCATAAATCCAATGGTAAGCTATGGCTTTGATTTCTTTTTATTGCAATGTACATGCATTGGTGTGCTTAGTAATTCTCAGGATAGTAAACTGAATGAAAAGGCACCCATTCGCTCCTTTCAAATTCGTTGCTGAAAGAACTGAATAAATGTGGCTCCGCCACAAAGCGAAAGCTGTATCGATAGATATGCAAATTCAATTTGCGTCGAGCAGGATATGATTTATAGCTTTCCCGCAGTATAGTACTCCCCAAATATTGGACAGCTGCTTAAATGTTTAACTTAGCAGTTGTAAGAATGAAAAAAGAACGCAGAAAATTCAGTGCAGGCTTCAAGGCGAAGGTAGCCATCGAAGCGATCAAGGAGCAGCAGACGGTCCATGAGCTGGCCGCCAAATATGAGGTCCATGCTACACAGATCAACACCTGGAAGCGTGAGTTTTTGGATAAAGCTGAATCGGTATTCAGTAAGGATCATGCTGCGGCCAAAGATGAATCCAAGGAGAAGGAACTGTATTCAAAGATCGGGGAATTGCAGATACAGGTGGATTTCTTAAAAAAAGTATTGGGCAAATGAGTTTGGAAGAAAAGCGCAGGCTTGTTTGCCCACCTTATAAAAAGTT
>NZ_DATMFT010000026.1:0-214096 GCF_035556095.1 Parapedobacter sp. | reverse complement strand
ACGGTGACGGACTTCGTGCTGGACGGTGCTGATCACGCCAACTATGCGCTTTCAACGGTATCAGCGACTACCACCGGCGATATCATGGCCAGGGAGCTGACCGTTTCGTTGTCTGCTGATCCACTGATCACGAAAGTGTATGACGGCTCGGATGCGGCTACGCTTGCTACTGATAATTACGAACTTAGCGGCATACTGACTGGCGAAACGGTGACGGTGAGTGGCACGACGTTGTACCGCGATAAAAATGCCGGAACCAATAAGGAAATATGGGTTAAGGATTTCGAACTGGGCGGTGTAGATGCGGCCAACTATAGCATTACTACAACCTCTACCACGACGACGGGCAGCATCACGGCGAGGCCCTTGGTGGTGTCGCTGGATGCCAGTCCGTTGATCACGAAAGTATACGATGGCACGCCTACCGCTACGCTTACCGCCGGCAATTACCGCTTGGACGGTGTAATCGGTAACGACGACGTGACGGCGAGCGGTTCGGCGGTATACGACAGCGAGCATGCCAACAAGGATAAAACCATTACCTTGGCTGAGTTGCTATTGGATGGAAACGATGCTGGCAATTATACGTTAACAACCACTTCTGGCAGTACCACAGGCAGCATCACACAACGACCGTTGATGATTGCTGCGGCCATGGGGCAGGGCAAACAATATGGGGAAAAGGATCCCGTGCTTGCCTATGAAGCAACGGGCTTCGCTAAAGTTGAGGATCAGCATCGTGTCGTAGGTGAATTGTCTCGGATTCCTGGTGAAGACGTAAGAACCTATGCCATTGGCATAGGTACATTGACCGCTGGGCCCAATTACACCTTGGACTACATCGGAGCCGATTTTACCATCACACCGCAGACTTTGACGGTTACGCCGGATCGCGAGCAAGGCAAGGTGTATGGAGAAAATGACTCCACACTTACGTACACCGTGTCTGGCTGGCAATTTGATGACAGCGAGGCGGTACTTATCGGATCCCTATCGCGGGAAGCTGGCGAGGACGCAGGTGCCTATGCAATTAACGGGGGAGATCTATCTGCCGGGATTAACTATACCATTACCCAAGCTGAAGAGGTATTCCATATCCATAGCGCTGAACTCACGGTAACAGCCGATGGCGGGCAGCATAAGGTATATGGCTCGGACGACTCGGTATTGACCTACAACGTCACTGGCTTTAAGCGGGGAGACGATGAACGCATATTTTCCGGTGCATTATCCCGTGTACGGGGTGAAACGCCGGGTGTTTATGGTATTACCCAAGGCACGCTGGCTGCCAATGGTAACTATACCGTCAATTATAGCGGAGCGGACTTTACCATCCAACGGAAGCCACTGACCGTGGTGGTGAATAATTATCCTGCTATCACAAAAGTGTATGACGCGAACAATGCCGCTACATTGGTGGCAGCCAATTATAGGCTCGAAGGCTTGGTACATGGCAGTGACGTGACGGTTAGTGGCACAGCAGTTTACCGCGATATAAATGCCGGAACCGATAAGGAAGTATGGGTTACGGATTTTGAGTTGGGCGGTGCCGATGCGGCTAACTATAGCATTATAGCGGATACCGAGGTGATGACAACGGGCGAGATTACACCCAAACTATTGACAGTATCGGTAAATACCGATTCGCCAATCACGAAAATATACGATGGCACACCAACCGCGACATTAGCCGCAGGCCATTACCGTCTGTCAGGTATCGTCGATGCTGACTTGATTACGGTGAGCGGTACGGCGAAGTACGATGACAGCAACGCCGGTACGGAGAAAATTGTTACGGTCACGGATTTAAAGTTAGCCGGTCCCGATGTCAGCAACTATATCCTAACCGCTGTTTCCGCTATTACGGAAGGCCGTATTATGCCACGCCCGCTAACTGTTACCGTGACTGCTGGACAGGGCAAAGTATACGGATCAGATGATCCAGCGTTAACCTTCGAGGCCACGGGTTTTGAAGGGGACGATGATGAGCGTATCTTGATGGGCGGATTGGAACGCGTGAGGGGAGAAGATGTCGGTACCTATGCGATCACGCAGGGTACGCTGGACGCTGGCACGAATTATACGGTAGATTACATCGGTTCGGGCTTCAGGATAACGCCACTTGATGTTACGGTCACGGTAGACGGCCAGACGAAAGTATTCGGGCAGTCCGATCCGGGGCTGACCTATGGAGTGTCTCCGGCACTGGTCGGAGGCGACGGGTTCCGCGGTGCATTGGTGCGCGAGCCGGGCGAAGCCGTGGGCACTTATGCCATCAACCAGGGCACATTGGCCCTGAGCAGTAACTATACACTTACTTACAACGGTGCGGAATTGGAAATCAAGACTTCGAGTACACTGACAGTCGCTTTTGAAGACCGTTCGTTTGTGTATGACGGGACGGCGAAATCCCTTTCGATTGAAGGGGAGCTACCTGCTGGCACGTCGGTAAGCTATACAGGTAATGGCCGTACGAAAGTTGGCAGTCAGACGGTAACGGCGACCATCGATGGCGGGGCGAACTATGAGGGCCTAGTGCTGACGGCGACGCTAGATATTACGCCGGGGATGCGTACACTGCGTTTCCCGGTGCTTGGGCCGAAGACCTACGGCGATGTGGATTTCACCCCAGCGGCAACTGCCAGCAGTGGAGAGGCGATTACCTACACAAGCAGCAACCCCGCGGTGGCGGAAATCGGGGATAGCGGATTGATCCGCATCGTTGGTGCCGGGGAAGCGGAAATCACGGCCACGGTGCCGGAAAACAGTAATTATGCAAACCGCCCGGAAATGAGCCGGGTACTGGCTGTTGGGAAAGCCATGCAGGCGATTACGTTCACCGCACCGGTGGAGGTAAACCGTGCGGTGGGCAGCTTGCAGCTGGATGTTCGCACGAGCAGCGGCCTGCCTGTGTACCTGGCAATCGACGACGGGCAGGTGGCCACAGTGGGGGGCACCATGCTGCACATCCACCGGTTAGGTACAATAAATATAACCGCCGCGCAAGCGGGTGACGGAAACCACGAGGCGGCCGAACCGGTGACGGTGACCCTCCGGGTGGTTGATCCGGCCTCGGATTTCCCGGTACGGGTTCATCCGGCGGTTTCGCCGAACGGCGACGGCATCAACGAATTTCTGATGATCGAGGGGATACGAGACTACCCGGACAACCGGGTGAGCGTGGCCAACCGCAACGGCACAATCGTATGGGAAGCCAGCGGCTACGATAACGACCGAATAGCATTCCGCGGCATCGGCCCGGGGCAGCAGAAACTACCTGCGGGGACTTACTTTTATGTGGTGGAGATCGGTACGGGCGGCGGCACGGAATACCGGCAAGGGTATTTTGTATTAAGGTACTAGTGGAAGTAAGTACTTGTTCATCAATTATTAGTAAGCCATCCGCTCGATCTGCATATCAATATCACCACCCTATACGTATCAGGTACTCGTCGAAAAACTTGAACTTGGATAACGGCCGATCGGGATATCAGGGAGAGCCGCCTCCTATAAGTATCGGCCGAATCAATTGGGTAGTTGATGATCAGGAGTTTGTCCGAATCGGCCGGGATCAACCGGCCCTCCAGTGGTACGCCATAATTTAAACCCAGAATATTCTTAGCACTTCTATTACGTGCTGAAACTGCTTCAAACTCTTCTCGATGCGGCCAGGCGAGCGAGGCAATAATCTGGGTTAAACGAATTGATGTGGCAATGAATTTGATATAAGAGTTAACGGTTAAATGAAGTAAAAACGTTTTAAAGATGAATAAAACCAGCTTTCAAGACACGCACATATATCCGGGATGCCCTGCAATATTTAATTTCAAGATTGCCTTGCAAAGTACTTCGGTGTTAATTGTTGCCGAATTTAGTGATGGTGCGCTAGCAGATGCCGAAATGGAACCATTAAATGCCGAAGAGGTGGTCGTTTACGTTGAGGGATATACCACAACTAAAGGCACTAAAATTTCAAAGAAGAGGTGGCTTCTTAGGTATGACCATGCACAAGCTATTTGGAAAGTAGTTAAGAAAATGTAGTACTTTTATTTCGAGTATTTTTTACGTGTATTTTACTGAAGTTGCAACCAATTAATTTACGGTCAACTTTAAAATTTTTAAAGAAGGTTGTTTTTCATTTAGGAACCCTATTTTTTGTGCGCCCGGCACGGGCAATAATCCTCGGGGTCGGTCTCGAACACGCCTGACCGTTGACGGGAACTTTACCTTACTTCCGTAGTATTTTATCCATGGCCTTTCCTTTGGCCAATTCATCGATCAATTTATCCAGGTAACGGATTTTCTGCATCAACGGGTCTTCGATTTCCTCTATCCGGTAGCCACAGATAACGCCGGTGATTTTTGACGCATTTGGATTGATTTGCGGAGCCTCGGCGAAAAATGTTTCAATATTGGTTTTGTCGTTGATATGTTGCGTTAAGCTTTGCTCATCATAGCTGGTGAGCCAATAGATAATTTCGTCAACTTCCCCCTTGGTACGGCCTTTTTTTTCTGCTTTGGTAACATAATGCGGATAGACACTCGCAAAGGACATTTTGTATACCCGTTGTATATTTTCCGCTTTCGTTGCCATGGCTTTTCAATTTGATTCGCCGCTACCGCTTATCGAGCGGAATATAATCTCGCTTCGTGCTGCCGGTATAGATTTGCCGGGGGCGTCCGATAGGTTCCCGGTTGGCCCTCATCTCCTTCCATTGCGCAATCCATCCAGGTAAGCGGCCCAAGGCGAAGAGTACCGTAAACATGTCGGTAGGGAAGCCCAAGGCACGGTAGATGATGCCTGAATAGAAATCAACGTTCGGATACAATTTCCGGTCTACAAAATACTGGTCTTTCAAAGCGGCTTCCTCAAGTTCTTTGGCAATATTCAATACCGGATCGTCGATGCCTAATTTCTCAAGCACATCGTCGCACGCTTTTTTGATGATCTTGGCCCGCGGGTCGAAGTTTTTATATACGCGGTGGCCGAAGCCCATTAGCCGGAACGGATCGTTCTTGTCTTTTGCCTTGGCCAGCCATTTTGCACTATTGCCACCGTCATTCCGGATGTTTTCGAGCATTTCGATGACCGCTTGGTTGGCTCCGCCATGTAACGGGCCCCAAAGCGCCGATATGCCTGCCGATATGGAAGCGTATAGGTTGGCGTTGGATGAGCCGACGATACGTACCGTGGATGCCGAGCAGTTCTGTTCATGGTCGGCATGCAGAATCAAGAGCTTGTGCATGGCGCGCACCACCGCCGGATCGATTGTGGTGTCCTCCGTGATCTGGCCAAAAGTCATGTTCATGAAATTATGGACATAGTTGAGCTCGTTCCTTGGATAGATAACAGGATGGCCGAGTGATTTCTTGTATATCCACGACACGATGGTTGGCATCTTGGCCAGCAGCTTCATGATGGTTAGGTTCTCATCCTCCTCGCTGGGATTGGGATCGAGTGATTCCGGATAAAATGCCGAAAGTGCACCCACCAAGCAGGATAGCTGTCCCATGGGGTGCGACTTCGATGGGAAGCCATCGAAGAACTTCTTCATGTCTTCATGGATCAGCGTGTGCCTGCTGATTTTGCTTCTGAAATCGGCTAAGGTGTCCGCGGAAGGTAAATCCCCATATATCAGCAAATAGGCTACTTCCAAAAACGTCGACTGCTCGGCGAGCTGCTCGATTGGATATCCACGATAGTGCAAAATGCCCTGCTCGCCATCCAAAAAAGTAATCGCACTTTGCGTAGCACCGGTATTTTTGAAACCGGGGTCGAGGGTAATTGCTCCAGATACGGCACGCAGTTTAGAGATATCGATGGCCTGTTCATTTTCTGTACCCGTAACTACAGGCAACTCGTGAGATTTACCGTTTATTGATATGGAAGCTTTTTCTGACATATTTTATTCGGATGAAGTGCAAACATAGAAAAATTAGCGTTTAATTGCAACTTATTATCGCCTATATGAACACGGAGTTATTCGTGATTTCTCTGTTTTAACAGCGTTCATGGGTGCTCAGCAGTATCGGTCTAAGCACGGTTGCCGTCGATTACTTACTTAGCAGGAAAGCAACGGATTTATCCGTTGAATTGGGTCATCGTTAGCTCCACACCGATGTGGACAAAGCTATTGACCACCTGCGTGGAACGGTCTATCAACGCGGGGAGGTCCATCAGCTCATCATCGTCAAAGCCACTGAGCACGTAATCGACTTGTCGGCCTTTCGGAAAATCATTGCCTATGCCGAAACGTAGCCGTGGGTAGCCTTGGCCGCCGCATAGCGTTTCGATACTCTTTAAGCCGTTGTGCCCCGCGCTGCTGCCCTTGGCGCGCAAGCGGATCTTGCCGAATGGCAGGGCGATTTCATCCACGATAACCAATACGTCCTGAAGGGGTATTTTCAGCTCGTGCATCCAATAGTTGACCGCTTTGCCGCTTAAGTTCATGTAGGTGGTGGGCTTGATGAGGTATACGCTATTACCTCGGTGGCGGTATTCGGTATAATAGGCATACCGTAGTGTTGAAAAAGTGGTGCCGGCTTGTCTGGCCAGTTCGTCGGCAATCATGAAACCGATATTGTGCCGGGTGTCGGCATACTCGCGGCCGATGTTGCCAAGGCCGACAATCAATTGTTTTTTTGCTGCCATATGGATGCAAACATACAAAAAAGCACCAGCGTGGTGGCTGATGCTTTTTCAGTTATCGGTATGGATTGCCGATTTTTATTTTTTCCCTTCGGCCTTAGCGGCTTCTTGTTCCGCTTGACGCAACGCACGCGACATGATGACCGAAACGATAGTGTCATCAGCGTTGTTGAGTACTTTGCCGTTTTCTACTTGTACATTTTCCACGCGCACGGAGCTACCTACTTCAAGCGTTTCAAGGCTCACTTCGATATGCTGTGGCATATTCTTAGGGAGTGCTTTAACCCGTAGGCTACGCAGTTTCTGCACCAACTTACCGCCGGATTTCACTCCTGGCGAAGCGCCCGTGAGCTTGATGGGGATATTCAGTGCCACCTCTTTGCTGTCGTTCAGCTCGAGGAAATCGACATGGCGCACCTGATCCGTAAGCGGATGGTACTGGGCATCCTGAAGAATGGCTTGGAATTTCTTGCCGTCGACATCAAGGTCGATGAAATGAACATCCGGTGTGTAGATGACCGGCTTCAAATCAGTTGCGGACACAGAAAAGTGGTATTGTTCTTTGCCACCATAGAGTACAGCGGGTACCTTACCCTGGTAGCGCAGCTCTTTCGCGTCACGTTTCCCTACGTTCTCTCTCAGAGAACCGCTAATAGCAATTGATTTCATTTTGTGATTGAATTATTTGTAAAATTAAGGCCGCAAAGGTATGCAATATTTTTAATTTTTTGAAATGAATGTGTCTGTTCGTTAATCCACTTTAAACAGATCGCTGATGGAGCCGTGTTCGTTGACATTCTTGATTGCATTGGCGAACAGGCCGGCGGTGGAAAGCACCTTGATTTTTTCGCTTTGACGTTTCAAGGGGATGGTGTCGGTGACGATTAGTTCGGTGAGTTTCGACTTTTCAATGGTGTCGTAGGCTTCGCCCGAGAGCACGGGGTGGGTACATACGGCACGTACGCTGGCTGCTCCGTTTTCCATAATGAGCGATGCAGCCTTGGATAACGTGCGGGCGGTATCGCAGATGTCGTCTATTAATACAATATCTTGGCCGGTCACATCGCCGATAATGGACATGGACTCGATTTCGTTTGCGCGTTTACGTTGTTTGTCGCAAATCACCACCTCAGCGTTAAAATACTTGGCAAATGTACGTGCACGGTACGATCCGCCCATATCCGGCGATGCGATGGTAAGATTCGGCAGGTTGAGGGATTTGATGTGGGGCACAAAAATCACCGAAGCATCCAGGTGGTCTACCGGGATGTCAAAAAAGCCCTGAATTTGCGCGGCGTGGAGGTCCATCGTCATGAACCGGTGCGCGCCGGCCGCCGTGATGAGATTAGCAATCATTTTGGCCCCGATAGCCACCCGGGGTTTATCTTTGCGGTCTTGGCGGGCGAAACCGAAATAAGGGACTACTGCCGTGATGTAATGGGCCGATGCCCGTTTGGCGGCATCGATCATCAGCAAGAGTTCGAACAGGTTGTCGCTCGGCTGGTTGGTCGACTGGATAAGGAATACGTCGCATCCGCGGACCGACTCATTGTAAAACGGCTGGATTTCGCCGTCACTGAAGCAAGAGACCGTCATTTCGCCGAGATCCTTACCGTAGGCGGTCGCTATTTTTTTGGCTAATTCGGTGGTACCGGTGCCCGAAAAAAGTTTCACCGGATTGAATTGCAGTGGCATGGTGTTGTTGTTGTTTTGTGGGTTAGCAATGGATTGGGGTATTGTACTATTCCTGCGATAAATATACATTAAAAAATTACGGATTGCCAACCGACAATCCGTAATTTTCTTTTTGTTGCCCGACCAGGATTCGAACCTAGACAAACAGAACCAAAATCTGTCGTACTACCATTATACTATCGGGCAATCCGAACTGCTGTACCACCCTTTCGAATGGGTTTGCAAATATAGGGGGAAGGAATAATTAATGCAAAAATATTTTGTTTTTTAGCGGAATGTGCTGATTGCATGCGCAATGTGTTAAAAATCTAAATATTATGTCGCTGTTAACATACTATTCTTTATTTTCGGGGCGTGAATTTACAGGGAATGTACGCGAAAAACGATATGAACTACAATAAAATCAACAACATTTTAGGTTGGGCATGTGGATTGATTGCCACGATTGTCTATGTGATGACCGTGGAGCGGACCACCAGTTTCTGGGATACCGGTGAGTTTATTGCATCGGCATACAAGATGCAGATCGTGCACCAACCCGGTGCTCCGCTGTTCCTGATGCTGCAGAATGTCTTTTCCAACCTGGCCTTCGGCAATCCCGAGCGCATAGCCTATTGGATGAATATTGGTTCGGCGGTATCCAGCGGATTGACCATCCTGTTTTTGTTTTGGACCATCACCGCATTGGCCCGTAAGGCGTTGTGGAAGCCGGGTACCGAACTCTCCCAGGCCGGGTTGATCCAGATTATGGGGGCAGGTGCGGTTGGTGCATTAGCGTATACCTTTACCGATACCTTTTGGTTCTCGGCGGTCGAGTCGGAAGTTTATGCGATGTCGTCTCTTTGTACCGCGGTGGTGTTCTGGGCCATCCTGAAATGGGAGGCCCATGCCGATGAACCGCGAGCGGACCGGTGGTTGTTGTTTATCGCTTACATCATGGGGCTTTCCATTGGTGTCCACCTGTTGAACTTATTAGCCATCCCAGCCATAGCACTGGTGATCTATTTCCGGCGCACGAAGCAAGCGACCAGCAGCGGCGCGGTCAAAGCATTGCTTATCGGCTGCGTGGTAGTAGCTGTTGTTCTCTGGGGTGTCATCCAGTACCTTATTAAATTCGCCGCATATTTTGACCTGTTCTTTGTGAACACCCTGGGCATGGGGTTTGGCACAGGGGTGGTCATATTTGCACTGTTGGTGGTCGGTGGAACCGCTTATGGGATATGGTATTCTATCCAACGGGCAAAGCCGTTGCTTAATATCATATTGCTGTCGTTCGCTTTCATTGCGTTTGGTTACAGTTCCTTCACCATGATCCTCATCCGCGCCAAGGCGGACCCAACATTGAATAACAGTGATCCGGACAATGCGTTTTCTTTTCTCAGTTACCTCAACCGCGAACAATACGGCGACAGTCCACTTGTCAAGGGGCCTTATTTCGACTCCCGGCCTGTTGATATCAGTTACGGCAGCAACATTTATCGAAAGGGGGATGCAAAGTACGAAGTGGCCGGTCGCAACTTTGACTACGTGTACGACCGCGAAACGATTTTCCCCCGACTCCATAGCAGCCGGGAGGCCTCACATCAGCAGTATTACCGGAATTACCTCAATCTTGGTGAGAACGAACAACCAACCTTCGCTGACAACTTGCGGTTTTTCTTCAGTTACCAGGTGGGGCATATGTATGGCAGGTACTTTTTATGGAATTTCGTGGGCCGGCAAAATGATCAACAAGGACACGGCGATTTTACCACGGGCAACTGGATTAGTGGTATCAAATTCGTCGACCAGCTGCACGTAGGGGGGCAAAATGCATTGCCCGAATCGCTGAAGACCGACCCGTCGCACAACCGGTTCTATTTCTTACCCCTTATTTTGGGGCTAATTGGTGCCTTCTGGCATTTTAAGCGTCGCCAAAAGGATGCGGGCGTGGTAGGGCTGCTATTTTTCTTTACGGGATTGGCCATTGTGCTTTATCTCAACCAAAACCCGCTGCAACCCCGGGAGCGGGACTATGCCTACGCCGGCTCGTTCTATGCCTTTACCATTTGGATTGGATTGGGTGTGATCGGCATCAGTGAATGGCTGAAAAAGCTGAACGCCAAGACGGCGGCAAGTGTGGCTACCGCAATCGGCCTACTGGCCGGACCGGTAATATTGGCCAAAGATGGATGGGACGACCACGACCGCTCGGAGAAATTCCTCGCCCGAGATATCGCCAAAGATTACCTTGAGTCGTGCGCACCGAATGCGATTTTGTTTACTTACGGTGACAACGATACCTACCCTTTGTGGTACGCGCAAGAGGTAGAAAACGTGCGCCCGGATGTACGAGTGGTGAACCTCAGCTTGCTGAGTGCCGACTGGTATGTGCGGCAGATGACCAAGAAGGTAAATGAGGCCGACGGACTCCCGATTAATATCCCCGAGGCGAAATATGTGAAAGGTGTTCGGGATGTTATTTATTATCAGGATGCGAATATTGCGGGTGCTGTAGAATTGAAAGATATCGTTGCATTGATGCTGTCGGATAATCCGAATGATAAACGGCCAATGCAGAGTGAACAGCCGGAAAACTTTTTGCCGACGAAGAATCTTCGGTTGACTATCGACAAGGAGGCCGTAATCCGGAACAACGTAGTGCCGGAAATGTGGCAGGATAGTATTGCAGAAACGATGCAGTGGACATACAACCGTAATTACGTTTCGCGTGCGGAGTTGGCCATTATGGCCCTTTTGGTAAACAATAACTGGGAACGGCCGGTCTATTTTGCCAGTACCGTGCCAAGTGAAAATTTCATGGGGCTGGATGACTACCTTGTTTCCGAGGGTTTTGCGCTCCGCTTGATGCCGATAAATATGGAGCCCAATACGTCACAGGGATTGATCCATGCGGATGCGGTGTATGATCATGTAATGAACAAGTACGAATGGGGCAATATTAAGAATGCCTCATACATCGACCCTGAATCGTACCGGATGATCAGCCTGATTTTGAACAGTATCTATGCCGCACCGGCGGAAGCACTCATTGCCGCGGGCAAAACAGAGCAGGCGAAGGAACTCCTGAACAATGCGCTGGAAAGTATGCCGGAACGTATTTACCGTATTATGGATGCTTATGGCTATTCATTCATTGCCGAGAACTTGTACGCGGTTGGGGAGACTGATAAAGCGAATGCACTCATTGAACGCAGTGTTGACTACCTTGAAGGGCAACTCGCGTATTATGCTGCCATCGCGGAAACCAAGCCCAACCTCGAAATGCAAAATATCCAGTACACCATGTTTACGATGAATCGGTTTTCCGCAGCCGCACAGGAATATGGCCAAGATGAATTGGCCACCCGTGTATCGGGAATATTCAGCCAGTATGAAACCCGATTTTTCGGCGGATTGCCGACCAACCCGTAGCGAACACGGTTTTGGCGGCCGCCCGATGGGATGTTAAATTTTGTTAAAACCCCGTTTCGATAGCCGGTAATTGGGCTTGGTCGTTTATCTTTAAAAGATGAACGACCATTTTGAGCTATGAATTACCAAAAAACCAACAATTTTCTTGGCTGGTTGTGTGGAGCAATGGCCACAGCAACGTATGTGTTGACGATGGAGCCCACGACCAGTTGGTGGGATACCGGCGAGTTTATCGCGGCAGCCGAACGAATGCAGATTGTGCATCAGCCCGGTGCACCACTGTTCCTAATGATCCAGAACCTGTTCGCCGACTTAGCATTCGGCAATCCCGATCGCGTGGCGTACTGGATGAATTTCGGATCCGCGCTATCCAGTGGCGTTACCATCGTTTTCCTTTTTTGGACCATTACCGCGCTGGTGCGTAAACTGGTGTGCAAACGGACCAGTGTGCCCACAACGGTGCAACTGATGCAGATTATGGGTGCGGGCCTGGTCGGCGCCATGGCTTATGCCTTTACCGATTCGTTCTGGTTTTCGGCTGTTGAATCTGAGGTGTATGCCCTATCATCACTCTGCACAGCGGTGGTATTCTGGGCCATTCTCAAATGGGAAGTACGGGCTGATGAGCCGGGTGCCGACCGGTGGCTGGTGTTCATAGCCTATGTGATGGGCTTATCCATCGGGGTGCATCTGCTCAATCTGCTCACCATACCGGTGCTGGCGTTGGTGGTGTACTTCCGTAGGGCCTCTCGCGTTACTGCTGGGGGGATGGCAAAAGCGCTGTTGGTGGGGTGCGCTATCCTGGCCGTGATATTATGGGGCATTATCCAGTACTTGGTTAAGTTGGCCGCATATACGGACCTGTTTTTTGTTAATACATTGGGTATGGGTTTCGGTGTGGGAGCGATCGTGTTCGCGCTACTGCTGGTTGGCGGTATCGCTTACGGGATTTGGTACGCCATGCAAAAGGCCAGGCCGATACTTCACATCGCGCTGGTGTGTTTGGGGGTTATCATCTTTGGCTATGGTTCATTTGCGATGGTGCTTATCCGGGCCAATGCCAATCCCTCGTTGAATAACAGCCACCCCGACGATATATTCTCTTTTCTGTGGTACTTAAACCGCGGCCAGTTCGGCAGCGAACCGCTGCTCAATGGGCCATATTTTGATTCGCAGGTCGTTGATATTGAAGGCGGGACCAACGAGTACCGCAAGGGAGCGGATAAGTACGAAGTTTCAGGTACGGCCGACCGGCCGATCCATGACCGCGCAACATTTTTTCCGCGTACTTACAGCAATCGGGATAACCACCCTTACGCCTACCGATTGTGGTTGGGGCTGGAAGACGGTGAACAACCGCGATTTATGGACAACTTGCGGTTCTTTTCGACATACCAAATGGGGCACATGTACTGGCGTTATTTTATGTGGAATTTTGCCGGTAGGCAAAACGATGTAGAGGCACGATTTGCAGGGCGAACGGAGGGCAATTGGATAAGCGGTATCAAACCCGTTGACCAATGGCGATTGGGCGGGCAAAACGCGTTACCGCAGGCTGTTCAAAACGATCCCTCGCGGAACACCTACTATTTCCTGCCGCTGATCTTGGGGTTGGTTGGACTGGTGTGGCAGGTACGGCGTAGCCGAAAGGATGCCGCCGTCATCGGCTTGTTGTTCTTCTTTACGGGCCTGGCTATTGTGTTTTATCTTAATCAGTCGCCCCTACAACCCCGCGAACGTGATTATGCCTACGTGGGGTCGTTTTATGCATTCGCAATTTGGATTGGCATCGGTGTAGCTGGCCTAGTTGAAGCGCTGCGTGCCCGTTTCCGGCCCCGTGCTGCGGTGGCCATGGCTGTTGTTCTCGGCGGGATGATGGCACCTGCATTGCTAGCGTACCAGAATTGGGACGATCACAACCGATCGGATAGGTACATGGCGCGTGATATGGCCCGCAATTACCTGGAGTCTTGTGCGCCGAATGCGATCTTGTTTACGTACATCGATAACGATACCTTTCCACTCTGGTATTTGCAGGAAGTGGAAGGCGTGCGGACCGATGTGCGGGTCATCAATCTTAGTTTGCTGGGGATGGACTGGGCCGTTGACCAGCTGAAGTTTTCCATTAATGACGCACCGGCATTGCCGCTGACCTTGGAAAGCAGCCAATACGTAAAGGGCACGCGAGATTACCTGCAATATTACGATTATGGTATCCAGGACTCCATCGAGCTGGAGAACATACTGGCCCTGCTGCTTTCTGATCATCCAAACGATCAGTTGCAGTATGCGGATGGGTCGTCCCGGAATTTCCTACCTACAAAGCGGTTTGCCCTCACGGTAGACCGCCAACAGGTATTGGCGAACGGCGTTGTTCCCACAAAATGGCAGGGTCAGGTGGTCGATACCATGGAGTGGACCTACAACCAAGACATCGTTACACGCGCGGAGCTCGTTATGATGGATCTCTTGGTGCACAACGATTGGGAAAGGCCGGTCTATTTTGCCTTCACGGTTCCGGAAAGCCAGCGGCTTGGACTGGAAGATTACTTGGTGTCCGAAGGTTTTGCACTGCGGCTTATGCCGATCGAAGCGCGGTCTGACCGGGAAGCGCGTGAACGCTTGGTCAACACTGACGCTACGTATCAGGCTATCATGCAAAAGTATCGCTGGGGCAATATGAAAGGTGCTGGTTACTTAGACCCGACTTCCCGCGGTATGGTGGCAGAAACAGTGAAGATTTTCTCCGATACGGCAGAAATGCTGATCGCCGAAGGCAATGCGGATGCTGCCCGTGACGTGGTGAACCGGGCAGTATCTGTATTGCCCGAACACATCGGTCAGGTAGACGTCGCTGTGCGGTATCCGATATTGACCGACCAACTGTACACATTGGGCGAAACCGATAAAGCGAATGTGATTGTAGATCGTAATCGCCGATTCTTGGCCGAGCAGCTCGCTTATTACGCGACCATTGCCGAGACCCATCAACTGGGGCAACCCGAGGGGATGGGGATACACAGCAGCCTCTATGCTTTGCAGCAATTTGCCCGTGCCACTGCACTGCACGGTGAAGCGCAACGACACAAAGAACTGCAGGCGTTGTTTGACACCTATCGACGACTATTTCTTGAACGACAAACTTGAGATCGTTGCTTTTTACTGCGTAATTGATCAACTACGGCGCAGCAGGCTTGCGGTACAGATAAAAAATAACACCGAATTGGAAAACCGGGATATTTGTCGTACCTTTGAGTAACAAAAGACGTAATAATGAAAAATATCCGCTACGATAAGCCCGATTTACCCACTGACAACCCGCTTATGGCGGCAGAGCCAGCCGCGATGTACCTATCGTCTGCCAACGTAAGCTCGTTTGCGGTTTCGAAATTCGAAGCCCTTAGCAAGAAATTGTTGTTCACACAACAGGAGTGGGCCGATATGCTGCATATCAGTGACCGTACGTTGCAGCGTTACCTCAAAGACCATAAACCGTTCGAGGGTTTGCACGCAGAGCACTTATATCAAATCGATGCGTTAGCCGATATCGGGCATTCCGTTTTCGGCAGTACGGCGCGTTTTGAAGCGTGGCTCCGTGCGCCAAAGAATATCCACGGCAGTGAAATCGGTTTTGAAGCCCTTCGGTCATTCGGCGGTGTGCAGCTTATCCTGGATGAGCTCGGTCGTATGGTACACGGGGTTTACAACTAGCCATGACAGTCTACCGGTTGGCTTACCACCATTATGTTACGGACAAAACGGGGATAGGTGCCCGGCTATACGGCGGTCGATGGAACCCGAAGGGCGTGGCATGCCTTTATACCAGTGCACATATTTCGTTGGCACTGTTGGAGAAGTTTGTGCATGCGCGGGGAAAGGAAGACGTGGCCGGTTTGATGCTGCTCTCCATCGAAATACCGGATAGGGGAGACTTGGTGTACCATGTGGACGAATCGCGGATGGTGGATGGCTGGGCGGATAACTTCGATTATTCCCAGTGGTTGGGTAAGCAAATTCTTACCGAAGGGACGTTTGTCGCGTTTTCGGTGCCATCAGCAATTGTGCCGGCCGAACGCAATGTCATCATCAATCCACAGGCAGCCCATTTCAAGGAAGTCAGGTTCCACAAACCGGTGATATTCGATATCGATGCACGGCTTTCGGATCGGTTGGTGTAGCCTGCAAAAATCTCCCCTTCAGGCCCCGTAAGTCAAAAAAATATAGTAGTTTTGCATCCATATTCCGTGTCCAATTTGAAAGTTCAGCTCAGATGAAACGATCCATATTATTGGAAGGCCAAAAGTTCCAAATCACCATCCAGCGGCTGTGCCATCAATTGATAGAAGATCACCTCGATTTTTCCGACTCTGTTATCGTGGGTATCCAGCCGCGTGGCATATACCTCGGTAGGCGTATTGTTGAGGAGTTGAAGCAGATCCCGGGCTTGTCGGAGGTTGCCTATGGCGAACTGGACATCACTTTTTTCCGTGATGATTTCCGACGTAAAGACAGTGGCTTGTTGGTGCCCAGTAGCACCACTATGGATTTTATCGTAGAGGGCAAAAAAGTCATCCTGATGGATGATGTACTTTGGACCGGCCGTACGATACGCGCTGCCATGGACGCGCTCCAAGCATTCGGCAGACCCGAGAAGATCGAGTTGCTGGTGTTGGTGGATCGCCGATTTTCACGACAGCTGCCCATTGAACCGGATTATATCGGCATCCAAGTAGACTCCATTGATTCCCAACGGGTGATCGTCAGTTGGAACGACGTGGATGCGTATGACCGGATTGAATTATTGACAGAAAAAGATAGTTAGCAGCCTCAATGAAGGCGCTTTAAGTAAGCAATGACAGCATCAGCTAGGCAACTCAGTACCGAACACCTGTTGGGGATTAAGGATCTCCAAGCAACCGATATCGAGCTTATTTTCGAAACTGCTGACAATTTCAAGGATGTGCTTAACCGGCCAATCAAGAAGGTGCCATCGCTGCGGGATATTACGATTGCGAATGTGTTTTTCGAGAATTCCACGCGTACACGGCTGTCATTCGAGTTGGCCGAGAAGCGGTTGTCGGCAGATATCATCAATTTCGCAGCTTCTTCTTCCTCGGTGAGTAAAGGCGAAACGCTCATTGATACGGTGAATAATATTTTGGCGATGAAAGTCGACATGGTTGTGATGCGCCATCCTTATCCCGGTGCGGGTATTTTTCTCAGTAAGCACGTTGATGCACAGCTTGTGAATGCCGGAGATGGTGCCCATGAGCACCCTACGCAGGCGTTGCTGGATGCTTTTTCCATCCGTGAGCGGCTAGGGGACGTCTCGGGCAAAAAGATCGCCATTATCGGCGACATTCTCCATTCGCGGGTGGCGCTCTCCAACATCCTCTGCTTGCGTAAATTGGGCGCGGAAGTGATGGTATGCGGACCTACCACCTTAATACCGAGGTATATCGGGTCGTTGGGCGTAAAAGTCGAATATGACCTGCGAAAAGCGCTTAATTGGTGCGATGTTGCCAACATGCTTCGCATCCAGTTGGAACGCCAAGACATCGCTTATTTCCCGTCGCTACGGGAGTACTCGATGCTGTATGGACTGAATAAGCGATTGCTCGATTCGCTCGACAAGGAGATTACCATCATGCATCCCGGGCCAATCAATCGGGGAGTGGAAATCACCAGCGATGTGGCCGATAGCCACCACTCCATTATTTTGGATCAGGTAGAAAACGGGGTAGCGGTCCGGATGGCGGTGCTCTACCTCCTCGCCGGCAAGCGCGGATAGGGTGTCTAAACGACGTTATCAACATTTGTGGACAACTTTTGAGGAAAACTTCTCCGTTTACCGTTAATTTAGCAGGTTATATTGGGTAGGGTATATTTTATGGCCCCAACTTTGCGTGGGATTGAAGGAAAAAACAGTAGCATAATTTGACAGCATGTTTAATCGGGTTTATCAGTTAGTTATCACATTCAGTTTAGTAGCGTCGGTTGCATTTGCGCAACAAAGTGCGTGGCAGGAGGTCAATCAGGCTTACAAAACGGGGATGGAATTGTATGAAAAAGGGAAATATGCTGCGGCTGCGAAACATTTCGACCAAGTAGAGGCTATCCGGATAGCGTCGACATTGCAGCAAGACGAACATGTCGAGTTGACGTTGTTGAAAGAAAATGCACGGTTTTACCAGGCGATATGCGCGTTGGAACTCGGCGAGTCGGATGCCGAAAGCCACTTTTTGCGATATATTAAAGACTACCCAGCCAGCGCAAATTCAAAAGCGGCTTACTTTCAAGTAGGCCGATCGTATTTCGCTAAGAAAGATTATAAGCAGGCGCTGGAATGGTTCACCAAGCTGGATAGCCGGAACCTGGCTGGCTTGGAGAGCAAAGAGTTTCGGTATAAGATGGCGTATTCGTTTTTTATGACAGACGATTATGCGGCTGCTAAACCACTTTTTGAGCAACTGAAAGATGAAGGTGGTGTATACCAAGAAGCGTCCATTTACTATTACGCTTACCTGTGTTACCTAGATCGCGAATTCAAGACGGCCTTGGCCGAATTTGAAAAACTGAAGGGGTCGAAGACGTACGAGGCTACTTATCCGTATTACATCACTGCACTCTATTACCTCGATAATCGCTATGACGATGTGCTGGATTATGCGCTGCCAATTTTGGAACGCACGGACCAGGCGCATGAAACCGACATGTTCCGCATCTTGGCGGCCACTTATTTTGCCAAGAACGATTTCGAGAAGGCATCTGCATACTACGACAAATTCCAGGCAGGCGACCAGGGTAAAACACAGAATAACCAAGATAGCTACCAAATCGGTTACATCGCTTATAAGACGGGTGACTACGAGCGAGCCATATCGGAGTTGGAAAAGATGGAAGACCCCGACGCCTATTACCAAAGTGCCATGATTGCGCTGGGCGATGCGTTTTTGAAGACCGGTAATAAACAAAGTGCGCGTAACGCCTTTTTCAGGGCATCAAAGCTCGACTTCGATCCGGCGTTGAAAGAAGAAGGACTGTTTAATTACGCCAAGCTATCGTCCGAACTTGATTTCCACCAAGTGGCGCTTGAGGCAGCTAAGGAATATCTCGATACTTACCCTAATACCAAGCGGTTGGAAGAAGCGCAGACATTGTATGCCGAAACTTTACTGGGCACCAGTAATTACCGTGCTGCGGTGGATATTCTTGAAGCCATAAAAAATCGCGGCCCGGAGGCCGACGCTGCGTACCAACGGGTGACTTACTACCGTGGACTCGAATTTTACAATGAGCGTGCCTTTGAGAACAGTATTTCACTGTTTATGCGATCTGAACAGTTCCCTATCGACGCCCGCGTTGCTGCGTTGGCTACCTATTGGAAAGCTGAAGCGATGTATGAGGTGCGTAAGTACGGCGAGGCCGTACAGGCATTTTCGCGATTTCTACGGCTACCAGCAGCCCGCGAGACGGATGTGTACAGCTATGCGAACTACGCGTTGGCTTATGCGGCTTTCCGTAATAACAGCTTCAACACGGCTGCCAATTATTTCGAACGCTTCCTTTCGACGGGCGGAAATTCCATTGAAACCAATGTACGGAATGATGCTATTGCACGCTTGGGCGACTCGTACTTTTCAATGCGTAATTACGGTCGGGCGATGCAATACTATGACCGTTTGATCAATAGTAAGGCGCAAAGTCAGGACTACGCACTTTTCCAGCGCGGGATCATCCAGGGACTGCAGGGCAACAATGCCGCAAAGCTCAGCACGTTACACTCCGTTGTTGAGCAATTCCCAAATTCCAATTATGCAGACGACGTTGCATTCGAAGTGCCGTACACCTATTTCACTATGGGTGATTATGAAACGGCAATTACGGGCCTGCAACAGATGATTGAGCAATATCCACGCAGCAGCTATGCGCCGCGGGCGTTGATGACCATAGGCTTAGTGCAATATAACAACGACGATACGGAGGCTGCGATGGCTACCTTCAGAAAGGTGGTAGAGGAGCATTCGACCACCGATGAGGCGCGGCAGGCGTTGCGTTCCATTGAAAATATTTTCTTGGAGCGCGGTGATGCCTCGGCTTACATCAATTATGCGACCAGCACCAACATCGGCGATCTTTCGAAAGCGGAACAGGATGACCTTGCTTTCCAGGCGGCCCATACGTTATTTGCCAGAGGAGAGTACCAGGCATCCGTAGAGGCCATCAATGCATATTTCGATAAATTTCCAAATCCTTTACGGGAAAAGCATGCCCGTTATATCCGGGGCGTGAGCTATTATCGCACCGGACATCCGAAGGAGGCACTGCACGATCTTAATATTATACTTAACGACTGGACCAGCCAGTATACAGAAAATACGTTACTCACTGTATCGGAGCTGTATTTAGGGCTTGAGGAGTACAACGAGGCCATTGTGCACCTGAAGAAATTGGAGCTAACCTCCGAATACAAGGCGAACTATGGGTTTGCGGTTAATAACCTGATGGTATGCTACGATAAGATCGGCGATATGGAGCAAGTGATGAAATATGCCGATTTGATCAAAGCGTATGACCGCTCATCGGAAGAAGATATCGCGAAAGCACATTTATACACCGCCCGCGCATTGTTGAGAAAGGGTGACGTTCCACCGGCGATGAAAGAACTTAATCTTGCAGCGCTGAAAAGCCAGACGGTGGTGGGTGCCGAATCCCGCTACCGTGTGGGCCAGTTACAATATGAAGCTGGCGAATACGACAAAGCCATTGAATCTGCATTCGATGTAATCAACAACCTGGGGTCGTATGAGTATTGGGTGGCCAAGAGCTTTATCCTACTTGCAGATGCCTACGCTGGTAAAGGGGACGATTTCCAGGCAAAGAGCACGTTGGAGAGTGTCATCGAAAATTATGAAGGCGAAGATGATATCATTCCATCAGCCAAGGAGCGTTTACAGAAATTGAACAATAAGTAACAGGAGTTTTTTACGGCTTATGATCTTTCAGAAATCAATGCGATATAGGTTTATACTCACCGGCGTTTTATGCGGGGTGCTGATGGTTGGATACGCACAGGAGGAGACACGGCGGGAAGACCCGCCAGCTACCATCGATTCCATTGATGTGGTGCGTGATTATCGGCCGATATTGGCCGATGCGGTGAAGATTCGGCAAAGCCCGGATATGACAAACAAAAGGCAATACCAACCTGCGTTTAGCTACGGCATCATCGATAAAAAGCTCGACATCAATACGGGTACGAAACAACTGACTATCCAGGAGATGCCATTTTCGAGAAGCCAAGAATTGACCAATAATTACGTTAAAATAGGTGCGGGCAATCTAGGAACCCTATTGGGCGAAGTTTACCTCAGTTCGGACTATTGGGTAGATACCCGGTTGGGTGGCTATGTAAAGCATTTGAACCAGAAGGGGACATTCGAAGGTCAGCAGTTTTCTTCGCAACATGTCGGTGTGTTCGGTCGCACGGTTTACGGTCCGATTACGTTAGATGGCGAGGTAGGATTCAAACGCTACGGTACCCGTTTTTATGGCACGGTGGCAGATACAGACGGTATGTCGTTGAATGCTGACCCGGCAACTCAAGCATTCAGCGATATTTATTTTACCGGTGAAATTACCAGTAATTACGATGATGCGGCCACGGATGCTTTTGATTATTCACTAAAGGCGGACGCGTATGCTTATGGCAATGCGTATGATACCAAGGAGAATTCGTTCGCATTGGCAGGGTACATTAATAAACAGATTAACGTGTTTAACGTTGGGCTCAACGTTTCGGGCGACTTCACCACGGTGAAAGATGCATCGTATAGCCTTGCCAACCATATTGGTCGTGTTAATCCGTATATCAGGTTCCAGGGACCCAATTACAACATCACGCTGGGTGCTAATTTCGTCGCGGAATTCGGTGATTCAACGCGTACCAACATTTTCCCATCAGCTGAAGTGGATTTTGCGTTGGTACCGAAGTATGCGCATATCTTTGGAGGCATTAACGGCGACGTAAACAAGACCTCTTTCAAAACGTTGACGCGCGAGAACCCTTGGTTGACGGCGCTCGGCACGACGAATGGTATACGTAATTCGGTAGACCGCATGAATGTATTCGGCGGCATCAAAGGGAACGCAGGAGCGACGTTCGGTTACAAGGTCACGGCTTCTTATCGCCGTATCGAAAGTATGCCGTTTTACGCGGTAGCTCCGGGCACGCCTTATGCATTTAACCTGTTGTATGAAGACGGTGAAGACGCGAGTACCGTTATCGGGTTGGAAGGTGAATTAAATGTGCGCCTCTCTGAGGTTGTAACAGTGGGCGGCCGTGTTAACTTCAATGAATTTGATCTACAGCAACAGGAAGAAGCTTGGTATATGCCCAAGATGCGGTTGGCGGCCAACGCCCGTTTCAACATCAGCGATAAGCTTTATATAGATGGGGAGCTCCTGTTCCACGGGCAGACCTATGGGCTGGTGCAGGATGCCGACATCGACCTATCCGGTTATGCGATTACCGAGGTGGGTACCACCGGAATGCGTAAGACAACCATTCCGTCGTTTGCCGACCTTAGTGCCGGAGCGGAATACCGTGCCACAGACCGCATAGGCATTTATTTGCGATTGAATAACATGGTGGGCTCCAATTATGAACGCTACCTGTTTTACCCACGTTTGGGCATGAACGTAATCGGTGGTGTTAATTTTTCATTTTGATGTTACGCGTTGAAGGTGGTAGCTTTGTAGTTTGAGGTTGAGTAAGGAAATGAATATATGAATTTGGGTGTGAGTATAGCGAATCTGTTGAGACGGTACCCGGCGGTTGGTGTGCCGGGCATCGGGGTATTCCGAAAAGCACACTATCCGGCTTCATATGACGTTGACAAGGCTGTTTTTCTTCCACCTGCAGATTACATAGAGCTTGTTGACAGCGATACCGATGCGTTTCTGCTAACGACCTACCTTGAAACGCAGCGACAATTGGATGGTTATGCGGCTACAGCGCTGTTAGAAAACGCGGTGAAGGGCATCATGGACACCATCAGCCGGAATGGGGAAGCGCTGCTGGATGGGCTTGGCTATTTGCTTGCTGATGGCGCATCCTTTATATTCAAGCCTTTTGAAATTGACGGACTTGCTGCGAAGCCGATTGCAGCCCAGCCGCCTGCGGCCCGCATATCCGAAACGGGAGCGCCCATCGATATACCGGTGGAAGCGTTGGTTGTTTCGAGTGGAAACACTGGTGGAAGGCGTTATACGCCGTGGATTATCGGGGGGGCAGTAGCAGCGATGGTAATTGCCGTTGCCGCGGTGGCGGTTTTTACATTCAAAATCGAGTGGCTTGGCAGTACGCGTGTTGAACATGCGACGGTGCCGGACAACCAGGTTAACCTTCCAGCCCCATCCGAAGAAGCGATTCCACTGGTCGAAGCCGATCAGGATTCTGCGGTAGCTGATACGGGCTTCGAGACCGTTACCGTCGATTCCTTACCGGCAGACAGTGTGTCAGCAACGAGTACACCGGTGGCCAAGCCGTCGGTAACTTACGAAATCATCGTGGGTTCATTTGCCACGATGCGACAGGCGGATAAGTTCGTGGCCGAGATGAAAGCAAAAGGATACAGCCTCCATGCTATTGATAGCCGGATGCCAGGCAACCGGAAGAAGATTAGCTGGGGCTCTTTTGCCACTGAGGAAGAAGCTTATAAGGAGCTGGCACGGGTACAGAAAACTTTTGAGCCTGGTGCATGGATAGCAAAAATAGCGCATAATTAGGATTACATAGTAATAAAACAACACAGAAAAATCATACAATAATTTATGTCACTTTTACAAGACACTATTTATCCGCTTGACACGTTAGCGGGGGCGGCACAGCAGACGGTAGAACTCGCAAACGAGAAAATCAGCCTTATCGGCTTGCTTTTCAAGGCAGGGTGGATCATGATTCCCCTTTTGATCTTGCTTTTTGCTACACTTGTCGTGTTTATAGAACGTTACATCACCATCAAAAAGGCCTCGAAGTACGACCCGAGCCTGATGTCGCACGTCAAGCAAAGCGTACTTTCCGGACGGTTGGATTCGGCATTGTCGGTTTGCCGGGCGAGCAACAGTGCATTGGGGCGGATGCTTGAAAAAGGGTTGTTGCGTATTGGTAGGCCCATCAAAGATATTGAGGGTGCCATAGAGAATATCGGCAAGCTGGAAGTTGCGCGGTTAGAAAAAAACCTGAACCTATTGAGTATCATCGCCGGCGTAGCCCCGATGTTGGGTTTCGTGGGAACGATTTTCGGTGTTATTATCATCTTCCGGGATGTAGAGGCAGCAGGTGGTATCGATATAGCGAGCGTGTCTGGGGGCTTGTACGTGAAGATGATCGCTTCGGCTGCGGGGTTGACGATTGGTATCTTGGCATTTGCTGGTTACCATTGGTTGAACACCATGCTTGAGCGCCTGATTCTCCGCATAGAAACGGATGCCATTGAATTTGTTGATTTATTGGACGAACCCGGCTCATAAATCCGAGTGATGAAGCTATTAGAAAGGTGATTTACGAATGAACTTAAGAGCGAAGCGAAATAAATCGGAGGTGAGGGTCTTTACGGACTCCCTGAACGACATCATGTTTTTTCTGATGTTGTTTTTCCTGTTGGCGTCGGCAGTTTCGAATCCGCAAGTGGTGAAGTTGCTATTGCCGCGTTCAAGCGCCGGCGAGCAATCGGTGGCGAAAAAGACGGTTACGGTGTCGGTTACCCAAGATTTGAAGTACTATCTCGATAAGGAGGAAGTGCCCTATGAAAATTTACTGAGTGCCCTACAAGCGTACGTGCAACCGGGTGAGGAACTTACCGTGATGCTATACGCCGACAGTACGGTGCCTATCCAGAATGTGATTTCGGTCATGGACGTAGCCAACAAACTGAAGATACGGCTGGTGTTAGCTACCGAGCCATTGCGCGAACGATAAATGATTATGGAATTCGATTAAATTAAGCATCTTAAAGGTAACGTAGAAGATAACGAGGTAAGATGGGTTATTATCATTCACATGAGGACAACAATTATCCCAAGGCGCTATGGATATCCAGCGGCATCATGGGGGGATTGGTGATTCTCAGTTTCATTATCATGATCGGGTCGGCCTTTCCCGATATCGGTACAGGGGGCATTATTGTTAATTACGGCACCTCGGATGTGGGGATGGGCGATGATTATATGACGGTTGACGAGGCGTCGATGGATCCTAATGCCAATAATGTGCGTCCCGATAAAATTGATCCGCAACAAGAAATCCAAGAGACACCCTCGCAGCAAGTGACCGAACAAAGCGTGGCCACACAGGATATGGAAGATGCCCCGGCAGTGGTTGCAAATGAGCCCAAAAAAGCCAATGCGGAGGTAGCCACGGCCGTGAAGGAGGAGAGTAAACCCGCTATTAATCCCAACGCATTATATACCGGGAAACGTAATAATTCGACCGGTAGGGGAGATGGCACCGGTAAGGAAGGTGGTAACCAAGGCAGTAACCAAGGCGATCCGCTTGCGCCGAATTATGGTGAAGGTGGATCGGGCGATGGTGACATCGGACTTTCGATCCAAAATCGGGGGTGGGCGGTACCGCCCAATATCGAAGACAACGGCCAGCAGGCCGGTGTGGTGATGGTGGAAGTGCGCGTTGCGCGGGATGGCCGGATTACGTTCGCCAGGGTAAGTTTAAAGGGAACAACACTCACGGATAAAGCCTTGTGGGATAAGTGCGAACGTGCGGTACGGGGTGCCCGATTTAACGAGATCGAGCGTGCACCGCGTGAGCAACGCGGATTGATTCCTTTCCGGTTCAAGCTAAAGTAACTCTAAAGTAAATCGTCGACTACCATCCGCCATGAATTACGAGGAAGCGGTTGATTATCTCTACGCGCGTTTGCCCATGTTTACGCGCGATGGCGCATCGGCATTCAAGAAAGACCTTACCAATACGTACCGACTTTGTGAGGCCCTTGGCAACCCTTATGAACGATTCAAATCGATTCACATCGCCGGTACCAACGGCAAGGGTTCGACGTCGCACATGCTGGCGGCTGTGCTGCAGCAGGCAGGCTATAAGACCGGCTTATATACGTCGCCCCACTTGTTGGACTTCCGTGAGCGTATTCGTGTGAACGGTGCGCCGATTCCCCAGGCTTGGGTTGCGGCATTCGTCAATGACCATCAATACTTGATGGAGACGATTCAACCCTCATTCTTCGAGGTAACGGTAGCCATGGCATTTGCTTATTTCGCGGAAGCCGAAGTGGATATTGCCGTAGTGGAGACGGGTCTGGGCGGACGGTTAGATTCGACAAACATCATTACACCGCTGCTCTCGGTCATAACGAATATTGGCTATGACCATACGGCAATGCTTGGGGATACGCTCCCTGAAATAGCGGGTGAAAAGGCAGGGATTATCAAACGGGGAATACCCGCGATAGTCGGCGAGCGGCAGGCAGCGGTGGCGGATGTTTTTGAGGGTGTTGCGGCCGATAGAGGTAGTCGATTGCTGTTCGCGTCTGAGCAATGGCAAGTGGCTAATCTGGGCCGGACCGGGCAATACCTCAACCTAAGCGCTAGTTCGCGGCATTCGGGGGAAAGCACCAGTTACGCGTTAGATTTGGTAGGGAGCTATCAGGCCAAGAACCTGCCGGCGGTGCTGTGTGCGGTGGATGAATTGCGGCAACAGGGTTTCCGCATTCCCGATGCTGACGTAATAGATGCATTGGCACACGTGCAGCGGCTTACCGGTCTTATGGGGCGCTGGCAGACGCTGGCTACCCATCCGTTGGTCATCTGTGATACGGGCCATAATATCGATGGCTGGCGGGAGGTTCTTGCCAATATTGCGGTTACGTCCCACCGCACCCTCCACATGGTCATCGGTATGATGCGCGACAAAGATCCCGATCGTATACTTCCGATGTTGCCCAAAGATGCTTGTTATTATTTCTGTCAGGTAGCTATGCCGAGGGCGCTGCCCGCGCAGGAACTGTGTATCGCTGCAGCCAACCATGGGTTGGTCGGCGAAGCATTTGTTACCGTAGCTGAAGCTATTACTGCTGCAAAACAGTCGGCATCGGCGGCCGACTTCATATTTATCGGTGGGAGTACCTTCATCGTGGCTGACGCACTGGTGGCTGAAGGTTTCCGTGCATAGTTATCACGTTATACGGTCACGGTCATTTCACCACGGATATTTTGTTCCGCCCAGTACGCCACGTCGCTTTGCTGTTTGAATTCTCCCTGCAGGTACATGAGTTTGGTAACCGCAGCTTCAAAGGTCATGTCGTACCCACTGATTACGCCCATTTCTTTTAAGTACTTGCTGGTTTCATAACGTCCTAGTTCTACGCTGCCCACTTTGCACTGCGAGATGTTGAGGATGTTTTTCCCGTCGCGTATGGCGCTGTCGATCAGGTCGAGAAACCACCGATTGGTGGTGGTGTTGCCCGATCCGAACGTTTCCATGATGACCGATCGTGCGGGGGATTCCAACACCGCACGGACGATCTCTTGGCTGATGCCGGGATACAGCTTGAGTACCGAGACCGCGTTATCTAATGCGGTATGTAGGATGAACTCCTTGTCGCTATTGTCTATCAGGGCACCACGGTTGTATTTGAGGTGTACGCCCGCCTCTACTAATACGGGATAATTGGGTGATCGAAATGCTTCAAATTTAGCGGAATTGTATTTAAACGACCTGTTGCCCCGGAAGAGTTTATTGTCGAAGAAAATGCACACCTCATGGATGAGCGATTTATCTTTCTTTTTTGCCGAGGCAAGTTCCAATGCAGTAATCAGGTTTTCCCGGGCATCGGTACGGATTTCTCCGATGGGCAACTGTGATCCGGAAAGGATGACCGGTTTCTGCAGCCCTTCCAGCATGAAACTTAGTGCGGAAGCCGAAAAAGCCATCGTATCGGAGCCGTGGAGAATAACGAACCCATCGTAAGCATCGTAGTTGTCTTTAATGATATTTGCCATTTCCACCCAGATTGCGGGTTGCATATTGGAGGAGTCGATGATTGGCGTAAATGAATGCACGGTCAGGTTGTAATTGAGCCGGGCTAATTCGGGAATATTTTTGGCAATCAGGTCGAAGTCAAAAGGCATAAATGTGCCATCCCGCTCATCTTTGACCATCCCGATGGTGCCACCCGTATAGATTACGAAAACATTGTTCATTTAATTAGCGTTAGCAAGTGCTCGGTGAAGCCGGCTTAAATCCCGAATATCCGTTTGGCATTTTCAGTCGTTGTTGTTGCCACGGTTTCGACAGCAATCCCGTGTAAATCTGCAATTTTTTGTGCAATATCAAGTAAGTAGCTGCTTTCATTCTTTTTTCCGCGGTGAGGCACGGGCGCCAAGTAAGGGGCGTCGGTCTCCAATACCAGATGCCGAAGGTCAAGTTCGGTCACCACCTTGTCGAGTCCTGCATTTTTGTAAGTCACCACTCCGCCAATGCCGAGGTGTAAACCCAGGTCAATTGCCCGTTTGGCCTGTTCGGTGTTTCCGGTAAAACAATGCAGCACACCTGTCAACCGGCCATCTTGGACTTCCTCTAATAGTTCGAAAAGCTCATCAAATGCGTTCCGGCAATGGATGGAGACGGGTAATCGAGCCTCTTTTGCCCAGCCGGTCTGGATACGGAAGGCCTCTTGTTGCAAAGGTAATGTCGTTTTGTCCCAATGCAAATCAATGCCTATTTCACCAATTCCGTAGATTTTATTTTTAGAAATAGCCTGTTCAATTGGAAGCAATTCCTGTCGGTAGTTCGCCTTGACATCACACGGGTGCAGGCCCATCATTGCAAAGCAGTTATTGGGGTATGCGGCTATGGTGCCCAATACCTTCGGAATAGATTCGCTATTCACATTGGGGAGCAGGCAATATTTCACCCCATTATCAAAACACCGTTGCATTTGTGAAGCCAACTCGGGTGTGCCATAAAGGTAATACAAGTGGGTATGGGTGTCTGTAAGTTCCATTGTTCTTTGTGGGGGTGCGTTGCAAACTTAGCTAACTCGTCCTTCAAAATCAAGCTATCGGCGGTCATAAAACAAAAAACGCCCTCCGTATGGGAGGGCGCATTTTTTGATGGCTATTCTTCGTTACTATCCTGTGCCGTGGAGTCGGGTTCGACAGGCTTCAGGATATCGATCAACTCGATATCGAACACCAACGGGGCAAATGGCGGAATGACACCACGACCATCGCCATTTTCACCATAAGCCAATTCGGAAGGGATAATAAGTTTGGCTTTGCTTCCTTTCGGGAGCAGTAGCAGGCCTTCGTCCCAGCCCGGTATAACTTGCCGTACACCGATTGCGAATTTTGCCGGTTCATAAGGTCGCATTGCATTGAACATGTCGTTTTCTTCGGCTACCTCTTTAATCGAGGTATCAAATACCTTGCCCGTAGCGACCAATGCGCCGGTATAGTTCACCTGTACCGTGTCGCCCGCAGCCGGTTTTTCACCTGTACCTTCTTCCACGATGATGTACTGCAGTCCTGAAGCCGTCTTCAGCGGTTCGAGTTTGTTGTTCTTGATGTAGCTGGCAATTTTACTTTCTTCTGATGCCTTCAGTTTTTCAATTTCCGCATCAAAATATGTATTCACTTCGGCATACAGTGCACTGTCGGTCAAGTCGCCCTTCTTGAAATGTTTGTTTACTTTAACGTTGAAAACGATATACTTTTCGGCAAACTCCGGCTTAGGCCGCATTGTTTGCGTCGCCATGGTATCAAGGTCGAGTTTAAACACGGCACTGTCGCCTTCACCCAGCATGCGGAACATGGAGTTATAGTCACCAGGATAAAGTCCTGGGGTGGAGTCGGGTGCAATGTTGATGATTTGGGGTAGCCCTATATCGTATGTGCTTTGGAGTAGGGAGTCCCGGTCTGTCTTGACGATCAGATGCACGGAAAGTAAATCGCCCGTTTGCGCCTTGGGCTGTCCGTTGTCTTTCACGATCTTGTATTCTAGGCCACCGTCTCCCTTCTCGAACTGCTGGCAGGCGCTACCCAATATCGCTATGGCAAGCCCTAAACTAAAAATTGATTTCTTCATGTTGTTGTCTGTGATTAATTATTGTACTAAACGTGTTTTATATTCCGGTAATAAAGCTTTGAATTTTTGTACGACATCCGGGAGCGGTTCGTTGGAATTTCCACCTGCTGCGTTGCGGTGTCCGCCGCCGTTGAAGTGGTCTCTGCATACTTCATTGCAAGGAAAATCCCCGATAGACCGCAAGGAAAGTTTAACCTGATCGGTACGGTCGACGATCAATGCGGCAAGTTTCATCCCGCTAATCGCCAATGCGTAGTTTACCAGTCCTTCCGTATCGCCTGTAGCGATGTTAAATCGGTCGAGGTCTTGACGCGAAATACTGAATAACGCTGTTCGGTACTCGTGCATTACTTCGAGGCGATTTAGGAGACAGAATCCGAGGAATTTCAATCGATTCTCCGTGTAGCTGTTGTATACATGTTCGTGGATCTCCCAATTTTTGGCACCCAAGGCGATCAGGTCGGCCGCGATGAGGTGTACCGATGGCGTGGTGGTCTGGAATCGGAAGGATCCTGTGTCGGTCATGATCCCGGTGTATAGGCAGGTGGCGATTTCCGGGGTAATTGCACTGTGGTCGCCCATGACGTTAACGATAAAATCATAAACCAATTGTGCGGTTGCTGCAGCGCTGCTATCCCAATGCCGGTAGTTATCGAAACCCTCGGGGTCCAGGTGGTGGTCGATCATGATCTTTACCCCATTTGCACTTCTCACACTGTCGGCCATCGCGTGGATACGGGGCAACCCATTGAAATCCAAACAGAATATGATGTCGGCAGCCGCTATGAGTGTGTCGCTAGCTGCTTTATTTGCCGTATAAATGATGATGTGTTGCCGGCCAGGCATCCAGTCGAGGAAAAGGGGGAAGTCTGATGGCACGATCACATTGACTGTGTGGCCGCTGGCTTTCAGCCAATGGTACACGGCCAGCGAAGAACCCAATGCATCGCCATCGGGTTTGTGATGTGTGGTAATAACAATTTGCCTCGGTTTGGCCAGTTCCTCCCTAAGCGTTTCCGGTGTAAACATTCAACTGCTAAAAGGTTGCAAACCTACTACAAAAAATCCGATTACGGAATTTTTGGGTATGAAAACAACTATAAAATTACAGGTATCCGCCTATATTTTGTGTGCTGTCGTTGCAGTTATCCAAAGAACGCCACCAAATCATTATTCAGTCGGTCGGCATGCGTAATGTTCAGCCCATGGGGAGCATCGTCATAAACCACGAGTGTGCTGTCTGGAATCAGTGCTGCTGCTTGGTTCGCTGATGTCGCTATCGGAACCGTTTCGTCCGCTTTTCCATGGATGATCAGGGTCGGTACGGTAATTTGCTTGCACTCCGAGCGAAAATCGGTATCCATCCACGCTATCGCGGCACCGACAGTGGCTTGGGGAGCAGCGTGCGACGAAATGCTGAAATCGTATTTCAATTGCTGCTTGCTGACGGGATTGCCATCGCTTTTATAGTTATAGAAAGCGGGGTGGAAGTTGGATAGGAAATTCAGACGGTCCGTTTTCAATGCATTCAAAATGTCGTTAAGACCAGCTTCGGGTACGCCGTCGGGATTATCGGCTTTTTGTTTAACGAGTGGAATGATTGATGCAACAAGCGCTATTTTGTTGATCTTTTCCGCACCGTACCGTGTGAGGTATCGAATTACTTCTCCACCGCCCATCGAAAAGCCAACCAAGTTGACCTGTTGGAGATCCAATTGCATAATCAGTGCATGCAGGTCACTTGCCAACGTGTCGTAGTCATAACCTTCCCAAGGGGCATCGGATTGACCGAATCCGCGTCTATCGTATGCGATTACACGATATCCCCGGTTTACCAGTGCGGTAATTTGCTTTTCCCATGCCTTGTGGCTTAAGGGCCAACCGTGGATGAGGATGATTGGTTGCCCGCTTCCGTAATCGACGTAATTGATGCTTATTTCCTGGTTTGCTGATTTATTTTGAATGACTGGCATAATAAAAGCGTTTCTTTTGTTAACAACGATGGGGCGTATTGGTTTTAACGGGCCCCATCGTTGTAACTGAAGCTTAATCGAGGTTTTTCAACCGAATGTTTCGATATTCAATTTTCATGGGCGGGCCCACGTGTACCTGGAAGCCGAGCATCCCCTCAAGTTTCCGGTTGGCCGAATCATCGTCAACGACTTTACTCATGAGTGTGCCGTTGATGTAATGTTCCAATTGATTGCCTTTTGCAACAATCCGGATTTCATTCCAATCGTTTTCCTTAATAAGCAATCGTAGGGAGTCACGATCGCCCAATGACTCGACTTCTTCTCCGGCTGTCCATATGTTTCCTTTGGCGTAGTCGCTGACACTTCCTGATACTTCCGGGAGCCTCATGTGTTGCCCGGGGAATGCCAGGATGGTACGTCCCCGCTCTTCGTAATTTTGCCCCGTATACGTATTTGCCGCATCGATGTCTGCCTGATAGCCTTTTAGCGCAAAAAGAGGCTCGGCGAGTTCCTCGCTCCGGTAGTTAATTCCACTGTTGCCATTGCCGGTCATCCGGTATTCGGCGATCAATTCGAAATCCGCAGGTTGGCCACCGTCCCAGATGATGAATGAGTTGTTGGCTAACTCCTCGCCGGGTACGATTTCGCCTACGAGGGCGCCACCTTCGGCCCGCCACAGGCTGGTGTCGCCGCGCCAGCCCGTTAGGCTGGAACCATCAAACAGTTCCATGTATTCCGCGGAGTCGGATGAGTCCCCTGCATTTTGTTGTGAATTACCTGCGCCGCAAGACGCCATTACCAAGACGGATAAGGTAACCGTACCGATTGTCAATGCCTTCATAATGCTATGTTTGTATTTTTCCAAGCTCGTGCGTTTGCCGATTCGATTACGGCATCGCATACCTTCTGCGTTTCATACGCATTTTTAAAATCCGGTTGGCACGGTTCACCCGTTTCCAAGCTTTTGAGGAAATCCGCCGCTTGGTGAATAAAACTGTGTTCGTACCCAATTCCCAGTCCGGGTACCCACCATTTATCCATGTAGGGGTGGTCGCCGTTGGTTACGTGGATGGAGCTCCAACCCTTTACATCGGAGTCGCATTCATTGTCAAAATATTCCAATCGATTCAAGTCGTGCAGGTCCCACCTGAGTGATCCGTTTTCGCCATTGATTTCGAACGTATACAGTGCTTTATGGCCCCGAGCGTATCGAGTGGATTCGAATAAGCCCAAAGACCCGTTAGAAAACCGGCAATGGAATATACAGGCATCGTCGATGCCGACATCCTGTAGTTTGCCGGTATCGAGGTGAACCCGTTGTTTTACAAACGTTTCGGTCATTGCCGATACTTCGCTGATACCACCGTTGAGCCACATGGCTGTGTCTATACAATGGGCCAAAAGATCGCCGGTTACGCCAGATCCGGCCACATCCACATCCATACGCCATGCGGCGTCACCGCCCTGCGGCAAATCGGCGTTGATGGTCCAGTCTTGCAAGAAATTGGCCCGGTAGTGAAAGATCTTTCCTAGCTTACCGGATTCGATTATTTTCTTGGCCAGCGTAACGGCGGGCAGCCGCCGGTAGTTGTACCATACCGTATTGGCTACGCCAGCTTTCTCGACGGCATCAACCATGGCTTTGGATTCATCTAAGGTCCGTGCCAGAGGTTTTTCAGTCAATACCATTTTCCCCGCTTCGGCTGCTGCGATGGCAATTTCCGCATGCAGGTGGTTGGGTGTACAAATATCCACGGCATCGATATCGTCGCGAGCAATCAGTTTGCGCCAGTCCGTCTCGTACGATGCGTATCCCCATTGGGCAGCAAAGGCCTTCACTTTTTCTTCGCGCCGTGAGCACACGGCCTGAAGTACGGGCCGGTATTGCAGGTCGGGAAAAAAGTTTTGTATGCGATTATACCCGTTTGAGTGGGTGCGGCCCATAAAGCCGCAACCGATCAAACCTATTCTTAACTCCTTTTTTTTATCCATAATGCTAATTTATTAGTAAATAACTTGCCCTTTGCCGATTAAAATCGCCATTACCAGTGTAATATTCTGTTACCGCTGTTAATCCGAACGAAGCACGAGGTTGTTCGGGGCTGTAGCTATAAAGTCGCTTATTTATGCCGCAGCGGTTGGTCTTTCTTCAGACGTTGTCTTTACATTCTTCTGCCAAAAGAAGAAAATGAGAAATAATACAATTAGAATAGCCGGGAACGAAAGCATCTTCAACATTGCATCCTGACCGGTGGCTAGTTCAAGTGCATTATCGGTCAATCCCGCAGCCGCATTTTTTGCACGGGCACTATCAATCCAGTTTCCGATAATCGGTTGGAAGATGGCCGACGAAAACATGCCAGCACCACCAATAATGGACATTCCCAGCGCGCCGCTTTTGGGTACGCGTTGTGCTGCTGCACCCACCATCACCGGCCAGAAATAACAGATACCGATCGCAAAAATAACCGTCGCTACGTAGGCCATTGGGCCCGTTACGCTACTAAACATATAGATGCCGATAGCCGTTAAAATGGCGCCGCCGAGTAATACACCTGTTTGACCGAGTGCTGCTACCACCGGCCCGGCGAAGAAACGGCCTACGGCCATCAATCCACTGGTCAAGGCCAAGATCAACATCGGTTCCGCACCACTAGCTGCCATGATCACGCTAACCCATTGATTGGGGCCGAATTCGGAAATTGCTGTGAGGAACATGCAGAAGAAAATAAACAGGAAGGTAGGGGTAAACATGGCGCGGATATTCTGCCCCAACGATGTGGCACCTTCCACCAGCGGTTTGGGAAATGCTTTGCCAAAAAACAGGAACGCATAGATAACAGTAGGTACCATGGTAATCCACATTTGGAGTTCCCAGCCTAAGTTCATGCTGGTCATGGCTTGGGAGATCAGCGCACCCAACAGGATACCGCCGGGGAACCACATGTGGAACCTATTGAGCATTTTGTCCATTTTCACGCCAGAATACATATCGGCGATCATCGGGTTACACGCAGCCTCGGTACATCCATTTCCAAAACCGATGAATAAAGTAGACAGCAGGAGTGTGGTATAACCGTCCGCATAAATGGTCATTATAATACCAATGGTATGCGCAATAAAGGCCACTCGCATGATGTTTTTGGGGCCGAAGGTGTGGTAAAACAGCCCGCCCAATATCATGGAAATCGGAAAGCCGAAGAAAAACATGGAGTTGATAAATCCAAGTTGCGTATCGGTCAGATTAAACTGCTCGCCAAGCTGTGGCAGAATCCCGGCTCTAATTGAAAACGTAAAAGCCGTCGTAATCAGCGCGAAACAAGAGCCATTGAATAGGGCACTTCTGTTAATGTTTTCGTTCATTGTTTTAATGTTTTAACTGGTTAATACTGATTGTTTTTTTTCTAATACCAATTCTTAATGTAAATGAAGCGTTGAAAATACAATGTTTATTGTCAGTTTCTAAATTTTGTTTATAAATTTAAAAACCGGTCATAAAATGGTTACGTAAAAATGCGGTTCCTTTGATCGCAATATCTTCGCGAGAAGGCTCGAAATCGCGCCAAATGGATGCGGCTTTGGCGATCACTTTGACCGCCGGCGTAAACGACTCGATGACTAGGCTTCCGCGGTAATTGACTTCCTTCAGTGCCTCGCGTATGCTATCCCAGTCGATATGGTCACCGCCCGGTGCTCCCCGGTCACAGCCACACGCATGAACGTGTAACAGTCGATGGGCGGCTTTCCGGATTGCAGCTGCCGAGTCTTTTTCTTCGATGTTCATATGGTAGGTATCAAGCAAGATGCCGATGGCTTGATGGCCGACGTCGTCTACCAGTGCAACTGCCTGTTCGCAGGTATTGATAAAGTCGGTTTCATAGCGGTTTAGCGGCTCCAATGCTAGCTTGACCCCCAGTCCGTCGGCCCGAACGGCTAAGCGTTGCAGGTGCGGTACTACGGTATCCCACTGTTTGCGGTATTCATCTCGCGGTGTTTGTTCGGCTCGTCCTACTGTGGAGTACAGCGGTCCGACCATAACCGGGCAATCGATTTGTGCCATAAATTCCATGGCTTGCGTGATGTATTCCACAGCTGCCTGCTGTTCAGCAGGCGTGCCACGCAAATCCCGCCCGGGGCCCATGGCCGCGCATACCGATGAGCAGGTAAGGCCATGTTCATCAAGCGCCTGTCTAATAATGCCTGCATCGACATAGGCAGCGTCTTCCACGGCTATTTCAACCGCGTCGCATCCCCAAGCTTTAAATTGCCCGAAGATATCCACCTGCTCGCTGGTAAATGGTGATGTGAGCAGAAATGTATTGACTCCTATTTTTAACATATTTTTTGCTATAAAAGTTATCTCACAACCGTAATGGGGCGATGGTGACCTCAATCTCTCTCCAACCGGAAATCCACAGGGAACTGCCCGCGCTTAAATTCATCAAATCCAAACATGGTAGGGGAGTACGGTGAAACAACCGATACATCCACCTGTTGCGTGGCGGCCGTTTCCAATCCGGTAGCCCAGAAACAAGCATTTACCAGCAATCGCCGCAAATCCGCACTTTGGAAGTCGATCGATGCGCCCATGGTAGTTGTAAATGCCTTCCCTGCGTTCCCACCAGGCAGCTGGTATGTCCGCGTCCACGCGATAGGCATCATTTCCTTTTCGGTATTGATTGGTGCATCCGCGCTCATGCCACTTGTTGACTGTCCATACAGTAAAACCGTTGCATCGTTCAGTGCCCCAACGGTATATACATCCGTTGGCCCCCAGATGTCGGCAACGCCCTTTAAAATGGGGTGCGCGGCATGGGTTTCGTTGATGACGGCCCGTGTGCCTTCGTTTCCATGGTCGCCGTGGTGGCTTACCCAAGTTTCGCCGAGGACGATGCTACCGAATCCGTTTTCCCATCCCGGCACACCACTCTGGAAGTCATACTTGGCGTACTGATCTTCCTTATTTCTGGAATAATGGAAAGCGTGTGTAGCTGTCCGGAGGCCGATTACAGGTTTGCCAGCCATGAGGTAATCATCGATATAGCGCATCTGCTCCGGAGGTAGCTCACGAAAGCGAGTGAAGATCACCATCAAATCAGCATTTTCGAGGGCTTCGAGCCCCGGAATGTTGGTCTGTTGATTGGGGTCGATTACACCGCTCTGCGGGTCTAGCGAAAACAACACGGTACACGTAAACCCTAACCGCTTAGCGAGGATCTGTGCGAGCATGGGCAGCGCTTCTTCCGAACGGTATTCCTCGTCTCCACTGATCAGTACGATATGTTTACCTTTTCCCGGACCGGTATTGCCCGTATAGGTAACCCACTCTTCCGATTGTTGGGCCTGCTGCTCGGAATTTGAAGTGGTTTCACCCGCGCAGCAGATGAAACCGAACCATAAGACCACAAATGAACAGCAGAAAGCGCTAAGTTTATTTTGCATGACTCCAGTATTGCGTTGGGGTGTTATCCTTCTTGCCATCCATGTGCATCGCGCACGCTCACGAGCGCCGCCAGTATGTCATTCCATGTCTCTTGTTTGTTGAGCACCGCATTGGGAAACATGCAACCATCCCAGCAGATATGCTTGAATTTTTTGGTAAGCTGACCTTGCTCATCCCGCAGCCAGTGGCCAGCGTCTTCGGCGATGTTTAACTTACCGTTCGGGTCATTAGGTAGGCAGTGACGTCCCGTTTTATCGTGCGAGCCCGACCCGAATACCGTACCATCGTTCTGTGCTACGTGGAAATCGATTGTCCATGGGCGTAGTGCGCGGGTAAGTGTTTTCAGTCCTTCGGTAAGGGTGGCACGGTCGCTCCATTCGAAATCGGCAGGGAGGATCCGGTCTTCTGGTTTGTTATAACCCAGTAGGTATAGGAACGTATGCGACATGTCGGCCTGGAAGCCCATATTTGGCCTATCAACTGCTTCCAGGGTGTCTAACATCGCGCGCCAGCTATGCATACCACCCCAGCAGATTTCACCTTCTGCGGCCAGCTGTTCGCCATAATCCGCTGCCACGTCGCAGGCGGCCCTGAATGTTTCCGCGATGAGTTTTGTATTGCCTGCCGGATCTTCAGCCCAAGCTGCCGGCGAGCATGATGAGTCAATGCGGACCACTCCATAGGGGCGAATACCCTGTTCGCGCAATTGCTGGCCGAACTGGCATGCTTTCCGCACCATTTCCACAAATGTCTTTCTGTTTTCTTCGCTACCGATGGCCGATCCGGCCCAAATGGGAGCAACAAGAGAACCGATGTTTAGTCCATGGCTGCCCACTTTATCGGCTAGGCGCTTCACTTCATCAGCGCCCCCATTGATATCGACGTGCGGCTCCAGCAATCCGACGTCAACCCCGTCGAACTTAACCCCATCAACTTCCGCTGCTGCGGTATAGGCAAGCAGGTCGTCAAAGGGAATTACCGGTTCTGAATCTGCGCCCTTGCCCACGATACCTGGCCAGGTTGCATTGTGTAATTTTGGAAAATTATTCGTCGTGTCCATATCTTATTACTATTAATGAAAGGTAAACTTAGATAAATTATTGATATCTTGTTTGTTTTTTTGGCATCAATGAAATCGCTACGCTAAGTTTGCTTTTATAAGCAATATAACCGTGTTGCATATATAAAAGGAAGTTGCCAATTTCTCCGCTGCCAGTGCGCACACGTTGAGTGGAAATTAAAAAAATAAAGCGCTTTACCTGTTACGATATTACCAAGTCTGGATTTCCGGGTCCAAAGTGTTTCAACATCACAATGGGGTCGGTTTTCGATAAGTTGGTAATCTTAACTCCCGCTTGTGCGGCCGGTTCGCTCACGAAGTATTCGTCATAAGTCAGCTGGCCGTAACGGATAAGCGCCGGTGTTTCAATATCCCACACACCCATTTTACCATGGCCTTGCATCATGATCATGCCATAAGCCGCAGCATCATGAATGGTCACCGTTGCACCCGGGAATACGGTCAGTTCCTTGGCACTGAATGCATCTGATTTGTAGCAGATCCATTTTTCCGAGTAACCTGCAGCGTTCATTTCAGCTTCGTTACGTACGGACAGGGGTGCCATAAATCGGTTCTGCATGGTGTTGGGGTCCAGGTTGAGCTCCCAATCGAGTACGTCGATCAACTCGTCAAAGTCGCCCAGTCGGTCTTCGGGAGTACATTTCCACAGCAGTTCCTCTGGGATAATGGCCTCGTTGACCAGCGACTGGTACATGGCGAATACGTCTGATGCTTTTTGGGGTTCGTACGTGCACAGGCTACCTGGCGCATGCAGCAGGCCGGGGGGAACGTCCCATCCTGTTCCCGGCTCCAGACGGTAAGCTTGCGAGTAATTGGTAATTTTATTGTCGCCCTTCGTAAAGTTCACCAAACACTCACGTATTTGTGCTTTGGTTGTTCCGGGGGCTAAGCCTATAAAGGTATACGGGTAATCGCCGCCATGGTTATTCAGTTGCGGGGGGAAGTAGTAGGCTTCGGGCTTTCCTTTTTGTCCAACGAGAGCCGCCTTCTCATCATTGTGGTGCACGTGATGGGGTAGGGGACCCATATTGTCGAAAAATTTAGAATACATTGGCCAGCTGCGGTGCTCGTCCCAAATCCGCGATCCAATCAGTTCGCCCTGTAGCTCGTCTACGGCATCGCGCAGCAGTAGCTTATTTGTTTTTCCATCACCCTCGTAGACTACTTGGCTCAGCCCTTCGTGTTCGCCGGTAAGCGGCCCATTCTCTGCCGGGGTGGTCGACGACAACCAACGTTCGTCTATACCGCCCCGGACCCCGCCGAGTACATAATAATCATCTGGGTGGAGCTTAATGCGCCGCCCTGGTACGCAAAAGGAGCGCGGGACCCACGTGGGTGCCAGCCGCAATATACCGGAACCGGAATCAAATGCATCGCGAATTAACTGTTTCGTGTTCATAATCTATCTTTTTTATTTTTTGTCTTATTATTCTTCCTGTGACACTGAGCGTATCAGGACGTCACTTCATGCTCTTTGCTTATCGGCGATAACCTGTTTGCGCTAAAAAGTGGGCAATATCATCCGGGTTGTCGTGTATTCGAATGGTTATCCCATAATGGCGCCGTTCGTTTGGTTGCAATAAAATCAGCGACCCATCCCGTCGAGCTTTAGACTGCCCTATTGGGGGGTGGGTGCCGGGTTCTAGCCCTACCACATATTCGCCGGGCCCCCAGTGTTGCCAGTTGGTCATCCAGGGCAGCTGAGATTTTTTAAATTCAATTGCCAATGCGATTCCCAAGTGGTGATTGTATATTCCACAATGGCAGCGACCATCGGCATCAGCGGCGATATCAATAAATGCGGCTTCCTCGCCGCCACCGATATGCTCTTCCAGCGGCGGTTTCCCTTTTTTAAAAGGCAAACCTTCTTTGAAAATCTTGGCTTTTTCACTTCCTTCCCGTGATGTCCACGATCCTTGCCAGCAGATATCCACATCTTCATCCACCAATGGCCATCCGAGGTTCATGTGGTAAAGCAGCATATGCGGTGCCGGCGTATTTCCCGTATTGACGACTTCATCATCGATACGAATGGCCGCTTCGCCGAGTCGGCCACTGATGGTGCGGCGTAGCGTGAGTTGCGTACCGAGGGGTTGCGATTGCTTGATAACCCCGGTAATCTGCATGTCCAGTTGGCCGGTCGTGGGATCGGGTTGGATGATGGATTCAATGGTAGCGGGGATACCGCTATATTGGCTATGGAGCCCTCGTTCCCCCGTGGCGTCAGATTCGGGCCCACCAATGTGGTCGAGGCCACACGTGGTTAATAACCCACCCCCGAATCCATGTAGCCACTCGATACCCCGATAGGGACGGAGACTCGGTGCGGTTACGCCAAGGTGGCTTATCCATGCTAAGTTGTGGGCGTTGTACTGCGCGTCAGCAATATCCAATCCGCGGTCGATAACCACTTTATACCGGAGCCCAGTACCTGTATTAATCCAAGCAATCCGCGTTCCCCGCCCTGCACCGTTGTCCAGTACAGCCGTTTCGATACCGCCCACCTGTATGGGGTTGGAAATCTTTTCTGCCCAGTCCTTTGCCCGGCCGTTATCCATTATCATTTTTTATAAACCGAGTTATTTTCGTTGCCCCCCGACATGAGGTAAGCCATCAGGTCTTTCAACTCTTCGGGATTTAGCACGTTCAACGAGCCCGGCGGCATGATCGATATTTTAGACTCCCTCACTTCTGCCACGTCTTTCTTCGCTATCTCCCTCAATTCTTGGGGCGCATATGGGTTTTGGGATATGGAATAGACTTCCTCGTTCTCATTAATTAACCTACCCATAACTGACGTACCGTCGTTTAGCACGAACACTTTGCTTCCGTATTGATCGGAAATCGCATCACCCGGATCGATGATGGCCGTAAGCATATCCCGCACCGAAAAACGGGTGCCCAGTTGGGTAAGGTCAGGTCCAATGGCGCCGCCTTCGCCCTGTATTGTGTGGCAGGAAGCGCACCTTACGGCTGCAAATAGCGACTTACCATTTTCAAAGCTACGGTCTTCTTTAGTTTCGTCCTCTTCGATGGTTTTCAGGGCATCCTCGATTTTCCAATTTCTGCCGGGGCCTTTAGGAGGAACGATATCGACCAATAGGTCTTTGCCCGATTCGGTCAAGAGCGAATCGCCGGAAATTATGTTGTAGTGTTCACGTTGGTCGTCTGACACTTTTTCCAGTGCACTTTTCCGCGCGGCATCAACAAAACCTACATAGCTGTTGCCCCCGTTGTAGCCAAATGCATCATGGAACCAACTGAAGTAGCGCTCATACAACGCTGGAGTCCATCCTGCCGTGGCTTTGCTTAGTGTGGTGGCAAAGTAAATCTGTTGGGCCGGTGGTGTTTTGGCTAGCGTATTGGCAATGGTCATTCCGTAATCCGGATTACGCAAAATCAGGTCTGACGAACTGGTCAATGTCGGTTCTACCGTCGTTGAGTCGTCTTCACCATTTTCGAGGAGCGCGAGTGTTCTTTCCGTGGCATAAGGCGCACCGATATGGATCAGTATTTTGCTTAGTTCGCGATTTAGCGCATTGTCGTTCGCCGGGTAGTGGTCGGCAAAGTAGCCAATCAGTCTATTGGTGATCTCTGGCTGTACATTGCCCATCCGGTACAAGGATACTTCAACGGCGCGTAACAATGCGATTTTATTTTCTTTTGATATCCGGCCGAAATCGATGGTCATCAACTTACGCAATAGGACAGGTTGAAGCGAAGAGTCGCCCATTTTGGCCATTGCCAACATGGCATGGTTTACCGTTCGGATGTTCCGTTCGCGGAAGGCCTTTTTGCCCCAGGTGGTTACCGGCTGGTGCATCAATGCTACGGTCGCGGCGTAACGTATGTGGCGGTCGTTATGGTTTAGGTATGGCCATACTTCATTGATGACATTCGTGTCCAGGGCAGATTCGAAGTGGCTTTCGATTTTCCTCCGGATTGCCATTTCCTTGGTGATATCACCACTTTTCAAAGGTTTGTCTTTGATTTTTTCGTAGTCCTTATATGAAACGCGGTAAAGGTCCGACTCCAATCGCCGTCCGCCGGCAAGGAAATACAACGACCCATCCGGACCGATTTCACCATCGGTCAGCGGCAATGGTACCCCCGAAAGGAATTCCTCTGCAGATACGCTGTATGAGGCACCTTGTTGTTTTAAATTCACTGCATAGATAATGCCGAAGCTCCAATCAAATGCAAACAAGCTGTTGCGGTATTTATCCGGGAATTTCGCTTTTCCGCCATACATGAGGTTGGTTGGTGAGCCTTGGCCGATGTTGAGTAATGTCGGTAGGTTATCGGGATAATAGGTCGCCCATTTGCTGTTGCCGGTGCGCCATCCGAATTCTGCTCCTTTAGTAACGTGCAGCAAACGGGTAGGGCGATACCAAGGCATGCCAAAATCCCATTCCATGTCCGAATCGTAGGCGAAGAGTTCGCCATCATTATTGAATGTGATATCAAAGGTATTGCGGAATCCACCGGCTACCAATTGCCATTCTTTTCCTAGCGAATCTGTCTTTACAACGAACCCACCGGGAGCCATTCGATCAGTAGCATGCCCACGCGGATCCGTTATTCGTTGAAAGATGTTATCTTCATTCCAATTTGATGGTAACAGGTAGCTGTCCATTTTGGGCACATCCGTATGATTACCCAATACCAGGTAAAGTGATTCGCCATCCGGCGCGAGGATGATACTGTGTGGGCCGTGTTCGCCGTGGCCGTCGAACACCTTTAGCTGGGTGATTTCGTCAAACTGGTCGTCGTTGTCAGTGTCTCTCAGTCGATACAGGCCACTGCTTTTTTCCATGTTGGAACCCCCATTATGGTTTACCACCACATACAGGCTATTATACGCCCAAAGTAGGCCTTGGGCATACCCCATACCTATTTTCGTTTGGGTGCTATCGTTTTCCCATTGATCGTCTGGGAAAACAAGCTGCTGCGGTTCGCTGGTGAGCGTATCGGAGCCGATTTCCGGCATTTCCAAGCGGTATAGGGCACCATATTGGTCAGACGTAATCATCCGCCCTTTGTCGTCAAACGTCATGGCTACCCAAGATCCCTTTTTGTTTTCGGAGGGGCTGTAGAGGTGCTCCACCACGAAATCGGTGGCTACCGTGATTTTTTCCACCTTCGGCTTTTTGGCTGCGGATTCTTTTTCGGTGTCTTCAGTTTGGCACGCCGTTACCGTTAATAACGAGATGCATACGGCGATGAAGCCTGTTTTTTTTCTAATGAATGTTTGCATATATCTGTTTAGCATGAAATACGTGTAACAAATACGTTGAATGTCGTTGCCTGTCACCAATTCGTCACTTCAACGCAATTGATTTATTACCCGAACGTGAAAAATCCGATTCTCGCGAAGGGAGGATACCCTTGAAGATTTCTCTCGACGATTGGCTTTCGTAGTGTTGGCAACGCCATTTTCGTATTGTACTTGGTACTGGGTAACATAAAATAACAGCTTACTGGTGTCCACAATGCTACTACGTTTAGCGTAAAATTTCATCCTGTACTGTCCTGAATAGCCGGTTATGGCTATGCGTAGCCCTACACGTCGGTTTCAGGAATGTTGTTATTTCAGCGGGTGTTCCTTAAGTAGCTCCTCCGGCGAGTAGAAGCCTTTTTTATCGGCAATGGCTGCACGGATGGCCTTCACTTCGCCGGCATCGACCGGTGTTCCTTTATTGCCGAAAGCATTCTTCACATAAGTAAGCACTGCAGCTACCTCTTCGTCGTTGAGCAGGCCGCCGAAGGGTGTCATCGGCACCTGGCCGGGGTATTTTTTCCCCAGCACCTCAATGGGCCCGTGTAAGCCTTTCAGCGTGAGCTTAATCAAGCGGGCGTCGTCATCGAGCACCCACCGGGTGCCGGCGAGCGGCGGAAACCCTGAGTTGGGCAGTCCCTTGCCATCGGCTTGGTGGCACGTCATGCAAAAGCCTTCGCGCTGAAAGATTAATTGGCCCTGTTTATAGCGGGCCAAGTCGGCGCCTTTCAGGTCGGTATTTGCATCCACGGCTGCCTCGGTTTCAACCGGAGTAGCCGGGTTTCCCAAGCGGGTGGCCGCCGTTTGGTAGGCATCGCCCATCCAACTGTCGATCGGATGTTTGGCGGCTTCCTCCAAGATCGGTGATGTTTTTTCTTTATCGAGCCACGAGGCTGCCACGATCGCTTCCAGGCGTACCCGTCCATGTTGGTCGGCGGCAGCCTCTTGCAACAATTCCGCTTGATCCTTCACCTGATGGCCGGTGTAACGCAACACCCGTACAGCCGCTGCGCGTACACGGTGATCGCTGGCATGCAACAGTTTGCGCAGTAGCGTCTGGTCTACACGGTTGAGCCCCCAACTTACCCAGAGGCCTTCGAGCAGGTGGTGTTCATACCGGGGGGCACTTCGGTCCAGGCCGTCGAGCCATGGACCAAGCTGCTTAAGTACCTCATCGGCGTCGCGGCCCCGGAGTTCGCGCCGTGTGCGGTAACGGGTACGGTATTCGGGCAGTTTCAGGTTATCCAGCAGGGTGGCGATATCGGCATCTGCGATGGTAGCCGGTTCGACCAGCGGCCGCGACGGGTACGTAATCCGGTATATCCGGCCATGGGTATGGTCGCGTAGCGGGTCGCGCTGGTTGTGCTGCATGTGCCCAATGAGCACATTGTGCCAATCGACGACATATAGGGAGCCATCTGGTGCAAATTCCATATCGACGGGCCGGAAGTTCGGGTCGTCAGACCGCATCAGGTCCTGCCGGTGGTGGCTACGGTAACCCGTGCCGTCTTCGGCCATGGCGTGCTGTTTCATGCCCAGGAAGCCGATGGTGTTGTTGATGAGCATATCGCCTTGCACATCATCGGGGAAGTGGCGGCTCGATATGAACTCCAGGCCCGATGTGGGCCGTACGCGGTGGGCGTTCTCAATCAGATTCCTTGCCTTCGGGTTTGCTTTCCCATAGATTGGTTTCAGCGACCCTGGCATCATCCAGGTCACATCGGGCCCCGACGTTTCTGCATAGAAATTCTGTCCCCATTCATCGAAGGCGATGCCCCATGGGTTGGGGATGGAAAGCTGGGCGGTATATTCCAGTTTATGGCGGGCGGGGTTATAACGGAAAAAGCCGCCGTTGGTGCCGCGCACCTGCCCGTAAGATGTTTCGATATCGCTCAGTAGGAACACCCCTTGGCCCATGTAAATGGCGCCCGAGGGGTCGCTCGTATAGGCATGGTGTGCGTGGTGGGTGTCGTGGTCGTCGAAGCCACTCAGCAGGATTTCTTGCTTGTCTGCCCTATCGTCGCCATCGGTATCCGAAAGAAGGACCATATTGGTTCCTTGAGATACATAAACACCCTCTGCGGCAAGCTCGAATCCCATGGGCAGGTGTAGGCCATCAGCAAAGATGGTCTGCTTGTCGGCCTTTCCGTCATTGTCAGTATCCTCCAGTATCAGCAGCTTGTCGTGCGGTTTGGGGTCGCCCGGTTTCCAATGTGGGTAGGAGGGCATGGTGGCTACCCACAGGCGGCCCTTGTTGTCGAATGTGAGCTGTACCGGCTTCTGTAGGTCGGGGAATTCCTGTTCGGAGGCAAACAAGTCTATTTCATAGCCCGGTGCCATGTGGAATTTGTCGAGGGCTTCCGCGCCGTACAGGTATTTAGGCAGCGGCGCATCGGTATTGCGCGGCAGGTAGTTGGTTTCTACCTTGGGCAGCGGGGTCGTAGTCGCATCGGCACTGTCGAGGTTCATCCGCACCCCCTGTACCGCTTTCCAGATGGCTTGGTCGCGGATGGCCGTCATCTCGCGAATCTTAGCAAATTCGGCCGGGTAGTTGTCCGGACCGAAGGGGTCGTAGCGGCGCCCGAATGCCTGCACGCCGTTGGGGTGCTTGAAATCCTGAAACCAGAGCCAATTCTTTTCCATCACCGCCCCGTGGACCAGTTGGCGGTGGGTAGCGTCGGTTTCCTTTATCCGGCCGAACACTGCATCGGCCAACCGTGCGGAAAATTCGCGGTATCCGGCATCGTTGAGCTGCGAGCCATCGATGGTCAGCGGGTCGCCGTTGCGGCGAAACAGTTTGCTGAAGGGCCGGTACATATCCACGAAAAGGACGCCATTGTCTCGGGCCACTTCAGCCATGGCTTCGGTATACATCGCCAGGCGCTTGTTTTCCGCGGTGCCATCCGGTAGGTCGTGGTCTCCCGAACGATCTTCAAAGGCAATGGGCGATACGATGGCCAGTTGGGGGGGCGTGGAGCCATTATAATGCTGTTGCAGCGTGTATTTGATGAAAGCGTCGAGCTCTTCGCGGTAGCGTTTCAGTCCTTCCTCACCGCGGAAGGACTCGACATAACCGAAAAACCCGATAATGATATCTGCCTTGTGTCGGGTCAGCCACTCATCCGGCATTTCCCAGTGCCCCTGCATATCGGGGTCATTCAGCAAGTCTACATCAGATTGCAGTGTGTCGGCACCGGGGAATGCCCAAGGGGAGGGGCGACCCGAATGCGGCCGGAAGCCAGGCGTATTACCGGCATCGCACATGTTGCGGATATATAGGAGGCTGTCGGGGTACCGCAGGTGCATCTCAGTTTCGAAATGCCCATAGTTCATCATCCGCGATCCGAGGTTATTACCCACTAGGATAATGTGGTCCCCATGATGGAGTGTCAGTGGGGTGGGGGTGGGGGCGCTGCATTGGAAGGTACAGGAGACCGTAACCAACATGCCCGCGAAAACCAGCGATCTTAAGTGGCCGCTTATGCTATGTTGAATGTTCACTGAATTAATACGTTTATTGACGTTTTCATTAATCCAAATCGCTATTGCTTACGTGTTACAATTGGGTCGAATAACATCATACAGTCGCTAATTGGAGATTACAATGCTACTTTTTTTGTGGGGAAACATCATCCTGTACTGTCCTGAACGGTACGCGTTTTTATGACCAATTTCAACGAACAGGATCACCTCCCGCGGCCATCTTCACACCCACACTTCCGGTTTCCCTAGCGAATAGAATACTTGGTCATCTAAGCTAAACAAACGTAGCTAAAGAAGCGTTGATATGCAAATTATAATGGTGTGAAATGACGCCCGCCCTTCCGATGGCAATTGCGGGAAGAGAAGAGCGGATAGGTTGTCGCGGCGGCAGGCTGTTTCGGAGCAAGAAGGGAGGGGTCTCAGAAGAAACCATCGAGACACCCTCTTCTCATGACGATTACTATTAATAGTTGTATTTATCTACCTTATCGATCTGGTTGTTGTCTTTGGTAAACACCAATACCGGTTGATAACGGTCGGCCTCTTCTTCGGTAACCTTGAAGAAGCTAAGGATATGGACCGTGTCGCCTACTTTCGCATGTAGCGCGGCACCGCCGTTCATGCATACTTCACCGCTACCACGTTTGCCGGGAAGTACGTAAGTCATGATACGGCTGCCGTTTATGGCGTTGTTGACATACACTTGTTCGTATTTCTTTATTTGAGCTGCGTCCAACAAATCGGCATCCACGGTTATAGATCCGTTGTATGCTACATTTGCTTCTGTTACTTTAACCGTGTGAATTTTTGATTTTAAAATAGTTAACTCCATATTGTTTGTGTGTTTCCTTAACTGTTGTTATGCTGTCTTCGCCTGCTTATTTGGCTTGTCCGTGGTTTCTAGTACAATTTCCTTGCCGTACTGTCTTATTACATGGTGTTTGTGGTGGCAGTGGTAGGTGAATTGGTGAGGCATGTCCGGATTTATAGGGTGGTTGCTGGTGCATGCTACCCTGTATTCTTGGTGGCCGTTTGCCGCGTATTTGGTGACCACGAGCGCATCGCTATCCATATCGCGGTCTAGGATAAACCAAGCTCCTTCTCCAATGCCACCCAGCCATTGCGCAGTTGCGGGAACTGTTTTCGGCCGTTGTGGTTCGGCTATACTGCCTGGTTCACGGTCGCAGGGAAGGTCCTTGGATTTGGCGGTTGAAAGGTTGTGCAGCAATTGGTCGATTTGGAAGCCAAGCGAACGCCAGCGGTTCATCTGTTGGGCCTCCAGCTTTCCTTCGTGGTAGCAATATACCGTCCTGTCGGGCGAGGCGTTCACCACGTTGCTCATCGGGCTGGGCTTGATGCTTTCCGGCAGGGCAATCCGCCGCCGTGCAGGATGCTGGTTTCCCAACCCTGCCAATAGCACTTGCGCTACATAACGCGAACAACTGTTATTTCCAGTAGCGATGGCTCCATATTTTATAGGGCCCTGTTCCACGAGTTGGTTGGCAAACCGGTGTGCTGCGGTATAGGAAAGGCCCTGGGCAATAGCAAAAAATAATCTTCCACCGCCATGGGTAGCATCTTCTATTTGGGATAGTTCATCCAAGATAGCGTTTAGATTGGTAATATGCCCGCTATCGATCTGTGCACGGGTCTCTAATGCAAGGCGAGGGTCAGATTCAACGGAGCGCGCGCGTCCATACCCACGCGGTGTGATGTACCTACCAAAATCAAAATAAGCCAACGCGCCCGTCTGCCGGTGTACCAATACGATAGCGGCATGGCCCACTTTGAAGTTCAGGTTTTTTACGACACCAAGTTGTTTAAGTATAGCCATCCACCGTTCATCGCCACGGGCGGTTTGGTCAGGCCAGGCCATAACCAACGCCAAATCTTGGTTTTCTTCCAACTTACCCTCCATTCACGGTTTTTTTTCCTCGGCGGTGAAATAACCGTCAAAATCTGTAAACAATTGGGAATTCATGCTTATTGGCATATGCTGCGCTTTTGTATTGGGAAACTTACTAAATCAATTTAATATTTATCACGAAAATATGGTAAAATTTGCCATTTTTGCAATCCTATATGTAATGGACCCAAATATGGAAAGAATCAGTCACCAAGGTACAACGAAATCTTTATTGTTTTTTTTATCGGTTATCTTATTAATTGCCAGCTATTCCTGCAATAAGCGGAGTGGGCCACCGCGTTTATTGGTATTTAGCAAAACAGCGGCTTTTTATCATGAATCTATCCCCGCGGGGAATGCTGCTTTGATTAAGCTTGCTGGCGAAAACGGGTATGCTATTGATACGACCACCAATGCGGAATGGTTCAATGATGACAGCTTGAAAAACTATTCGGCAGTTATCTTCCTAAGCACTACGGGCGATGTCCTTAACCATTACCAGGAGGCTGCCTTTGAACGGTATATTCAAGCTGGTGGTGGTTTTGTAGGTATCCACGCCGCATCAGACACCGAGTATGACTGGGGCTGGTTTGGCCGGTTGGTGGGCGGTTATTTCAAAGGCCATCCACATCCGCAGGAAGCTGCGTTTCATGTGGTCGATTCGCTTCATCCGGCTACCGAAGGCCTTCCGAGCACTTTCCGCTACGATGACGAATGGTATAACTTCAAAAATCTCAGTTCGGAAACCAACGTGTTGGTTACGATTGACGAAGATAGCTACAAAGGGGGCGACAATGGCGACGACCATCCGATGGTGTGGTACCATGAGTATGATGGCGGGCGTTCGTTCTATACAGCCCTGGGGCACTCCGAAGCGTCTTTCAGTGATTCGCTGCACCTCAAGATGATATTGGGGGGCATCAAATATGCTGTTGGTAAAAATTTGAAGCTCAATTATAACAAGGTCAAAACGCAGCTTCCACCCAATCCACAACGTTTCGTGAAGAAGCAACTGCATACTGGCGGACTTTTCGAGCCGACGGAGATGGCAATTTTGCCGAGCTACGATATCCTTGTGGCCCAACGACGGGGCGAGCTGATGCTCTTCGAGCAAGAGAGCCAAACGGTAAAACAGGTCGGTTTCCTAGATGTGTATCATCAATCGGGTGTGCCAAATGTCAATGCCGAAGAAGGTTTCATGGGACTCGCGTTGGATCCTGACTACGAAACGAACAAATATCTTTACGCTTTTTATAGCCCTGTCGATACGTCGGTAAACCGCTTATCGCGATTTGTTTACGACGATGGCAAGCTCGATATGGCATCGGAGCAGATCATCCTTCAGTTCTACTCACAACGTCAGATTTGCTGCCATACGGGCGGGTCGATTGCGTTCGGTGGTGATGGATTGCTCTATTTGTCTACTGGTGACAATTCAACGCCGTTCGATCAACCGGACCCTTCAAAATATAAGAACCGCGGTTTTGCACCGTTGGATGGCCGCCCCGGCTACGAGCAATATGATGCACGCCGGTCGGCCGGCAATACCAACGACCTACGGGGTAAGATTCTCCGCATCGACGTGCAGGCCGATGGCACTTATGAGATACCCGATGGTAACCTATTCGCCGAAGGGACGGCGAAAGCCCGGCCCGAGATATATGTGATGGGCAATCGTAATCCGTACCGCATTTCAATCGACCAGAAAACAGGATTCCTCTATTGGGGTGAAGTAGGCCCCGATGCGGCCAACGATAGTTTGGCTACACGTGGGCCGCGGGGATACGACGAGGTAAACCAGGCTCGTAAGGCCGGATTCTTCGGGTGGCCATTATTTGTGGGCGATAACTATGCGTATCGGCCGTTTAATTATGATACGGGCGAATATGGTGAACCATTTGATGCGGCAAATCCTGAAAACAGTTCACCTAATAATACCGGCTTGCAGGTGCTGCCGCCGGCACAACCCGCATTTATCTGGTATCCGTATGCGGCATCGCCTCAATTCCCACAGGTGGGCACCGGCGGGCGCAATGCCATGGCTGGTCCGGTATATTATACCGACATGTTCCCTAAGGAGACCCGTTATCCAGACTATTACGATGGGAAACTGATTATTTACGATTGGATTCGCGGATGGGTTAAGGCAGTTACACTGTTGCCGAATGGTGATTTCGACAAAATGGAGCCGTTTGTGGAAGATGCCTCTTTTGCCAATCCCATTGATATGGAAGTCGGGAAAGACGGCAGAATTTATGTGTTGGAATACGGGCGGGGATGGTTTGCCAAGAACGATGACGCAGGTATTTCGCGCATTGATTATATCGCGGGTAATCTTCCGCCACAGGTAGGTGATATCGAAGTGGAGAAAACCAATGGTGCCACGCCTTTCACCGTAAACGCTACGGTTACCGCTAGTGATAATGAAAACGACCAGCTGACCTATACGTGGAAAATCGGCGATATTACCCACGAAACAAATGAACCTACGCTTAGCTATACCTTGGAGAACCGTGGAGAGTACAGCATCAGTGTCACGGTTTCTGATGGCAAAGGGCAAGCGGAGAGCAATCCGGTGTCGGTTTACGCTGGCAACGACAACCCGCTGGTGGATATTGTGCTTACCAACACGACCGGATTTTATACGCCGGGCGAACATATCGGCTACACGGTTAGTGTGGACGACCACGGTCGTGCAATCGATACGGCCAACCTGGTCGTGGCAATCGACTATATCTCCGGTGCGGATATGGCTGGTGCGTCTTTGGGACATCAGCAGGTTTCGGAGATTGTATTGGGGCGTAGTTTGATGATGGCCTCCGACTGCCAATCGTGCCATAAAATAGACGAGCCTAGTGTCGGCCCCTCTTATATGCAAGTTGCATCGCGTTATCGAAACCAGAAAGACGCCCCTTCCTACCTGACCGAAAAGATTATGCAGGGTGGGAGCGGTGTGTGGGGCGAGGTAGCCATGGCTGCTCACCCCGATATGAAAGAGGCGGAGGCACGTCAAATCGTACGTTGGATTATGTCATTGGCCGATGACGAAGCGGCCAAACGCAAGTCGCTGCCGGCAACCGGTGCCGTTGTTGCAAAAGATGTAACAGCAGGTGATAAAGAAACCGTGTTGCGCATCCATGCACAATATACCAACTCACCGGGCATGGGCGTTAAGCCGCTGACCGGGTCGAAGACGGTCGATCTGAAGTTGAAAACCGACAAATAGACGTACGGCGTAATACTTACGGAAGACGATAAACCATGAATGAGCGGGAGTTTCGAGCACATTGGCCACTCGGGCATCGCGTTGCGTTTCGGTTTGCCGCGGTGTTTTTCCTGCTGTATATTTTGCCGTTCCCGTTTGAAAAGGGGCCTGGTATCCACGTCATGGCACAATGGTATTCAAGGGCCTGGCACGCCATTGTCGCATGGGTGGGTAGCCACATTCTTCGCTTGCCAGAACCAATAACACTTTTTCATGGCGGCAGCGGCGACAAGATCTACGATTATGTGTTCCTATTGACTATTGCGGTGCTGGCCTTGTTCGGTACTTTGCTTTGGAGTTTCGTAGACCGGCATAAGCTATCCTATCCCACCTTGTTCCATTGGCTGCGGGTGCTGGTGAGGTATTACCTGGGTAGTGTGCTCGTTTTTTATGGCATGATCAAGGTATTCCATTTGCAGATGCCATCGCCCAGCCTGTTCGAATTAACAGAACCCTTTGGCGCCAAAACGCCGATGGGATTGGCATGGTCCTATGTGGGTTACTCCCGTGCATTCAGTGCATTCACAGGCTTTGCGGAGGTGACTGCGGGGATATTGTTGTTTTTCCGTAAGACGACTACCCTAGGTGCATTGTTGGCGGCGGTCGTGATGCTTAACGTCGCGGTGATGAACTTCACGTTCCATATCCCCGTAAAGCTGTATTCATCGCTCTTGTTCGTTATGGCCGTTTTTCTTGTGCTGCCCGATGCGAATCGGTTGGCGCGTGTATTGCTTTTGAACAAGCCAACACAACCTCGCCCACGGCGGCAATATTTACGCACGCGGTGGATACGAAATACTTCCTTGGTAATCAAGATACTTTTTATCGGTCTGGTGGTTATCGGAAATGCTGTGGTCTGTTTCGAGCGGGTGAAGACCACTGGTGATCAGCGAGCGCGATCGCCCATGTATGGGATTTACGATGTTACCGAATTTATACGCAATGGGGATACCCTTGCGCCGCTCACCACAGATGGCAGCCGCTGGCGGCAGCTCATTACCGATTTCCCTGACCATATCCATGTTAAGTTCATGAACGATTCAGTTGCCTATTATCCGGTGGCTTGGGATACGACAGCGCATAGGCTGGTGATCAGTGCGGGAACTATGCGGGAAAAGGGCACATTCCAGTTTGAACAGGCGTCGAGCTTGCTCAAGCTGCATGGTATGATGGGATATGATTCCGTTGAGATTAAGCTACAGCAGCGTGACCTGGAATCGTTTCATTTAATAAATACCCGGTTTCGGTGGATAGCGGAATATCCGAATAATCGGTAATCCAACGATCAATTCGCCAACGTACCCTATTTAATAAAACTCAATACAGTTTCCCGCATGGGCTGTAGCGAGAATGGTTTTGGAATAGCGCCATCGGCACCGGCTTCTTGCGCTAGTTTAATGATATCCGGATTGGCGGAAAGCATAAGGACGGGTACATTTTTATACTTTTGGCTGTTTTTAATGAAGCGACACACCTCAAGCCCATCTGTGCCAGATATTTGCTTGTCCAATATAAACAAATCCGGTGCATCGATATCATTATCGACTATCTTATCGCCATTTTCAAAACTGACCAATTCAATGTCATTCGCTGTGAAAACAATTTGAAAAATATCCCTGATTGCGTCGTCATCCTCTATCAATACGATACGTTTCATAAAAAAACTAATTGTTGTGGTAAGGTAATGTAAATGAAAAAATAGAGCCATTGCCCACGGTGCTCTGTGCAGAAATCGTTCCCCGATGTTTCTGAATGATTTGTGCCGCTATATATAGGCCCAACCCCATTCCCGGAAACGTATCCATGTTGTTGGCGGTCACCCTGAAAAACTTATCGAATACTTTTTTGAGGTCGGCTTTGGGAATACCATACCCATTATCCCGTACGCTCACAACAATTCCATCAGGGCCCCGCGTGCTGGCAACCGAAATTGTTGAGCCTTTTGGTGAATATTTGACGGCATTTGATAACAGGTTGGTAACCACCTGCCCAATGCGCTCGGGGTCGGCCATAACCGTTGGTATGTCCTGTAGCTGCGCGTTAAACCGGTGATTGCATGTTCGTTCAATTTCTCCAATCCGTTCGTGCAGAAGCTCATTGATGTTAAGTTCTTCGGGGCTCAATTGCAATTGACCTTCCGAAATCTTGGTTGTATCCAATAAGTTGTTGATCAATGCGGTGAGACGATCTACCTGCGTATTGAGTTTCGAAAGTAAATCCACGTCATCTTTAAGGCCTATTTCATCCAGTCTTTCCTGTACAATTTCTGCATAAGCTTTCATGCTGGTCACCGGCGTTTTGAGCTCATGGCTAGCCACGCCTATAAATTCATCGCGCAATTTCAACGACTGCCTTAACTGGGCTTCACTTTCACGCAATGCCTGTTCTGCACGTTCGCGCTCTTGGATATCGGTATAGTTGGAAATAATCAAGGCAGCACTTTGCGTCACGATATCGGCCAGTACGATATCCTTAAAGCTTGCCTTGCGTGGATCTCTGAAATACATGGCAAAAGCGCCCATGGCTTGGTTGTCTTTTGTTTTAATGGGGAAAGACCAACAGCCACGATAATCATATTTTTCAGCAATGAACAGCCACGGTTCCCATAGGGGTTCTCCACGCACATCTGTTGTAATAACCGGCTCGCCGGTGGGGACTGCCAGCCCGCAGGCAAGTGAGTCGAAGCCGATAAGAAAACCGTCTATTTCATCGGCATATTCGGCTGGCATATTACCGGCACCACGGATGGTATGTAGTTCGGTCCCTTGAGCGTTGGCGACATAAAAGGCCGTTCTTGCTTCACCGGATGTTTCCTTGACTGCAAGTTTCGATAGTATATGGAGAGACTCCGCGAGCGATTTTCCATCAACTACCGACTGGTAAGCTTCTTTCAAGAAACGCATGCGCTCTTCGTTGACCAGCAACGCATTTTCCGTCTGTCTTCTTTCGATGAGGTCTGCCGCTTGCCGTGCAAGCACATCGAACAAATTTAACTGACGGGCGGAAGGCGTATGTACGTGTTTCCAATGCGTTGAAATCATACCGACCCGATTTCCGGTACGGCTGATGAGCGGCGTCGATTGTATAGCGGAGATACCAGATTGACGATAAGCATTGAAGTCCTCCTTGCCTGATTTTACAAATGAGTCCTCGATATCACTTACGACAACCCGTTCGCCCGATGACAGCGCTTTTCCACAAGTAGACGAAGAGTTTATCCCCACGTATTCCCAATGTGCTGCTGAATTTGGATGGAACCCCGTGTGCGCCAACAGATACAATTCCGTTTTTTCAGGTAGCAGCACTTGTATGCTTGCGCAATCTGCGTCCATGATTTCAATAGCAGACATCAACAATGCATCGTACAACGAGTCAACGTCATCTGCTTCAATCAAGTGCTTGCTGATTTCCTGCAGTTTTTTAGAATCTTCCAGCTCTTTTGCTGATCGTTTTTCAGCTTTAACTCTTTCTGTCGCATCCCAAATGCGTTCTGCCGTTTCCGTAAGCAGCGCTACTTCGTATTCCCTCCATTTGCGGGGGGTAGGTTCGGAGGCCGTAAGCGTACCGACCAAAACGCCATTTTTAATAATAGGGGTGACGCCACATGAAATAACCTGGTTCTTTTCCATGGCCGGCAAGTCGGCAGGCGGAATTAAATCCGTATGGTATACATCGTTAATGATGATGGGGTTTCCTTCGTAATAAAGCGGTATTGCCCAAGAATAAGTAGACAGCGGATGTGTTCCGGCTAATGAGGGCAAACTTTCGCTGCGGTAATCCTGGGTTATTTTCACCTGATTTTCCGGTTCGTTGATTGCTGAATAAAACACCCTACCTGCTTTAAGTTCCTCACCAAGTAACCGGCAAGCAATACCTTCAATTTCTGCTGCGTCAGCAAGCGGACTAAGGGCGTTGGTGAGTTTTACCAGATAGGTCTGGCGCTGTTTGTGGCGTTTCCGCTCTGTGATATCAGTAGAAAGTACAGCAATCTGTGGGTTACCTTTGCTTGAAATCCGAAACCCATACGTAGAATACCATCGGTCGGTAAGTGTATTGTAATGCGCTATACGCAACGGCTCGCCTGTCCGAACTATTTTCGCACACGCGTCCATCCAATCGTCTTCTACTCCGGGGGTCGCCTCACTTGCAAGCTTTCCCGATACATTTTTTAGGCCGAAGTGTTGTTGAAATGCCTGATTGGTTTCGAGATAGCGAAAATCTGCAACTCGGCCCCACTCATCAAAAGTAAGTTCAATGATATGAAAACTGTCGTCGATGGAATTAAAAAGCGAATAGTATTTATCGGTGGCCCGCTGTGCTATTTCATCTTTTAGCCTGATGACTTCTTCTTCCGCCTCTTTGCGTTCGGTGATGGTGGCCGTTGTTGTGGTCACACCATCGTGCAGCTTCACGATGGATTGGTGAAACCAACCGTCAAATTGTTCATGTAAATAATGCTTTTCATATTGTTGCGGAATTCCAGTTTCCACTACTTCTTTGAATGCATCAAAGATACCTTCTGTTATTACGCCGGGGTTAAGGGTCAACAGGCTCTTCCCAATAACATCACCGTATACGGTTTCTGCAGCCTTGTTGTTCAATACCCAAATAAAATCTACTATTTCGTGCTGTTTATTCCGCACGGCCTTAAACACCTGGATCATGTCCATCGAGCTGTCGATGGTAGCTCTTAGGAGATCGTTGCTTTCCGCTAATCGTTCTTCACTTCGGCGCAAAGCCTTCTGCACCCCCTTTTCTCTTGTGTCGCCATGCTCTTCTTCCAGCTCCATTATTTCCTGATTTGAATATGTAGTTCGTAAAAATAGCAGTCGTACGGGAAATATATCCGTAAGCAAAACTTTTAATTAAAAATCAGAAAATCACAAGAAACTCAATCGTCTTTTCATTAGCTATTTTACCTTTATAATGATTTCAATAAACGTAAGAAAAAACCATTAATTTCGCTAAAAGTTTGGGATCATCCACTTTTATTTTTTGGTCAGGGCAGTGCCTTTGTGCGCAGCGATATGATCCGATTTGTCGCTTTTGATCTCATACTGTGGATCTGCGTCGGTAGCATGATGGGTATAACCTTTGTAATCGAAATCCGTGGTGTGCACCTTGATGATGGTGTCTGATACGTGACCGGCTTCCGAATTCCAGCGTACTTTGTCGCCGACTTTAAACTTTTTAGCCATGATGACAGTTTTCTATGATTTTATACTAATCGTCTGAATAGACGACGCGATCGCCCACGGTCCTTGCGGGAGTCGTATAGGTTCCAGACTTTCCTGGTTAAACCGTGGATATTTCCGCGAACCCGGAAATCTTCGTATATCAACCAAGGTTTTGATGGCAAAAGATTGCAGCATCGCCATAAAGTCGTCCAAACTGTGATTGGAATGTCCGACGGTATATACGACCTGTTTTTCGAATGGTTTCACAACTAGCTAACGGACGATTGGCGGGATTGTTTGTGTTGGTATCATTGTTATTAATAAGTATATTAGACGGGTAAAGATATCGCTATCACACTTAATTAAGAGGAACCATGAGTTATTCACTGCATTTACCCCAACGTGGGAAACCCGATTTTCATGGGGAAAATATCCTAGCAGCAGACATTGGTGGCACCAAAACCAGTTTGGGTTTATTTGAAGTACAAGACGATGCACCCGTACTTTTGCGGGAGGCTACCGTTCCTTCAAAGGGAGGGGCTACCTTTGAGGAGATGGTTGCAAAATTTCTCGACGGCGATCAAGAGACCCCTTCTGTGTTATCCATCGGTGTTGCTGGTCCTGTCTCGAACAACCAAGTGAAGTTGACTAACTTGGCTTGGGAGCTCGACGGCCATCAATTGCAACGTCATTTTGGCATTGACCAGGTTGTGCTTATCAACGACCTGGAGGCCACTGCATACGGACTTGCGGGACTGGTTCAGGATGATGTAGCCACTATATTTGACCGTGGAGAACGCTCCATAGGCAACATGGCCATCTTGGCTCCGGGCACGGGGCTGGGTGAGGCCGGACTTTTTTGGGATGGCCATGCTTACCGGCCATTTGCCACAGAGGGTGGACACAGTGATTTTGCACCCCAAACAGCGCTTGATTTGGAGCTTTATGCGCATCTGAAAGACGAACTCGGTATCGTGAGTTGGGAACACGTAGTTTCGGGTCCCGGTATTTACCGTATTTACCGTTTTCTTCGCGATGTAAAGGGGCATAAAGAGCCGGCTTGGCTAACCGAAAATTTCAAGAATGACAGTAATCCAGCGGCCGTGGTCAGCCATGCGGCCATGCGTGAATTAGACGCCACCTGTATCGAGGCGATGGCGTTGTTTGTGAGCTATATGGGGCGAGAAGCAGCAAGCTTGGCGCTTAAACACAAGGCCACAGGTGGCATCCTGCTCGGTGGTGGCATACCGCCCCGGATTTACCCGTTGTTGCGAAAAACACTGTTCCGCCAGCAGTTTGTCCGAAACGCTGATATGGAAGAATTGTTGGAGAACGTACCTATAAAAGTGATATTGAATAGCAAGGCTGCGCTCATCGGTGCCGCCTTTTATGGTGCCTATGGACGACAGCCCGAATAACTTTTATCTTCGGTCCGTGTGGGAATGGCTATGCTATTCATAGAGTAGATATTTCTTCCTCATCTTTTTATAGGCATCCAAGCCAGGTTCCCAAGTCTTGCGGATTTCCGCTTCCGATTTGCCAGACGCGATTTGCTTCTTGAACTCAGCAACGCCGGCGAGGTAATCTATGTTGCCGATTTGCCTATGGATGCTCCGATCGAAAAATTTAGCTTTATCCGGAAATTTGGAATACAGTTCGATCATCCACGCCAGGTTTATTTTTCCGGACTTAACCAGTTCTTCCAGGTCATAATCACGTAAGTCCAAGCCATAGCAGGTTTGGTTCTGGTAAATGGGATCTTCGGCCATACCCGGCTTGGACACGGGCGTAAAAGAAAAGTCGTATATTCCTTTAAATAGCGGCCCGCCGATTACCGTAAAAGGATAATCCGTACCGCGACCATGGTTCAGCGCTACACCTTCAAAGAGGCATGTAGACGGATAGAGGAGGATGCTGGCTTCCGTATTAAGGTTCGGCGATGGGTTTACAGGTAGCTTGTACAACAAGCCATGATGGTAGTTGGCGTTTTTTATGATATCAAGTTTGCATTTTAGGTTATTTTCGAGCCATCCTTCGCCATTTACCATCTGTGCAAATTCCGCTACGGTCAAGCCATGGCTTATCGGTATGGGAAACTGTCCGATTCCGGATTTCAGGTCCATATCCAAAATAGGGCCATCTATCAAATAGGCATTTGGATTTGGTCGGTCGAGAATCATCAGTTCTTTGCCATATTTTGCGCAAGACTCCATCACGTCCCTCAACGTATTGATGTTGGTATAGAATCTACAGCCCACGTCCTGGATGTCGAAGACGACGATATCCACGTCGGCTAGGTCTTCTTTGCTTGGCTTTTTCTTTTTTCCGTAAAGGGATATGATCTTCACACCCGTGGCCGGATCGACCTCGTCTGAAACCTCGGTACCATTACTCGCATTCCCCCGGAAGCCATGCTCCGGGCCGAAAACCTTGGTCACACTTATGCCCCGTTTTAATAGGCTATCCAGTAGATGCGTGCTGCCGATTACACTGGTTTGGTTGGCCACCAAGGCAACCCGCTTACCCTTGAGTTTATCAATGTAGCGTGCAGTTTGTTCAGCACCGGTTTCGATAAAATCGTTGGCATATTTTAATTGGGCATGCAATGCGTTTAAGCTTATCAACAGCCCCAACAACGTACAAAGTAATCTAGTCATCGTGTCATCGTTCGTTTGGTTAAAGGTATGGATTTAAATTTTGCCCCGAAAATCCGGAGGCTGCGCTATTGTATGATTGGCGGGGTATCCGTAGCTTTGCCCACGCACATGAACTTCCGAGCCCTTCGGAAGCATAGCGAACATATATGCAAAACACTATTCGATTTGTGATGAAAAAAATCATTGTATTAATACTGGTTGTATCCGTAAGATTCAGCGCGTTTGCCGACGAAGGTATGTGGTTTCTTATGCACTTGGAGCGCCTCAACGAGCGCGATATGCAGAAGATGGGTCTTCAGCTCACTGCCGAAGAAATCTACAGCATCAACCATTCCAGCATCAAAGACGCCATCGTACAGTTCGGTGGCGGATGCACTGCTGAGATTGTTTCGGGGCAGGGCTTGGTGTTGACAAATCACCATTGCGGCTACGGCGCCATCGCAGCGCTTTCCTCGCCAGAGAACAACTATCTCACCAATGGATTTTGGGCAGCTACAAAGCAGCAGGAGCTCAAGCCCGACGAACTCTCTGTGCGCTTTTTTGTCCGCATGGACGATGTTACCCAGCGGATACTCGGCGTTGTGGATGATGCGGTGAGTGAAGCCGAGCGCGAAAAGGCCATCAATCGCGAGATTGCCAAAATCGAGCAGGAAAACAACGAAGGTGGAAAATACACGGTTTCCGTCCGCTCGTTTTACGAGGGCAATGAATACTATTACTTCGTATATCAGGACTATCCCGACGTGCGGCTGGTGGGTACACCGCCGAACAGTATTGGCAAGTTCGGGGGCGATACGGACAATTGGGAGTGGCCCCGCCATACCGGCGACTTCTCCCTGTTCCGGGTATATGCGGATAAAGACGGCAATCCGGCCCCGTATTCGGCAGGCAATGTGCCGCTGAAGCCGAAGCACCACCTCACGGTCAGCTTGAACGGGTATACCGAAAATGACTTCGCGATGATCCTGGGTTATCCGGGCCGTACGAACCGTTGGATGCCGTCGGGTGGGGTAGAACAGAACGTGAACTTTGCCTATCCGGCCTGGGTGGAAGCCTCCAAGGTCGGCATGGACCAAATGAAGAAGTACATGGACGCCGACCCGAAAGTCAAGCTCGACTACGCGTCCAAGTATTCGCAGGTCGCCAATTACTGGAAAAACCGGCAGGGGATGATCGACGCGCTCACCCAGCACCGCACCGCCAGTATCAAAGCGGCTGAAGAATCCCGGTTCGACAAGTGGGCGCACAAGCGGCGTAACCGCGAACGGTACGGTTCGGTCATCAACGACATCAACAACTATTATAAGGAAACCGATCTGGGAGCCCGGCACGACAATTACCTGGTTGGACTGCTGCGATCCAGTACCTTCGCGGCGTTGCCGTATTCGTTGGGCAATGCGCTGGCGTACTATGCCGCCCAGAATGACGCCAAGCGTAAAGAAGTTGCCGAGCGGATTAACGCTAACCTAGAGGGCACGTATGGCGATCTATACTTGCCCTTGGAGCGCGATGTACTGGCCGCACTGTTGAACCTGTATGCCGAAAAAGCGACCGAGGGCGGCGTTCCGCCGTATATCGATTCGCTTTATCAACAGCATCATGGCGATTTGTCGGGATACATCGACGCAGCATTCCAAACCAGTCTCTTCGCAAGCCGCGAGCGGGTTGATGGGTTTCTAGCCCAGCCCGATACGCTCGCCCTGCAGAACGATCCGCTGTATAAGCTGTCGACCGCGCTACTCAACCGCTACCGGCAAACGTCGCCTGAGGAGCAAGAGCTTCAAGGGCGCTTCCAGCGGGCCTTCCGCCTGTATGTGGAGGGAACGCGCAAACGGAATCCGAAAAAGAAATATTATCCAGATGCAAACAGCACGCTGCGTCTCACCTACGGCAAAATCAATCCGTTGCCGCCCGATCCCAGCAACGATGCCAGCGCCAATTATTTCACGACACTGAAAGGCACCATTGCCAAGTACCAACCCGGCGACGAGGAATTTGACCTTCCCGATCGGTTGAGGGAATTGTACGAACAGCGTGATTACGGGCGCTATGCCGACCGCGAAGGCAACCTGCCCATCAATTTCCTGACGGACAATGACATCACGGGTGGTAACTCCGGCTCGCCCGTGCTGAACGGCAAAGGTGAACTGATCGGTATCGCATTTGACGGCAACATCGAAGCCATGGCCGGCGATGTCATCTTCGATGACGAGCTGCAGCGTACCATCGCGGTCGATATACGTTACGTGCTCTTTGTTATCGACAAGTTCGCTGGTGCAGGCCATTTGGTCGACGAAATGACGCTAGCAGATTGATGTAAAAAGATGCCCGGCAAGTTAAAATGGCGGAGGTGAATAGCTGAGTTTTTTTAAGAAATCGTTTTGGCGAGCGAATTACTTTCGCTATATTTACAGCAGGTTTAGGTTGATAGCCCCTAACCCCATTGGGGCGGCATCTCCACAAGAGATGTTTTATACCCCGGCTCGTTTTTCATAAAGGAGCTGGGGTTATTTTTTTTTCAGTTTCGAGTAGATGTCTACGTTTAGGTACCTGCCTTCTTTAAACTCGCATTCCCGCATCGTTCCTTCGTGTATAAATCCCAACTTTTCGATGGCCCGTTTGCAATTCAGGTTTTCACTGTCAACAAACCCTTCAATTCGGTTTAAGCCGAGGCGCTCAAATCCATAACCGCAAATCAGTGGGAATGCTTCCTGCATAAAGCCTTGTCCCCAAAAGTCAGGCAGCAGCCAAAATCCGATTTCAGCTTTTCGGTGTTCCCGGCTTATGCCGTTAAAGCCTCCGGCACCATAAAATATCCGGTTATCCGGCGAACAAATAGCCCACCAGATGCCTGTTTTATTTTGTTCGAGGTTCCGGAACCACTCCATCTGTTCCTGTGTGGCTTGTAGGGAGTCGAAGCTCACACCGTAATATTTTATTACTTTCGGGTCGGAGAGGCCTCGGTATATATGCGCAATATCGGAGGATTCGATTTGTCGCAGTCGTAACCTTGTAGTTGTTAATAATGGGAAAGGCAATTCCATTAATTTCAATGCTGATTTGCAAAAATAAGAAAGCCGATTAAATCACGATGCGATAATCAACTTATAAGCACAAGAACCTGAAGCCGAATGATGGCTTTCAATCTACGATCGCATCCGCGCGTGGCAGTGCGTTGGAATCCGGTTAACCATGTTTCTTCCTTTTAAATCCCCGGATGATGTTAGTTACCACTGGTACGGTGACAAGTATGATGATACCAGCGACAACATAATTGAGGTAAGGACGTAAAAACGGCATACTTCCTATCAGATAGCCGGCAGTTGCAAACGAAAGGATCCAGCCAAGTGAACCCAGAAAGGTAAATAGTACAACGCGGCTAAATTTCAGTTGAATAGCACCTGCAACTAAGGGTCCAAACGTGCGAATCAACGGAAAAAACACACCTATGGATAGCGCCCAAGCACCGTATTTGTTGTAGAAGTTCTCGGCAGCCGTTAGATGCTGCTTTTTGAAAAATCCGGAATCGGGCTTGCGGTATAAAAGCGGACCCGCCTTATAACCGATGGCATACCCAGTGATGTTGCCCAGTAAGGCGGCCAGGGTGCCCATGGTGCATAGCGTGAAAAGACTATGGTCAAACGAGCCATTAGCAATTAATACCCCCGCCATAAAAAGGGGTGCTCCGCTCGGAAGAAAGAAACAGAAAAAAATACCGGTCTGGGCATAAATTGCTAGGAGAATGACCAGTAGCCCACCAAATTGAATTAACGCCTCCGCATCAAACATCTACATTTATTATTGTTCATTATGCCGTCAAAGGTAGGGATTTTATCATCCTTCTGCCTCTGCCGCAGTCCACCAAGCATGCCGGAAGCAACCGGAATGGCGTGCTGCGATACGATTAAGCCATTTCCCATCCCGGTCGAACCGGTTGGTAAAGCACCTTGTGCTTTTCAAATGTACATGAAGTTTTTTTCGAAACTTCAACGTCTACTCAATCCAATGGCTTCTAATAATGATGAAAATTGCCTTTTTGAAAATTTCGCTCCGAAGTGTGATTTTTCATTAGCTTTCGCGACTAATAGGAATATAACAAGAGGGAATGCCAGCAAATACCGAATCATATACCAACGACTTCCTCGGCTTAATATCGGCCAATGAGCGATTGATTTATAAAGTGTGCAGGGTATATGAGCACGATACCGACAGCCGTCAGGATTTGTTCCAAGAGATTGTATTGCAGGCATGGAGCGCATATCCGAGGTACCGGCATGCTGCCACATTCAGTACGTGGCTTTATAGAATCGCGCTGAACACGGCGATTACTTTTCAGCGGAAAAGTAAAAAAAACATCGTGACCAGTGTAGCTGAGTTGCCGGATGTACATCCCGCGACGTCAGTTGTTGCACAAGAAAAGTACGAACTGATGTACGAGCTGATCGCATCGCTGCCTGCGATGGAGAAAGCATTGATTGTGCTTTACTTGGATGACTACCCTTATCGGGAAATAGCGGATATGCTGGGGATTTCCGAAAGCAATGTAGGTACCAAACTAGCCCGTATAAAAGAAAAATTAAGGAAACAAGCCGCTGTGCTCAGTAATGTATAAGGAAAGACAATGGAACTCCATGAAATGAAAAAGCTTTGGCAAGCGTCTGGCCCGCCGGATGCGGAACAAGCCAATCACGGTACCGGGCAGCATGCCAAACCCGCTACTTCGGATAATGCAGGCGGATACCCTACCACGCGTATCAAAAAGGGACAAACGCGGTTTTCCATTGCTTATCCCGGTGAGCATGATGCTGAGTTCGCCTCCCTGGATAAATCAAACGGTTATCTTTCCACGCTGCTCAAGAACGAATACACTGGTCTTTTGTTCGTCATCGTCCTGCTTGTCGCGCTTTTATTCCTGACAGATAGAGCCCTTTCGTCCGCTACGGCCATGGCCGGCTATATCATCCTGCTGCTCAGCCTGCTCGCCAAAATTAGTACAGCGATTTATAAGATTGCGTTGATAAAGCAGATCGATCTGGCGGTAGACTCCATCACCGATTTCGCGCTTAAAATAGATCGCTTTCGTTTATTGGTCACCAGAGAACGGCTTGTCGGCCTGTCGTTAATCCCCTTTGGTATGGTCTCCCTCTACCTGTTTATCGATGGTTACCAATTCCAGCAATTGATTGACATCCTGCCCAGGTTGATTATATCCATTGTGCTGGCCATTATAATCTCCTATTTCATGTACAAAAAAAGCTATTTCAATAAAATTAAAGCCATAGAGGAACACATCAAGGCTGTCAAGGATTTTCGGGATTTTGTTTAATGCTACCCGAGCGATAAACTTGCCTATTTTGATGTTGGTGTTCTAATAAATACTGGTTTTCCAGCATTGTGGCCCACAGGTGCAGCGTTTATATTTGTAGCGGGAGATAATTTATGACAACAAATGTTTTAGCCTCTTTTGCTGCAGTACTAGCTATTATTGTGTTTATGGGTTGTAGTAAGAGCGAAAAACCGCAACCAGCCCAAAGCCGCTTTGGCGATCAATTTGGCGGCACGCCCTATCTGGGCGATGCGACGGGCGAACTATTTATCGACGGCTCGTTGCGATATACTTGGAAAGGAAACGCAACCGTTTCCGCTATTGAGCAAACGGCAGATTCTGTTTCGCTTGTTTTTCAGGCCAATTTCGGGGATGAAGGTGAGATTAACCTCAAAATACGGGGCCGCGACCACGGCGGAAATTTCCTTTTGGAAAGTCCAGGAGCGGTTTTGCGGGTTATTGAAGGTGACATTTCCGGGATGTTTGAAAATGCGGCGCAAACGATATCGTTTTCCGGTGATGTCCGTGAGCGGTACGTTTTCGCAGATGTCGATGTTTTGTTCAATGAAAGCACGGACGTGTTTCCGGCCGGGTCGACGCTAAAGTTGGCCTTTCGTACCTCACGCGAAGTTGAGGGCGGGGACCCCAGCGGCGGCGACGGCTGTACCATGCGTTTAGTGCCCGTGTGGTCCCCAACCGGATTGACGATGGGTATGGTTCCAGATTGCGATTAGTCCACGTCGTTTAGCTCGGAATTCAGCACAGATTGAACCGTGGAGTTTGTGTTATAAGAGGACGATGTCGTCTGCATGCGCAATTTCTATATTCGTTTTGTTGTTGGCATGTTCAATCACTGCTGAATCGATCTTTGACTTAGCCACTGCGTGTATCAATCCCTCTTCATCCGCTATTTGGAAAACCTCGCCCGTCATAAACCCGCCGATCACGCTCGTGACCCCGACAGCTAGCAGGCTTCGGCGTTTTTTCAATGCTTCCAGTGCACCTTTGTCGACGACCACTTTACCGGAAATGAGGCTACCGGTCGCCATCCACTTATGGCGTGATGATATTTTCTTGGGTTTTGCCCGGCAGCAGGTACCAATTTCACCTGCTGCAGCCTTCAGGATGGCATTTTCAGTATCCATGCCAAAAATGACCGCTTCGATACCCAACTGGTTGGCTATCCTGGCGAAATTCAGTTTGGAGGTCATGCCACCCAAGCCCACCGTTGATTTCTCCTTCCTGGCTAACGACAGTATTTGCTTGTCGATTACCGGGATTTCGCGGATGAGCTGTCCGGCTGTATCCAATACACCCGGCACCGATGTACTGAACAGGATTTTTTCGGCACCGAACCCTACGGCAATTAGTGTGGCAAGCTCGTCGTTGTCAGAAAACTTCAGCTCTTTGTTGCTGACCACATCGTTTTCATTCGCAATAGGGATGATGTTGTTGCGCCACAGTGTTTCGTAGGTGTTTTTCAATTGAACGAATTGGGCGCGGTTGGCAAAATGCTGTCGTTCACAGAGGCTTTGTGCTAAGGCGGTTTTATACGGTTTGAAATACGTGGCGTAGATGCCAATCAGTAAGGGGTTGCCGATTGCTGCAGCTGCTTTCCGCTCCGGCAATGTACCCTTGTATTGAGGGATGTAGGCTTTTCCCGCTGCTACAGCACCGGATGACACGATCACGATGTTATAATGTTCCTTTAGTTTGGCCGTCTGCCGCGCTATTTCTACGATAATCTGTTCGTCTATCGCTCCGTCTGCCGTGGTAATCGACGCGGAGCCAAATTTGATGACGATAATGGGTTTCTTCATGAGCTATGGAAAACGACTGCTAATTTCGCAAATTTTGGGTGATTATCAATCATGCGTTCGGGTACCAGACGCATGTCACTGTTCTTACCCGACGCCTAACTGTGCTTTCGCCCCAGCGATGTGTTGGTCGATTCGTGTCTCCACGGCAAAGAACCCATACGCCAAAGGCGCTGCGGCGGCCCGTTCTACGGCCTGGTCAAAAAGGCGATCCCAAACCCGGCCACCTCGTTTTTCGAATTCGGAAATTAGGGCTTTGAGACTTTCTTCGCCAAAAACACTGACATGGCCGGAGAAATCCAACGCGGGGTCGCCCGTATGTGCTGTTGACCAATCGATCATGCCCGATACAACACCATCTTCCGATGCCAATATGTGGCCCGCATATAGGTCACCATGGATAAAAGTCGTGAAATCCGGCCAAAGCGCATCATTGTCCAACCATTTACGATAGCGCAGTTCCAACGCCCTGCTTATACCGAGTTCCGCTTTCACCAGCTGCAAACGGCTTGAAATCTCTGGTCTCAGATCCTGTGGTTCCATCACCCGCAAGCCGCGTCCTACAACTTCTTCCACCGGAATGTCCTGTAATGCTACCAATGTATTGGCCAATGAAGGTACGTAGTTTGGGCTATCCTTGTCGATATTCCAGGTCACTTCGTAGGTAATCGCGTCGAAGGTCAGCGCAGGCTTTTCCTTCAATAATGGGTATGCGACCAGCTGTGGCGTGGCAATTTGCCAATCCGGCACCTGTATCGGAAGGTGCTTCCGAACCAGTTGCAATATCTTTTTTTCCTTTGCTATCTGCTCGCCCAAGTCGCCCCGGCGGGGGATACGAAGGATCCACTGCTGTCCGTTTTTATCCGTAGCAAAGCCGACTTTGAAGTCGATACCCATTTCGTTGAATGTCATCTCGTTGGTGAGCTGCAAACCATGGGCTTCAGCCAGTAATTGGATATCTTTCTGTGTCATCTTCAAAAGTAGGGGACATATTCCCGCCGCGATTTTCCAAAAATACTAAACAAATTAGAAGTTTATCAAATTGCTGTTACTTTTGTGAGATGAACGTACTTGACGAATTCTATTATCGGCAAACCGATGCCATCCGCGAGGTGTTATTGGCAATGCGGGAAATCATCCTATCCAGGGACCCGGCGATTACCGAACACTGGAAATACAACATGCCGTTTTTCTATTTCCGGGGCAAGATGTTCTGTTACCTGCGGATTGATCGGAGGGATGGCCAACCTTACTTGAGCATGGCCGATGGTAAATACATTGACCACCCATTGCTCGAACAGGAAAGCCGGAAACGGATGAGAATCCTGCGGCTCAACCCCGAGTCCGATCTTCCGGTCGACGCCATCAACTGGATTCTTGACTGTGGCTTGGCGTTTCAGCGGAGCCGGGATAAATAGGAGCGTACCCGGTAGGTTTTAAAATATACCTATCGACTATTCAATCCAGAATGTGCCGCCGTCAACCGCTGGCAGGGTGTTTTCTCCTTCCGGCTGGATGATAATAACCTCTTTTCCGCTGTCCATGTTATGGAGCTGGCCGTCATTTGGTATCACGGCGAGATTCCAGTAAAAAAATGTAGGCCCGATTTTTTTAGCTACCAATAAGTGATTTCCGTCGGGAGAGAAATCGGCATGGATTTCCCCACCGCTGCTTTCCGTTACCTGCCTCAAATTGCCGCCGTCTATGTCCATCACGTAAATATGGTTGCTCACCATCAGGGCCAGCTGTGTGCCTTGCTTATTTACTCTCAGGTTCCCCCATTGTGTGTATGGCATTTCTTTTACCAAGGACAGGCTGTTGTATGGCGGGTCGGATTTCGCGATATACCTTTCGTCCAGCGTAAACAAAATACTGTTATCGGGGAGCCACAATACCTCGTCGCTAATCCCAAACGCCACGGGATCCGTTCCCACATTTACACCTTCCAAATGGGTTAACACGTTGCCGTCTAAATCGGTGATGACAATACCATTGTCAAATGTTGGGTGGTACATCACTTTCGTGTTATCGTGTGAGAGAAGAGCCGCTATTTTGGTGTTTGTGCCGTACGGGGAGTCGTAGTCGAATTCATCCACGATAGTTCCATCGGCATTGCGTATCAACGTCACTTTAGCAACATCAAACACACCTGCTTCCCGTTCAGTGGCCAGTCTGAATTGTTCGTCCCAGCTCATGTCCCAGCTGTTGAAACCATACGTGTTGTATGTGAAATAGGTGCTTTGGCGGTTGGTCTGTAAATCCAACTGATATACATTTCCAACAAACGAGTAAATGAGTTTTCCGGTTAAACCTCCATTCGCACCACCATTGTTGCCGGAGGGGCCATCGTCTTTTTTAGCACATGACCAGATACCAAAAATAGTAGCCAAACCGATTGCAATTGCTTTTACTTTTGTATTCATAAGACCTCAATCTATAAAAAACAAAGGTAGTGAGCCATTCACGTTCGGTCAATCCCGGAAAACAAGGAGAATTTCATTCCTTTGGTTGCGGAGACCGTACTGCGGTTTTATCCAGCCATGCGACGATGTCGTCGAAAACCAGTTTCCGATCACCCTCGTTGAGTACCTCATGGCGCATGCCGGGGTACAATTTTAGCTCAACCCGCTCAAAGCCGCATTTCCGTAACGCCTGCACGGTTTTTACCACGCCTTTTCCGAAGTCTCCGATCGGATCGTTTGCACCGCTTACAAAAAGCAAGGGCATGTTTTTGGAAAGGTTTTCAGCCCACTTTGATTTGGTCGCTTCCACGTTGATGGAGATGAGGCCAAAGAACGCGTTGTTGCTAAAGTTTACCCCGCATAGCTCATCATGCAGGAACGCTTTTCGATTGGCTAGGTCAGCACTTAGCCAATTCGTTCCGTCAACCGGGGTCTCATGCCTGAATTTTCTGTTGTTGATCTGTAAAAAGAGTTCATTGAGTTGCTTGCTCCGGCGCCGCGGTGCGATCAGATTAGCCATCGCTAATACTGGACGAAAAAGGGCGGCTAATGGATTTGGTCCGCCTGTTCCCATTAGAATTGCTCCAGCAAAATATTGCGGAAATTTCTTTAATAGGAGACGGGCAATAAACGAACCCATGGAATGCCCCATCAAGACCAGCTTTTCACCGGCGAAACACTGCGTCATGAAGTGCAACATCCGTTCCGCATCCTCCATCAGGCGTCCGCCGGGATCATCCCTACGGAAAAAGCCCAATTCAGCGGTTGCTTTGGCCGTGTGCCCGTGCCCAATGTGGTCATACGTCAGTACGGCATAGCCATGCATTTTTAAATAATTAGCGAAGCTTTCATACCGGCCGCTATGTTCTTGCATGCCATGCAGGATGAGGACGGCCGCCTTGATTGCCGTTCCGGGCGGTTGGTATATTGTGTAATGGATATGATCTGGTGCTGTCATATATGGTTAATTTACCGAAGCCGCAGCCTTCGCGTTGCCGTTCCAGTAGTTGGAATTATGGTTTTTTCTTTACTAGCGCGACTTGTTGTTCTTTCGATGCAGCTCGCGGAGCATGTCGGAAAATTCTGGAAAGGGACCTTCTGTTTCTATGGCAGGGACTACATCCTTTATGCGTAGGGGAGCGATTGGTATAGGTTCCCTTTGAAATTCGACCATCCATTTGCCAAGTTGCTCAGATGAACTTGCAAAAACAATCTTTCCTAAGCCTACCCAAGCGTGTGCAGCGGCACACATGGCGCAATGCTCGCCCGACGTATATACCACAGCGGTAGCCCTTTCTTCTTCACTCAAGTTTGTAGCGGCCCACACTGCAATGGCTAATTCGGGATGCAGCATCTTATTGCCAGTAGCCGTATGGTTATAGTCTTCGAACAACACCTCGCCTTCGGCGGATAAAAGCAACGAGCCAAACGGGTCATTACCCTCCTCTAGCGCCTGTGTTGCCAATTCGACGCAACGTTGCAGATAATGAAGATGAAGTTCGTGCGACATAGCCAGTTTAATTTATCGATATTACCCAAAGTTAAACAAAATGGCTCCACAATCCCAACGCGCTGCTGAAATCGAATCTTTTTTATGATACGCTATTTCCGTTTGTATTTAGACCTAACTTTGTATAAGTTTGAGTTGAATAGATTTGATAAATCGTTAAGTTTGAACGCATCTACAAGGCGTTTGTAATTATGCTATTTAAAGCGATACATCTTCAAGGCATTCAATCGGGGAAAATCACGTTGGCGTTCCGCAGGTGGGAAAAGGCTTCTGTAAAAAGCGGAAGCCTTTTACACACAGCTGTCGGCCTGGTTGAAATCTGTAAAGTTAAAACGGTCAGCGAAAATGAAATCACCGACAAAGACGCTTTGGAGGCAGGTTTTAGAGATAAACAACAATTGCTAGAATCGTTTACACACAACACTACCGCGACGATTTTTAAAATAACTGTTCGTTATCATTCCGCCGATCCACGAATAAAACTAAGCGCGCAAACGGACCTATCAGCACAGCATTTTGCCGATTTAAAAACGAAGTTAGCACGGTTGGACAACCACAGCAGACAAGGGCATTGGACGAGAAAAATTCTATTGGCAATCAAAGATAACCCCAATTTACACGCCTTGGGTATTGCAAAGCTTACAGGCTTTGAAAAGGAATGGCTAAAGCTGAATATACGGAAACTGAAAAACTTAGGCTTGACCATAAGCCACCGTGTAGGCTACGAGCTGTCGCCATTGGGAAACAGCTTTGTCGAAAAGCTGTCAACCGAAAAATAAAGCGACCGAGAACAAGATGAAGGATTTATTTTTCTTAGTAACTTTACTAAGAAATAAAATACGTTGTCTTGAAAACTAAGAAATGGGTGCCAATTATTTGCTTTGCAATCCTAAATGGTCTTGCTGTTTTTGGTTCCTTAAGCATGCTTACGACTGGCAGCACCGCCGGTTCACTCGCAGAGAAATACCCCGGAGATATCGGTATCGAACAAGATCGCGACGTTCTTTTCACAGAGAAATTCAGTGATGGCTTGGCTAATATACAAGCCAGGTATAACGATGTGCTCAATGGCGAAGGAATGCGCCTTGATACGGTGGATGTTCCGGCTAAGGGCGTTGTCGCTCTCGTGATGACAAATCAAGGAGGTGAAAATGACGGCGGGCATCTTTACAAAAGATTCGACCCGGGATTTGACAGCGTCATTTATGTGCGGTACTATGTAAAGTATCCTTCGAGTTCAAAAGGATACATCCATCATGAGTCGGTCTGGATCGGAGGATACCAGCCGGCCCTCCCATACCCAAAGCCCGCTGCGGGTACCTGCGGAATGGGCGATACGCGTATTGCAATAGGCTACGAGCCTGTTAATGCACCGAATATGGACACTTACCTGTATTGGGGAGACATGCGGGCTGGTGCCCGCGGCAAATGCTATGGAAACGATATGGTCAACGGCAGCCCACGGGCCAGGCAGTTAATTTGGGACACCTGGATGTGCGTTGAGCTGATGATCAAACTTAACCACCCGGCCACGGCATATAACGGCGAATTAAAGATCTGGCAAGACGGCATCGAAGTAGGGCATTGGGGCCCCGGTTTTCCGAATGGGTATTGGGACATGGACTCTTGGCTCAACGATGAGGCAGGACAGCCGTTTGATGGGTTTCGTTGGAGGACAACGGAGCAACTGAATATCAATTACCTTTGGATCCAATTTTACGATGATACGACACCGCCGGGGGGTTCTCATCATATCAAGTTCTCCAACCTGGTTGTTGCCAGAAAATATATCGGGCCTATCCATGGCATTTCAGCCGATTCTTTGCATGATTTGCCTTGATGTACGGCGTAAACGTCATTTGCCTGGGGTTACGTTCCTGGCCGGATCCATTGCTTTGATTTACAATCCTCCTTCATTATAGTGTCCACGGATTTTCGCGACCTCCACAGTTTTGTCGTGCCGAAGTATGCCCGTCGCTTTCGAAAGGCTAAAATAGTGGTCGTTTACATAGATTACGTCATGGAGCCCCCAGTCGCCGTAAGTGATGGAAAGCAATCTGATACGGTATGAATAGGTCGTCTCTTCTTCCGCGCCTTCGGTTTCCAAAACCCGATTACCACCGATCTGGTATCCCCCCAAATTCATATTATAGTTCACCCAAAGGTACTGTATCAGCTCGGCTACCGATGCCATATCCATCACGCCGTTATAGCGGCCTATGGTTTTATCCCCATTGAATTTGTCCAGCAGTGGCTCAAAGTAGGTGGACCTATGTACCCGGAAACGGATCATATGACCGTTGGTCATCAAGGCCGGATATTCGAAGTATTTAGCCGCTTGTGACGACCCCTGTTGAACTGTTTGCGCCGAGGAGTTCGTTCTAGTCAATTCCACCCATGTTTGCGCTTGATGCTCATCATCGGTATGCAATTCTATCCATTCATTTCCCCGATCGGGTGGGGGTGCTATGCTTATGGTATTGACATAATACGTAGTGCTTGTTTGGTCTTCTTCGCTATAAAAACCTCTCGGGAAAACGTCCTCATCGGCCGCGTAGGCCAGCCTCAGAAATTCTTCATGTTCTTCCGGGTTCGGTGCAAGATCTTTTTTTTCACATCCGGCAATCAACAAGCCAGTTGTCAATACGGCTAATAAGCGGATATCATGTTTACATCTCATTGGATAAGACACTGGTCATCGTCTATATAGACGAATCGTACTACAATAATGCTACATATTGAATTCCCCGATGTAGGCGCTCTTCAACTTAGGGTATTTATTGTTCCAGAAACGCAGCGGCATTGATAATTGGAATGTCTTTATACGGATGGAGCACGAGTAAATCTTGATCTCCGGTAATGATTGCACTCGCTTTAGCACTCAATGCGATTTCTAGAAATTTATTATCCTTCGGATCTCGGCAATCCGTTACAATATGGTGTGGGTTAATGTATACTGCCAATGAATCGAAACTCTCGATAATCTCTAGCCGAACAGCGAGTGGGAGATACCGATCGAATTTTGGGCGAACAAATACACCTTTAAACTCGTCGGCAGTTGCTTTTGACAAGACTATATGCCCCAATCTCCGGGCGCGGTTTAGTGCATGTCTAGCCACAGAATTGGGCAATAGAAACGAACTGATTAGTGTGTTGGTATCAAATACAAATAACTTAATCCTCTTCACTAAGTAATTGGTTTAGTTTGGTTTCGGTTAACCTGTTTTTTTTTGTTGTTCTCCCGGCTTTGTCCAACAGTTTATCAAATTCGGCTTCCTTCAATTCTCTGAGTATATCAGCTATTTTACGCTCATATTCTGCCTTGAGCGCAGGAGTACTGTTTCTCCAAACTCGGGCCAACGCACTATCAACCTCTAATACGATGCGATCCATAATAATGTTCCTTTCTGTCAAATGCATTTACACAAATTTACAAAATGTTTTAATAAACCTCAACTCTCCGCCAAATTCGAGGCAATCTAAAATACCACCCCGATAAAGAAGGGGGTAATCAATTTACACCGCCTCGATTTCCGGATTCAATTTTGTCAATTCCGCAATAAACCCTGCTTTATCCTCCGGCGATATGACAACGCTGTCAAACCTGTTGTAAAAAATTTCGAGCCGATCGCTAATTCGTTAACGTCATGTGGCGCCTTTTTTTTATGCGTAGAAATACGACGATCGATACGATTAAAAACGCGATAAGTAAACAGCTGATGAAAAGACGGAGAAGATAAAGCATCCCGCGCCTACCGCAGCCCCGGGGCAATGTGACTGCCCCGGGGCTGTAATGTTTAGCAAGGCGCCGAATAATTGCCGGTTGGTTGCAGGGCCTATATCGGTAATTTAGCTAAGTTTGTAATCACAAAATAACGCCAACACGATGAAAAAGAAGATCCTTTATTCCGGCATGGTCTGCTTATTGCTGCTTTCGGCATTTACGTCGGCCTATTTTGTTGGGTGGCAGGTAAAAGAAGGCGACTATGCGGTTAAGTTCAGCACCAAGGGAGCTTCGGGTACATTGAAAGGTCTGAAAGGTACCATCGAGTTCAATCGCTTAGACCTGGCAAATTCCAAATTCGATGTCACCGTGGATGTGAACACGATAAGCACTGGCCTCGGCCTCAAAAACCGGCATGCCAAGGCGGCGGACTTCCTGGATGCGGAGAAATATCCCACCATCCGCTTCGCCTCCCATACGGTTACGCCTACGGAAAATGGTTTTGTGGCCAACGGAAACCTGACCATCAAGGACGTTACCCGGGAGATTGCCATCCCATTTACATTTGACGGATCGGGCGATGAAGGGGTATTCCGCGGCAGGTTCGAATTGAAGAGAACCGACTACCACCTCGAGAAAAAGCGGATTGGCGAAGTCATCGCGGTAGAATTGGTGGTGCCTGTTAGTAAGCAACCATAGCTGCTGTGGCGCCGTGGTGCATGCAGCGGATAGTGGCGGAAGCAGTTTAGCGGAACTGCATCAGAAACTCCCAGAGCTCGCTTCAAAACGTTTCAAGAGAAATCGCTGAATGAAACGTCTTAACTTATCATTGTGTTATCTGCGGCAGCAACAGCTTCGGTTTGCCCAACGAGTCTACCGATAGCTCGACGACGACCTGGCCTTTCCGATCCATGATGAAAAGACCCGCGGTGCCGTTTTCGTTTTGCAACGAGATGCGATGGGTGCCTGCGCCAGGTGTTTCGCCCTTATCGTTGATTTGGATGGCTGCACGGTGGGAGCCGCTGCCTTTATCTTCATGTACAAGCATGCCGATGGCATCGGCATTGGAATAGTCCAACACAAATGCGTTTAACGAAGTGGAATCTCGTGTTGAAAACGCCATACCACCCACTTCATTGCCATCTTCATTGAAGAAAACCATCCCGCTGGGCGATACCGCACGTTTGTGGGTCTTGCCATCGATGATGGGGTCCGGAAATAGGTCAGCATTGGAGAGGCTTAAAAGCGGGATTTGGTCTTTGCTGACAATGTCTAGCCGCTCGGTTACCGTGGTATTATCCGTGTAAACGTGGGTATACACCAGATAAGCAGTCAATAGGACATTCCAAATCAATAGTGCATAAAGTGAAGGGTTGCTTTTCGTCTTCATGGTTGTGTAAAAATGATGTGCTGTATCTTTACCTGTAATGTAAGCTGCCAAAGGTAACGAATAAACGGCTGTACCTGCACCATATGGACCCTGCTTCGGATCGATGATATTGTAACGTGGCCAGATCGAGGAAATAAAATTCCGGTATACACCAGGGTATCGCCCAGGGCTTCGATGAATCGATCTTCCGGATCGCTATTCTCCCAGATAAGTTCCCTGCTTTCGATGTCAATGACGGCCCCGTTACCGCCAATGACATACCGGTTTTTATGCCAAGATGAACTGCCCAAGTGGAAGGAGATATAGGGAGGCCCCGGCGGATTTTCAAAAATCGTATCCTTAGACGTGAATAGGCCGTCTTTGAATGTGTAGGCCGTCAGGTATTGGTGCCCCGAGTCGTTTTCTCTGTTTTCAACGACAAGCAGCTTTTGTGTTTTCTGCGCCGATGCGGTAAAGCACGACATGGACAGTATAAGGGACAATATAGGTCTCAACATGGCGTGTGGTTGGTCATAACGGTGTGCCTTCGCCCATAAAGGTAGGGATTTTTTTTCCCCCATGAAATCGTCATTTTTTGGAGGCCCTTTGCCCTTATTTGGTCACAAAATGGTCGCTTCCATCCGCTTTCGGATAAGCTGGCTATCCAGCGGATTCTGGGCGAGGTGTAGGGCCTCTTCATAAGCTGCACGGGCCTGCGCGGCATGCCCGGCACGCTGGTAAACATGCCCTTTCGTGGCGGCAAGGAGAAATGCGGCGCCGGGGCTTCCGTCGACGGTAAAGGTGGCCAGTTCAGTGATGACTGGCAGTGGCCCCTGGGCATAACTTTGGGCGATGAGCCGGTTTAGCCGGATAAGCGTGGAGGCGGGTTCGATGTTTTCCAATAACTGGTATAGGTCATGGATGGTTTTCCAATCGGTCGCCGCGAAATGGGGTGCGGCGCAGTGGAGCGACGCGATCAGCGCTTCCAGGTAATACCGGCCTGCGTAGCCGCTCCGCTTTGCCTGGTCGAGGTAATGGAATCCTTCGGCGATCAATGCCGTGTTCCAAAGCGACCGGTCCTGTTCTTCCAACGGTATCCAATCGCCGTAGGCTGCCAGGCGGGCGGGAAAGCGGGCAACACCGAAGAACATCAACGCGAGTAAGGCATCCACTTCGGCTTCGGGAGTCGCCACGGGACGAACCAGCTTCGCTAGGCGCAGGGCTTCATAGCACAGGTCGAAGTCGATGCCTTTGCTGTTGCGGGTGGCTTTATACCCTTCGTTGAATAGGAGGTAAAGGATGGTGCAAACGGTGGGCAATTGCTGGGCTGCGGCGGCAAGCGAATATTGGCCCAACTTGGGCGACTTCTGCCGGAGGAGGGCCTTGCAGCGCTGCAAGGCCTTCTTTACCGCCTCTTGGTTTAGCTGAAGGGCATTGGCCAGCTCGGGTACCCCAAAGCCGCAAAGGATGTGTAAGGTGATGAGGATGCGGTCACGCTCGCTCAGCACCGGATGGCAGCAGGCCACGAGCAGTTGGATCTGGCCGTCTGTAGGCGCTTCGTCTGCCAGCACCGGGTCCGGATCGGTCGTGGATAGGGCAAGCAATGGAGCTTCCGCTTCGGTGGCATGACTGTGCCGCGCCTGGCGCTTCAGGGCATTGATGAGCTTGTTGCGGGCGACCTGCGAAAGCCATGCACGCGGATGGTCGGGTGGGCCGTGGTAACGCCAGTTTGTCACGGCCGTCTCGAACGTGTCCTGCACGGCATCGAGAATGGTGTCCAAGTGCGTCATGCCATACACCCGGGCAAGGGATGCTACCATCCTGCCCGAGTGTTCACGGAAAAAGTGCGCCGCAAGTTGTCCGCTAGTGTCCATGGTTGATCAATCTTCCATGGGCATGATTTCGCGGACTTCCACCGCGCGGTCCCAATCCAGATCGGGGTTTCCCTTGGCAATCTCGATGGCTTCTTCCAGCGATTCGGCCAGCAGGATGTAATAACCGCTGACGCATTCCTTGCCTTCCAAGAAAGGGCCGTCGGATACAATCCGCTGCTTGCCTCGGATGTGGGCACCTCCGGCTTCCAACGGCTGCGCTTCCTTGAATTGGCCCTTTTCCCGGAGCGTTTCTACCCATCGGTAGTGCTTCTCGATACAGGCCTGCATTTCTTCCGCCGATAGTTCGCCGTAATTGGCGTCTTCGCGGATCAACATCAAAAACTCTTTCATTGCTGCTGAATTTTTTGTTTTTAAATTTTGTTTATACCCGAGACAACCGGCATCTGCTTTTGGGGACAATTATTTTCAATCTTCCCGGCAAGGTACGTGATTTTAGCTATTTGGAGAATAATTCCTTCAACTGGAAGGGTGCTGTCGCCGCGGGACCAGCAGCGGGCGGCAAAACATAGTCGTGATATTAGGTGATAAACCTGATAATGGTATTATTTACTGAATTAATAATTTCGTGATATAAACGACATTAAACCAATAGGAAACAAGCAATCAGTTTATGAAAAAGTTAAGGATATGTATAGCCACTCCCGCCCACGAATGCCAGCGAATTCAAGTTTTCTGACGCAATCGAACTTAGGTTAACCGGAAATTGGCTAGCTTTGCGTAAACCAACGAAAACTGAGTAGGTGCAAAGAAATGGATTATGCCAAGCAGCTCGATATCGTCCTCCTGGAGCAGATTCGTGATGGAAACGAACAGGCATTTGCTGCGTTGTACGATCGCTATGCTGGCCGGTTGTATGGAAACCTGATTAAACTGGTGAAGGATCGTGATGTGGCGCAAGAGCTCCTTCAGGATGTTTTTTTTAAAATCTGGGAAAAGCGGAAATCAATCCACGTCGAATCGTCGTTTGCAGCCTATCTTTTTACCATTACCAAACACATGGCACTTAATTTTTCAAGACGTGTGGTATTGGATGCGAAAGTGGTTTCATCACTGGCTGCTGAGGCGCCCGACGGGTATTCGCACATTGAGGAGGGGATGATTGCCAAAGAACTGGAACGGCTATATGATAATGCGGTGAACGCACTTCCTCCCAAGCGACGGATGGTTTATATACGATGCAAACACGAAGGCAAAACCTACGAACAGGTGAGCCGCGAACTGGGGATTTCCACATCCACCATAAACGACCACATGGTTAAGGCTTTGCGCTTTATCGAACAGCGCTTACGATATGATGGGGTGGTCGGTTTGATGCTGATCGCCGGATTGCCCTATTTTTAATTTTTTTTCTCACCGAGCAGATGTTGGCCCAGGGTTAGGTGTCTTATCTTTAAAAGACAGGAGAACCTTTGGCACAAGAACGAGCATTAGCACGCCTTTTCAGGAAGTATCTAACCCATGAGTTGACCGCGGATGAGCTTACCGAGCTTCGTGTGCTCCTAGAAGACGAGTCCAATAGGATGCGCTGGGACGAGCTGGCGCACGAGTCGCTGGTTGAACCGGTTTCGGACGATTTTTTGGAAGATCCGGCTGTTAAGCAAGAGCTTGCCCGGTCTTTTTCAACAATCCGAAGGCGCATGGCCCGGCCGAAGCTTCGGCGGATGCTTTTTCCGGCGGCTGCGGCGATGCTGGCACTGGCCATTGGCCTATGGTGGTTTGCCGGTGGACCCAACCAACCGTCTGCCCCGGCCTTGGCATCCGAATTTGGAAGCGATGCGCTGCCTGGGAGAAATAAGGCCTACCTCATGTTGCCCAATGGCGAGCGCATAACGTTGAGCGGCAAGCAGGGCGGTATCGTGGTCAACAAAGGGGTGCGTTACGAAAACGGGAGCGTGGTTGTGCGCGAAACCGATGAGACTTTGCCTACAACTGCGGATACCTTGGTGTTGTCGACGCCAGCGGGCGGACAGTATGCAGTGACGTTTTCCGATGGTTCGCGCGTGTGGCTCAACGCCGGATCGACATTGAAATATCCCATGCGTTTTGGGGATGAGCGGCGAAGCGTCGTCTTGGTGGGTGAAGGCTATTTTGAGGTTGAACCGGATGCCGTACCGTTTTCGGTACATACGGCAGGGCAAACGGTAACCGTATTGGGCACCGCGTTCAATATCTATGGGTACCCGGAAGAAGGGCAGGTGGAGACCACGCTGGTGAATGGGTCTGTAACGGTCAGCAATCATCACTCCAGCTCAGCGCATCGGCTAAGACCTGGCCAACAGAGCATTGTCAACGCAAAGCAGACGGCTATCAACGATGTAGCAGTAACGGATTTTACCGCTTGGAGGCAGGGGATGTTCATCTTTAATGATACCGAGCTGACCAAGGCCATCAAGCAGTTGGGCCGGTGGTATGATGTGGATGTGGTTTACGAGGGAGCGCCACCCAATACCTCTTTTTTTGGAGAGATTGGTAGGGATAAATCATTGTCGCAGGTGCTGAGCCTACTCAAGCGCAGCGGGGTTAATTTCCGCATCGAGGAAGCAGTAAACGACCGGAAAGTACTGACGGTCATTCCATAACCAATTTAATAACTATTTAATGACGACGATTATGATATAACGGATATTTACCTGATTCGGTGCTCTGAATGTACCGAAAAAAACCGGATGGTGTTGGCGCACCACCCGGCAATGCTTGGCGTAAACAGTCTTATTTTTTTACCAAACGTTACAAACATATGAATTATTCTTTATGTGTTAAGGGCATGTGTTGGCCCTTAACCACAAGATGGCTACTCGTTATGAAACTTGCCTTACTTTTAACCTGTGTATTTACCGTGCATGTGTATGCCGCTTCTTATGCCCAGTTGCTTACCATCCGGGCGAAGGAAAAGCCCCTGGCTGAAGTGATGAAGCAGGTGAAGCAGCAGTCTGGCGTTACCTACTTCTTGAACGGCCGTGACATTGCCTTACAAAAAGTCACGGTAAACGTAACAAATAAACCGATTGCTGAAGCAATGGATAGCATGCTTGCTGGATTGCCACTGGTGTGGACCCTTGACGATGGCGTGGTCGTTGTGGCCGCCGCGCCACCCGTTGCCGAACGGCAGCAGGAACGGCGGGCAACCGGCACCGTCGTTGATGATCAGCGCCTTCCGCTTTCGGGCGTGACTGTGTCAGTAGCCGGAACGCCGACCGTGGCCACGACAACCGATGAGGACGGCCAGTTTCAGCTGGCACTGCCCGACGGCGCGGACTCGCTGGCTTTTTCGCTCATCGGTTATTATACCGAAACGTGGGCAGTGCCTGCTACGGGAGCGATGCAGGTGACGATGCGAGCGGCCGTGAGCGACTTGGATGAGGTGGTGGTTGTGGGGATGAACTTTAGGCAAGCCAAACGATCGGTAACCGGGGCTATGGCCACCATCCAGACCAAAGAGCTTCGGCAGAGCCCCGTTGCAAACCTCAACAACGCGTTGGCCGGCCGGCTGCCGGGTTTGATCAGCGTGCAGTCGTCCGGGCAACCGGGCGACGATGCAGCATCGCTCTACATTAGGGGTATTGCTACCTATGGCTCGAATACGGCACCGTTGATCGTGATCGATGGGTTACCGCGGGGCCAAGGCAGTTTCAGCCAAATCGATCCCAACGAAGTGGAATCGGTTTCCATCCTGAAAGATGCTTCATCTTCGGCATTATACGGTATCCAAGGTGCCAACGGCGTAATTGTGGTGACCACCAAACGGGGTCGCGATGGCCAGAAACCGGTCATCGATTTTACCACGCAGCAAGCACTGCAACAGGTTGTTCGACTACCCAAGCCGATTAGTACCTACCAGAGTGCATTGTATTTTAATGAATACGATACGAATAACAATTCCGAGCCTCGATTCAGCGAGGAGGCATTGGAAATCGTACGGTCGGGTTCGGATCTGTTCCTATACCCGGAAGTCAATTGGTTTGACGAGATACTGGAGAAAAATGCATGGCAGGGGCAGTATAACCTCAATATTTCAGGGAGTACCAACCGCGTGCGGTATTTCGTGTCAGGCAGCCATATTTCGCAGGGCGCCTTGTTGAAGCACGATGATCTGTTTTATGAAAACTATGGGAAAAAGAACGGTTTCTCGCGCTATAACTTCCGCTCGAACATCGATATCCAGGCCACGAAAGGACTGCAGTTGCAGGTGGACCTCGCCGGGCGCCTCGAACGGCGCCTCGGCCCGTCTTCGGGTTTCCAGGAAGTGTTTAGCCTACTTAACAATATGCCACCCTTTGCGCTGCCGATCTTTAACCCCGACGGGACACTAGGAGCGGCCAGCAATGTCGAAATCCCATTCTGGCGCAACCCTTACGGGCTGGTTACGCAAAGTGGTTACTATGAGAACTCAACCAACGTGATGTATGGAACGATTTCGGCCCAGCATAGCCTGGATTTCCTGCTGGATGGTTTGTCTGCCCAAGGGTTTTTCAGTTTCGAAAACAACAACTTCAACCGAACATTGCGGAACCAGGAATTTGATTCGTATTGGTACCGCGGGTTGGATATGGATGGATTGCCCATGTACCAACAGACGCGGATCGCGACCACGCTGGCGACATCGGGGAACAACGACATCGAACGGTCCAATTATCTCGACTTCAGGTTGCAGTACGAACAAGGGTGGGATCGCCATCAATTCGCGGCGCAAGTGTTGGGAAATCGGACCCTGCGGATCTATAACCACGAGCTTCCCTACGCCTACCAAGGCGTGAGTGCCCGTACCACGTACAGCTACGATGCGAAATATTTCCTCGAAGCGAACCTTTCTTACAACGGCTCCGAAAACTTCCCGAAGGGTGAACGTTATGGCTTTTTTCCCGCGGTATCCGTTGGATGGGTGGCTAGCGATGAGGCCTTCCTGAAAGAGACGCCCGGGCTGAATTTCCTAAAAATAAGGGGCTCGTACGGCTTGGTGGGGAACGATAAAATCGGCGGCCAGCGGTGGTTGTACCTCAGTGATTTTGCGGCAGGCGGTGGCTATGGGCTGGGATTGAGCCCAACGTGGAGGCCCGGGTATAACGAATCTCGCGTGGGCAATCCGTTCGTAACGTGGGAGCAGGCCCGCAAGGCGAATGTAGGCTTTGAGCTTTCGGTGTTGAAACAAGACATGCTGCAATTGACGTTTGATGTCTTCCATGAGCGGCGTTCGAATATCTTGACAACCCCGGGCACTGTACCTGACTACCTGGGCATATCAACGCTGGCACCGTTGAATGCCGGCGAGGTGGTGAATAAAGGAATAGACGGCGAGCTGCGGTTCAACAAACGTTGGTCTGACTTCGGATTATTCGGTACCCTGCAATTTACCTATGCCCGCAACCGAGTCGTGGAAAACGACCAGCCTAATCCGGCATTCCCCTACCAAGACCTGCGGGGCTATGAAATCGGCTACACGCTGGGGTACCGATCTATCGGCTATTTCATTTCGCAAGACGATATCGATAACAGCGCCCGGCAACAGTTTGACAATAAGTTGATACCCGGCGACATCAAATACCTGGATGTGAACAGCGATGGCGTGATCGACGCATTTGACCGCGTACCCATCCTGGTACAAAACGTACCGCGTTACATGGGCGGCATATCGTTGGGCGGGTCTTATAAATCCATTGATTTCTCGTTATTGCTGAACGGTGCAGGAGGCGGCACCGCCCGCTATGTGCCGAAGCCGCTGGATCAGATCATCTTGCAACGGTGGACGCAAGAAAATCAGGAAAACGCTAAAGTGCCGGTGGCGAAAAACTCATCAAACAACACGTTGATGTCAGACTTTTATAATTTCCAGACCGACTATCTCAAACTGCGTAATGCCGAAATTGGGTATGCGTTGCATAGCGAATGGCTTAAACATAGGGGAATCAGCGCGATGCGCGTGTTTGTTAACGGCCAGAACCTCGCGATCTGGGATCGGCTATGGGTCAAAGACCGCGATCCGGAGGTAAGTGGTACCGATAATTTGCCGTACCCCATCCAGCGGATTTTCAATTTTGGGTTAAACATTAGGTTATAACGAAGATGAAGACAATATATCAATACCTATCCGGCGTATCGGTGCTATGCGTGCTGCTGTTTGCCGGATGTGAACAGGACTATTTGGAGCGGTCGCCCAGCGACATCATAGACGAGGAAAAAGTGTTCTCCAATCTGAATAATGCCGAAGCCTTCTTAAACAATGCGTACCGGGAAGTGCCTCAACTGGTATATCGCACCACGAATAGCGGATCGAGTTATTTCAACTTGGGCTCGGCAACCGACGAATCTGCCCAGATGTGGGGGCATGCGCTGTCGACGATGGATTTCAATAACGGGAACTGGAACTCCGTATCTTTTCCGTTATTCTGGGCGTGGCCGGCGTATTACCAGTCGATCCGGCGGATCAACATCTTCTTGAAAAACTACGACCGGATTCCGGAAGAAGTCTCGGGGCAGTCGGCCAGCGTGCGTAAACAACGACTGCTGGGGGAAGCGTATGCATTACGGGCATACTATTATTTCTTGCTGTATACGATGTGGGGTGAGGTACCGGTATTGACCGACCCGTTGTTGCCGGGAGGTAGTGAAAACGTGTACCTGCCACGTAAGCCCCTACCTGAGCTCGTGGACCAGATCGACGCCGATTTGCGCGCCACGGAAGGCCTCTTGCCGCCAAGCCATCCCGACTCGGACTTCGGACGCATAACTTCGGTTGCCGTAGAGGCGATCCGGGCGCGTTTGCTGTTGTATTTTGCGAGCCCGCTTTCCAATCCGGCGGGCGATGCGACCCGCTGGGAACGGGCCGAAGACGCGGCATGGGAAGCCATCCAGGATGCCGAGGCGAACGGATATGCCCTCTCGCTGACCGACAATGGTGGAAGAAAGGCGTATGAGCGCATTTTTTTGGAAATGCGCAACCCCGAAACGCTCTGGTCTAGTTTTGGCCCCTTTGAAGGTAATGGCAGCTATTGGGATTTTTGGGCCAGCTCACTGGGCCAGGGGGGATGGTACGGCGAAGGACCCCTCCAGGACTTTGTGGATGCCTATGAAACCAAAGCCGGCGAATTGCCCGTGCTGGGGTACGCATCCGATGGAACGCAGACTATCAATCCGGCTTCAGGCTACGATCCGCAGCGCCCGTTTGAAAACCGCGACGACCGGTTCTACCAAACGGTGCTCTACCATGGCGCAATGTGGAAGGGGCGCCCGGTGAATGTGGCACCCGGTGGAATGGACTATTCGACCGACAAGCCCCGGGTGAACTACTTTTGGCGGAAATATACCCTGGAAGACCATAACCTCTATACCGGAACGGGCATGGCGGAGCGCCGGTTCGTTTTGTTCCGCCTCTCCGAGCTGTACCTGAACTACGCGGAGGCCCGCAATGAGCGGCTGGGTGCACCCGATGACGCCGTTTACGATGCCGTGAATGTATTGCGCAGACGGGCAGGTTTGCCCAATCTGCCGGCCGGGCTGAGTAAGGAAAGCATGCGCGACCGGATCCGGCATGAGCGCAAGATTGAACTGGCCATGGAAAACCACCGTTTTTTTGATGTAAGACGGTGGCAGATCGCGGAAGTGGTGGATAACCATGCCGTACGTCGCATCAACGTATCGGCCGCCGGTGACATCACCTACCCGGTATGGGGCAACCGTGTATTTGATCGGACCAAGCACTATTTATTCCCCATTCCGCAGCTGGAGGTCGAAAAAAGCGGCGGCGTGCTGATACAGAATCCGGGTTGGTAGTCTTTTGATTTACGTAATGAGAAGGATAACAAGATGAAAGATATCACAAAATGGGCCATCATGCTAATGGCCTGCGTTGCACAGGTAATGACCGCGTGCGATAAACAAGTAACCATTGAAGACAGGGACAGCTACCAAATGCTCTATATCCCACAGGCGGCAAGGGGTACGCTCGCCGTTGGTTTCACGACGGGCGACACGGAACCCGATACGGTGGCCTTCGGGGCGGCAGTAGGCGGATTCGACGTGCCCGCCAGTACTATAACGGTACGCTTCGAAGTGGCCGAAGAGGCAGTAGCGGCCTATAACGCTGCAAACCGGACTGACTACCCGCTATTGCCATCGGAAGCATTGGCGCTCCTGGACACAGAACTGGACATTCCCGCCGGGAAGGTCAATTCGGCAGTGGGCAAGTTGGTGATCGACCCGCAGCACCTCGAAAACGATGCGGCCTATCTGCTGCCCATCCGGATAGCTGACGTGTCCGGGCAGGTTGGCCGGTATGCCGAAGATATCCATACGTTGTATGTCGTGGTGACGGTGGCCCCCGCGCCGCCGGTGTACCACGAAGACCTCGATCGCTCGGGCTGGGAAGTGGCGTCGTACTCCTCCCACGATCCGTGGGAAGGAGGGGCCGAAGGGCACGCCAATTCGGTGCTCGACGGCAATTTCTATACCTTTTGGGTGAGCAAATGGATGGGTGGCGAACTGCCATTGCCCCATCACATCGTCATTGACATGAAAGCATCGCAGACATTGCACGGCGTTTCGTTTATGAACCGAACGTTCTGGGACGAGTATACGAACGGGCAGCCCCGGGACGTGACGGTGGAAGTATCGGCGGACGGGACAAGCTGGGAACCGGCCAAAACGTTTACCGATATTCCGAATCCCGACGGAGTGGCGGCAGGCAACTGGATACGTTTGGCATTCGATGCACCGGTGGATGCCCGTTATTTCAAATTTATCGTTACGGGGATACACGGGGTAGGATCAGTAACGTCGGTAGCCGAGCTTGGCGCCTTTTAGCACGGAGGGGATATGAATAGATACGTTCTGCTCCTGCTGGCGTTAGGCCTTTTCTCGTGCGGAAAGCCGACGGAGAGCCCTGCTGTTGACCATGAAAAGGAATTGCGGGTGGGCTGGCAGGTGAGCCAGCCCGCTGCCCAGCCGTACACGCTCGACCAGCTGCCGGGTATTGCTCGTTACCAAGGGGATTTGTACATGCTCGGTAATGCGGGCACACCCTGGAACAACGCTGATGACGATCGGTGGAACGGGTGGGCACTGTATAAGGGCAGTGGCCTGGGCGACCTCTCGGAGTTGCCCCAACCCCGGATGGCTGCTAACTTTCCATACCTACGGACCGAGGGCAACGAATGGTGCTACTATTGGCTGATGGGATTGTGGGTGGATGAGGCTACCGGTATTTTTTACTCGATTGCTTATAGCGAATACAACTACATGAACGGATGGGATTCGGAAGCTAAAGAGCGCCGGCTGGGATTGGCTGTATCGCATGACCAAGGAAGCACCTGGACCTACGAGGGCGATGTCGTGACGCAGGATAAGTCATCGCCACCACCCGCCAATAGCCAATATTACGGTGTGGGCGACATCAGCTTTTTCGTGCCGGGCGACGGTTATGCATACATCTATTACAAACGGGGATACTATTCGTTGACTACGCTCAACCGCACCCAACAGGATATCTCGGTGGCCCGTTGTGCGCTGAACGACCGGTTGGCACCCGGAAAGTGGAAAAAATTCTACGCGGGCAGATGGGATCAACCGGGTATAGGGGGCAAGGAGACCATCGTCATCCCTTACGTAAATATAGCGAATGTGGTCTACAATACCTATCTCGACCGCTTCGTTTGCATCGGCAACGCGCCATCAGGGCGTTCATTCATCAGTTTTGCTACTGATATGGAACGGCAGAACTGGACCGAACGGGATTTCACCTTTCCTGATATCACATCATTTTACAATTGGCAGGTAGATAGCGAGGATGGCAATGCCCATCGGACGGGAAAACAAGTTGAACTGTATACCGCGGGAATCGATGCGGCAAGTGGCCAGCGCACAGGTCTCCGGTATACCATAACCTTTACAAAAGAATGAAAAGCTTGGGTATTTTTTGCTTGATTACCGCTGGCCTGATGTTCGGCTTGGGGAAGACCGCGGTGGCTTCGGAAATGGCACCGGTCGTAATTCGCGTAGCGGATAGCGGCCTGATGCCCAATACACGATTGAATGTGGAACCCTTGATCCGTAAATGGTTACGGACGCACCGCGACCACCCCGTCCATTTGGTCTTCCCGGCGGGGCGTTATGACTTTTGGCCCCACCACCGCGATGAAGCTTTGTTTGCCCCCTCGGTAGCATTCGATCTGACCGGAATGAAAAACGTGACGGTAACGGGTGCGGGCACCGCCTTTGTCTTCCACGGCCGGATGATGCCGTTCCGGATCGACCACGCAACCGATATCCGGCTGGAGGGGTTCAGTATCGACTGGGATCGGCCCTTCATCTCGCAGGGACAGATCGTATCGATTGCAGACGACTACGTGGATATGTCGATCGATAGCCGGGCCTATCCGTATGAGATCGTAGGCGACTCGATTTTTTTCCTGGGGGAAGGCTGGCGGAGTCCGATCACCAAAAATTACAACAACCTTTACGACAAAGATAGGAAGGAAATCGTTTACCAAACGCGGGATAACCCGTTGGGCGATCTCCCCGGCGCCTCCGTGAGCAAGTTGGATGGCGATTTGGTGCGGTTCCATTTCAGGCCAAAGGTTAAACCCGAAGTGGGTACCTTTGTAGCACTTTACCATGGCGCTTATATTACCGATGGTATCCTGGTAATCAATAGTGAGCGTGTTGAGATAGCCGATGTAACCATCTATCACACATTGAGTTGTGGGGTGAGCGGTTATCGGAGCACCGACATCTTCCTTAAAAACGTGCAAATCATAGCCAATGAAGCGAAAGGAAGGGTGTTCAGTGTGATTGCTGATGCCACGCATTTTAACGGCTGCAAAGGGACGATAGCGATGGACGGCGTGACCATGACCGGTGCCGGCGATGACTTTACCAATGTGCACGGGATGTATGCACCCGTCGATTCGGTGACCGACGATCGGTCGGTCATGGTGAAACCGAACGCACGCTACATTGGTTTTGACGAGGGGGAAATAGCATGGGTAATCGACACGTTAACCATGCAGCCAAAGGATTCGATACGGGTGGTCGGACAGGAAACCGTGTGGCATGCCGGAAAGGTGGTGGGGTACCGGGTAACCTTCGACCGACCCCACCGGGGCGCGGTATCGGCAGGCGACCTACTCGAAAACGCCGATCGTAACCCTGATGTCTTCATCCGTAATTGCCGGGTGCTGAAGCGGCACCGGGCGCGTGGGATACTGGTGACCACGGCTGGAAAAGTGGTGATCGAGCATAATTACTTCAATACCGCCGGTGCAGCCATTCTTATTGAGGGCGACACCGACCTTTGGTACGAAGCGGGCGGGGTACGCGACGTGCTGATCTCCAATAACGTATTCGAAAACTGCTATACGTCTGGAAACAACATCATCGACAGCCCGTGGGGGTGGGGAGAAGGCGTCATCACAATAACGCCGTCTATCCGGCCGGATCGGTCGGATTTCCCGGCCTTTCACCGGAACATCCGGATCATGGAAAATACTTTCAGGCACTACGACCACGCCATCTTGTATGCACGATCGGTTTCGGGGTTGGTATTTGCAAAGAACCGCCTGTTACGGACGTTTGACTATGAGCCGTTTTACCGCCCGGTCGGTATTTATCTGGATGGTTGCGACGCGGTTACATTGGCGGACAACGACGCAGACGATGACTTTTTGGGGAAGTCCATCCATTTTGAACACATGCGTAAGCGGGAAATCACCCAGCGAGGGCAGCGGGTGTTTAAGTGACGCATTGTTGCCTCCTCCAGCGGTATTGCTTGCCCTTGGAAGTATGAAATCTGCCGCGGACCCGTCTTGTTTTAAACGAGACGGGTTTTTTTGTGCGCTACGCATACCCTCATGCAATAAGGTAGCCTCCCCGGTAACGGTCAGTGTGTAAGTAAAATACACCAATTTAGGTATTGGTTGCTCGTCTGACAATGCTCAATTTAGCCTTTGCAATAAACCCATGATAGATTATGGATTTCAAAAAGATAAATATCCAGGACCTCCAGCTGAAACATCAACTTGATGTGAACCCGGCGAACGGTGGGGTAACCGGAAGCGTGGAGATTCCATTACCCACGGGAAGAGCTGATTTCGGCCCAAGCCTGGGCTTAGCTTATAGCTCCTCGTCCCGGAATTCCGCATTCGGGATCGGTTGGTCGCTTTCGGGTATTCCCTTCATCGCGATTGATACCAAAAAAGGACTTCCGAAATACGATGGGACAGACAGCTATGCCTTCGGTGGCGGCACTTCACTGGTTCCGGCATTGATACAGGCGGGCACCGAATGGATACAAAAAACAGCAGAAACACCCGAATACTGGATTTATGACTATCGCCAAACAGTGGAGGAAGGGTTTACACGGTTTGAAAAATGGGTCAAAAAAGATAACCATGCCATACACTGGCGTACGGTAGCGGGTGATGGTGTCGTTTCGGTATACGGTGTGCAGTATGGAAGGATAACCAACCCCGAAAAAGACGAACAGGTTTTTAGGTGGCTGCTGGAAGAACAGTACGATAACCGCGGCAATGCCGTGTGGTACAAATACAAGGGCGAAAATGCAGATAACGTCGATGCGCAAATGCCATCGGAATACCATCGGGTGAAAAAGGGAAGTGTAGCCGGTTTCGTCCAAAAATATCCCGAGCGGATTGTTTATGGCAACTCCATTCCGCTGCTGCCGGGTAAGCCGGCCCCCCCGGCCAACAAGTGGCTTTTTGAGGTGGTATTTGATTACGGTGAATATGCCCCGCGGCCTTATGAGACCACCGCACCTGCACAGAAATGGGCAATCCGGCGCGATCCCTTTTCGATGTACCATCCCGGATTTGAAATCCGCACATATCGGCTATGCAGGCGTATATTGAGTTATCACAACATTCCCGAATTATCCGCAAAGCCTTCCCTCACCGGTGTTTTTGAGATAGACTACAACGAAAGCCCGCTGGGCACGACCATACAACAACTGGCATTCATGGGGGTGAAGCGCGACCTGACGCAGGGTACATATACGGAAAAAGCACTTCCGCCCCTCCGATTCACCTATACAGCACCCAAACCGGAGACATCGTTCAGCCCGTGTGCGGTGGAAAGCAATAGCAACGTGCCGCAGGGATTTAATGGTACGGAAACGCGGTTTGCTGACCTGTTTGGAGAGGGGCTGCCCGGCATTTTGACCGAAACGGCCAACAATTGGTACTACAAGCGGAATAGGGGCAATGGATTTTTTGATAAGCAAGAAACCGTCATCGCTAAACCATCGCAACGCATGGGAACCTACGCCCTGGGCGACTTCGACCAAGACGGTAACCTGAATCTGTTTACCCTGCAGGGCAGAACCGCAGGCTATTACGAATATGATACCCACAAAGAAGCGTGGACAGGCTTTACGCCCTTCAGGAATATTCCACAGGTGAGCAACGCCAAGTTCATGGATGTAAATGCGGATGGATTTGCAGACCTTATCGTTGAAACCGAAGATAAACTCACTTGCTATCCGTTTGATGGGAAAGAAGGGTTTGGTAAGCCATTTGAATTTGCAAAACCGCTTTCCAATGGGGCTGCCTATGCACCTACATTGGGAAATAACCTGCCATTGGATTATTTCATGGCAGACATGACGGGCGACGGCCTTCCGGATCAAGTACGGATTAAGAACGGACGGGCGGAATATTTCCCTAACCTGGGCAATGGACGCTTCGGTAAGTCGGTTTTGATGGAAGACGCGCCCGTAATCGATTTTGACAGCGGGTTTGACGCGAGTAGAATACGTTTTTTCGACCTGGATGGTAGCGGTACTGCCGACTTGATCTACCTGGGACGCGGTGAGATCAGGTATTGGTACAACGCATCGGGGAATGGCTTTGTTGAAGGGGGGCGGATAACCGGGTTACCTTATATCGATTTGCTGAGCAGTGCACAGATTTTGGATTTGCTCGGCGATGGTACGCCGTGCCTCGTCTGGTCAAACTCGTTATGCTATGCTGCTGGTTCAGCCATGCAGTACCTTAAATTGACCGGTGGGGAAAAGCCGCGGTTAATGATGCAGCTGGACAACGGCATGGGATGCCTTACGCAGATCAACTACGGGTTTTCAGGCGCACATTACCTCGAATCGCAACGGAAGGGTAAGCCCTGGATATCCAAAATCCCGTCTCATTTTACGGTGGCGAATCAGCGGATCATCATCGATACTATTGCCAATAGCCGGATAGCCACCACTTACCATTATTACGATGGACATTACAATGGCAACGAACGGCATTTCGTTTGTTTTGGCCGCGTGGAACAATACGATGTGGAGACCCAGGAGACCGATGTATCCGTCCATAATACCGATTACACACAGCCATCATGCACCAAAACATGGCTGCACCCGGGCTTGTTTGGCTGGGATGCGAGGAAAACATACCAATACTACCGTAAAGACGGTAACCAACCGTCGTTGCCGCCGCCGTTTTTTGAACACAATGGCGCACAATCGGAAAATGACTTCATCAAGGGGTACAGCAGCCTGGCTGGTAAGTTGATGCGGCAAGAAGTATACGGCGTAAAGCCGGACGGCGAATTGGAAGAGCATCCATATACCGTTACCCAAACGAACTATGCGATTCGAACCATCCAACCGACTGCCGCAAAGCACCATGGTAGTTGCTATACCTACCGGACCGAAGTACTGGAAATAACGTACGACCGCGCTCCCGACGATCCCAAGGTAACCCATCACCTGTCATTGGAAGTTGACGAATTCGGGAATATGACAAAGCAAATGAGCGTTGCCTATGCACGGAGAAACACTGCACCCGGCATACACCAGCTGCAAGCAAAGGACTACATTACCGTAGACCTCCGTCAATTCCTGAAAATAAATACCCCCGACGCGTATCGAACGGGAATCCTATACGAATCGAAAAGCTATGAAGTGAATCCTATCGCACGAAACCCCCACGAGCTATTGAAATGGGGTGATGCTGCCGTTTTGGGTGCCACGGCCCGGCAGATCGGGTGGAGCAGGACTTACTTCTGGAACGATGCACAGACGGCGGTTTTGCCGCTTGGGCAAACAGGTGACGTGGCACTGGCCCATCACGACGAAATCGCTTGTTTTGATGATGGATTAATCGACGACGCATTCAGTGGAAAAGTGACTCCTGCGATGTTATCCCAGGCGGATGAAGGCAATTACATTCAAAAAGACGGGTACTGGTGGCAACGCACGGCAATAAACCATTTCAATGATCAATCCGGATTTTATTCTGTTGACAAAGTAGAAAAACAGCCGGGAATTTTCACAACCTATCAGTACGATAGCTATTTCTTGGCCATTGTTGAAACCACAGACCCGCTGGGGAATGAAACCAAAGGGGCGATGGATTACAACCTCATTGAACCCTGCCGCCTCACCGATGCAAACGATAATGTATCTGAGGTTTTGTATGATGCATTAGGTGTTCCAGTCGTGGCAACTTACCAGGGTACGGTTCTTTACAACGGGACGGACGAGCGGTATGGCCATGCAGCGATTAGTGACTATAGCCCGCGCAGTGATGAATCGTTTGACCACATCATTGCCCATCCGGAATTGTATTTGCAAAACACGTCCACATTCCTATACTACGATCTGCATAGCATTCCGTTGCGGAGCATACGCCTTACAAATGAAAACTTATTGCATGACGGCAAAGGCAATGTAAACCTCACACCCATTATACAAATCGACTTGGATTACCAGGACGGTTTTGGCCGTATCATACAAAATAAGCGAAAAGTGGAACCGGGGCCTGCGATTGAACGGAAACCGGACGGTACCGTTGATACCGATGCGGGCGGTGAACCCCTGTTGGCACACGCCACAGACCGCTGGTTGGTGGGTGGCCATGTGGTTTACAACAACAAACAACTGCCTGTACGGCAGTTTGAGCCATTTCACTCGGGTACGCACGTGTTTGAAGACGATACCCTGTTGGAAAGCTATGGCGTATCCATACATCAATATTACGATGCGGTAGGGAGGATGTACCGAACCGACTTCCCCGATGCCACGTTCTCAGAAACGTTGTTTACACCTTGGGAAGTGAAATCTTTCGATCAGAATGACACGATCGAAAGGTCTATGTACAAAGTGTTCAAGGAAGTACAGCCCGTAGGCACGCCCGAGCGAATGGCACTGGATAAAAGCCTCGCGCATAAGGAAACACCTGCCACTATACAATTCGATCCGTTGGGCAGGGACATCGTACGCACAGCAACCAACAACGACGGTACGGTGAGGGCGATTGAAACCATATTTGACATCAAGGGAAACCCCACACAAATTACGGATGCCCGTGGATTAGAAGCTTTTGTGTACAAGAGGGACATGCTGGGGCGTGTGATTTACGAAAGCAGTATGGATGCCGGTGAACGGTGGAGTTTCCATAATAATAACGACCAAACCATCCACCTTTGGGACGGCCGCGGTGTACACCAACGTACCCGCTACGATGCGCTGGATCGCGTAACGCAGGTGCGTGTGGACGGTGCGCTGGGTCTCAACCACACCACGGAGCGATTTGTCTACGGGGAAGACAGCCCGGTTGCCCAGGCAAAACGGAAGAATCTTAGGGGGTGCCTGGTGATCCACTACGACCAGGCGGGGGTGCAGGAGTTGAAGCTAGCGGCTCCCGGAATGCTGCCATTGCATACCGAGCGCAGGTTGCTCAGCCAGTTTACCAGTGAGCCGGATTGGGTAAATCCGGCGGCTGTTGGCCTATCGACCGATGTGTTTACCTCCAGGTACGAGTACGACGGCTTGGGCCGCCCAATTGAACAGCAATTGCCCGATCAGACGACGAGAAGGTATGTGTTTAATCAAGGCGGCACGCTCCAGAAAATACACCTGTCTACCGTAGACGGTGTACTGAGCAACGTGGAAATACTCAAAAGTGCCAGCTACGATGCCAAAGGCATGAGGCAGCAGGTGCTGCTTGGAAACGATGTGGGAATTGCCTATACCTACGATACGGAAACGTTCCGGATGAAGCGGTTACGAGCCAGCAGAACGGGCGCAACGCCACGTACCTACCAGGATATCCATTACACCTACGACCCGATGGGCAACCTCGTCCACTTGGTGGATGAGGCCCAGCAGGCTGCGGCCGCAAGCCCGCGCGTAATGGAGGGGCTGAACGTATCGGCCCATTCCGAATTTGAATACGACGCCTTGTACCAACTCATTTCGGCTACTGGCAGGGTACACCAGGGATTGTTGCAGAACGACTACGCCGACCGAAGCGGCCAAGCAGGCGTTCCGGCCGATTGGGGGAAGGGAACCCGGCATATTACGCTCAACAACGGGGCGGCCGTTGAACGGTATACCCGCATGTACGCTTATGACGAGGCCGGTAATATTAAATCGATAAAACATACCGGGGTATCCCAGAACTGGACCAGGCAAATCTGGACTTCTGCCAGTTCAAACCGGTCACTGCCGTTGCTCGATTTGAATGGCGTTTCCGTTTCCAATCCCGAGAGCCGCTTTGACGCCGCTGGCAACTGCACACACATGCCCCACTTGCGGAGCTTGGAATGGAATTATAGAAATAACATAGCCAAAGCGGTCATTATAGACCGATCCGCCCAAGGCAAGCCTAACGACGAAGAATATTATGTGTATGGCGGTGACGGTATGCGGGTGCGCAAAATCAGCCAGCGCGTGGTTGATGTGGCCAACGGCACGGTTGAACTTACAGAGAAAATATACCTCGATGGTTGTGAAATAAAACGCATGGTCCGTGGCGGAACAGAAATACTGAAACGCTTTACGTCAACCATCGCCGTTGGTGACCATACCATTGCACGCATGCATGCATGGGAAAAAGACACCCAGGCACGGGAAACCGACGATGTAACCCAAAAGAAAATCCATTACCAGCTGGCAAACCATCTCGGTTCTTCCGCATTGGAACTGGATGAAAACGGCGATGTGATTACCTATGAAGAATATTTCCCCTACGGTGGCACGTCCTTTATAGCCGGCAGAAACAAGCGAGACATCGACTTGAAAGCGTACCGCTACTCCGGCAAGGAACGGGACGACGTTACCGGCCTGTATTATTTCGGCTACCGATATTATGCCCACTGGATGGGCGGCTGGATTAATCCCGATCCTATCGGCCCCGAAGATTCGGAAAACTTATATCTCTACGTGCATAATAACCCCGTAAACGTGGTGGACCCGAACGGATTGCAGAGTACCGACCACAACGAACTTATACGCCAGGTTTTTGCGCGGGTTAATCTGTCGGCAACGGGTCAAGAAGCCAACGAATATGGAGGCATCACCGAATTTTTTTCAGGGTCCGTGCTCGAACCTAGTTTATCGGGTGTATTCCAAACGGATGTCAGATTAGGGGTTATCCGGGATGAGTTTGGCGAAATCATAGGCGCCAGTGTAGACACGAATCAATATGAACGGACTGATTTGGAGGCGATTTATAACATCGAATACGGCAGTTATGGAATTCGACCCCGAACTACACCGCTGATCATTGTTGAAGAAGAACCGGTAGCGCCCAGCAGGCCTGCGCCAACCAGGCGTTCATCCCCGAGGCCCGCTCGGCCTACAGCGGAAAGATCGCCGGAGCCCGCTCCGGATACTGTAGCACCTGAAGCTGAAAGGGAAGAGACACCACCGCCCGCAACACCAGAAGTTGCGGCACCGGAAACGGCACCCGGGGAACCGGAAGAGCGAACGGCCCCGATAAATGTAGCCGAACCCGCAAGAACAGTCGTACAGGAAAGCGCACGCCCCACGGCGGGATCTGTAAACCAAATCGCTAGGCAACGGGCTGGTATTCCCAGACAATTTACGCCCGGAGAGCCCCTTCAGGGTCCTTATAATCTTTGGTCTAATGAGCCCGGTGGCGGATTGGCCGATGCGGCACGGCGACCGGGATATATTATGGAAGATACGGTTTTGGAAGATGTCGCGGAAGCCACGGCCAGAAGGTTGGGCTATTCTTCAGGGGTAGATCCGGTTACGGGGCAACCGTATGATGCGCGGTACAATCCCGATTTGAATTGGAGGAGTTCGCGCTTCAACCAGGCTCATTTTGACGATATCTGGCATCCGACCTCCGATTCCTTGGCGATCCGGGCTGGTACGTCAATGACACCTGTCACCTCGAACGGCCTAGAACCCTCGAGAACCCCTGCGCACCCGAACCCCGAAGGGACAGTGCAGATGTCGAGGGAAATCCCAAGGATTCAATTGGCCGGGGGACTAATGGGCCAGTTTGCAAAAGTGTCAGGTATACTTACCATCGTGGTTTCTAGCGATATTGAAAATCCTTACGTAAGAACAATCGGAATGACGGCTGGAGCGACGGAATTCGTTGGCGGGTCGGCATACCTGCTTGGTGCTGCCGACTTGGGAGGTGGGTATTTTGGTGCAACGGGTGCTTCAAGGTTAATGAGTTTCGGCAGTGGCGCAGTTAGGGTGGGCGGAGGTGTCGGCATGGTGGTTCTCTCGGGTTATTCGGCCGCTGTTCATTTTGAACAGGGCGAATATGGTGTCTTGGTTGGCGATGCGGCGGGTGTCGGCCTGGGTACCATGGTGCTTACCAATACGGCTTCGGGACCCGCTGTGGCCCTCACAGGCACGGCAATGGTTGCAAACTACGCAGGTGATTATGTGGAGTCGCGGGTTACACCGGAGTACGGAAGAGGGGCTGGAATCGCGGCTGGAACAGCAACCGGTTTGGGTGTAGGGGCGGTTGTAGGCGGTGGACTGGTTGCCTTTGGATTAGTGTCAAACCCGGTTGGATGGGGCATACTTGCCGTTGGTGGGATAGCCGGCTTAATCGGAGCGATTTGGTAAAAAAATAAGTTTAAAGAAATTAATAAAACAATCATGAACAAGCAAGAGCTTCTCCAACTGGAACAACTGGCCACCCTTACGCCGGGTGCTATCCAAAAACAGCATAAGGCCTTATTCGGTAAATTAAGCGAGGCGGCAAGCCTTAAGCTAAAAAATAATGTGGAAGAAAAGCTGAAAGACGCGCCGGCCGAAATAAAGGCCGGATTGAAGCGCGTGGAATTTTCAGCGGCGAAATTAGGTGTGCTGGACGTGAAATCGGCGTTGTCTAAAGCGGTATTAACAGACAAGTTACCGGCCGCGAAAAGGAAGGAACTGGAAACTGCCGTCTCCGGGATGCCCAATCTGGGCAACATCGATAACGTGTTGCTGGCAGACGTGCCCGTGTTCCTCAACCCGTTGTTTCAGCAAGACCTGCAGAAAGCCAAATTATACCGGCTGAATGCCATAACCGGCATTGCTGATGCCAAAACGGAAAAGCTATTCAGTAGTGAAATCCGGCTGGATAACCTCGAAAACGAACAGATTGAAAGCCTGGTGAGCGCAAAAACCATTACGCGGGCGGAAGGGGATAAGCTGGAATTGGCCGCAGGCTTGTACCAGCTTGTGGATGGCAGCTTCGCGCTGGCAGCGGAAATAGATAAACAGGCCAAACCGACGGCCTTGTCTGATTTGGTGAAGATAGATAAGGCCGAATGGAAGACGTGGTTGGAAGCGTCCAAAACAGACCTGGGCGAGGGGGTCACCTCCGATGACTATGCCGAATTCCTAACCAAAAAAATAGCGCATCTCTACCCCGAGGCATCACTGCTCCATGATACGGCCCGCGTTGTTCCCGACGAGCTGCAGAAAAATATCAAGGGCCTTGAGCCACTTGCTAAGAAAAATGCGACCCTATTCGGTGTGCATGCCTTTGATGAACTGGATACGACGGGGTTGACCACCAAACAGGTCGACACCCTAAAGAAGCAGTATGAAGAAATAGACGTCCTCGTGAAAACCAATCCCGGCTTGCAACTGGGCGCCGTGTTGAACGACAACGCAATCAAACCAGCCGACAAGGGCAAGGTTATTACCGATCGGGTGGGGCTCATTGAACGATTCCAAAAACAAAATGAGGACGTGCACTTCCTTTCACTGGAGTACAAACACGATAGCGAAGATTTGAAACTCCTCAATCTGAATGGGTTTTCTGCTGCCGAAAAAACGATGGTGCTCAGCAATGTGAAAGCCCAGCAACGTATCTATTCCTTTACCCAAGATGTGGCCGATACCCAGAAAATCATGGCGGCGGGTTACCATGCGGCTTTTCATATAACAGCCGTAACGCTGGACGATTTTGTCAAAACAACCAAACTCGACAGGGCCGTGGCTACCCGGTATTATGAGCAGGCCCATATGGCCATTATCCGTACAACGGGCGTAATGGGCTCCATCCTGGATATGCTCACGGGTAGCTTCGACTGGACCAAAGTTGGCAACCTGGGCACATCCATCAAAGATTACCTGCGGGACATTCCGGGCTACCAGGACTTGTTCGGTGAACTGGCGTTCTGCGATTGCAGCGACTGCCAGTCCATCTACTCGCCAGCTGCCTATTTCGTCGATCTGATGCAGTTTGTAGACCGTTATGTGATTACCAAGCACTTTACCGGAACAAATGCGAGCCACGTGCTCAATATCAAAACCCGGCGACCCGATTTATGGACGCTCGAATTGAGTTGTGAAAATACCACGGCATTGGTTCCCTACCTGGACATCATCAATGAGATACTCGAAGCATACATTGCGCAGAAGAAAGGATACACCGGTAACCTGAATGACCGGGCGGCCGTAGAAACGTGGGTCTATAAAAATGAAATGGCGCTGGAGAAACCGGGTGCATGGAAAAATGGGGTGTATGCCTTCAAGCAGCCCTTCCATTTGCCGCTGGAAGCCGTACAAACCTATCTGGGCCATTTTGAAAAAACCAGGGAAGATATTGGCCGCCTCGTGCAACGGCCGCAATCGGAAATTGCACAAGCTCGGTTCAATCTTTCAGATAAGGTGTATCAACTGATTACTTCGGCCGACGCAACCCCCGAATTTATCAAGCGTGTATACGGCTTGAATTTTACCCTTTCCGGTGGGAAAATATCGCCTTTCAATGCGCAGGATCTGTTGAAGCCGACCGGGTTGAACCGGAAAGAGCTGGGCGTAATCTTGAAAATCGGTTACGTGACGGACAATGGTACCGATAACATCGTGATCCAAAGCGAAAAGAAAAACGCCGATAGTATACAGAACGATATCGAAAGGGTAAAGAACCTCACCTATGCCAGTCTGGACCGCCTGCACCGCTTCATCCGGCTATGGCGGAAGACCGGCGTCACCATCGCTGAGTTGGATGGGCTGATCGGGATGGCCAAGGACATGGGGGTGGGAACCGACTTAACGCCCGATGTAATCACGGCGCTGGGGCAATGGCTGCGTATAAAAGCAGAATTGGGCCTCACGGTTGACGAACTCGCGGGAATCATCCACCTCCTGCCTGCTCCATACTTCGACCGTTTGTTTAACCACCTCGATGTGGTAGCGGAAGATGGCACGTATCCGAAACCTTCCATCAAGCTCATTCACCCCGCGCTGGCCATAGACCAGTCATCCACGGATGCGGTGTTCTCCGCGTTCAGGCTATCAGTGGCCTTGAACCGCTCGGACGACGAGGTGCTGACATTGATCCGGCACCTGGCCGTGCCGTTGGGCATAACCGCCCTGGATGCTACTACAGAAAGTGAGCGGGGTTTTCTGCTTACAGCAGCGAACTTGTCGTTGCTATACCGCCACAGCATACTCGCCGAACGGTTGAAACTCACCGTGAACGATCTGTTTGGGCTGATGGCACTTTCATCTGTGTTTACAGCGGGGTACCTGGAGCATGCCGACCAGGTGGATAACCTGCTGGCACTGCACCAGTGGTGGAAAACCTCCGGATACTCACTGGATGATCTGCATTTCATCCTGAAAACCGGAAACGTAGTGGATGCCGCCAGCTATTTGTCGTCAGCGGATACCGCGAAGGAAATCCTTCAACAGCTAACCGAAGCAAATCAATTGGTTTTTGCCGATACGGTTTTCGCCTATGTGGATGGCGTCACCGAAGCGCAGTCGAGGGAAATCATCAACAGCAATACGACAATCATAGAACGGTCGCCAGACGGGACGAGCTACCGTCTGAAAGCGGATTTCAACCCGGCTGACGCCATTACGGTACCGGCGGGGATTGCCGTTGCGGAGCCGGACTTGAGAAACGTACTGCTCCCGTACCATGCGGCACACTTGATCCCATTCCACCTGTCGGGCAGGCTAAGCCTCGCTGAGCCCACCGTGCGGGCAATCGTAGCGGTGATAGGATATGACCTTGACAATGATGCGTTGACCCTTGAACTGCAAAACAATACCGACCCTTCCGTGGCATTGAAAGGGCTGATCGACAGCCTGCTCCCGTTAAGCGTGTTATTCAAGGGCAAGAAGAAGTTCACAGCCGATGCCATATCATTCATCGCTGCTAATCCGGCGTTGTTTGGCATAACGGATATGGAATCACTGACGCTCCAAAGCATACGTCGTATCCATTCGTATGCATCCTTTATAAAAGTGGAGGAAGATGGCAGTAGCAATACAGCCGATCTGAATACCTTACTCCTTGACTTCTCGGCAGCCAACCAATTCCAGGATGCCGACCAAGACCTGTTAGCCCACCTGCTGGCAACGAAGGAAGAACTGCTCACCGGCATCCATCCCCTCGCAGGGGGCTTTACCGATGCGATTGCTGCACTGGCGTTCTACCGCGACTGTACGGCGGTATGCGGCTACATCGGTATTGGCGGCGGCACGCTGGCGAAAATTGTAGCGACCGATTACGACACATTAAATGAAGCCATGTTAGAGATCCTTGCCGCTTTTCGCAGCAAATATCCCGATGAAGCGGAGCGGAAGGGGAAATTGGAAGACTACCAGGATGCACTCCGCGGAAAGAAAAGGTCGGCCCTTACCACTTACCTCATCCATTCGGGTTTTCCGCAGTTTGAGGATACGAACGATCTGTACCATTATTTCCTGATCGACACCGAACTGGAAGGTTGTTCGAGGACATCCCGGCTGGTGGCCGCGACCATGAGTCTGCAACTTTACATCCACCGCATCTTATTGAACCTGGAGCAGGATGCCCAGGAACCCGGTACGTCGGGCCGGATCCATGTGCGGCCCAACGATATTCCCGCCGATGAGTGGGAATGGCGCAGAAATTACCGGGTGTGGGAGGCTAATCGTAAAGTATTTCTCTATCCGGAAAATTATATCGAGCCGGACCTGCGGGATGATAAAACGCCACTGTTCAAGGAACTCGAGTCGGACCTCTTGCAAAAGGAGATCAATGCCGATAACGTATTGGATGCCTATGGCCGTTACCTACGTGGGTTTGACGAAGTGGCACATGTAAAGATAGCGGGCTCATACCATGAAAAAGATGGTGGGTCGGCTACGGACGTGCTGCATTTATTCGGCGTAACAGCCGATGAACCGCCCGTATATTACTACCGGCGGGTGGAAAACCTCTACTACGCTGAACAACGGGATGACCGCGGCGTGGTGTGGGAACCCTGGCAGAAAATCAATGTGCAGATACCCGTGCGGAAAGTGGCACCGATCACTTACAACGGCAGGCTACACGTATTCTGGACACGGATAACGACCTTGGGCAATACGGTATTTGATAACAACCGGTCGATCTTTACCGGCTACAGCCACAAGGTATCCATTGAGTTTACGACACTCAAACTGGATGGAACATGGACCCCACCACAGAAGCTTGATTTGAGGGATTGCTACCCGTTTGAAGGAAACGGGGTGATCCAAGACCCGTTGGCCGACCGCTATGAAGTAGATGACTTCACGGGGTCGCTGCACGACGCGCTTCGGTCGTTTCCGTTCTTTGACTGGTCCGACTTAAACGATGCCGTGCGCAAACTGAAAACGCCCCGGTACGCGTTGTCGCCACACTACGAGCCCGTGGACGAATATACATTGAAGGGTTTTTTATGGGATCAGGTCTATCCGTACGTAGATTCGACGGGCCGGTTGATATTGACCGGGGCAGGCTTCCAGATGCGGGCTGCCATCGACTTCTACAACCTCAATGTGCAGAATAATGGTGCCCAGATGAGCGATTTCACAAACGATCCGGTCAGGGAATCGTGGTATTTTGTAAAAAACAAAACCGCTAAGCTCATCACCCGGTCGGGCAATTCGCTGTACCGGGCATCGGCTCCCGGCACGCAAGTGTTTGACACGTATGCGTATGGCAGCTTGATCACCAATACGACCAAGTCAGACACGCTGCTTAACCGGCTTTGGCGGCAGGATACGCTAAATTACTCGTTTGACAACATCCGCCAGAATGCGGTTGCAACCCTTCGGAGCGGGAGCCAGATACAGATCGTAAACGGTGCATTCAGCGACGCGATCATTGATGCGAATGGTGATCTGTTGCTTCTGCAGGGCACGCCCGCCGAAGGAAATGGCTTCATCTTAAAACGCATAGGTACCACGCTGAGCGAAACATTGACGCGGACGTTGTTTACAAGCGGCGTGGATACGGCCCTCGATATTGCCACGCAGAAAGCCTTGAAAGAGCTGAGTGCGCCGATAAGCCTGCCGAGCGGCTCGGGCGTGGTCAATAAAGTGATCAGCAATAAGATAGACTGGAAGGGTGCTTATGGGACTTATTATCGGGAGATTTTCATGCACATCCCCTTCTTGCTGGCCAACCACCTGAACAGCCAGGGCAAGTATGCGGATGCGCAGAAATGGTATCACTATATTTTTAATCCCGGGTCTACCGAGGTGGTGACGTACCCTGCGGGTGCAACGGCAGCGCTAAAGCGTAAAATGGAGCTCGATAGGAACTGGCAGTACTTGGAATTCAGGGAAATAGACGTGCAGACGTTCCGGGATCAGCTCAATGACAAAGCAGCGATCGAAGCGTATAAGAAGGATCCGTTCAACCCGCACGCCATTGCCCGCCTCCGTATGAGTGCTTACCAGAAGAGTATCGTGATGAAATACATCGATAACCTGTTGGATTGGGGCGACCAACTGTTTACCCAAGACACCATGGAATCGGTCAATGAAGCGACGCTCCTGTATGTTATGGCGAAGGAAATCCTGGGCGACCGGCCGGCCCAGATCGGCGACTGCGGTGAGGGGAAAGTTTCACCGAAAAACTACGCCACCATCCAACCGCTACTGAATAAGGGCAGTGAGTTTTTAGCCGAACTGGAGAGCTATACGATTGTGCGGACACCGGCCAAATCAATTGCCGTTGGCGCAAAAGCGACGAAAACGAAGGCCGCATTCGCATCGGCCACGCATAAGGTCCTTGCCCGGTATGCTGATTCGAAATCGGCTTCGCTGAAGACCATGTCATACGATGTGTCGGCCAGCGAATACAAGGACCTGCAGGGGCTGCGGGAGAAACTGCTGCCGGAGGTGACCGTGAAGCCGGTAGACGATGCGTTTACAGGCGCTTTCGCCAAAGGTGTGGGCAGAACGCTGGATTGGAAAAAGGAATCCATCTACGTAAAAGGTAAATTCCGGATCCCGTCATTTGGTTTCAGCATCATACGTCACGTGTCGCCGGTGTTCTGCGTTCCCGGAAACAAAGATTTGCTGGCTTACTACGACCGCGTGGACGACCGTCTTTTCAAAATCCGCAATTGTATGAACATACTCGGGCAGCGGCGGCAACTGGCGCTGTTTGCACCTGAAATCGATCCCCGGTTATTGGTTCGTGCAAAAGCAGCTGGGCTCTCGTTAGACGATATACTTCAGGCAACAGCAGGTAATCTGCCGCCCTATCGCTTTACCTATATTTTAGAACGGGCAAAAGCATTCACCTCCGTGGTGCAGGGTTTTGGATCATCCTTGCTAGGCGCCATGGAGCGCCGAGACGGGGAGGAGCTGTCGCTGCTTCGTGCCACACAACAGCAGAACATACTGGAGCTATCGGCAAAAAGCCGCGAACTCGAGATCAAGACGGCCGAAGAAGGCATCAAGGTATTGAACGACCGGCTGGAGGCGTTGAACTATCAAATTGGGTATTACGAAGGGCTGATTGCGGAACGGACGAGCGGATGGGAAATCGCGCAACAAGTGGGTGTCCATACCTCGTCTATCATCAATGGCATTGCTATTCCGCTATGGAACCTGAATGGGGTATTTGGCCTCATTCCACAGATCGGTTCGCCATTTGCCATGAAGTATGGCGGGCAAGAGCTGAGCGAGAGTGTGAAAGGATTTGCGGAGGGGATACGGAGTACAGCCCTTTTTGCGGATAAGCTGGCAGCGTCATCTGGGCTTGAGGCCGGATTCGACCGCAGGTCGGCAGGGTGGAACCACCAGAAAAAGCTGCTGGTGTACGAAAAGACCCAAACGGAAAAAAATCTGGTTGCCGCCGAAATAAAAAGGGATATCCTAATTGAAGCGCGGCAAAACCACCAGAAGCAAATCGAACAAAACCAGGAAGTGCTGGATTTCTATGGAGAGAAATTCTCCAACCTGGGGCTGCACACCTGGCTGTCTACGACCATGCAACGGGTGTATAAAGAAGCCTACAACAATGCGTTGGCGATTGCTCGCTTGGCCGAGCAGGCTTACCGGTATGAGCGTGACGACAACACCTTCTTTATCGATGGTTCTTATTTTGAATCGACGAAAGGTGGCTTGCTGGCCGGAGAACAGCTGCTGATGGCGCTGCACGCCATGGAACGCAGGTACTTGGAAACCAATTACCGTAAAAATGAAATCGACCAGGCTTTTTCGCTTACGCAGCTTGACCCAGCCGCGCTGTTAACACTTAAACAAACCGGTACCTGTGCGTTCAGTATTCCGGAAGTGTACTTTGACCTGTTTTACCCCGGCCAGTATAGAAGGAAAATACAATCGGTACGGCTGACCATCCCATGTATCACCGGACCATACACCAATGTCGGGGCGACGCTCTCGTTGACTTCAAGTCTGGTACGGATGGAGGCTAAACTGGGCAATGCGGAGTTGAAAGATGTGCCAAAATCGCGTACGACCGTGATTGCTACCAGTACGGCACAGCAAGATGCCGGTGTGTTTCAGCTTAATTTCAGGGACGACAGGTACATGCCATTTGAAGGCGCCGGAGCCATCAGCTCATGGAAACTTGACCTGCCAAAATCATTCAGACAGTTTGATTACCAGACCATCAACGATGTCATTATCCATATCAACTATACGGCAGAATACGATGAGCTTTTCCGGGATAAGGTAGAGGAACAAAACGATACCATAGAAGGTACGTTGACCCAAATCCTCAAGGACAATCCGATGTCGCGGTCGATCAGCCTCAGGCAAGAGTTTTCGACGGATTTTCACCGGCTCACTGTGCAACCGACCGATACAGAGGTGCTGTTGCAAATCGCGCAAAAGCACTTCCCCTTGTTCCTGAATGGGAAGCCGCTCAAGGTGACTAAATCCAAGTTGATTCTGGTGACGCCCGAAGGGCAAACGGTAAATGGTGTCAGCATCAGCCTCAATGGTGTCGATCAAACTGGATTTACGCGGGATGCCGCTTTAGGGAACCTGTATGCAAAAGACCTTGGTAATTTGCTGAACGCCGGCGTCATCAAAGACCATGTGGTTAAAGTGAAAGCATCTGGTGACCTCGCGCCGACGCCACCGCCGACAGGACCGGTAGCGGCGTTTGACACGGACAAACTGCTGGATATTGTGCTGTACGTGGCGTATCAAATCGCCTAACAGCGAAGGGCTGCTGCGCGATACGGATCATGTCGGATCCGGTCGCGCATGCTTTCCTTGTTGGTCGCCTTGGCCGGTCGTGCCAAGTCAATAGATGAAAATATACATATTTATGATCGGGCAATTCGTTGTCGATTAGGTCAGCTCGTATTTCATACCTTAATATTCTTGATAGCTGATATTTCTTTCGTCCCAGCCTTGCTTTAACAGCGCTAGGGCGGAACCAAATCTAGCGAAATCTTTATGCATGGGCTTTGTCCATCCGACCTCAGCATATGCGGCAATCCTAGGAAAGATTTGCCGATGCAGTTTTTCGATGGATTCTATTGTACACACGCTTCCGCCCCACATTTGACAACTCAATCCAATGATTTTGGACTGATCTTTTAATGGCAAATCCGACGGAACTGGTTCAAATTCATACGCTTTTTCAAGAGGGATGGCCTCGTATGTATAATCCAGGTAAGTAAATAAGTGATGCGCATTCACAATATCGTGCCCTTTCTTGGCCGTTTCCGCGATAAGCGCTGGATCTCCTTTCCAAAAATGCACGATGGTACTCTTGGCCAGCTCGTCATTTAGTTTAAAGTCATTGGTTGAGGTGTTTTCATAATGATGAAGGTTTTGCCCCATAATATCATTCCAGCCCATCATTCTAATGCCTTTATTTAAAAGATAGTTGGACATTTTATTGGTAAACCACAGTTGTAAAGCAGCCGGTGAAGCTAGATTTTTCTCTTTCATAAACGAAAGCACCGCGCTTGATTCCTTCCATTGAGAAAAATTGACTTCATCACCACCGATATGAATAACTTCAGCATTAAACAAGCTAGCCACTTCGTCCAATACATCGTGTAAGAAAGTAATTGTCCGTGTGTCAGTCACGTCAAAAATATCCGGATAAATGCTAGTTACTTTGACTGGCTTTTCATGAACGGGTATTGACGCCTTCTCCTTAGTAACACCTAAATAGGGATAGGTGGCGATGGCAGCGCTGGCATGGCCGGGCATTTCGATTTCAGGAATGATGGTTATATAGCGTTCGCTAGCATATTGTACAATTTCTCTGACTTCCGCTTGTGTATAGTAGCCCTTTTTCAATTGGGCATTAGCCGACAAGCTTATGTCATCGGATAAGGTAAGCGGCGAATTGATGTGGACGAGCTCCGGATATTTCATAATCTGGATCCGCCAACCTTGGTCGTCTGTTAAATGCCATTGGAGTCGATTTATTTTTAAAGCAGCCAATTCGTCAATCAATTGTTTGACGACGTCCTTACCGTGGAATGTACGCGCCTCATCTAACACCATCGCTCTCCATGTAAATCGTGGTGAATCTTCAATTGAGACAAAGGGAAGGTTTAATTCGTTGCCATCTTTAGTTGTATTGGCAATCAGTTGACTTAGGGTTTGGATACCATAGAAGAGGCCTGGATTTGCTCCGGCCTCGATAACTATGCCCTGGTTATTAATATTCAAGGAATAGGCTTCTGGGTTTTTACATAACGTGCTATTAATTTTCAAAAGAAGGTCTGATGCGGAAGCCGATCCGCTTTTTACATTCAGTTCCAACTTTTCCAACAGAGAAACCAGGTGCGCAGTTTCATTCTTGGCTTCGCCTTCTACAGCATAGGTCACCGTACCCGCAAGTCTAAAACTTCCCTTTTCAACCCGAACTTTATCAGGATAGGGAATCATCGTAATGGTGTTTTCTTGCCCTTGGGCATAAGCACTGGAAAAAAGTGCGAGGTATAGTAACACGCATCTAACCATCATATCGTTATCGTTTAATTTTTCATTTTATATCAGCCAGCTTTCCCATTAACGTCTCCTGTGCGGCCAACCATATTTTACTATGCATATGTATGCAAATTGGTTATAGAATGCGTTAAAGATAAACGGACATTTTTATTTTTACAACCTTAAAATCAATTTACTGAAGGAAATAGAGTAGGTAGAGGAAATTTCTAAAAAATTTGTTTTTCTCAATTCAGGTATATATTTTTGTATTCGAATTCATGAGTAAATCTAATATAACAAAAAAGCATTACACATCGCACGATGTGGCCGAGCTAGCGGGGGTATCGCAAGCGACGGTTTCGCGCGTCTTCGCCGGCAACACGAAGGTTTCGGAAAAAAAGCGGAACCAGATCATGGAGGCGGCGCGGAAATTGAATTATCGGCCCAACGCCCATGCTAGGAGTCTGATTACTCGACGGAGTATGTTGATTGGCATCGTTATGCGTACGATACGTAACCCTTTTTATTCGGCCGTACTCGAAATCTTCCATAACCGTTTCTCTGCCCTGGGTTACCATTTGATTTTTATCAATTCGGAAAACGAGCACATCGAGGAGAGTGAAATCCACAAACTTTTGGAGTACAACGTAGCGGGAGTGATCATCTCCGATGCCTTGCTTACGCAAGATGCTGAGGAAAGATTCCGCGAAAATGGCATTGCCGTAGTGATATTCAACCGGTATGCGGACAACTCAGCTAACAGTGTTGTTTTATGCGACAATTATCTGTCGGCAAAGCAAATAGCGACCTATTTGCTCAAAACGGGACATCGCCATTTCGCGTATATATCTGGACCGCCACACACCTCGATTTCCCAAGATCGGCTACGTGGGTTTAGGGAAGTGCTCGACGAAAATGGCGTGAGCAAGCTGCATCTTGAAGCTGGCGACTATACCTACGATAGCGGGTTTCAGCTTGCCCAGGAATTGATGATGAACAACAAGGATATTGATTGCATTTTCGGTGGGAACGATATCATCGCGCTGGGTGTGATGGATGCAATCAGAAACCTGGGGTTTGACGTGCCGCATGATGTATCGGTCATTGGGTTTGATAATATCCGGATGAGCAATTGGACGTCGTATAACCTCACCACGTGGGAACAACCGCTGGAGGGGATGGTCGATAATACGGTGGCTATCCTGCTTGAAGAGATCAACGGGAAGATAGGTAAGCCGAAGAAACTGGTTATGAAGGGGCGGCTTGTGATTAGAAATACGGTAAGAAACAGAAATGCAGGTTAATTTTTTATGTTTATTATGAATACGTATTCTTTTTTCGACGAAGGTCCCTTTTTTTTGAGGTAATTGAATACGTATTCAAATGATGATAGATTGTGTAGGGAAAGTCTGTAAAATTCGGAAAGAACCCAAGTTTTTAACTAACTAATAATTTAACCATTATGATTGTTTTTCTTAAATGCAGTGAAGCACGACCCATTGTCGGTAAGCGATTGTTGCTGACGATTTGGTTTGGTTGCGTGGCCACATTGGCATTTGCCGGAATGGGCCATGATGTGGGTACGCCCGCAAAGAATCAGCAGGAGCCTTTTATCGTGCGGGGCATCGTGTCCGATGAATCGGGAGAGTTGTTGGTCGATGCATCCGTGCAGGTGCTGCCGGCTAAAAGAGAGGTGAAGACAGGCTTAGACGGCAGGTTCCTTATCGAAGCCGATAGCGAGCGGGATTCTTTGATCGTCAGTTATGTAGGCTATACGACAAAAAGACTCGTTATCGGCAAAGAACGGGAGTTCAACGTCCGGCTGGAAATTGATGAAGAAGGGCAAAAGTTGAACGAGGTCGTGGTAGTGGGTTTCGGTACCCAGAAAAAGACGACCATGGTGGGGGCTGTTTCATCCGTATCGGTTGGAGAGATCCGCAAATTTTCAACGCCTTCACTAAGTAATACCATTGGCGGAAAGATTGCAGGGGTCATCACCCGGCAGTCGTCGGGCGAACCGGGTTATGATGCGGCGAGTGTATATATACGCGGGATCGCATCGATCAGTGGGGGGCGGAATCCATTGGTCATTGTGGATGGTGTAGAACGGGAACTTCAAAACTATTGGAACACCATAAATATCGAGGAAATAGCCGATTTTACAGTACTCAAGGATGCCACCGCAACTGCTGTGTATGGAAACAGGGGAGCTAACGGTGTAATCGTAATCACAACCAAGCGGGGCAGTGTCGGTAAGCCGAAAGTGACTTTCCGATCGGAGTTTGCCACGGCAACGCCGTTGCGCGTGCCCAACGTTATCAACGCGTATGAATATGCTTCGCTCCATAACGAGGCATTGGCGAATGTTGGCGAGGCACCGCGGTATACTACTGAGGAAATCAATAAGTTTAGAGACGGTTCGGATCCCTATATTTACCCCAACGTTGATTGGTATGATGTGGTGCTGAAAGAGACCACCAAACAAAGTATAAACAACCTGGGCGTCTCGGGCGGGACCGAATACATAAAATACTATGTAAACCTAGGCTATACCCTCCAAGAGGGTATTTACAACGAGAGCTCGCTGAATGATTATAATACAAACGCATTGTTGAACCGGTACCAATTCAGGTCCAATGTCGACATGAAGCTGGCTTCCAACTTTGATATGAACCTGGGGTTATCGGGTATCGTTTCGGGTACCAATTACCCAGGGGTGGGTACGGGATCGGCCTTCGCCATCATGGAACTGGTAACGCCGTTGATGTACCCGCTCACAAATCCCGACGGCTCGGCGCCGGGAGCCATCGGTGTGGATGGTGCCATCAATCCCTATACGCTGCTCACGCAGATGGGGTATACGAAGCAGTTCTATAACACCATTGTCAGTAATTTGAATTTTAGGTGGGATCTATCGTCCGTACTTCCGGGGCTGGCGGTTAAAGGGTTGGTGGCTTATGATGTGGTCGATATCACACAGAATTTCAGATCGAAGTCGCCCGAAACGTATTACTACACACGTGACAGTGAAACGGGTGAGGATATCTATACGCTGGTCAGCTCGGAGTCGGCCTTGGGCTATGGTTTGGCAAACGAGAACTATAAAACGGTATATGGCGATCTAAGCATTACCTACGATCAAACATTTGGCCAGCATAGCGTATCGGCACTTCTTCTTGGCAACAAGCGGGAATTTATAAACGTCAACGCGGGAAGCTCGCTTGCCAACCTTCCCGAAAGGAGGCAGGGGTTGGTGGGCCGGTTTACCTACAACTATGGCGCGAAGTATCTCCTCGAACTAAATGCGGGCTACAACGGATCCGAAAATTTCCCCAAAGGAAAGCAATACGGGCTTTTCCCCTCGATAGGGGCCGGTTGGGTGGTTTCGAACGAGGACTTTTGGAATGCAAACGTAGTTAACATGCTTAAACTTAGAGGCTCGTATGGTTTGGTGGGCAACGACCAGATCGGTGGCGGCAGGTTCTTGTTCCTGTCTTCCTACAACAAATCGGCAGCTGGCTACGTGTATGGCCTTAACCAAAACAACAGCATTGGCGGCAAAAGTGAAGGAAGTATTGGAAACCAAGACGTGACCTGGGAAAAGGCGTACAAGACGAATGTTGGCGCCGATATCGAACTGTTTAATGCCGCGGTAAGTTTTCAAGGGGATTATTTCTATGAACTGCGGAAAGACCAACTGCTAAGGCGCTCATCCGTTCCGTGGTACTCCGGTTACCCTACCGGTGTGATCCCTTACGGCAACATTGGCGTTACCTCCAACTGGGGTTTTGAAGGTAGCCTTCAAGTGAGGAACACCACCTCATCGGGTTTCTTCTATTCGCTGTTGGCTAACTTCACGTTTACCAAGAATAAAGTCATTGAGAATGATGTTCCCTATATTTTTGAGCATCACAACCCGAGAGGCCGTGCGATAGGAGCCGCATCCGGCTACCTCGCCCAGGGTTTCTTCCGTGATGAGGAAGATATCGCGAACAGTCCGTCACAGTCGATTTTCGGGACCTACGGGCCAGGGGATATTAAGTATGTAGACCTTAATGGAAACGAGCGTATAGACCTCGAAGACATCACCTACTTCGGCGAGTACGGCCCCGAACCACTGGTGATGTACGGTTTCGGCACCACGCTGGCTTGGAAAGGGTTTGATGCATCGCTGTTTTTCACGGGGGCCGCAAACCGGGACTTCTTTTACGGGTCGGGATGGCCGATGAGGCCCTTCTTTACGGCCGTGGGGAAATATAACGTGCTACGAGAATACTATGATAACCGTTGGGTACCGGGAGAAGACAATGCGGATGCAGTCTACCCGGCCATTCGTGCGGCAAGCGAGAACAATTATACGAATTCGAGCCTGTGGCGGAAAAACGGGAACTATCTCCGGATAAAGAACGCCGAAGTGGGGTATTCGTTTGATTCGCATTTAACCGCCAAGATTGGTATCACTAACCTGCGGCTTTTCGTTCAGGGAACGAACCTGTATACGTGGGACCACATCAAGGCAATCGATCCCGAGTCTAATTACGGCACGGGCGGCCACCCCATCACCCGGAATGTCAATTTCGGCATTAACGTTATTTTTTAACCCTTTATTTCCGGTATTATGAAAAAGTTTAAATATATAGCCATACCCTTGATGACTGTCCTTTTCATCATGCAATCCTGCATAAAGGATTTTCTAGACAAAACGCCAGACGAGGATCTTACACCTGAACAGGTTTTTACCAACCCTAGCTTTACAAGGGAGTTTTTGGCGAATATCTACGCGAATCTGCCCAATGAAGCGATGATGGTAGATAACGACGGCGTGGTCAACCCGTTCAATGGAGCGGCAGATGAAATGGAAATTACGCACGAGCCGTTCTTTTCGAATATGATGAATGCGGGTAACTGGAGCTCGAACACGTATACGACCAGTGGTTGGAGCCCTTATTATCAGGCGATCAGGAACTGCAATATCTTTCTGGAATATATCCATATGCTGCAGCCCAACGAGTTCTTTCCAGCAAATATGATCAACCAGTGGAAAGGAGAAGTGTATTTCCTAAGGGCGTTTTATCACTTCCTATTGGTTCGGATTTATGGCCCGATCCCGATCTTTGACCGGACTATCGGGTTAAATGAAGATTTCAAATTGCTCAAGCGGATGCCTCTTGACCAATGCGTACAGTTCATCGTTGACGACTGCGATCGGGCAGCTGATATACTGCCACCGCGAATTGTACAGCAAAACGAGTTGGGAAGGCCTTCGAAAGTCGCCGCGCTCGCACTCAAGGGAAGGGCGTTGCTTTACATGGCGAGCCCGTTTTGGAATGGCAATCCGGATTATGCGGACTTCAAAGACCGTGATGGCGTCCAGTTGTTTCCGGATTTTTCTGCTGCACGTTGGGAAGCGGCGGCAGCAGCTGCCAAGGCGTGCATTGATGCCGCCGAGGCTGCCGGTCACCGGCTCCATCGTTCGGCATCCAATGATCCCATAGCAAACTACCAGGAGACATTCTACGTGAATTTCAATGACGAGGTGTTCTTTACCCGGAATAACCCGTCTTATATCCACTTAGATACCTATAGCGAACCGTGGGGGATTCCAGGTGCCTTTTTCCCCCACCAAGGTGTAACGCAGGAACAGGTTGATACTTATCATATGGCCAATGGGGAAATACCAATAACAGGATATCAGGCCGATATGACCCCGATTATCAATCCGGCTTCGGGATACAGCGAAACTGGAAATGATACGGAAGAAACGGCAATGTACGTTGCTGGAACGCGCACCATGTATGTAGACCGGGAACCCAGGTTCTATGCCAGCGTCACGTTTACCGGGGCAAAGTATAAGATGATAACCGAGGGACTGAAGTTTTGGTTTGGTGGGCCTAATGGCCGTCAGCCCGGGCAAGGGGCCTTTACGAGGACCGGCTACCTAATGAAGAAATTAACACACCCGGATTATGATATGGCAACACGGAGCGGGCCGGCAAGAACGTGGATATTTTTGAGGCTTGGCGAGCAGTACCTCAATTATGCGGAGGCATTGAACGAGGCCTCCGGACCGGTAAGCGATGTGTATACCTACGTGAATTTCATCCGGGAGCGCGCGGGTATACCAGCGTTGCCAGGGGGGCTGACCAAAGACCAGATGCGCGAACGCATCCGGCGCGAACGCCGGATAGAACTGGCTTTTGAGACGCATCGGTATTTCGACTGCATCCGATGGAAAATTGCTGAAGAGGTCAATGATGGGCCTATCCATGGCATCGATATCAGTACGCCCGGATACACGATGGATAGTGATGGTTTTTACCGGCGTACGGTGGTTGAATCGCGGCTATTTGAACAAAAACATAACCTTTGGCCGATACCTTTCATCGAGACGGAGAAAAACGTTAATTTGATTCAAAATCCGGGCTGGGATTAAGGTGTAAACGTATGGCTTGGAGTCAACTCGATATTTGGATAATCATCGCGTATTTCGCCCTGATGATCGGGCTATCGCTGTGGCATAGGAAGTTCGCCGCCGGAAGTATGGAAAACTTCTTTTTGGGTGGGCGTAAAGTGCCGGGGTGGCTTAACGGTGTTTCGTACAGCGCTGCGCTGGTTAGCCCTGATGCGGCTACGGGATACGGTGGATTGGCGGCGGTAACCGGGGCGTTCATCTCGTGGTGGTACCTGAGTAGATTTGGGTTGGCCTTGTTCCTGGCCGGCGTGTTGTTTGCATTCTTCTGGCGAAGGCTTAACCTATTTACGTCGTTGGAATTTTACGACCTGCGGTTTAAGCCGCGCACGGCCAACGCCATGCGCTTATGGATTGCCACCCGCACGTCGCTGATCGCTATGCCGGCATGGACGGGGATCACTTTGCTTGCGGCATGCAAGATTATGGAGCCCGCGTTCGGATTCAGTAAAATGGAAACACTGGCGTTGATCGTTCCGGTGTCCTTTGTGTTTGTCTTCTTTTCGGGCTATAAGGGCGTAGTGATTTCGAACCTCATCCAGATGACCATTTTCATGATCGGGGCGATGACCCTGGCGTTTTTTACCCTCCAACATTTCGGTGGAGCAACGCAGATGGTCGCGGCCATCCAAGACACATTTGGCGCTACCAATCCCGAAATCACGCGGCTTACACCACCGCCGAACCATGAGGTGTTTCCCTTGATGGCGGCATTGGCCTGGATGGTTGGCCAAAGCATTGGCTATGGAGGGGATGCTGCGCCGATGGGCGGAGCGATGGAAGGCCAGCGTATCTTATCGACCCGTAGCCCCAAAGAAGCGCTTACCATGTACGTGGTGACGGCCGTTACCATGTTTATACTGCTTTTGCTGGTTACGTTGCCCAGTATATCGGCAGCTGTAATCTGGCCGGAATTGAGAGAGCCGGGTTTCGACCGGGAAGAGGTCTATGGCATGCTGATGAAAGAGATGCTACCGGCGGGGGCCATCGGGATTTTGGTGGCGGCAATGTTGGCGGCCACGATGTCTACTGTTGCAGACAACTTGAATTTCGGTGGGCAGGTATTGGTAAGTGATATTTACCGGAGATGGTTTGTGAGGAACCAATCCGAGAAACATTACTTACGAATGGGGAAATTGGCAATGGGGCTAATCCTCGGCGTTTCCCTGGCCGTGGTGTTCCATGTACATTTCATTGTAGACGTGGCGATCTTCATGCTGCAGCTAAGTGCAGCGGAACTACCTGCCAACTGGGCGCAGTGGTGGTGGTGGCGGTTTAATGGGAAGGCGCGCATAGCTGCCTCCTTCGGCGGTGCACTATTTTTCTGTTTGGTTGTTTTGGTGCCAAAAATACTGATTTATTTCCACATCCCACTGGGGGAACAACTGCTATTGCCTTGGTGGTGGCAAACGCTACTGGTGATGGGAGCCACCACCTTGCTGTGGGTACTGGTAGCGCTGTTTACGAAGCCCGACCCTGATCAGTTGTTGCAGCGTTTCCACGACAGGGTCAAGCCACTTGGTCTTTGGGGCAAGTATGCGCAACATGGACCGGCGGGAAACCGGCGGACGAACGTGAAACCCATTATGAGAGGTATTGCATTGGCCATTGTGGGATTTGTGGCCATATGTTTACTGGTTATCGGCATCACTGATTTGTGGTTTGCCAACTATAGCCGGGGTGCCTATGAACTCCTGGGCGCGGCTGTGATGTTTTTTATTTTCCATAAGGGCGCAGCCATATACCTCAATGCGCTCACTGATAGAGACAACAATTTAAGAAAAATTAATAGATGAGTCAAACCGTATTTCGCGTCGGCATAGGTGTGTCAGACATTACCCCCCCCTTGGAAGTGGGCTTTTTAACATCATCAGTAAACGGTACGTATGCGCCGTTTGAATCGGTGCGGGCACCGCTGAAAGTCAGGGTTATCGCCTTGGAAGCAGGGACTGACCTGGTCGTATTGGTGTCGTTAGATTTGCTGGGCCTCAATGGCGATGCAGTATATGGGTGGGAACGGTTTAAGGCTGCGTCATGCGGAGCGGTGCCAGCCCAGCGGGTAATCATTACATGCACCCATACCCATTCTGCCCCCGAATCACTCGCATTGTCCGACCTGTATGCATCAGAGCCCTATAAGCGATGGTTGGCCGATCTGGAAGGAACGATAGGCAAAACGATATCTGCGTCAATCTTGTCGTTGGAGGAGGTATCAACGATCGAGTTAACCACATCAACACTGGATGGCTTTTCGTTGCAGCGGCGCATCGTCTCGCCGGATGGGGTGACCATGTCTGATAGTATGCAACCGGTTGCGCCCGATTTGTTTGAGAAGGGGCCCATCGATCGGCGCATTCGGGTACTGCGGTTTTTATCGGACGGACGACATGCGGTAGCGTCCATCATCCATGCGGTTTGCCATCCGGTACACGAAATGCTTTCGCCGCACGTATCACCTGATTTCCCCGGCGAGTTGTGTGCGATGTGGGAGTCAAATCCAGCAAATGGGTTCCCGATGTTTTTGAATGGTGCGGCGGGAAATGTGAATCCGCCAACCGTATCCTGCGGTGAAGCATATGCCGTGAAACATGCGCAAGCAATCATGCAGAAGGTAACGGCGGGAAGTAATGTTTGGGGTGGGGCCATTACAGGGCTGTATCAGCTGAGTGAATCCTTGAGCTTCAGTAAAAGACCGGGGCTTGATCTGGCTGATGCTGACGTCACAGTGGTCATCAATATGCTAAGGATAGGGGAGATGGCATTGGTTTTTCTCCCGGGCGAGCCATTCGTTGAGACCGCCCTGCGGATAGAACAGCACTCGCCATTTGAGCATACTGTTGTGATCGGTTACTCCGAATGTTCGGTGGGTTATATCCCTACTGGAAGTGCTTTTGCGGAAGGTGGCTATGAAGTTGGGCCCGGAAAATGGTCATACCTGGAAGCCGATGCCGAAGCACGAATCTTTGGGGCAGCTGTAGCTATGTTGAATCGATTGCATGAAAAAGAAGTGGATGTAGTAACAGGCGTTTGAAAGTAAGTAATCAGAAAAATAGAATATTATGATAAAGTTAAAATGGGCTGTGTGCTGGTTGTTATTGGCCGCGTGCAGCGGGATCCGATCCCAAGAGGTATTTTTTTATGGCCATACGGAAAATGATCTGTATAAACTTTTGGTAAACGAGGGATTTCAGGTCCGTCATTTTGATGATCCGTTGGATGCTGTAAATGCCGCGGGGGAAGGGAAACCGGTGTTTTTGATTGCAAAGGGCTACCCCGAACGGGACCCGCTGATGCAAATCACCGGCGATCTGTTAAAAAAAATCGAGGATAAAGCGCTCCGTGTATACGTCGAATACCCCAGCGCTTACGAAGGTTTGGAAATCGGTGAAACGGTGCTCGAAACCCGCTTGGAGCGTGGCGTGATTACATCGGACCGATTTGGTAGCTCCTTGCCACCGATGTCGCTGTTAGGGCTACACCACAGCCATGTGCTGCCTGTGGCGGTTGATGATCCACTAATCGTACTGGCAAAAGTGGTCGGCTTTGATAAAGCCGAGTTTGGCCTTACGGACACCGAAGTGCATCCCGCTCTATTTGAGAAAGATGGCGTATTAATCAGCACCACGGGCTTGACCAATTTCCAGAAAGGTAGATACGGACCCATATCGTCTATCGAGGTGGTGTGGAAACATATCCTTTCCGAACTAGTTGGTGGAAAGGATATCCAAATCGGCGATTGGCCACAAGATGTAAAACCAGCATACCAGAAAGATACGCCCCTGCCAGCCAGTGCGCGCCTTACAAGCATTGAGAAAGGGGCAGCTTGGTATGAGAAGGGCAACTTCTTTCTCGATAGCTCTTGGAGAGATACTTGGTTGAATTACCAGGGCGACGGAACGATGCCCGTTGGCCCGCCGGTAACTAGCGAATATACGCAGGGTGACGGAAGCATGGGTATCTTGGAAGGCCATACATCGACGATAAATTACGACGGCACCCAGCAATACCGGTATTGGATGCGGGCGGATGTGCAGGGCGAGGCCAGCATGGCGCTGGCTGCCGCGGGGCGGTTGCTCGGAGACGAAGACCTTATGGCGAGATCGGCCAACCTGCTCGACTTTCTATTCGAAACCTCGAATTTGAGAGCCGATGAAAAAGATAATCCAAATAGTGCATCATACGGTATGATAGGCTGGGCAACCACGCACCCATACGTTTTCTACGCCGACGACAACGCGAGGACACTGTTGGGGGCTATCGGTGCTTCTGCTTATCTAAATAATGCGGAATGGGATGACGAAATCATCGAGGGAATCCTGGCAAATTTCAGGCTGACAGGTAAAAAGGGTTTCCAAGGAGAGCGGCTGGCGGAAGCGGAGGTACTGGAGGCAGGGTGGCAGGCTTATGGGAACAGGGATGTGGTACACGTATCGCCGCATTTCGAATCGTGGATGTGGGCATGCTATCTCTGGCTTTATGATAAGACCGGTTACAAACCGTTACTTGAAAAGACGAAGGAGGCTATCCGCATTACCATGGAGGCATACCCCAATGACTGGCTGTGGGGAAGCAGTATGCAAATGCAACGGGCCCGGATGATTCTGCCTTTGGCGTGGTTGGTACGGGTTGAGAATACGGAAGAAAACCGCCAATGGTTGGACCTGTTGGTCAGTGAAATTATCAAGTACCAAGACGAAAGCGGCGCGATAAGGGAGGAAATCGGCGGTGACAAAGGTCGTCGGTTCAAAGCGCTGAATAGTAACTCCGATTACGGATCGGACGAGGGCTCGCTGATTTTTAAGAATGGCGAACCTGCTTCCTGTCTCTTGTATACATGCAATTTCGCCTTATTCAGTCTGGCAGAAGCCGCGGCGGCCACACAAGACGAAAAATATACCGCAGCGGTCAACAAGCTTTCTGATTTTATGACACGCGTACAGGCGACAAGCCAAACGCATCCGGATCTGGACGGAGCGTGGTTCCGTGGATTCGATTACAACAGATGGGATTACTGGGCTTCCAATTCGGATATCGGTTGGGGAACCTGGTGCACGCTTACGGGGTGGATTCAAAGCTGGATAGTGACCACGCAGGTCCAGTTGGAGACCGGCGAAAGTTTTTGGGAGCTTACCGGGGCCTCCGGAGTATCGAAGCAAGCCGAGCCGCTTATTGAAAAGATGATGAATAACTGAAATGGGGCTGACAGGTTGTAAACAAAGAAACGCTGACGATGGAGCTTAAGAAGTATAAGGATTTTTATAAAAAACAACTGCTTGAGGATACGTTGCCTTACTGGTTTCCGCGGTCGCTCGATCGCGAATATGGCGGCTATCTGCTCATGAGAGATCGAGACGGGACATTGATAGACGATGATAAGGCTGTGTGGATACAGGGTAGGTTCATCTGGCTACTGTCTACGTTGTACAACACTGTTGGAAAGAACGAAGAATGGCTGCAGGGAGCGAAAATGGGGGTCGAATTCTTGGAAAAATATGGCTTTGACACAGATGGACGCATGTTTTTCCACCTTGCCCGCGATGGAAGTCCCATCAGAAAACGGCGGTATTTTTTTTCGGAAACGTTTGCGGTGATTGGGTACGCGGCGTATGCAAAGGCTAGTGGAGATGCCCAGATAGGGGAGAAAGCGCGCGACCTTTTCGGGAAATGTATCGCATATGCTGAACAGCCCGGTTTGTTGGAGCCGAAATTTACCACTGTGAGACAGGCAAAGGGGATTGGCGTGCCCATGATACTCATTAATACGGCGCAGCAGCTACGGGATACCATAGGCGACCCGCGATGCGACACGTATATTATGAAATGGATTGATGAGATTGAACAGGATTTCGTTAAGGACGACCTTCGTTGCGTAATGGAACAGGTAGCACCTGACGGGAGTATCATTGATCACATCGATGGCCGTACCTTTTTGCCCGGCCATGCCATTGAAGCTGCTTGGTTCATACTGAACCAGGCGCGGTACCTTGGCAATGATAAGCGGTTGATTGATCTCGGTACCCGCATACTGGATTATACGTGGGACCGCGCATGGGATAAGGAGTATGGTGGCGTCTTCTACTTCAGAGACGTTTTCCATAAACCTGTGCAAGAATATTATCACGACATGAAGTTTTGGTGGCCGCATAACGAGTTGATAATTGCCGCCTTGCTTGCCTATTTGCTTACGGGAGAAGAGAAATATGCCAAAATACATGAACAGGTGCACAACTATGCATACGCCCATTTTCACGATAAATTAAACGGCGAATGGTTTGGCTATTTGCACCGGGATGGTACCCCTGCGCAGACCGCCAAAGGGAATTTGTTTAAAGGTCCGTTTCATTTGCCCAGACAAGAGTGGTTTTGTTGGTGGGTGATTGATTGGTTTGAGAAAAACAGGCAGTCGGACAATGGGTTGGTATGAGGCAAAACAGAACAGATACATGAGTTAAAAACCAGTAAAAAGGCAAAATAATCAACATTATGTGGAAGACAACATTTTTTGTATTCATGGTGGTATCATCGGCGTGGACGGCAACGCCGGCAGTGGGGCAACAGGCCAACGGAATGGAGCAGGTGGAAATCGTAAAGCTAGGCACGATTGATTGTGATTTGGTGGAAACTACACCCGTAGTGTTTGATGGGAAGGTATATCGCTTCGAATATGTGAGGGAGCGGTATTGGAACAACAGAACGGGCGATTCCTATTTTAGATTTGTTTCGCACACTGACGGAAGTCATACTACGCCATTCGCTTCAGGGTTTCACCTCGGCAGTGCATACGTTCGTCAAAATAACATGATTGTAACCGGCGTTGATGATTGGGGTGCCGATAAGATTCACATATTTACATCGGACGATCTGAATACCTGGCACGACTGGGTTGCTTTTGAATTGCCCGGTTACGAAATTTTCAACACCTCGCTGATTCACGACGGAGAACGATACGTGCTGATGTTTGAAATCGGGGGGCCGCCGGCCGGCGTTGGGTTTACGGCACGATTTGCTACTTCGAGAGACCTGAAAAATTGGAATATATTACCCCCGGATTATAACTATGCAATGGAACGATATACCGCTCCACATTGTTTGCGTTACCACGATGGCTACTATTATAATTTCTTCTTGGAAATGAATGATGGGTTTGAAATGAGGGTGGTCCGCTCACGGGATTTTGTACATTGGGAAGCAAGCCCTTTGAACCCTGTATTACGTTCGTCTGCTGATGACAAGAAGATTTTCAACGATGGGCTAACGGTAGCTTGCCGCAAGAGGATAGCTGAAGCCGACAATACGAACAATTCGGATTTTGATTTTTGTGAATATCGGGGAAAGCTTATCATCAACTATTCTTGGGGAAACCAAATGGGCGAGGAGTTTCTCGCTGAAGCATCTTATGAGGGTACTACCGAACAGTTTCTAGCATCTTGGTTTCCTTGATCATGTATTAATACGCACCGCAAGCGCTAGGTGCGTTGATCTTATTTCAAACGGTATCAACAACATTAAAATGATATTAAAAAAAAGGAGACGTATGGAAACGAGGGTTACAGAAAGCCCGTCTAAATATAGGCAACTTGAAAATAAAACGATTGATGAACTGATCGGCTTGATTAATAAAGAAGACCAGTCTGTTGCTGTCCAAGTGCATAAGGCATTACCACAACTTGGCCGTTTGATTGCCGCCATTGTTGAAAAAGTCCGTGCTGGCGGACGTCTGTTTTACGTTGGGGCCGGAAGCGGTGGTCGGCTGTCGGTATTGGACGTAATCGAGCTTCCCACCACCTATGGGTTACCCGCTGGTATATTCAATGTGGTATTGGCCGGGGGAGTGGACCGTTTAACCGATGCGTTGGAAGAGAAAGAGGACGACACGGAGGAGGCTTGGTCAAAGCTACAGGAATCGAATGCTGGCCCCGGTGATATTGTCGTAGGCATTTCGGCAAGCGGCACGACTCCCTTCGTGTTGGCTGCCCTTCAGCAGTGTAGGCAGTACGGTATTTCCACAGGTTGCATTGTGAGTAACCCAAATTCGCCTATAGCAGCAGTGTCGGTGTTTCCCGTTGAGGTGGTAACGGGGCCGGAATTCGTTACCGGAAGCACACGCATGAAGTGCGGCACCGCTCAGAAGATGGTTTTCGATATCATTAGTACGACCACCATGATTCAGTTAGGAAGGGTAGAAGATAACAACATGGTCAACGTTGCGTTAATTAATGATAAAATTACCGACCGAGCCGTGCGAATGGTAATGGAAAAGGCTGGGATCAGCGACTATGCAGCAGCCAAAGCGGTATTGCTTACCCATGGAAGTGTGAAATCCGCATTGGAATCCTGGTCAAAAAGCAGCTAATATGAGAAGATGGTGGACTACATTTATTGGGTACGGTGTGATTGTACCGATGGCTATGGTTCATGTGGCGTATGCGCAACATGGATACCAGGTAGGCCAAGGGCAAGCGTCGATTGAGCCGGGGCAACAGACCCTTTCATTGGCATTGGCGGGATATGGTTTGCCGCGCGACGGGCGGTTTTCCCTTGAATGGAGAGCATATTCGGACTTAGGGGAAACAACCGATGCAGCGATGGCTGACGGTAAGTTGTTCGTCGTCCGTGAAGGACGTGTCTGGTATGCTGATTTGGCAGATAAGGCAGTGGAAATGGAAATGATCGCCGTTGACCATGCCGATCAGATTCAACGGCTTGCCGCCGGCCGAAAGAAACTCTTTGCGTTGAATACACGTAATGAACTGTTGGAAGCATCTATTTCCACCCGCGGCCGTACAAAGTGGAAGGGCAAAGGCCAAATTGTACAGATACCCCGCGCCTTGAGCTACTGGGATAGTCGCTTGGTATTATTGGATGAAAAGGGAAAACTGTGGACAGCCAAGGTTCGCCGTGGCCCGCTGGAGTGGAGTGCGTGGACGGTATGCGAGGGTGCAATAGACATCATGGCAGACCAGCATAATCTCTATGTGCTTACGGACAAGCAAGAAATTCTGCGGTATGAGGCAACCGGCGAATGGATACGCGTCGCCAAACATAACGGCATTACGTATAATCAGGATATCCGGTTGGTAATGGCCTCAGGAACGGGCTTTTGGGCGGTTGATAGTGCGGGTATATTATACGAGGCAGCGCACAACAGCGTAGGCCAGCTCACCGTAGGGGCATTAATCATTCAACAAGGAAGAACGCAGGTGGCCATTATAGCGATGGATGTTTGTGGGTTTAATGACGACTTCGCGACTTCCGTAAAACAGAAAATACAACGGCAGTTTGGAATACCCCCGGAGGCGGTGATGATCAATGCTTCGCATACGCATTTTGCACCCGTTACCCAGCGGTGGACTACTTGGGGACCCCATTGCCAAAAGCCGGATAGCGCATACCTGCATGGGGTGGTAAGCACCGGGATTATGGATGCCATGCGTCAGGCCGACGAGTCTAGGCAAGCGGCCTCTCTTTTTATGGGGGGAACAACGGTGAATATTGGCCATAACCGAAGCTTGCCGGGGACAGACCCGCCGTACGACAATGCGCTTGACGTAGTCCGCATCAAATACAATGATTTAGCTAAAGACGATGTGATATTTCTAACGGGATGCCATCCGGTTTCTGATAACTCCGGGAAAGAGGATGTTACACTCAGTCCCAATTATCCCTGTGTTGCTCGTGAACTGTTGATTCACCATTCAGAGGTCCGGTCGGCGATGTTTCTCCAAGGCTGTGGCGGCGACATTAACCCGGTTGACGTAGACCATCATGTGACGGCGCAAAAAGTGGCGAAAGAGGTAGGCGCAGTGCTTGACCGCGACGCCCTGCAGCCGATAAACGGTGCCATCGAATTTTACTTAGACACGGTGAGATTTGACAGCCGCCCACGGTCCGAAGCCGAAATCAGGGATTTCCGGATGGCTAACGAAGGGCAGGATGGGAATGTTGGTGCGGAAAAAAACGTTCGCTGGGCCGATTTGATGCTGCAATACATGAAGAATAACGAAATGCCTCAGACAATGCCCGTATTTATACAGACTTTCAATATAGGCAATTGGAAGTTGGTAGGCCTATCCAGAGAAACCACCACGGAATATAGCTTGGGCATCAAGTCACTTTGGCCTGATCAGTTGGTGAGCGTAGCAGGCTATTGCAATGATGTATCAAGTTACCTGCCTACCAGTAAGCATATCAGGGCGGGTACTTATGAGGGATATGATTCTTTTTTTTGGTATGGACAACCTAACAGTTTTCCCCACCATGTATATGAGACGATCATCGAATCCATCAAAATAAAAAACCGTTAAAGGTGATAGATACCCTACGCCCCCGATGTATTAAGGTCTCGATTACCGTCATCGGCGATGGCGGTATGGATATCTTTATAGGCCAACCTTACAGAAAGCTTCGCAAAATTTGTTTTGGCAATCGGTTGACTTTTTCTATCTTTACAGCAGGTTTAGGTTGATAGCCCCTAATCCCATTGGGGCGGACCCGTCTTGTTTTAAATGAGACGGGTTTTTTTATGTAAACCGCTGCTCATCCCGCAAACTATCCGACAGACTGGTTGGGGCCGCGCATACGGGCCTCTTTACCGGTTACGGGATTCTCCATTTGGTGTAACAATGAAGTGGGGAAAGCGGAAAAAGAAGGTTACATTTGCGCGTGTCTGAAGATGTGTTTAAAATGCAATCGTCGCAGTTTACCCCCAAGTTTTTCTCCCTGTTGAAATCGGGGATTACCCGGCAGCAATTAGTAAAAGATGCGGTTGCCGGCGTGATTGTTGGAATTGTTGCGTTGCCTTTGGCAATTGCCTTTGCCATCGCCTCGGGCGTGTCGCCCGATAAGGGACTGGTGACCGCTGTGGTGGCCGGATTTATTATTTCCGTGCTGGGAGGGAGCCGCGTGCAAATCGGTGGCCCTACGGGTGCTTTTATCGTAATCGTTTACGGCGTGGTGCAGCAACACGGCGTAGGCGGGCTGATTATAGCGACCATCATGGCGGGGATATTGTTGATTGGAATGGGGCTGGGAAGATTGGGCAATTACCTCAAGTTTGTCCCTTACCCGCTGATCGTCGGCTTTACCAGTGGCATTGCCGTGATTATTTTTTCGTCGCAGATTAAGGATTTGCTGGGGCTCCGTATCGACTCGTTGCCGGCTGATTTCTTGAACCAGTGGCAGGTGTATGCCCGCCACCTTGCAGAAATAAATTGGCCGACCGCTGCAGTTGGTTTCGCAACAGTATTGATTGCGCTGCTTTTTCCCCGGATTAGCAAGAAGGTGCCCGGCTCTATCGTGGCGATCATTCTTTCTACCGTCCTCGTTTATTTTCTTGGTATCCCGCTGGAGACCATTGAGAGCCGCTATGGTGAAATCCCGCGCACAATCCCTGCTCCTGCAGTGCCCGACATTAGCTTTGCCACGCTAAAAACCTTAATACAACCCGCCATAGCCATTGCGTTGCTCGGGGCGATTGAATCGTTGCTATCGGCGGTAGTTGCCGATGGCATGATAGGGGGGAGGCATCGCTCAAACATGGAGCTGGTAGCACAGGGAACGGCCAACGTGTTTTCCGGACTTTTTGGTGGTATACCAGCTACCGGGGCGATAGCGCGGACGGCGACAAACATCAAAAACGGCGGGCGTACACCGGTGGCGGGCATGGTTCATGCGGTGATGCTGCTGCTGATTATGGTGTTGTTTGCACCGGTTGCAAAATTGATACCACTGGCTTGCCTGGCGGGGATATTGGTTGTGGTGGCCTGGCATATGGGCGAGTGGAAGCAATTTTTCGGACTGATGCGCAGCAACCGTATGGATGTGCTGGTAATGTTGACCACGTTTTTTCTAACGGTGTTCTTTGACTTGATCATTGCTATCGAGGTCGGTATGATCCTATCCAGCTTTATTTTCATGAAGCGCATGAGTGAGGCTACGGCTATTCGCCTCGCTAACAACTTGGTTAATGAAAATGATGGTAAGCGCATGGTTGGGGCTGAGTCGCTGTTTGAAGAAGAACTTTCTGATATTCCCGCCGGGGTAATGATGTACGAAATAAATGGTCCCCTGTTTTTTGGCGCTTCGCGCAAATTCCAAGATGTAGTGAGTAATACTACCCCGCGGCCCAGTGTGTTGATCCTGCGTATGCGGCACGTTCCTTTTATTGATGCATCAGGAATCAGCAGCCTCGCTGCAATCTGTAGGGATATGCAGTCAAAAGGTGTTTTGGTACTTCTTTCCGGTGCTAATAGGGATGTCCGTAAGGAGCTGCTGAATGCTGGAATCTATAGGTTGGTGGGCCGACATAATATCCATGGAAGCATTGAATTAGCTATCAGTCGTGCAAAAGAACTGCTGAACGGCAGTTCGACGTTATAAGTCGAGATCACCCTCTCGGCCGATATCCATTTGCTTACCGGAAACGGCGCTTGCCGCCACTTTTAGAAAAGTGACCAGCTTGTTTGATTTGTTGTCCCAGTAATGTGCGTCAGCCGGTTTTACTTTCAATACACGGATAGCTGGGTCATCTTTTCCTTGCTCGAACCAAGCCTCGACCATCTTATTCCAATACTTTTCAATGCGGGCTTTGTCTTGTGATATTTCAGCCGTACCATCAATGGTCAGGAAGTTGTAGTTGCCCACGTCAGCATATAGCAGGCTTACATTTTTGCGCTCTTGGAGGTTTTTGTACGTATCGCTCGCTGACGAAAATAGAAACCAGATTGCCCCCTCTTCGTCGACCTCCTGCCTACTCATCGGCACGGCATGCGGATAGGTGCTGTTTGGGTTAAATGTACATAGCATACCGATATCAATTTTGTTAACAAGGTCACGTAGTTTTTCAATTGCTTCGTGGTACTGCAGATTTTCTGTGCTCATTTTGAGGTTATTAATTTACTGAATAACCTTATAAAGCCTGTTTTGTTTTGTCTTTTTACCACTATTCATCCCGCAAACTATCTACCGGATTGGCCACTGCCGCGTATATGGCTTGCCAACTGATGGTAAGTAGCGCAATGACTACCGCAGCCAAGCCGGCCACGGCAAACATCCACCACTGCATTGCGATGCGATAGGCAAAGGTTGCCAACCAGCGGTTCATAAGTACATAGGCCAACGGGAGTGCGATGAGGTTGGCCAAAAGGAATATCCGGAAAAAGGTGCCATTGAGCTGCATGAACAATTGACCAATGGATGCGCCCAATACTTTGCGGATACTGATTTCCTTCTGCCGGAGACTGATACTGTAAGCCGACATGCTGAATAGCCCCATGACCGCGATGGCGACAGAAAGGATGGTAAATGCACTGAAGGCCGACTCTAGTTGCTCCTGCTGGGCGTGGAGCGCAGCGTATTTCTGGTCGAGGAACTCATAACGAAAGTTCTTTCCTTGGGAGGATACGACCGCCGATTCCCAATCTTTACTTATTGAATCCCAATCTTTAGCGAGTGCTGCCAAGGTTTGACCACTTGCACCCGGTTTTAATTTGACAAGTATTTCCGTTTTAAACTGACCGCATGCATTGTTGATGGAGTAGACCGTGGGCCGTGCCAATTGTTCAAATCCCTGCATTTTGCTGTTTTTGACAACGCCCACCACTTCGAAATCGATATCACAACCCCGAATGGTCTGCCCAACGGGGCTTTGCATACCAAATGCCTGGGCGGCGGCTTCATTGATGACCGCCCCGCTTATCGAGTCGGCTGCAAATGATTCCGTAAACGATCGTCCTTCCAGCACGTCTATGCCCATGGTCTCAAAATAGTCGAAATCCACCCCGATGTGGTCGCTCTTTCTTACTACGTCTCGGAATTGAAACTCACGTGCTGCCGGCATAGTCCCACCGGGCACGTGGCTAGCTACGGTCATCGATGCGATACCCGGATAGCTCGCCATCCGGTCGCGGTAGACTTTGAAATCGGATGGTTTGTTTAACAGCGCGAGATTCTTGATATACACCACCTGTTCGGGCTCGAAACCTTTATCCCCTTGGCGCATATAATCCAGCTGCCGATGGAGGATGAACATGCCGGTGATGAACACAATGGCAATGACAAACTGGAAGGTCAACAGGGCGTAACGGAACCAAGCCGTTCGGTAGCTGGTCTGGAAGCTGCCCTTTAGGATGTTGACCGGGTGATAACCCGATAGGATAGTGGCGGGATAGATGCCGGACACCAATGCGGTAACGAATGCGGCCAGTAACAATTGCCATGCAACCTGCCCTGACCAGGAAGAGACTGCCAGATCATAACCCAACCACTGCTGTAGCGCGCGCTGGCAGCCGACTACCAACCCCCAAGCTATAGCGGAAGCGAGGAGGCACTGGAATAATACCTCGCCCAGGAACTGGAGGGCAAGCTGGCTACGGCTTACACCAAACACCTTTTTTATGCCGATTTCCTTGGCACGTTTGTTTGCCTGTGCAATCATCAAGTTGGCAAAGTTAATGCCGGCCAGTAGGAGGATGACGCCGGAGAGTATCCCCAATGCCCAAACCGTGAGGTATCCGGTATTCGAACCGTGCCGTGGTCTTAAATGGAGGTTTTTTAGCGGGTCGAGATAGGTTTGGCCTTTGGCGAAAGCCATCGTGTTGTTTTCATGGAGTTTGGCAACCTCATGCTGATAAATTTCGTCAATTTTATGGTTTAGTTGGGTAATATCCGCGCCCGGTTTTACCTGGATATACGTTTGGTATTGTGATTTGTTTTCTTGACCCAGTGAACTGTTGTGGCTTGCCGGCATTAAAAATATTGCTTCATACGTCAGGTTGGACAACCCGCGGGACTTCGTTGCTCCGTGAATATCATACGCGGTCATTCCCCAGGGATCGAGTACAACTTGCTGGGGCTCAAAGGCGCCTTCGTCAGCTTTCGGGAAGACCTTCCTGAAGATCCCGGGAGCCAACAGATTTATTTGAGAGCTGGTGTCGTTTAGCGGTATGTTATACGCTTCAATGCCAAACATCCGGACAATGGATAGGTCGGCTATCTTCCAGTCTTTGACATAGGTCTGGCCATCATCGCTGATAAAAGGTACCTCCCACGGGAAGTAGGCGACCTGGCCCACAGCATCGACTTCGGGCAATTTCTCCTTGATGGCCATCGCTAATGCTGGAGACGTTAAATCCGTGTGGTTTCCTTGATAAGATAACCCGATGAGGTAAATGTCGTCGTAATGGGGATTCCACTGGTCATAGCTTGTTTCGCGGTTGATGTACAGGTAGGCTAGTATAAACCCTGCGAAACCCAAGCTCAGCCCAAGGATGTTGAGTGTGGTAAACAGTTTCGACCGAAAGGCATTTCGCCACGCGGTTTTGAAAAAATTCGTTATCATATGGAGCATTATTTCGTTCCGGTTGCTGCCAATCTGCGGAGACGATTCTTCATTATCTCATTTATCCTGATAATAAGTGTGCATCAACCACGCCAAAAAAATAAGTGGTTGATTGTGTGCGCAATGCGCCGGCGTAATACACAAGTAGTGTTCGATATCGAACACTTGGTGTCCGTAAGCGAACAGGAGAAGTTGCGGTTTGATTTGCGGTGATTTATTTATATGGGTTGGGTTGTTTGTCCAATTGGTTGGTCAATACCAGTAGTTGAGGAAAGGCCGAAGCGCCGTGGGTTGTGAAGAGGCCCAATTCGGCCAGATTGTGCAAATATGAACCCAGTACGATATCGAGGTCGCCGTCTTCGTCGAAATCGGCGGTTTCCATGGTTAGCCATTTGCCATATATGGCATCGGGTAGTGCGTAAGGGATGAAATCGAGTTTCTTGGTATGCTCGAAATAGGTGAATCCGTTTTGGAGCTGCCCCTTGTCGGCGTAGAATGAAATGGCAGCAATGTCAAGGTCACCATCGCCATCGAAGTCGCCTGCCACTGCTTTCGATGCGCCATAGAGCGGGAAGAACCAACGTTCGGCAAACTGGTAGTGGCCATCATTCAGGTATATGCGCACGCCATGGTAGCTTTTGTTGATGCGCGAGTAGTCCCAATTGTCGCCATTGGCTAATAGGATATCCGGATAGCCATCGCCATTGAAGTCGGCAAGTTCAAACCAGCTGGCTCCAAAAGCAGGATGGAATTGCAACACCGGTTCTTCGCGGAACTTGCCGCCGCCCAAATTGTAGAAGATGGAAAGCTGTTCCCAAGCTTGGCCCATCAGCACCATCAGGTCGGGTAGGCCGTCCGTATTGAAATCGCCTATCTCCACCTTCAGTGCGCCCGGCATCTCTTTCAACACATGCTCCCGGTCGGCTTTAGCGTCGTCGTACCACGATAGTTTACCGGCACGGTTACCGAAGCCGCATATCACCAAATCTTCTTTCCCATCCATGTTGAGGTCTGCACTGGCGAAATGTACCGGGCGTGGTAAGGCGGGGAGATTGATCAACGACGGTGGTGGTGCGGTTCCGGCGGTATCCAAGGAGAGCAGACGTCCCTGCCGCTGGTCTGAAGGGGAGAAGCTACCGATGGTTAGCAATCTTGGCGGGGCATTTTTGGGAAAATCCATCGCCACGGGTGTGCTTTCAAGTGTCCAGGCCGATTGGAATACGAACTCGTTGTTGAGGATATACAGCATGTGCTGGGCATCGCCTACGTATAGCTGGCGCGTATCGGCGTCGTATCGAAGCATGCTGATACGGGGCATCGGCTTTTCGTCGAACGACAGTTTCTTCACGTCAAAAAGGGGCGCCTTTGGCTGGATGGGGGCGTGCTCCTTTTGGGGCAGGGGCCGCGCAGGGGCTTCCTGTTGGTAGTATTTGACGATTTTTTTCCATTCGTGCTCGGTCAGCATTGGTTCGTCCGGAAAACTGTTCAACGCCCGGAGAATGGGCCGCTCTTCTGCCACGATGTCTTCATAGGGGTCGTGCCCGTTTTCACGTATACCGAGCCGCAGCGCCATGTTCGGCAACACATTGTTCGTCCACGTGCGCTTATCTAAGAGAGCCGGCTCGGGGAAGCGATGGCAAAGCCCGCAATACCGAAGGGCCAGTTGTGCGCCAGATAGCAGCGAATCGGCGGGTTGCCCGGCCAGTTTTGCTGCTGCTACGGTCTGCGTTGGGTTTATCGGCCGAAGGGCCAGCAGTGCGACCCCGGCGAACAGCGCAACGATGACCAATCCGGCTTTCATAATCGGCAAGTGCTTACTGTTAAGAAGCGATTAATCCGGCGCGCTTCAGTAGTGCGTCGGGTTCGGGCTTACGCCCCCGGAATTGAATGTACAATTCCATGGGGTCTACCGTTCCGCCGCTGCTGAGCAGGATTTTGAACTTGGCGGCGGTATCAGCATTGAAGATACCGGTTTCCTTGAAATAGGCGAAGGCATCGGCATCGAGCACTTCGGCCCACTTATAGGAGTAGTATCCAGCGGAGTACCCACCAGCGAAAATATGCGAGAAAGAAGGGCTCTGCGCCGTGCCGGGCACATCGGGGTATAGTTGTGTGTCGCGTATGGTTGCCTTCTCGAACTGCTCGATGCGGGTGTCAGTGGCCAGTTTGCCGGTATGGTAGGCCATGTCGAGCAGGCCGAAGCTGAGCTGCCGCATGGTCTGATAGCCCTCCATAAAGTTGGCCGCGGCCACGATTTTATCGATTTCTGTCTCGGGCAGTACCTCGCCGGTTTGGTAATGGCGGGCAAACGAGTGCAGAAATTCCTTTTCGTAGCAGTAGTTTTCCATGAACTGCGAAGGGAGCTCCACGAAATCCCAGTATACGTTGGTGCCCGATAAACTTTCGTAGGCCGTGTCTGCCAGGATACCGTGCAGAGCGTGGCCAAATTCGTGGAAGAGCGTGGTCACTTCGTTGAACGTTAGGAGCGAGGGTGTATCGCCAACGGGCGGGGCAAAGTTACAGACAATGGAGATGTGAGGCCGTATCTGTTGGCCGTTTTCCACCCACTGGCCGCGGTAGGCGGTCATCCAGGCTCCGGCACGTTTGCCTTCGCGCGGATGCCAGTCGGTATAAAGCAGTGCTTTGTGCTGACCGTTTTCGAGCACTTCGTACACGGTAACTTCGGGATGGTAAGTGGGGATGTCGGTCCGCACCGCAAACGAAAGCCCGTATAGCCTATTGGCCGCGTCGAAGGCGGCATCGAGCACCCGCGTTAGTGGAAAATACGGTTTCAGCGCCTCTTCCGAGAGGTTGAACTTCGCTTCCCGAAACTTTTCGGCATAGTACGCATGGTCATAGGGCATCATCTCGCTGATGCCGTCTTTTGCGGCGAGGGCTTTCAATTGGTCTACCTCTCGAATGGCGTGGGGCTTGGCTTTCACCAGCATTTCATTCAGAAAATCCAATACGATGGTCGGAGAAGCTGCCATCCGCTCTTGCAGTACGAAGTCGGCGTGTGTGCCGAACCCGAGCAGGTTGGCCCGGCGGCGGCGTAGGTCGACAATATCGCGCACGATGCCTTCGTTGTTGTTTGCATTGTCTTTCAGGGCACGGGTGGCCGATGCGAGGTAGAGTTCCTCGCGCAACGCACGGTTTGCAGCGTATTTCATGAAGGGCACATAGCTGGGGAAATGCAAGGTAAATACCCAGCCTTCCAGGTTGCGCTTTTCGGCTTCCGCTTTGGCTGCTGCACGGATGGACTCCGGGATGCCTTCCAATTGCCCCTCTTCCTGCACATGCAGGTGGTACGCATTGGTTTCCTGTAGCACGTGCTGGGAGAATTTCATCGTCAGCGTAGCCAGTTGCTTATCGATATCGCGTAACTTTTCCTTGCCTTCATCGCCGAGTAGCGCCCCGTTGCGCGCAAATCCTTGGTATGTCTTATCCAACAATCGCTCCTCTTCGGGGGTGAGGCTAGCGGAGTCAGTATTGTCGTGCACCTGTTTTACCCGGTCGAAGAGCCCCTGGTTGAGCATGATGTCGTTGCTGTATTCTGCCAGAATCGGCGAGAGTTCCTGCGCCAGCTGCTGAATCTCGTCGTTCGTCTCGGCCGCATCGAGGTTAAAGAAAGTGGCAGAGGCGATGTTGAGTGCCTTGCCGGCATACTCCATTGCCGCAATGGTATTGGCAAAGTCTGCCGGTTCCGGATTATCCACAATGGCATCGATCTCCGTTTTTGCATTGGTAATCAACTGTAAAATGGCAGGTTTGAAATGTTCGGTTTTTATGTCCTCAAACGGGACACTATCGAAAGGGGTGCCAAACGGCTTCAATAACGGATTGCTCATGTACTCGAAAATTTGGGGCTGCCACGCTCGACAGCGGTTAAGAATGGACAAATTTACTAAAAATCGGCCGAAGAGTGCTACGGAGTGGCGTATTACTCCACAAGCCCGCGGTGAAGTTATTGTGTTGATTTCCTCGGAGCCTATGTATTCCGGTGATAATTGGTGGATCCACTCCGTCGGGGCGCACCCCTTACCGCGACCGCTTGGAGCGGATCGTCAGGCCAAGCATGTTTAGGGTAGCGACGTTTGAGCTCCTTACGCACCTCGAAATAGGTAGTTTGCCAGAAACTGCGGAGATCCGCGGTGACCTGTACGGGTTTGAAACCGGGCGAGAGGAGGTGCATCACCACCGGTGTTTGGCCGTTGTTTACCAGCGGCGTGTCCAGCATACCAAAAACTTCCTGTAGGCGCACGGCCAGTATGGGTGGTTCACCAATGGGTGAATACCGCAGCTTGATGATCGATCCGCTAGGCACCTCGATCCCCGTCGGCGCGAGCCCATTTAGTGACTGTTGTTGTTCGTAAGACAGGCTGTGGGTGAGTATGTTGCATATGTCCAGCTTTTGTAAAGCTTCCGTTTTACGGATACCTGAAAGATAAGGGGTAAGCCAGTTTTCGGGGTGTTGCAGAAGGTTTCCCGTGGTCACGTCGGGCCAGTCTTGGCGCGGATACCAATGCCGCAGCGTGTTCACCCGGTTTTGCCATTGTGCTACTGTATCGGAAAAATCGAGCAACTGTGCCCCTTCGTTACGGATAGCATCGCATAGCACAGGTATCAGGGCGTTATCTGTGGGTTGGGGAAGCGGCGTGGATTGCAAGGTGATGTGGCCGATGCGCTTGTCTTTCGTGGCGACGATACCTCCTTTTTTTGTATCCCACACGATACGTTCGGTTTCGTTGGCACGCGGGATTAGATCTGCAGGGTCAACGGGTGACGCCAGGAATACCTTGCCCAGCCCATCACGGGCATCGAGCGAGGCAATGGCCAGCCATGTTTCGTGGGCAAGGTCATCGCCCAAAGGAACCGCCGCCCGTTTGCCGTTTGCCAACTGGAAAGTGCCGCGACTGTCGTTCCGTGCTTTAGCGATGCGCTCGGGGTAGGCGTAGGTGAGTAGGAGCCCGGTGGCGTGGGCATCGACGGTGCCGTTATCGGCCTCGGCGTCAAGTAACTTTCGGTAAGCGTATGCTATTTTTTCGAGGTTATCGAAGCGCTTGCCACGGTTACCGTATGTCCGGTGCCGACGCAGGGCTTCGATGCGGATGTTGATGTCAATACCGGCTTCACGTCCCAGCGGATCGCGTTCTTCTAGCAGCGCGGCAATATCAGCGGCGAGGCCAAGGTGGTCCACATTTTTACTTTCCAACAGCATATGTGCTATACGCGGATGGCAAGGCAGGGTGTGTATGGCGCGTCCATGGGGCGTAATTTTTCCGTTCCGTAAAGCATCGAGCGTATGCAGCAGGTCATGTGCCTGTGCTACGCTGCTTGCCGGAGGTGGTGTGACCCATTCGAGCTGAGTTGCGTCCTGCACTCCCCATTTGGCGGTATCGAGTACCAGCGATGTGAGATCGGCCTGCAGGATTTCGGGCGTACGATAAGCAGCCATGCGCTGTTCGGTGGCATTCGACCACATACGGTAGCAAGTGCCCGGCCCGAGGCGCCCGGCCCTTCCGGCCCGTTGATCAGCCGCATCCCGCGAAATACGTACGGTTTTGAGCCTGGAAAGGCCTGATGGAGGATCATACACCATGGTGCGGGTATAACCACAGTCGACCACCACGCCAACACCCTCGATGGTGAGGCTCGTTTCGGCAATGGAGGTGGCCAACACGATTTTGCGCTGCCCACCCCGGTCGGGCTGGATGGCCGCGTGCTGCGCCGTCAGTGATAGTTGCCCATATAACGGATGGATGGCAGCGCCCACGGGGTTGGCTAGGAGCAGCCGCTCACAAGCCCGGATCTCGGCCTCGCCAGGTAGGAAAGCAAGGATGTCGCCCTGTTGTTCGCGCCATGCACGGATGATGGTACGTGCGCATTCGCTAATGAGATTATCGGGTCCGACTTCATCTGTATGGATGATGGTGACGGGATACATACGCCCTTGGCTCTCCACTACCGGCGCGTTGAGCAGGTCGGAAAGCGCACTGGTATCTAATGTTGCCGACATAATAAGCAGGCGGAGGTCAGGCCGCAGGATCTGCTGGCTTTCGCGGCAAAGCGCCAGCGACAGGTCGGTATGCAGCCGCCGCTCATGGAACTCATCGAAGATGACCACGCCCACGCCATCCAGGGCGTTGTCGTGGTGTAACATGCGGGTGAGGATACCTTCTGTGACCACCTCGATGCGTGTGCGCGATGACGTCTGGTTTTCGAAACGCACCCGGTAACCCACCGTCTCACCGGCTTTTTCGCCGAGCAGGGCCGCCATACGGCGGGCGATGCTGCTGGCCGCCAGCCGGCGTGGTTCGAGCATGATGATTTTTTGCCCCTTTAACCACGGTTCGTCCAGGAGCGCGAGTGGTACAACGGTACTTTTTCCGGCCCCCGGCGGTGAGCCGACAATAACGCTGGTATGCGCAGCAACCTGCATCCGCAATTGCGGTACGATCTCCATGATGGGAAGTGCGATATGTGATAAGTCGACAGGCATAACCGCAGAAACCGACAAAGATAGAAATTACCATCACTCTCGAGACATTAACAAAAAATTATTGGCCAACGTTGTTGTTAAAAGTGTTCGGATAAAATACAGTCAGTCTGTGTTAAAAAACAGGTGTAATACCCCTGAATTGTGGTTTATACATTTATTTTTAAGGCCCCTAATGATAAAATACAGTCAACATTGGTTAACGGAGAGGTGTGGTGCAATGCAAATACGAACGATATTTGAACCCATATTCACTTTACTAATCAATAATTTAAAATTAGTTATATCAATTCCGAGTGATGGTTAGCTAATATAACCAGATGGAAACTAGGTAATCATATAAACGTAACGACTAGCTATGACAATTTTTTATGAAAGTCCAATAAGCAACATGATGTTAAACACAAGGCCTGTTAAGCGCATAAGAAGCAAGCAACGAATTGTGAAAAGGTGTTGAATTAGTAGAACCGCACTAGCCGATTAGTTCTAGATTATGATAGATTGGCGGTTGATAGTATTCACAATGATAAATTAGTACAAAGGTTAAAAAAGCGGTGACGTTATGCGCGATTCTGTAAGAATATCGAGCGAGATGCCCACGCATATAGATAACGAGCCAATATATTCTGTTTAATTATGAAAAAACACAAGCATAGTCTGCTAACCTTATTTTTACTCACTTGTTTCTTGCCGCTTTTTGCACAAGATATCAGGGTGTCAGGTAAGGTCTTTGATAATTTCGACTCACCGCTGGCAGGTGTGAGCATAGCTGTACGTGCGACTACCGTCAGTACACAGACCGACATGAATGGAGAGTTTAGCTTGTCGATACCGAGCGATACATCTGTTCTTGTTTTTTCCTTTACCGGATATAAAACAGAAAAAATAACAGTCGGGGAATCACGGGTTATTTCATTGCGGATGAAAGAAGATGAGCAAGAGCTCGATGAAGTTGTGGTCGTTGCCTTCGGAAAGCAAAAAAAGGCGAGTATGATCTCGTCGATCCAAACGGTGAATGTAAAGGAATTGAAAGGGCCAAACAGCAATTTGACAGCCTCTTTTGCGGGTAGGATCCCAGGTGTAATCTCTTATCAGACCACAGGTGAACCCGGTAATGATAATGCACAATTCTTTGTACGAGGTGTGACAACGTTTGGTTACAAAACCGACCCGTTAATTCTCATTGACGGTTTCGAAGCAACAACTAACGATCTGGCGCGCCTACCGCCGGACGATATCGAGTCGTTTTCCGTATTGAAAGACGCTACCGCAACGGCGATGTATGGCCCGCGAGGTGCTAACGGAATTATTCTTGTAACAACTAAGGAAGGTCAGGAGGGGCCTGTTGCAATAAACGTGCGGGTTGACTCACGGGTAACTACACCTACACGAATGAATGAATTTGTTGATGGGGTTACCTATATGAAAATGTACAACGAAGCACTCCTAACCAGGACAGCTAATGAAAGCCCTTTTTATAGTGAGCAAAAAATCCAAGGCACGGAAAATGAGGTGAACCCTATGGTTTATCCTAACGTACAATGGCTTGATGAACTCTTTAAGCCCTTCACCAATAACACGAAGGGAAATGTGAACCTGTCTGGCGGTGGCAACGTGGCTAAGTACTATGTTTCGGCGGGCTACGATCATGAAACAGGGTTGTTGAATGTGGATAATCGTAGTAACTTCAACAGTAACATCAATATTAACAGATTCAACCTCCGAAGCAACGTTGTATTTAAACTTTCGAAAACGACGACGCTCGATACGCGGATAAGTGGTCGTTTTGAGAGTTATACCGGCCCGTATCGCTCGGTAACGGAGATATATAATATGATCATGGTCAGTAATCCAGTCGATTTTCCGGCGGTATTTGAGCCCGACCAGGCCAATCTCTTCACCAAACATACGCTGTTTGGAAACATCTTTAATGCCGGGGCGCTCATGACGAATCCGTATGCCGAAATGGTGATGGGCTACCAAAATCGGGATGATAATACCATCACGGCTATGGCGACCTTGAACCAGGATCTGGATTTCTTGGTGGATAAGCTGAAATTTCAGGCCAAAGCCTCCGCTACGACGTGGAGCTCCTACACGGCAAAGCGTAGGTACTCGCCTTATTATTACGTGGTGGACGAATACAACCCCATTTTAAATGAGTACAGTCTCTTTAGTGCAAATCCCACTACCGGACGGGCGTACCTGGGAGGAGTGGAGCCGTATAGGGACGCAACAAACCATTATTATTTTGAAGGACGCTTAAACTGGGACAATAGCTTCGGCAAGCATGATATTGGCCTGATGACCGTGTTAACGGCCGAACAGAGCTTGTTAACCGGCGGAAACAGCAGCGATATCTTCGAGACATTACCCGAGCGGAATTTCGGTAATTCGGGCCGCTTCACCTATGCTTATGATACCCGGTATTTTTTTGAGTTTGTATATGGGTACAACGGCTCGGAAAAATTTACCGGGAGGAACAAATTCGGCTTTTTCCCATCCGTGGGGGGCGGGTGGTTGATTTCCAATGAGTCGTTCTGGGAACCTATCGAAGATGTCGTGAGTAATTTCAAACTGAAGGCTACCTACGGGAAGGTCGGTAATGATGCGATAGCGGGCCGGGCAGGTCGCTTTTGGTTCCTTTCTGATATTTCGGTAGGAAGTGGGGGTGCTTATACGTGGGGCAACTCCTTCCAGACATCTTACGGCGGTTACAACGTTAACCGTCTGGGTAACCCCGACATGACTTGGGAAATCTCCGATAAAGTCAATTTAGGCCTGGAACTCGGCTTTTTTAAAGACGGCGTATTAAACCTTAATGTGGACTTTTTCAAGGATGTCCGGAGCAGGATATATAGTATACGCTCCAACATCCCTTCTACGTCGGGCTGGAGCGTCTCACCTTCCGGCAATGCGGGCAAAGCAACATCACGGGGGATTGACGGTTCTATCGACTTTCAGCATTCCTTCAGCCCGGAATTCTGGTTAACCGGACGGGCCAATCTAACGTATGCGACAAACGAATACATTTATTTGGATGAGCCAAACTACCCGTATGACTATCTTAGACACACAGGTAAGCCGATAAACCAGTTGTATGGACTCGTGGCCGAAAGGTTGTTTATCGATCAAGCTGAAATAAACCATTCGCCCATCCAGGATTTGGGCATGTATATGGCTGGTGATATCAAGTACAAAGACATAAACAACGACGGGATCATCAATAGTTATGACGTTGTGCCGATGGGATTTCCCGGCGTTCCGGAGATCCAGTATGGTTTCGGTGCCTCCATGGGTTATAAGAAGTTCGACTTTTCATTCTTCTTCCAAGGTACCGGGCGCAAGTCCTTCTTCATCGATGCAAACGCTGTAACACCGTTTACGAACAGGCGTAATGCGCTATCTTTCGTAGCTGATAGTTACTGGAGTGAAACGAATCCTAATATGCACGCTGCATTTCCCCGTCTATCTACCGGTGTCATCCAGAATAATTCCACCGCATCGTCTTGGTGGATGCGCGATGGGAGCTTCCTGCGATTGAAAGCGTTGGAGATAGGGTATAATTATGTGAATCCGAAAACTATTTTTAACGGGCGCGTTTATTTCAGCTGCGAGAACGTTTTCGTACTCAGTGCCTTCAAGCTTTGGGACCCTGAAGTAGGTAGCAATGGCCTGAACTATCCGCTCAACCGGACCTTCAACATTGGGCTGCAATTGTCCCTTTAATTTATCAGCACTTCAACTTGAAGACAAAAAATAATAAAATGAAGAAGCTAAATTCAATGATACGGAAAAGCATATGGATATTTTTTGCCGCGTATTTGTCGGTGTTAATGGGCTCATGTTCTGATTTTCTTGAGGTCGTTCCGGATAACACGGTAACCATGGAAGACATTTTTTCGACAAAAGAGCAGGCATGGAACGCCTTGTCAAAGGTGTATCACTCGTTGCCCTTAATAAATAGCCATTTAACTGGCGAATATGCGTTGGGCGATGAGTACCGGGTCTATTTAGAAAATCAAATCAACAACCGTGCTTTGGCGGATGTAATTAATCGCGGGAATCAGTCGGTCGATAATCCCTTGTTGGGGTTGTGGTCCGGTACAGGTGGCGTACAGAGTTTATACCAGGGCATATTCGACACCAATCTCTTCATGGCAAATATCGATGCGGTGGGAGACATGTCTGAAACAGAAAAGGCAGACTGGAAGGCACAAGCCAAATTCTTGCACGCTTATTACACGTTTTTGTTGGTGCAACATTATGGACCTGTGGTGATAGCGGATAAGATGACCCCCGCCGATGCGGCCGATGAAGACATGTATCCGCGTAGAAAGAAGGTTGAAGAGTGCTTCCAGTATATTATCAGGTTGATCGATGAGGCCCTCCCCGGTTTGAGGGAGCGGGCAAACGCCGATGTGTATGGGCAGGTGGACAAGGTTGTGGCGAAGTCCATTAAAGCGCGCATATTATTGTTTAGAGCAAGCCCGCTTTTTAACGGTAACACGGATTACAGCCAATTTCTTGATGTCGATGGCGGACCTTTTTTCCCCCAGATTTACGATAAACAGAAATGGAAAGATGCATTGGATGCCGTGAATGAAGCCATCGAGATATGCGAACGTAATAATTTGGGGTTATATAGGTACGACAAGAATATCTATACCTACGACCGTGAAGACTATGATGCCAATACTGAAAACATGAGCACGCTCTATGACCTTCGAATGCTTCTTGTGGATGCATGGAACAACGAGACGATATGGGGGTTTTCGAATCTCAATCCGGCGGGAGTCGACGACTGGCAATCGATTACGAATATCCCGCTGCCTGAAGGGTACGACTCATTCGGGGGGTCTTATGACGTAAACTGGTGCCTAGGCAGCTCGGGTGCTACTTTTGCCGTTGCAGAACGTTATTATACGGACAACGGCCTCCCGATAGAGGAAGACCTGACGTATAACTATAACGCCAGATACGATGTTGCCACCACGCCGACCATGGACGACCCGAGGTATGGACGGACACGGGGACTGCTACAGCCCGGTGCTGAGGTTGTCAATTTGTATTTAAATAGAGAATTGAGATTTTATGCCAACCTTGGGATTACAGGTGGATATTTCCGTTCACATTCCAACCGGATTGCTACCTCGATGTTTGCGGAACAGCCCGGCGGCAGATATGCCAAATTTGGTGTACAGTACATTACTACCGGAATAGGTATTCAGAAATTCGTACACCCCGACACGAAGGCAGGACATGCCGCGCGGTTGGTAAGGTACCCCTATCCGGTTATACGCATGGCAGATCTATATCTCATGAAAGCAGAAGCGTTGGTTCAGTACGCCGATATGCCGACCGAGGAAGCCTACGCTGCGATCAACAAAGTCCGGAGGCGCGCCGGAATACCCGATGTGGAGGAGGTTTGGTCAGATCCCCGCCTGGCGAGAACTGTTGGTAAACACACCACAAAAGAAGGCATGCTGGAGATTATCCTCCGCGAACGGGACAACGAATTGGCGTTTGAAGGACAGCGATATTGGGATGTTGTTCGCTATAAACGCGCGATAACCGAGTTCTCCAAAGCAAATGTGGGTTGGAATAATCAAGGAACTAGCGCGGGCACTTTCTTCGTACGGACAGTATATCAGCAGAATAGTTTTTTCAGGAAAAACTACTTGTGGCCTATCGATATGAGAGAGCTCACCATTAATGATAACCTGGTCCAAAATCCGGGGTGGTAACGAATTTTTGTAGTAAATATCAAGAATATCGTCATGAAGATTATAAAAAATTTCTTATTATGTATACTGTTCCTGCTGGCGTTCGTCGCTTGTAAGGAAGATAAACGGTTTGAGATCGTCGGAGATGATAGCGTTGCACCATCGCCGCCGGAGTATATAACATTTAAACCGCTAGTTGGTGGTGCACGGGTATTCTACAGCCTGCCTCCAGATAAAGATATCATCAGCATCAATGCGGAATATGTGAATAATAGCGGGAAGAAAAGTGTTTTTGCGGCATCGTATTTTACCGACTCGTTGGATATATATGGCTTTGCCGATACCCTTGAACGCACGGTCCAGTTATATGCCATCGACAGGGCGGGGAACCGCTCTCCTTCAATATCCATAACGGTCAAGGCCGCTGAGTCTGCATTGCAACAGATCACAAAGTCGGTTAAAGTCACACCTGCTTTTAATTCCTTTCTGGTCGTCTGGGAGAACGAACTTCAACAAACCGTGAACATCTATGTTGATATGGTTTTCGATAAAGCTGGAGTGAAGCGGGATGTTACATGGGTGCTATCATCCAAGGAAGCTGCTGTAGAAGAAATCATAGACAACGTACGCTTGGCTGACGACGAATCGCTTACGGTAAATATCCGTGCCGGCGATGCGTACGGTAACATCACGGACGGGATTGAAGTGGGAGAAATCCAAGTGATGAACGATCACCTACTGGAAAAAGACGGCTGGCGGTTGCCGAATGCCAACGATATGATAGGAGGGGTGCCAATGTGTTTTGGAGATGCATTTGAAGCAAAATCGCTGAATGTGATCAACGGTATCGTCTCGATTGGTGAGACTATGGATATCATGCACACCGGAGGGCGTGGGCGTACCGGGAAAATCGCAGATGGAAATTCGCCTTGGAACTTTATTATAGACCTGGGAGATTATTATGAGTTAAGCCGGATCGTCACCAATCAACGGCACGACCTGAATGCTGTACCCTACGACCCGAATGTTAAGGGATACTATTATCAGGGTGTGAATGTCAACCGGTACAATATGTATTTTCTGGATGAAGAAACGGGAGCGTGGGAGTTCATCTCGCAGCATACCATCCCCGTTCCTTCGGGAATCAGTGAACTGGAAATTGCTAAGATGGGTGCCGCGGGGGATATGGCTTTGATGTATCCCGAGGCCCCAGCTTTTACAAAGCCAGCCAGGTGGTTCCGCTATGAGGCCATTAGCGGCTTTGGCGGGACACCCGAGGTGTTGTCCGAAATCACTCTTTATGGTAAAAAAACCAGTACTCCATGAAAAATTTAATATTATATAGCATGAAAAGGCATACGAAAGAATACTTATCTGCAATGCTATCGATTTTAGTGATTTTGACCCATTCGTCTTGTACGGATATGTTCGATTCGCTGAAAGAATTTGCTACAGAAGAAACTATTTATCCAGCTAGCTTCGATACGGTCGCTGGGAAAATCGGGTTTGAACGGGTCGAAATAGATTTCTCCAGAAATGGGCGCATTCCGTCGTCCCAAATGAAATTGGCCAAAGCAAAAAAAACCGTCATCGAGTGTGCGTATTTCGATGAGCCATTAGTGATAGACAGTGTCTGTTCTTGGGTGAACATAACCGGGCTATCCGAGCCTGGCGAGTATACGTTCAAAATATATACGGAAGATGAAGACGGCAACAGGTCCGTCCCGAAAGAGATATCGCTGGTGCCCTATACGTCGGAAGACCTTGAACAGATGGAACTTTTGTCTCCGAAAATAACCACGTCAAGTGCTGCTGCCCTAATCGAATGGGAAAGGAAGCTATCTGGTGTATCATTCGATTGCCTGGGTTATTCGTATGCGTACTCCGATAAGGACGGCGCTGTACAAACCGGTGACGAATCGGGAGACGTACCGAGTTTTATTATTGAGAATATAACAAAGGGAAGCGCGACTGATGTAAGGTTAACGTTGCGAATTGTTCCAAAGAAGAATGATGTGTTCATACTTGACACCATCGATTGGGTATCGCATGTTCCAATTACGATACCCGAATCAGCGGGCGAAGTCATTTTCTTAAAAGCACCTGCGTCAGCATACACTATCGATTTAAACACATCTGAAACTTCGTCGTATTCTTTTTCTTGGACAGAGGTGGAAGGTATAGAATCCTACACCTTGAAAGTATCGACCAATTCTAATTTTGCCAGCGGTAATACTTTTGAACTCAATGTAGGAAATGTATCTTCGGTTGATTTAAGTGCCGCTCAGGTTGCAGGTATTGTTAAAGAGGGGAGCGCAAACTGTTATTGGACTGTTGTCCCATCGTCCGGAAATGCGGCGGTAACCACCCAAACACGGGGTTTGAACATTTACCGATCGTTAATCCTGTCTGGGATGTGGTTATTTGAGGATGTGTCTGATCTGTTTGGGGCGACCATAGGTCAGCCACTGATTGGAGTTTCTTTGGACGGGGGGAATCCGATTCGACCAGTGGCCGGACAGCATGCCAACGACAAAGCGATATTTGTTCCTCAATTATCCTATCTTACCTGCCGGCATGGGATTCAGCCCGGCATAGGCGAAAATTATGTGAATGAATATACCGTAGCAATGAATATTAACTTGTCTGATTTCCGATGGTTCAGTATAGCAGACATCAATGAGTCCAATAATAATGGCGAATTGTTCATTAGCCCTAACGGTGAGTTGAGCCTTAATGGCTGGTGGAACTCCGCCAGTGCGAATATGACCCGAGGTACGTGGCACCATGTAGTCTATTCGGTCAATTTGGAAAAAGCCATTAAAATATATCTCGACGGTAAGCTGATCAAAGCCATAAGTGCGGACGCAAGCTGGAAAGATGGCGATTATGCACTTCGTTCTGAACTCCAATTGTTCAAAGACGATAATGGATGGAACGACGTAAATGATGCACATGTATCAGGAATAACAGTGTGGGGGTCGGCTTTGAACGATCTGGAAGTGGCTCAGCTAGGTGAGCGCAATATGAGATAAGGAACGAATAATACATATTTCGGCGAGGCAGCTACCCGGCTTATGCGCCCGGATAAAACATTCAATTACAATGCAAATAAAACAGATAAGTGTATTCACACAATCATTCAGTGTATCACACGTCCTATTAACCGTCTTCTGCGGTTTGCTGTATGCCTGTGGGCCGGCGTCTAAGACGGCCGATCACGAGGATGAGGCAACACCTGTGCCGTTGAAATTGGTGAAAAATGACGCTGACGAAACGATTGCCGTTTTCAGGGAAGGTGTCGATGAACCGATCTTGGTACAACATGCCAAAGCCGACTTTCGACCGTACATCCACCCCATTGTTGCGCCTGACGGCAAGGGCGTAATAACCGAATACAGCCCGGGGCACCATAAACATCAAACAGGTTTGTATTGGGGATTTACGCGCGTCAACGGGAGAGACTTTTTCCATAATCCGGAGGGCAATTATTGGAAAAGAATAGCATCCAGCACCTTAGAAGACGACGGGGAGGCGGTGAAATGGCAAACCATTTACCAACTTATCGACGAGCAGGGTACACCCGTGATGGAAGAAACCCAAACCTGGTCCCTTCAATTGATCGGCGGTCAGTACTTACTGGACCTGGAGTGGAAAGGTAAAGCGCTGGAAAACCTTTCTATAGGCAAATACGATTACGGCGGCCTGTTTGTGCGGATGCCTTGGGAGGAGGGAATTGAGGGGGAAATCGTTAATGCTGCTCGGAACAAAAACGAGCATGCCGAAGGACGGGCAGCCATGTGGGCAGATGTCGGAATGGAAATAGAAGGCAGGGAGGACTGGGTACATGTGGCTGTTTTTGACCATCCTGAGAATCGAGGGTTTCCCAACAAATGGCGGGCAGACAGCCAGCTTGGCCTCGGTCCTTCGTATACCCGTGATGAAGATTGGAATCTAGAGAAAGGGAAGGTCGAGACCATCAAACACCGTCTGTTGGTATATACGGGCGAACGGAAGGAAATGGAGATAAACGAAGCATGGAGCCGGTTCTCAGGAAAGGCTGGCGTAAACAGTGTGTCCGAACTCTGGTCGCTGGCACAGGCGGAGGGTCGGAATGCCAAATTTTTAACGCCGGAGGGCGCGGTCGAAGCCATGACCGTTAAAGAAGGGTATGAGGTGAACGTATGGGCGGCGGAGCCGATGATGACACAACCGATGGCTTTTTGTTGGGACGATAAAGGACGTCTTTGGGTAGCAGAAAACAAAGATTATGAGTCGCGCGGACACGGTTTTTCCAATGCCGGCACCAGCCGTATTCTGATTCTGGAGGATACCGATGGCGACGGGAAGGCAGACAGCCAGAAAGTGTTCATGGAAGGCCTGGCTTTCCCGGCTGCCATTGCTGTGGGATTTGATGGCCTTTATCTGGGCGCCCCTCCCAACCTGTTGTTTGTGCCGGACAAGGATGGTGACGATAAAGCCGACATGGACGATGTTGAGGTCTTGCTTACCGGGTGGGGCATACGCGACAGGCATGAAACGCTGAACAGCCTTCAATGGGGGCCGGATGGATGGCTTTATGGGCTACAGGGATTTGCAACACCATCCAAGATCCGGAAACCCGACGGAGATGCCAAACTATATTTCCACAACGATACATTTCCCGAAGATCTGCTTGAAGCCGATGGTGTGGATATTAACGGTGGCGTCTGGCGTTATCATCCCGTTAAGCACCGCTTTGAGGCGGTTGCACACGGCTTCAGCAATCCGTGGGGTATCGATTACGATGCGAAGGGCCAGCTGTTTATAACGGCGTGTGTAATCCCTCATTTATGGCATGTAATACCGGGGGGGATCTATCACCGCCAGGGCGGGCGGCATTTCAACCCATACGTTTACGAAGATATCAAGACCATTGCTGACCATAGGCACAGCTCCGCCCACGGAGGAGCTAGGATATACCAGTCGGACGCCTTTCCTAAAGAAGAGCACGGCCGGATTTTCATGGCTAATATCCATGAGCATGCGGTGCTGTCCGATGTACTTGTGCCCAAAGGTTCAGGATATGAAGGCCTACACGGAGATGAGTTTATGACGGCAAACAATGCCCAGTGGGTGGGTTTCAGCATGGAAATCGGTCCAGATGGCGGGCTGTATATCCTCGATTGGCACGATGCGGATATCTGCGGACAGGAGGTGCTGAACTCGGAGACCGGCCGTATTTTTCGTGTCATGCCTTCTGAATCGTTGGCAGAGGATTTTCCAGGAAGATATGAGGACTTGAATAGCCTAACTGATGAGCAACTCGTAGCGCTACAGACCAATACCAGCGATTGGCATGCCCGGAGGGCTAGAGGCATCTTGCAGAAACGGGCTGCTGCTGGTGAGCTCCAAACTCACACCTATGATCAGCTGAAGGCTATTTTTAAAAAGAATAAGACCACCGATTGGCGGTTAAGAGCAATGTGGGGGCTGCACATAACGGGGGGCTTGACTCCCGGTGAGCTCGAGAAGTCATTGGATGACCAAGACCCTTATGTACGGTCGTGGGCTATTCAGCTGCTATGCGAAGACCGGTCGCCCTCTGCCACAGCATTGGCAAAATTCCGGTCCATGGCCCTGCGCGACCGTTCGCCGGTGGTCCGGCTATATCTGGCCGCTGCGTTGCAGCGGATTGATGCCGAACCAAAATGGGCCATCGCCAATAACCTCCTGCAGCATAACGAAGACGAGGCAGACCACAATCTGCCTAAGATGATCTGGTACGGTATAGAACCGCTGATGTCAGAAAACGCTAGCAGGTTCTTGGCTCTAGCCGGGGTTTCTCGTATACCCGTAGTTACGCAATACATCGCTAGGCGGGCCGTGGACGGGGGCGAATTGCAACGGCTCGTTGCGCTAATAGGTATGCAACGAAGCAATACAGAAGATTTGCTGACCGGGATGCTCAGTGGAATGGAGGGACGGACGGACTTGAAAATGCCCGCTAATTGGAAGAAAGTGTCTGAAAAGTTACAGCACGGTAATGAAAATATACAGAATCTCGCCGTGAAAATTTCCGGCTTATTCGGCGATCGGGAGGCTACTCAACTGGCCTTTAAAATGCTCAGGGATAAGCAAGCCCCATTAGAACAACGACAAAAAGCACTCCAGACCTTAACCGCCCAGCAGCAACAGCAGCTAGCCGCTGATTTGCCTGAGCTATTGATGGAACCGGCCATGCGAAAAGATGCTATCCGTGCAATCGCAGCCTTTGATAACGCCCTGTTAGGTCGCCTTTTAATCGACGGCTATACTAACTTCTCCCCGGAAGAAAAAACTTTGGCGATACAAACACTAGCTTCACGGGCACGGTTTGGAAACATGCTAACTGCCGAGATCAAAGCAAACAGAATTCCTAAAAAAGAAGTGCCGGCAAATGTTGCCCGACAACTCCTCCGCGTGGTTGGTAGCGGTTTTATTGAGGTATGGGGGCCCATTGAGACGGTCGCTAGTGACAAGGCGGCCTATAAAAGATACCAAACGATGCTTAACCCTGAGGCATTGGCTAAGGCTGATGTGAGACGCGGAAAGACTTTATTTCAACAAACATGTGGAAGTTGTCACAAGATGTACGGAGAAGGGGGCGTGATGGGGCCCGATCTTACTGGTTCCAACCGAAGAGATGTGAATTATATCTTATTGAATGTGCTCGAACCAAGTGCAGAAATCCAGGACGACTACAGGATGGTGGTTATCAACACCCGTGACGGTCGGACGTATTCTGGAAATGTGGTTGGTGAGGACGAACGGCAGTTGTCGCTTCGCACCGTTGGACAAACAGAACCGGTGCTAATAAACAAGTCTACTATCCTATCAACGGAGGTGTCATCTGTATCTATGATGCCCCCTGGTCTTTTTGAACACTTGGATGAGCAACAGGTCGTTGACATTATGGCTTATTTGAAAACGGATGAACAAGTAGAATAGCAGAAAAATGCTTTCAGATAGCGCAGCGTGCTTCTTTTTCACCTTCACAAAAAATGCCCCCAAAAAAGCGTCTAACTTTTTTGGGGGCATTCTATTCTTGGCAGCCTAATTGTGCGCTAGATATGGTGGACATGCTATAGGGCGGAAGCCTTAAACAGCAGAATGGTATAGCAAGCCGTCCACCAGCACCTGTCTCCGTACTACGAATCGGTATTCAATGCAGACAATTACGGTTTCAGGCCCAAAATGCTCACCAAGCCGTACGCCGGATACCGTCACACCTGAATGCAGCGTTTACGAGTGTCGTGGAATTTGACCTAGAGAGGTTCTTCGACAGGACGTGATGGGTCTGCTATGCTGGCACATCGACGATAAGGGGTTGCTTGAACTGATCAGGGGATATTTGAATAACGGAATTGTAGAAAGCGGGATCGTAAGCCTTATGAGCGATGGTGCCTCTACTAAGGTAGTCCGCTCAACACGCGGCTGTCCAAATATGGCTGCACGAATTGAATATTATCCTATAATAACACTCGGCTAGCAACTATCGTGGGAAATACAGGGCTCGAACCTGTGACCCCTACCTTGTCGAGGTAGTGCTCTGAACCAACTGAGCTAATTTCCCAATACGTGTCGCAAAAATAGGTTTTTTTACGGATGATGCAAATCATTTTATCGAATCGCTTGCAGGCTAGCTCAACTATTTTCGTAAATTTGTAGAATACTCAACACACAGATATACATTGACATCATCACCAATTCATATAGCGAACGAGAATCAATTAGCGGACGGGAATCAGTTGGCTGTTTTTATACAACGTTTCGAGCGGGCGCTCCGTGAAGCTTTTTACGAACAGGCAGATATCAACCAGCTTAGCCTACAGCGGGGGCTTCCCGCGGCAGTTTGGACCCGCATCATGGATGAAGTGCCGCTGTCGGTAGCAATACCGCGGGAGTACGGCGGCAGGGGGAGTATTGTTAAAGAATGCTTGGCGCTGCTTTCGGCTGCTTCGTACGAATCGCTACCACTCTCGCTCACGTTCGGCATCAACATCGCTTTGTTTTTGGAACCGGTATCCAAATATGCCAGTGAAGAGGTGAAGGCATCGATATTCGATCGCTTCTTGACGCAGCAGTGCATGGGCGGTTTGATGATTACCGAGCCGGATTATGGAAGTGACGCCCTAAATATGCGCACGTCATACCGGGCGGTAGGTGGAGACTACCACATCACCGGTACCAAGCACTGGCAAGGGCTTACCGGGCAGGCCGATTTCTGGTTGGTGACGGCGCGTGGCCAGCTTCCCAATGGCGAGCTGGCCCGAGACATCGATTTTTTCATCAGTGACAACGCTGCCCCAGCCCAACAAATCAAAGTGGAACGGCTGTATAATAACCTGGGACTTTACATGATCCCTTATGGGCTGAATACGATTGATATCCGCGTGCCTGGGCAGCAGCGCTTGCTGCCGGAAAGCACGGGGATAAAGATGATGCTGGACATCCTGCATCGCAGCAGGATGCAGTTTCCGGGAATGGGGATGGGCTTCATCAAGCGGATGCTTGACGAAGCGATTAACCATTGCAGCCAGCGCATGGTTGGCAGCAGTAACTTGCTGGCGCTGGATTCGGTGCAGTTCCAGCTATCGCGTATCCAGGCGGCATACACCATCTGCTCGGCCATGTGCCACCGCAGCAGCCAGATTAGTGGCATCGCCCATAACCTGGCCATGGAAGGTATTGAGGCCAACGCGATGAAGGCGTTGGTGACCGACCTGATGCAGGAGTCCGCGCAGCTCTGCCTGCAGGTATCTGGTGCCAATGGTTACAAGATCAGCCATATTGCCGGGCGGGGTATAGTAGATAGCCGGCCATTCCAGATTTTCGAAGGGTCTAATGAGATGCTGTATACGCAGATTGCTGAGATGATATTGAAGAAGATGCGGAAAGGTAAGGAGCCTAACCTCGCTGCATTTCTGGCCACCTATGACCTTACCCGCGACGCCTCGGTGCATGTGAAAGACACGCTGGACTTTGCGCCGGGCGAAGGGCTTATGCAGCGGAAGTTGGTTGACTTGGGAAAAATCATCAGCCGCGTTATCGCCGCAAGCTACGTGTTGGCCCTCGCCAACGAAGGTTTCCGGAATGATTTGGTAATCGGTAGCATCGAACACCTGCGGCGGGATATAGCACACCTCGTATCCAACCTCTACCTAGACAATCGCGTGAAGGTGATTGACGACTATGTAAATGGAAGCGACTGGCTTTCGTTTACCTAAACCAGTCGCTTCCACATGCTGTTGCGATAACCGTACAAGAAGTTATACGGCGGCGCGGTAACGTTGCGGCCGCCTGCGTTTATTGTTCCGCTTTTTATTTGGATTGGCCATTGCCGACACCGGCTTTGGTTTTTGCTCGTATTCCGCTAGGTTTTTGGGTACATAAGGGTGATCCGTTACCATCGGCAGCTGTTGCTTAATAAGCTTGCAGATGTCCCACAGGTATTCGCATTCTTCGATATCGCAGAACGACAGGGCAGTGCCGAGCTCACCAGCCCTACCGGTACGGCCGATGCGGTGTACGTAAGTTTCCGGCTCGTTTGGCAAGTCGTAATTGATCACCAATTGCAGCTTGTCAATATCGATACCCCGTGCAGCAATATCGGTAGCGACCAATACGGTGATGGTGCCGGCCTTGAATGCTTTCAGTGCTTTCTGACGCGCCTGCTGGGATTTATTGCCGTGGATGGCCTCACCGGTGATGCCGGCTTTCCGGAGTTTGCGGACAATTTTGTCGGCCCCGTGTTTTGTACGGGAAAAAACCAATACGTTACCGCCTTGCTCCTCGTGCACAAGGTGAGCCAGGAGGTCGATTTTATCGGGCTTGGCTACGGGGTAGACTGCCTGTTTGATGGTGTCTACCGTGGAGGACACGGGCGCAACAGCAATATGCTTCGGGTTGCGGAGGATGTCGCTGGCCAGTTTCTCGATCTCTTTGGGCATGGTTGCCGAGAACAGCAACGTTTGCCGATTGGCCGGAATCATCGCAATAACACGCTGTATATCCTTGATGAAGCCCATATCAAGCATGCGGTCGGCCTCATCCAACACGAGGAACCGGACTTCCTGCAGCGACAATTCCCGTTGGTTGATCAGGTCGAGCAGCCTGCCGGGAGTGGCTATCAATATTTCGGGACGCCTGCGTAACTCCTTGATTTGGTTGACTACAGACACGCCACCGAATACGACGGTATGCCGCAGGTGGGTCTTACTGACATACACCGCGATATTTTCACCAATCTGTATGGCAAGCTCGCGCGTGGGTGCAAGGATGAGTGCTTTGGGCCCACGGTATGCTCCTTCATGTTTCTTCACCAACAATTGCTCGATGATGGGCAGCGAAAAGGCAGCCGTTTTGCCGGTACCCGTTTGCGCACACGCCAATACGTCGTGGCGCTGTAATATAATGGGAATCGCTTGTTCTTGTATGGGGGTGGGGGTTTCATAACCCGCGGATTCCAAGGCCTGCATAATGGGCTTGGAGAGATTCAATGATGTAAATTGCAAAATGTTAATATTAAAGATGTTGAATACATAACAACATCGCTACCCGGTCTAATACGGATATTTTGAGCGGATGGCTGCAAAGGTACGCATAATTATCCGGAAAGGTACTTTGTAGCAGGCAATCACCCCCGAGCGACGTCCTACGCCCGCCGCCCGGGGAATAATTGCAAATTGAATTGACCGGTTTCGGATGCTAAGCATCATCATCGGCCGCATCGGTAGCCGGATTTTCCGCGGCCGAAGTGGCAGGCCCCATTGGTTGGTCTCCGACTTCCGGTTCTTCTTTTTCAAGGTATTTCTCCAAAGAAAATTCTTTTATATAGTATTTGAAGATGCGTTCTCTAGCTTTGGTAGCGTAGATTAGGAAAATAGCGTCTGCTAGTTTTTCCAAATAGCTAAATATCTTGGGGTAGTCTTCAGCATAATCAATTAAGCCTGAAAGGGAATACTCCTCGAAAAAAGTTTCCGATATTTCGTCCATCGTGCTATACCACTCTCTTAGTGATTTGAAGTTAAAGAATTTCTTGATGAAGATGCCGATGTCTCTCATTTCAGCGAGCTTAAGTCGTTCAAAGTTCAGGTACGCCCCATTGTATAAGGTCTCGTCATGTACCCAATGTGCATGAAGGTTAAAGGTTTGTTTATGATACGTTACATCGGGACGGACTGTCCAATCAACTTTCCTGTGTGATAGCACATATAGCAGTTCGATATGCTTCACAATTTGCTTGCACGAGAATAAAAGGTTGCTGATTTCTATTGGCTTCCGCCTATGTGGGAATGCGTTTGAGGTAGATATTATTTCTTTAATATCGTCCTTATATCCGCTTAGGGAGCAGGTGGAACGGCAGAAATCAGCAATCGCATACAGCGGATCCTTGAACTCCTTCTTCGTGAGGTAACGGAAATGTTTGTGACTTAGTTTTTTCTGGGTTTTCATGATGATGTAATGTTTAGGATATTATAACTTAATGAATTGTTTAGTTTCTATTTGGGCGCTCAGACGCTGTCTGCATCCACCAGTTTCTTCTTTTTATTGTCATACCGTTCGGCGCAGTGGCCCAACATGTAGTCTTTGCCGCGTATGAGATAAGCGAGGAACATCGCCTCACCCAGTTTATCGAGGTATTCGAAAAGTTGGAAGGATTCTTCATTGTATTGCGAGAAAGCTTCGTCGCCGAATGTGCAGCGCATCATGTCGTCTAATGCCGATTGCCATGCTAAGAGCGTTTTAAAGGTGAAGAACGATTTCATGAATTGATGCAGGTTCCAGAATTCCGTTTGCGTTAATTTATCGAACCGCATGGTGGTGCCGCCGAACATATCTCCGTCATAAACCTCTTTTGACCGGCCTTGAACGGTGACCCGATAGAGCGGGCTGCCTTTGGCGAGTTGCCAGTCGGGATAGCGACTCATCAATACATAGGGGAGGTCGATGTGTTTGCAGAATCTTTCGTAGAAGAAATACATTTCACCGTAATCGCGGCCGGTAAAGCCTATGTTGCTTCCGCTGGTCGCTCTGATGAAGCGATGCGTGTCTTCTACCACATAGTCAAGCGATGTTTTGCTACAGCACAGCTCTACTAAGGGGAGCAACGGATTTTCGATTTCGTTGTCGGTTAGGTGCCGGAAGTTCCTTCTCTTTAATTTTTGGATTCCCATGGTCTGGTCTTTTTAAGGGTTTAGAAAATAAATTTGTTAAACCAAAGATAGTATCTTTAGATATTAAATGCAAATATTTTTAGTTTTTTATTGAGGCCGTGTAGGTGGCTGGTTAGTATACCGAGGAGTCGAAACGTACTTGCCAGTTATGCGTACTTTGAAATACGACAAATTATCCCTACCTTTGGATAAAATGTCGCGTATGGCAACGAGTAATAAAAAGGAGACGAAGGTTTATTGGGATGTCGCAACGCTATTAGGCGGTAAGGACGTCCTTGGCGTTACCGTAAAAACGGAGTTCGACCTCATCGAATTGAGTAACGCGGGGTTAAAGCGCGAGTCGCTCGATGCATTGATTTCTTTCCTCGGCGTGCCAAAGAAACACTTTGTGGAGGGAGTGCTTGATCTATCGGTGAAGACTATTGAGCGCAAGCAGCCTGACGATCGGCTGGGCAGGCACACGTCTTCACACATTATTGAAATTGCCAAAGTGGTAGAGCATGCGGTGGCTGTTTTTGAGGATGAAGACAAGGTGCGCGACTGGTTAATCACACCCAATCGATCGATGAACGGTATGCGGCCATTGGAGTTATTTCATTTGCCGACGGGTCTCGGGTTGGTCGATACCGTGCTGGGGCGCATTGAAGAGGGAGTCTATTCGTGATGCGGCTTTACCGGATCGCCAAAACCAAACAACGAACCACAGACCTATCCGGTATGGGTGCCTACAAATTTGGAGGGCGCTGGAACAATCCTGGTACTTATATGCTATACACCAGCGAAAACAGCTCGTTGGCTTACCTAGAAAACCTAGTACATTTCGATGCGACTATCATTCCACCGAAGTTGTTTATCATGGAAATCGATTTGACGGAGAAGCCGGGATTAATTTATACCTTGCCCGATTCGGCCTATCCCAAGCAATGGATGAAACTGGGACAACTGGAAAATAAACGGCTTGGCGACCGTTTGATGCGGAATGCCGATTACCTGGGCATCCGGGTGCGATCAGCCGTCAATCCCAAGGAATTCAATTGCTTATTGAACCCCTTATATCCGGGCTACCACGAGTTGGTACAGGTGACGTCTGTAGAACAGTTGCCGGTAGACGGGCGCCTCATTCACATCAAGATGGGGAAGTAGCCGGCTTGGTGCCCATTTGCCGGTCGCGGAATACCAATAAGAAAAGGATGGCCAATGCCAGGGCGTAGCCGGCAAAGGTAAACCAGATGCTCGGCCAGTCGCGGATGCCGTCGGCGCCGGTGAAATGGTCGACCACCCACCCACTTCCATAACCGCCGATAATGGCGCCGAAACCATTGGTCATGATGATAAACAGACCTTGGGCACTTGAGCGAATTTTTGGCTCAGCCATTTTCTCTACATACAAGGAGCCCGAGATATTGAAGAAATCGAATGCCATGCCGTAAATGATCATGGACAGTACTAATAGGTATAGTTTGTCGGCCGGATTCCCGAGCCCGAACAATCCGAACCGGAGCACCCATGCGATAATGCTGAATAAGATCACCTTTCGGATACCGAAACGGGTAAGGAAGAAGGGAATCAGTAAAATAAAGAAGGTCTCCGATAACTGCGAGATAGAGAGCAGGAGATTGGGATGCTGTACGCCAAATGAGTCGGGATACGTGGTGTTGAAGTCGTTTAAGAATGGGCCACCGAATGCATTGGTAATCTGTAATGCAGCGCCCAATAAAAGCGAAAAAATGAAAAACAGCGCGGTGTTTCGGTTTTTGAGCAATACAAATGCATCCAATCCCAACGAAGACACCAGCGTTTTTCTGCGGGTTTCGTCAAGAAAGGGTGGGGATGGCGGAACAGTAAGGGCGTAGCCAGCCAGAAACAGGCCAGCCCCCGCCGACACGTACAACTGGTTGTTACTTTGGGTCCACCCCAAAAGGTCGACAGCCCACATGGCCACGATGAAGCCAACCGTACCCCACACACGGATAGGAGGGAAGGCCTTGACTACATCAAACTGCCGCCGCGAAAGCACATTGTAGCACACCGAATTGGACAACCCCAGGCTTGGCATATAAAACAGTGAGTTGAGTAGCATGAAACTGTAAAATGCGCGGAAATCCGTCACATTTGCAGCAGCAATCAGCGCAAAAGCCGCAATGAAGTGTGCTGCGGCGTACACCCGCTCCGCATTCACCCACCGGTCGGCGACGATGCCGAGCAAGCCGGGCATAAAAACAGAGGCGATGCCCATGGTGGAGTAGACCGATCCGATTTGTAATCCGGAGAACCCGAGTTGGCCGCCCATATAGCTGCCCAGCGATATGAGCCACGAACCCCACACAAAAAACTGGAGGAAATTCATCACGATCAATCGCGTCTTAATCGGCATGGTGGCTAGCTAACGGTTCTTTCTCACACCATCTACGAAGATTTTCGGCGCGTGATTTCGTCCCTTATCCGGGCTGCTTTCTCATAAAGCTCGTCCGCCAACGCCTTTGACAGGGTATCTTGCAACTGTTCATCGCTCATGGATGCGAAAGAAGATTTGACATCGTTCGTGACCATGGTCTCCGGCGTGTCGGTACCGGACGGTTCGATGTTTTCCAAAAAAACAAAATCGTTGCCTTCGATGACGATACCCGCAGACGCCAAGATAAATTCATAGGTGTATACCGGCGCTTTGAAACGAACCGCTAGCGCAATCGCATCCGATGTCCGTGCATCAATTTCGGTTTGTTTATGGCCATCGTTGAAGAGGATTTTCGCATAGAAGATGCCGTCTACCAAGTTGTAGATGATAACTTCATCGATACGGATATGGTACGTTTCGGCGAAGGCCTTGAACAGGTCGTGCGTAAGCGGGCGGCTGGGTTTCATCTTTTCGATTTCGATGGCTATTGCCTGCGCCTCGAACCCACCGATGATGATAGGCAGCCGACGGCGCCCAGTCACTTCACCAAGCACGAGCGCATAGGCACCCGATTGGGTTTGGCTGTAAGACAGACCGACGATATCTAGTTTAATCTTCTTCATACCTGATTGGATGCAGGATTACAAAGATGCGAATTGTTATCGAAAAATCAACCGTTTAGTTGCCTTTATACGCTTTTATGGCTGCCGTGAGTTTGGGTACAACCTCGAAAGCATCACCCACGATACCGTAATCGGCTACTTTGAAAAAGGGAGCATCGGGGTCCTTGTTAATGACCACGATGGTTTTCGATGCACTCACACCTGCCAAATGCTGGATGGCCCCCGAAATACCAATGGCGATGTACAAATTAGGGCTAACGGCTATTCCGGTTTGGCCCACATGTTCCGAATGGGGGCGCCATCCGGCGTCAGATACCGGTTTGGAACAAGCGGTAGCCGCGCCAAGTGCGTCCGCCAGCTCTTCGATCATTCCCCAGTTTTCGGGGCCTTTAAGGCCGCGGCCTGCGGAGACCACGATCTCGGCATCGGGTAGGGTGACTTTATCCGTAGCGCGGACGATGTCCTGGATAACCACTTGGAGGTCGTCTGTCGGGATGTCAGGGGTGAATGCATCCACCTCTGCGCTGCCACCGGTTTCGCGTACCTCAAACGCATTGGGGTTGAGGGCGACAACTTTTTTCGGGGCGGTCAGTTCGGTTACGGCGAAGGCTTTCCCGGAAAACGCCGTTTTCTTCACCTTGAGCGTATTGCCATCGACCTCGGGTAGTTCCACTGCACCGTCGGCCAATGCCGCATCCAATTTGGCGGCAACGCGCGGAGCAAGCCCTTTGCCGCTAAACGTATTGGAGATGACCACCACGTCGGCTTGGGTGTGTTCCGCCGCTGCAGCGATAACCGAAGCATAGGCCTGATTGACGAATTGTGTAAGCTGTTCGGACGATACGTGAAGCACCCTGGAAGCGCCGTAATTGCCTAGTGCGGCCAGTTCGGCCGAATCCACGTTGCCGATAGATACGGCGGTAACCGTGGTGCTCATCAGGTCGGCAATTGCCTTTGCATAGGAGACCACCTCATATGCCGATTTTTTAAACTTCCCTTCGGTATGTTCCGTATATACTAAAACTGACATGTGCTGCTGTTTTTGCGTGAGTTAACATTTGGTTTATTGCTACATTAAATTACCCGTGCTTTGTTGTGTAACAGGTCGACCAGTTTTTCTACCTCGCCAGCATCGACCAGCGTAACACTGCCGCGAGGTTCGGGCGACCCGTAACTAACGATGCGAGAGAGTTCGGGTACCGATACCGGAGGGATGACCTCCAGCGGTTTGGTGCGGGCACTCATGATGCCGCGCATATTCGGGATGCGGGGTTCGGCAACACCTTCGGCGGTACCGACAACCAGCGGCAGCGGCACGGAAAGGACTTCTTTGCCGCCCTCGATTTCGCGTTCTACCGTAGCCTTGTTGCCCTCGATGTCCACGCGCTTGGCGGTCGACACGGAAGGGATCCCCAACAACTCGCCAACATAAGCAGCTACTTGGGTACCATTGAAATCGATCGACTCACGGCCGGTAAGGATGAGGTCAAACGAATGGTTCTTAGCGTAGTCAGCAATCTGGTGGGCTACGAACCACGCGTCGCGGGGTGCCGCGTCTACGCGTACCGCCTCGTGGGCGCCGATGGCCAAAGCTTTGCGGATGGTGGCCTCGGTAGCCGCGTCGCCAACGTTGATAACGGTGACCTTGCCATCGCCGCCTTCGGTCAAATCGATGGCCCTGGATAGGGCGATCTCATCGTATGGGTTGATGATGTACTGGATGCCAGTCGTGTTGAGTGCCGTGTGGTCGGCCGTGAACGTAATCTTCGATGTGGTATCCGGGACATTACTGATGCAAACTAATATATTCATGACAACTGGTTTTTCACAAAAATCGACAAACTTTTTTTATTATGCAAGCATAGTATTTTATTGACGCAGCTTGCCCAGGTCATTCGTATCCCTTATATTTACCGAAATCGAAAAATAGGCTACGATGAATGAAAATACCTCTTCGGCAGGGATGCGCTGGCATTTAGCCATGCAGGCAGAGCAGCCATTACAGATTGTTGGTGCTATCAATGCCAACCACGCCTTGCTCGCCACGCAGGCAGGGTTTAAGGCAATATACCTTTCGGGAGGCGGCGTAGCCGCAGGCTCCCTCGGGGTACCCGATTTGGGCATTACCCAGCTGTCCGACATACTGATCGATGTGGAACGCGTTACCAACGTATGCGATACGCCGATATTGGTGGATGTAGACACTGGGTTCGGTCCGTCGGCATTCAACGTGGCACGGACGGTGAAAAGCCTGATTAAAGCCGGAGCAGCAGCGATACATATGGAAGATCAGGTAGGGGCAAAACGCTGCGGCCATCGTCCAAATAAGGAATTGGTGAGCGCCTCTGAAATGGCAGACCGGTTGAAGGCTGCCGTGGATGCGCGTACAGACGAATACTTCGCGATCGGTGCTCGCACGGATGCGTTGGCGAATGAAGGGTTGGAAGCGGCAGTGGAGCGCGCAGTGGCGTATGCAAAAGCGGGTGCCGACTTTATCTTCGCCGAAGCGGTAACCGAACTATCCCAATACCGCGCTTTTACAAATGCCACTGGACTTCCGGTACTGGCCAACATCACAGAATTTGGTATGACCCCGCTGTGGAGTGTCGTTGAACTGGAAGCGGCGGGCGTAGGGCTGGTGTTATATCCCTTGTCGGCATTCCGGGCAGCCAACAAGGCTGCATTGAATGTCTATACCCATATCCGTAAAGATGGCACACAAAAGGATGTACTTGATACGATGCAGACCCGTGCCGAACTGTACGAAAGCATCGGGTATTATGGTTATGAACGGAAACTGGATGAGTTGTATGGGCGTTAGTCGTAAGTCATTGGTTTTAGTCGTAAGTCATTAGTCGTAAGTTTGATTTGAGGAAGAGGCCTAATTATAAAATATAAATAATAACGTATGAGTGATAGCAACCAACAATCGGGATTCAAGCCCAAGAAATCGGTAGCCCTATCTGGCGTCGCGGCAGGTAATACCGCATTATGTACGGTGGGCCGGAGTGGCAATGACCTGCATTACCGGGGTTATGATATCCTCGATTTGGCGGAAGGGGCTTCTTTTGAGGAAGTGGCCCACTTGCTTATCCATGGGCGTTTGCCTACAAAAGCACAATTGCAGGCATACCAGCAAAAACTAAAAGGGCTCCGTGGGTTGCCCCAAATAGCGAAAAGCGTGTTGGAGCAGATCCGGCCTGCAGCGCATCCCATGGATGTGCTGCGTACGTATACCTCCGTGTTGGGTACTATTTATCCCGAGCGCGATGATCATAACGCGGTGGGTGCACGGGATATTGCCGACAAGCTGTTGGCTTCGTATGCTTCCGCGTTGTTATATTGGTATCATTATGCCCATCATGGCAAACGCATCGAGGTAGAAACAGCCGATGAATCAATCGGTGCCCATTTTTTGCACTTGCTGCATGGTAAGGCCCCATCGGCATCGTGGACAGAAGCTATGGCGATTTCGCTAAACTTGTACGCTGAACATGAATTCAACGCATCGACATTTACTGGCCGCGTAATCGCAGGGACAGGGTCAGACATCTACTCGTGTGTGACAGGAAGCATTGGAGCACTCCGGGGTCCTAAACATGGCGGTGCTAACGAAGTGGCCTACGAAATCCAAAGCCGGTATACCAGCGCTGATGAGGCTGCCAAAGACATCAAAGAACGGCTCGCACGCAGGGAGGTGATTATTGGATTCGGTCATCCAGTGTATACGATTTCCGACCCCCGGAATGCGGTTATCAAAAGGGTGGCACGGCGGCTTTCGGAAGAAACAGGCGATATGGGATTGTTTTCGATTGCCGAGCGACTGGAGACGCTACTTTGGGAGGAGAAGAAGATGTTTCCAAATTTGGATTGGTTTTCTGCGGTATCCTATCACCTCATGGGCATACCGACTTCCTTCTTCACGCCGCTGTTTGTTATTGCACGGGTTACGGGGTGGAGCGCCCATGTGATCGAACAACGCGAAGATGGCAAGATTATCCGGCCCAGCGCGAATTATACCGGCCCGGAGCCCGTGCCTTTTATCTCACTGAAAAACAGATAATGTGGAAAACACATTTTTCGATAAGAAATAAACTAGAATTAGATAACCCCATGTCATTACACCATTCGAAAGAAACGATAGAAACGGATCAAGTGATCGTTGACCTTGTTAATTATGTACTGGATTACGAAATCACTAGCCAACAGGCTTTCCAAACCGCCCATTACTGCTTACTGGATACACTTGGCTGTGGCTTCGAAGCGCTGACCTATCCGGCGTGCACTAAATTGCTGGGTCCCGTGGTGCCGGGCACCATGGTGCCCAACGGTGCCAAAGTGCCGGGTACAGCATATCAGTTGGACCCCGTACATGCCGCTTTCAATATCGGCGCGATGATCCGCTGGCTCGATTTTAACGACACGTGGCTAGCTGCCGAGTGGGGGCACCCGTCCGACAATCTGGGGGGTATATTGGCGACAGCGGACTGGCTATCGCGTACGGCAGTAGCCCACGGCAAGGCCCCCATTACTATGCATGATGTGCTGGATGCGATGATACGTGCCCACGAGATACAGGGGGTAATGGCACTCGAAAATTCATTTAATAAGGTTGGTCTCGATCATGTACTCCTCGTGAAACTGGCTTCTACGGCCGTGGTAGGTAAACTTTTGGGGCTGAGCCGTGATGAACTAATCAACGCCGTGTCGCTAGCGTTTGTTGACGGCCATTCCCTACGCACGTATCGGCATGCTCCCAACACTGGGAGCCGCAAGTCTTGGGCAGCGGGAGATGCAACCTCCCGGGCTGTGCGCCTGGCGCTCATAGCCAAAACAGGGGAGATGGGATACCCGTCGGTACTCACCGCAAAAACCTGGGGCTTTTACGATGTTTTGTTTAATGGCAGCGCATTCAAGTTTCAACGGCCATACGGTTCATACGTGATGGAGAATGTGCTCTTCAAAATATCATTTCCTGCAGAATTTCACGCCCAGACTGCCGTGGAGGCAGCCATGACCCTACATCATAAACTGAATGAACTAGGAAAGACAGCGGCCGACATCGAGCATATCCGTATCCGTACACATGAAGCTGCAATCCGCATCATCGATAAGAAAGGACCATTACACAATCCGGCTGATCGCGACCACTGTATCCAATACATGATCGCTGTACCGCTGATTTTCGGCAGACTGACCGCGGCCGACTACGAAGACCACATCGCCAAGGACCCCCGGATCGACGTGCTGCGCAACAAAATGGAAGCTAGGGAGGACACGGATTTTACACAAGATTATCACAATCCTGAAAAACGATCGATTGCCAACGCACTTACTGTAACGTTAACCGATGGTACCGTGCTGGATGAAGTGGTGGTAGAATATCCCATTGGCCACAAACGGCGGCGTGAAGAAGGGATGCCGGTGTTGGTAGCAAAGTTCAGAACCAATCTTGCCCGCGTATTCCCAGCCAAGCAGCAGCGACTGATAGCGGAGCTATCACTGGATTTCGATGCCCTATCCACCACGCCCGTGCATGAGTTTGTGGACTTGATGGTGACCCCTTAAATCCTTACCTTTGCCGTGTAACGTGAAGATACTGGAATATGCCTATTACCGATAAAGACATCGTCTACGAAGATAATCATCTGCTTGCCGTAAACAAACGTGCAGGGTACTTGGTGCAGGCCGATCCAGGCGGAGATGAACCGTTGGAAGATATGGTAAATAAGTACCTCACCAAGAAGTACGATAAGCCGAATGGTGCTTTCGTAGGTGTGGTGCACAGACTGGACCGGCCTGTGAGTGGCCTGATCCTGTTTGCTAAGACAAGCAAGGGTTTGGAGCGCATGCAGCGACTATTCAAAGACAGGGAAATCCATAAGACCTATTGGGCAGTGGTACGCCAACCGCCCGAAGAGCCGAGCGGGAAACTCGTGCATTGGCTGTCGCGCGACCGCACACAGAATATTACCAAGGTGCACGCCGAATCGGCCCCAGGCCGGGTATACGCCGAGTTGGACTATCAATTGTTGGGGGAGTTGGGTGGGTATTTCCTCATTGAAGTATACCCGTTGACAGGCCGTACACACCAGATTCGCGCACAATTGGCCTCAATGGGATGTCCCATTGTGGGCGACCATAAGTATGGCTATCCCAGGGGAAGCCTGCGGCGGACGATCTGTCTGCACGCGAAGAAGTTATCTTTTGTACACCCCGTAAAAGATGAACCCATAGAGCTGGTCGCCCGTTTGCCCCGCGATGGCTTTTGGGACCGATTTGAGGTTTTTGAGGAGCATCGCTAATTCGGCACCCGATATCGTTTGCATATCCATGCAACTTTAACTAAGTTTGCACTATGAATTTCATGAAGCGTTTCTTAGGAGCGATGTTGTTGGCGGCTACGCTGACAGCAGTAGTCCCCGATCGTGCCGACGCGCAGTGTGCCATGTGTACGCTCACCGCCGAAAACGCTACCCAAAATGGCAACAACCAAGGCAAAGGCCTCAATAAGGGAATTTTATTTTTGTTGGCCATACCTTATTTGGCAGCGGTTGGCGTGGGTGTGCTGTGGTATAAAAAATATCGCAGTAAGAAGACGGTGACCATGGACGATGAGCCCATCGTGCTGAATTAAGATGCTTATGCCGACACACCGTACCTCGAGGATCAAGGCGATCATGGGGTCCAAATGCCCGAAGTGCCGGGTTGGACACATGTTTGTAGGTAACGCGTATGGGATAAAACGGCAACGGATGAACGACGTATGCCCTCATTGCGGATTCCGCTTTGAAATTGAGCCGGGTTATTTCTATGCAGCCATGTATGTGAGTTATGGGCTCTCAATGGCGCAACTGGTCATCATTGGGTTACTGACTTACGAGCTAACTAAAAGTGAGTCGCCTTGGGTATATTTAACGGTGCTGTTAGTAGCTATCGTTGTTTCTGCCCCATTTAACTACCGCTATTCACGCCTCATCTTGCTCCATTACCTTACTCCAAAGGTGAAATACGATCCTAAATATGAGGACGAACTGGTTAAAACGGACTCGTAATCTCTTCTAGCAATGGCAGCTGGCTATCTTTTTCCGAGACGATTAACTCATCGACAGCCATGGGCCAACTGATATGCAGGCTCGGGTCGTTCCAGCGTACACCAACTTCGCCGCTTTTGTCATAAAACCCGGTTACTTTATAGGCAAACACGGTATGGTCTTCGAGTGCTAAAAAGCCGTGGAGGAAGCCAGGCGGTATCCACAAGGCATTGGCTTGGCCTGCATCGAGTGTAATGGAAAAGGACTTTCCGTAGGTTTCTGATTGCTTACGGATATCGACGACAACATCTAACACGCTGCCACGTAGCACCCGGACCAACTTGCCTTGCGCTTGGGGTCCAGCCTGGGCGTGCATGCCCCGCAGTACCCCCCGATGGGAGTAGGAGAGATTATCTTGCACGAAGGTTTCGCAGATGCCATTTGCTTGAAAGACTTTTTCGTTGTAGGTTTCGATAAAATAGCCTCGCTCGTCAGGCCAGATTTGCGGCTCGATAACAATAAGATCAGGTATGGGTGTCGATTTAAAGGTCATTCCATTAATTGTTGAGGTATTTCATGATACTGTCGAAAAAAACGACTTTGCCCGGATACTGTCCGTTGAGCCCGGTTTGAAGGGAGGCTAAATCGCCGGTTTGGAAAGCTATAATGTCAGCCCTGTCGTTGCAGCGCAACTGCACACAATAGGTAGCCCCCTCGTGCGGGGAATCCAATAATTCCAACAGCGAGAACGGTGCGCTTGGCTCTAGATTGCGAAACAGCGCAGCGTCAAGATGTTGTTTTACGGCGTCGCGGATGTCATTTTCCACGATGATCGTGACATTGTACAGATACATGGCGCGAAGATACACAATATGTAGAAAACTAATCGAACAGCCAATTGGATATCTAAAGTTAAGTGCGGATATTTAAGCGTGTAAAATTAAGGTTGCATAGCGCCCTTTTACCACAAAATTTTCCACCTTTGATTGATCAGTGAAGGGAATATTGTAATTATGCTGCGCACTGTTTTATTTTTGACTGCCATTATAGCGGGCTCATGCTTCTTAAACGGTTGCGATGGCAAAAAAAGACGGTTGATTCCTGTGGAGGATTTTTTTTCTGCGCCGGAGAAAACCAACTTCCAGATATCGCCCAACGGTGAATATATCGCCTACTTGGGGTCGTATGGAGATGAGAATAACATTTATGTTATATGTGTTGGAGAAGAGGGGGAGCCGCAACGCATTACGTCTGAAACCGATTGGGGCATTCATTCTTATTTTTGGGCGAACGACGATGAGCTCGTGTTTACCAAAGACAAGCGGCACGATAGCTTGCAGGTGTTTGCCGTAAACCGGTCAACGCTGGCGGTACGCCACCTGATGCCCCCGTCAACCGTGAAATTACGCTGGATATTGCCCACCAAGGTTATCGACAATAGCTTCCTGATTTCACTCAATGAACGGGATTCTTCTGTTTTTGACGTATATCGGCTCCGCATCGATGCCTGCAAGAAAGAACTCATTGCAAAAAACCCCGGTAATATCATTAGGTGGTACGCCGACCTGAATGGCGAATTACGGTTGGCATTAGCCAGCGACAGTGTGAAGGAAACAATGTTGTACCGCGATACGGAAAACGAGCCGTTCCGGCCGGTGATGAGCAACAGCTTTCGGAATTCGATCATGCCGCTGGGCTTTTCGTCGAGAAAACGGAGTCATGTATTTGCATTGTCTAATTTGAACCGTGACAAGTTGGCGCTGGTTGAGATCGATATGGAGACGGGCAATGAGGTTGAGGTGATCTACGGACACCCCGAAGTCGATATCGACCACGGTGGTTACTCCAGTGAACGTGGCGAGATGGCCTATGCCACTTACGCCACGTGGAAACAACAACGGCATTTTCTCGACACGAAAACAGCACAGGTATATAACGCTATCAGTAAAAAACTGATCGATTATGAAATCGATGTACTCGATCGCGATACGGCCCGTAATCGGTTTATTGTACGGGCATTTACCGACGAAGATCCCGGCGCTATCTATTACTTCGATATGTCGGGCAATGTAATGGTGAAACTGGCGGATAACAGTCCGGCATTGCGCGATTGTTTGCTTGCTGAGATGAAACCCATTGCTTATCAGTCGCGCGATGGCCGAGAAATACAAGGCTATCTCACGTTGCCGCCAAATGCGAAGGGCACGAAAGTGCCTGTAATAGTGTATCCGCATGGTGGGCCAAGTGCCCGAAGTAAATGGGGGTTTAATCCTGTTGTGCAGTTTTTTGCAAACCGGGGGTTTGCGGTGTTCCAGGTCAACTACCGAGGTTCAAGGGGGTATGGAAAGGCCTTTTGGTCGGCCGGATTCAAGGAGTGGGGCGGCGAGATACAAGATGATATCACCGATGGCGTGCGCTGGCTGATCGAAGAAGGAATAGCCGACCCGAAGCGAATCGGTATCTATGGCACCGGTTTCGGTGGATACTCTGCGTTGCATGGAGCCTGTTTTAATTCGGACCTCTACGCCTGTGCAGCGTCTTACTCCGGTTTTACAAATTTATTTACATATCTCAAGGAAATTCCGCCGCACCTCGCACCTTACCTGCAAATGTACTATGAGATTATCGGTAACCCCGAGAAGGAGCCGGGCTTGATTAAGGCAATGTCGCCCGTGTTCCATACTGAAAATATCGATATCCCCGTATTCATCGCGCAAGGCGGCCGGGACAGTCGGAGCGCCGTAAATGAAACCAATCAATTCGTGCAGAAGCTTAGGAAGCGTAACATTCCCATCACGTACATGTTGCGCGAAGAAGAGGGACGTTATTTTCGCAACGAGGGAAACCGGATAGCGCTTTATCGTGAGCTGGGCGACTTTTTCGAAAAGTACTTGAAATGACACATCAACGCAATACGTACCGCGTAAACTATATCTTGGTTAGCGCCTTTATCGTCGTTGTTGTTGCGTCATTTGTCGTGGCCACATTTCTCGCACGCGACCTCACGGTAACCTATGTCGAAAACGAGTTTTCGTCGCGCAAAGTGGAGGTACTCGAATACAATATAGGTCCGTTCAATGAGTTTTTCCACAACCGCATACCCGAAATATCGTTCTACCAGGGCTATTTGGATTCGGCCGGGGTGGCCTTATATGCGGATAGTGTATTGCTCACTTACCCCTTTGTGGAGCGGATTGTATTTTATGACGTGTCGTTGAGCAATAATGAGGATATCGATTATGGGTTTTCTGCTAATAACTTAGTGGTGTATCCGAAAGGGGTCTATCAGTTCAGTACGCACGGTAAGTCGGATAGCTTGTCGACCACAGTGAACCATAATAGGCAATTGCCGCTGTCGCTGTCGGACGATTTTAACAACATGGCAGTGAAATTCGCTGCCTTTATCGAACGGGTAGACACGGCCAAAGCATTGCACGATGACGACATTTTTAAGGTGTTCTATTCGGTAACACCGGGGAAAATATCATACATGAATATTCCGCGGCGCGACGATCTCAAAACCTACAAGGAGTTGATGTACGGGCAGCACGTGCCCGGTGCTGTGTACGAGCAGGATGTACTGACCTATTTTATCAACCCGAATAAGCTTTTGCTTACGAACACGGTGCCCGAGTTGTACCAGCGGATACAGATACAACCCTTGGTCTACGAATCGATTGATACCGATCCGAATTTATTGACCACGGAAACCCCGTTGCCTGGTGCATTGGCCGACTATAAGATTTATTTCAGTTCCAGTCGGCCATTCTTGCGATCGGAAATAAACAGGCGCTTCCTGCCCGTTATGGCGGGGGTAATTGGGATATACCTATTGTTGGCTATTGTCGCCTACTTGATTTACCGCAATCTTTATGTGAATAGGCGAATGTTCAAACTGCAATACGATTTCATCAACAATCTCACGCACGAATTTAAGACGCCTGTAAGCGTAATTAAGATTGCAGGCAACAATATTTACAGTGCTAAGCAGCTTTCGGATAATGAACGACGGCATTACGGGAAGATATTGGATGAGGAAGCCGACAAGCTGAACAACCTCATGAATACACTCCTGTCTTTTACGCAAATAGAGAATAAATCGATTAAGATGAAGCGGGAAGCGGTGAATTTGCACGAATTTTGTGATAAAGTGCTGGCGGCTACCCGAATTAAGTACAATGATTTGAATATCCGGTGCAAAGTAGATGTAAAAAAGAAGTTGTATGTAGACCCCGTATTATTGGGGAGCATATTTCAAAATTTAATCGATAATGCCTATAAATATTCCAAACCGGATAGTAAGATGTTGGATATCACGGTGAAGCAGGTGAAGAGGCAGGTGTCTATGCGGTTTTCTGACAAAGGTATCGGTATTGCAAAAAAAGAGCAGGAACATATATTCAAGAAGTTTTACCGGGTACAGAATCAATATAACCAAAAGGGCAGCGTAGGCTTGGGACTTGCATTTTGCAGGGAATTGGTTAACTTCATGGGCGGAAATATCGCCGTGGAAAGTGAATTGGGTAAAGGTACGACGTTTAGTATCGTATTTCCGTTAGACTGATTACTTTGTGATCGGTTTTCGATTTTGTTTTTTACTTGAAAAGAAATGGTATAAAAGATATGTATAAGAACATCAAAATAGCCATCATCGAAGATGACGAAAACTTACGCTTTCTGGTAGCGCACCGCCTCGAATCGGAAAATTATGTGGTTGTACAAACCGGTAATGGGGATGAGGCCGAACAGTTGATACTGGAACAAAAGCCGGATATCGTGTTGCTGGATTGGATGCTGCCCGGCAAACAGGGCGCGGAGATATGTGCCGATCTGCGCGAGGCGGGATTTACCAACCTCATCATCATGATGACGGCCAAATCGCAGGATGTGGACAAAATCGATGCGTACACTTTCGGTGTGTCGGACTACATCACCAAACCATTCAGCATGGACGTACTTGTTGCCATGATCGAGAATAAGGTCAAGTATTTTGTGAACAGCCAGGGAGCCGACCTTTACACCTTCGGTGAAACCCAACATCATCCCAATATCCACTCGCTGATACGCGATGGCAAGAAAATTGAACTCACCATTCTTGAAAATCGGATTTTACTCTATTTTCTGCAGAATGTAGGGAGGGTTATCAGCCGGGACGAACTGATGCAAGTCGTGTGGGGCTATAGCTCCAATGTAAATACCCGGACGCTCGATATGCACATTGTGCGCCTACGTAAAAAAATAGAGCTCAATGTGGATAAACCTGCTTATTTGCAGACCGTAAGGGGTATGGGGTATAAGTTTGTGGATAATCCCAACTAAGGGCTTAAAAGTATTCACTATTTTTTTGTTTATTAAAAAGTAATCCCTATCTTCGTAATATTCGAGCAAGGCCATACCTCCGACGGTATGGTCTTGCTTCTTTTTTTGACTTTATTTTTAATTCATAATTATGGCAGAATTAACGTATTACAGTAAAGAGGGATTGGAAAAACTCAAAGAAGAGTTGCAGTATCTCAAAACGGAAGGCCGGGCAAAGATTGCTAGGGCCATTGCGGAGGCGCGCGACAAAGGGGATTTGTCTGAAAATGCCGAATATGATGCGGCAAAAGACGCCCAGGGACTGCATGAAGCGAAAATTGCGAAGCTAGAACAGAGCCTGGCCAATGCCCGTATAATTGATGAATCTACCTTAGATACATCGAAAGTGTTGGCGTTGTCTATCGTAAAGCTTAAAAATGTGAAGAATGGGAGTGTAATGACATACCAATTGGTGTCTGAGACCGAGGCCGATCTGAAGGCCGGGAAGATATCGGTCAAGTCGCCCATTGCACAGGGATTACTCGGTAAGTCTATTGGCGATAAGGCGCAGATACAGGTGCCGGCGGGTCAGGTAGAACTTGAAATCTTGGATATTTCCAGGTAAGTAATGTAACGGTTATGTGCGGGTTTGCCATAACCGCACATACCGAAGCTATATCATAGGCGGCTATTTTCATAAATAGCCGCTTTTTTTTACATTTCCGCTATGAAAAAGCGCTCAATGGCAGCGGAGGGACCACTGCATTGCTTTTATATGCAACGCGATTACATATTGCATATAAAAGTGAACTCAGCGTAGCGATTTCATTGATGCCAAAAAAACAAACAAGATATCAATAATTTATCTAAGTTTGTCAAAGACGATTTGTTCATTTTCATTCATTTAAATATGCCCACCATATTCTCGAAAATCATCGACGGCGAAATCCCAGCGTTTAAGGTTGCCGAAAGCAATGACTACTTGGCTTTTCTAGATATCAATCCGCTCGCTAAAGGGCACGTGTTGGTCATCCCAAAACGGGAAACAGATTACCTGTTTGATATCGGGGACGATGAATACATGGGGCTTTGGATTTTTGCCAAGATTGTTGCCCAGGGCATTAAGCGCGTGTACCCCTGCGAACGGATTGGCGTTGCAGTGGTGGGCTTAGAAGTTGCCCATGCGCATATCCACTTGATTCCCATCGATCATGTGGGCGATATCGATTTCAACCGACCCAAGCTTAAACTGAGCCAAGAAGCCTTTGCAGAAAGTGCAGAAGCAATAAAGCAAGCCATCCTTGAAATAACCCAAAGCTAATGCCATAAGCCAACTGGCACAAGTGTGCATTGTAAACACACGATTACAAGGCCATAAAGTGTTTTGGCGGTAAAGGCAATTTACGTAAGTTTGTAACTAATAGATATGCAAGAGTTCTGGGATTCTTTTTCACAATTGCTGGATGCGGAAGCATTGCTGATGTCTGGAGGCTTCTATCTTGTTATATTTGTTGTTTTTGCAGAGACGGGTCTTTTTTTTGGATTTTTCCTTCCGGGTGATTACCTGCTGTTTTTGGCCGGTCTATTCTGTGCTTCGGGTATGTTGAGCGTGGATATCACGACCCTTTGCTTGGGGCTGTTTGCAGCGGGCGTACTGGGGAATTTTACAGGCTATTGGTTTGGTTGGCGAACGGGGCCGATGCTTTTCAAACGTAAGGATACGTGGCTCTTTAAACGGCGCTACGTGGTCATGGCCGAAGAGTTTTATCATAAGTATGGCGGGGCGGCATTGATTATAGGTCGTTTCGTGCCGATAATACGTACATTTGCTCCTATATTAGCGGGTATTGTGCAACTTAATTTCCGTAAATTTGTTTGGTATAACGTTTCTGGATGTGCGATTTGGGTGTCGGTACTAACGCTGTCCGGTTTTTTTTTGGGACGTGAATTTCCCCAAATCATCCATTATATCGAATATATTATTGTTGGATTCATCATCATTTCATTTACCCCTATATTGGTTGCGTTGATCAGGAGGAAGCTGCAACACAACAAGAAAGACATTGAAACTAAGAATCAATAACCTTAATTGCTGCACAGAATGAGCATATTGCATCCGTGGCATGAAGTATCTCCCGGTGATGACGTTCCATCATCCGTTAACGCCATCATTGAAATTCCCAAAGGATCGAAAGCGAAATACGAAATCGACAAGGAAAGTGGGCTGATCAAGTTGGACCGTGTACTGTTTTCGTCGGTGATGTACCCGGCCAATTACGGTTTTATTCCAAAAACGTACTGTGATGACAAAGACCCTTTAGACATTTTAGTGCTTTGCTCGGTCGATGTGTATCCGATGAGTATCATTGAGGCCAAGGTGATCGGGGTGATGCACATGATTGACAACGGCGAGCAAGATGATAAAATCATCGCTGTCGCAAAAAACGATATGTCTGTCAATTACATCAACGATTTATCCGAACTGCCGCCACATACGATGAAAGAGATTGTTCGTTTTTTCCAGGATTACAAGGCGTTGGAAAGGAAAAATGTGACGATAGAACGTCTTTTTGGTCGCTCGTATGCGTATCAGGTTATACAAGAAAGCATCGATTTGTACCAGAAGGAATTTGCTGACCTAACGATGACCTAATGGGCTGGGAAATTTTTTGGACATTTTTTCTGGTTTTTGCAAATGGTTTTTTTGTAGCCGCCGAATTTGCGATTGTCAAAGTTAGGGCCTCCCAGATCGAGATTAAGATAAAGACCGGTAGCCAGGTGGCCCTCATGGCCAAACACATCACTACCCATCTCGATGGCTATTTAGCTGCCACCCAGTTGGGTATAACGATATCTTCTTTGGCATTGGGGTGGATTGGAGAAGCCGTTATGACAGATATCGTCGCGACGGTCTTCGGTTGGTTCAATGTCGAGCTTACAGGTACGGTCGCCAAGAACTTGGGCCACGTACTGGCATTTAGCATCATCACGGTGTTGCACATCGTATTCGGAGAGTTAGCGCCGAAGTCGATCGCTATTCAGCGCCCCGTAGGCACCACGATGGGCATAGCATTGCCTTTGCGGTTTTTCTATTTGTTGTTTCGACCCATTATCTGGGTGTTGAACGGGTTTGCTAACCTGTTGCTGAGGCTGATGGGATTTTCGGTAAACGTAGGCGAGGCACACCACTCGTCGGAAGAATTGCAGTACTTGCTCGATCAGGGTCGGGAAAGCGGTGCGTTGGATATGGTTGAACACGAATTGATTAAGAACGTGTTTGATTTTAATGAACGTATCGTGAAAAACATCATGGTGCCGCGCACCAAGATTTCTGCCATAGAAATGAACTGCTCGGGTAAAGATGTCATTGAGCGCATTACCAAGGAAGGGTATTCGCGGATTCCGATTTACGACGATAATATCGACCAAATCATCGGAATCGTGCATACAAAGGATATTTTGCCTATCCTAGCCAATGGGAAGGAACTGATGTTGAGAAACATTATCCGTAAACCCTATTTTATTCCGGAAACCAAGAAAATCAATGACCTTTTAGCTGAATTCCAGCAGCGGCGCATACAGATAGCCATTGTGTTGGATGAATTTGGCGGTACGGCGGGTATGGTAACGCTGGAGGACATCGTGGAGGAATTGGTAGGAGAGATCCAGGACGAATACGATGAGGAAACACCCATCGTCGAGAAAATATCTGATACGGAGTATATGGTGGATGCTAGTGCAAACGTGCACGACGTCAATGAGTTTTTGCCTAGGGAATTGCCCGAAAGCAGCGGCTACGACACCATTTCGGGCCTGGTGAGTGATTTGTTCGATAAGATTCCAGATGTAGGAGAGCACACGGAATTTCATGGATACAATTTTATCATCATGAAAAAAACCCAACAGAACATCGAGTTCGTGAAACTGGAGCTGATTGCGGTTTCCGAAGATGACGACGATGAATAACCTCGGCGATTTGCACCTTTTTTATACCCCAGATATACAACCGCAACACAAGGCTTTTATCCTGAGCGAGGAGGAGAGCAAGCATGCGGTACGGGTGCTACGCCTGTCGGTAGGGCAGCAGCTACAATTGGCAGACGGCAACGGTGGGTATTATAGGGCAGTGATTACGGATGCCCATCCTAAGCGCACGGTACTGGAAATCCTTGAGGTCAGCTTGGCCCATGGAAAACGGCCATACCACCTGCATATGGCTATCGCGCCCACAAAGAGCATAGACCGGGTGGAGTGGTTTCTAGAAAAAGCGACGGAAGTGGGGGTGGATGAAATCACTCCGATTATCTGTGACCATTCGGAGCGGAAGGAAGTGAAACTAGAACGGTTGCGCAAGGTGGTTGCAGCCGCCATGAAACAGTCGCTGAGCGCCTACTTGCCGAAGGTCAATCCCGCCATTAGATTCGATGATTTTATTGGACACGACTTTTCGGCCAGGCGCTTTATTGCACATTGTGCCGAAGGAGAAAAGGAGTACCTTGGCAATACGCTACAGCCGGAAGAACCGGCTGTTGTATTGATTGGCCCAGAGGGCGATTTCAGCGTTGCTGAGATTCAACGGGCCACGCAAGCGGGTTATACAGGCGTGACGCTTGGAAATACCCGTCTCCGTTCGGAGACGGCCGCATTGGTGGCCTGTGCAGAAGTAGCGATTTTAAATCGGGGATAAAAAATATACGCTACCGGTGATGCATATTGTGGAAAAACACAGGAACCGTCAATTGGTGTGCTATCGCTTTCACCAAACTCCTGGAAAATAGTTTGGTGAGGAAGCTTTTCCTTTCCTGCGTCACCACCAATACGTCGACGTTTTCGGATTCAATCATATCAAAGACGTAGTCGGAAAAATCTTCCCGGACATCCATCCGGTTGACCAGGTTTTCTGTTTTATAAGCTATTTCATCGATGCCTAAGCGATCTTGAATGTGGCCTTTCCACGATGTCAAGTCATCTTCGTCCCGATAGCTATCTTTTTCAAACAAATGCAATAACAGTAATTTCTTGGGCAGCCCAGCTATAGCTATGGCTGATTGCAACGCACTGATTTCAGATTGTTTGAAGTTAGACAGTAAGCCGATTGTTTCCCACCGGAAGGTTGTCTGGGTCTCCGGTATGGCCAATACGGGGATAGGGGATTTGCGGATAATTTCAAAAGTATTGCTCCCCAATATGGTGTATTTAAGTCCGGATGCACCCTTTGTGCCCATAATAATCAATTCATTTTTGCTTTCACCTGCTATTGCTGGCAATACATCGCCCAACATTCCGGTTAGACATGAAGTGACGATTTCCAAGTTCGGGAACTCCTGGCTCAGTTCGTCACGGAAGGTCGCCATATTGGACTGGGCTTTTTCCGTTTCATGATCGAGTATTTCCTGATTGAACTTCTCGTTAGCGAAAGACGACGAAAACGGCGTGTAAGCATGTATCAGGTGTATGGACCACTCGAAATGTTGTGCCATATGGCTTGCATAGCGCGCCGCTATTAACGCATGGTGGGAAAAATCGGTAGGGACTAAAATGTTTTTAAGCATAGTACTCTTAATTAGTGTGTTTGGTTTCATCACCGACAATGGTAATGAAAAGATACATCTAACGGGATGACCGAAGTCACCTAAAACAATGCTAGTAATCAGATTCGGCTATAAAAGCCTTCGTTCACTGAATTAATTCAGCATCTATGACTTGGATTTCTGCATTTCCCTCTTGGGTGTTTGCATTTAGGCGTACCGTGCCTTTTATTTTAATAGGTTCTTCGGTAAAGCGTACCTTTTTACCTTTTTTCATAAAAATCTCTACCATTGGAGGGATGTCCCCTTGTCCGCAAAACATGCACTGCATAATCGGAAGAACCGAAAGCATGAACGTCTCATGGTCGCGGCCCCCGTTCAACGGAACCAGATATCCGGGTAAGGTGACTGTCTTTTTATCAATCGCTTTCAGTTCGTCGGGAAAATGTGGGGTGTATATGGTCTGGTCATCCTTATGGGTTACCTTATACATCAACTTATTGATGGTTTCCCACGTATCGTTCATCATGGGAGTGTGGTCGGGTACTTCCCCGAAAAGCTCGTTTTGCTGGGCATTGACGGCTTGGATGCCGATTGCCATGAACGCAATTATAATTAATTTCTTCATTGGGTGTCTAATTTCCTGCTAATGTAGCTGATATCGATGTTTTGTACGCTTTTACTGCAGGGATTACGGCAGCAACAAAGCCTATCGCAACACCGATGATGACCAACACTGCTTCTTGCGGTAGCAATGCAAAAGCTTCCAAGAATGTGGCCGTGCTACCTGTGCTGGCCCCGATCAGGTAAAGCGCAAGGTGTCCAATTGCAATCCCTGCTACCGCACCCACAAAGGTAAGCAATATTCCCTCGGCAATCACTATGCCGAAGAGCTTTGCTTGCGATGCACCGAGTGCCCGCATGATGGCAAGATCGTATTTTCTGCTTTTAAGCGCATTATACAAACTGATGAATACACTAAGTGCAGCCATAAGCATAATCACGTAGGCGAGCACCTGGAGCGAGTCGATTCCGATGCCCAGCAGCGAGAATAAACGAGCGCTCTCGAGGGCTGGGGATGCGGCTTGCATCGACGAATGCTGGTTAACCAGCCGCGGAAACATGCCGATGGCCGCTGGATTGCTGTATTGGATGAGCATACTGGTGATTTCGCGCTCGCCCGACCCGATATCGCCAAGCATGCTCTTAACCAGTTGGGGCTCATCGGCTGGTCTGTCTACAGGCGGATGGTCGTGATCATGTGCTTCGCCATGATGATGCTCGTGCTCTTCAACACCTGCCAAATCGTGGTCATGGTCATGATGATCGTGTATTTCTCCGTCGTGTTCGCTAGCAGGCGAATCACCGGGGTCACCGTGCATACGCCATACACTCGCAAGGTTGGAGATAATCAACCGATCGACAACCCGGTGCCCCGACGCTAAAATACCGGTAATGGTATAGGGGTGTTCATCGTGTGTATGCCCTTCACTACTGAGGCCGTGTGCGCCATAGATAGTGTCGCCGATCTTGAGACCATGCTTACGGGCGACCTCTGCACCGATCACCGCCTCGAAATCGTCTTCCCATAACCGACCATCGGCAAGCTTCAAGTCATATAGTTGTAGGAAAGTGCTATCTGTCCCTACAATCCGGTGCCCCCGGAAGTTGTCGCCAAGTGATAGTGGAACGGCAAGCTTGACCATTGGATTGGCTGCTAATTTCTGGGCTTCGGCTAAACTGATGTTGCCAGTGGGGTTATCCATGTGATAAATACTGCTCAGAATAAGTTGAATGGGACTTCCTTTCGCGCCCACTACCAAGTCGATGCCGCGGCTGTTGTTGTCGAGTTGCTCTTCAATCTGATGAGAAGTGAGGAGTAATACACAGAGAATTCCCGTGCCAAATGCCGTAAGCAAGATCCCTAAAACCGAGGTTGCGGGATTCTGGCGGATGTTCTTCCACGCGATCTGTAGCATATTCATGCTGCACCTCCCACTTGATACGTATGTTCAAAACGTGCTTTCACCCGTTTGTCATGGGTGGCAATGATTAGTGTTGCTCCGTGTTGCTCCGCTTGCGTAAAGAGCAGATCCAACACCCGCTCGGTATTGTGGTCGTCGAGTGAGGCCGTCGGCTCATCGGCGACTAAAATGGCCGGATGATTGACAACCGCTCTAGCGATGGCGGCCCGTTGTATCTGCCCGCGACTCAATTTGTTTGGGTAACTATGGGCTTTATGACCGAGTTCAAGCAGTGCCAACACGTTTTGGATACGCGTATTATCTACCCCAGCGCCGGCGAAACTTTGGGCGATTTGCAGATTTTCCTTTACGGTAAGGCTTTTCACCAAGTGTGCTTCCTGGAAAATCAACCCGATACGCTGGCCACGATAGGTGTCCAATTTCCGCGGAGCGAGATCATAGAGTTCCTGACCATCAATCAGCACCGAGCCCGCTTGCGGCTGGAGTAATCCGCTAAGGATATGCAATAAGGTGGTTTTACCGCTGCCCGAATTACCCAGTATAAGGGTATGTTGCCCGACAGGGATGTCCAAGTCTGCAAACCGCAGCGTTTCCCCGCCCGGATAACGGTGTGCAATGCCGCTCAAGGAAGCGACTGATTTTAACAGGTGTTGTTGCATCATATTACACTGGATTTTCTGCCCAACGCAAACCTAAGTTATTCCGTTTAAATGGGCGGTATGCGAATGCAACTTTATTGTGATAGTTGATGATCGATCTGCCGGCACTGGGAGATGGGCTTATTCTAAGCTTAAAGTTTAAGTATTATTTGTAATTATATATAAGTCAGCATTATAACATTATTTTAACATAAAACTAAACATACATTCATCTAAGATTAACAGGCAGGTAATGTTAAGTTAGGATTATTGCAACAGAATTTTAGTCAAACCATGCAACGTAACAAAAACAACACATTTTTATTGCTTGTCGGCCTTCTTTTGGCCGGCATCGGCGCGAACGCGCAGGTCCCGAAGGGAATAGTCAAGGGGCTGATTAAGGAGGCGGCCACCAATGAGGTTATTGTTGGAGCGTCTGTTAGTTTAGTCGGTACTACGCACGGCACTATTTCAGATCAGAACGGCACATTCTTACTCAATGGCGTCCTGTCAGGCCAGTACATCTTACAGGTGAGTTACGTGGGTTATTCCACCATCCGCGTTGAGGACGTGGTTGTTAAAGATGGATCCGAAACGATATTAGACATCAATTTGGAAGCATCGGGTGAAGTGATGGATGAGGTGGTGGTGACCACGGCGCGCCATCGGGGAAGCGATATCGCGCTATTGGCTGATCAGAAGAAAGCTAGCTTGGTAATCCAACGCATCGGCGCCCAGGAGTTATCGCGGGTCGGCGCAAGCGATGCCGCAGCTGCTGTGGCCAAGATGTCCGGCATCTCCAAAGAGGAGGGAGGTACGCAGGTATATGTGCGCGGTATGGGCGATCGGTACAATACCACATCGTTGAACGGATTACCATTGCCATCCAACAATCCTAGGTTGAAGAATATAGCATTGGATTTGTTTTCCACGGACGTTATAGAATTCGTAGCGGTAGATAAGGTTTACAACAGCGAGATGTCGGGCGACTTCGGAGGGGGCAATATCGATATCTATTCCAAGGACTATTCGGGCAACGGAATGCTGGAAGTTTCGCTCTCATCAACATTAAATACCAATGCGATATCCCAGGCGGACAACTTCATGCTACTGGCCAACGGAAGCAAGTGGGGAAGGAAAGAATACATCATCCCGCAGAACCCGCTGGGTGGTTTTAATTTCACCAATAGTGCGAATCCGATTTCCCGCGATCCCTATCCCGCCAACGTCCGGTTGCTTGGTGGAAAGTCATTTAATATCGGCAGTGAAGGAAGGCTTAACTTGTTCGCTACGGCGGGCTTCGGAAATGGCTATGAATACCGTGAGGGGGTTAACCGGGATGTCAGCGCCCAAGGGGCTCGAATAAGGTGGACGGACCAAGCGCGTTACGGCTACAATACCAATAGTACGGCGCTGTTCAACGCCAATTATCGATTTAATACCGACCATAAACTATCCTACAATTTCCTATATGTAAACAGCAGCGAGCAATGGAACGATAACTATGACGGTTATTTAAGGGATAAGACGGAAGATGGAACCGGGTTGCGGCGTCTAGGCTCCTATGCGCAGAATAGGTTGTTTGTCAACCAACTGCTGGGCACACATCGACTGACGGACCGAATCGATGTCGATTGGGGGGCGTCGGTAAACAAGGTTGGCTATATCATGCCCGACCGGATTGAAAATACTTTACTACGCCGAAATGAAAATGAGTTCGTCGTTGTACAGACGGATGACACCGACAACAACCGGTTCAATATGCGACTCGATGAGCAGGAATATGCCATTAATCTTAATGGGAGTTATCGTATCGGTCAAGCCGAATCGCCCAAGGGCATGCTCAGACTGGGTTATCAAGGGCGATACAAAAAGCGTGGGTTTGAAGCCATACAGTTTAATTTCGACCATACTTCGACGGGTAGATCCGTGGTTTTAAATCCCAACAACTTGGACGCCTTATATAATCCACAAAGTTATGGGCAGCTATTTACGGTGGTTGCATTTTCGGGCGCCCGCCCGCAAAAGTACAATGGCGACCAACAGATCCACGCGGGCTACGTGAGTCTGGAATACGACGTAACCGACCGGCTGACGTCAGTAGTCGGAGTACGTTATGAAAACATCCAACAAAAAGTCGATTGGTTAACCGTTTTCTATCCCAACGGCGATTCCAATACGTTGACTAAAAACCCGTTACTGCCCAGTCTGAATTTGAAATATGAGCTGAATGAAAAGCAGAACATCCGGTTTGGTGCCAGCAAAACCTATACGCTGCCCCAATTTAAGGAACGTGCGCCGTTTGTTTACGATGATGGCTCCAATCCCGAGCAGGGAAACGCGTTTCTTTACCCTTCGGATAATTACAACGTGGATCTTAAATGGGAAATGTTCCCTTCTTCGTCAGAGTTGCTCACTGTGGCGGCTTTTGGAAAATATATCCAAAACCCAATTAACGAAATCAACATCGCCGCAACGGCTAACGATATTTCATGGGTCAATATTGGAGACGTAGGTACCGCTTTCGGAATGGAGCTGGAGGCTAAAAAAGACCTTGTGCATTTTAACCAGGAGCGGGATTTGCTGTCTGCCGGTTTGAACGTGGCCTACATGTATACCGATCAGAAAATCGATGTCGAGAAAGTTAGGCGTGAAACGGTGTTCGATATCCGTCCCACTTACAACGAGTCTACATTTACTGGGGCTTCAGATTTATTGGTGAACGCTGACCTGACTTATGTGAAACGCTGGCGCAATGACAGCAATGTGACGGCTACCGTGGCATATTCGTATTTCTCCGACAAGGTATTTGCATTGGGCAATGAACAAAAGGGCAATCTGGTTGACAAAGGGGTAAGTATGCTCGACTTTATCGTGCGGAGCAAGGTGAGCCGGCGGGTCGGAGCTAATCTGGTAGTACGGAATATCCTTGATCCCGAGTACCGCCGAATACAGGAGAATGCAGGCGGGCACGTGCCGGTCCTCACGTATAGAAAGGGACGGTTTTTCACCTTAGGGCTAACTTATCAACTTTAATTTGCCCCACACCCAGTTAACAATTTTATCATATACGATTAACAGCTAGGTTACTATTAATATACAGTTTTGTATCAAAATTAAGAAGATCAAAAAAAGAACGAACATGGAAATGAAAAAGACATTTAGATGGATGATGGGCATTACAGCCCTTGTAGGTGCTGTGGTTGTTACCTCGTGTAGCAAGGACGATCCGCAACCGGATACCGATGATAACGAGTTTGTAGTTAATCGTGACGATTTAAAAGGCGAGATCGCCGAAGGTGAGGTTGTACTTGAATCGGGAACGTATAAACTAACCGGTGCACTCGTGGTAAAAGAAGGGGCAAAATTGGTTATTAAATCAGGTGTGGTTATAGAAGCCAAAGACATCGATCAGGTCCGCTATATCGGGGTGTCTCGTGGAGCGCAAATCGACGTTCAAGGTACGGCTTCTAGCCCCGTTGTCTTCACCGCGGAAAAAGAGCAGCCGGGTGCTTGGGGTGGTTTGGTGCTCTGTGGCGCAGCTCCCATTAATAAGGGGGAAACAGCGAAATCGGAAGTTGGTGATTTGGATTACGGCGGAAACAACATAAGTGATAATTCGGGTTCAATCAAGTACTTGCGGATTGAATATTCCGGTTATTCGTATACCAGCGAAAAAGAGTTCAACGGCCTTTCACTTTTTGGCGTGGGCAATGGTACCGTTATTGAAAATGTACAGGTACACGAAGGCTCTGACGACGGTTTCGAATGGTTTGGAGGCACGGTCAATGCCAAGAACCTCATTGTGTCAAATTTTGATGCGGAACTGGTAGGTGACGACTTGTTCGACTGGACAGAAGGTTGGACCGGTAATGGCGAAAACTGGTATGGTATCCGCACAAACGACGGTAACAGGGGCATCGAGGCCGATAACAACGGTAATAACCACACGGCTACACCGGTTTCTAACCCGACCATCAAAAACCTGACATTGATTGGGAACGGTGCAGGCGGTGAGAACCAAGCACTTAAATTACGGGTTGGAACCAAAGGTAATTTTGAAAACGTAGTATTGGCTAACTGGGGTACCGGTATTGACGTAGAGCACGATGAAGGTATAGCGTTTATAACCGATGGTTCGTTGAGTGTGAAAGACGTTCGCTTTATCGACGTCCCTGTGAAAGCCAAGGGTAAAAAGACCGATGGCAGCGAGGCTGGCATAAACGGAGTGTTTAGCGAAAAGGCAGATGCCACTGGTGCCGGTGCCGGTATCGATGTGCCGGAGTGGGCTAAGGGTTGGACGGTAGGGTTGGATTAATTGTCCGAATCTACATATTGCGCTTTAAGCAGCAAAAAAAATCCCCAGTTGTGTAAACAGCTGGGGATTTTTGCGTTTGGTTGGCGGTTACAGTTCTTTTATACGGATATTGCGGTAAGCAACCACGTCGCCGTGGTCTTGCAGTGCAATCTTACCTTTGGGGTATTTGGCGAAGCCTTCCCAATCCTTGAATTTGCTGGCATTGATTACCTGTTCCCATTCCGGGGTTCCAATAGTCACATCGGCAGTTTCCACGCCGTTCAGCCATAAGGTAATCTGTCCGTTGTTTTTGCGAATACGCGCTTGGGTCCATTCACCTACAGGTTTGGGTTGCGATACTTCTTTGCTCCCTATCATGTCATATAGCGTACCAGCGAGGTGGTTTTCAATTTGGTTGTCGCCTGCATCGATGTTATCTAATACCTGCATCTCGATACCTGTCTGGTAGGTCGCGCTGAATTCTGGGACTTCATGGACACTGAAGATAATTCCACTGTTGCCACCTGATGAAATCTGCCATTCCAACTCCAGTTCGAAGTTTTCATACTCTCCATCAGTTACAATATCACCACGTTGCTCGCGGGGTACATCGGGGTTGAAGCGCAGTTCTCCGTCCTGCGCTGTCCAGGCTGCGGAAACGGTGTCGCGCAAATAGGTGTGCCAACCATTGGTGGTTTGCCCATCGAATAGCGATACCCAGCCATCGTTTTCAGCCACAGGCTCAGCAGCCGTGGAGTCTTGCCCGTCCTCATTTTTTTGACCGGACCCACATGCAGCCAGGAATACGACCGCGAAAGCAACAGTTAACCAATTTTTCGGATTTTTCATGTTTAAAGTAATGTGATGTTTTTGTAATAGTTCGTTTAAGCATCAATACTACGAACTTATTTTGAAATAGCGATATGTTTAAAGGAAATATTTTTGGTCAAGAAAAAACCCTTTTTATCGATGATAAAAAGGGTTTTCTTTGGAGCGAAAGACGAGGTTCGAACTCGCGACCTCAACCTTGGCAAGGTTGCGCTCTACCAACTGAGCTACTTTCGCTTGCTGTTTGTGGATGCAAATATAGTGGAGTTTTCGGCTTCCATCAAATAATTTTTGCAAAAAATCACAAGTCGTTGTCATTCAACAACTCAAGGATGAGCTCGCTTTCATACCCTTTGCCGAGCGCGTACCGCACCAGTTTGTTTTTCCGTTTATAAGGGTCTTTTTCCTTTTCCAATCGGGCTTTTGCCCGTAGCAAGTTTAGGAGTTTTTCGCGGTATTCCTGTTCGTCCAGGCTGTTCAATGCAGCCTTGATGAGGGGAGCGGATATGGCTTTTTGAGTAAGTCCCTGCTTTATTTTATGTTTTCCCCACCCGTTCATCCGGAACTTTCCCGATGCATAAGCCAGCGCAAACCGCTCTTCGTTTAAGAAACCTTCCGTAATCAGGTCTGCAATGACCTGCTCTACCACTGCCGGGTACAACCCCCAATGGTAAAGCTTATCGCGCACCTCCTGCTGCGCGCGCTCCTGGTATGCACAAAAGGCCTCAGCCTTGCTCTTAGCTTGGTAGGGCGTTAGTCTTTTGGGGCTTGGGCCAGATAAATCGTCCATGCCACCAAATTGGTAAAAAATTCCCGCAGTACCCAAAAAATGTTGAAATTCGTGGCATGGCTGAGCATACGAAATTTTATACCATCCGGCAGGTTTCGGAAATGATGCAAGCGGCAGGTGTCTCCTTCGCCGATGAGACGGCAACCATCGGCACGTTGCTGTATGATAGCCGTCGGTTGGTAAACGTGGTTCACGGGCTTTTTTTCGCATTGGTGGATAGGCGCGACGGTCATCGGTATATCCGCGAAACCTATGCTGCCGGTGTACGGAATTTTGTTGTTTCGGACAGCTGGGACGGCACCGGTCGATTTAGCGATGCCAATTTTATCGTCGTCAAAGACACGCTGGTAGCCCTTCAGGAGCTTGCGGCAAGTCACCGGGGAAGGTTTGCATATCCGGTGATCGGCATCACCGGCAGTAATGGTAAAACCATTGTGAAGGAATGGTTAACACAGCTACTAGCGCCCGATTATCGGATTGCCCGAAGCCCGAAGAGTTATAACTCCCAGATCGGAGTTGCCCTTTCGCTGTGGGAGATGGATGATAAGCATGAATTGGCAATCATCGAGGCGGGGGTGAGCAGACCCGGTGAAATGGAGGCACTGCATCGAATGATCCAACCCGATATTGCCGTATTGACCACAGTGGGCCCGGCTCACGATGACGGCTTTGTCTCCCGTGAGGCGAAAATCCGGGAAAAACTGATTCTTTTCAATGGCGCGGATCAAGCGGTATATTCGCCGGATGATACGGCCGGGGTTGCTGTCCCCTGCCGTGGGAGACGGCTTACGTGGGGTAGGCAAAACGTTGAGCTAACCGTGCTTGGTTACAGCGTGACCGCTGATAACCGTTGCTTAATCCGGGCGCAGTATGCGGGAAAATATGCTGCTATTGATATCCCGTTTACGGATGCCGCCGCGCGGGCCAATGCGCTTTGCTGCTGGGGGGTATTGTTGGCGATGGGTTACGGGCAGGAGGTGATTACGGAGCGGATGGCAATGTTGCAACCGGTGGAGATGCGATTGGAGATGAAGAAAGGCATCAATAATTGCACGGTGATTGATGATAGTTATAGCAACGACCTCGCTTCATTGGCCATCGCACTTGATTTCCTGAAGCAGCAACATCGGCATCCCAAACGGACGCTGGTCTTGTCGGACCTTCCGGGAGTATCTGATGAAGATTATGTTTATAACAAGCTATTTAAATTACTGCTAGATAGTGATATTAATCGGCTGATTACGGTAGGTCCTGTATTAAATTCGTACACTGATAAGTACAGCGGGATAACCCACCATTCATTTGCCGATACAGATGCCCTATTGGCTTCGTTGCACACCTTAGCCTTTCAAGATGAAACGATTTTGCTGAAGGGTGCCAGGCGATACGCGTTTGAACGAGTCAGTGCGGCGTTGATGGCAAAGGTGCATGATACGGAGCTGGCGATAAACTTGAGCGCCGTGGAGCACAACCTGAACCAATACCGGTCTTTGCTTCCCCGGAATGTTAAATTGATGGCGATGGTGAAGGCATTTTCTTACGGTAGCGGCGATTTCGAGATTGCGAGCCTGCTGCAATTTAATCGGGTGGATTATCTGGCTGTAGCGTATGCAGATGAAGGAGTGGAACTACGTAGGGCCGGTATCTGGATGCCTATTATGGTGATGAATCCGAGACCGGCTTCTTTTGACGCGCTGTTGGCGCATCAGTTGGAGCCCGAAGTATATAGCTTTGAGCTGCTGGACGCCTTGGTAGATACACTGGCGTCGCGGAAAATCAAAGGGCACCCCATCCATATTAAAGTGGATACGGGCATGCACCGACTGGGGTTTTCTAACGCTGATGCAGTGCGGTTGGGCCAGCGGCTCCGCGGACTTGAAGCCGTTAGGGTTCAGTCCGTATTTTCACACCTTGCCGCCGCGGGCGACGCGGAGCACGATGCGTTTACGGCGGCTCAATTGGCCGCCTTCGGAACGTTTGCAGACGGGCTGACCGCTGCATTGGAATATCCCGTACTTCGTCACATTGCTAATTCGGCAGCCATACAACGTTGGCCGCAGGCACACCTGGATATGGTGAGGTTGGGTATTGGTTTGTATGGGGTGGGAGATAAGGGTAAAAATGGGTTGCCGTTGCAACACACGGGTGTACTGAAAACGGTCATCACGCAGTTACGGAAAGTGCCGGCAGGCGATACTGTGGGCTATGGGCGGCGTGGCCTTATTACGAAAGACAGTGTTATAGCAACGGTTAACATTGGCTATGCCGATGGTTATGATCGGCGTTTCGGCAACGGGGTAGGATATATGTTGGTAAACGGAGCAAAAGCCCAAACCGTTGGCGATATCTGTATGGACATGACCATGCTCGATTTGAATAACATCGATGCCAGCGTAGGCGACGAAGTGATTGTGTTCGATGACATCGAGAAACAGGCGACTGCTATCGGTACGATACCCTATGAATTGCTTACCGGCATATCGCAGCGTGTTAAACGCGTTTACCATTATGAGACATGAGACTTGAGACAAAAGACTAACGACATACGACTAACGCATGAAAAATAAAACGATACGCCTGTTTTTCAACTACCTGATCAAAGGGACCCTGGTGGTACTACCGCTCGCTGGTGCATTATTCCTGATTGTATGGATTGTAGCGAGTATCGACTCGGCGCTTAACCTGAGTAGCTGGTTTTGGGAAGACGAATCGGGCAGACCGCTCTACGTGCCGGGCTTGGGAATACTAACGGTTATCGTAGGGTTGGTCATTGTAGGGATGATATTTACCAATGTGGTCACCGCACCGATTTACAATTGGTTCAACGATCTCATCAACCGTATCCCGTTGTTCAATACCTTGTATTCGTCCATCAAAGATTTCACTGAAGCGTTTGTGGGTGACGCTAAGAAATTCAACGAGCCGGTGCTGGTAGAAGTGAACGAAACAGGGTTGAAAAAAGTGGGATTTCTTACCCAACGTGACTTGGGTAAGATTGGATTGGAAGGTGAAGTGGTTGTTTACTTTCCTTACTCCTATTCGTTTGCAGGGCAAGTGGTTATCGCAAAGGCCGAACGTGTTACACCGTTGGCCATGAGTGCTACGGACGCCATGAAATTGGTGGTATCGGGTGGTGTAAGTGGGTTGGAGTGAGCGAGTCCTTACGTTAGGGACACACTAATACGTGTAAAATCCCTGACCAGATTTCTTACCCAATTTGCCGGCTATTACCATGTTTACAAGCAGCGGGCACGGAGCGTATTTGGGATTGCCAAAACCACCATGAAGTACCTGTAAGATGGCCTGGCATACGTCTAAGCCGATGAAATCGGCCAGTTGCAGCGGCCCCATGGGGTGGGCCATGCCCAGCTTCATGACGGTATCTATGGCTTCTACATCCGCAACACCTTCGTACAGTGTATAAATCGCTTCATTGATCATGGGCATCAGGATGCGGTTGGCTACAAACCCGGGGTAGTCGTTTACCTCCACGGGCACTTTACCCAATTGCATGGCGAGCGCGGTTACCTTGTTTGTCGTATCGTTTGAAGTTGAATAACCTTTGATGACCTCCACCAGTTTCATTACCGGAACGGGGTTCATAAAATGCATGCCAATCACTTGTTCCGGTCGTTGTGTAGCCGCTGCTATTTTGGTGATGGAAATGGACGATGTGTTACTAGCAAGGATCGTATGTTGTGGGCACCGCTTGTCAATTTGTTCGAATAACGACAATTTCACTTGCTCGTTTTCGGTGGCGGCCTCTACAATCAAATCGGCGGCACGCACGCCTTTGTCCACATCGGTATACGTGGAGATTCGGCCAAGGATATCCTCCCTTTCCGTTTCAGCGATGATTTCCTTTTTGATTTGGCGGTCCAGATTGCTGGCGATGGTCGCCTGCGCTTTCGTTAGCGCTGCTGCACTGATGTCTACCAAGGCGACATCAAATCCGTATTGCGCAAAGGTATGGGCAATACCGCTGCCCATCGTGCCCGACCCGATAACGCTGATTCGTTGCATCGTATTTCAGTTGGTTCTGGACAAACTTAGTAAAAAACGCCCATCCACCAAAAGGTGGAGTGGGCGCTCATCATCAAACTTAACCAAAAATATGAATCGTTATTTCGCTGTTTCGGGCGATGCTTCCGTTGTCATGCCGCGGTCCGCCTTTTTGTGGAAGTCGTGCTTACCACTTTTGGAACGCCCTTCTTTAAACATGCCATTTTTCCGGGCACCCCGCATCGATTTCATCTTCCCCGCCCGCTCCGCTTGTTGTTGCTTGAGCACTTCACGCTGTTCGTTGGTGAGAATTTCGTTCAACCGCTCCTGTGAAGCTTTCATTTCAGCACGCTGCTCGGCCATCTTGGCAGTACGTTCCTTATGTGCTGCTTGCATTTTTTTTGCGTTTTCCAAACTTAGTGCATACACCGCCTGTTGTTGGTCCTCGGTTAAGGTCAGTTGTTCCGCCAAGCGGTCTGTACGCATCTGCGCGATTTCCTCCGCGGTTTTGGATATCCGTTGTTCGCGTTCCTGGGCTACCGTTGAAAAAGCCATCGCTGAAACCAAGAGTGTAATTAATGCTGCATTTTTCATCTTGTCCTCCTTTATTCGTTGTTGTTCTTGTTTTGCAGGCCACCACTTGCCGTGCTGTTTGCCGTTCGGCGTTTACGGGATGGGCGCTGTTATTGATGAGAGTGTTTAGCGCCACGAAAGTTTAATCGATTGGAGTGTTAAAAAATGTTAATCGGTTAACTTAAGACATATGTTGAAATATTTCCGTATTATTGTAGTAATCCAATTATACTTATTGTAGTAACCCATTATAACTACAACACTATGACACACATAATGATCGTTAAGCGCTTCGAATGGTATGTGTTACTATTCGCGCTCCATTTGTTTTCTCTTCCTGCTTCTGCTCAAACAACGGTTTCTGGGACGGTTTCTGACCCAATCGGTCGACCACTGATCGGGGTGAGTATCCAGGTCAAAGGAAAAGTAATCGGTACCACCACCAATGACGCCGGGCAATTTACCATGCGGGTAAATGACCAATTGCCGCTCACGTTACAGATTTCGTCGATCGGTTATGCATCAAAAGAGATTACCGTATCCGAGTCGTCGTCGACATTGTCCATTACCCTGCATGAACAGACTATCATGGCTTCTGAGGTCGTGGTATCGGCTTCGCGGATCGAAGAGAGCGTCATGCAATCGCCGGTTTCTATCGAGAAATTGAACGTATTGGGTATCCGTGAGAGCCCACAGCCCAGTTTCTACGATGCGCTACAGAATTTGAAAGGTGTAGAGATGAGTACCCAGTCCTTCACCTTCCGATCGGTCAATACACGGGGCTTTGGGTCTAACGGCAACACACGGCTGGTACAGCTTGTGGACGGCATGGATAACCAAGCCCCCGGCCTTAACTTCGCCGTAGGAAACGTGGTGGGGATGTCTGAGCTGGATGTGGAAAGCGTAGAGCTCTTGCCAGGCGCTGCCTCGGCGTTGTATGGCCCGAATGCCATCAACGGCCTGCTACTGATGAACAGCAAATCGCCATTTACTTACCAAGGGTTGAGTGCCTATGTGAAAACCGGATTGATGAGTGCATCCAACCGTACGCAAACGAACACCGCTTTTTATGACGTGGCCGTACGTTTCGCAAAAGCATTCAACGACAAATTTGCGTTTAAAGCCAATATCGCCTACCTCAAGGCAGAAGATTGGCAGGCTACGGATTACCGCGACCAAAGCCTTACCAATAATACCAACCTCGAAAACAACATCGGCAATACGCAAGGCAACCCCACGTACGACGGGGTTAACTGGTATGGCGATGTGGGTGCCAATCTTTATGATATTCTGTACGCCAATGGCATGCCGGGGGACGGCTCCGACGGGTCATCTGCGGCGTTGGGCGCAATATATACTACAGCTATTCCCGAAATTGGGAACGCCACCTTACCGCAGTTTATCGCCGGAGCAGATCCGTTGCAACAACTGGACGCGGCACGCGATATCTTTCAGAACATGGTTCCGCAGTATTATCAGCCCGCGCCGGGCTATTCCGAACAGCAGCTGACGGATTATCCAACAAAGAGCCTGAAGCTCAATGCATCGTTGCATTACCGGGTTAATGATCAGGTAGAAGCGATCCTGCAGGCGAACTGGGGGAAGGGCTCGACGGTGTATACCGCTGCCGACCGATACAATATCCAGAATTTTACGCTGGGACAGTATAAAGCAGAGCTAAGGGGTGATAATTTCTTCGTGCGGGGGTATACCACAAGGGAGAATTCGGGCGACGCCCATGCACTCGGCGTGTTGGGAAGCCTGATGAGCCAACGATACTTGCAAACGGCTATCGGTGCGGGTGCACCTTCCTTCGTGCAAAATGCGTACACCCAGTATGCCGGTGCATTTTTGACGGCCTACCAACAGGCTATGCAGGGTGGGGCAGACCATGGCACGGCGGTGGGTGTAGCCCAAAATGCAGCCAACACCTATGCCGGCACTGGTCGCGAAGGGTGGATGGCCGACGCCATGACGCCTGCATTGGCGGCGGCGGATGGCATGTTCCTGCCCGGAGGCACGGAGTTCGAAGCAACCATAGCCGATATCAAAACGCGGGCAATCCCGGCCGGAGCCAATTTCCTCGATCGCTCCAATATGTACCACGCTGAAGGAATGTTCAATTTTAAACAGCAGATTGATCCGGCTATCGTTGAGCTGATCGCTGGGGCAAACTATCGGGTCTACGACCTTAATTCGGAAGGAACGCTCTTTGCACGCGATGATAACGATGATGAGTTCAACATCCGCGAATGGGGTGCATATGTCCAAGCGGGTCGTAATTTCAATGATGTTTTCAAGCTGACGGCTTCCGTGCGTTACGACAAGAACGAGAATTTCAAGGGGCAGTTTAGTCCTCGTATATCGGGGGTACTCACCGTTGCAGACAACCATAACTTCCGGGCATCATTCCAGCGGGGTTTCCGCATACCGACCACCCAGAACCAATACATCGACCTGTTGACGCCTCAGGCGCGGCTGGTCGGCGGACTGCCACTATTCCGCGAACGATATAACATGGTGAGCAACCCGGTGTACGCGCTTTCCGACATCCAAAGCGGTGATATCACGCCCTACCAATTCAAAGCTTGGGAGCCCGAAAAGGTAGAGACTTACGAATTAGGTTATAAAAGTGTGATCGATAACCGCCTATTTTTGGATTTGTTCTACTATTACAACCGGTTTCTCACATTCGAGGGCATAACCGTATTGGTGCAGTTGAAAGATCCGAACGGATCGGTTGCCGACTTAGCCGACCCTACGCGTCGCAACGTATACAGCATGCCGGTGAATGCACCACAAGTGCTTAAAAACTCCGGTTGGGGCATCGGGCTAGACTATGTAATCGGAAGGGGTTACACGCTCACAGGCAATGTGACGCAAAATGTATTGCTCAATGACGACGAATTGCAGGAAGAGGACCCCGCTTTTATCACTTTTTTCAACTCACCGAAATATCGGTTCAATGTCGGGTTTTCCAATCGCGACATCAACCGCACCGGCTGGGGATTTGGCCTCACCTTCCGGCACCAAACGGAATTCCTATGGAACGGCTCGATAGGTACACCGGCCGTCAATATCGGCAGGCATTCAATGATCCCTGCTTATTCTACGTTTGATGCACAGGTAAGTAAGAAGATCCCTGCTATCAAATCCATTGTAAAACTAGGGGGAACTAATATTGGCAATAAGCTGTACACCACCAGTTGGGGTAACCCGTCGGTTGGTGGTGTGTATTATGTTTCACTGTTGTTTGACGAGCTGTTAAATTGATGAAGCAAGAACTACGGCCGAAGGGCTTGTAACAAGTGCAGCGTATGGGCGTCAAATATACAGAACCACAATGCACGCTATGCTGGAAATTAGAAATATTGTAAAACAATATGCCAACCACCGGGCGCTGGATGATGTGTCCACCCGCGTAGAGCAGGGGAGCATATTCGGTCTTTTGGGCCCAAATGGCGCAGGCAAAACATCGCTAATTCGCATCATTAATCAAATTACAGCACCTGATGGTGGGGAGATTTACTTCGATGGCGAGCGGTTGAACCCTAATCACATCGGCCGTATCGGTTATCTCCCGGAAGAAAGGGGACTGTATAAAAAGATGGAAATAGGCGAGCAGATGCTTTACCTTGCGCAACTGAAAGGACTCTCAAAGACAGAAGCAATTGACCGCATAAAACACTGGTTTGAGAAAATGGAAATGCAGAGTTGGTGGCACAAGAAAGTGGAAGATCTCAGCAAGGGGATGCAGCAAAAGGTACAGTTTGTGGCCACCGTAGTGCACCAGCCTGATCTGATTATCCTCGACGAGCCGTTTACCGGGTTTGACCCGGTAAACGTGAACATCATCAAAGAAGAAATTCTTGCGCTTAACCGCAATGGAGCGACCATTATTTTTTCCACCCATCGGATGGAATCGGTCGAAGAACTGTGTGATAGCATCGTGCTCATCAATAAATCGAAGAAAATCCTTGACGGTAAGGTGAAGGAAATCAAGAATACTTACCGTACCAACACCTATCGGCTAGAATACCTCCATCAGGAAAAGCAACTCACGGATGTGGCAGGCTTGTTTGATATTACCAGTCGGGAAATAACCGGCGATAATACGACACTGACCCTGCAGATAGCCAGCGGTATGACCATCAACGATGTGCTCGCCTATTTGATTCCACTGGTGCAAATCCACGAACTCAAAGAAGTCATCCCAAGCATCCATGATATTTTCGTACAGCACGTAACCGCAAAGCTGAAATATTCATAAACGACGCCACTAATGAATAAGATATTATTGATCATCAAGCGCGAATACCTGAGTCGGGTTAGAAAAAAGTCTTTTTTATTGGTGACCTTCCTGGTTCCGTTGTTTCTCATCGGCATCTACGCACTCACGATCTACCTTACGGCCAAGAGCTTTGAAAGTAACGAGGCTACCGTATACACGATTGACCAAAGTGGCCTTTTTGCCAACAAAATGGCGAATACGGGAAAAATCACTTTTTTGGAAGCCTCTGACGATATTGCCGCCGAGAAGAAACGGATACTGAGCGAAGAAGGGAAGACCTTTCTCCTGATTATCCCGGCTGACGTGTCGACGTCATCGCGGGTTGAGCTTTTCGCTAAAGAGACAGCCAGTTTTGGCGTGCAGGACGAGATTACCGACCAATTGGAAGATGTGCTTCGGGATAGGGCTTATGCAGCCGCCGGAATAGACCGTGCAACGTTAGAAAGCATCAGCCCACGCGTAAGCCTTTCTGCAAAGGAGATTACCGAAGATGGCGAGAAAGATAGCAGTGCCGGCGCTGCGATGGGGATTGCTATGTCGCTTTCCATTTTGGTATATATCTGCCTTTTCTTATACGGATCGCAGGTAATGCGGGGTATCATCGAAGAGAAAAACAGTCGGATTGTAGAAGTAATCATCTCGTCGGTAAAACCCTTCCAATTGATGATGGGCAAAATCCTTGGCATTGGGTTGGTTGGCCTCACGCAGTTTATCCTCTGGATTGTGCTTTCAACGGCATTGATGGGTATTGCGGGTACCGGACTGATGGGGGGGAGCAATGCGATGGTGGCGAAGGTGGAAAACCAGGAGCTGGTGGCCGGCAATGGTGGCAGCGCAGTGGTCGGTTCGGAGATGGGCATGGTTGACAAGGTTACCCAAGAGCTGGGCAAAGTCGATTTCCAAACCATTATCATTACGTTTTTGCTCTATTTTTTCGGAGGATATCTGTTATACAGTGCGCTGTTTGCTGCGGTAGGCTCAGCCGTTGACAGCGAAACGGAAACGCAACAATTCATGCTTCCCATCACCATCCCCTTACTATTCACGTATATTTTGTCGTTTGGCGTGTTGATCAACGATCCCCACGGGACATTGGCATTTTGGCTGAGCATGATACCGTTCACATCACCCATAGCCATGTTGGTCCGCGTGCCATTCGGGGTGCCCGTATGGGAAATCGTTTTGTCCTTTGCCTTGCTGGTCGGTGGCTTCATGCTCACCACGTGGATGGCGGGCCGTATTTACCGCGTGGGTATCCTTATGTACGGCAAGAAAGCCAGTTACAAGGAACTGGTCAAGTGGTTCCGTTATAAAGGCTGATTTTTTGATTTAATGTGTTAATATGATTGAAAGCCCATCCGCCGCTCGGTGGAGGGCTTTTTTTATATGATGCCGTGTAGGGGACCACCTTGCGCCCCCAATGCGTCCACCCGTTTTTCCGTTTCGGTATCTTTGATGAGTTCCGGTGCATGGTGCGGCTTTTTCCGCGCATCGATAATCAGCGGACCAAGACATCCCCAATGTTTGTGACGGGTAAAACTGCCCACGCCACTGATGTCGTGCGAGGGGTTGCTACGCGTAAAGGTAATCCAAACGAAATTGTCGGCGTTTGCAGCAGTAAACGCGGCATCATCACAAAGTACCAGTAATTGGATGCCCCCGAAATCGACATCACGGACTTCGTGGCACCATGTTTCGATACGGCTACTCTCGGTTGCCTCGTCGGTGTACGCCGGCGCTTCTACGGCCACAATACCCGGCAAGGCCAGTTTGCAGGCCTGGAATGGTTGCGGCAATGCAAAGCCACCCGGCAATTCGGTGGCCAATTCACGCTTTTTATTGCCCACCGCTGCAAAGACGACCTTGGAGCCGGCATTCAGTCCATCGCCGGTGTAATCCAGGGTATCGATGGTTGTTTGCGTATGGAAGTGGAGGTCGCGTTCCAAATCAATCCGTTCAAACATATGTGTTAAGAAAGCCGTGACATCGTGGATGTCTAATTGTGGATTATCCTGATGGGCGGAAATGAACAGGTATTTGGCCAGGCTTAGCTGGTTCTTGCCCAGTATCTGATTGGCAATAGTGAGGATTTCCTGTGGCCGTTGTGTCTGCATGTAAGGCGTATAGCGTTCACTGCCGATGGCGAACAATAGCGGGTGCACCCCGGCAGCGTCGACAGCGTGTACCGCATGGAGGCCGTTGATTTCCTGCGGGATGGCTGATCCGGTGATCTCGTGAATCAGCGCTCCGAAACTGGTGTCCTCCTGCGGCGGCCTTCCTACCACGGTGAATGACCATATGGGGTCTTTCCGGTGGTACACCTTGTGCACACGCATCAGTGGGAAAGGATGTACCAGGCTGTAATAGCCTAGATGGTCACCGAAGGGTCCCTCGGGTTTATTCTCTTGCGGATACACTGTTCCGGTGATAACAAAGTCCGCATCGGCGGAAATGCAGAACCCTTCCGCATCGTAAAAATACCGGAATCGCCGCTTGCCCAGTGCGCCAGCGAAAGTCAATTCGGACAGCCCTTCGGGCAAAGGCATCACGGCGGCCAGCGCATGGGCTGGCGGACCACCCACAAAGATGCTTACCTTCAGCGGTTGGCCCAGCTCGTTGGCCTTCGTTTGGTGGACGCCGATGCCGCGGTGCAATTGGTAATGGAGCCCCACCTCCGTATCGGGTGTATAATCGTTACCACCCAGTTGGATACGGTACATACCCAGGTTAGCATTCATCACGCCCGGTTTGGTCACATCTTCGGTATAAACTTGGGGCATGGTTACAAACGGGCCGCCATCCATCGGCCAATTGACAATTTGTGGTAACTGGCTGATGCGCGTGGTGCCATGTGAAATAGGGGAATTCCGCGTCACCTTCCAAGGTAGGGCAGACAGCGCTGTCGTGGCTACGTTTGTATACCGAAATGGTTTTTTCAGTGCCCGCATCGGATCAGATTTAACGTCTACAAGTACCTTAATCTTCTCGAGCGTATCCCTGAACATGAAACGGGAGCGTGCTAACGTACCGAACAGGTTGGATACGGCCGGGAACGGACTTCCTTTGATATTTTCAAACAGCAAAGCCGGTCCTTGCGCATCGTACACGCGCATATGGATGGCAGCCATTTCCAAGTAGGGGTCTACTTCTTGCTTGATACGGATAAGGTGTCCGTGGCGCTCCAAGTCATTGATGCATTCGGCGAGGCTGCGATATCCCATGGTGTCTGTATTGTCTTACGCAAAGATAGGCTAATTCTTCTTAATCACCTCGTTTAAGATACGGTACGATTTCAACCGTGCGCCCTGGTCATAGATGTTGCCCGTGGTCATCAACTCATCCACATCGGTCTCCTCAACAAAGGTCGTAAGCTGTTGTGCCAAACTTTCAGGTCCTCCGATAAACGTACAGGCGGTCATTTGCTTGACCGCCGCTTCCACATCGGGGGTCCAATAAGGATCCATAGAAGGCACTGGCGGTTGCAGTGGCCGGCGGGTATTGGTTACAATACCAAGGAACATGCGGTACATGCTGGTTGCCAATACGTGCGCTTCTTCGTCGGTGTCTGCCGCGATGACATTCACGCAGGCCAGTACATACGGTTTGTCAAGCTTGGCCGACGGTTTGAAGTGCTGCCGATAAATGGAAATTGCACGGTGGAATTGTGCGGGTGCAAAATGCGAGGCGAAAGCATATGGTAGCCCAAGCTCGGCCGCGAGATAAGCGCTATCGGTACTCGAACCTAATATCCAGATTGGGACGTCTAATCCCTCGCCGGGGAAGGCCCGTACACGGCCCGCGATATTGTCATCACTGAAATAAAGTTGGAGTTCACGGATATCGGAAGGGAAATGGTAGGCCGTGCCCAGGTTGTTGCGGCGTAGCGCCGCAGCCGTCAATTGGTCGGTACCAGGCGCGCGGCCCAATCCCAGGTCTATACGGCCCGGGTAGAGCGATTCGAGTGTGCCAAACTGCTCGGCAATCGCCAGTGGCGCGTGGTTGGGGAGCATGATGCCACCCGAACCGACACGGATGCTATCCGTCTTGCCGGCGACATGGCCAATCAGTACAGAGGTGGCCGAACTCGCTATATTCTCCATGTTGTGATGCTCGGCGAGCCAGATGCGCGCGTATCCCAATTGCTCGATGTGTTGGGCTGCTTCAACCGTACGGGCAATGGCCGAGGCGGCATCGCCACCCTCGATGATAACCGAAAGATCGAGCGCGGAAAGCTTGAGTTGTTTATGCATGGATGCAAAGTACCGCAATAACGGTATCACGGGCAAACCATACTCAGCATTTTGATGCAAAGATGACCAATAGCTCGTCGTTTAGACCTGTACAGAAAAATAATTGGCGGTCACTGCTTTCACCGATGCGGTGCCGCTTGCGTAGTGCCTCTGCTTTGAGCGGGAAGTTCCGCGTGCTCACGTTTCCCCGCCACGCGGCTTTCGACTTCTTAAAATCACCGTATCCCATCACGTCGGTTACCCGGAAAATTTTCCCCATGAAATCGGTGCGCGGTTCGCCGGCAGTATACAGGTGGGTATGGCGGTGGATTTTTTTCAATCCATAGCGTGTGCTGACCAATTTGAATGCGCCCGACTTGAGCAGGGCCGCATCGGGCTCATAAAGATATCCTGCCGGGTAGCCGTATGTAGGATTGGCCATTTGTTCTTCAGATGGTGTGAAAGTGAATAATGCCGTGGTATCCACGGTCAATGCAGTGGCTATTAAGTGGGGTTCACCGGTATGCCCGCGATCCATTACGAATAGCAGTTCCTTGCATTCATTGCCGGTGCTGACGATATGTACTGTACTTACATGTTCCAGTACCTGCAGGGCGGCGGCGATATCGAGTAGGGGGGCAGATTTGATGATTACCGTCGATACGCTCCGGAGCAACTCGTGCTGGATGGCGACCACATCGGGTACACAGTCTTCGAGCCGGAACACCTTGCGTTGCTCCACGCGGCGCGACGGATCGATATAAGCTACATTAAATGTGTTGACAGGAAGGTGCTGTACATGCCCGATCCCGTCTCCGGCAATAAATGTACTATTTGCCACGCCCAATACCGACGCATTGTAGCCAGCAATTTGTGAAAGTGCAGCATTGGTGTCGCAATGGGTCACCGCTTTCGCACGTTGTGCAAAGAAAAGCGTGTCGACACCGAAGCCCCCGGTGAGGTCGATGACCTTGGAACCTTCGGGAATAAGGGTGGCTTTGTGGCGTGCCGCAACTTGCGAGGAGGCCTGTTCGATGGATAGCTTTTCGGGGTAGTAAATACCCGGCGTACCATACCACAGCGGCAATTTTTTGCGGCAGCGTTGTCGGCTATCCAATTGTTGCGCCAGTTCGGCAGGAGAAACAGCTGGAAACGGGCTTTTCTGCAGCGCCATTGCTGTTGGGGTTCGTTGTTCTTGCTCGGTTAAATAGCGTTGTACCTCAGGTGTTAGGATATGTCGATTCATGGCGTGTTGTTAAGGAAAAACCAACTGGCGGATATGCGAAAATGAAGCTTCGGCGGCTTTCAATTGCTTTTCGCGCGATTGCTCCAGTGCCTTCCGGTCGATTGCTAATGCCCGGTCGACTGCCTCGTATATTCCCGTTAAAGGAACGGTGTGGTTTATGCTATCTACTCCCCAGGTTTGCAGATAACTATGAAGCTTTGGTACTGCTACGCCCACGTAAGGCACAGCAAAGCTCATAGCCGTTATGGCGCCGTGCAAACTAGTACCTACGTATACAGCGGCATTGGCAATAAGGTACATGATATCCCAGACGGTTACCTTGCCAAACAGGGTGCTGGGTTGTTCCAGCAAAGGGGCTATGCGTTGCAAGGCCAAGTGATCGTCGTGATTGAGGGCCTTGCCGATGGGGCACAGGCATAGGTCAAGACCCGTTTGCGAGGCAATAGCATCCAGTTGTTTGGCGATCTGTAATTCGTTTGTTTTGGCGTGGTTATTTTTAATCTGGAAGAACACGTATCGGTGCCTGTTTGCGGCGACATATTCGGCTACCTGTGCGGATACGCGTTTGGCGAGTAGTGCTACCGGAAAAAAGTTGGACATGAGGATGGCCGAATCGGGATAAAGGTGCGTATCGATGCCTTGCTTGGTTAAATGCTGCTGTGTAGCCTCGTCACGCACGGCAAAATAGTCAACACCGCGCAACTTATCCCGAAGTTCGCCGAACCGGTCGAACGTCGCCGGGGCCATTTCCGATCCGCCCAATGAGTTGAAAATTACCCTGTCTACACCCGCAAAGTCCGACGCCGTGAAAACGAAGGGCAGTGCTGTTTCGCCGTGCAGTTTCCACTTGGCAAATGCGTTGAGATCAATAATCTTATTGAGGTAATGGTGGAAGCGATGGGTCCGTTTAAACGTGCCGCTCAATGCTAATAGCAGCGAATTCCATGTCACCGCTACGGCCTCGCCGCCAGCCACGATCACACTGGTATGTCCGGTGGTTTCTCGGCAGGCCCGATAAAATGACTGGATATTCTCCGTTGGCTTGCCGCCCAGTGCACTTAGATCACTTTCAATGATGCCGAAGTAGCGCACATCAAACGACTGCCTATACGTGGCCAGCTGTGCCTCGATGACGATCGGGAACAGCAGGTCTCCGTAATTGAAACGATCGAACGCACCGATGATTAAGATATGGTTTTGAGTAGCCAATACGCAAAATAAAAAAGAGTTAACAAGATTCGTACCTAAACGCGGAGGTTATTTTACCAATCCAGCTTTATGCAGTTGCCAGATGGGGGAGGAAGCCCGCAATTGTTCCACGGCGGAGGTGAGTTGTCTGATAGCGGTGTGGACCTCAGCTTCGGTGTTGAACCGGCCCATGCTGAAGCGCAGCGACGCATGGGCGTCTGAAGCCGAAAGTCCCATGGCCATCAGCACATGCGAAGGGTCGCGTGTGCCGCTCACACAAGCTGAGCCGGAAGCCAGGGCAATATCCGGTACACTCATCATGATCTGGTCGGCACGGAGGTGCTTGAACGTGATGTTGCTCACGTGTGGCAGCCGCGATGCTCCCTGCCCGTTTACAACAGTGGCCGGTAATTTGGCCAGCGTGGTTTCCAGTATGTCGCGCAGGGCGGCAAGTCGCCGTGCCTCTTCGGCAAGCCGTTGCCGGGCCATTTCCGCCGCTTTACCCAGTCCGACAATTCCGGGTACATTCAATGTGCCGGCTCGTCGCTTGTTTTCTTGGCCACCACCGTGCAATAATGCCCCGGTTTGTATACGTTTGCTACGGCGGCGGACGAAAAGTGCACCGGCTCCCTTCGGGCCGTAGAATTTATGGGCGCTCAGGCAAAGCAGGTCGGGGCCGGTATCGCGCACGTCGATTTCAATTTTTCCTGCCGCTTGGGTGGCGTCACAAAAAAACAAAGTCTGGTGTTTAGTGGTGAGCTCGGCGATACGTGCAATAGGATGGAGTACGCCGGTTTCGTTGTTGGCATGCATGAGCGCCACCATTATCGTATCTGGGCGGATGGCCGAGTCCAACGCATCCAGGTCGATGTTGCCATCGGCTGACACAGGCAGATAAGTAACCTCAGCACCTTTTTTTTCCAGGTACGCGAGCGTGTCCAGTACCGCTTTATGTTCGGTACGGCAGCTTATCACGTGTTTGCCTTTGCTTTGGTAGTGTTCAAATACACCTTTGATAGCCATGTTGATGGCTTCCGTTGCCCCCGACGTAAAGGTGATTTCCTGGTGTGTAGCGCCGATGAGTGCCGCAACCCGTTCCCGCGCAGCGTCCACCGCAGCTGCGGCTGCACGGCCCGCACGATGTGTGAGGCTGGACGCATTGGCATAGTGCGTGGTGAAATAGGGCATCATCGCTTCCAGTACCTCGGGGTCAAGCGGTGTGGTTGCGTTGTTGTCAAAGTAGATCAACCTGTCCATGTTGCGAATTTATAAACAATTTAACCGCAATGGGTGTTTTCTGAATAACTTTAACGTATAAACACGATAGCGATGAAATTTACCAGAAAGGCGAGTGCCCATTGGAAGGGCACCGGAAAAGACGGCAGCGGTACCGTCAGCACACAAAGCACCGTGTTGGACCAGACTGCTTACTCCTACAAAACACGTTTTGAAGACGGGATAGGGACCAACCCGGAAGAGTTGATCGGAGCGGCACATGCGGGCTGTTTCACCATGCAGCTCAGTTTCTTGCTGAGTGAAAAAGGATATGAACCAACGGACCTCCATACCGATGCTAAGGTGACCTTTGAAGATGGAAGCATCACATCTATACAGCTGGATTTGAAGGGAACGGTTGAGGGGATTTCCGAATCGGAATTTGGTGAGATTGCCGAAAAGGCGAAAGCCATCTGCCCGATTTCAAAACTACTGGACACCACAATTGAGTTGACGACAGCATTGGAGTGATGAGCGCTGGAAAATACTTGTAGAAAAAAAAAGTTTATGTAAGTTTGCATCGGCAAAAATCCGCCGATGCCGACGTAGCTCAGCTGGTAGAGCAACGCATTCGTAATGCGTAGGTCGTAGGTTCGAATCCCATCGTCGGCTCTTCATTAAACCACGTAAAAAAGGCCGCCCCGAAATAGGGCGGCCTTTTTTGATAGCCGATAGGGTTACCAATCCCTATCAAAGGGCAGCCCAGGAGCTATCGCGTCGTCCACGGAAATGAAATCGCGCGGAATGTCTACCGCTACGGTACAGGGTTCGCAACGTTCCCCACCACAAATCGGGACGAAAGTGATGTAGTAGCGACCAACGTGATCGAAATGACTCGTAACTGATGAGCCGCTGCCCGATAGGCTCGTGCCGCCCGGGCCAGTGATTTCCCATTGGAAACTGACCTCACAGCCGTCGGGAGCGCACGCATAAGCCGGAGCATTGAATACATAGGTCTTATGCCGTTTCAGCCTGATTTTGTCACCGCAGGCAACCTGATGGCCGGCAATCGGCGAAACATTGATCTTTTGCCTTGGGTCGCGCGGCGGTGCCACTTCATGTTCAAAAATATTGACGGTATGGTCGAGCCACGTGCCACAGCCACAATCTCCTGTTTGGCAGCATGCTACCATAAATCGGTTACTCCTTGCTAAGCACTCGCCGTGGGTATCTTTTACTACGATGATCCATGGACGTGGCGGATCGCAGGGCAGCCCCGCAGGCAACGTGAAGGTGTAACTTCCATTATCGGCGACGCCGGAAGCCACCACCTGATAGGGGACGCCTGTTTGCCCGTCGATCAGGATAATGTCCACCTCACCCGAAGGGACACCACCCGTCCAGTTTACGGTCACGGCGCTGTCGGCGCAGAGCGGTTCAGCTTGTCCAATCGGTTCAATCCGTATGTCGCACGGTTTTTCCTCGGCATCGGGCGAGAAGCAAATCGTCCGTTCACACACGTTGCAATTTACATCTTTCACCCGCACCACCAGACAGAAATAGAATTCCACCTCACAGCATTCGATGTCTAAAACGTTCGGTTGCGACACGTCGAGCTGCACGGTGGTATTGAGTACGCTTGGTGAGCCGGGCGACCAAACCAGCGCTGTGCTATTGTTGCTGCCAGCCTGCAGGGTGAGGCTGCCAAGCTGGTTCGTATTCGTGGAAAGCAGCCCAAAGCTACCCATATCGGCAGGTTGGCAATCGGCCGCCGAATAAGCCACGTGGTAATCGACCATCAGTATTTCCACTTCCTGTATAGGCGTAGCGCCGCCTTGCAGCTGCACCTCGTACTGGCCGTTGCGGTACACGAGTGTAGCGTCGAAATCAGGTATTTCGCAGCAACCCGTGCTGGTCACGCAGGCCGCAGGCTCTGCCTCACTGCCATCATTGGCGTCGAGCAGTGTTCCGTCGGTCGTCATGTTACCCGTGGCCGACACGGCCACGTTGCAGCAGGTGCCGATGCCTTGTTTGGTTACCGGCACGGTAATGATGAATTTGCCGCCCGGTTGAATGGCCGCTGTCGGATTAACCTGAATTTGCAGGTTGCCCGACGAGGTGGCGGTGATGGCGTTGCCCAGGTCGTCGACCACCGAAATCGCTCCCCGCACCACGGCACAATCAGGCAATTGATCGGTCACCGTCACATGGTCCAGCGGTACGCTGCCTGCGTTGATGACCTCGATAATATAGTTGAACGCCTGCCCGCTTTCAACGGTTTGCACGTCAGCATATTTGTTTACATCCAGGTATCCCCACTGGTTGATGGTATAGGCTGCACTCGAGGTATGTTCCAAGCCGTTGTAGGTAAGGCTGGCCGTATTGGTTCGATTGCCATGCAGCTGGGGCAGGATGAGCGCATCAAAGTAAATGGCTAGGTAGTTTCCGGTGTCCCATTGGCAGGTGCCCGGCATGTTGGTTATGGTCCACGTCGGGTGTTGCAGATCGGCGGTATTGGCGGTGACGTTAAACGGCGGCTGTTCGGGCGCGCCCTGAAGGGGGCTGCTGCATTTAGTTACCTTAGCATGGCCCGGATAGTATTCATACTGGATAGACCCCGGTACCAACTGCAGGTGTTGCCCGTTGGCATTTAGTGCATCGCTAACCACTGTTGTCATGTCTGCAGAACCCAGATTGCCTATCAATAGCCTGAAATGGATGACGTTGCCTACTTGGTAAATGGGTGGGTTTACCGCGTTGGGAGGATTTACGATGCATTTACGGATGCTGGGCACAGGCGCTGGTTGTTCAACGGTGAATTCGGCTTCGTGTTCGTCGGTTTCAACCGTGCCAGCTATCTCGGGGCAGTTAATGCCCGGACATGGTGATGGCCCGCCGGTGCCACCGCCGGGGTTATTGCCGCCGCCCCCCAATCCTTCGGCCTGGTAGCTGAGGTGTGCCGTATTGGATATGACCGTACCCAGCGGCGTATTGGGATTTATGGTAAACCGGAAGCGGAAGGTGGCCTGGCCGTTCACGGGAAGCGGCCCGTCCGTTTTGGTAAATGTGTATATTCCGTTGTTGTTTGTCCAAGTCCACCCGGTGGCGATAATGTTTGGGGCAGCGACGGTAATACCGGGAATGTTGATGTCGTCGGTGATTTCGATATTGGTTAGGGGCACATTGCCGATATTGCTGACCGTGATGGCGTATTCGCCGATACAGCCGGGGGCGAAGGGGCCGCCGTTAGCACTGGTCACTGTTTTTTCAAAGTTGGTAACAACATTCGGTGTGGCCAGCATGGGCGACTCAGCCGATACGCTTCCAGTCATCGTTTCGCAACCATTGCCCAGGGTGAAATGGTAGTCGGCCGTATTGGTGATGGTGCTGCCCACCTCGCCGCAGTTCCGGATATGCACTTCGTAAGGGAAACTGCCGTTTGAAGTCGTTTGAAAATTGGTAATCGTGGTTGTTGCACCACTCACCACGGTCATTGCCGGGTCTTCGGTAAACGTGCCGCTGATGCTGTAATCGCCCAGGCCCGGCGGATTGGGGTTGTTGTGGTTCAGCGTTAGTTTCCATACCGAAACACCACAAGCCAGGTTACCACGGACGAACGCCTTGTCGGCCGTCCAGTAATTGGCTGCCCGACCGGTAACGGACAATGACACGGTGCACGAGAGCTGTTCGTCGCCGGTATCCACGGTTACCGTTACCGTTAGTGTGCCTACACTGCCATTGCACGTGATGTATGGGGGGAAGCGGTAGAACATATCGAATGTTTGCCCATCATTGCCGATAATCGGGTCAACATTGGTATGCGACAGCGGGTCGCCGGCTACCGGCACCATCGGTACCGCGCCGTGCGCCTGATATAAAAGGTTGGATGACCGGGTGATGGTGATGCTGCTGGTGGAGCCGGGGGGCAAGCTGCCCGGCAGCACCGTGGTGAGTGTAATATTATCGCCGGTCAGTACTTCGCGGGGTGCACTGATCACCACAGTCCCATAACCACCAAGGTTACAGGAGGCCGTTACGGGACTATCGTCGATCTCCAACTGGCTATAGCCAGCAAATGCGTTAAGGAGCAAAGGCAAAAGAAAGCAGCCCCTAAGGATATATATGATAGACTTTTTCATGACTTTTTTTATTGGTTGTCAAATTGGAAACAATGGGTGAACGCGCAGGCCTTGCAGCTGCCATCTTCGTACAGAACATTTACCTTGAGGCAGACCTCATAGGAGATGGCACAGCAATCGGCATCGAAACCGGGTAATGCGCCGGGCAGTCCGATAACCAGGTTCAGCGGTATTGGACCGGTCAAGGAATTGGTGCTGAGGTACCGTACCACCTTGGTGGCCGAGGTATTGGAAAGCGGGCTGCCGGAAGCCGATTCATTGGCAACCTGCAGGTTGCCCGAGCCATTGATGGTGGATAAACCGGATAAAATCATGCCTGATGTTTCAACACTGTTGACGCCCGTGGTACATCCACCCGGGTTTGCCGAGTACTGGTAGGATAGCACCTGCACTTCGATGCCATATATGGGCTGGTTTACCGTAATGTTGCCGTCAAACAGGTATTGTGTTCCCTGTGCATTCTGTGCGCTGATCTCGAAGTTTTCAAAAGACACTTCCATCGTTTCACAATCGTCGCAAAAGCAATCCGGCAGGCTGTCGATGGAAATGCTGACACCCGGCTGGCACAACACGGGGCTGGGGTCAAGGTCGTCGCCCTGCAACGCCAAGCCAATGGTGTTGACACCGGAAGGGACGGTTACCTCTATACAGTAATGCTCCGTAGAAGCAGAAGCGCCGGACTGGGTAACCAAGTTGGTGTTTTGGCCGACCAACGTATAGGTAAGGGGATTGTATTGCTGGTCGTAAACAAACAATCCAGATGTAGGGTCATTATAGGTAAGGTCGCCGGATGCCGATGCATAGGACGCATCGAAGCAAATCCGGTACTTCCGGTCGTTTCCTTCGTAGCCCAGGCATTCGATGGTGTCGTTTTCGATAGTGAAGCTGATGTCGCAGTTCGAAATATTGAACGCGCGCACATCCGAGACCAATCCAGTGGTCGTTTCCGTAATGCGCCACCGATATTGGCCTTCTTGGAGGTCGGCGTTTGCGAAATCCGTGATAGCAATCGAAGCTTTGCTGGATTTGCCGATATAGGTGCGTTGAGGTTTGCGGTTGCCATCCAGCTGGATAAGTTCCACCACGTAAGCGGGTGCCGGGATCGGCGTACCAACGACGCGCCACTGCAGGGATTTAATTGCTGCCGCGTTACGGTACTGCGCGTTGTTCTCGGGCGCCATGGCTAGCAATTGTCGCTTCTGTGTTTGTTGCGGCTGTGTCTGCGGCGCTGCCGTAGGTTGAGGATTTGTTCGCTTCGGTTCCTTTGCCTTTCCTATCGCATACGACAGGCCTGCTTGGCCCCCCAGCGTATTCCACGCTTTTGAAAGGCGTTGTTGTTGGGTTTGTGCCTCCGCCCATGTTCCAAATTCGTACAGGCCCTCTTCATTGGGCGCAGCCGCGAACCTGAGCGTGCGCGTTGTCACGAGGACACGCTGGAACGCGTAATTTGCTTCTGCCCACGCCGACAGCCGTTTGCCCAAGGGGAGGGATAGGCGTAGTTTTGGTGCATAGAAAAGCCCGTTGGATGCCACGCGATCTTGGCCGTAGATTTCTTTTTCCAAAACCTCCTTGCGGTATTCGATCCGTTGCCGGACGGAAAACCCGTCACGTTGGATCTGTGCAAAGCCCAGATGGAACTTGGGCGATAATGTTACCCTATTCCCCAGTTTAAAATCGAGCTCGGGTCCAACGCCAAGTCGCAGCATTCGCTGCGCCATGTCGGGATTGTCCAGCCCCTCCGATAGTGTGATGGCATCCGCTACCGGAATCGGTTGGAATGGGGAAGTTGGGGCGCGTTTTGCAGCCATGTAATCACCGGCCAAACCGATACCCAACGAGAGCGACTCACGCGTCATTATCGGCATAGAGAGGCCGATGGTAGCTCCAGACGTAGCTAAAAGGTTGGTGCTGTCGCTGCGGCCGCCATGTCCGGCGAGGGTGCCGCCAAGCGAAACGGTTGGGCGATGCTGGGCAAAGAGCCCACCTGCGTAAAGCAGTACAGCGGCCATGAATAATGCTAAATAGTTAACCTGTTGCATAATCATACTGTTTAGAATCCTATTTATTCCAATTTTTGTATGAGTATATCAACCGGAAGTAGAAATTGTTACCCGTTGGTTTGGTATCCGCTCACCGCCCGTTGCTTTGCGCCAATCGCTTCTCATCGAAGGCGTAACTTGCACGAAGTGAACTTTAGGGTGTTAGCGGCCCACAGGCGGAGCTGGGCTACTTCCTTTTACGGGAGAAACAGCCTTTAAACTGGATCCGGAATGAACACACTAACCGATGGAGGTATTTATTCGAATGACGACATCAATCAAATCGTTCGCCATTGATCACTTCATCCAACCAGGCCACCCGAATAGTCAAATAATTCCGGATAAAGTTGACATAGTCTTGGTGAGTTTCACCGGTATACCAACTTTGATTGACGTTAACGCCAAGGACATCCCATCGCTGAAAATTGGGTATTTGGCTATATTTGATTTGTTCGGCTTTCTCGTCAACATATGCCGGAATAGACTGCACCGTCTCCTTTACGGCATTCCAACGATCACGGGCTAACTTCTTAAATTCCGGATCATTCATGAGCCGGTTCATCCAAACCCTGGGATTGTGGGCTTCGGTGAGCATCAATTTCTTCTCGGCGTCTCCCAGGCGTTTGTCATTATTAAAGCCCAGATCGAAGTCCCAAACCGGCCCCACATATATCTTTGGATCTTGGCTACTCTTTTTATACATTCTCATGCTCCATAGCATATCGGGGTTTCCACAAATTTCATTGATCAAATAATAAGTAACAAAGCTCTCTAGATCAAAATATTGTTGATAATCTGCTTCGGCCCCATCACCTTCCATAAATAGGCTGTTTTCGAACGTGGTGACATAATTTTTGATGTATTGAAATTCATCCGTAGTGATGTCATCCTCATCAGGAAACTTTATCGTGACGGGCATACCACGGGGCGTGTAAAAATGAGAAGGCTCCTGTGCTGCATAGCCGTCCTCCTCGATGATAAAGCCGCCGTTGTCTTCATCGATAGCAACTCGGTTTTCGCCTTCTTTTATATGTTCAGTCAAGGTATAATTGCCCATATATTCACCATTGAGGAATAATTCGACAAATTGTTGGCGAGGCGTATATTCCAGCGCTAACCTGCGGCTTACTTCAAAGGCCACCTCATTTCGGAGCAATGACTGATCGCCATAATTGGCCAGTAGTGCCCAACTCTTATCTGCCGGCATACCCAACAGCGAGGCTTTCTCATCTAGTTTTATTCGATAGGGCTTTTTGGGCATCCCCCATGTGGCGTTACCGCGTCCCTTAACCTCTGTGATGCCCTCGAACAGCACCTTGCCTTCGAACCCATTGGTAATCTTAATCTGCCCATCTACATAAGTTTCTTTACTGTCAATAGGCTTGCCATCGGTGAAAAGATAAATCGCTGGTAAGCCGGTATCAGCAAACTTGATGATATAACGCCGCGTGCTGCCGTTCTCTGCCGCGACGGTGTATGTGACCAATTGGGAGAAATCCTGTGTTGAGTTCCCGCTCTGTTGTTTTACCCCATCTACAACCACCTCAACGCCATTGTGTTCAAATTCCGGAATCAAGGCGGTGATGTCTGTACCTACCAATGTGTGGGCATAAATGGTGTCACCATCTATTTCTGCTTCGATGTCGTTCCATAAATCCGGATTTTTTTCTTTTTTGAATACGAAGCTAATTAGATCATTGCTTTCTGACCGGTTGTCAGGAGTTCGATCTTTCGTGCAGGCTAGGGTAACGACAAACAAGGCGATCAGATACCCATAACGCCAACCGTAAATTTCTTTTTTCATGGATTGTTCAATTTTTTAAGTCATTGGTAGCGCAGCCTTATACGGAAACGATTTGTTCACTGTGCAGATATACGCATTCGATAGTTAAAACGGTCTTTTCCATTCCATATTATGGGAGCACCGGATTCCGCATTTTCTCTGCAAGATAAAAAACCGATTCAAATTAGAAAACCCCCAGAAGAACATCCATACGATTAAGGCAAAAGCCAGACAAGCCATTGCGCAGTGATACGGTACAATCAGAACGAAGGAAATCGTAAAACAAATGCGCTACTGCCTTTCCATAAATTCGCTAATCCTAGTTAACACTTCTTCAAAGTTGGTTTCTAAAGCCATATGTCCGCCTTCCAAGACGTGGGTTTGAGCATGAGGTAAATCTCTCTTGTAGCAATACGCTTCCGCGACATCAAAATATACATCATATTTCCCCCAAATGATAAGTGTCGGTGGTTGGTGTACGCGAAAATATTGTTGAATTGCCGGGAAAAGCTCAAAATTTGTCGGGTAGGTACAATTCAACTTAAACTGAATGTCGAGGTTCCCGGGCCTGCTTAGCCTTTCCCAATCGATGATCCAGCTTTCGGGGCTTATGTTTTGGTGGAGCTTTTCAGGAACCCCCGCAAAATATTGTTCTTTTGTTCCTTCCTCGCTCAAAAATGCGTATACCTTTTTCTTTTTTTCCTCCGTGGGATTTTTCCAATAGTCTTTGGATTCCTCCCATTGCGGTCCATGACCTTCAAGGTAATTGTTGCCGTTTTGTACGATTATTCCCGCTATGCTATCGGGTTTTTTCAGACAGATGCGCGCACCAATGTAACTTCCGTAATCGTGTAGGTATATCGTAAATGACTTTAGCTTTACTGCTTCGATAAACTTGTCTATATACAGCGCAATATTTTCAAACGAATATTCGAAATCGTTTATCGACGGGACATCACTGAATCCAAAGCCCGGATAATCAGGCGCAATCAGGTGGAACTTGTCGGAAAGTGCAACCATGAGGTTTTTAAACATGATGGAAGATGTAGGGAATCCATGTAAAAGCAAAAGCGTTGGATTTTCACTGTTGCCCGCCTCCCGATAAAAAATGGTTACTCCGTCTACTGTTACCGTCTTGTTATAAATCTGTCTATCCATGGCTGTGTTCAACTTGAATGGCCAATCTTTGGCATATCGTTCGAAAATACATACAATTATTCACTTTTCTCTTAACGGGCTCACGTCACCGCTATTTTGTATTTTAGTCCGAAGAATGTTTCAAATTTATGTCTTTTTCGATGTCTGCCAACTGCCATTAACACATCCCTGGCCCACCTACCTCTGAGCGATCAAAATTTGTAATTCTCAACCGGATGTTTTACCTTGCGTGGTATAAAGACCATAACATCATTAAACCCAATGTCAATACGAAAGCTTATCCTTTACTTTTTCTCGACTTTGGGCGCCTGCTGCCTGCAGCTTCACATCACCGGTTTCTCTACCTATACGTGGACTAATTGTATAATATACCGCTAAGCTAAAATGAAATTACATGATTGAAGACCAACGTACTTATTACCCTAGTATTAGACAAAGTTGGGGAATCGTCGGAATAATAATACTATCAACACTGGTGTTTAGTCCCGTCAATCTCGTGCTCAATAAAGCGATCGGAAAGGAGATTTCTTTTTTAGTTTATTATTTATTAGCAATGGGGGTTCCATTCGGTATTGCTCACTTCATTAGAAATAAACGAACAGGAGTAAATAATTATAATTTTAGTCTGAGTTCAATGAAGGTGATGGGATTAGTTTTGCTCGCTACAATTGGGCTTCAGACAGGCATAACTTCGCCGATCGTTAATTTAATACCGATGCCTGAGTTTGTGCAAAAGATATTTCTTGAATTTGCAGATCAAAAAGGTATCTATTCTTTCTTGGCGATAGTCATTGCCGCGCCTATAATAGAAGAATTGATTTTTAGAGGGATTATTTTAGAGGGACTTTTACAACGATATTCTCCAGTTAAATCAATTATTCTATCAAGTATTTTATTTGGAATCGTTCATTTAAACCCGTGGCAGTTTGTTAGTGCGTTGGTAATTGGCTTGCTTTCAGGTTGGGTATATTACCGAACTAGAAAATTGTCATTATCAATCTTGATTCATTTGGTAAACAATCTTTTTGCTTTTATAGGGATGCATTCTATGGATACCGAAGCAATGATCGATAAATCGCAATTAGAATTATATGGCGGTTTAACAAACTTCATCTTAATAACTGCTGGAGCGATATTGATCTCAATTATTTGTATTTTCTTCTTGAGACAAGAATTCAGTAACTCCCGTCAAATAACCCTGCGGGAAGACCATCAAGGATGGTTAAAGGACGTGTAATTAACATAAATAACATTAAAGGTGTACCTTTACGGTTTAAGCGAAGTGCAACTAACTCATTTCATTAAACCTGATTAATCTATGGAAAGAAGGGAATTTATCCGCAAAGGTATGATTGGCGCCACCGGTGCGGCATTGACAACGACTGGCATGAGTGTGTAAATCGAAACTTATCGCTTCGATTTCCCCGCCTTCGGCAATACCCAAAACGTTATAGGACATTTTAGAACGACACAAAAACAGACAATAATTTCAACGAGGCATAACTAAAATGACAGACACCAAACTTGACATAATATTAAGACCAACAGAAATCGCAGACTTGGACACTTTATTTGAAATTCAACTTGACAAAGAAGGTGGATACTTAGCTGCTTTTATGCCTAATGACCACACCAACAAACTTGCTTATTTAGACAAGTTTACAAAACTCTTAAACGACCCAACAGTCAATAACCAAACAATTATAATTGACAACAAAATCGTAGGAAGCATTGCCAAATTTGTAATGTTTGGAGATAATGAGTTAACATATTGGATTGACAAACAATATTGGGGCAAAGGTATTGCGACAAAAGCACTAAAACACTTCCTTTACATTGAAACAACCAGACCAATTTTTGGACGAGTTGCGTTTGACAATTTTGGTTCGCAAAAAGTTTTAGAAAAATGCGGATTTTTAAAAATTGGTTCAGACAAAGGTTTTGCAAGTGCACGGCAGACAGAAATAGAAGAATTTATTTACAAACTAACTTGACAACGATTTGACAAAAAGAAAAACGCCCTATAACACAGGTTTTGCGTTAGTGGGCGGACAGTGCAAATATGAACTTTTGAGCAATTAATAAACGTTGGTACTGGCAGACAGTATACGGTTTCAAAAGCCCACCAACGAAAAGCCCGAAACCGTTAGCTGCAAGCTGGACGACAGTAAAGACGGTGAAATGAAGTAAAAAAACATAAACCATTTCTTAAAAGAAGATAAAAAGCGCTATGAACATTTACGCATATCAAAGACCTGTTGGTAAAATTGACGACATTCCAGAACTCCGGAACGAGTTTATAACCATTTTTGACACTAAAGACAAAAACGAAATAGCACAGTTTCGTCTAATCTTGCTACCAATTCTGTGTATTGGTCTTTTGATAAAATAATTGCTTCCATTTTCTTTAATTTTTAAGATTATGGAAGCAAAGGACAGCAACATAAAAAAGTCAATTTGTCCGTACTTGGTCTTTCGGGACAAAGTTTTTTTACAGTATTTTATCAATGTCTATTCTTTTGTGGGGTTTGGGGCGTTTATCGGACTTTGACTGTGTAAGCATTGTTTTTACTGTTTCGGGACTTAATTCTTTACCGTCCTTTATAATTCCCCCCAATCATTGGACAGATTTTTCATAAACTAAGTGAGATATTTCTGTTATCCCACCCACAAACAACAACCTTAACCTGCCCGCGCGGCGAGCGCCCGCCGGAGGCACCTGTTTTCCGCTGCATCATGCGACCTCCTTTCGTTTGGGGCTATGGTAGACCTCGCCGGGGATTTCATCTTCCAGACTTTGGTGCCTCCGTTGGTTGTTGTAATACTCGAAATAATTTTTTGAGTGTAGTCCTGTAATTCGTCCACTCTGTTTTTGGTTTTGTTTGAATGAAAAATACCTTTTCTCACATTCAGCATTGACGTACTGCATCGGAAGGTTTGCAACCGTATGTTTATATCCTGAAAACTCAATCTCTTTTCGCTTGCTTTCTATAATGGTATAGCATTTCATCATTCTGCCTCGATTGGTAGTAGATGCAAATAATTCTTCATTTTCTGAAATCAGTTTTTCCAGTTTGTTGAGCCACTTAACCTGGTCGGAAACAAGATTACAGTGATAACTGAAAAAGTCAGGCAGCAAGGCGTATGGAAGATTTAGAATTTTATTAATGAGCACTTTGCAATATGAAGCATTTTTGCCTATTTCCTCTTCAGTAATGTCAAATAAAGGATTTTCCATTTCCTTTTTGGCAATAGATGTGGTTTCCGGGAAACAAACGCTATCTGTAATTTTACTGATGTATGGCATAGGCTAAGCTGTAATGTTGCTATTTGAAACAAATTGCCGGTATCTTTTTCATTTTTACTTTTTCGTTTAAATCTGTCAGTCTTTTATCTGATGTTTTCCATAATGCCCTGCAAAACCAACCATCAGCTTAAATGCCATCAGTACCGTTAATGTGTTTAGCGGTATCGGTAATTCGGAATAAAAATTCAGAAGCAATACAACAATAGCAAAAAGGAATACACTTATCTGTAATTGAAAAACGGTGTTTCTATAGTACTCCCCAAATATTGGACAGCTGCTTAAATGTTTAACTTAGCAGTTGTAAGAATGAAAAAAGAACGCAGAAAATTCAGTGCAGGCTTCAAGGCGAAGGTAGCCATCGAAGCGATTAAGGAGCAGCAGACGGTCCATGAGCTGGCCGCCAAATATGAGGTCCATGCTACACAGATCAACACCTGGAAGCGGGAGTTTTTGGATAAAGCTGAATCGGTATTCAGTAAGGATCATGCTTCGGCCAAAGATGAATCCAAGGAGAAGGAACTGTATTCAAAGATCGGGGAATTGCAGATACAGGTGGATTTCTTAAAAAAAGTATTGGGCAAATGAGTTTGGAAGAAAAGCGCAGGCTTGTTTGCCCACCTTATAAAAAGTT
>NZ_DATMFT010000025.1:0-269055 GCF_035556095.1 Parapedobacter sp. | reverse complement strand
CCGCAATATCGACGGGTATCTACTGGGTAACAAATCCCTGCCATGGTATCACGTTGCACTCTCCGTCATGGCTACCCAAGCCAGCGCCATCACGTTCCTGTCCGCTCCGGGGCTTGCGTATTCCTCAGGAATGAGCTTCGTCCAGTTCTATTTCGGCCTGCCGTTGGCCATGATCGTGTTGAGTATCTCGTTCGTGCCCATGTTCCATCGCCTGCGGGTTTTTACGGCTTATGAATTTCTAGAAAAGCGTTTCGATGTACGCACCCGTGCATTCACAGCCTTGCTGTTTCTCATTCAGCGGGGTCTGTCAACGGGGATCACCATTTATGCGCCGGCCATTATCCTGTCGAGCATCTTGCAGATCAATGTGGTATATACCACCCTGTTCATTGGTACGCTTGTGGTGCTCTATACCGTTTACGGTGGTACGAAAGCCGTGTCATACACCCAGCTGCTTCAAATGGCCATTATCTTCGGTGGGCTAGTCACTGCCGGGGTTCTGGTGATATATATGCTACCCGCAGACATCGGTTTGGTAAAAGCCCTGCATATCGCAGGCAAGTCTGGCAAAGCCAACGCCATCGATCTTTCATTCGATTGGAACAACCAATATACGCTTTGGAGCGGCCTCATCGGTGGTTTCTTCCTGCAGTTGTCTTATTTCGGCACCGATCAAAGCCAGGTAGGTCGATACCTGACCGGATCGTCTATTCGTGATAGCCGGATTGGCCTGCTGATGAATGGGCTGCTCAAGGTTCCCATGCAGTTTTCCATCTTGCTCATCGGTATCCTGGTGTTTGCCTTTTATCAATACAATAGCCCACCCATCTTCTTCAACAAATATGAGCTTCACAAAATCGAACAGAGTCGCTATGCGGCGCAGGTTAACGAGCTGAAGGCTGAGCATAAACAAATATTCGACGAAAAGCAGGAACAGATCCATCGACTCACTGCGGCGTTGGAGAGCGATGACGAAGCTGTGATATCCGACGTGCGCAGCCAACTACAGCAGGCCGATGTCCGGGCCAAGGAAGTCCGGGCCGATCTGGTGGAACTAATGCAGGAAAACGATGCTTTTGCCGACACCAATGACAACAACTATATTTTCCTGACTTTCGTAACCGAAAACTTCCCCCGGGGGCTCATCGGGCTGCTTGTCGCTATCGTATTCATGGCTTCCATGGGCGCTACAGCCAGTGCTATCAATTCATTAGCCTCAACAACGGTCATTGATATCTATAAACGGTTTGTAAACAAAGCTGGCACCGAACGGGGGTACCTTTCCGCATCCCGGGCATTTACATTTGTATGGGGCGTATTTTGTGTGGCCATCGCATTGTATGCCAGTAAGCTGGGTAATTTGCTCGAAGCTGTAAATATCCTGGGCTCCTTGTTCTACGGTACTATTCTGGGTATTTTCATTGTAGCATTCTATGTAAAGCGAGCCGGGGGCCGTGCGGTGCTTACCGCTGCAATCCTTACCGAAATTATGGTTGTATCGCTATGGTGGTTCGATGTAATGGCTTTTCTTTGGCTCAACCTGGTAGGTTGTGCGGGCGTTGTCATGTTTGCGCTGATTTTCCAGGGTCGCCGCCGCCACCAGCCAATCCGGACAACCTAGCCTGGCGCTCATTAATCAAGCCTTAAATCGGCCCATACTGGATAATGATCGGATAATTTTACTTTAATAACCTGATAATGCTCCACTTCGAAAGCCTTACTCGAAAGAATATAGTCAATCTGAAAGTTAGGAAAATCGCCATTATACGTAACGCCCCAACCGCGTCCCTTTTCGCGAAAAGCATTCCGCAACCCAGTTGAAACTTCATTCACAGCGTAAGATAGCGGTGTGTCGTTGAAGTCTCCCGCAATAAGATAAGGCAAGTTACATGCATGACTATGTTCGCGCAGCGCTACGGCCTGTGCGCTGCGGGCCCGAAATGCGTGCTTTAACCGCCCGCCGATACGCTTGGTAGAAGCGGCGTCTTTCTCAATGGTTTTCGACGGGTTATTGATAAAATCATAATCTTCTTTTTGAAAACCGAACGAGCGCAAATGGACATTATAAACCCTAAAAACCCGTCCCCCTTTATCAATGTCTGTATAAATGATGCGATTTACCCCGTATTCATGCTCGGGAAGGACACCGGATTGAACAATTGGATACCGCGAAAAAATGGCCATCCCATAGGCCTCGTAATCGTTTTCCGCCGTTGGCGAAACATAATAATAAGGCATACTGATTTCCCGCTCAAACACCGAAGCCATATTGTGTTTGCCTTTCTGCCGGGTGTAGTACTCCTGAATGCAAATTACATCGGGCGACACACTGTCCATCAATCGCATGGCCTCATCACGGATAGTCAGTTCCGTATCTTGCTGCTCAAATGCCCTGAAAAAATGCACATTATAGGTCAGTACCCGAATATGACCGGTATCCGGCGACGCTACGACACTTTCGGGTACCTTGGGGCTAAAGCCGTAATGTTTCTGCAGGATATTCCACCCCAAAAGAATGGCAAAAAAAGAAAGGGCAGCATATGGAGCGCCTCGCACCAGCCAATATGCAACAAACAAGCCGTTAATAGCCAACAGTGGGAGGTAAGCAATGCCGAGAAACGCAAATGGCCAAAACACTTGTGGGTTAATAATGGGCGCCAGATAACTTAACAACAATGCTGTTACCGCCAAAACATTTGCCAAAAGCACGGATTTACTGAAAAAGCCCAGCCGTTTCGTACGCCCACGTTTTCTTGCCATCAATCAATATTCGTTTTGACCTTGCTTGCTGGCTTTAAACAGGGCCTCCTTTTCCGCTTTCGTTAGGCTATCGTAGCCGGATTGGGAAATCTTATCCAAAATCCGATCAATCACTTCCTGATTTGGGACCAGGGGCTCCTCATGGATAGGGTGTTCATTCCGCAACACACGAAGCTTTTTTCGTCGCTCTTGCCTGCCCAGTATACGGCTCCAGTCCTGGCCATTTTGTAGTCGTTTAATGTAGACAAAGCCAAACAATGCCCCGCCGATATGGGCAATACTTCCGCCGGCATTGAACCCCGCAATCGCCAGCACATCGATCACAATAAAGGCCAATGCAAGGTACTTCAGTTTGACGTTGCCAAAGAAGAGCATCCGGATAGTATAATCCGGCAATAGTGTAGCGGTAGCGAATACAATCGCGCTCACGCTCGCCGAAGAACCAATCATCACCGTCCGGAAAGCCTCGGCCCTAAACACCGGAATAAGATTATAGGCCAATAGATAGAGTACTCCGCCAACGATCCCTCCAGCCAGATAAACGAAAGTGAACTGCCTTTTCTTTAGGAAATCGAGGAAAATAATACCCAACCAGAACAGCCAAAGCATGTTGAACAGGATGTGGAATAACCCCTGTTGGGTAAACATATAGGTGAGTAACGTCCAAGGTTTGTATAACCACGCGGAAACCGACGCTGGTAACTGTATCCATGGCATTACGTAGCCAGCTAACGAAACATCCGTAAAACCAAGCGCAGAGACCAGAGAGAGCGCACCAAGCCCCACAAATACCAGGATGTTGATACCGATAAACAGGAACAGCGGACTCCCCGAACGGAAAGCTTTATGCCATAAACCGCCAACCCATGACTTTTTCATCGCGTGCTCCCTGTATTGTCGCTTGATAACATGGGCTAATATATGAAAATTTTTTTTGAATACACTTCGCCGCCACGTCCTTTCACCAATAATTAGGCCGCCTTATTCCCCAAAGTTTTATGAGCAGAAATCCAAATAACGCGCCACCTATGTGCGCAAAATGGGCAATGGAAGAACCCGTACGCGACACACCCAGAAACAGCTCGATGAGAATCATCACCGGAATAAAGTACTTCGCTTTAATCGGTACCGGTAAGAAGATGAGCATTAGCGGCGTATTGGGGAACAGGTAGCCGAAGGCAATCAACAAGCCATATATGGCTCCCGAGGCGCCCACCATGGGCGTCGTGTATATCGACAAAAGCGTCTGCCGTGCTTCGGCCGGAAGGCTACTCAATACGCGGGCACTCCGATTGGCCACATCTATTTCCGAAAGAAATGCCTTTGCCGAAAACGAGTCTACAATCATGTACACCTCCAGGGCCTGCACCGCAAACTGCAAAACCAACGCGCCTAACCCGGTAATCAGGTAAAAGTTCAGAAAGCGCTTCGACCCGAACACTTGCTCCAAAATCGGCCCGAACATAAACAGGGCAAACATATTGAAAAAAATATGCGCAATCCCGCCATGCATAAACATGTATGTGATGACCTGCCAGAGATGGAACCCCGGTGAGTCCGGATAATAAACGCCAAACAGATCATTTGCCCGTGGAAAAATCAATGCGCCGCCAACGAAACAGATCACATTGATAATGAGTAAATTTTTAACTACCGGCGGCAGGCCGGAAAAAGGGGATGCAGTATTGTTAAACATATTTCTTCATTTCGTGTTTTAGCGCTCAAACCGTTCCATCAGTTCCTGCAGGGTAAAAGTAAGAATTATGGGCTTGCCATTCAGCGAAACGTTCGGCATTTCGCATGCAAATAACCGGTCGATCAGATCAGCCATATCTTCCGTTGTCAATTCCGTGCCCGGCCTGATGGCCGCATGCCGGGCAAGGCTCCTTGCCAATTGCTCCCGCTTTGGGAGCTTCAATTGGCTTTGGTTATGCTTATAGTCTTCCAGCAGCCGGTCCAGCACTTCGCGCTCATCCAGCCCCGTTGTCAAGTCCGCCGGAATCCCTTCAACCACGAAGGTGTTTTTCCCAAACTCACGGATTTGGAACCCCAAGGCACGGATGTCGGGCAGCAAATCGGTAATCAACTGGAAATCCGAACCACTAAATGTCACCGTCTGCGGGAAAAGGCTTTGCTGGCTGGCTCCCTGTCGGTTTTCCTGCTGTTGCCGGAACTGCTCAAACAAGATCCGCTCGTGTGCCGCCTGTTGATCGATAAGGATAAAACCCGAATGGATCTGCGACATGATATAACGGTTATGCAACTGGAACGGCTGCTTTCGGGTGGGTCGGGTCGATTCAACAACACGGCCGTGTTCCTCCCCATGCAGCGGTAACTGGATGTCCGTTCGTTTTTCCGTAATCTGGTAAAGCGTTTGCCATTGGTCGGGAATAGGGGATGACCGCCGCCCCTCGCTGGGCTTACTGTTGTCAAAAGGGTTATAGTCCGGATTAAAGGTAATCGAGGGCGGCGTGATTTCCTCCAGCGGCTTGGGGCTGATCATCCGGCTAAACCCCGTTTCTTGATTGAAGTCAAGTGTGGGTGTGATGTTGTAGCGCCCCAACGATCGCTTCACGGCCGATTGGAGTATGGCGTAAATCGCCCGCTCATCCTCGTACTTGATCTCGGTTTTCGTCGGGTGCACATTGATATCAATTTTTGCCGGATCGATCTCAATAAACAATACATACAACGGGAAGCTGTCCGCAGCCAGGATTCCTTCGTAGGCCTTCACCACCGCGTGGTTAAGGTACGGGTCTTTCACGAAGCGGTTATTTACAAAAAAATACTGCTCGCCGCGGGTCTTTTTGGCATACTCGGGCTTGCCGATGAACCCGTTGAGGTTGATGATGGTCGTTTCTTCCTCCACCGGCACCAAGCGTTGGTTATAACTGTTTCCAAACACGTGTACAACACGCTGTTTCAAGCTTTCCGCCGGCAGCTGGAACAGCTCTTGGCCATCGCTATGGAGGGTAAAGTAGATTGTAGGGTATGCCAGCGCCGCACGCTGGAACTCTTCCAAAATATGCCGCATCTCCACCGCATTGCTTTTCAAAAAGTTGCGGCGGGCCGGAATGTTGTAAAATAAGTTCTTTATGCTGATGCTCGTTCCCGCGGGCAGCGCTTCAGGTTCCTGGCGCACCACCTCCGAGCCGGCAATTTCAATACGTGTACCCAATTCATCTTCCACACGGCGTGTCTTAAGCTCCACATGGGCAATTGCGGCGATGGAAGCAAGCGCCTCCCCGCGGAATCCCATCGTGCGGATCGCAAACAGGTCGTCTGCCTTCCGGATCTTAGAGGTGGCGTGGCGCTCGAAACATAGCCTCGCATCCGTTATGCTCATGCCACACCCATTATCGATGAGCTGTATAAGCGATTTCCCGCCATCTTTTACAATCAGTTTTATCTTGTCGGCACCGGCATCAATCGCATTTTCTATCAGTTCCTTCACTGCTGAGGCCGGACGCTGTACCACTTCACCCGCGGCAATCTGGTTGGCCACCGCATCCGGCAACAATTGGATAATATCTGACATAAGTGGCAAAGTTACGAAAACGTGCCTACACCGTGCATTTCTGCCGCGAGAAATCGGGCCGTCTGGCTCCTTTCGTTCTTTATGAGGTCTTCTGGTACACCGCTGAAGAGGATTTCGCCACCGCCTGCACCCCCTTCAGGGCCCAGGTCCACCACCCAGTCGGCAACTTTGATCACGTCAAGGTTATGCTCAATCACCAGTACCGTGTTTCCGCGGTCCACCAATCTGTTCAGCACGTCAAGTAAAACGCTTACATCCTCAAAATGCAGCCCCGTTGTCGGCTCGTCCAGGATATAGAACGTCTTGCCCGTATCTTTTTTGGAAAGCTCGGTGGCCAGCTTCACCCGCTGGGCTTCCCCGCCCGACAACGTCACCGACGACTGGCCCAGTGTCAGGTATCCTAGCCCTACATCACGCAATGTTTTGATTTTGCGGTAAATGGCCGGGATGTTCTCAAAAAAGGCAACCGCATCATCGATACGCATGTCGAGCACATCGCTGATCGATTTGCCCCGATAGCGCACTTCAAGGGTCTCGCGGTTGTATCGTTTGCCGTTGCAGGTTTCACACGGCACCTGCACATCGGGCAGGAAGTTCATTTCGATCACCTTCATGCCGGCGCCCTGGCACGTCTCGCACCGCCCGCCTTTCACGTTAAAGGAGAACCGGCCTGGCTTGTATCCGCGGATCTTGGATTCGGGAAGTTGGACAAACAGCGACCGGATATCCGAAAACACACCGGTATACGTTGAGGGGTTGGAACGCGGCGTCCGCCCGATGGGACTCTGGTTTATTTCGATGACCTTGTCGATGTGCTCCAACCCCTCGATCTTCCGATAAGGCAGCGGAGCCTTCTTGGCACGGAAAAAATGGTGGTTCAGGATCGGATACAACGTTTCCGTAACGAGGCTGGATTTTCCGCTGCCCGACACGCCGGTTACGAGGATAAGTTTACCCAGCGGGAACTCCGCCGTCACATTCCGGAGGTTATTGCCCGATGCGCCCGACAAGCGCAGCCTATGGCCATTTCCCGCCCGCCGCTTTGCGGGCACCGGTATCTCCTTGCTCCCATTCAGGTAGGCTGCGGTAAGCGTGTCGGCAACTTGGATTTCCTCCGGTTTCCCCTGTGCAACCACAAGCCCGCCATGTGCACCGGCAGCCGGCCCCATATCAATTACATAGTCTGCATTGCGGATCATGTCCTTGTCGTGTTCAACCACTAAAACAGAGTTCCCGATGTCTCGGAGATTTTTAAGTGCGGTAATGAGCCGCTCGTTATCGCGCTGATGCAGCCCGATGCTCGGTTCATCAAGGATATACAGTACGTTGACGAGCTGGGAACCGATCTGTGTGGCCAGCCGAATGCGCTGTGCCTCGCCTCCCGAAAGCGTCTTGGCCGTACGGTCCAGGGTCAGGTAGTTGAGCCCTACATCCAAGAGGAATCCCAACCGCGACCGGATTTCCTTCAGTATCTCTTTAGCGATCACCTGCTGCCGCTCATTCAGCCGGAGCTCCACTTCAGCAAACCATGCCGTCAGCGTGCTGATGTCCATGGTTGCCAGTTCATGGATGTTTTTCCCGGCGATCTTGAAATGGAGCGACTCCTTCTTCAAGCGGGCCCCATGACAGACCGGGCAGGTCCGTTGCGCACGGAAATCATCCAATTGGAGGCCGTTTTGCCCATGTCGGTCGCTCTGGTCCTCAAGCATCTTAAAAAGGCCTTCAAAGGTGATCCTATAATCCTTCTTATTCCAACTGCTGTAGGAAACCGGCACCACGACCTCCTCATCCGCACCCATCATCAAGATATCGAGCTGGGCTTCGGTCAGCTTTTCAATGGGGGTCGACAACGAAAAATCGTATTTCTTTGCAACGGCCTTCAGCACTTGGAAGTTCCACGTATCGCGGTATTCGCCGAGCGGGGCCAATCCCCCTTTCATGATGCTCAGTTTGGGGTCGGGTACCACGGCATCGCGGTCAATTTCATAAACGTAACCCAGTCCCGTACACCGCTCACACGCACCATATGGCGAATTGAACGAAAACGTGTTCGGCTGGGGCTCGTCATAGGATATGCCCGACTCGGCATCCATCAGGTACCTGCTGTAGAAATAATCGTTATTAGACTTATCACTCACTTTGATGATACCCTTTGCCGTTTTCATCGCCTGCATCACCGAGGTGTAAAGGCGCTTCCGGTCTTTTTCCGACACCACCAGCCGATCGATGACCACTTCGATATCGTGGATCTTATAGCGGTCTGCCTGCATCTTGGGCACCAAATCCAACAACTCGCCGTCTACCCGTACTTTTACATACCCTTGCTTACGGATTTGCTCGAACAATTCCCGGTAATGGCCCTTACGGCCTTTTACCACCGGGGCAAGCACATTGATGGCCTGGCCCTCGAACTGTGCGATGATGCGGTCTACCACCTGGTCTTCCGACATCCGTTCCATTTGCTTACCGGTTACATAAGAAAATGCTTCTCCCGCCCGCGCGAAAAGCAACCGCATGAAGTCGTACACCTCGGTAATGGTCCCCACGGTAGAGCGCGGGTTCTTACTGGTGGTTTTCTGCTCGATGGATATCACCGGACTGAGCCCCGAGATCTTATCCACGTCGGGACGCTCCATACCCCCGAGAAACTGGCGGCTGTATGCGCTGAACGTTTCCATATACCGCCGCTGACCCTCGGCATAGATGGTATCAAAAGCAAGCGAGGATTTTCCACTGCCGCTCAATCCCGTTACCACGACGAGCTCATTCCGGGGAAAACTCACATCGATATCCCTTAGGTTGTGTACCCGTGCACCAAAGACCTGTATTTCACTTTGCTCGCCCAGATCGGGCGCCGTTTGTTTCGCCATTTACCGTAGTCAAATAATCGTAAGGTAAGCAAAATTAGCTAAACTTGCGCTGAAACGCAAGCTCGCCGACCACTCATCTGCCGCTAAAGATAATAGTTTAGCTCTGAAAAAAACTAAAAATATTCGACAAAAAACGCTCGTCTCGTTTAAAACGAGACGAGCGTCCATATTTCATTGAATTTGCCTCAAGTTATGCAACCGGCGAGGATGCCGTTTCTTCGGCCAAGGCCTCATCAACCAGTACGCGGCCGCAATGTTCACATACGATGATTTTCTTGCGTTGACGGATTTCCAGCTGCTTTTGGGGCGGTATTTTGTTATGGCAGCCCGAACAGCTGTCGCGATCGATTGAAACGACCGCCAGCCCGTTCTTGAATGAGGGTCTCAGCCTGCGGTAAACACGCAGCAAGCGTTCCTCGATATCCTTTTCAGCCTCGTCAGCCTGCTTCATCAACTCGTCCTCCTCCTTTTGGGTTTCGCCGGTGATGGTGTCCAATTCGCCCTTCTTTACGTCAAGATCCTTTTTCGCCGTTTCCAGCGTTTCCAGCGTTCCCTCGTAAACCTCCGTTTTGTTCTTGATTTCAAACTCAAACTCCCGGATTTTCTTCTCACTTACCTGGATGTCCAGCCCTTGGATCTCTATCTCCTTGGTAATCGCATCGTACTCGCGGTTGTTCTTCACCTCGTTGAGCTGGCCTTCGTATTTCTTTATCGCCGTCTGTGCATCTTGGATCATGTTTCGGCGGTTGACGATACCGTCTTCCAGTTCATCCAATTCGCCTCTGATTTTCTCTATGCGGGTTTCCAGCCCAGCGATATCGTCTTCCAGGTCACTTACCTCGATCGGCAATTCACCCCGTACCTGCCGGATTTTATCGACCTTGGTATGGATGGTCTGCAGCTGCCAAAGCGCCCTTAGTTTCTGTTCTATAGTCTGTTCCATTTAACTATAATATTTTATTGGGTTCGTGTCCGTTCCCGTCAAACGGACTGCAAAGGTAGGAAATTTTTTCTGAATAATTTCCAACAATAGTTGCTGCGTAAACTGTTCGCTTTCAAAATGTCCAACATCCGCAATCACGATTTTTCCCTCAGCATCAAAAAACTCGTGGTACTTGTAATCCGCTGTCACGAATACATCGGCTCCCGCACGGATGGCGTGGGCGAGGAGGAAGCCCCCGGCCCCGCCACAGACGGCCACATCGGCCACCGGTTTGCCCCGGAGCGCGGTGTGACGGATTACCTTCGCGCCCAATTGCGCCTTTAGCAGCGCCAGAAAGTCGCTCTCCTCCATGGGTTTCTCCAGCCGCCCCACCAAGCCGCTTCCTACGCCCTGGTAGTTGTTTTGCAGCCGGTAGATATCGTATGCCACTTCTTCATAGGGATGCACTTCGAAAAGCCCGCACAATACCGCGCGCTCATTAATGGCCGGATAAATCACTTCCACCCGCATTTCTTCTTCACGGTGGTGTTCTCCGGGCTGGCCAACAAACGGGGCTGCGCCTTCACCCGCCCGGAATGTTCCGTAGCCCGCGGTGTTGAAACTGCATGCGTCATAACGGCCGATGCTGCCGGCACCCGCCGCAAACAGTGCCGCCCGCACGCGCTCCACATGCCCCTTGGGTACAAACACCACCAGTTTCCGGAGCAGGTCACCCTTCGGGCTGAGTATCCGCGTATCGTGCAGTTCCAAACGCTCCGCGATCTTACTGTTCACGCCACCCATCACATTATCCAGGTTGGTGTGAATCGCATATAGCGCGATATCATGTTTGATCGCCTTCATGACGACCCGCTCCACGTACGTGTTCCCGTTGAACCGCTTGAGCCCTTTGAAGACGATCGGGTGGTGGGAGATGATCACATCGCAGCCCGTCGCAATGGCTTCATCCACCACTGCCTCCGTGCAATCCAGGGAAAGGAGTGCTTGCTTCACGTCTTTATCAGGGCTGCCCACCAACAACCCGGCGTTGTCGTAAGATTCCTGATAATCCAAAGGAGCTATCGACTCCAGGTGGTTTGTCAATTCACGGAGTTTCATCATCGGTTTGCCGGTTATCTTTGCGTTTCTCATGTTCCAATAGGAGATTCCTAAAATTGCTCAGTTTCACCCAGTAGGCTATGAAATAAATGATGCTTAACAGGCCTATGGTGACCAAGATGAATGCCGGCCACGGAATGTTTGACAGCAAAAACAGCCAGGCGTACCACGTTCCGGCCTGCCGGCCCGGGCTTTCTTCTTCCGCAATCTTGCGGTCATAAAACTCGTTGGTCAGTGAATCAGCTACGCGCGAAGCCACGGAAAAGTTCCAGTAAATATTAAATAACGGAATGAGCAGCAACCAAGCTTGATTGGGTGCCATCAGTCGGTTTTCCGGAGAAACACAGTGCAGCGTTTTCCGTACGGTATTGGCGTAAAATGCCCAAACAATCAGCCTAATTATGAACACAGCAACAACCAGCTGTATCATTTCGGGCGAAAGATTTTCGTAATCGATATTCATTCGCAAATATTTGCTTTTCACGGCCTTATGGCCTCATACAACCCACATTTACATCGCCTCGTCTCCCAACGCGATGTCACCGCAGATTTCATCGGTGCTAAATTACAGCGATTCCCTTACAAAACCCAATGGTTTCCGCGGTAACAGCGTCATCTCGATGTGCAGGATGCCGGCATCCATATAAGGCTCGCTTGTCTGCCCAAAGCCCAGCCGGCTGTAAAATGCGTGGAGGTGCTCCTGTGCGCCGATCTTTATGGCTTTGTGCCCGTGTTGTTCATACAGCCCGTCGATGCTCCGCCGTATCAGTTCCGCACCAAGCCCCTGTCCGCGGAAACCTGCGGCAATCACCACCCGCCCAATGCTCATCGCATCGGGGTAGGAAATGCCGTAGGGGATGAGCCGCGTATAACCCGCCAAGGTATCACCGTGCCATGCCATGAGGTGGCACGACAGCTGGTCTTTACCGTCCAAGTCGCTGTAAACACATGCCTGCTCCAACACGAACACCTCTTGTCGCAATTGCAGGATTTTATAGAGTTCATCCAGCGAAAGGCTCGCAAACGCCTTCTTGTTCCATATCAAGCGTTGGCCATCCATCACGTTTTCATTGCTGGCCCGCCACTTCCTCCAGTAGTATCGCCAGTTTATCCGGCATGCTCATCTGCGGGTTATGGTCGGCCTGCATGTTGACCACCTTCCAGCCGTAGCTTCGCGCCCGTTTCGCAAAAAACGCAAACGCATCCTTCTCCGCATCGTCGCCCTCATATGTCAAAATATAGGTGGTCGGCAACGTCAGCCGCCTTTTGTTCTTTAGCGCCAGCGGCTGGGAGAACGTCTTGGCAGGCTGTGGCACGTCTTTGGGAAAGCCCTGCGCTTCCTGTGCCCAAAACGGGTGTATGAGCCCGTCTTTTGCCGGTAGCTCGCGGCCAGCTTGGGCTGTACCATGCGCCGTAGCCACGCTTTGGCCATCTTCGGGCACAAATGCATCAAGGTAGATCACCTGCTTGATGCGGCCCGGAAGGCTGTCGGCAACGCCCGTAACCACCATACCGCCGTAGCTGTGCCCCAGTAGCACCACATTGTGCAGGTTTTCAAACAGGATGGTGTTCACCACGTCCTCGATGTGGGTATCCAGGTCAATGTCTGCCGAAGCCAGGTGCACCCGTTCGCCCAGCCCCGAGAGGGTAGGCCGGTATACCACATGGCCCGCCGCGCGGAGCAATGAATCCGTCTGCTTGAACGACCACCCGCCCCCCCAGGCACCATGAACCAACACGTAGGTATGCTGCTGGGCCATTGTCGTGGCAGCCCACAGTGGCGAGCAAGCAAGCAGCGTCCAAATTAACTTTAACATATCGCGATCATTTGTAATGCATAGTTAATGCTTTTCCGGTGAACGACCAAAAAATGCCCACCCAAGTATCTCTTCCATGTAGGTGTCGATAAGGGATACGTTGAGCATGTCATTGATGTAAGCAATATACATATCCGGTCGGATAAGTACAATTTTAGTGTTTGAAGGTTTCACTTCGAACGCCTGAAACACCTGCTGGTTTCGCTCCGAATAGGGGAGGTAGTAAAGGTGCATCTCGCGTGGATACTTCTGCCGCATCCACTGTCCGATGATATTCAGGTGATGATGGCTGATCGTGCCCAGCACCAGCAAAGCGAATCCCGGCTTTTCACACCAGCGATGCAGGTCGGTCTGCGTTTTCGTTTTCTCGTCAAACACCGGTAGGTACGGAAGCCGGTCGCCCGCTTGGATGTCGACGCCCAACGCATGGTGTATGGAAAGGGGAGAGTGGCGATAGTTCACATCGAGGCCTGCCAACCGATAAAACGATTGCTTTAGGCGAGCCGGGTCTGCGCCGATGCGATTGATCGCTTTCATCCGGCTTGCTTTCGTCAACCAGCCCGGCCACAGCCGCCCGCTATCCCCAAACTCAAAAACCCCACTGCCCGCTTTCACCGCGGGCAACCGTTCCGGCTGGTACGTATGGAGCACGCTCGGAGCCATCCGGCCATTCACCACGCCCGCCAACTTCCAAGCCAGGTTTGCAGCATCGTATAGGCCTTCATTCATACCCCTGCTTAGGAGGGGTGATACCCCGTGTGCCGCATCACCGATCAGGAAGCACCGCTGGCGGCGCAGTTGCTCAGCGACCATTTTCCGGCAACGAAACCGGCTGATCAGCCGGTACCGCTCCTCCGGCAGGCGGAAACCCAGTGCGCTATCGATCTGCAGATTAACATCCGTGTAACTACGGATATTGCCCTGTATCGTCCCGTGTGCCCCGGGCAGCTGGCCTATGATTCGGTAGTGATCGGCCGCACCCAGGGGAACGATTGCCAATGGCCCTTTATCATGTAAAAACATGTTGATTTTCCGGCTATCCGCCTGTTGGGTCTCCACGTCGGCCACAAAAAAATGCCGCACTTGGCCGCTCCCTTCTAGCGGTATGTCGAGCAGGCCACGCAACGTGCTGTGCTGGCCGTCCGCACCGATTACCCATGAGCATTGCCAATCCTGGCGCGTACCGTTGTGCACCAACGTGGCCGTTGCCCCGCCATCGTCCTGCCTGAGCGATTCCAGGCGGGTCTCCCAGGCCACGGGACACGCTTTTTCTGCAAGCCAGTTGAGCAAAAGCCGCTCAACACGATCCTGGCCGATGCATTGGATAAACGGAAAAGCCGTATTTGCCGAAACCAGCCTCGAAAAATCCCATGTGTCCATCGGGCCTCGTTGCCCATGCAACCCGATGGCATAAGCAGACTTTCCCTGCGCAAGGAGCTGGTCAGCCTGCCCCAATTGCCTGAAAAGCTCCAACGACCGGGCGTGTACGAGGGCCGCCTTGGGTTCCCGGTCCGGTCCCGGTTTCGCGTCGACGATGTTGGGCTGCAAGCCGTGGCGAAGCAGTTGGGCCGCCATCATCAACCCCGATGGGCCGGCCCCAACAATCAAGACATCGGTATGTTTTGTATTCTCCACGGTTAAAAAAGCAGGAAAATGGCAGGCTTTTTATGGAAATCGTGGTTCCCTTCTCGCCACTTGCGTATCGGCTGACTGATGATTTGTTCGTCGGCAGCCGTAAGGTTTACGGCCACGCAGAGGCGTGTCTGCGGCTTGCATACGCGGAGCAGCTCCGCAAGCAGCTGGTTGTTGCGGAAAGGGGTTTCGATGAACAGCTGCGTTTGTTTGTCGCGATGGGCCGCCTGTTCCAGTAAGCTGATTTTCCTGGTACGATCGCCTTTGTCTATGGGCAGATAGCCATGGAATGCAAAACTCTGCCCACTGAAACCTGACGCCATCAAGGCCAGTATAATAGAACTGGGACCTACCAACGGTACCACGTTGATTCCCCTTCGGTGGGCTTCAGCCACGATGTCTGCACCGGGATCCGCCACCCCAGGACAGCCCGCCTCGCTCATCATCCCCACATCCTTGCCCGATAACAACCCCGAAAAAAAAGACGCCACATCAGCCGAGCTCCGTGCGTGTTTTCCATAATCGTGCAGGATAAGCTTATCTTGCGGAGTCTGGATGCCCGCTTGTTTTAGGAATTTACGTGCAGTCTTTCCATTTTCCACGATATATTCGTCAATTGCATTGACTACCTCCCCGAGATGGGGCGTAAAAGAGGCCGCGGCGACATCGTCTGCCAAAGGCACGGGTATAAGGTACAGCGTTCCGTAAAGCATATACAAACGTAACAAAAAGGAGCTGTATAAGAATAATCATTATCTTGTGCGTTCAAATGCTTCGCATTCGTGAGCGCCTCCTGAAATAAACAGGTGAATAATGTATTATTTTAATCATGTTGGGTTTATTTATTCGAACACATTTCTTAATTTGGCCAAAAATCCGCTGAGCGATGTCCACACAAATCACTGACGGCGTAAAGGTTTCGGTTGAAACGGTGTATCAGCCGGAGTATTCCAATCCGGAAAACGAACATTTCATGTTCGCGTACCGGATTACCATTGAAAATTTGGGCGATTATAGTGTGCAACTCCTGCGCCGGCACTGGTACATTTTCGATTCCAACGGTACCCACCGGGAAGTGGAAGGTGAGGGGGTCGTTGGCCAACAACCCATTATCGAGCCGGGGGAGCGGCATGAATATGTTTCCGGCTGCAACCTGAAAAGCGACATGGGCACCATGGGCGGCACCTACCAAATGCTTCGGGAACTCGACGGCACGCTCTTCGAAGTGGATATCCCTAAATTCGATCTTATTGCACCGCATCGGCTGAACTAGCCCCCAGATAACCCAGGTACATACTTTTGCTGAATTGCCTTTTCTTGGCATTGTGCATGAATAGGTAAGCGTGAAATGGCTGAGCCCGCAATTGGGGAGGTAGCAAAACGGATATGTGCCCTGTTTTCCGCAAGTATACCTCCGTATTCCGACCTGCAACACCGGCTTCGGGACTATAAGCGACCAATACCGCCTCGTCCGTACCGCTCGCCATCGGCGCCGCGTCATCCGAGAAAAAGACCTCCAGCTTATTGCCATCGGCGACCACGTCATCCACGTTCACCGTCGGCAGCATACCCGTACTGATCAGTACTCGGTCGGCAGCAACATGCTGGTCGGGATAATGTCCGAGGACGGCACTCTGCATCAGCGCTTTCAATGCCTGTCCGAAGGCCTTGCTTTTATTGCCTTTGCCTTGGCTCATCCAGCTCTCAGCGATGAGGGGGCGGAGGGGGTGAAGGAAAGCCATCGCCAGACGCATGCGTTGCTGAACGGCCAGCCGCCCATTGGATTGCGCCTTCTTCTTCGGCTTGCTTCGGTCGTAGAAAAATTCCATGGTTTCTAGGTTATTCCTGCGTGGCGTCCGCAATAGGGATATATATCGTTTTCGATGCTTGCTTGCCGGACTTATCGATGAAAAAAAGCCATACATGCAGCTTTGACAGGTCGAGTTCGTATTCCAAATCTACGGTCTCCGCAGCTCCGTCCTGCCGCGTCGCTTCCACCATGGGCACAAAGGTACGCTTGGCCGCGTCGTACACCAGGAGATATGCCTCGTCATCCGGCGCACCACCCATACCGAACGTGCCAGGGTGCCAGGAAACGCGTAATTTCCCGTCAGCAAACCAAGCACGCTCATCTCCGGCCGTGACCAGGTGACCGTGGCTGAACCGCAGCTGCGGATAGTTGAGCCGTATACCCTGCTCGTCGCTGATAAATGCGTGGTCATAGTTGTAGCTGAATGCTGCGTTCCGGCCCGTAGCCCTGGTAGTGAACGGACCGAAACTCATTTCCAACAGCCGGGAAAGCGGGTCCAGAAAGCGATTCAGCAGGCTGAATTTTAGTCTTGCTTCCTCTTGAGCGGGCGTCGGTTTCCGGCGGCCCTTCTTCAAGGATAACCCTTTGATGTAATTGATATTCCGCCAACTGCTGCCAATTACGCTTCCCACTTTACCCCGGAAAGGGCCATGAATGCCTTTTTTAATCGTTGCCATCGGTTTATGAATTGGTACTACATCCGCAAGTTAATCATTTCAAAGACGGTATCACAAGAAAAACTTAAAAAATAGTAATTAACCTTTAGTCATCAATTGATTTCGTTAGAAAAATGGTATACTATTATTTGTCTTTTGTTCGTCTAAAAGACGATAAAAAGACGGCCGCTAGACGATAAAAAGACGAACAAACTCAGTAGTAATACCATTTTACAATAGTTCTTATCTTGATGGTCTTATGTAGACTTTTAAGACACGGATTGGACCCTAATCCGGCCCGGTTCATGCCCAACGAGCACACGGGAGGCGGGCAGACAGTGGCACGCGCCAAAACCGATATATTTCCGTATTTTTGCACCGGAATATGGCAACTCAGCAATCAGCTATCCTGTTCGGCGCCACCGGATTAATCGGCGGGCATCTCTTGCAAGAGCTGCTGAACAGTCCGGCATATGCGGCGGTCACAATCGTTGTCCGTCGTGACACCGGCGTCAGGCATGCCAAGTTGAGCCAACTGTTTGCCGACCACCAGTCATTGGATAACATCAGGGAACAGCTTAGGGGCGACCACATCTTTTGCTGCGTGGGCACCACGAAAAAGAAAACTCCCGACCTGGATGAATATTACCGGATCGACCATGACTATCCCGTCGCCGCAGCACAGTATACGAAGGATAATGGGGCATCGGCCTTTTTGCTCGTTTCGGCAGTAGGGGCCAATCCGGCATCGTCAAATTTCTACCTTCGGATGAAGGGGGAAACCGAACGGGATATCATCCGTTTGGGCTTTGAGCAAACGCATGTCTTCCGACCATCGCTACTGACTGGCGACCGCCGGGAAAAAAGGGGAATGGAATCGCTGGGTAGTGCCATCTTTAAGGTGATTAACCCTTTATTAATCAACGGATTATCGAAATACAAGGCCATTCCGGCTGCATGGGTGTCGAAAGCGCTATGCCGGGTGGCTATAACAGGTGAGCAGGGCGTCCATACATATCATTGGGCGGATATTAAAAAACGGATATGAGTATTTTGTCGACCGAACGGTTGGGGCATTCGTACCACGACAAGTGGCTATTTAAGGACCTACACTTCGCCCTCCAACGGGGTGAGCGGACCGCGTTGGTCGGTGCCAATGGTGCGGGCAAATCCACCCTGCTCGGTATCCTTTCAGGTGCCGTGGAGCCCTCGGAGGGCCAGGTTGTCTGCGAGAAGGGAACCCGCTTGGGCCACCTGAAACAAAACCCTGATTTCGAACAGTTTACTACTATTGCGGATTTTATCTATAGCGCGGATCACCAACAACAGCAGCTCATCCGGCGGTACGAAGAATTGGTGTCTGACCCCCTTGCCGACGCGATTAAATTAGCCGAATTGAGCGACGAACTCTCCGCGGCGAACGCATGGGAATACGAACACACCATCAAGGGAATCCTGTCACGCTTCCAATTGACCGATCTCTCCCAGCAGATCGCCACGCTTTCGGGGGGTCAACGGAAACGATTGGCGCTAGCCAAGTTGCTCATTGACGAGCCCGACGTATATATCCTCGATGAGCCGACAAATCACTTGGACATCGAAACCATCGAATGGCTCGAGAAATGGCTGGTAACCGGCCAGAAGACCGTGCTGTTGGTTACGCACGACCGATACTTTCTCGATAACGTTTGTACATCGATTTACGAATTGGAGGGTGGCTCCTTACAACGGTATAGCGGAAACTACAGTTATTACCTCGAAAAGCGGGCGGAGCGGGTCGCCGCAGCGGAAACGGCGCTGGTGAAGAACCGCAACTTGCTCCGTCGTGAATTGGAATGGATGCGACGTCAACCACAGGCGCGGGCCACAAAATCAAAGGCCCGGATCGATGCATTCCATGAACTGAAAGACAAAACGCAACAGGGCAACGCACAAGGTTCGGTACAATTAAGCGTTAAAGTTAGCCGATTGGGTGGAAAAATAATGGAACTGGAAGAAGTTGCCAAATCATACGAGGGAAAGCATGTTATCCGAAGCTTTTCCTACGTATTCAAGAAAGGCGACCGCATTGGCCTGGCCGGCCGAAACGGCTCCGGCAAAAGTACATTCCTCGACCTGATCACCAAAGTCACCGAACCCGATTCGGGCACAGTCGCCGTGGGGGAGACGGTGGTTTTCGGATATTACCGTCAAACCGGGCTGACCGTGGATACCGGCGCCCGGGTCATCGATGTCGTCAAGAACGTAGCCGAGTATATTACCATGGCCAACGGCGACACCCTCACGGCGGCCCAACTCCTTACGTTGTTTCTATTTCCCCCCGAAAAGCAATTCGGACTCGTAAGCAAGCTCAGCGGTGGCGAGCGCAAGCGGTTGCTGCTCATGCGGGTATTGATGAAGAATCCGAATGTATTGATCCTAGACGAACCGGCGAACGACCTCGATATCGATACCCTCAATGTATTGGAAGAATTCCTTGCAAACTATCCGGGTATCCTTTTATTGGTGTCGCACGACCGCTACCTATTGGATCGCCTCACGGACCAGTTATTCATTTTTGACGGCATGGGCGAAGTGATTTGCTATAACGGTAATTACGCGGCATTCAAGGCCGAACAGCGGGAGGCCGAGCAGCATGCCCCGAAAGCAAGTCCATCGAAAGCCGTTGAAAAACCTGCCAAGCCGGAAACAAAGACCAAACTCACCTTCCGTGAGCAACGGGAATACGAATTACTGGATAACGAAATTCCCAATCTGGAACGGCAAATTACAGAACAAACGAATCAGCTGGCCGGCGAAACGGACTACCAGTCGATCGCCGCTATGGCCGAAACGATCGATCGACTGACGCAGCAGCTCGACGCCAAAACAGCGCGTTGGCTTGCCTTAAGCGAATATGTATGATGTTCCACGTGGAACATCAATAAAAAGAAACGTTCCACGTGGAACAAATAAAGAAGTAGATGTTTAAAAAGTATAATGTTATCGTAGTGGGAGGGGGGCACGCCGGTTGTGAAGCAGCTGCAGCGGCCGCCAACATGGGCTCTTCGGTCTTGTTGATTACTATGAATATGGCTACCATTGGCCAAATGAGCTGTAACCCGGCGATGGGCGGCGTAGCCAAAGGCCAAATTGTCCGAGAAATCGATGCAATGGGCGGCTATTCGGGTATTATTGCGGATAAAACCACCATCCAATTCCGTATGCTCAACCAATCCAAAGGTCCCGCCATGTGGAGCCCGAGAACGCAAAACGACCGTATGCGGTTCGCCGAAGAATGGCGCCTCCAATTGGAAGCCATATCCAATATCGATATCTGGCAAGACACCGTAAACGCCATACAGGTAACAAACGGCAGGGCCACGGGCGTCGTAACCTCCCTCGGCATCACCGTCGATGCCGATGCGGTCATCCTTACCAACGGCACGTTCTTGAATGGAACCATCCATATCGGTGAAAAACGCTTCGGAGGTGGTAGAACCGCCGAAAAAGCGGCAACGGGACTCACTGAGCAGCTTGTAAGCCTTGGTTTCGAGGCCGGACGCATGAAAACAGGCACACCGCCGCGTGTGGACGGTCGAAGCCTGGACTATACCAAAATGGAAGAGCAATGGGGCGACGAGCAACGAGGCCGTTTTTCATTCACGGAAGTCGACCTCCCCAAGGAACAACGATGCTGCTGGATTACCTACACCAATGAAGCCGTACATGAAAAACTGAAGGAAGGTTTTGAAAAATCGCCGATGTTCACCGGCCGGATTCAGGGGCTCGGGCCGCGCTATTGCCCGTCGATAGAGGATAAAATCAATCGTTTTGCTGAGCGCGACCGACACCAGATTTTTGTGGAACCCGAAGGCTGGCAAACCGTCGAAATCTACGTGAATGGGTTCTCAACCTCTCTTCCGGAAGAAGTGCAGCAACAGGCACTCCGACTCATACCCGGCTTCGAAAATGCAAAGATGTTCCGCCCGGGATATGCCATCGAATACGACTACTTCCCCCCATTGCAATTGGATCTAACGCTGGAAACACACCTTATCAAGCACCTGTTTTTCGCTGGACAGATTAACGGCACCACCGGCTACGAAGAAGCCGCCAGTCAGGGCCTTGTTGCGGGAATCAACGCTCATCAACGAATCCACGATGGCCACGAACTTATCCTGAAACGGTCGGAATCCTATATCGGTGTGTTGATCGACGATCTTGTAACCAAGGGGACCGAAGAGCCCTACCGCATGTTTACATCGAGGGCCGAACACCGCCTCTTGCTCCGCCAGGACAACGCAGACGTACGGCTCACTCCGCTGGCGCATCAGCTCGGCATGGTTGGCGACGAGCGGTTGGAGAAAGTAAAAAACAAGATTGATGCCGCACAACAACTCGTTAACTATCTCCGTAAGCACTCGGTCGATGCGGAGCAAATGAATCCCGTGCTGGCCGAATTAGGCTCCAGCCCGATTACCCAAAAAATAAGATCGTTCAACATCCTTACCCGCCCCCATGTACACATGCAGCACCTAGCACAGGCTGACCGAAAGCTCGCGAAACTGATCGCCGGGTACGACAAAGAAGTCGTTGAACAAGCAGAAATACAGGTGAAATACGAAAGCTATTTTGAAAAGGAAATAGAGATTGTCAATAAAATGAAACGGATGGAAGACCAGGAAATCAATCCCGATTTCAACTATGCGAATCTCGTGTCGCTGTCCAAAGAGGCCCGGGAGAAACTCATCAAGGTCAAACCGCGTACACTTGGCCAAGCTTCCCGGATTTCTGGTGTTTCACCTTCGGATATTTCCGTTTTGATGGTTCATTTTAATTAAATTATTGATTAACAATTAGTTATATATAAATTCTATCAAGCTTCATAAATCAGTTACACGAGACTTTCTCGATTTTTCCAATGCAATACACGTCCGAAAATAAAATGCGCTCAAATCGCACGAAAATAGCCTCAAACGGAAAATGGGTTGTTTTGCTATTTTTCTCCGCCCTTATTTTGCTTACGTGGCAGTGTGCAAGCATCCAACAACCCCAAGGGGGACCGAAAGACTCCATTCCGCCCACCATTCTGGAGGAGACACCCGCAAACCTGACGCGCAACTTCCAAGCGGAAAAAATAGTGATCGAATTCGATGAGTTCATCAAGCTATCCAACCCCTTCAAGGAAATCAGTGTGTCACCCGATCTTGACCAACCCATCAATCCCCGGGTGAAACGGAAAAATATTGAAATTACACTTCCCGATTCCCTGGAAGAGAACACGACCTACACCATCAACTTCGGGAAAGCGATCGGCGACTTCAATGAAGGCAATCCGCTACTTAATTACAGTTACGTGTTTTCCACCGGCGATGTCATCGATTCCTTGTCCATCTCAGGAAAAGTAATCAATGCGCTTACCAAACAGGCAGAAAAGGAAATCACGGTGCTGCTCATCCCTACGCGTCAGGATTCCATCTTCGGTAAACGCAAGGCAAATATCTTTACGCTCACCGATACCGCCGGCAATTTCAGGTTACGGAATTTGCGTGAGGACAATTACCGGATATATGCACTGCGCGAGGAAAACAATGATCGCGTATACAACGCACCGGACGAATTTATCGGCTTTCTGAACGATTCCATCGTGCTGGACAAGGACACCGCCGGAATCGTACTTGAAGTATCTAAGGGAATACCCCGGGAGTTCCGATTACTCGATCGGAAAATAGAGCCGAGCGGCAAAATCACGTTCGTGTTCAACAAACCGTTGGAAGATGCGGCACTAACAATCATCCATCCGTCACAACTCGATGCTGATAAACAGGTTGAATACACCGCCAACCGCGATTCGGCGATCCTGTGGGTAAACGATCTCACCTTCGATTCGCTTAAGGTCAGTATCAGTAATCGAAACGAAATAATAGACACAGTCACTATGCGCCGTGGTCGAAACGACAAATACGACCGGGATTTCATCATCACGGACAACCTATCCCGAAACAGGGTTAACCGGATCCAACACATCGAACTCACCGCTGGATCTCCCATCCAGTCCATCGATCGAAGCAAAATCATCCTTCTTGTAGACTCCGTTCCCGTGACGAACTTCCAATTGGTTAAAGATACAACGGTTCAACGCCGGTATATTATGCGATACGGGTGGCGCCCGAAACACGACTATGTCTTAACGCTGGAAGAAGGCGCCTTCACCGGCTTCTTTTCCGACAAAAATAAGTCGGTTACCAAGACATTCACGATGGACGAAACCGAGAATTTCGGCGATATCCTATTGAAAGTCACTGTTCCGGACAGCGCGCATCAGTACCTGGTTCAACTTATCAATGAAAAAATGGATGTTATCCATCGAAGCGTACCGATAAAAAATTCAACGGACATCCCTTTCCGCCAGTTCCCGGGAGGTAAGTACACCATACGGGTCGTCTACGACGAAAATAACAATGGAAAATGGGATCCCGGCGATGTTCACGAAAACAAACAACCCGAGCGGGTATGGTACCTCGGCAAAACATTCATCATCCGGGCCAACTGGGAGCAAGAAGAACCGCTGACCATACCGGAATAGCGTGGATACTGTGGGTACTTAGGAAAACCAACTGGAATACATCACGTAACGATCCGGCAGTTCATCAAGCAACTGGCGCTGCTCCGGAGTGATCGGCTTCACTTTACGGGCAGGAACCCCGGCATATAGGTAACCGCTTTCACAAACCGTACCTTCCAACACTACGGCGCCAGCGGCAATGATGACGTAATTCTCCACAACGGCATGATCCATTACGATGGCACCCATACCGACCAGCACCCGGTCTTTCAGTTCACAACCGTGCACCAATGCAATATGCCCGATATTCACAAAACTACCAATGATCGTAGGCGCCGTGCGGTACGTACAATGGATTACCGCACCATCCTGGATATTCGTATACCTTCCAATCGTGATGCTATTCACATCGCCCCTTATAACCGCATTAAACCAGACCGAACAATGCTCTCCCAGGGTTACATCGCCGACCACCGTTGCATTCTCAGCTAGGAAACTAGCAGCTCCAATAACGGGATTAACCCCCTTCACGGGAAGAATTAAGGCCATAAGCAATAAAATGAATGTTTATAAAATCGTATCTACCCGTTTATCGGCGCGTTCGGGATAATCCGTCGTGTAATGTAAACCCCGGCTTTCCTTTCTCCTCATCGCCGATTTAATGACCAGGTATGCCACCTGAATAACATTCCGAAGCTCACACAACTTCACCGATAGCCGGGTATTCTTATAGAAACTTTCCGTTTCATCATACAAGAGGCCCAATCGCCGCATCGCCCGCTCCAATCGGAAATCCGAGCGTACAATACCCACATAGTCACTCATCACCTTCTGTGTTTCCCGTAAATTATGGGTCACTAAAATATCCTCATTGGAGAGTTCCGTGTTGGAATCGTCCCAATCGGGAATCTGCGTGGGCAATGCCAGTGTATCCACCGACGCAACAGCATCCTCATAAATCCGATGGGCAAACACGGTAGCTTCCAATAACGAGTTAGAAGCCAGCCTATTAGCTCCATGAAGGCCAGTAGAGGCGCATTCACCGCAAGCGTAGAGATTACGAATCGACGATCGCCCATGCTCATCCACCATAATGCCCCCGCACAAGTAATGTGCAGCTGGCGTAACGGGAACAAAATCCCGCGAGAGATCGATACCTATCGACAGGCATTTGGCATAGATGTTCGGAAAATGGGCGAGTATGTCCGCCTTCGTCCGATGGGTAACATCGAGGAACACGAAATCGTCGCCTGATTTCTTCATTTCCGAGTCGATAGCACGTGCCACGATGTCCCGCGGAGCCAAGCCCGCGCGTTCGTCATATTCCTGCATGAACATGTCACCATTCTTCCGCCTAAGTACACCCCCAAAACCGCGAACGGCCTCCGAAATCAAAAATGCTGGATACTCGCCTGGATTGTAAAGTGCTGTTGGATGGAACTGCATGAACTCCATATTCCGTACTTTCCCTTTTGCACGGTATACCATTGCTATGCCGTCGCCCGTTGCTATCACCGGATTTGTTGTACTGGCGTAAATATGTCCGGCTCCACCGGACGCCATCACGGTTACTTTGCTCAAAATACGCTCCACTTTATGATCCACCGTATTCAGCACATACACCCCGTAACAAGTGATATCGGGTGTACTTCTATCCACAAACGTTCCCAGATGGTGCTGCGTAATCAAATCCACCGCGAAATAGTGGGTCAATAATTCGATATTCGGATTTTCGTGGACCTTTTCAAGTAACACGCGTTCGATTTCAAAACCGGTGACATCTTTGTAATGAAGCACCCGATGCTCGGAGTGGCCGCCCTCCCGGGCTAAATCATATACGCCATCCGTCTTTTTGTCAAAGTGGGTTCCGTAATCGATAATCTCCTGGATCCGTTTCGGCCCTTCCCTAACCACATTTTCCACAACCCGTTCGTCACACAACCCGTCCCCAGCTATCAGTGTATCAGCGATATGCTTCTCGAACGAATCAGATTTATCCACAACCACAGCCACGCCCCCCTGCGCATACTTCGTGTTCGATTCGTCTTCATTTGACTTGGTGATGATCATCACTTTACCATGTGAAGCCGCTTTTAGGGCAAAACTCAGACCGGCTATCCCCGACCCGATAACTAAAAAATCAACCTGATGCATAAACAAAATAAGGCTAAACTGACTACCGCGGTTTGACGTCTGTAATGCTGTGAATAACGTGTCAATTAATGGTTGAATAAAAATGATAACTCCAGCTTTTACCCACTTCCCCTATTTTCTACACAACCTGCTACCGAAAACACTTCGAAATACACCACAATATTAACAAATCCTACCGAATAAATACTATACAAAATCATGTGAATATGAAATCAGCCCGAAAATGAAACGTATTGTAATTCAATAACAACAATTAAAATTTCTGTTAATAACATGTTAAAAAATAAGGAATAGTTAAAAATCAAAATAAAAAGTCCTTCCTTTCCCCACAAAACCAACACCCTAACAAACAATAATAAATAGGTTATTTAAAATACTTATTACTTATTGTAGCTGTGGGAAACAAAAAATCAAATCAATTTCTTTAGCTACCTTTGTATGGTCATGAACGGATATCTAGCTGAATTGGACAACAAGGGGTACATCGATGAACCGATTGACCCTACCTTGGATTTGGTTGATGAAATCAACCGGCTAAAAAAGGAGAAAAATGCCATCCTGCTGGCTCATTACTACCAAGAGCCGGAGATACAGGACATCGCTGATTATATCGGCGATAGTTTGGGGCTATCTCAACAGGCGGCAAAAACCGAAGCGGACGTAATCGTCTTTGCGGGGGTGCATTTTATGGCTGAGACGGCTAAAATCCTGTCGCCGGAGAAAAAAGTGCTGCTCCCCGACCTTAAAGCGGGGTGCTCGTTGTCGGATAGTTGCCCGCCGCATCTATTTGCCAAATTCAAGGAGCAATATCCCGATCATATCGCTATTACGTATGTGAATTGTACAGCCGAATTGAAGGCACTGAGCGATATCGTCTGTACATCCAGTAATGCCGTACAGATCGTGGATAGTTTACCCCTCGATCAGAAGATTATTTTCGGACCGGACAAGAACCTGGGCGAGTATGTACAGAAAAGGACAGGTCGTGAACTCGTGCTCTGGAATGGTGCCTGTATGGTTCATGAAATTTTCTCCCAGGAGCGCATCGAAGCGCTAAGAGCTGAATATCCGGAAGCAAAGTTCATTGCGCACCCGGAATGTGAGGAACATATCTTGGACGCTGCGGACTATATCGGGTCCACATCGGGCTTATTGAAATATACCAAAGAGCAGCAGGCAACTACCTTTATTGTGGCTACCGAGAGCGGTATCATCCACCAGATGCAAAAGGCGAGCCCGCACAAAACGTTCATTCCAGCGCCCCCAAATAATACCTGTGCGTGCAACGATTGCCCGTATATGAAACTCAACACACTGGAGAAGTTGTACAATTGCATGAAGTTTGAGCAACCGGAAATTATATTACCTGCTGATGTGATTGACCGGGCGAGAAGGCCTATTGAGCGGATGTTGGAAATTTCGGCCAGGTTGGGACTTTAGCGGGGAGTTGATAATTGATTAAGGAATAAGGATTATAGGAGCAAGGATAGTTGTTAAGGATGGACCGTAAGTCTTTAGTCTTTAAATCTTTGTTCCTTAGTCTAATATATAGCATACGATGTTTGATAATAAAGAACACACGAATATAGACCAGCTGGGTGAGTTTGGGTTGATAGCACACCTTACGAAGGCGGTTGAGTGCACGGAAAAATCAACGACGAAAGGTATCGGCGACGATGCTGCGGTCTTGGATTTTTCAGGTGATAAGACCTTGGTTTCTACCGATCTGTTATTGGAGGGAGTTCATTTCGATTTGCGGTATGTTCCTTTCAAGCATTTGGGATATAAGGCTGTACAAGTGAATTTGAGCGACATCTATGCGATGAATGGTACGGCCTCGCAAGTTACGTTTTCCATTGGGTTATCCAGTAAGTTCCCGCTCGAAGCCATTGAGGAGCTGTACGCCGGGGCGTTGTTGGCGTGCAAGAACTACCAGGTGGATTTGGTGGGGGGCGATACGTCCGCTTCTGCGCAGGGGCTGGTGATCAGTGTTACCAGTATCGGCCATGCAAAAGCGGAAGATGTCGTTTACCGAAGTGGTGCAAAAGAAGGTGATTTGGTCTGTGTATCTGGCGACTTGGGTGGTGCATACGTCGGTTTACAGCTCCTGGAACGGGAAAAGCGTATTTTTTTGGAAAATCCTTCAATCCAACCCGATTTGGAAGGAAAAGACTATATCGTGGAGCGGCAGCTTAAACCGGAAGCCCGAAGGGATATCATCCAGTTATTGGCATCGTTGGGTGTTAAGCCTACGGCGATGATAGACGTATCGGATGGATTGGCATCCGAGATCCTGCATATTTGCAACGCATCCGATACGGGTTGCCGGTTGTACGAGGAAAAGATACCCATCGATCCGATGACCTATGACACCGCACGTGAATTTGCACTCGATCCTACCGTTTGCGCACTGAATGGAGGCGAAGATTACGAGTTGCTCTTCACGGTGAGCCAATCGGAATACGATAAGTTATCCGGCCAATCCGACATCAGCATCATTGGCCACATCACCGATAAGGCCTCGGGGCATGAACTGATTTCCAAGTCGGGCAAAGTCCATCCCATTAAAGCGCAGGGATGGAATGCTTTTGGTTCCAAAGACTAGTGTAGTCGTGCCTGAATTTCTTATTGCTTGAGGAATCCCCTAAGTACGTATTGCAATATTCCACCGTGTCGGTAATATTCGATTTCGATGGCCGAGTCAAACCGCGCGCGGGCTTTGAAGGCCACCACTTGGCCATCGGCTTTGGTGGCGGTTACGTCTAGTATTTTATGTGGCTTCAAGTCGTTCGAAACGCCGGTGATGGCAATTATTTCCGTGCCGTCCAGACCCAGGGTTTCCGCGTTTTCCCCTTCGGGGTACTCTAAGGGCAGCACCCCCATCCCAACGAGGTTGCTGCGGTGTATGCGTTCAAAACTCTCGGCGATGACCGCTTTAATACCAAGTAGGTTCGCCCCTTTCGCTGCCCAGTCTCTGGACGATCCACTGCCATACTCTTTTCCGGCCAATACCACCAGCGGTGTGTCGGATTCGATATATTTCATGGCGGCATCATACACCGAAAGTGTTTCGCCGGTAGGGAAATACGTGGTATAACCACCTTCCTTCGTGGTTATTTTATTCCGTATGCGAACATTGGCAAACGTGCCACGCATCATGACCTCGTGATTGCCGCGCCGGGAGCCGTAGGAGTTGAAATCGCGGGGTTCAACACCTTTGGAAACCAGGTATTGGCCCGCTGCGGAATCCGATTTAAATGAGCCTGCGGGCGAGATGTGGTCTGTGGTTACGGAATCGCCTAAGGCAAGCAGCACGCGCGCATCCTTGATGTCTTGTGTGGGAAGTGGTTCGTCGCTGATATCTTTAAAGAACGGCACTTCCTGTATATAGGTGGAATCATCATTCCAGCCGAAATTTTTCCCTTCTGGCGCGAGAAGTTGTTTCCAGTCGTCACCCCCATCAAAGATCACGTCGTATACGGCTTTGAAGTCTTCCACCCGCATGCAGCTGTTTATCGTATCCACAATCTCCTGCTGTGTAGGCCAGATATCGCGCAGGTAAACGGGATTGCCGTTCGGGTCGTAGTCCAATGGGTCATTGATAAGGTCGATGTCGACACGGCCCACCAATGCATAAGCAACCACAAGCATGGGCGACATCAGGAAGTTCATCTTTACCTGTGGGTGCACACGGGCCTCGAAATTCCGGTTTCCCGAAAGTACGGAGGCCACGACGAGGTCGCCTTTATCCACCGCTTCAGCGATGTGTGGAGGCAGGGGGCCACTATTTCCGATGCACGAGGTACATCCATAACCTACGGTGTGAAAACGCAAGGCTTCCAGATCTTCCAGGAGATTGGCACGATGCAGGTATTCAGTTACCACTTTAGAACCGGGGGCCAAACTGGTTTTTACCCATGTTTTGGTACGCAAACCGCGTGCTACGGCTTTGCGCGCCACCAGTCCGGCACCCACCATGACTGCAGGGTTGGAGGTATTTGTACAGCTGGTAATGGCAGCGATGACAATGCTGCCATCGCTAAGCACGTATTCTTTGTTCTTAATTTTTATCCGCACGGACCGGATGTCTTCCGTTTCTACTTGGATTTCGTCCGGCTTGAGCCTATCTTCGTAGGTGAATTCACTACCCGATCCCCCTTCCGAGAGCCATGCGTGTTCCTGTCGATCTTTTACGGGCAGGTAGTTGCGCTGGTATTCCTGCGCCAGCAGGTGCGAAAACTGGGTGTTCAAATCCTTTACCAATATTTTGTCCTGTGGTCGCTTTGGGCCTGAAACGGTCGGTTGCAATGTGTTCAGATCAAGCTCAAGCACATGCGAATACTGGATTTCTTCGCTGCCTGTGCGCCACAGCAGGTTTTCTTTGCAGTAGTCTTCTACGAGGTCTATTTGTTCTTCGGACCGGTTGGTTCGGCGCATGTACTCCAATGTTTGGTTGTCGATGGGGAAGTACGTCACTGTACAACCAAATTCCGGAGACATATTGGAGATGGTGGCGCGGTCGGTAACACTGAGGTGGTCGAGCGCATCGCCGAATACTTCCACGAACTTACCGACTACACCGAAATCACGCAACAGTTTGGTAATGGTGAGCACCATATCGGTAGCGGTACAACCGGCGGGTATTTTCCCGGTCAATTTCAGTCCGACCACCTGGGGGCAGGTGAAATAGATAGGCTGGCCCAACATGGCTGCTTCAGCTTCGATACCACCGACCCCCCAGGCGATTACGCCGATGCCATTGACCATCGGCGTGTGTGAGTCGGTTCCCACCAACGTATCGGGAAACGCCCACCCGTCGCGGGTAATCACGCCCTTGGCGAGGTATTCGAGGTTCACCTGGTGGCATATGCCCATGCCGGGGGGCACCACGGTGAAATTGGTCAGCGCCTGCTGGCCCCATTTAAGCAATTGGTACCTTTCGGCGTTGCGCTCATATTCGAGCTCCACATTGCTTTGGTAGGAATAGTTTGTGCCGAAATAATCTACTTGTACCGAATGGTCGATGACCAGGTCGACCGGAATGGCCGGATTGATTTTACTTCCGTCGCCGCCCTTCCGGATTACTTCCGCCCGTATGGAAGCGATATCCACAATGGCCGGTACCCCTGTGAAATCCTGCATCAATACACGGGCCGGTTTAAAGGGGATTTCCTTATCGGTACCCGATGGGTTCCAATTGATCAGGGTGTCTAAGTGCTCATCGGTAACAGCGAAATTGTCGTGGTTGCGCAATACGTTTTCAAGCAGTATGCGGATGGAAAAAGGAAGTTTCGTTATTCCACTGTTTTCTTGAGCCAATTTTTTCAGGGATGCAGTTTGATAAGCCATATCGTTTAGTTCGTGTTTTGTGATTAGATAAAGAACGTCTTTCTCGTGAACAACAACTGAAAGTACCGTATGTGCTAATATAGTGAAAAAAATGGAATTGTGACAGACGAGTATACGCCCATAAGGGTAGCGAAGCCAGACAATAGCACGATTCGTTGATGTTGGGAAAGGTAAATTTTTTTGGCTGACTTACAAATAAATATATATACCTTTGGCTTTTATTATTTTAATTTTTCAATACAATGGCAGAAGGAGTAGTAAAATTCTTCAATGAAACCAAGGGTTTTGGTTTTATCGTTCCTAACTCAGGTGAAAGCGAAATTTTCGTTCACTCATCAGGCTTAATCGACAAAATTCGTGAAAACGACAACGTTTCTTACGATGTTGAACAGGGTAGAAAAGGACTAAATGCGGTAAATGTTAAAGTAATCTAAGGGTTACTATCACTATATTTATTGTATTTAGCCGTCTCGCCCCAGGCGAGACGGCTTTTTTGTGCCCCTTGCTTCGCGGTTACCAATCAGGTTCCCATAGGGTTTCAAGGAATCGACATGGTCAAAAATCACTTTAGCGGCACCAAGGAACGGCACAAACAAGATCATCCCTGCTACACCCCAAACCAAGCTGCCGGCCAGCAGCGCCATGATGGTAAACAACGCATTCAATTGGATTTTACTACCCGTTATTTTGGGTGTGAGGATGTAACTGTCTATCTGCTGCAGCACAATGAAGAACAAGGCCACAATGGCTGGCGTGACGAGCGAGTCGCGCGTGATTAAGGTATAAAGTACCACGATTGCACTCCCCGCTACCGAGCCGATATAGGGAATGATGTTGATAAAAGCGACCATAACGCCAAAAAAGAGGGCATTTTCAATGCCAATGATGGTTAGGCCGACGGTATTGATGACCGAGAAAATTAAGGCTACAATACATACACCTGTCAGGTAAGAGCTGGCTACATCAGTCGTTTTATCAACCACGTCACGGGCTTCATCCAAGTTCGTTGATCCGGCATAATGGACGACTAGGGCCAATACGAAATTTTTAAACCGGCGACGATAGATGAGCAAGAGGACAGTATAGGCGGTGATAATCAACAGGTGGACCAGGAAGGACAGTATTGAGCGGAAAATATCGCCAACATATTTACCGGCAAGGTTTGAGAACCCGTCAATCTGGTTTTTCAAATACGCCTTTTGCGTATCCACGGGTAGCTGGAAGTGTTCGGATATGAAATCGTGGGCTGAATTGAGCATATCGTTCAGCTTGCTTCCGATTAAGGGCATATCCTTTCCCAATGCGATGATCTGGTTGATGAGTAGGTATCCGACGCCCAAAAGTAGCACCAAAGCAAAAAGTGCGCATGCTACAGCGGCCAGCCCCCTTGGGATGCTGCGTCGCTCAAGCCTTCGGCAAAGCGGCACCAACAACATGGCCATCATCGCTCCGATAGCGAGGGGAATAAAAAAAGGTTTCGCGAAATGCAGGATGCCAAAAAAAAGTACAATAAAGAGCAAAACCTGGTTGAAACGGGTAATCGGGTTGATTCCTGCTTGCATTACAATACGCTATCGATGGCTTTTGCGAGGTTTCGGTCCTTTTCGGTCACCACGCCACCGGCGTCGTGCGTGGATAGCCACATTTCTACCTTATTCCAGGTATTGGTCCACGTAGGGTGATGGTTATGTTGCTCGGCCAGTAAGGCGACCCGAACCATAAAAGCAAAGGCTTCGGAGAAGTCCTTGAACGTAACTGATCGGTAAAGCGTATTATTTTGTTCTTGCCACATGAGTAAGGAAATTGGTGGTTAAACATGATTCATTATCGAAACAAACAAAAGCACCTTTTGTTTCGGCCAAGTTATTGAATTATTCCAGTACAGCCTCTAACACCTCGTGTGATTTTATTTCGCCCAAGTGATCCACGTGGAACTGATAAAAATCGAGGATCCTACCCAGCAGGAAGCGGCGGTCCATTAGCGAAATGCGTAGCGATTCCAGCCGGTCGAATGAGGAGGACAATAGATCCGCGAAAAGCGATGTATAGGGATTTTCCAACACCAACGGATGTGCCGGCAACCGGCTGCAGAATACACCGTCTTTTAAATCGAAGTAGACCTGGCCCGGTTTCGGTTGGGCGGGGTGGAAGCCGAGGTAGCGTGACAGTTTGAGCAGGAAAAGCAGATGGAAATTTGGGGACATTTTTTCGGTATTGTCCAGCCACGACACCGCATTAAAGACGAAGCTGAACAACGGTTCGTCGGCCGATTGTTGGCGCAGGCATTTATAGAGCATTTCATTCAGAAACAGTGCGACCGTGCTTTTGCCAATGTCGAAAGGGATGGTTTGGAAAGCAGGTTTCTGGCGGGCCTCGGAAATCCGCTGCAGCGAAGCATTAGCGCGGTGGTATACTACCATATCGAGCAGATGCAGGGGTTGTAAGAGGGTGGTGCCGATTTTGGCTTTCGGTTTCCGGGCACCGTTTACCATATACGACTGCAGACCGAACTTTTCGGTAAATACCTGGACTACCACACTGCTTTCCGAATAGTTGGTCGCCTTCAATACGATACCACGGGTTTTATGCAACATGTTATTCGAAAAATCTAATCCACAGCTTGGGAAGGAAAATGAGGGTACCGACAGTTGCTGAAAAAACCGCAGCAACCAACACGGCACCCGCGGCAGCATCTTTCGCCTTTTTTGCCAACGGATGTTCGTTGGGAGACACCATATCTACCCATGCTTCGATGGCCGTATTGATCAGCTCAGCCATTATTACGAGCGCTATGCATACGGCAATCCAACACCACTCCCCCGGGGCCAGCCGAAGCCAGACACCAAGCGCAACGGCAACCAAGGCTAGGATCATATGAATCCGTAAATTCCGTTCACTGCGGTAGGTAGCTACGATACCATTGAACGCATCGGCGAATGGATTGTGTTTCCGTTTAGTCATTGTTGTCAACCGGGTTTCTCTTGCGTTCATCCAATAGGCTGCGGCGTTCTATTTTGCGGATGAGGCTGTATATGATGGTCAAAAACCCGAGCCCGAAAACAACGACACCGAACAGCAGTAGCCATTTATAACCAACAGAATCACCATCCATGAGATATAAGCCGAATGTGCCTAGCAAGAGTCCGGAGATGGTGCCGATAATTCCCCGAAGCAAGTATTTATTCATAACCAAACGCTAGAAGTCTTCAACAAAGATAAGGTTTTCGCCATATGATGCTATTATACAAGGAATACTTATCTTTATAGATTCATTACGATGTAGCATGCCCAACATAACATTACGTGATATTGCAAAAGCGCTGGGTTTGTCCGTCTCTACGGTATCCAAGGCGTTGCGTGACAGCTATGAAATCAGCGAGAGCACCAAGAAACGTGTGGCTGATTATGCGCGGGTGAACCACTATATGCCGAACCGGATGGCCAAAAGCCTGAAGGAGGGCAAAAGTGGGTCCATTGGCGTGGTGGTATGTTCCATAGACAACAGTTTTGTGTCGCGGATGCTAGATGGCATCGATGGTACGTGTGTAGCTTCGGGCTATGACATCATCATCATGCAGAGCAAAGAATCGCTGCTCCAAGAAAGGGCTTGCCTTAAGCAACTGGAGGCCCGGGGCGTGGAGGGTATGCTGATTTCGCCGTCTGCCGAAACAATAGATATGGAACATATCGACCAGTTGACTGCAACGGGAATGCCGGTTGTTCTTTTTGATCGGATCAGAAAGCACCCCGGTACGTTCCAGGTGGGAATCAATAACCGGGAAGGGGCCTTCAGGGCCACCCAACACTTGATCGACAATGGGTATCGGCGCATCGCGATGCTCAATATTGGTCCGGGTATCTATTTTGCCGACCAGCGGGGCGCCGGCTATTGCGACGCATTGGCCGCCAATGGGATCGGCTATCGAGAGACGTATGTTCGCCTTTGTGCGCCCACGGACCGCGAAACATTAAAGGCGAGTGTAGCCGCAAACATCCGGGCGCTTTTCGCCTTGCCCGATAAGCCGGAGGCACTCTTTACCACCACCGACCAATTATCGACCCACAGCCTTAGCATATTGCATGAACTGGGTTATCGTATTCCGGACGATATCGCGCTTATCGGCTTCAGCAATACCGAGTTTGCAAGCATGCTAACACCGCCGCTTTCTACCGTGTACCAGCCGGCATTCGAAATAGGCAGGCAGGCGGCGGAAACGCTTGTTGGCTTGATCGACGGGAAAGGGTCCGGAGACGCTGAAACGATTATGTTGCCGGTACAGCTAGCTGCCCGGGAGTCGAGTAGGCTTAAGCGTTGACCAGTGCGACGAGTCGCGCGCAGATATCCGCAGCCACCTCGGTTTTGGGTTTGAGGCTAAATTCGTCGAAGGTATGGTGTTTGTCGATAATGGTAATTTTGTTGCTGTCGCCAGCAAAACCAGCACCCTTGTCGCGTGTTGAGTTCAGGACGATAAAATCGAGGTTCTTCCGGCGGAGTTTGTCTTGCGCACTGGCGATGCCATCATCGGTTTCGAGGGCGAACCCGACAAGCACTTGTCCTTCCCGCTTCTGCTGGCCCAAGGTGGCCAGGATATCGGTTGTCTTAACCAGTTCGAGGCCCAACAGGTGCCCGCTATCCTTTTTGATTTTTTGATTGGCTACGTCTTTAGGCGTGAAATCGGCCACGGCGGCGCTCATCACCGTGATGTCAGCGTAGGTGAAATGGGCTATGCAGGCATCAAGCATCTCGGCAGCCGAGGTAACAGGTACCATTGCTACTCCCTGTGGCGCCGGCAATGCGGTTGGGCCGCTCACCAGCGTAACATCCGCACCCAAGTTGACCAGTTGTGCGGCGATGGCATATCCCATTTTGCCACTGGAGTGGTTGCCGATGTACCGTACCGGATCGATGGCTTCTTGGGTAGGCCCAGCGGTGACCAGTGCTTGCTTTCCTGCTAGCGGACGTGGTGCGGCGAAATGCGCCTCGAGAAAGGCGAGGATTTCTTCGGGTTCGGCAAGACGCCCCTCCCCTGAAAGCCCGCTAGCCAGCGCTCCATCACCGGGAGGGATGATGTGGTTGCCGAACGACTTCAACCGGTTTATGTTAGCCCGCGTGCTTCCGTGTTGCCACATATCGATATCCATGGCCGGAGCCACGAAAACCGGCGATTTTGCCGACAGGTATATGGCACAAAGCAGGTTGTCGCATAACCCTTGCGCGAATTTTGCCAACGTATTGGCACTTGCCGGGGCTACGACTACGGCATCAGCAGCCAATGCGAGATGCACGTGGTTGTTCCATTCGCCCGAGTGGGGGTGGAAGTAGTCTACCAATACGGGGTTGCCCGAAAGGGTGGATAGTGTAAGCGGCGTGATGAAGCTTGTGGCATCGGGGGTCATGACCACCTGTACCTTTGCGCCCGCTTTGACGAGCAGGCGGATCAGGTGGGCCGACTTGTAAGCGGCGATACTGCCGCATACACCCAGCAGGACGTGCTTTCCCCGGATGCTCACTAGGCTATTCGCTATCGTTTTCCGTTTCTGGGTTTCTGAAGTAAACCTTGTCGTTCAGGAATTCGTCGATGGCTACCAAGCTGGGCTTGGGCAAGCGCTCGTAGTGTTTGGAAATCTCGATTTGTTCGCGGTTTTCGAACACCTCTTCGAGGTTATCGTTGGTGGTTGCAAATTCGGCCAGCTTACCGTTCAACTCCTCTTTCACGTCTACCGAAATTTGGTTTGCGCGCTTCCCTATGATGACGATGGACTCGTAAAGATTGTCCGTTTTCTTGTCCAGCTCCCGCAAATCGCGGGTAACCGTTGTGTTAGGGGTGGTATTGCTTATTTGAGTACTCATATCTTTTGAAAACATATTCATTCAATTCGTTGTCTCGGTTGCCTCGACCGTTTCTTTGGGCTGCGCATTGGTAGTGGCTGCGGCAACCTGGGCGGTGTATTTCTGGGCCTGCTCAACGCCTTTTTCTGCATCAAGCTTGAGCTGGTCGGCCTCTTTGCGGAACCTGCTTTCCGGATAATCGGCAACGAAATTGGCGTATAAATCCAGTGCTTTGCCGTAGCGTTCCTCCTGCCTTCTCGGATGGCTTTGCTCGGCATACAGGTATTGGGCCTTTACACTTAGGAATTCCATCTCTTCGGCATATTTGGTGTCTGGAAACTCGCTGAGCACATTGTCGAATGCAATCACCGCTGCGCGGTAATCATCCTGCAGGCCCATATCCAGGTAAAGTTTCGCATTGTTGAAAGCCTTGGTTTCAAGCTTATCGCGGAGGTCATCAATAAGGCCGGCGGCCTCTTGGGCCCTTTCGCCATCCGGATAAAGGTTGATGAAGAGCTGCAACGCCTCAATGGCCCGGTATGTATATTCTTGGTCGAGCCCCACCTTGGGAGATTCCAAATAATAGCAATAAGCGCCCATATAGCGACACTCTTCAGCGCGGGCGCTGTTCGGATACGTATCCGTGAATTGCTTGAAATAGAACCGAGCAGATGTATAGTCGCGCAGGTGGTAGTTGGTGTAGGCCCCGTAGTAGTACAGGTCTTCCGCTTCGGCCTGCCCACGATACCGCTGCGCGAGGTCGTCAAACAGGATGAGGGCTTTACTGTATTTCTTCTTGTTGTAATATTTCAGCGCTTCCTGATATTTCTGGGCAATGTTGTTGCTGGCACGCAGCTTCTCAAATCTGCTCTTGCACCCGGCAACCATCACCACCAAGAACACCCCGGCAATCCATGCCGCTATTCGCCTGTTTTTAAACATCCTGCAAAGATAAGTGAATTTAAAATACCTGTCAATTAAATTTTTAGCGCAAGGTAAGGGTAAAAACCGGTGCTGCCAAGTCCTTTAACAGAGTTTAACAGATAGCCGTGATATGTAATTATTGGGAAAATATCCGTATCTTTACAACCTTGTAATAATCATAGAGGTTATGGAAATACGGGAAAGAGTAGAACAGGCTTTGGAATCCATCAGGCCGTATCTCGAGACGGACGGGGGTAATGTGAGCATTGAGGAGATCACGGCGGACAACGTGGTGAAACTAAAGCTCTTGGGATCCTGTGCTTCATGTGCCATGAGCATCATGACATTCAAGGCAGGCCTGGAGCAAGCCATCAAGAAATCCGTTCCTGAGGTTACTGCCGTGGAGGCCATCAACATTACCGACATGGACGATCCGAATGCCACAATGCCTCTTCCGCGGATGGGCGGTTAGGGTTTTTTGGTGATTTAACATTATTTAACGGGGTCGCAAACTTACGAATACGTAGCTTTGTTGCATAGCTATGAGGATAATCCGCAACATACTGATTGTTTTGTTTACCGTGGGGGCGGTGACGCTATCGCTGGCCCAGCAAAAGAAGCTGGTGCAGTTCAGTGGCGTTATCCACAATGCGGATACCAATGTCGTTGTGCCCTATGTGTCTGTTACCAACCTTTCCCATAAGAACCACACGGTGAATGCCAACCACCAAGGCTATTTTTCGTTTGTGGCGCATGAGGGCGACACCGTCCTGTTCACTTCAGTGGGTTACCTGTCTACGCGCGTCATCATCCCGAGGGTGCCGGAAGATAAATATACTGCCATGGTAAAAATGACGGCAGAGATTAAGGATTTGCCGATGGTGACACCCTATCCTTGGGCGAGTATCGACGAGTTCAACATGGCATTCATGTCACTGGAAATCGCCGATGATGACTTCGTTGTGGCCCAGAAAAACCTTTCGCCGGAGTCTTTGGCTGCGCTGGCCGCGGTGACGCCCCGAAGTGCTGAGGAAATACAAAGCTTCAGCGCCACGCAAAACCACATCGGGCTCTCCAACAAGGCGGTAAACCAACGTATGGCCAACCCACTTTTAAGTCCCTTTGCTTGGGGGAACCTCATCCGCCAGATTTCCGAAGGGAACAAGAGCCGAGCACGGAATAGGTAGTTCGAGCAACGGCCGTTTTCGTCCGAAAAGCAAATAAACGACTTGTTTTTAAATTAGTGCAAAAGTTGTCCAACAAATAGGGAGTATCATAGGTTCCGGATACTATCCTGCAGAGGAAATCTGGTTTTATCCTTTTGAATAGGGTTATGAGTGGCTTGATTCGAATACTTATCTGTGTTATTGCAACTACGCAGCTATCTTTTGCGCAAACTTTTGTATGGCAGGAATGTGATGTATGGTTACCTAAAAAAGCAATAGAAGACATTGTTAAGAACAATACAATATCAAATTATTCGAAATTTAGTACTCCTATACAATCTTTAGTCGTGTATAATGAGGAATTATACGTGCGGACATTATTCGGAAAAGTTGTAAAGCCGAAAATTGAGCAAATAGGCAATAAAAAGGAGCTAATTCAACCGCTAGTATTGAATCTGAAGTACTTTAATGAAGGAGACTTCGAAGGCACACGTTTTTTTTTATCAGATAAAGGCCAAGATAGTGTTCTACTGGAGATTGTGAATGAAGAGAAGATCGATAGTATCTATATGATTAAAAACTTAGGGCAATATGCTTTCACGGAACCCTATTTAACGTACAATTCGATATTGCTCCAAGGCGACTATCAAACTTCGATTGATGGTGTTGAAACGAAAGTAAGTCTCTGTCTAGATGGACAAATCAAAGGTCATCCGGAGTGGGTAAGTTACGTTGTGAAAAGGGTAAATGTTCCTTCTGTAGGGAACAGTGAAGATCTCTATTGTCTTCTTGAATTCATGTCGAAAGAAGCTAGCCAGCCGTCTCATTTAGCATTCCTATATGATGATAATTTGACGGTCTGGACAGGTTATCAATATGAAGTCTCCAAAGACAAGTATAAAATTGTCCCCTCAGATAAGCCAGTCGTCAGATTAGAGCGAAGAATCCTTAGTAATAATAACTAGATTACTATTTATGCAGGTTACGGCGTTAATCGTTCTGGATATTATGACGCAGACCAAATCTGGTTTTATCCGTTAGATTTAAAAATTATGATTGTCCGTCTTCTCATTAGCTGCTTCATCTTGTCTGTGTGTATGCAGCCGGCGTTTGCACAACGACCGGAACGATGGACCGATTGCGAAGAAATATGGCTGCCCGAAAAAGCGATAGAAGATATCGTGACGAAACATACCGTTGCAAATTATCCGAGATTTAGCGGGCCCATCCAAGCCATTAGGATATGCGACGAAGAACTTTCTGTCTTATCGTTCCGAGGAAAACTCAATAAACCAAAAATTAAGAAAAGGGGTAAAAAGAAGAAATTGGTTCGGCCACTCATATTAAACCTAAAATATTTTCGGGAAGGACAATATGATGATACCCGCTTTTTCATATCCTATGAGAATCCCGATAGGATGCTACTGGAAATGAACTATAGGAGGGGAACAATGATAGACAGCATTTATTATATCAAAAGTTTAGGGCCGTATGCGTTCGAGGAGCCTTATACCACTTACTATTCAGTATTGCTTTCCGGCGATTATAGCACTTCGATTAACGGAATAGGAACAAATGTTAAGTTTAAACTAAATGGGCAAATCGAAGGTCATCCAGAGTGGATAACGTACAAAGTGGGAACGGTAAGTTTTTCACCTCCAGGAATTCAATATGAACATTATCGTATTCTTGAATTTACCACAAAGGATAATAATGAAATGCAGCGTTTGGCATTTCGATATGATGATAACACCAAGGTTTGGGAAGGGTTTGAATATGAAATCACTGAGAAGTATAGGAAATTCATTCCATCAGATGAACCGGTCGTTAAGCTAGAACGAATAGTTTCAAACAATGGCGAGATTACTAGATGATGATGATAATTTAACGGTCTGGAAAGGGTATCAATATGAAGTCTCCAAAGACAAGTATAAAATTGTCCCCTCAGATAAGCCAGTCGTAAAAATGAAACGAAGAGCCTTTCGTGGCAACAAAATCACTGCGCACTGGACCGCGACTGCCATCAAGACAAGCGCACCGTCTGTTTTACGCTGAGGCGCGAAGCTACTAACGAAATAAGCGCAGAAATAGCAAATACGGTGAGGAACACGAGGAGGAAATCGCTATAACGGATATCCACGGGATAAACGTCGGTGACGAGGTTTTCTCCCTCGCCGAAGCGTATCCAACCTAAGGCCTGTTGCGAAATGCAAAAAAGCAGGCCCAACACCAGTCCGGCCACACAGCCGATGAGCGAGATGAGCAGCCCCTCATAGAAAAAGATGCGGCGGATAAGCCCATCGTTTGCCCCCAAACCCATCAATACCGAGATGTCTTTCTTTTTGTCGATGACGAGCATGGTCAGTGAACCGACGATGTTGAAGAGCGCAATGATTCCAGTGAAGGCGATGATGACGAAAACGGCCCACTTTTCGGTTCGCACGATTTTATACAACGTGGGATTTTGCTGCTCGCGGTCTTTTACAAGATAGTCGTTGCCGACAAGGGTGGAAAGCGCCCGTTGTGCTGCAGCGACATCGCTGCCGGGCATCAGGTTGATTTCGATGGCCGATACCCGCGAAAACTCGCCCACGGCTTCCCGCGCGAACGCCATTGGTACGATCAGTAGGTCGTCAAATTCCTGCTGGTAGCGCAGCACCCCCCCGGGGCGGATGGTCCGCATGGTAAAATCATCCATAGGGTTGATACCACTCCGCACCCCTTTGCGCGGGGAGAAAACCTCGATGAAGCGGGATTCGTCGCGCAGTGAAACCCCCAACATACCCTGCACGCGAGCACCCATCACGGCATATTCTTCGCCGTCATACTGCAACGCGAAGTGGCCATCCTGTAGCAGCGTATCCATGGATTGTGGTATTGTGCTGTCTAAGGTGACCCCCTTAATGGTGGCAATGTATTGGGCGTCTCCATAGCGTAGCAATACGCGCTCCTGCAACACCTCACGGTAGTTGCTTATCTCGGGGCGGTTATTTAGCTGTGCGGTGAGGGCCGAATCGGCCACAAAGCCCTTGCCGGTAGCGGGCTCGATACGGAGTTCGGGCGAAAATGCACTGTACATGGAGAAAATCAGCTTCTCCAGTCCGTTGTAAAACGACAGAATGATGATGAGCGACGCACTGCTTACCAATACGCCCACCACGCTGATGCCGGAGATGATGTTGACCGCATTGACAGTCTTTTTGGAGAACAGGTAACGCTTGGCGAAGTACAGTGCGGTGTTCATGTGTGCTACCCCCTGATAAACGGATTGGTTTTCTTTTCGTGCCCGATAGTGGTTTCCGGTCCGTGCCCGGGATACACCAGGGTGTCATCCGGCAGTGTGTAAAGCTGGTGCGCAATGCTATCCAACAGCTGTTGGTGGTTGCCCCCCGGCAGGTCGGTGCGGCCGATGCTGTTCCGGAAAAGGACGTCGCCCCCGACAAGGAACCCATCGGCTTCGCTGTAGAAGCAGAGGTGTGCGGGCGAATGGCCGGGCGCGAAGATGAGTGCCAGTTCCCGCTGGCCGAATGCGACGGATCCCGTCGCAGGCAGGAAGGTCTCGGCGATGGGCGATACGTCGTAGCGTATTCCCATTTGCGGGGCGTAGTTCTGCACTTCCACGAGCAGTGGCAGCTCACCCTCATGGAATTGGGGTAGCAGGCCGTACGTATCGTATACGTACCGGTTGCCCAGCACGTGGTCGATGTGGCAATGCGTGTTGAGCAGCAATTCGGGCTTCAGGCCTTCGGCACGGATGAAATCACTGAATTGTTTCTCCTCATGGGCGCCGTACATGCCGGGATCGACGATTGCCGCGGCTCCTGTATCGTCATATAATACGTAGGTATTCTCCTGATAGGGGTTGCACACAAAGGATTTGATGCGGATCATGCTACAAATGTAGGGCTTTTTGCCCATCTTTTATTCCCACCGCAGGGAACCGATCAGCGTATCGATATCTGCTTTGATGAAATCCAACACCGGCTGTATGGAGTCCAGCCGCGGCTTCTCGTGGAAATACAACGCCCCCCGCAGGTAGTGGCGCGTACTGTCGGTAACGAAAAACTGGATGTTGGAGGCCGTGTTGCCGCTAATCTCATATTTTAACCCGTACACACCGGCTTCCGGCCGCCGGATGCGTTGCTGGTCGATGGCCGTGGCTTTGACGGTATGGTTGAAAGCAAACGTGCGGGCATCTTCCACCAGTTCATTGAAGTTGGTCGGACTGGAAACGGGCATGTAGCTCAGATGGATGCGGGCATTGAACTGCGGAAAGTGGATATCCATCCAACAGGGCTGCGCGTCCGCTGAACGGTCAGGCTCCATTTTCGCGTACACAGGGATATCAAAGGTGTAGGGGCAACCGGCGGTAAATGGCCGGTATTCCTTTTCGGGGAACTCGATGCGGAAATATCCACGGGGTTTTGGTGAATACTGGTGCTGGCAACCGCCCACACACAACGCGACTAGGAGGCCGAAAGCAACCCATTGGGAGGTTAGCGCCCTTACCTGCCGGCGTTCCATATTTCCCAGTTACGCTCGGCCTGGCGTTCGAGCATTTCAAGTCCGTTCTTGATGGCCGCCCCCTGGGCTTGCCCGCGCTTCAGAAATTCCGTTTCCGGCGGGTTATAGACAAGGTCGTAAAGCAGGTGGCGCTCGCCCAAAAGATCATACGGGATACCGGGACAGCCCATCACGTCGGGGTACGTTCCCAGCGGGGTCGTATTGACGATGAGCGGGTGGATGCCGATGACCGCAGCATCCAGCTGTTCATAGGCGAGTTGGCCATTCCCGGCCGACCGCGAAACAACCGTGTGGGCGATGTTGAGCTGGGCAAGGGCAAAGGAAACCGCTTTGGCCGCCCCGCCGTTGCCGAGTATGAGCGCGGCATCGTGGTGGGGTTTAAGCAAGGGCCTCAGGGACTCGGCAAAGCCATAGACATCGGTGTTGTAGCCGGTGAGTACCGGTCGGCCGCTGTTTTCCCGCTCGATGCGGATGCAGTTGACGGCGGCAATGGCTTCCGCTTCCGGCGACAACTGGTCGAGGTAGCGCATCACAGCAATTTTATACGGGATGGTCACGTTGATGCCCATCAGCTGGGGGTCCTTTTCAACCAAGCCGGGGAAATCCGTAATGTCGGGGATGGGATACAGTTCGTAGCCCACCTCCGGGATTTGTTCCCGCTCGATCTTCGCGTCGTAATATTTCTTGGAAAAGGAATGCGTCAGCGGGAAACCGATCAGCCCGAATTTGTTCATTGTCAGATAAAATTATGGAACGTGTCGCCTCGAAGCCCCATCCGCGTAGTTTCCAGGGCGATGATTTCGTTGGTATTGATGTTGCCCAAGTTGACATTCGGCCCCACGAGGTTAATGAAGTATACTTGCTGTGCTTTTAGTGGGGCTTCCCAGATGATTTTCTCGTTGGAAATTTCGTTGAGGATCTCGTCGACAAGTCCCTGCCTAACCTCGCCCGATTCACGATAAAGGCCCACGTTGCCGCTTTCGCGCGACTCGGCGATCAACCGCCAGGTGCCGGCTTCCAGCTCGGCTTTCATCAGCGAAATCCACTTATAGGGGGCCATGATCTTGGTGTTGTCTTTCGATCCCACCTCCGAGATTACGGTGGCGTGCTGTGCCACGGTAGCGATGTATTCGCATTTTTTCTCGTGGGGCAGCGTAATAGACCCATCGGACACTTCTGCGTATTCCAGCCCGTATTTTTCCACCACGCGGAGAAAGTCGTCGAACTGATTGCGCGCGACAAACGCTTCGAACAAGGTACCACCGAAATACGGATGTACCCCCGCTTCACGATAAACGGCCAGCTTTTCCTCCAGCTTCGGAATGATATAGGCAGTGGTCCACCCCAGTTTCACAAAATCGATATATGCCGCACCCACAGCCATGAGGTCTTCGGCCTGGCGTACGCTGAGCCCCTTGTCCATAACCATAGTTAGCCCGTTATTTCTAGGCTTTTGCGTTCGTGAAGGAACATTATTCAGCTGAAAATTCATCTATATGCTAATTGTTGTTAACGGCTAAAATGGAATATTATGGGCAAAAAAGCAGAAAAAATCTGAAATATTTCTGAAATCTGCGCACGCAGCGGGTGCCTGTGGCGGCTATCGGCTGCCTGACCAGCAGGTTACGGCATGTACTTCTTGATTACCTCGGCAATGGCTTTGTTGTCGCGTAACTGCGGCAGGTACTCAAACAATACGGCGTGCTTATGTGGATCGGCGCCAAGTCCCAATTCCAGGTAGTTTAGCGCTTCGTTATACCTGCCTGCGGCAATGAGATAGGCCACCATACGGTAGTACAATTCGGCGCCATCGGGATTGTTTTTGATCGCGTCGGCGATGGTTTCTATCGCACGTTCCAATTTGTTTCGCTCGTAAAGGATAGACGAGTAGTCCAGCCACGCCTCCAGGTCAATGGGGTTGAGCTCCACCACTTTTTCATAGGCTGCCTCCGCTTCGTCAAATTGCTTGAGTTTGTACCGTGCGTCAGCGATGGCAAACCAGTAATCAGGGTTGTCCTGTTCCAAATCGAGCGCTTTCTTATAAAAGTGCAGCGATTCGAAATACCGCTCTTCATAATCGAGCGTCACGCCGATCCCAAACCACGCGTCGGCCAGCGCCACATCGATTTTAACGGCTTTCTTATAATACGAGCGGGCTTCGTCCATTTGCTCCAACTTCTCATAACACTCGCCGATGGCACAGTACGTCTCCGCGCCCGGGGGTTCGTATTCGAATGTCTGTCGGTATACGTCGATGGCCTCGCTGTATTTATCGAGGTTTACCAAGGCGTTCCCTTTGTTGAAATAGGCCGAGGCAAAGTTGTCTTTGATGAGTATGGCGTAATCGTACGCATCGATGGCTTCCGCGTAGCGGCTAAGCTTGTGGTAGGCGTTGCCGAGGTTGTACCACCCTGCATATGAATAAGGATCGTTATCGATATATTGCTTATAAAACCCGATACTCTCTTCTTGCCTATCCAGCACGTCGTAGCAAAACGCCAGCTCGTACAGCGCATCCTGATTCTCCATGTTTTGCTCTAGGCTTCGCTTGAGGAAATGGATCGCTCTATCGTAATCGCCTTTGTTTTGATGCAGGAGCGCTATTTGCAAATAAATATCGTCTGGGTTTTCGGCGAGCTCCAGGGCCTTGTTGAGGCATACGAACGCTTCATCATAACGTTCCATGCTGCCCAGTATGCCGCCTTTGATGAGGTAAATATCCCCTTCAGACGGTTCGAGGGTTTCCGCCCGCCCCAATGCATCGAGGGCTTGTGCAAACTGGTTTGTCACCGCAAACAACTGGGCCTGTTTGAGGTAAAACACCGCCGCAAACGGATGCTGGCTAACGGCATAATCAACAACCTGTAATGCTTTGATCGGATCATTTTTGTCCATATAGTAGTCAATGATCCCCTCAAAAGCCTGCGTATCAAAAAAGTATTGATCCTTATTGCGAATCATTTCTTCGTAGCGCTCCACCGAAAGCCGCGGGTCTTCGGCGGGCCCATATTCGAAATCGTCTTCCATCTATACTCCTTGTTTAAGAACAACTACTTTAGCGCACGTATTCAGCTGCGTTTTGATGATAACAAAATAGGGTTTGTCGGATGATATTTTCAACACAAGTTTTCAACAATTTGCCGAAATCGATAAAAACCCGTAGAAAATCAATCGCTTACGTCACATGTGGCTGTCAAAAATCCTCCACGTTTCCACCTTGCCTCTGCGTGCTCTTCACTCATCATCGATCACGTGGGTGCAAAGATACGCAATACTAATCGAAAAGTGTATCTTTGGGTGATTAGCACCGTACCAAGCAAAACCAGAAAGCATGAATGAATTGATCAATATTTCGAAGGTATTGGAACGATTGGCGATTAAACGTGATAACCCCGCCTGGTATACGGGTGCGCTATCCGGCACAAGTGGGAATGCCGCCATTGACAGTTATTCGCCGGTTGACGGCCGCCACATCGCCTCAGTGGGGCAGACCGGCTCCGAAGCGTTCGATCAAGTGATAGACCGTGCTGCCGCGGCGTCCGTCGATTGGCGCCGGATACCGGCACCCCAGCGTGGCGAAATTGTACGGCAGTTTGGCGAAGAACTTCGCCTACATAAACAAGATCTTGGCAAGCTGGTTTCGTATGAAATGGGCAAAAGCCTCCAAGAGGGCTTGGGCGAGGTTCAGGAAATGATCGATATCTGTGATTTTGCCACGGGATTGAGCCGCCAGCTTTACGGCCTTACCATGCAGTCGGAGCGGCCGGGCCACCGGATGTATGAACAGTGGCACCCACTTGGTGTGGTGGGCATCATTTCGGCATTTAATTTTCCTGTGGCCGTATGGAGTTGGAATGCCGCCATTGCTTGGGTATGCGGCAATGCGTGTGTGTGGAAGCCGTCGGAAAAAACCCCCATTACGGCGGTTGCATGCCAAGCACTCATCGCAGGTGTGCTCACGCGGAATAATATGCCCGAGGGGGTTTCCTGTCTGGTACACGGCGGGAAGGAACTCGGTGAACGGCTGGCTGGCGACCGCCGGATCGCGCTGGTGTCGGCCACCGGCTCGACACGGATGGGGAAAGCCGTTGCAACCACCGTCGCATCGCGGTTGGGAAAAAGCATCTTGGAATTGGGGGGCAACAATGCGATGATCATCACCGAGCATGCTGACCTCAATATTGCGCTTCCGGCAGCCGTATTCGGCGCCGTGGGGACGGCGGGGCAGCGTTGCACGACTACACGGCGGTTGATCATCCACCAAGCGGTATACGAGGCGTTTAAGGATCGGCTGGTCGGTGCCTACGCACAGCTTCGTATCGGAAACCCTTTGGATGAGCAGAACCACGTAGGACCACTAATTGATCGCAACGCGGTAGACAACTATGAAGCGGCCATCGTCCGATGTAAACGTGAAGGCGGCTGTTTCATCGTGGAGGGAGGTGTATTGGCCGGCGAAGGATACGAATCGGGATGCTATGTAACCCCGTGTATTGCGGAGGTTTCGCCGAATATGCCCATCGTGCAAACGGAGACCTTTGCGCCTATACTTTACATCATGAAGTACGCTACGCTCGACGAAGCCATCCGGATCCAGAACGATGTGCCGCAAGGGCTGTCATCAGCCATCATGACGCTCAATCTCCGAGAATCGGAGCAGTTCCTCGCGGCGGGAGGGTCCGACTGCGGAATTGCCAACGTCAACATCGGTACATCGGGTGCTGAAATCGGCGGGGCATTTGGCGGAGAAAAAGAAACCGGCGGGGGGCGTGAATCGGGGTCGGATGCATGGAAAGCATATATGCGGCGACAGACAACCACGATTAATTATTCAGACAACCTGCCGCTTGCGCAGGGAATCAAATTTGATTTGGGGCCCAAAGGCCGGTAACCGGTGGCTTCCGGATCGGCGACGATCTGTCAGCCCATTTTGGCTCATCGTGTAAACGTTTGCATTCTTTGTAAAATGTCCTTACCTTAGCCTTCTGACCATGCAACAGATATAAAAGCAATAACGAAAAAAAGGATATGAGTGTACATTACGAATCCCGCTACGCACTGGGACCTGTAGAAACAAAAGGTTTGGACACGACCGGGCTACGGGAAAATTTCCTGATTGAAACGGTGTTTGCCGATGATGAAATCCAGTTGGTATACACCCATTACGACCGCTATATTGCCGGCGGAGCAAAACCGGTGAGCAAGCCATTGACGTTGGCAACCATTGACGCGTTGAAGGCACCTTATTTTCTCGAAAGGCGCGAGCTAGGTATCATCAATGTGGGCGGCAGTGGAAAGGTAACGGTTGACGGGACGGCTTATACCCTGGATTTTAAGGAGGCGCTCTATGTGGGCAAAGGGAATAAAGATGTGGTATTCTCGAGCGATGACGCCGCCAACCCGGCCAAGTTCTACCTTAATTCGGCGCCGGCCCACCATACCTACCCCACCAAAAAAATAACCAAGTCGGCGGCGGAAGTGGTTGAACTCGGAAGCCTCGAAACCGCCAACCATCGCGTCATCAATAAGTTGCTTGTAGCCGGTGTGGTCGAGACGTGCCAGCTCCAAATGGGTATGACCGAGCTAAAAGCCGGAAGTGTGTGGAACACCATGCCGGCGCATACGCACGACCGCCGCATGGAAGTTTATTTTTACTTCGAGGTGCCCGAAGGGCAATCGGTAAGCCACTTCATGGGCCAGCCGCAGGAAACACGCCACATCTGGATGCAAAACGATCAAGCCGTGATTTCCCCGCCCTGGTCGGTACATGCAGGCGCAGGCACCAGCAACTACACCTTCATCTGGGGCATGGCCGGCGAAAACATGGACTACGGCGACATGGATGGTTGCGCGATTACAAATCTCAAATAACCCGCCTAAACGTATGATTATGGGCAGCTTAAAAGCGTACAGTTTATTGCCGATGGCCGTTTTGGTGTTGGCATGTGGGGGAGGCGAGCCAACGAAGTCCATCGTAGTTACGAATCCCCTTGATATCGAACGCCATGAGTTTGTAGCCGTTCCCTATGGGGAGTTTACGTCGGCTTTTGGGCGGGATAGCGTATTTAGGATAATAAATATGGACACCGGCTCGGAGATACCGTACCAATTGGAAACCAAGGGGAACCCTTCACCAGAGCAGATACTGCTTTATGTGTCGGTACCCGCATCGGGCGATGTCACGTTGGCGGTTGAGAAATCGGCGCCGGAACCGGTAGCAGCAAAGACGTTTGCCCGGTACGTACCCGAGCGGTATGACGACTTCGCATGGGAGAATGATGCCGTTGCTTTCCGGATGTATGGGAAAGCCCTGGAGGGTAGGCCCGACGACGCGCACGGCATAGACCTGTGGTCGAAGCGCACCACCGGCTTGGTGGTGGATAAGTGGTATGCCCACGGCGATTACCACACCGACCATGGCGAAGGCATGGACTACTATTCGGTGGGTATGACATTGGGTGCCGGCGACATCGCCCCGATTGAGGGTGACGAGGTCGTTTATTCGAAACACTACCGTGGGCACGACGTATTGGACAACGGCCCGTTGCGCACGACGTTCCAATTGGATTATGAGCCTTGGCAGGTTGGGGAGAAGACCGTGTCGGTCAGCAAGCGGTACACCTTGGATGCCGGTTCGCAATTGAACCGGGTGGAAGTGACCTATACGATCGATGGCGACGGAGCGCTTCCTGTGGCGATCGGCGTATCACGGCGGGCGGAAGAAGGCCAACTGCTTAACGAACAGGGGAGCGGAACGTTTGGTTATTGGGAACCGACGGACGACGCACACGGCACCACTGGCGTAGGTGTGATATTGGCTGATGGCGAATTTGAGCGGTTCATCGAGCAACCCAAGCAATACCTGTCGGTGCTTACCGCCCATGATGGCGAGCCCATTGTGTATTACAATGGCGGCGCGTGGGACAGGGCGGGAAAAGTCACCTCGGCTGGCGACTGGTTCGCGTATCTGCGGGCTGCAAAGGACAAAGCGGCGTCGCCGTTACAGGTGGAAATTAAGTGATGGTTTTATTCGATTAGCTTCAAAAATGACAAAATATAGATTCGATCTGAGCGGGAAAACGGCCCTGGTAACGGGTTGTAAGCGGGGTATTGGCAAGGCAATAGCCGAAGGTTTGGCCTCAGCAGGAGCCGACATCATCGGCGTATCGGCTTCGCTTGAATTGCAAGGAAGTGACGTGTCCAAAGCCGTGGAGGCCGCAGGTCGCCGTTTCTACGCGTACCAAGCCGATTTCGGCAACCGCACATCGCTCTATGCGTTCATCGAACAGGTGAAGGCAGATCATCCGCAGATCGACATTTTATTCAATAATGCAGGTACGATACTACGTAAGCCTGCCGCCGAGCACCCGGATGACTATTGGGACCAGGTCATCGAGATCAACCAGAATGCGCAATTTATCCTTACGCGCGAGATCGGCAAGGATATGGTGGCACGTGGAGGCGGAAAAATCGTCTTCACGGCCTCATTGCTTACGTTCCAGGGCGGCATCAACGTACCCGGATATGCGGCATCCAAGGGGGCTGTAGGCCAGTTGACGAAGGCATTTGCCAACGAGTGGGCGGCCAAAGGAGTCAATGTCAATGCGATTGCACCAGGATACATCTCCACAGACAACACCGAAGCACTACGAAATGATCCGGACCGGAGCCGCTCCATTTTGGAGCGTATTCCCGCGGGCCGTTGGGGTGAACCGGACGATTTCAAGGGGCCGGCGGTATTCCTCGCATCCGAGGCCGCTAGTTATGTACATGGCACCGTCTTGACCGTGGATGGTGGGTGGATGGGTAGGTGATTATGCACCGGGAGCTGACCATTATCGATAGAGTCCTTTGTTTTCGATGAATGCCATCACGCTATCCGGCACGAAGTAGCGGATGTTCTTACCGGCCTTCACCGCATTCCGGATGAAGGTAGATGAAAACTCCATCAGGGGTGTATCGGTGATGGTGATGGATGGGTGATCGGCCCATTCGGCCGGAGCGGGATAATCTGGCCGGGGGTATACCAAGATACGGTAATCACGCAGGATGACTTCGTAATTCTTCCATTTATGGAGTGAAACCAGGTTATCTGACCCCATGATGAGTGTAAAGGCTTTCTCAGGATATTTTTCGTGCAGGTGCGTGAGGGTGTCAATCGTGTACGATGGCTGTGGCAGGGAAAATTCAATGGGGCTGCTTCGGATATTTTCAGCTGTTTCGATAGCGAGGTTTACCATCTCCAAGCGATCGTATTGGTTGATCAACGAATCTTTTTTTTTCAACGGGTTATGGGGGGTGACAACCAGCCAGACTTCATCCAGTTCCGTATAGTTGGCCATGTAACTCGCAATGATCAGGTGGCCCGTGTGAATGGGATTGAACGATCCGAAAAACAGCCCGATATGTTGCATACCCCTTGGTTATGTTTTGCTGAGGAAGTCCAACAATAACCGCTCGGCTTCTGTACATGCTTTCTCGAGGTCATCGTTATGCAGGATGACATCGAACCGCTCGGCATACCCCAGTTCTTTTTCTGCTTTCACGACGCGCTCCCGGAGTTTCTCTTCACTGTCTGTGCCGCGCCCACGGAGGCGCTGCGTCAGCACGTCCAAGGAGGGGGGCTGTACAAATACCGCCAACGCGCGGTCTTCGAATTTGCGCTTCAGGTGGAGGCCGCCTTCCACGTCGATATCGAAGATGACGTGCTTGCCCGTAGCCCAGATCCGGTCTACTTCGGCACGTAGCGTACCATAAAAGGTACCCGAGTAAACCTCTTCGAACTCGATGAACTCCTTCTTGGCAACCCGGTGCAGAAACTCTTCCTTGGAGATAAAATAATAATCTTTGCCATCTATTTCGCCCGTGCGCGGCTGCCGTGTGCTTGCCGAGATGGAAAAAGAGATTTTGTCGGGGTGTTCTGCTAGCAGGTGCTTCACGATGGTGGTCTTGCCGGCACCTGAGGGTGCAGAAAATATGACGAGTTTACCTTCCATTGCGGGTCACAGCACGTTTAGTAGTTGTTCCTTGATTTTTTCGAGTTCTTCTTTCATCCGTACCACCACCTGTTGGATACCGGCATGGTTGGCTTTCGAGCCCAGGGTATTGATTTCGCGGCCCATCTCCTGCGATATAAAGCCCAGTTTCTTTCCGTTCGCATCGGCATCTTCGAGCGCTTGGAGGAAATAATTGCAGTGGCTGCGGAGGCGAACCTTCTCTTCGGTGATATCTAGCTTGTCGATATAAAAGATGAGTTCCTGTTCGAACCGGTTCATATCCACCTTCTCTTTGCCAACGGCCTTGTCGAGGTATTGGCCTATGCGATCGCGGATGAGGGGAATACGGTTGGTTTCTACAGCTTCCACTTCGGCAAGCAAACGCTCGATGCCCTGTGCACGCGCGGCAAGATCCTGTTTAAGCACGGCACCCTCATCGGCCCGGAAGCGGTTGAGCTGCACCACCGCATCTTGGAAAGCTCCCATGAGAAGAGCGGCCTCGGCTTCGTCGGCCTCTTCCTCATTGTGGCTGATCACTTCCGGCATATTGAGTGCCAGCTCAAAAAGGTTGCCCTTTTCGGTGCCCAGGTCTCGGGCTATGGCTTCCAGCTGCGCGTAATAGTTCTTGAGTAATGCTGCGTTGATGGTTGCGGCCCCGGCAGTTTGGTCGATATATTCTACGCCCACGGTAAGGTTTACCTTGCCCCGTTCGATTAAACGGGAGCATTCGCTTCGCAGCGTGAGTTCTTTATCCGAGAATGCTTTCGGAAGCCGCAGACTCAGCTCCAGGAATTTTGAGTTCAACGATTTGAGCTCTACCGTGTACTTTACCTTTTGGTTGTCTCTGGTCCCTATGCCGTAACCAGTCATGGATTTAATCATGTGCAAACTTAGATAAATTCCCCTTCGTATGCAATTTAATCGCAGGGCATGTATGAGGGAATATTCGCCGCGTGTTGATCTTCAACGGCGTTCATGAGCGCTTGCAAGGACTATGCTTCGTTTTTCCGGAACTTTTCCTTCACTACTTCAAAAATAATGGGCAGGATGGAGATGATGATAATCAGGATGACGACTTTCGAGAAATTATCTCGGATAATAGGGATGTTGCCCAAGAAGTAACCGGCCAGTGTAATACCTACAACCCACAACAACGCCCCTACCACATTGTATGTTAGGAAAGTACCGTAGTTCATCCTTCCGATTCCGCCTACAAATGGTGCCAGTGTTCTAACAATCGGCACGAAACGGGCGATCACAATGGTCTTGCTGCCGTATTTGGCGTAAAAAGAATGCGTTTTTTCTATTTGCTCATTTTTGATGATCTGCCTGCCGAAAAGCTTGAATTTGGTTACCTGCATTCCAAAGCGTTTGCCGATGGAATAGTTGAGGGAATCGCCGGCTATTGCGGCAATCAGTAATAAGATGATCATTACCCCCACATTTAGCTCATTGGGTTGAGCGGCAAGCATTCCTGCTGCAAACAGCAAGGAATCGCCCGGAAGGAAAGGCATCACCACAATACCGGTTTCGATAAAGATAATGAGGAATAGGATTAAGTAAGTCCATGTCTGATACTCATTGACAATTTCGACCAGGTGCTGGTCGATGTGGAGAACGAAATCAATCAGTGCGTAGATAAGGTCCAACGTCGTTAACCCATATTATTCAACATGACCGGCATGACCAGCATCAGGATGTCTTCGTCTTCCTCAGATACCGCCGGAATCAATAGCCCTGCCCGGTTCGGTGTGCTCATTTCAATGACGACCTCCTCGCTATCGAGGTTGGTCAGCATTTCCACGAGGAACTTCGCATTGAAGCCTATTTCCATGTCATCGCCTTCGAACTGGCAACTTAGCCGTTCGTGGGCCTCGTTGGAGAAGTCGAGGTCTTCCGCGGAAATGTGGAGCTCGCTGCCCGAAATCTTCAGCCGTACCTGGTGCGTGGTTTTATTCGCAAAGATGACCACCCGGCGCAATGAGTTGAGGAAGGTATGCCGATCGAGCGTCAACTTATTCGGGTTGACCTGCGGGATAACCGCTTCGTAATCGGGATAGCGCTCATCAATAAGCCGGCAAATCAGGTGGATATTGCCAAATTTGAAGAACGCATTGGTGCTGTTATATTCCACCGCTACAGCAGTATCTTCTACGGGTAGCGATGATTTGAGCAAGGAAAGTGCTTTTTTCGGTAAAATCAACGATGTGGGGTTTTCCGTGCTGATGTCCTTGCGACGGTAACGCACCAGTTTATGCGCGTCGGTGGCTACGAATGTGGCCGATTGCTCCCCCAACTGCACCAATACACCCGACATAGCGGGGCGCAATTCGTCGTTGCTGACTGCAAATATCGTCTTATTGATGGCCTCGGCCAAAACGGAAGCCGAAATGGCTACCGAAGAAGCATTATCGACCACGGGAATCTTCGGAAAATCATCCGCATTCTCGCCGCTAAGCTTGTATTTGCCGTCGCCAGCACTGATTTCAATGGCTAACGTGGCGGTATCTACCGAAAATGCCACGGGCTGATCGGGAAGGGTCTTAAGCGTCTCGATTAAAATTTTGGATGGCATGGCTACGCGCCCTTCTTCCTTGGCCTCAATGGGCAGGGAGGTAACCATACTGGTTTGCAGGTCGGTCGCTGAAATAGTTAGCACATTATCCTTGATTTCAAACAGGAAATTTTCCAATATGGGGAGCACGGTGCTGCTGCTTGAGGCTCCGCTGATGGCTTGTAGCTGTTTTAATAAAATGGAAGTAGAAACAATGAATCTCATGTCCGAATAATATGATGTGCAATGATAAGGAAAAGATTTGGGATTCGGCAAATGAGATTGTGATTTGCGGGGCAGAAACCGAACATGAATGGGCATGGCGGCCAAACATTTGCCCCGCAGGATTGTTGTATCAACAGGACCAAAGGTTTTATGCTATGGAAACGCACAGTCACCGAACGGACAAGGACGGCAGGCCGCAAGCAGAGGAAAATTACCCGGCGCACGAAGAGAATCCGGCACCGTCGCCGGAGGCCATCAATGAACCCAACGATCGCCCCGCGAGTAACACGATTTGGGTATCCGTGATCGTGGCCATCATCATCATGGCCCTCATTTATTTCATTTTTATCTATTAATGCGTGGTGTGAACGGCTGTTCGCAGCGATAAAGGAGCGAACATGCGTATTCCAAGGGCCAAATAACGTACCTTTGGCGGTACGATGCGTATTATGGCTTTTGATTACGGTACGAAGCGGGTGGGCATTGCGGTGACCGACCCGTTGCAGCTTATTGCTACGGCACTGGACACGGTGCATGCCAAGGATGTGCTGGCGTATGTGAAAGCGTATCTGGCCCGAGAGGCCGTAAGCACATTTGTGGTGGGCCAACCCCGCCAGCTCGATGGTTCCGAATCTGAATCTGCCCAGCACGTACGCGGGTTTATACGGACATTGCGGCGTACGTTTCCGGCCATTCCCGTGGAAACGGCCGATGAGCGTTTTACATCGAAAATGGCCTCGGCAAGTATTGCCCAAAGCGGACTGGCGAAAAAGAAACGGCAAGATAAAGCGCTAATCGACAGTGTTTCGGCAGTGCTTATCCTCCAGTCTTACCTTGAAAGACGCGACTTTCAAGGATAACTTCCTACCTTTGATCGACTAGTAAACGCATCATGGGCTACATCCATTTTTTCACGGAAGACACAACGTACCACATCAAGCAGAAGTTAGCATTGAAGCGCTGGATAAAAGCGGCGATTGCTTCCGAGGGCTTCAAGGTTGGCGAAATCAGTATTGTCCTCTGCAGCGACACGTATCTGCTGGCGATCAACAAGCAGTACCTTCGCCACGACACCTATACGGATATCGTTACGTTTGATAACAGCGAACAGGATGATACCATCGCGGGGGATATTTTCATCAGTGTTGACCGCGTACGGGAGAATGCGTTGAAATTCGGTGTGCCCGAGCGGGATGAACTGCATCGCGTCATCATCCATGGTATCCTGCACCTCTGTGGCTATGGCGATAAGAAGAAAGAAGATAAAGTACGGATGACGGAGAAAGAGGACTTTTATCTGGGTAAAAGAAGTACGTCGCAGCTCGATTGAAACCGAAGGAAATAGCTATATTAGCGACCAATTAGTAGCCAAAGGACCACGATGCCAACCAACGGACAATTATTGACCAACCCCATGACGGGCGACACATACGCGTATCTTGAAACCTCCAGCGACAGCGAAGGGGCGCGAGTGGTTATCAAGGCAACGGTGAAAAGCCAAGGACAGCTCGTTCCCAACCATTTCCATACGGAGCAAGATGAAACGTTTGAGATTATCGACGGACAATTGACAATATGGGCTGATGGTGCTACCAAGGTGCTTTCTGCAGGCGAGCGGATAACATTGCCTAAGAACAAGCCGCACAACCACTACAACGGCCACAGCGTACCGGTTACCTACATCCACACCGTGACGCCCGGCCTGGATTTCGACTACCTCATAGAAAACCTGGTTGGCTTGGCGGCCGACGGAAAAAAAGGTGGCGGTGGCCTGGTTCAGCAGCTGGTTACGCTACGTTACCTCGAAAGCAAATCCCTTCTTGCGGATGTGCCTGTGGCTGTACAGAAAATACTACTGATGACCATCCCCCCTATTGCACGTCTGTTCGGCTATCGGGCAATCTATAAAAAATATTCGGGGGTGGAAAGATAGCCCTATACCGAAAAGGAAGCCAAGTCTTCTTTTAGAACCGCTCGAACTGCGAGAAGAAGAAGTTGCCTTCTATTTCTGCGTTTTCATCGGAGTCTGACCCGTGGATCGCGTTTGCGTCGATGGATTTTGCGTATTTGTTGCGGATGGTTCCCAGCTCAGCCTTACTGGGGTCGGTGGCGCCGATCAGTGTGCGGAATTCTTCCACGGCGTTTTCTTTTTCGAGGATAGCCGCAACGATGGGGCCGGACGTCATGAATTCAACCAGTTCGCCGTAAAACGGACGTTCTTTGTGCACGGCATAAAATGCACCCGCCGTTTCTTTGCTCAAGCGCGTGTATTTCATCGCCACCAGTTTGAATCCGCCTGCAATGATGTCGTTAAGTATAGCGCCCGTGTGGCCATTACGCACGGCATCGGGCTTAATCATGGTGAATGTTCTATTCGTTGTAGCCATTTTAAAAATTTTGCGCAAACATAGGTAAAGTTGTCTGGTTGTGCAAATGGCAAAAGGTTGCTTAAGATGATTGTATTTGGGCATCCACGAAGAATACGTCGCACCAATTAATCTGGTGGGCTAATCGATACGGTAGACGTAGTCAAACCGGTGCTTTTTAGCGGCATCAATAAAGTCCCGGATGGGAATATGTTTCCCTGCATAGGAAATATGGCGGATGTGACTTACATACGCCATATTGGCGGTGCTTTCTATCTTAGCGGTTGACGACGGCGGAATGAAGAAACTCATTGTGGAGTCCGAACGGTGTGTTATCTTGAGTGATTTTTTTGGTTCTTCGTCGCGGTACTGCTTTGGATTGCAGATTCGCTGCACGTATTCCATGTGGTCTGCCTTTACCGCGAATTCAGCTGCGGGGATTTGATAGGTGACCGTGACGAATATGCTTTTTGTTTTAGAGCGGTTTTGGATAAAAAGTTGGGACAGAAATGAACAACCCGAAAGCATCAGGCATATAACGACAACAATAAGGGGTTTGATGACGACCATCGTTTTACCAGTAGATACGCTTTTTGCCGATTGGTAACCCAATTGTTGGTCTGAACAAGGAAAATGGGCAGAGAGAATAACGATTAAAGACATCAATAACGAAGCGGAGCGTTCTCATTGATACCTTAGAATAACGATTAAAGACATCAATAAATTTAGCTAAGTTTGTCTAGTCATGGAAATATATGTTTTGGCCATTGCCTTGGTCATCTTCCTAATTGCGGTTATTATCCTGTTTGTTCGGCGCCCGCGGGCGGGACATGACAAGCAAGAATTGGCACGATTGCGCGCGGAAAAAGAAGATTTAGCCGTCGGGCTGGCCCGCGCTCAGCAGCAAGCCGAGAGCCTCGTCGCCGAGAAAGATCGCGTAACAACCCTGTTCAAAGAAGAGCAGCAGCGCCTGCGGGATGAACTGCACCAAACGCGCGAGCAGCTGGCGAAGGCCGACAAATCCCTGGAAAGTGGGCGCGCCTATTACCAATCGCAGCAGGAGCGGCTTGAAGCGCAGAAGGAAGAAATCGAGATCATCAAAAAGCAATTCAATACGGAGTTCCAGGTTATCGCTAACAAGATTCTGGAGGAAAAGACCCAAAAGTTCACGGAGACTAACAGCAAGTCGCTCGACCAGTTATTGGGCCCGCTCAAAGACCGAATAAAAACCTTCGAAGAAAAGGTCGAGAAAACCTATCAGCATGAAGCTGCGGAGCGCAACTCGCTGAAAGGGGTGGTGCAGCAGTTGATGGAGCAGAGCTTGCGCATCAAGGATGAGGCCAACAGCCTGACGCGTGCATTGCGCGGCGACAGCAAGAAACAGGGTAACTGGGGCGAGGTGATCCTGGAGCGCGTACTGGAGCGCTCCGGGCTGGTAAAGGACAGTGAATACAGATTGCAGGCATCGATCACGGATGAGGAAGGAAGACGTCTCCAGCCCGATGCCATCATCGACCTACCCGATGAGAAGCACCTGGTGATCGATTCGAAGGTATCGTTGCTGGCCTACGAGCGTTGGGTAAACGCAGACACAGACGAGGAGCGCGAGCTCGCCGCTAAACACCATGTGCAATCGGTGGAAAACCATGTGAAAGGCTTGTCGGCCAAGAATTACCACGATCTCTACCAAATCAATTCACCCGACTTTGTATTGCTGTTCATGCCCATCGAATCGGCCTTCAGCATGTCCATTACCTACAAAGCCGACCTGTTCAGCGATGCGTGGGACCGCAAGGTGGTCATTGTAAGTCCGTCTACCTTGCTAGCTACCCTACGCACCATTGCCAGCATGTGGAAGCAGGAGCGGCAGACGCGCAACGTGCTTGAAATCGCCAAGGAAGCGGGGGCGTTGTATGATAAGTTTGTCGGCTTCTTACAAGACATGGATAAAATGGGCGAGCAGCTCAACCGTGCCGTGCGCGCCCATGAAGACGCCACTAAAAAGCTCGGGACAGGCCCGGGCAACGTGATCCGTAAAGTGGAAAAACTCAAAACGCTCGGCGCCCGCGCAAGTAAGCAGATCGGCGGGCACATGCTGGATGAGGGCGACTAGATACCGCGGAACACGATGGTGGCATTGTGCCCACCGAAGCCGAAGGCGTTGCTCATTGCGACCTTTACCTTGCGTTCCAGCGCCTCTCCGGTAACGATATGCATCCCTTTCGGGATGGCCTCGTCCAAATGCACCGTATTGATCGTTGGAGGTACCACTTGGTGGTTGATGGCCTTGACCGCCAGGATGGCTTCGATGGCTCCGGCAGCGCCCAGCAGGTGGCCGGTCATGGATTTCGTTCCACTGATGCTGAGGTTTTCCGTATGTTTGAACGCTTTGCTTACCGCATTCAGCTCACTGATGTCGCCCACGGGCGTTGAGGTGGCATGCGGGTTGAGGTAATCTACGTCGGCAGCATTGATTCCCGCCTCGTTTAGGGCCAATTCCATGGCCTTTGAAGCGCCTCTTCCTTCGGGGTGCGGTGCCGTGAGGTGGTACGCGTCGGCGGTCATCGCCGCCCCCACCACCTCGGCATAAATGTGGGCTCCACGCTTTTTGGCGTGTTCATATTCTTCCAGCAGCAACGCCCCTGCCCCTTCGCCCATCACAAACCCATCCCGGTCGGTATCAAACGGCCTGCTGGCATGTTGTGGGTCGTCGTTCCGGGCCGACATGGCCTTCATTGCCGAGAAGCCCCCTATGGACGCCGGCGTGATGGGCGCCTCGGAACCACCTGTGATAAACGCCTTGGCCTTGCCCATTCGGATGTAGTTGAATGCATCCATAATAGCCGTATTGGCTGTGGCACAGGCCGAAACAGTGGTGTAATTGATTCCCTGAAGCCCGTATTTCATTGAAATCATACCCGACGCCATGTTGATGATGAGTCGTGGAACGAAAAACGGGCTGAAGCGGGGCACGTATTCGCCCTCGACGTACTGCGTGACTTCGTGCTCGAACGTTTCCATTCCGCCTTGGCCCACGCCCCAAATCACCCCGATGTCAAATGGATCCATGGCGGATAGGTCTAAACCCGCATCTTCCATGGCCTCCGATGCCGCATATAGGCCATACTGGGTGAAAAGGTCGCTACGTTTTATTTCATTCCTGTCGAGGTGTTTTTCGGGGGCAAACCCTTTTACCTCGCAGGCGATTTGGGTGCGGAATTGACTGGCATCAAACCGGGTAATCGCCCCCGCACCACTTACCCCTTCGACGGCATGTTGCCAAAACGTCCCCACATCGTTTCCCAGCGGGGTAAGGGCACCCATTCCGGTAATAACCACTCTAGTCATATCGTCCATTTGATTGTTGTCTTTCCTTTTTGTTCAGCGATGCAGCGCAGCACCAATGCCCGCCCATCTTGCCCGTAGACGGGCTAAAAAATTTCGGAACAAAGATAGCAAGGATATATCGATTGCTATACTTTTGTTTCGGCCATGGCTGTAATTGCATAAGCGTAGTGTAAAAATGCGGCGGGTGGCTCGACCGGTAGCCGAAAAACAATTACCTTAGGCGTGCTGTTTCAAACAGGGCAACCTGATGAATCGACAGAAAGGAGTTACATGACGATGCGTGGCTATCACTTTTCGAAATATATACCCAGTTCACTGCCGAAAGGCGGATTTGATGAGCTATTGAAACTTTTCATGCAGTTGCTGCATTATACTGCCGGCGATGCGGCCGAGGCACTGGCATGGCTCAACGAGCTGGATAAACAATACGGGCTCACGGATGATGATTATGGCATGGGCGACTTTATCCAGGAGCTCAAAGACCGGGGTTACCTCAGCGACGACCCGGCTAACGGTGAGGTACGGATTACGGCCAAAAGCGAGCAGGCGATCCGCCAATCGGCCTTGGAAGAGATTTTCGGTAAGCTGCGCAAGAGTGGTCGTGGCAACCACAACAGCAACCTGTCGGGCTTGGGTGAGGAGAAAAACGCCGATCGCCGCGAATACCAATACGGCGACAGCCTCGATCAGATTGACATGACCACCTCTATCCACAATGCGCAGGTAAACCATGGTATCGGTAATTTCATGCTTACGGAGCGTGATCTCGAAGTGGAGGAGCGCGACTATAAAACGCTGACGTCTACCGTGCTGATGATTGATATATCGCATAGCATGATCCTGTATGGCGAAGACCGCATCACGCCGGCGAAGAAGGTGGCCATGGCCTTGGCTGAGCTGATCCGAACGCGCTACCCAAAAGATACACTGGATATCGTGGTGTTTGGCAACGATGCATGGCCTATCAGCATCAAGGATTTGGCTTACTTGCAAGTAGGGCCTTACCATACGAATACGTTGGCTGGACTGGAGCTGGCAACGGATTTGCTGCGACGACGCAAGACGCATAATAAGCAGATTTTTATGATTACGGATGGTAAGCCCACGTGCCTGAAAGAGAACGGCCGTTATTACAAAAACAGCGTGGGGTTGGATCGTAAGGTGGTGAACAAAACGCTTAACATGGCTGCGCAGTGTAAGCGGCTCAACATCCCGATCACGACGTTCATGATCGCGCGAGACCCTTACCTACAGCAATTTGTCCGCCAGTTTACCGAAACGAATGGTGGGAAGGCGTTTTACAGCTCCCTTGAAGGCTTGGGCGAGTACATTTTTGAGGATTATGTGCGTAATAGGCGACGGAATGTGAGGTGATGGTTTTGCTGGTCCCGCACCACGACTGGGTACTTCGTACCCTAGGCCGTGTTTGCGGGACCAGCAAAACGGTGGTAGTGTATGGTGGGAATGGGTGCTTCGCACCCTGGGCCGTGTTTGCAGGACCAGTAAAACGGTGGTAGTGTATGGGGGGACGGGTGCTTCGCACCCTAGGCCGTGTTTGCGGGACCAGTAAAACGGTGGTAGTGTATGTTGGGAATGGGTGCTTCGCACCCTAGGCCGTGTTTGCAGGACCAGTAAAACGGCGAGTTTGGGGTGGGGAAATATAAAGCAAAGAACAAAGAGTAAAACAACAAAGCATAAATGAATAACATCAACACATTAGGTGAACTTAAAAAATCGGGTTACCAGCACCGGAGCGTAAAAGACGAATTAAGAGCCAATTTGATCAAGCTGTTGCGGGAAAACCGTGCTGGGTTTGAGGGTATCGTGGGGTATGATGAAACCGTTATTCCAGAGCTGCAGACTGCAATTCTGTCGCGCCATAACATTCTCTTGCTGGGGTTGCGCGGGCAAGCCAAAACACGGATAGCAAGGTTGATGGTGTCCCTGCTTGACGAGTATGTGCCTTATGTGGCCGGCAGCGAGCTTTTTGACGACCCCCTAAACCCGATCTCGTGGTACGCCCGCAACGAAATCCAGACGAAAGGCGATGATGCACCGATTGCCTGGCTGCATCGGTCCGAGCGGTACACCGAGAAACTGGCTACGCCTGACGTGACTGTGGCCGACCTGGTGGGAGATGTCGACCCTATTAAAGCGGCCACGCTGAAACTTACCTATAACGATGAGCGGGTCATCCATTTCGGGCTGATTCCCCGGGCTCACCGCGGTATTTTCGTGATCAATGAGCTCCCCGACCTTCAGGCCCGTATTCAGGTTGCCCTTTTCAATATGTTGCAGGAGAAAGACATCCAAATACGAGGGTTCAAACTGCGACTGCCACTCGACATCCAGTTTGTATTTACCGCCAACCCCGAAGATTACACCAATCGCGGCGCCATCGTTACGCCGCTCAAAGACCGGATTGAAAGCCAAATACTGACCCATTACCCGAAAAGCATTGATGTATCGCGCAAAATCACCTTCCAGGAAGCCCGTCTTACCCCCGAGCAACGGTCGGCCATTGAGGTGGACGGTCTCTTGAAAGACCTGGTTGAGCAGGTGGCTTTTGAGGCACGGGAAAGTGAGTACATCGACCAGAAATCAGGCGTGTCTGCCCGGCTCACCATTTCAGCATACGAAAACCTGGTAAGTGCAGCCGAACGGCGGATGCTGGTTTCAGGCCAGCAGACCACTGTAGCCCGGATATCAGATTTCGTCGGTGTTATCCCCGCCATTACGGGTAAGATCGAATTGGTATATGAAGGTGAGCTGGAAGGCCCAGTTCATGTGGCGCACCGACTGATTGGTGGGGCGATAAAGAAGCTGTTTACACCTTATTTCCCCCATCCGGAGAAAGCCAAGAAAGGGAAAGCCGAAAACCCATACGCACCCATCATCGATTGGTTTACCGCCGGCAACCGGCTGGAGCTAACGGACAACTTATCGGATAGCCAGTATGAAAAGGCAATGAGCCGGGTGCCCGGCCTGTATGCACTGGTTAAAAAGTTACACCCGAAGCTTGCGGAAAGCCAGAAAGTGCTGCTGATGGAATTTGTTCTCCACGGGCTGGCCGAATATTCGCAGCTCAACAAGGACTACCTCGATGGTGGGGTGGCATTTGCTGATATGCTCGGGAGCCTGTTTGATGGTGATTTTGGTGACTGGGAAGCAGGTGAAGGGTGATTGGTCACCATTCAAAAACAGCTGTCTGCTCGGGATTGTCCAATTTGGTGCTTTGCCGTTTGCCGTAAGCGGTGACGTGCAGGATGTTGCTCTGTTTAGGGAAATGGTCAAACAGGATACGGTTGTCGAGGCGTAGCTGCTCCACCCGATTGATGTTTACTGCCTCAAGGAAGCACCATGCGACGTCCTCCTCGATTTCGTAGCCTACATATCGTAGCAATACGGGTCGGCCATTCACGGAAAGCCGTAAATGATTCGCGAGATAAGTGGCAAGCAGGCTGTCCGTAACTGATTTATCGGTTGGGTTAATCAGGTCTATTTTCAAGGTACGCCCATCTTTAAGCGCTGTTTCCAGGTCGTCATAAAAGATACGAGTGCTTATTTCCACGCGGTGCGCTTGTTCGTTGTAATCGACGGACGTGATGCTCACATAAAACGGGTGTAAGAGCAGTAAGAGCGCGTTGAGGATGCTGTTTAACATCGTGCGTTTAATACTATTGAGGGCTGCTAACCGTTATTTTTTATGGCTATTGATTGTGTTTTCGCAGCAATAAATGTAATATTGCTACGAACTTAGGTAAATTAACGTTTATACGCAATAGCATAGTTTTGGGCATGAAAAGATAGTTTGTAGGGGAAAACAGGGACAAAACGACGATTATGCAGGATTTTGGGATTTATTTCGCGTTGGGCTTGCAGCACATCCTGGACCTTTCGGGCTATGACCATATTCTTTTTGTCATCGCACTTTGTTGTACCTACTTCATTAAGGACTGGCGCAAGGTGATCATACTGGTCACAGCATTTACGATAGGACACTCGCTCACATTGGCGCTCAGTGTATTCAACCTCATCCGTGTTGACACGGTGTTGATCGAGTTCCTCATCCCGGTTACGATTGTGGTTACGGCATTCAGCAATGTAGCAAAGCGCCGCCGCCGTCGTACGCGTACAGACTGGCTTACTTACGGATACGCCTTGTTTTTTGGTCTCATCCACGGACTCGGGTTTTCCAACTACCTGCGGTCATTGTTGGGCAAAGAAAGTAGCATCACCGGGCCACTTTTCGCGTTCAATCTTGGCCTCGAACTTGGCCAGCTGGTCATTGTATTCTTTGTGTTGTTGGTGTCGTTTATCGCCACCGGCATATTCGCTGTAACACGGCGCGATTGGACGTTTTTCCTGTCGGCAGCTGTATTTGGTATCGCTTTCGTTATGGCGTTGGAACGGCTTTGATTTTTTGTTGAGATGAGACGATTATATAAACGATTGGATATCGTACTACTGGCAGTTGTGGTCTTCGCCGCCTCCCCGTTTCCGGTTGAGGCACAGCACCTGAACAACCCGGCATCCAACCATGGGAATAAGTTTGAGCAACTGGGCACCTTGTTGAGCGATCCAAATGTGTATCGTACGGCTTCAGGTGCACCGGGGCATCAGTACTGGCAGCAAAAAGCGGATTACGTCATCGATGTGGAAATTGACGACGAGAATCAGCGGGTAATAGGCACTGAAACCATTACCTACACGAACAATTCGCCCGATCCGCTTAGCTACCTGTGGCTGCAACTGGACGAAAACGAGCACAAGGTGGATGCGGAGAGCAAACGGTTTGATGAGAGCTCACTCGGTGAACAGGTAACGACCCGCCAACTTCGGCAATTGATCAACACAGACAAGGATCTCGGTGTTAACATAAAAAAGGTTGCCGATCGGTCGGGCAGTCCCCTTCCTTATACCATCAATCATACCATGATGCGGGTGGAGCTGCCCACCCCGCTGGCGCCGGGAGCCAAGTTCGTGCTACAGGTGGATTGGCAGTACAATATCAGCGACCGGATGACTGAAGGTGGCCGCGGGGGCTACGAATACTTTGCCGAAGACGGCAACTACCTGTACACCATCACGCAGTGGTATCCGCGCATGGCGGTGTATTCCGACTTCGCGGGGTGGCAAAATAAGCAGTTCACCGGCCGCGGGGAGTTTGCACAGGTATTTGGTGATTTCAAAGTGAATATTACCGTGCCTGCGGATCATATTGTAGGAGCCACAGGCGAATGCCGAAACTACAATACCGTACTTACCGCTGCACAGCTGGATCGGTGGAAGCAAGCGCAGCAGGCGGATGAGCCGATAGAGATTGTGACGCTCGACGAGGCGAGGCAGGCGATGCAGGGCCAGGCGACGGCCAAGAAAACATGGGTTTATGAGGCGAAGAACGTGCGCGACTTTGCGTTCGTGTCCTCACGCCGTTTGGTATGGGATGCCATGCGGGTAACGGCCGGCATCGAAGGCCATACGCCTATGGCGATGTCATATTATGGCCCCGAGGCCTATCCACTTTACAGACCTTATTCTACAAAGGTGGTCGCTCATACGCTTAAAATATATTCCAAGCATACCATCCCTTACCCGTATCCCGTTGCCATCTCCGTTGAAGCCGCCAATGGCATGGAATATCCCATGATTTGCTTCAACTATGGGCGGGCTGACAAGGACGGGACGTATTCGGAAGCGACCAAATACGGTATGATCGGCGTGATTATCCACGAAGTGGGGCATAACTTCTTCCCCATGATTGTCAATTCGGACGAGCGGCAGTGGACATGGATGGATGAGGGACTCAATACCTTCTGCCAGTACCTCGCCGAACAGGAATGGGATAAAGACTTTCCGTCGCGGCGGGGCCCGGCCCATAAGATCACCGACTACATGAAACTTCCGACGGACCAGTTGGAGCCTATCATGACCAACTCCGAGAACATTATGCAGTTCGGCCCCAATGCGTATGCCAAACCGGCAACGGCCCTCAACATCTTGCGTGAAACAGTGATGGGCAGGGAGTTGTTTGACTACGCCCTCAAGGAGTATTCGCGCCGCTGGGCATTCAAGCATCCTACGCCGGCCGACTTCTTCCGAACCATGGAAGATGCGTCGGCGGTGGACCTCGATTGGTTCTGGCGTGGGTGGTTTTTCGGCATCGACCCGGTGGATATCTCGTTGGATGATGTGCAGCATTTCCAACCCATAGGCAACCTCGAAGGTGCACAGGAAGCGGCTAGGGCAGCCTATGAAAGCGATTTAGAAACGTTAGGCCGCCAACGTAATATCGATGCAGGTGTGGATTTCGCGGTAGAAGCCGATACCTCTCTTCAGGATTTTTATAATAAGTGGGATCGCTTTGCTATTCCCGAGGCCAACAAGAAGGCTTTTGAACAGTATTACCAGTCGCTATCGCCCGAAGAAAAGGAGCTTTACGACGGCAAATACCATTTCTACCAGCTTACGTTTAGCAACAAAGGCGGACTGGTGATGCCGATCATCCTGCAATGGACCTACGCCGATGGGACTACCGAGATAGAACGCATCCCTGCATATATCTGGCGGAAAAATGAAAACGAGGTGACGAAGGTTTTTGCCAAAACGAAGGAAGTAACGTCGGTGCTGGTCGACCCCCTGCGAGAAACGGCAGACATCGACGAGGCCAACAATGCCTGGCCACGCCGACATACGCCCACCCGCTTCGAACTGTTTAAGCAAGAAGATGGCCCGGCGCGAGGTGCATCATCGGGGCCCAACCCGATGCAGCGAGCAAGGAGCGGCGTGCGTTGATTACTAAAAATACGATAAATGAACAGGCTTCCCGAACAGCGTTTACGCGCTTTTACCTACAGCATCTTTAAATCCATCGGTTGCCCCGATGCCGACGCAGCCCTGGCCACAGACGTGCTGGTGACTGCCGATCTCCGCGGGGTCGACTCGCACGGCGTGGCCCGCCTGAGCGGCTATGTACGGCTGTGGGAAAACGGGCGGTTGAATGCAACCCCTAAGCCGCACGTGGTACATGAGACACCGACTACTGCGACCGTGGATGGCGATGGCGGACTGGGGCTGGTGGTTGCGCCTTATGCCATGGAAATTGCTATTGAAAAGGCGCGGCAGTACGGCTCGGGATGGGTTGCTATCCGTAATTCAAACCATTTCGGGATTGCTGGCTACCACGCCCTGAGAGCGGTAGCGCACGATATGATCGGCTACGCCGTGACTAACGCAAGCCCGTTGGTGGCCCCCACGTTTTCAACGGAGCGGCTGCTGGGTACCAACCCGGTATGCTATGCTTTTCCGGCCGGTGAATATCCTCCGGTCGTGGTCGATATGGCTACCTCGGCTGCCGCGAACGGCAAGCTGGAAGTTGCCGGCCGGGCCGGAAACCCTATTCCCGAAGGCTGGGCGCTTAGTGCGGACGGCCAAGCTACTACCGATGCTGCCGCCGTAAAAAACGGTGGGGCCCTCTTGCCCTTAGGGAGTGACCGGGAGCACGGCAGCCACAAAGGTTTCGGGCTTTCGGCAACCGTGGATATCCTTTCGGGAGTACTCTCCGGGGCTAACTATGGTCCCTGGGTACCGCCATTCGTGGCATACTTGCAGCCCGTAGCCGATCAGCCCGGACAGGGGATCGGCCACTTCGTAGGGGCCATGCGTGTGGATGGTTTCCGTCCCGTTGCGGATTTCAAAGCCAATATGGATCAATGGATAGCGCGGTTCAAAGGCGCGAGGCGGGTGGAAGAACGGCAACCGGTAATCATTCCCGGCGAGCCGGAGCATAAGGCCACGCGCACGAATCGGGAAAGAGGTATCCCATTGGTTGAGGCCGTGTGGACGGATTTGCAGCAGTTGGCAGCGAAGTTGGGCGTAACACCCCTAGTGATGGAAGGCGAAGGTATACCTGACAAGGGATGAAGCTGCTGGTCCTTATGCGCTTTGGCCTCTTGGTCACGGCCCACCCCCAAACGGACAGCCTGCCTGTACCCGTGCACGCTACGTATGCGGATTACCCTACTTTTGCTCAAGACGATGTCACGGAGTTTCTCGGGGCGATCATCCGTGGCGACCAAGCCACCAATAAAATCGCATTGGTATTTACCGGCGACGAATTCGGCGACGGCTTATCGAGCGTAATCCACACATTGAAAGCAGAAAAGGTGCATGCGTCTTTTTTTCTTACGGGCAACTTCTATCGGAATGTGGATTTCAAAGCCTACATCAACGAGCTTAAGGAGCTGGGTAATTACCTCGGTTCCCATTCCGATAAGCACCTTTTGTACTGCGATTGGGCGAACCGCGACAGCCTGCTTGTTACCCGTGCCGAGTTCGAAAGTGATCTGAACGATTCATATGATGCGTTGGCAGCATTTGGTGTCGACAAGAGGCAAGCCCGCTATTTCTTGCCCCCGTATGAGTGGTATAACGACACCATCGCGTCGTGGACGCGTGATATGGGGTTGCAGCTCGTTAACTTCACCCCTGGCACCCGCTCCACAGCAGATTATACCTATCCGGAAATGGGGGCGCGGTACATCGACAATCAAACCGTCACGAAGTCTATCCTAGCCTATGAACAAAAGGATGAAAACGGACTGAATGGATTTATCCTGTTGATCCATATCGGTACGGATCCGCGACGCCGGGAGAAATTTTACGATGTGCTGCCCCACCTGGTCCATATCCTGAAAGGCAAAGGTTATCAGTTTGTCCGGATCGACGACCTGCTGGAACATGCCCATTAACGGCGTAAAGCAAAAATCATTAACTTTGCCATTGGTGCAGCGTGCACCGCGCGACACTTCGAAGCCGCGTTAGGATAAATTGAAACACCTTCGCCATGAACACGGAAAGCAAAAGACAACAACGGTTTGCTGGGGTTATCCAGCAGGATTTGGGTGCACTCTTCCAACGGGAGGGCGGTGCCTGGGCGCCGGGCGCTTTTATTACCATTACCCGCGTACGGATGACGCCAGACTTAGCCATTGCACGGGTTTACTTGAGTTTTCTCAACACGAAAACAGCGAAGGGAGACTTGGCGAGTATCCGGTCGCACGCCAATGAGATTCGCTATAAACTGGGCACACGTATCAAAAACCAGGCGCGTATTGTTCCGGAACTGGAGTTTTTTCTGGACGACACGAACGAGTACGTGGAGCACATGGACAAGCTTTTTGACGAAATCAGCAAGGAACCCCGGCAATCCGAATGATTTTCCAGCTGGACGCGCAATCCGTTTCCTTTCCCGATCCGGCGTTGGCCGAACCCGATGGGCTATTGGCTATCGGTGGCGACTTACGGCCCGAGCGGCTCATGGCTGCCTACGGGCAAGGCATCTTTCCGTGGTATAGCGACGACACACCCATCCTGTGGTATTCACCGCACGAGCGTTTTGTACTTCAGCCCGAGGCGTTGAAAATCAGTAAAAGTATGCGCCAAGTCCTGCGGTCCGGGCGCTTCGGTGTGACCCATGATGAGGCGTTTGCCGAGGTAATCGCCGCATGTTCCGCGCAGCCGCGCCCGGGACAGGACGGCACTTGGATAACCGACGATATGCAGCTGGCATACACGGAGCTACATGCCCTGGGCCATGCACATTCCGTTGAAGTCTGGTTGGCAGGTAAACTGGTCGGCGGTCTTTACGGCGTTGCTGTGGGAGCGGTATTCTGTGGCGAAAGCATGTTCAGCAAGGAAGCCAATGCCTCTAAGGTGGCATTGGCCTCGCTCTGCCAATCGGGAACCTATCGCCTTGTCGATTGCCAAGTGTATACCGACCATCTGGCTTCCATGGGCGCGCAGATGATTACACGCGAGGCGTATATGCGCTTAATAAAAGCACAAAAAAGCCCTTCGGTATTTCCGAAGGGCAAGACGATAGGCTGAAAAGTTAAAGGCTCATGTTGAAGGCACCGCTGGTAACTTCCTTCATGGATTTGTCGGTTGAATTTCGGGCCGAAAACGTGAACGTGCCTTTGATGGACGTATCGGTCAGTTCGGCGATTTTCACCTCTCCGGCTACTGACGAATCGAACGGGGCCTGCCAAATCTTGGTTGCCGTAGGGTTGTTGATGTTTACCTCGGTATAGCTCGCGCTGATGGAGATATTGGCTCCGCCCCCGATTTCGTACGTGCCGGGGCTGTCTACGCCATTCATGACCAATACGATCGCCTTGCCGGAGCTCTCGCTACCCTGTACCGTAATCATGGATGTTCCGCCCATGTTGATGCGGTTGGCCATGCTCGTCATTTTTAGTGAAGCGAAAGATGTACCATCAATTTTTGCTTTGATGGTGCCGGCAGGGGCATTGCCCCCGGGTCCGCCGTCTTCATTTTTCTTACACGACGTTGCGGCAATTGCGCAGGCCAGCATCAGGAACAATACCCCCCTGCTTTTCAATCTGTTCATTGTTTTAGTTGTTTTCATTTGATATGTATTTGATAGTAATTAAAAGTCCGACTGCACGTTTGGTCGATAACCCGGTAAGGCGTGCCGCTCATTCGGCGGCACACACAGACCAGGCACCATGAAAATGTATGCCCGAACTATAGCCCATAGGCTGATATTTCGTTGGCTTTGGATTTATAGTATAGCATTCCACCCAACTCGTCAACCCGGTAATCGGGCTTCTTGTCGCGAAGGATGATTTCCTTTTCAACTTCTCCAGTATCCTTCCCCACGCGTACGAGACCTACACCGCCTTCGAGGTCGGTAAGGATGAACTGCGCATTCTCCGTGGCCGCGGTTGCCCGGAAGCGTTTGTTCATCTCGGCGAAGGATGCCGAGGCGATGTTGGCAAACCCTTCTTGATAGGCTTTCATTTCTTCACCATAGCTATTTAACTGATTACTTCCGGCATAGTGGCCATAGCGACCGCCCTGGTAGGCTGCCGCCGCCGACATGGCCATGGACGCTACCGCCAACACCCCTGTGGCAGCTTTGATGAAACCGCTTTGTCCGGGGGATTTATGATAGGTATGGAATAGGTCTTTCCCGTCGAAGCCTACCATCATCAGGTTCTGGCTGGAGGTAAGCAGGATCCCGCCGTTTCTCACCATCATGGAGGTAGGTGCTTCTTTTTCCTTGAATGCAATCGATGCGAAGGTGCTGATATCACCGGTACGTTCATCGATTGCCATCACCTCCTCGCCCGTACTGATTAGGTAGCGCTGGTGCGCCTTGTCATAAGCACTGGCAACCGCTTTTGCTTTCTTGTATTTGATGGGTTTGCTCCAAATGGATTCTCCGGTAGTGAGGTTGATGATATCCGCATCGGTATCGGTGATGTAAATCAGTCCCTGGGGGGTAAGCGCCATCGTTTGGATGTTTTCGCCGGTATTGAGCGGCTTCTTGAATAGGGCGTTACCGTCAAAGGAAATCTTATTGATGCCACCTTCGTATATCCCGAACAGGATACCATCGTCCATGATGTAAAAATGCTGTACATAGCCTTTTGTCTTGGGGGCTTTCTCCCAAAGGTCTTCACCGGTAGCCGCGCTCAGGAAACTGATTTTAGACTCCGAAGCTCCGGCAAGTTTGCCGGCGATGCCTTTTTTATCCGAATTGTCCACATCGCTTACCACGGCCAGCCCCTGCGGCAAGATTTCAAAGCGGGAGACTTTTCCTTTAATTTTACGTTCCTGCTTCCAGAGTTGCTGGCCGGAATTGCTCACCTTGTGGATGCGCGTATCGCCATTGGGACGCTCCTCGAATCCGTAAATCTCGTTGCCTGATTTATCGGCTACGAGCCACGTGATTTTATCAAGATCGGCTTCCCAAAGGATCTGCCCATTGTTGAAATCCGCGCAGATCAGCTTCTTAGTGGTGGGTACCAGCACCTGATTGCCGGAAAGGTAGGGTTCTCCCGAACTTACGGGCACACTGTTGCCCATGCGCACCTTTCCCACCCCGGCATCCAGCGAAGAAAATCCCTCCTGCTTGCCGGTGGCCAGGTCATAAATACCGACGGCAAGCATGTCCTTTTCGGCTCGCGTGCGGTTTCCCACCACGACCAACTTGTTTTGGGGCAGGAACACACGAGCCTTAGCGACCAGCTTCCATCCGTTTTCTTCGGTAGCAAACAGCATCTTGCCGGATACGATGTCAATCACCGTTTTCTTTGATCCGAGCATGCCCCCCTGGTTGACGATGACATAGGGCGACATCGGCACAAATTCGAGCTCTTCTTCCTTCACCTTGCCGTATTCTTTAAATACAAAATGCGGTGCGTTGGCTCCGGGTTTGATACCCGCCAATCCGCCCCCGCCTGCTACAACCAACACGCCCGCTTCCGTGAGCGTCATAAATTCGATTTTGCCACCCAGATCATAACTGATGTCCGGCAGGTCTTTCTGTTGTCCATGGGCGGCCATCAAGAGGGCCACCAACGGTGTTACGAGTAGTTTTTTCATGGTCTAATAAATTGCTTTTGAATACCGGGGTAAAGGTAGTGGGAGGCGAAAAATGCTCCTATTCGGGGAATTACGTATTCCATATACGGGATTATACGTAGGTAGAATCGGTATTATTCCGTATTGGCCCTGTTTGCAGGCAGGCGTACTTTTGACTCAATTTAAACAATAATCCATTAATCTAAAAAAGCAATGAAAAAGAAATTTAAACTCGTATCACTTGTCGGATTGTTTACCGTTCTGGGAACTTCGCTTTCCTTCAGCCAAGCGTTTGAACAGGGCGACAAACTGCTTAACCTCGGTGTGGGCCTGGGCAGCCAGTTCATGGCGGCAGGAGCGAAGGGCACCCCACCGGTAGGCCTTAGCTTAGAATTCGGTGTCAGCGATAAAATCAGCGTGGGTGCATACGGCGGCTATGCCGGGGCCAAAGTAGAAACAGGGATGGGCGACTGGAAATACAATTACATCATTGTAGGCGGCCGGGGCTCTTACCATTTCGACTTTGGCGTGGAAAATCTGGATCCCTATGCGGGGGTATTGCTGGGTTACAACATCGCATCGGTGAGCACCGATACGAATCTGCCTACCGCTTCGGCCGGAGGGTTTCTTTGGGGCGCACACGCCGGCGCGCGGTATTTCTTCAGTCCGAAATTCGGCGCCTTTGCGGAGCTCGGCTACGGTATTGCTTGGCTCAATGTGGGGGTGGCGCTGAAGTTCTAGGTGTTTGGTAATCGTGCCTTACCCCGGTTGGGAACGCTGCGGTATTCATAGCTACCGCAGCTTCTCAAACCAAATTATTGGCAAAAGCGTACTTAATCAGGCCGACGGTATTGGCACATTTGATTTTGCGCATCAGGTTTTTGCGGTGCACCTCCACCGTGCGGTCGCTGATAAACAATTGGGCGGCAATTTCTTTATTGGTAAGTTCTTTGATAATCAGCCGCAGCACTTCGACCTCACGGTCGGTAAGCGGCTCGTCGGGTTCGGGTTGCTTTGCCAGCTGAAACAGCCGCTGACCGACCTCTGCACTCAGGTACGGTTTACCCTTTACCACAGACTCCATGGCCTGTGCCAATTCTTCCATGGCACATTTCTTTAGCACATAACCGTCCGCACCTGCCGCGATGACTTCTTTAATGATGGACGTCTCGTCGTGCATCGTCAGCACGATGGTTTTCAGGTCGGGGAACAGTGCCTTGGCTTGGCGGATCAGGTCGAGGCCATTCATATCGGGCATAGAATAATCGGTGACCATCAATTCGACGGGCTTCGCTTTGAGCAGTGCCAATGCGTAAGCACCTGAATGGGTTGATGCAACGATATCGAACGTGGAGTTATTCCGGAAGATCATTTTCAGGCCTTCCGTTAGGATGCGGTGGTCATCAACGAGTAATACGCGATAGCTCATTTAGGTTTCTTAATTATTTTATCACAAATTTAGTTTTTTTACCATCTTTGACAAACGTTAAATCGCCAATCTAAGTAATCAATTTAACCCATGTGATCCATGAAGTATTGCACCCTGATTACCCTGCTTTTCTCACTGACAATGGCACCCATAGCCGCAGGAGCGCAGGAACGACTCCACCGAGCCATCGATACGCTTAACGCCAAAGCCGCCAGTTGGCTGACGAAGCCCGACTCACTGACCTACTACGCAGAAAAAGCATATGAAATGGCACAAAGGTCGACGTATGGACGTGGACGGGCACAGGCGGCTAAGCTCAAAGGGATTTCGGCCTTTTACCAAAGCGACTTCGATCTGGCAAAAAGCTACTATCTGGAATCATTGGCCGAATTCGGCACGTTGAACGATAGTCTTGAAATTGCTAAGGCAAATTATAATGTGGCCACGGTGATGAATGCAAAAGCAGACTATAAAGAAACATTGACGTATGGCCTGAAGGCTTTGGCCTTCTTCGAGGCGATAGGCGATCATAATGGTGAGGGTAGGGTGTACAATCTTTTGGGTATTGCCGCTAACGTTAATAATGATTTCGAAAAATCGATCACCTATCTCAAGCAGTATTATCAGTTAGTAAGCAGGGTACCCGATTCACTGGAGATGGCTACTGCATTGAACAACCTGGGTTCTACCTTTACGACAATGGGGCTCCCTGATTCTGCCATTCATTACCTCAATAGCGCTCGCAAGATGAATGAAAAGATGGGAACCGACAGAAACATGGCCAGCATATATTCAAATTTGGGTGCAATGTACGAAGTCAAGGATGACCTTCATGAAGCCATCGCCCATACCGTTTCCGGGCTCCATTACGCGCGTGCAGAAGGCGACCGGCTCCGGGAGGCCGGTTTATTGTTTAACCTGGGCAAATACAAAAATGCACTCGGCCAAACGCAAGAGTCGATACCCCATTTCATCCAAGCCATCGATATTTCGGAAGCCATTGGTTTTTTTGAGGTCATTTACAAGGCAAACAACAGTCTTGCCAAGATCAGGGCCGACCAAGGACGCCATGCCGAGGCTTACCAGCATATGCTGGCGGTAGAAACCGCGAAAGATTCTGTGTTTGTCATTGAGAAAATGAAATCCGAGCGAGAGCTTGAGGCTCGCTTTCAATCGGAGAAGAAGGAGCAGCAAATTGAAATCCTGAATCAGGAGAAGGCGATTCAGCAACTTAAGTTAAGACAGCGAAACCTGATGCTGATTGCCACACTGGCGCTCTTGGTTACCGGTGCAGTTATCGCGTATTTTGTTTTCAAACAGCGCCGACTGCAATCAGAGGCCCGTTTGCAGCACGAAATAAACACCCAACAAGAAAAGGCCACGCGCGATGTGTTAGACGCGGAAGAACGTGAACGTCGCCGTATTGCCGGCGACTTACACGACGGGGTTGGGCAAACTTTGTCTGCCGCGCTGCTCAACCTCAACTACCTGTACAAAAGCGTCGCCGAAGGAAAGGCACCCGACCCGCAATTGATGGACACAGCGCTGGGCCTGGTAAAAGACAGCTATCAGGAGATGCGTAGCATTTCCCACCAAATGATGCCCAACGCGTTGCTGAAAGCGGGCTTGGCGACGTCTATTAAAGAGTTTTTGGACCCTATAGACGGCAAAAACATCAAGGTCTATTTAAATGTGTCTGGATTGAATGAGCGGCTTGACCAACAGCTCGAAACCGTGCTATACCGAGCCATACAGGAGGCGGTAAACAACGTGGTCAAACACGCCGGAGCTACCCGGCTGACCATCCAGATCCTGAAGGACGAAGAAGGGCTCTCGGTAAGTATCGAAGATAACGGTGGGGGTTTTGATTCTTCAAGTGCCGGCTATGAAGAAGGTATCGGCTTAAAGAACATCCGTTCTCGGGTGGCTTTATTACGGGGCAGTGTGGATGTGGATTCTGCCGTTGGCAGAGGAACAGTTGTGGTTATCTATATCCCCGCTTGAAGCAGCCGAGGCTACTGGCTTGGAGCGCACTAAGCCACTGAATTTTGCACTTATCGGGTAAAAGTAATTAAAATTTGAGATAAATTAGCACCACTTAATAACCAGCCGTTATGGATCGCTATACCCCTCTTCTTTTCGTGCTCATCGGGTATTTACTCTTCGCGATATGTCCTTCATCGTTGGCTCGGCAGGACACCCTATGGCAGGCCTTTCACCGCATTACCTTAGCCGAAGAAGAGGCTCGTGCCAAAGTTGATAGCCTCAATGCGTTCGCGAACCGCGTGATGGAGATTGATGCTAGCCTGGCCGATAGCGCATTGACCCTTGCACGGCAACTGGCCCAACGACATGCTTATGCACATGGAGAGGCGGTTTCGCTTTACCTGATATCGCACAGTGAAGAGGCTCACGGCAGCATAAAGGAAGCAGAGAAGGCTATCTTAGCTGCCATTTCCCTGTTTGAGAAAGAAAAGCCCCAATCCGTATCGATAAGGGCGTACCTGCACGCCGGATGGTTGTACCGAAGGCTGCGTGAACGGGGAAAGGCCATGGAATACGGAATGAAGGGATTAAAGCTGGCCGAGCAAGCCCGTGATACCGTGAATATCGGGAACGGCTACAACCAGCTTGCGATTCTCTATGTAGATATTGAAGATTATGATAAGGCCCTCGAATACCATCAAGAAGCCTTGCATTGGCGGCAGCTGAGCGGCAATGCCGTTTCCATAGCGCTAAGCCATGGCAATATCGGTATTGTAAACATGCGGCTCGGACATTACGACGAAGCATTGGCCGCACATAAACGGGGTGCCCAAACCGTTATCAAAGCCGGGAACCGGTCTGATGAAGCTTTTTTCTACAACGATATTGGCTCGACCTACCTTTACAAAGGAGATACGGATAGTGCTATACACTACCTCAAAAAAAGCATTGCGATGCGTGAAGCCATGCGCGAAACCAATGAAATTGCCTATACCTACAACTACCTTGGTGAAGCTTATGAAAAGGCGGGCAACGTCCGGGAGGGTGAACGGTGGATAAAAAAGGCACTCCAAACCGCGATTGAAATCGACAATACCAAGCAACACGAAGAAGCATTGGAAAGCCTGTCTGATTTTTACGCCCGCAACCAACAATACGATTCGGCGTATGTATACCTGCGTAAACACAAAGCGTATAAAGCCTCCATTGCACAGTCCGACCGTGTAAAACTTATCGATGAACTGGCGGCGCAATACGAAACTGAAAAGAAAGAACAGCAGATCGAGATCCTCAACCAACAGACGGCATTGCAGAAGCTCCGGCTACGCCAACGAGGTATCGTACTCGTTGCTGCTATTATCCTGTTGTCGGTATTGGCCGGTCTTATTTATGTTGTTCAAAACAAGCGCAAGCTCCAAACCGAAGCCCGCCTGCAGAAACGGCTCAATGAGCAGCAACAGCAAGCCGCCAAAGATGTATTGCATGCGGAAGAACGCGAGCGTCGCCGCATTGCAACTGATTTGCATGATGGCGTGGGTCAGCTGATGTCTGCGGCCTTGCTTAGCCTCCATGAGGTTAGCGCCGATACCGGCGAATCCGCTCCCGTTCGCCCCTTGCTCGAACGGGCTAAGGCGTTGGTAAGCGAGAGTTATGATGAGATGCGTAGCATCTCCCATCAGATGATACCCAATGCGCTTCTGAAAGCAGGCTTAGCGTCGTCTGTCAAGGAATTCCTTGAAAAGATAGCGGGTAAACAGCTGAAAATCCAGTTGAACGTCGTAGGATTGGATGAGCGGCTGGATGAACAGACGGAGACCGTATTGTACCGGGTCATTCAGGAAACGGTCACGAACGTAATCAAACATGCCCAGGCATCTAAACTCAGCATCCAATTGGTGCGCGACAACGACGGTATCGATGCAACGATTGAAGATAACGGTATCGGTTTCGAAACGGCCCGCACTGCTGAAGGGAAAGGTGTTGGTCTGAAAAATATTCGCTCACGGATCGCGTTGCTTAATGGCACCGTGGAAATCGACACGGCCCCCGGGAGGGGAACGGTGTTGGTCATTCAAATACCGGCTTGAACGTATGGAATCCTGTCTTTATGGGTGGGTTTTTCGCGCGGTCACCCAAAAATTGTTGAAGCCCAGTCCGCTTTGCAGTTCGAGCAACTGTTGTTGCAGCATTTCTAAAATCGCCAGGAAATTGTAGACGAATTGTACCTTGTTTTCGGAATGTCTGACTACCGCATTGAAATCGAGTTTCTCATTGATGGCCACCAGCGATGCGATGGCTTTCTTTTGCTGCTCAATGGTGTACGGATATTTCACCACGGTATGGCGCACTTCGTTACTACGTGACGTGTAGCGGTCCATTGCCCGCTCGTAAACCACCATGAGCTTATAAAGGTCAAACGTGGTGAGTTCCTCACCCTGGTCGGCATAGTCGCCCGCGATTTGCAAATCGACGACGATGTTTCCCCGTTTGGCTTGTTGGAGCCGCCCTTCTTCCAGCGCCCGTAATTGCTCCGACACATCCCTGAACTGCTTGTATAGCACCAGCTTTTGTATGAGATCCTGTTTCGGGTCTATTTCGTTACCTGCTTCATCGAGTTCTGGCCTTGGCAAAAGCATTTTCGCTTTGATGCGCATCAACGTGGCAGCCACAAATATGAATTCGCTCGCAAGTTCCATATTGAGTGCCTGTGCATGCAATAGGTAATCGAGGAAGTCGGTGGTAATCTTTGCGATGGGGATGTCGTGGATATTCAGTTCATCGCGTTCGATGAAAAAAAGCAGTAAATCAAAGGGGCCTTCAAACTGCGGTAGTTTGATTTCATATCCGTCGGGCTGCATACGGACCAAAGGTAGTGTTTCGCTGCGATATTGCCGAGCCCGTTTCGTTAAACAATCTGCCCGCTACATTGTTCCCCTTTTACGAAATGAGCAGTGTGTCGTGCGTAAAAATTCAGGGCGCCCTATATCAATATTTATTAGTTACTTTGTATCGTTTTTCCAAACCGGATATTATGGAGATTGACGCTGGAGAACTGCTGAAGAAAATAGACACGCCCGCGGACTTAAAGCGACTGAGCCAATCGGAGTTGGCAGCGCTATGCGATGAACTGCGTCAATACATCATTGACACGGTATCGACGCATGGTGGCCATTTCGCAGCAAGCCTGGGTGTTGTGGAATTGACGGTGGCGCTACATTACGTACTCAACACCCCTTATGATCAATTGGTGTGGGATGTAGGACATCAAGCTTATGGCCATAAGATCCTCACGGGGAGGCGGGAGGAGTTCCATACCAACCGCGTGTTGGGGGGAATCAGCGGATTCCCGAAGCGTTGTGAGAGTGCTTATGATGCGTTCGGGGTAGGCCACTCATCCACATCTATTTCGGCAGCATTGGGAATGGCCGTGGCATCAAATTACAAAGGGGAGACCGACCGCCAGCATGTGGCGGTAATCGGCGACGGGGCAATGACCGCAGGGATGGCGTTCGAAGCGCTCAACCACGCCGGTATCGAAAAGTCCAATTTGTTGGTCATCCTCAATGACAACTGCATGTCGATCGATCCGAATGTGGGTGCGCTGAAAGAATACCTGACCAGCATTACCACGTCGCGGCCGTGGAACCGGTTTAGGGACGACATCGCCCATGTGCTCACCAAGATTTCGGAACTTGGGCCGGATGCGCTCGGCGTGGCCAAGAAAATAGAAAAGAGTATCAAAGGAACGCTGCTCAAAAATAGCAACCTGTTCGAGTCGCTCAACTTTCGCTATTTCGGTCCGGTGGATGGGCACGATGTGAAAAGGTTGGTTAACACGTTGAATGACCTAAAGGGAATTCCCGGGCCCAAGCTGCTGCATTGCGTCACCGTGAAAGGGAAAGGGTATGCGCTGGCCGAAAAAGACCAGACCACTTGGCACGCGCCGGGACTATTTGATAAAATCACCGGTGAAATCAAAAAATCCAAGAGCGATAAACCGGTGGCTCCGAAATACCAGGAGGTGTTTGGACATACGCTCGTGGAGCTAGCCGAAAAGAATGACCGGATTATGGGTGTTACGCCGGCCATGCCATCGGGTTCGTCCATGAATATTATGATGAAAGCTATGCCCGACCGCGCATTTGATGTGGGTATCGCGGAGCAGCATGCCGTCACGTTTTCTGCCGGATTGGCTACACAGGGGCTGGTGCCTTTTTGCAATATCTATTCTAGTTTTATGCAACGCGCATATGACCAGGTGATACATGATGTAGCCATCCAGAGCCTGCATGTCGTATTTTGCCTCGACCGGGCGGGCGTAGCTGGCGCCGATGGCCCCACGCACCACGGGGCCTATGACTTGGCATACATGCGCTGTATCCCCAACCTGATCGTATCGGCTCCGATGAATGAGGAGGAGCTGCGAAACTTGATGTATACCGCGCAGCAGGAAGGGATGGGGCCGTTTGTGATTCGATACCCACGCGGGCAGGGCGTTATGCCCGACTGGAGGCGGCCGTTCAAGTCGGTCAATATCGGCGAAGGCCGTAAGTTGTGTGATGGCGAGGAGCTCGCGCTCTTGAGTATTGGGCATATCGGCAATGAAGTGACAAACGCACGGATGGTGCTTAACGAAGAGGGGATATTTCCGGCCCATTATGACTTGCGGTTCGTAAAGCCGTTGGATGAGGCCTTATTGCACGAAGTCTTCGGGAAATTCAAGAAAATCATTACCGTTGAGGACGGTTGTGTGCAGGGGGGGATGGGCAGTGCAGTATTAGAGTTCATGGTCGACCACGGTTACCAAGCCACCGTTGTACGGTTGGGCATACCGGACCAGGTAGTCGAACATGGCGAACAACAGGAATTGTGGGCGCAGTGTGGATATGACAGCGCTGCAATTGCGAATGCCGTACGGAAAATGGCCGTAAGTCGGAAAACGGATAGCTTAGCAGGTTAAAAATTTTGGCCGTAAATGGTTAAGTTTGCAGCTGCATTGATTATTGTCGCTTGCAAACTTATTTTTCCAATGATTTACCATTTTACCGTATTGCGATCCCAGTCAACCATCACCCTCGGGCTGCTCTCGTTTGTCCTGACGTTAACGAGCCCCGCTGTTGCCCAATTGGACCGCTCGAAACATGCTATTTCCGTGAAAGCTCAATATGGAATAGATGTCAATTCAGACAACCCCAACAGGAAAGACAACTACTTGTATGGCTTGCACGTAAGCTACGATAAAAATGTAGCGCATAGTAATAAGGAGTGGGTCCGCGTTTTGAACGCCAAAAATCTGTCGTTTGGCGTTACATGGCACAATCTCCACAACATGAAAGAAACCGTGGACGGTGTGGCATACGCCGGTGGGCAAGCATTCGGGGCATTGGCGGAAGCGGACTTGCAGCTTTTGAAAATAGGAAAAGTCCGGTTATTTGCCACGCCGGGGCTGGGGCTGGCATACATTACGGAGAATATCTTCACGCAACCAGCCACGTCTACCATCGGTAGCCACGTCAACCTGATGATTACTGGTGAACTCAGCTTGGAGGTGCCTGTCAGCTCAAACACGAGTCTTGTGGCTGGGGGGCATATCCAGCATTATTCCAACGGTGGTGTGGTCGTACCGAATGGCGGTTGGAACACACTTACGGGGTCGATTGGTGTGAAAATGTCGGTTGGCAACGCAGATGCATTTATGGATGAACCCGAAGATTATCGCCATATTGAGGGGAATAGTGCCGAGATTTGGTTCGGTATGGGCGTGCGCGGGAAATACCGCGACCGGCATAAGAAGTTTTTCCGTTCGGGGGCGTATGCGGGATATAACTTTTACCTAAACCGGGCCATCAGTCTCAAGGCAGGCTCACATATGGTTTACTACCACACCGTGTTTGATCCCGACCGGTTTGACGAGACATTCCAGTACTATGGATCGTCGCTCGACCCGATTCGGTGGGGTGTGGCCGCGGGTGCCGACATCTCAATGGGCCCTATTGTCATCAATGCCATGTATGGGAGGTACCTCCATTATCGCAATTATCACAACGTTAAATGGTACTGGGTCACTGGTGTACGTTATTATTTCACACCGAATGTTGGAGTACAAACCACACTCAACCTGCATGGCGTACAGGCGGACTATGCAAACTGGGGTCTGATTTTCCGGATTTGACACCCGTTTGTGCAACGAACTTGTTACGTGCTGGCTGTGATTTGGTATCAGGAATTACTAAATTAGCCGCGCATTACCCGTTAAATCACGGGTATCCTTTCTCAATAAGATACAACAACAAGAACCCGATGTGGTTAAACTAATTATTAAGCACACTGCGCTCCGCCGTTGGCGGATTAACCATTAAAGGCTCCATCTGACAACAAAGAGCAAAAAATAAACAGATGAAATTAAAGAGAACATTTTTAGCTGTAGTGGCCGTTGGTTTATTCGTAGGCCATGTTCGTGCACAGGAGCCTATTGAGCGGCCCAGGTTGGTTGTAGGGTTAATGGTTGACCAAATGCGTTGGGACTACCTGTACCGTTTTTATGAGCGCTATGGCGAAGGTGGCTTTAAGCGCCTGTTAAGGGAGGGTTTTTCCTGCGAGAATACGTATATCCCCTATGTCCCTACCTATACGGCCATTGGCCACAGTACGGTGTACACGGGCAGTGTACCCGCTATCCATGGCATTGCAGGGAACGATTTCATCATACAACAGACTGGAAAACGGATGTATTGCACACAGGATGATGATGTGAGTGGTGTGGGCACCGATAAAGATGCGGGTAAGCAGTCGCCCCGAAACCTACTTGCTTCGACCATTACCGACCAGCTCAAACTTGCCACCAATTTCCGCTCGAAAGTGATTGGCATAGCGATTAAAGACCGTGGAGGCATTCTCCCTGCGGGACATTTTGCTGACGCCGCCTATTGGTTTGAAGGTGGCTCGGGCGACTGGGTGTCGAGCAGTTTCTACATGGAGGAACTCCCGGAGTGGGTGAAGCAATTTAATACCCAGAAGTTAGCGGAAAAATACCTGCAGCAAGATTGGAATACACTTTACCCCATCGATACGTATGTGCAGAGTATTGCCGACGACAACCCTTATGAGGCCACCTACCGGGGCGAAGATGCGCCTGTATTTCCCAAAAAGCTGGGTACCTTGGTTAAAGACAACGGTTTGGGCATGATACGTGCTACCCCATTTGGCAATACGCTTACGCTGGATCTGGCTAAGGCTGCCGTGGCCAATGAGCAGATGGGGCACAACCCCCATGGTGTTACCGATTTCCTATGCGTGAGCTTGTCATCTACCGACTATGTAGGCCACCAGTTTTCGGTCAACGCCATTGAGGTTGAAGACACTTATCTGCGGCTCGATAAGGAGCTGGAGGCCTTTTTCAAGTACCTCGATGATGAAGTGGGAGCCGGCGAATATACCTTGTTTATCACTGCCGATCACGGGGCCTCTCATAACCCGTTGTTTTTTATGGATAAGCGTGGGAACGCAGGCTATTTTGATGAGCGGAATGCACTTTCGGGACTTAATGAGTTACTGGAAAAGGAATTTGGGCAAGAAAAGATGGTGCGCAGCCTGATGAACTATCAGGTACACCTCAACTACGAAACCATCGACGCCAACGATTTGGATGAAGACGATATTAAAGAACGGGCCGTTAAGTTCCTACGTACCTTGGAGGGCGTCGCCTTTGTTACCGATATGGAAAAGGCAGGCGCATCCAGTATACCCGAACGGATACGGGAACGCATTGTGAATGGCTACAACCCCAAACGCAGCGGTTGTATCCAGATTATCCTGGAGCCACAATGGTACAGCGGATCGCCGCGCTCGCGCGGCACGACCCATGGTACTTGGGCCTCATACGACGCACATATCCCATTCGTTATGATGGGCTGGGGCGTTAAGCATGGCGCTACCCACCGGGAAACACACATGACGGATATTGCACCGACGATTGCAGCGTTGCTTCACATTGAGGAACCGAACGGGAATATTGGCCAGCCTGTGCAAGAAGTATTGGGGCGGTAATATGGCCTAACGGCCAAACCGTGGCAACCCGGCCTTTTGCTTGGGTTGCCATTGTTGTTTCAAGCTTGATACTAAAAAAATTATCCGTACTTTTGTGTGCCCCCGCATCGTCACCGCGGAGGATTTATGCATATGAATATAGCAACGCTCGATCCCAAAACCCACATTATTATCAAAGGTGCACGTGTACACAACCTCAAAAATGTAGACGTGGCTATTCCGAAAAACCAGCTGGTGGTTATTACCGGCATGTCTGGTTCGGGTAAATCATCTTTGGCCTTTGATACGCTCTACGCCGAAGGCCAACGCCGTTACGTGGAAAGCCTCTCTTCCTATGCCCGACAGTTTATGGGCCGGATGAGCAAGCCAGAGGTCGATTACATCAAAGGTATTGCGCCCGCCATCGCTATTGAGCAGCGCGTCATCACGAGCAACCCCCGTTCAACGGTAGGAACATCAACGGAGATATACGATTACCTGAAGTTGCTTTACGCGCGTATCGGGCGAACATACTCGCCCATATCGGGTGAAGAAGTAAAGAAAGACACGGTTACCTCGGTAACCAATGCGGTGACCGCTTTACCGCAAGGAACCGTAGCGACAATCAGTGCGCCGCTACACCCTAGTAATAACCGCAAGTTGAAAGAAGAGCTTGCCATTCTGCTGCAGAAAGGCTTTGTACGTGTTTTTTACCAAGGTGCACTGCAAAAAATCGAGTCGTTGCTCGACGATACTTCCCTGGAAAACAAGGCTGCCAAAGCGGGCGACTTGCTGATTGTGATTGATCGGATCACGGTAGACGGCGAGGAAGACACCTCAAATCGAATTGCGGACTCGGTACAGACAGCGTTTTTCGAGGGAAAGGGTGACTGCTACGTTGAGGAAAACGGAACTGTGCACACGTTTTCAGACCGCTTTGCGTTGGATGGGATCATTTTTGAGGAGCCCATACCCAATTTTTTCAGTTTCAATAACCCATATGGAGCATGCAAGCGATGCGAAGGGTACGGAAGGGTCATTGGTATTGATCCGGATTTGGTGGTGCCCGATAAAAGCCGATCGGTATACGACGGAGCTATAGCGCCTTGGCGCGGCGAAAAAATGGGCGAATGGCTGCAAAAGCTTATCCGAAACTCGACCAAGTTCGATTTTCCCATACACCGCGCTTATGCCGACCTAACACCGGTACAACAGGAACTGCTGTGGACGGGAAATAGCCATTTCCGGGGATTGAATCAGTTTTTTATTGAGCTCGAAGAGCAAACCTATAAAATCCAATACCGGGTGATGCTTTCCCGGTACCGGGGGAAAACCAATTGCCCCGATTGCAACGGTACCCGCCTGCGTAAAGATGCGACGTACGTGAAGGTCAACGGAAAGTCTATCTCAGATGTGGTATTAATGCCGTTGGATGGAGCGTTAGCATTTTTCCAGCAACTCGAACTGACGGAGAATGAAGCTAAAATCGCCAAGCGGCTTCTTACGGAAATTTGCAACCGCCTGCAGTTCCTCACCGATGTGGGACTGAGTTACCTTACGTTGAATCGATTGTCGAATACACTTTCGGGGGGCGAGTCCCAACGTATCAACCTCGCCACTTCGCTCGGCAGCTCATTGGTGGGGTCTATCTATGTGTTGGACGAACCGAGTATCGGTTTGCATCCCCGTGACACCCAGCGTCTCATCGGGGTGCTGAAATCGTTGCGCAATGTGGGCAATACGGTGCTGGTGGTGGAACATGAGCAAGAGATGATGCAAGCGGCCGACCACCTGATCGATATCGGCCCGGAGGCTGGTGTGAATGGGGGGGAATTGGTATTTGCAGGTAGCTACACCGATATTTTGCATGATGACCATAGCCTCACCGGCAGGTACCTAAGCGGGAGGGAACGGATTCCAATACCGACCAGCAGACGTAAATGGCATGATGCAATCTTGATTAAAGGAGCCCGTGAAAACAACCTCAAAGGCATTGATGTCCGTTTTCCACTCAACGTGTTTACGGTGGTGACTGGTGTGTCCGGGTCGGGCAAGACCTCACTCGTAAAACGGATTCTGTTCCCGGCTTTGCAGAAGGCACTTGGCAATTATTCCGGCGAACAAACCGGACTTTATGACGGTATCGATGGCGACATCCAGCGGGTTGAGCAGGTTGAGTTAGTAGACCAAAACCCGATCGGGCGTTCATCCCGGTCGAACCCGGTAACATACGTGAAGGCATGGGACGAGATCCGTGCGCTTTACAGTGCACAGTCTGCCGCTAAGGCCGCTGGATTAAAGCCTGCTGCATTTTCCTTCAACGTAGAGGGGGGGCGTTGCGACGTGTGTCAGGGAGAAGGAGAGGTTAAAATCGAGATGCAATTTATGGCAGATATCGTACTACCATGTGAAGCATGCGGGGGCAAGCGCTTTAAACAGCATGTGCTCGACGTCACCTGGAAGGACAAAAACGTATCTGACATCCTCGATCTCAGCGTAGACGAAGCGCTCGAATTTTTTGGGGATCAACCGAAAATCATCGCCAAATTGCAACCCCTTGGCGATGTAGGGCTGGGGTATGTTAAACTGGGCCAGTCTTCCAGTACGCTTTCCGGTGGCGAAGCCCAACGGATTAAACTGGCATCCTTTCTCATTAAGGGCAATAATAGCAAAAATACACTGTTCATCTTTGATGAGCCCACCACCGGGCTGCATTTCCACGACATCAAGAAATTATTGAAATCATTTGATGCCTTGATTGCACAAGGAAACAGCATCCTCGTTATCGAGCACAACATGGACATGATCAAAAGTGCCGACTGGATCATCGACATCGGTCCCGAAGGTGGACAGGCAGGCGGTAACCTAGTCTTTGAAGGTACGCCTGAGGATATGGTGGAACATGCGGATACCTATACCGCACAATTTCTGACGGTGTATATGCAACCCAGTTGATCGATCCGCTTCTTTCTCTTGGTTTGGTTACATTTTTATAGTAGGTTTGTAATTGGTAATGCAATTATAAACTTATGCCATGTCTTCTGTTGATTCCTCGACTATCCGGCATTTGATGGCAGGCGACGAAGCTGCCTTCCGCGTGATTTATGACATTCATAGCGGACAGGTCTACCGGTTGGCCCTCCGTTTCCTAAAAGATACCTCCTGGAGTGAAGAAATCGTGCAGGATGTATTCCTGAAGCTATGGCTAAATCGGGAAGGGCTGGACGATCAAGGCAACCTGTGGTTGTATTTGTATGTGATAACGAAACGGTTATGCCTGAATAAACTAAGGGAAATCCGTAAATCCCCTGTGCTGTTTGAGCAATTGATGAATGGCATGGAGGTAGCCAGCCGCCCGCCCGAAGAGCAATTTATGGCAATCGAATTGGAGCAACAGGCGCAGCGCCTCATTGCCTGTCTCCCCAAACAACAACAACGGATATACAAGCTGAGTAGGGAAGAAGGCCTCTCCCACCATGAAATTGCCGAGAAACTGGGCTTGTCGCCCAATACGGTGAAAAATCACATGGTACAAGCATTGAAAACATTGAAAAATTCCCTGCACCAGTCGGGTTACACCTATCTTCTGGCGCTTGCTTTTTCAAGTTTGCTGGTAGGTTGACACAGCCTGCAAAAAAAAATCCGTTTCAACTAGTCCTACCACTCCTTATCTGTGTTCTCTTCATATAACCTTTATTACGAGGTACCCATTTATTTGCCAATAGGACAATGGACGAAAACCGTTTTCAGCTTCTGTTAAAGAAATACATTGACAACACCATCGAGCGCGAGGACTGTCACGAGTTACTGGAATACTTGGATACCATGGACACTTCCTTTGTTTCTTCGGCCATTGACCGGGTATTGCAAGCGGCCAACGACCAAACTACATTCGAGCCCGACCGTCAAAAGCACGTATATCATCAGCTTATTGCCGAAATCCACGAACGGCAGCTAACCCCTTCACAGATCAAGCCAACCAAAAAACGCTTCCTGTTTTCATTCGTAAAGGTTGCGGCGGTTCTTGTCGCAGCAATAGCGATAGGTAGTTGGTTATACAACAACAAACAGCTGGACTCAGCTAGCCTTCAAAGTAACACAACGGGAGATAGCATCCTGCTGCCCGATCGCAACCAAGCCATACTTACCCTGGCAGATGGTAGCACCATTATGTTGGATGATGCGGCAAACGGAATCTTAGCCCAGGAATCGGGCATTGAAATCACAAAGGCCGAAGACGGCAGCGTTTTTTATAAACCCGTTGAACATCCCAAACCAAACAATACGCTGGTATATAATACGTTTAGCACCCCAAAAGGCAGTACGTATCGGATTCTGTTGCCCGACGGGACGAAGGTATGGTTAAACACCGGATCGTCCATCCGTTATCCAGTCGTGTTTCCTGACGATCAAAGAACGGTATCAATCATTGGAGAAGCCTATTTCGAAGTAGCGCACGATGCTTCAAAACCTTTTTTCCTGGATGCCAACGGCAGTATCATACAGGTGCTCGGTACACACTTCAACGTGTCGGCTTATGCGGATGAAAAACAGACGACGACCACGCTGGTGGAGGGGTCGGTAAAGGTATCTAAAGACAGCAATAACGTGATCTTAGCCCCCGGACAACGGGCGGTCGTCGACGAGGTTACGGGTGCCATCAATCAGTCGGCCGCAGACGTTAGGTCGGCAATCGCCTGGAAAGATGGCTATTTCCGGTTTAACAACGAGTCTATCGAAGATATCGTCGAAAAAATATCCCGCTGGTACGATATCGAGGCAGTAGAATATGAAGGGCAATTCGATGATCGGTTTTCCGGAACATTCCAGCGTTCAAAAAATGTGGCGCAGCTCTTCAGTCATCTGGAAAAACTCGCCCCTATACACTTTGAAATCAGGGAAAGGAGGGTGGTCGTCATGAAGTAGGTATACCTTACCTCAATGACCAGAAAAAAGCCGGAAGCGTTCGCGGCGCACCCGGCACAAATGCTGGTATTGAATTAATCTGTTGAGCACATAATCAATTATTAACCAAACATTTTTGTCAAATGTATAAAAAATCTATTGTTTTTCGCCACCCTAGGCGAGATCTATTCAAATTGTTGCTAACCATGAAGCTAGTCACCGTATTGCTGACCGTAACCATCTTGCAGGCAGGCGCAAAAAGCTATGCACAAAAGGTGACCATCAACGTCAAGCATGCTTCAATCGCATCTGTATTGGACCGAATTCAGCAACAGACCGGCTACGACTTTCTGTATAACAGTATGCACTTACAGGGTACAAAAGCGGTCGACCTTAATTTCAGGAATGCTTCCTTAAATGAAGTACTGGAAGCTTGTTTTTCCGGGCAACCACTCACCTATGAGATTGAAAACACAACCGTGCTGATACACCGGAAAAAAGCAAGTAACCCGGTATCTGATACAGAAATTCTGCAACGTGAAATCTCGGGCCGCGTAACGGATCATCAAAACCAGCCGCTGGAGGGTGTTACCGTCGCGGCCAAAGGGACCAATACCGTAACTACAACCGATCGTGCAGGGCGATTTAGCCTATCGCTCCCCAACCAGGCCACGACCCTGGTCTTTACCTTGGTAGGCTTCGAGGCCCAGGAGCGTCCCATCGCCGGCTCCAATAACGTAACGGTATCCTTGTCGCCCTCCCTTAGCGATCTCGATGAGGTGGTGGTGATCGGTTATGGAAGCGTAAAAAAGAGCGACGTAACCGGGGCTATCGGATCCGTCGATCGCGACGCCATCGTGCGTACGGCCAATATACAGGCTGCCGGAGCCCTCCAAGGGCAGGTAGCCGGTGTCAATTTGCTTAAGGTAAACGGAAAGCCGGGCAACGACTACAGCATCGAAATACGGGGACTGAATTCCATCGGCAAGGGCAATGCCCCGCTCGTCGTCATCGACGGGGTGATGGGTGGCTCGCTGAACTCATTGAATCCGGCTGATATCGAAAAAATTGACGTGCTAAAGGATGCTTCCGCAACAGCCATCTATGGTTCGCGTGGATCGAACGGCGTAATCATCGTAACCACCCGGCAAGGAGTACCCGGAAAAAACCGGATCGCATACGATGGCTATGTCGGCATGAAGACACCTACCAACTTGCCGGACATGATGGATGGCCCCCAATTTGTCGCCAATTTCAACGAAATTTTAAAAAATGGGGGCACCCGCTATCTCGACGATAAGGAAAAGCAAAACATCGAAAATGGTGTCTATACGGATTGGATAGACCTCTTGTTGCAGAACGGCATACAGTCGAATCACAACGTATCCCTTTCGGGAGGAAATGAAAGCTCCCGGCATTTCTTTTCGGCGGGCTACCTGAAAGAAGAGGGAAATGTTCCTGCCGAAGAGTTCACCCGATTTACGTTGAAATCGAATATCGAGGGCAAAATAAACAACTGGATCAAGGCAGGTACCTCTACGTACGCCTCTTATGGCGTGCAAGACGAGGGATCAAACGAGGCCCTCCGGGGCGCTTACCGCCTACGGCCCACCGGCGACGCTTACGACGAAAACGGGGAGCTGCAATTCTGGCCCACTACGAGCGACAGCCAAACCCCGAACCCACTATTCGACCCACTGAACGTCAAAAATGAAACCAGAAGGGTCCGGGTATTCGGCAATCTCTTCGTTGAGGTAAACCTGTTGGACGGCCTTTCATTCCGGTCGACCATTTCACCTTATTTCGAGAATATCCGTCGCGGGAATTTTGCCGGAAAATACTCGAAGAGAAATACGGGAACCCGGAATGGAGACGCCGGATACACGAACGAGCAGAATTTCTCCTACACGTTGGACAACGTACTTTCCTACAATAAAACGGTCAGCTCCCATGCCTTTAGCGGTTTACTCGCTAATAGCATTGTATCTTTCCGCGGCGAGGGGGCATCCCAGAATGTACTGGACCTACCGTACGATTCCTTTTGGTACAACACCGGATCCGCGGGCAACATCGAAGGGGTATCGAGCTACCTGAGTGAATGGGCATTGCTCTCTTATATGGGGAGATTCAATTATTCCTTTAACGACAAATACCAGTTGACGTTGACGGGAAGAGCCGACGGATCTTCCAAGCTGGCGGCGGGTCACCAGTGGGCCTTCTTCCCCTCAGCGGCCATTGCTTGGCGGGTGAGCGAAGAGGATTTCCTTCGGGATGCCAAAGCACTTTCCAACCTCAAGCTCCGTTTGAGCTACGGGGTGGTGGGCAATGATGCCGTAGCTCCCTATTCTACCCAGGCAAGAATTGCACAGACCCTGTATGATTGGGGTGGTGATGCTGCAATTGGCTTTGCCCCCGGTGCCATTGCCAATAGAGCGTTGGGCTGGGAAAAAAGCAAAGAAGTCAACTTCGGCATCGATTTCGGCCTCTTCAAGAACCGGATTTCCGGGGTTGTAGATATTTACAGCAGGAAAACCGAGGACTTGATCCTTAGCCGGGCACTCCCTCAACACACCGGTTTTGGCTCGATTACCGCTAATGTAGGCTCCACCGCCAATAGGGGGGTGGAAGTCGCGCTCAATACCGTGAACATCCACAGCGGCAATTTCTCGTGGAAAACGACCCTTACGTTTGCCAAAAACCACAACGAAATCGTCGAACTCTACGGCGACAAAAAAGACGACCTCGGAAATAAATGGTTCATCGGCCAACCCATACAAGTACATTATGCAGAAGTTTTTGATGGGATATGGCAGCTTGATGAGGCCGAAGAGGCCGCTAAATATGGCGCAGAACCGGGCCACGTAAAGGTAAAAGACCTGAATAACGACGGCAAGATTACGGAAGTGGATAGGCAGATTATCGGCAGTCCGCTCCCCAAGTGGATCGGTGGAATGACAAATACGTTTGAGTACAAAGGGATTGATTTCTCCTTCATGCTGTACGTCCGGCAGGGGTCCATGATTTACAGCCCCTTCCATCATTCCAATTTTGCGAGGGAATGGAACGGCCGATACAACAAGCTCAACGTAAACTACTGGACGGAGACGAACCCGTCCAATGAATGGCCGGCACCAAACAACACCGGCGGTAGGGCACGCGAGGAACTGAAGGCTTATGTAGACGCCTCATTCGTTCGTGTACAGAACATTACACTGGGGTATACGTTTTCACCGAACATCCTGTCCCGCCTGAACATGTCGGGCCTACGGTTGTACCTGACGGCCAACAACCCCTTAATATTTACAGACTATGCGGGATTCGACCCCGAATGGAGTGGGCACGATACGTTTAATATGGGGGTAAGTTCAGCCACTTATTTATTTGGGGTAAACGTTTCTTTTTGACAACCCGTTGTTTAAAAACACATTCGGACTCTTTACCCTTGTGTATTGAGCCGTCAAAGAAAAAATAATATGAAGGCGATGATAAAAAACATACTCGGCATTGCGCTGATGGCCTGGGTAATCTTAAGTACGGTTTCATGCAGTGGCTTCCTCGAGGAGGAACTCGTTTCGGCCCGCACAACCGACAATCACTATGTAGACGAACAAGGATACGAGGACCTGGTGAAATCGGCTTATAGCCCCTTGCGGGAGATTCATAAGCTACGGGGCCTAACACTACTGGGCACCGATATCTTTACCCGACCCGGCGACCCGGCTCTGGGTGGGCTGAACCAATTTAATGAATATTCGCCACAGGCGATCAACCCCCAAGATGGGAATTCGGCTGTTTATTGGACCTTTTTATATGCGGCTATCGCCCGTACCAATACGGCTATCGACCGTGCACCGGGCGCATCCATGAACGAGGCGACCAAAACAATGCGGATTTCCGAAATCAAATTCCTGAGAGCCCTTTATTATTTTTACCTGGTACAACAGTTTGGTGATGTGCCATTGCCGCTCAATGAGATCACCGAAGTGGTAACGACCACCGAACGGATACCGGAAGCGAAGGTTTATGAGCAGATTATTAAAGACCTCGAAGAAGCCATCCCCGTTCTTCCACCCTCGCAGGAAGAATACGGCCGGGTTACCAAAGGGGCAGCCCAACACTTGCTCGCCAAGGTGTACCTGACCCGTGGATACCGCGATTTTGCTGGATCCAATGATTTTGCAAAAGCCGCGAGCCTAGCTACGGAGGTTATCGGCTCTGGCGAGTATCAATTACTTGACACTTTCGGCGAGGTCTTCCAGCAGGGAAATGAAGAAAACAATGAAATTCTATTTGCTGTACAATACAGCGCCAATACGGTATTAAATGGCGATGGCAACGACGCCCATTCGCTCTTTGGTCAGGGAGTGGACGGACTGATCGGCATGGATCGGTCGAGCACTTACAATCGGCAGCAAGCAACCTACGTTCCCACGAGATACCTATCAAGCCTCTATGACACGGATATGGATACACGTTACGACGTTACATTTCTGCGTATTTTCTACGCTACCGTGGATAAAGGCGACGTAAAGGTGGGGGATACCGTGCTGTACTTCCCGAAATGGGACCAGCCCTGGACTGCGGAACAGATGGCAGCCGCAGATTACCTCGTCGTTAACTACGACGAATACTACATGAACGTAGCCAAGCAAAATCAGTTCCCACCACTGTGGAAATTCTTCGAGGCCGGCTTGCCATACGGCGATGACAAAGGAACCCGCGACCTGTTTGTGTTCCGTTTGGCAGAAACCCACCTCATCGCCGCAGAGGCATATCTCCAGGCGGGAGATGAACCCACGGCCCTCGGACACATCAATGCGGTTCGCCGCCGGGCCGGAAATCCGGGGATGAAAGATGCCATGGAACTCTCCTCCGTAACCCTAGACGACATTCTCGACGAGCGGGCGCGGGAACTCTGCGGCGAGGAACCCCGATGGACTGAATTGAAGCGAACAGGAAAGCTCATCGAACGGGTGAAACTGTACAACGAACGGGCCTCCGAAGCCAATACCATTCAGGATTTCCACTTACTACGGCCGATACCGTTGTCCGAAATCGAGCGCTCATCGAACACCGTTTCGCAAAATTTGGGCTATTGACACGTAGGTAAACCGACATATGAGTGCCGGCTTCGCCGGTTGGTGACAATCCGATGGATTTCGCCAGCAGGCGGAGCCGTGCTTACCGTCCGGCAAGCCGGCAGACTAAAATTAATGAATGATGCGATTAAAAATGGATGGATTTCTAGCTGGTTTAGTAAGTGTAATCTTTGTATGCTGCTGTCAACCTACGTTTGCCCAGAAAGGGTGGCAAGCGCTATTCAATGGTGAAAACCTCGATGGGTGGGAAAAGAAAAATGGAACGGCAACCTACCGAATACGTGACGGGGCAATTGTCGGTATTTCTAAGCTGAATACACCCAATACGTTTCTCTGTACAAAAGAAACATATTCAGACTTCATCCTGGAAATGGATGTAAAGATTGACTCCGGCCTCAACTCCGGCATACAGATCCGGAGCTTGAGCCTCCCCGAAGTAAACAACGGCCGCGTGCACGGCTATCAAGTGGAAATCGACCCCGCTGAACGCGCATGGAGTGGTGGCATCTACGACGAGGCCCGCCAAGGGTGGCTGTATCCGTTGTCTATCAATGAGAAAGGCAGGAAAGCCTTTAAAAATGGTGATTGGAACCGTTACCGTATTGAAGCTGTGGGCAACACCATCCGGACGTGGGTCAACGGCGTCCAGTGTGCCAATCTGATCATCAACCTAACACCTGAAGGGTTTATCGCCCTGCAGGTGCATGGCATCAAACAGAAAAGTCAGGAAGGACTGACGGTAAGCTGGCGCAACATCCGGATCAAGACCGAAAACATCGCCGACGACCGCTGGAAACCGGATAACGACGTAGAAGAAGTAAGCTACTTAGCTAATCAGCTGACCGAACGTCAGGTCAGCGAAGGTTGGCGCTTGCTTTGGGACGGTAAAACCACGGAAGGATGGCGACGGGCAAGTGCCAAGGATTTTCCCCCCACGGGATGGCAAATTGAAAATGGATTGCTGAAAGTACTGCCATCGGAAAAAGGAGACCCTAACAAAGGCGGCGACATCATTACCGATCGTGAGTTTGCTAATTTCGAGCTTGAATTGGATTTCCTGATTACCGAAGGGGGCAACAGTGGCATAAAATATCTCGTGGTGGAAGAGCTACGCCAAACACCAGGTACGGGATTGGGGCCGGAATACCAGATTCTGGATGACGATAGGCATCCTGATGCCAAGAATGGGATAGATGGAAACCGGACAGCAGGGTCATTATATGACCTCATCACGGCAAGGAACTTAAATGAGCCCGGAAAAAACAAGCGGATAAACAAGCCGGGAAAATGGAACCGGGCGAAGATTGTCGTAAACGGAAATCATGTGGAGCATTGGCTCAATCACATTAAAGTGGTTGAGTATGACCGTGGGGCAGTCGCCTTCAACGACCTGGTCGCGAAAAGTAAGTTTCATGAAGTGCCTGATTTTGGGCAAGCATCATCGGGGCATATCCTGCTTCAGGACCACGGTGATTTAGTTTCATTCAGAAGTATCAAAATAAAGGAGCTATAACCCTATGCTATCTAGATTGACATCCGTAACCCTTGCCGCGCCATTCTGGGCACTGTTGGCTATCATGTGTTTGGCATGTGCCAGTCGGAATGCACATGATCCTGCAGCTTATTATGGAAATACCGATCCGGTAGATCTCGTAGTACCGCTTGTAGATGCGGCTAATTCGAGGTGGTTCTTCTTCAACGCGGCAACACGGCCTTTTGGGATGGTCAATCTAAGCCCCGATACGGAAGTTGACGGTGATTGGGGAACCGGCTACCGGTACCATCAAGATACCATCCGCTGCTTCAGTCACATCCACGGGTGGCAGCTATCGGGTATACCGGTATTGCCTACTAACGGCCCATTCAAAGGCCACTTGGGCCCGCATGTGTATGGGTCTGCCTACACCCACGAAAAGGAGGTCGTTAGGGCCGGCTATCATAAAGTAGTACTGGATGATTACCGGATCACTGCCGAACTTACCGCTACGACACGGGTCGGGTTCCACCGTTATACCTTCCCAAAAGCAGCGGAAAGCCATATCCTCTTTGACTTCACGACGGCATTGGGCCCTTCCAAGACTGATTGGGGCTATGCCAAAAAGGTCAATGACCACGAAATCGAGGGCTATGCCATCATGGGGGCGACCGTGCGCCGACCTAAGCCGATTACCGTATACTTCATTGCCCAGGTTGATAAGCCGTTCCATGATTTCGCTGGTTGGAAAGACGGAATCCTATCAGCGGGAACCGACCATGTAGATGGCGAACATACCGGCGTTTATCTCAGTTTCCCGACAGGTGAAAGCGAGGTGGTGAAGATGAAGGTAGCCGTCTCTTACGTCAGCATGGAGCAAGCCCGCCTTAACCTCACCTCGGAGTTGCCCCATTGGGATTTCGACCGGGTAGTCCGCGAATCCAGGGAAGATTGGAATACTTGGCTCAGTCGGATTGAAATTGACGGAGGAACGACTGAGGAACGCCAGCGGTTTTACACCGACCTGTGGCACGCCTTGCAAGGGCGGCGGATCATCAGCGATGTGAACGGAAAATACTGCGATATGACGGGAGCCAGCCCACGGATCGGCCAGATACCGCTCGATGAAAATGGCAAACCCAAATTCAACCACCACAATTCCGATTCCTTCTGGGGTGCCCAATGGACGATCAACACGCTGTGGCACCTGGTCTATCCGGAAATCACGCATTCGTTTGTCAATTCCATGCTGCTGATGTATGACGATGGCGGATTGATTCCCCGCGGGCCGGCCGGAGGCAATTACACGTTTGTGATGACCGGTGCGTCATCCACTCCGTTTATCGTAAGCGCGTACATGAAAGGCATCCGCGATTTCGACGTGGAGAAAGCGTATAAAGGCCTACGTAAGAACCACTTGCCGGGCGGATTGATGAGCAAAGCGGGATATGAACACCATACGTTTAAAGGTGGTGGCATCGAACCATACATCGAGAAAGGCTATGTTCCTTATCCACTCAGTGACACCCGGTACGGCTATCACCAAAACGGCGCGGCACAAACGCTGGAATATGCCTACCAGGATTTCGCCCTGTCACAATTGGCGCATGCGCTGGGCAAGGCGGACGACGAGCAGTCATTCCGCCGCCGCGCCGAAAACTACAAGAACCTATGGAACAGCCGATTGGGCTGGATGTGGGTAAAGGACAGTACCGGCCAATGGCGTTCGCCCGCCAATGTCCTAACGTATGAAAACGGATGGGTAGAAGGTAATGCCGCGCAATACACGTGGTTTGTTCCCCACGACGTTGCCGGACTGATCGACCTGATGGGGGGCGCCAACAAGTTCACCGAAAAACTCGATAGCGTATTCCAAGTGGCCCAATCCCATCATTTTACATCGGGCAAATCACATGCCGTGGAAACACACGCACAGAACCGGGAAGTCTACCTCAATTATGGCAATCAACCCAGTATACACACGGCCTTCCTGTTCAATTATGCCGGTGCACCATACCTCACCCAATATTGGACTCGGCAGGTCATCAAGGAGGTATATAGCGGTATATCTCCCGATTATGGGTACAGCGGTGATGAAGACCAAGGGCTCATGGGCGCATTGGCTGTACTTTTCAAGATTGGGCTTTTCGCTACCAACGGCGGTGTATCGACCACGCCGGTATACGAAATTGGCAGCCCCATATTTGATAGAATAACGCTCCATCTCAATCCGGACTATTATCCCGGACGAACGTTTGTGATTGAAACCAATCATAACAGTCCTGAAAACCACTATATCCAATCCGCCACGTTAAATGGAAACACGTTGGATCGGGTGTGGGTACCCCACGATACGGTGGTAAATGGTGGAACGCTCCGGTTGGATATGGGGAGTGAACCAAACACGCATTTGGGAGCATCGCCCGAACTGGCACCGCCCTCCATGTCTACCGATGGGTTCAACGAATAAAACAGGAGTGATTATGCGAAAGACTTGCTATCCGGTTGCATTATTCCTTGTATTCGTATTAACGATTTCCTTGCACACATATGCGCAGCATAAACCCAACATCGTGGTTTTCCTTTCGGACGACCATGGGCAGGAAGATGCAGGATACTATGGAAACACGGAAGTGTTGACCCCTGTAATTGATCAGCTTGCGCGGGAAGGCATGGTATTTACCCGGGCCTATACACCGGTTTCCGTGTGTGCCCCCTCCCGTTCGGCATTGTTTACCGGCTTGTATCCGCACCGAAACGGGTGCTTCCGCAACCACGGATCGGTATTCGAGGGTATCAGGTCGCTGCCTGATTACCTCGCTGCGGCCGGATACGATGTGATATTGGCCGGAAAAGAACATATTAAGCCAAAAGAGGCGTTTCCATTCACCTATATGGAACGGCATCAGATACCCGAGTACCTGAACCGCCGGAAAGAACGCCCGTTTTGCCTGATTGTTTCATTGAACGCACCGCATCAGCCCTACTTTAACCTGAAAGGGGGGCATGGTCAGGTAAGCCCCAAACCGTGGCTGCCCCATACACCGGAAACCGTGCAATATACCGCGGCTTACTACGACCACGTGACATTGGCCGACCAGGAAATCGGATCGGTACTGTATTGGCTGGAGCGGCTTGGTCTCAATGAAAACAGTATCCAGCTGTACCTCAGCGATCACGGCCCGGCATTCCCGTTTGCAAAATGGACGCTTTACGAGCAGGGAATACGCATCCCGCTTATTGTCAAATGGCCGGGGGTGGTGCAATCCGGAACAAAAACTGATGCACTTGTGAGCATGGTTGATATCCTTCCGACATTACTCGATATGGCGGGTATTGCTCCCCAACCACTGGACGGCAAGAGCCTTGTGCCCGTCCTGAAAGGGCAGTCAACGGTCCAGCACCACGCTGTATACGGCTGCTATACCAATCTGGGTGTGCAGGGGGCCAATGAATACCCCATACGGGCGGTGGTAAGCGATCGCTATAAACTCATCGTAAACCTACGTTCGGGCAATCGCTTTTCGTTGAAGGCGATGGACGAACCGGATGAACGGGCAGTCATCGATGCTAAGATGGTGCTTGATTCCTGGCTATCGAGTGGCGATGCCAATGCCATCCGACGGGCCCATTATTACCGGAGCCGGCCGCCTATTGAGCTGTACGACCTGTCCGAAGATCCGTATGAATTGGTTAACCGTGCGCATGACGAAGCGCTGAATAGTACCGTAACGAAAATGTATCAGCTGTTGGGAGAGTGGATGAAATCGCAAAACGATCCCCTGCTGAATGAAATGGAAATGAGCTGGACAAAACTACACGTCAAATGACCCGAAAGGAATTTATATACCAAACAACGGCAGGATTTACCGCGGCACTGACGCTACCGGGCGTCTGGGCTTTTCACACCCCGAAAGCCAAAGAAAATTGGACACCGTTTGATTTTCGCCCATTCCGGAGTGGGCAAACCGCCGCACCGGTTATGCAGGTAACACCGGATGATGGATTTTACTTGCATACCTTTTACGATGTGTGCCCTTGGAGCCCATCCGGACGGTACCTCGCGCTGACCAAGCTACCCTATCAACGCAAAAAACCAGCTTGGGGGGATACCGCAGCCGTCTGCGTGGTCGATCTGGAAAAACAAACGATACGTACGGTTTACCAGACAAAAGCTTGGTCTTTCCAAGTGGGTGCAAACGTGCAGTGGGGCCATGCTACCGATCGGTACCTGTATACCAACGATCTCATCAACGGTATTCCAGTCTGTGTGCGCATCGATCTGATAGCCGGAGACATCAAGGCCTTTTCGGGGGCGAAATATGACCTTGCACCGGACGATAAATCGGTAATCAGCCCGAACCTCCTGAACATGAACATCCATCAATATGGCTATGCCGTACCCGATCCTCCCCCGGGCAAGCCCCAGCCCTTCCGGCCGGAGGACATGTCGCGCGAAGGGCTGTGGAAAACCGACCTTGAGCGAAACGAGACGACGCTACTGGCCACTACCGATCAATTTTTCGACGCAGTGCCCGACGAGGACCGTGAGCGGTACAACGGCAGCATCGGATACCTTTTCCACTCCAAATTTAACCGACAGAATACCCGTATTTTGCAGGTCTTCCGTGCGCAGGTTGACGGTAAGGGCCGCAACGCCTCCCTCTTCACGATGGATACCAACGGAAAGAAACTGACCCAGTGTTTGTCGGCCGAAAAATGGAACCAGCGTGCCCGATTGGGTGGCTCGGGCAATCACCCGAACTGGCATCCCGACGGGGAACGGGTGATTATGAATTGTATCCCCACATGGCTGGGGTACAAAGACATGCTGTTTTGCTCCTTTGATTACAGCGGCGATCAGTTTACGGTACTCTCGGAAAAACACCTCGGCAGCGGCCACCCCACCATGCACCCCGGTTCGCGGTACCTGCTCGCGGATGCGTATCCCAAACAAACCTATGTGGTGCCTAAAAGTGGGGAAATCCCCCTCCGGCTCATTGACCTGAAATACGACACCGAAACGATTATCTGCACCCTGCCGACGGATGTGGGCGGGGGTAGCAATCAATATTTGCCTCAAGATCGTATAACCGGCGGAAGCCATCATAAGCTGGACCCTCACCCTGCCTGGAACAGGGATTATACCCAGATTTGCTTCAATGGAGCACCCGAAGGAAACAGGCAGGTGTTTATTGCTGACATTCATACGTTATTACCATGATTAGATTGATTATTACACTATTATTATTTAGTATCGCCATACAGACCATTAGTGCACAAGACTCGTGGCAAAAAGACGATATACGCCGCCTCATGAACAAAGCGGCGCGGTGGCAGATGCAGCAACCGGCCAAATACCCGAAGTTGGACTGGCACGAAGGGACGTGGTATGCAGGCTTAATGGCGCTTTACGAAGCCACGCGCGATTCTGTTTACGGCGATTACCTTTGTAACATCGCGGCCAAACATCATTGGCAGGGGATGTCTGATATTTATGATGCTGACCGCTTGATGGTGGTACAGACATATTTGGACCTCTTCCGGCACCAACCCGACAGCCAACGTATACAATACAGCAAATGGATGCTGGATGCCCACTTGGGGCGACGGCCCAAAGCCGATGTACAATTTACGGACAATCCATACCGTAGGGAATGGTGGTCGTGGTGCGATGCACTTTTCATGGCTCCGCCCGCCTTTGCAAAATACTACCGGTTGACAGGGGATGAAAAATACGTCGACTACCTGACCGAACATTGGTGGAAAACATCGGAATACCTTTATGCCCAACCGGAAAACCTCTTTTACCGCGACGACCGGTTCTTCGACGCCAAAAGTCCCAATGGCAGGAAGGTTTTCTGGAGCCGGGGCAACGGCTGGGTGTTGGCAGCGATCGCGCGCATAGGAAGTGAACTACCCTCCGATTTTAAAGGCCGCCCCCGATTCGAAAAGCAATTTGTGGAGATGGCTGCATCCATCCGCGCGCGCCAGGGAGCCGACGGCCTCTGGCGGGCAAACCTGTTGGACTACGACGCATTCCCGGAACCGGAATGCAGTAGCACGGCGCTCTTTTGCTATGCTTTTGCCTGGGGGATCCGCACCGGCTTACTCGACGCCGACACCTACCTACCTGTCGTCAAGAAGGCTTGGGCCGGGTTGAGTAGCCACATCAACGCGGAAGGACGGCTGGGCTTTGTGCAGCCGCCGGGTATTGAACCCAAGGCGTTTTCCGAAGAAAACTGGGAATCGTACGGGACTGGGGCGTTCCTGTTAGCGGGATGTGAAATTATTCGGCTGCTTGAAGAATCGGGTCCTGCCGTGACCTATAAAAAGGGGGAACTGCTTTATGAAAATAAGCTGGCAGACACGGCTGCTGTCCGTGGATGGGTCATGGAAGGACCCGGCAAGATGGAATTTAAGAACGGCTGGATGGAACTCTATGCCGAACAACAGCAATGGCATCATGTGCTCTGGTGCCCCGAAACCTTTCCAAGCAGTTTCGTCGCTGAATGGGAAGTGCAAAACCTGCACACCGGGGCCGGCCTGTTGATTACATTCTTTGCAGCGGCCGGAAGAAACGGTGAAGACCTCTTCGACCCCGCTCTTCCTCCGCGCGAGGGCACATTCAAGCATTATACCAAAGATCAGATCAACAGCTACCACATCTCCTATTACGCCAATAATCCCAAGAATCCCGAGCGCGAGTTTGCCCACCTGCGCAAGAACAGCGGCTTTGCGCTGGTACAAACCGGTCGCGAGGGTATTCCAAAGAGATCTCCTGCTATTCACCACATCAAGCTGGTCAAAGACCAAAGCCGTATCTGCTTTTTTATCGACGGCCGTAAAATCATTGACTGGACAGATGACGGAAGCACCCATGGGGCGGTCCTGGATGCCGGTAAGATCGGTTTCCGCCAGATGCAATGGTCACACTTCCGCTACCGGAATTTCCGGGTTTGGCGCCTCACCCATCAAAACCCCACCCCGCATGATTCGTAAACAGCTGACCCGTTTATTCGCTGGCGTAACCGCAGCAATCTTCATGCAATGCGGGGCTCCACGCACACAGCCGTCGCCGTATCCCGATGCCGTTTATTCGCGGTACCTTTCAACCGCCGAACCGACGGCCGGTATTGCAGTGCAATTCAATACGCCCATCCTGCGCTGGCCCGCGGAAAAGGGAAACTCCGTGCGCTATGACGTACGGTTATCATCCGATTCCTTGTTTCCAAACAGACAGACGCTGCACCGCGAAGGTATTCCATGGGCGCTCTTCAATCCGCACCAGCGCCTTGCCGAGGGAACCTGGTATTGGCAGTACCGGGTCTCTGGAAAAACCTGGTCTGCTTTGCAGACGTTTCAAATCACACCCGCCGCCATCCCGTTGGTATCACCGCCCGCAGACCGGTTCCTCAAGGGCATACCCGCGTTTCATCCGCGTTTACTTACAGATGGAGTGGATACGGCCCGCATCCGGTCCCTCCCTGCGGATAGCGATGTGCAGGCCATCATCCGCGAGGCAGAGATGGCCCTGAAGCGACCCATCATGACGGAACGGGATGGCCTGCCGGAAAACAGGCTCGACGATGCTGAGCGGAATCGCAAACTGGAACAGGATGCCAGCAAGAAATTGGGTGATTTTGCATACGGTACCACGCTACCCCTCTGCCAGGCGTATCTGCTCACCGGCGACAATCGGTACCGCCTTCATGCGATACGCATTGCCCGGGAAATCGCCACATGGGACCCCAAAGGGATATCCCAGATCAGCGATTTCAGCGATGCACGCTGTATGCTGGCGCTTGCTATCGTATTCGATACGTTTCATGCATCGCTTACCACCGCCGATAAAGCGGCAATGATCCGGCCGATTGTTGAGCGTGCCACCGGCTTTTACTCCAGGTGGCGGAACGATATCGAGGCAAAAATATTGAGCGGCCACGTGTGGCAGCACATCCTGCATTATTTTTTTCAGACCGGCATCGCCGTATACGGGGACGTGCCTGAAGCTGCCCAATGGCTGGAATATGCCTATGAACTATTCCTTGCCCGCGCGCCCGTGTTGGGCGGCGTGGATGGCGGATGGATTGAGGGGGCGTCATATTTCCGGATGAACATGGCGACGCTCATCGATATCCCGCTGACCATCAAACAGTATACAAGTTTTGATTTTATCAACACACATCCCTGGTATGCGCATACGATCGACTGGCTCCTATACCATGTCCCGCCGGGGTCTTCGGCGGACGGATTTGGAGACAATACCGAGGAAGTCTTTTCTCCGGGAGTGGCATATATCGCGTATGCGGACATGCTCGCCAGGCTGACTGGAAACCCAAAAGCCGCGCAGTATGTGGAATTGTGCAGGCAATACGAAAATACTGACATTTCTACCGATCGGTCCCTGCGATGGACCCGGCTGGCCCGTACGGAAGACGCGGACATTGCCAGCTTAGCTTCAATCGTCGAGTTTGAAACCGGAAAAATCTTTCGGGAAATCGGCCTAGCAGCATTGCATTCCAATCCGGGCAATACCCCCGAAAACCTCATGGTAGCCATGCGATCGAGCCCCTTCGGTTCGTACGGACATTTTCTTTCCGATCAAAATGCGTTCAATATCTTGTACGGCGGAAAGCGTGCGTTCTTCCGCACGGGCTATAAGGTCACCATGAAGGATCCGCACCGCACGGGCTGGTATCAGCATACCAAAAGCAACAACAGCCTGTTGATTGATGGTGCAGGCCAGCCGTATAGTGTGGAAGCCTACGGCTGGATGCCCCGGTTCCTGCAAGGAGAAGAAATGGCTTATGTGATGGGGGATGCATCTGCCGCGTACAGCAGTGCCGAAACCGGCGAAGATTACGGACTGAAGAAGTTTTACCGGCACCTGCTATTGCTTAAGCCCGATATCATCGTGGTATATGATGAATTGGAGGCCGACCATCCCGCGAGCTGGTCGTGGCTGCTCCATAGCATGGCCGAAATCCACATCGATACAGCAACCAATCGCTTTTCATCCCGCTTCGACGGATTCTCCGGTGCAGGCAAACTGTGGGCGCCTTCGACAGTATCCTGGAGTTTGGCGGATACGTTTGAGGTACGCGCAGAAAACTGGCGCGGCAGTTTAAACCGGTTCGGGGAACTGAAACGCTACGACGATGAACAATGGCACCTCAAGGCGATCAATGTTGCCAAGGTCCGCTCCACACGTTTCCTCGCGGTCTTCCAAGTTGGCCCTATGGCAAACATCGAAGCGGCCGAAGAGACATATCGCGATGGCGTGGTGACCGTTTCTGTGGGTGATTGGGACATCCGCGCGCAATTGGATACGACGCTTTCACCCGATTTATCGGTTACGAACCGTTCGGGCACAACGGCCTTTTCAACACATGCCTCCCGGATTTCGCTGGCCGGGAAAACCTTCGGCCAACGTGAGGACAGCGCAAAACTCGCCGAAATACGCAGCAGTCATATCCGATATGTGGAAGGTTCTGATGAATTGCCCTACGCCATGCAGCAACGTTTACTAATCGACAGCAAAAACAAGAAGAAATGAATAAGTTCGTGATCTACAATGTACTGATTGGATCCTTGGTCGCTTGGAGTAGCTGTACCCAGCAACCCCATAAAACGGAACCCCAGCGCGCGCCAAACATCCTGTTTGCCATCGCCGACGACCAGTCTTATCCGCATGCTTCGGCTTATGGCATGCCGCAGTTTAAAACCCCGGCGTTTGACAGCGTGGCAAGCCACGGTGTGCTATTCCGCAACGCGTTCGTTGCCGCGCCCCAATGCAGTCCCTCAAGGGCGGCTATCCTTACCGGGCGCAACATCTGGCAGCTGGAAGAAGCGGGCACGCATAGCAGCTATTTCCCCAAGAAATTCCCAGTGTTCACCGACGTACTGGCGTCGGCCGGTTATATTACCGGCTATACTGGCAAGGCCTGGGGACCGGGCAACTGGCGCGATGCCGGGTGGAAACAGAATCCCGTGGGACCGGAGTACAACCGCGAAAAATACACCGACGTACCGACCAGCGGGATCAATCCCACAAACTACGCAGCAAATTTTGAACGTTTCCTGGAGGAAAGACCCGACGGGCAGCCTTTCTTCTTTTGGTTTGGTTGCCACGAGCCACACAGGGTGTACGAGTATGGATCGGGTCTCCGCCAGGGATTGGACTCGGCGCGAATGGACGTCCCCCCGTTCCTACCCGACCACGATACCATACGGACCGACTTATTGGATTATGCGCTGGAGATCAACTGGTTTGACCAGCATCTCAAGAAAATGCTCGACCTGTTGGCGCGCAGGGGAGAGCTGGAAAACACGATCATCGTCGTAACGGCCGACAACGGCATGGCCTTCCCCCATGCCAAGGCCAGTCTGCATGAGTATGGCATCCACGTACCCCTGGCCATTTGCGGTCCGGGTATCACGGGGCAACGCTTGGTCGATGCGCCGGTGAGCCTCATTGACCTGGCACCCACCATCCTCGAATGGGCCGCTGCGGAGCCCCTGCCTGCCATCGCCGGGAAAAGCCTTATTCCACTTGTAAGGGGCGATGTACCCGATACGGCCAACCGGTATGTGCTGACCGGAAGGGAGCGGCATACGCATGCCCGGCCGGATAATCTGGGTTATCCGGCCCGGGCAATCCGTACCGCCGATTACCTGTACATACGCAACCTCAAACCCGATCGGTGGCCCATGGGCGACCCACCGCCGGATAACCCCAGCGGTGACGCTGCTGATACCGAAGGCATGAAACCGATCGTATTGGGCTTTGAGGACATCGACGATTCCCCCACGAAAGAACTCCTGCTCGCCAACCGATACCGCTGGTCGGCGCAATACGGCTTGGCTACCGCCAAGCAGGCGGCCGAAGAATTGTATGCCATTAACGAAGACCCCGCTTGCCTGATGAACCTGGCATTGGACAGCCATTATGCCGACGTGTTGGCTGGGCTCCGCAGCCAGCTTGAACAACTGCTGACCGAGCAGGGAGATCCCCGGATGGTTTCGGAAAGCGACGTGTTTGATAGCTATCCGCGGTTTGGGAGGATGCGCCCATTCCCCGGTTTCCGTGAACAGGGGACGTATAACCCGGCTTATCAAAACAAGGAATAACATGAGCAAACAGAGTCGAAGAAACTTCCTGAAGAAAACAGGACTCGGCATGATGGTGCTCCCCGCTTTCGAGGAAATCGCCGCCGCGATTTCGCGCCCCGTTTATTTTACAACTGGGTTTAAAATCTCGGAGGTGACCGACCGGTCGGCCATCTTCTGGACCCGATTATGCAGCCAGGAAACACCTGTTCCTATCCAACACAAGCGGCGGGAGGAAATATTCAGGCACCCCATCGATTTCGATGAAAGCCAACCGGTGGGCAACATGGATGGTGCAGTCGCCGGTACGACGGGATTCGTACGGATTACACTTGTTAACGGCAATATGGAAGTTTTCCGTTCGGATTGGCATGCCGCCATACCCGACGACGATTATACCATCAAAATCCCCATAGACAACCTGAAAAGCGATACCAACTACCACGTGGAAATCGAAGCACGCACGTCAATGAATGGAACCTCCGCCTATGCCAAAGGCTCCTTCCGGACGGCACCGGACCCGCAAACACCCTCCGCAGTGAATTTGGTAGCCTGCACCTGCCAGTACCTCTGGAGTTACGACGACGAGGAACGGGGATTTAGGGTGTACGACAGCATGCGCCGACTGCGGCCGGATTGCTATGTCCACACGGGTGATTATGTCTATTATGATAAACCCGGGCCGCTGGCCTTCACGCGGGAAAAGGCAAGGCACAAATGGCACGCCATGAATTCAAGGCCGTCTATCCGTGATTTCTGCCGTGAAGTGCCCATCTACATGCTCAAAGACGACCACGACCTGCTGAAAAATGATGTCGACCCAACCGCACAACCCTACGGCGAACTCTCCTATGCCGACGGCCTGAAGGTATGGAAAGAGCAAGTGCCGCTCCGCGGGAAACCCTACCGGACCTATCAATGGGGTAAGGATTTGCAGCTATGGCTCATCGAAGCGCGCGAATACCGGTCGAACAACGACCTGCCTGACGGCCCCGGCAAGACCATCTGGGGCAAGGAGCAGCTCACATGGTTCAAGGAGACCGTCGCGGTCTCCACCGCGACATTCAAGTTACTGATCTCGCCCACGCCAATCGTCGGCCCCGATCGGGATACCAAAAAAGACAACCACGCCAATAAAAATTTCCACACGGAGGGAGTTTGGCTGCGGCAGTACCTGTCAACCGTGGATCAGCTGTTTATCGTCAGCGGCGACCGGCATTGGCAATATTTTTCAAAAGATCGCGAAACGGGCTTACACGAATTCGGCTCAGGCCCCGTCAGCGATTTCCACGCACAAGGATGGAAACCGGACGATGTGCGACCGGAACACCGCTTCCTGCGCGTCAAAGGCGGATTCCTGCAGGTCCGCGTATTCCGGAAGGATGAAAACCCCTGCATTCAATTCATTCATTACGATGTGGACGGCAACATCGTCAATAACTATACACACTATGCTTACTCATAAATCACCAATCATGGTCCGGATAGTCCCTTTTTTAGTGGTATCTATACTACTAACGGGACTTCCAACACGGCTATGCGCGCAGCAACCTACATCGCCTAATATTGTGTTTATTTTAGCCGACGACCTCGGTTGGTCATCCCTCTCCGCGCGGATGGATAAAGCCGACCCGCAGTCTGCCAGTGATTATCATGAAACCCCCAACCTGGACCGGCTAGCCGCCGCAGGCATGCGCTTTTCCCAAGCCTATGCCCCCGCCTCCATCTGTTCGCCTTCCAGGCGAAGCATCCTTTTTGGCCAGACACCCTCCCGGCAGGGAGATGTGTCGTTTGAAGCAAATTACCAGCCAGCGGCCGGGAAATACGCTACCTTGCCCCAAGTGCTCAAGAATAGCAACGCCCGCTATCGGACAGCTCATTTCGGCAAGTGGGACATACGTGCCGGGTTTTCTCCCGAAGATGCAGGCTATGACGAAAGCGATGGCGATACCGGAAACAAAAACGGCAACTTTGCCATCGAGGGAACAGACAAGTGGACCGATTATTTCATCACGGGCGATCCGAAACGGGCCAATACCCTTGCGGCACGGGCGGCCAACTTCATGACACGCCAGGCAAAAGCCGGAACGCCCTTTTTCCTGCAAATCTCACACTATGCTACACACGTAGAGAAGCAGACAACCGCTGAGTCGTATAAAAAATACCAGAAAAAGCCCGTGGGAAAGAAGCACGACGACCCCGCATGGGCGGGAATGCTGGAAGACCTCGACCGCAGCATCGGGGCCGTATTGGATACACTCGAACGGCTGGGCATCGCCCAAAACACCTATGTGTTTTTCATGGCCGACAATGGAGCCACCGAATTCATGCCTGCCGCGCGGAACCGGCTGGATCATCCGTCGCAGTTTCCCAAGCCGATGCGGAATTATCCCCTTCGCGGCGGAAAATGGACACTCTACGAAGGGGGGATACGGGTGCCGTTCCTGGTCATGGGCCCCGGTATTGAGGCCGGTAGCCAATGTGATGTGCCGATCGTCGGTTGGGACCTCCTGGCTACGTTTGCCGAGCTGGCTGGTGAAGCCCCGGCTTCCAGCGGCGTGGACACCGATGGCAGTAGCTTTGTGAGCCTGCTCCGGGGCGAAACGGATAGACCGGTCGTGCGTATAAATAACGCACTTGTTTTCCATCGCTACAACGAAGGATATCCCCATTCGGCGGTGATCGATGGCGATTACAAACTGCTGAAATTCTGGAAATCTGGCAAGGTGGAATTGTACAACCTCAAGGAAGACCGGGGTGAAACCCACGACATAGCCGGCGAAAACCCCGGAAAAGTCAAGGAATTAGCAGCCGAAATGACTGCCTATTTCCGAAAAGTGAATCCCGATTTGTTAACACGTTACCAATAGCGAATCCATGAAGTACCGTTTGATATGCTTTCTGCTCCTAGGGTGTCTGCTGTTTGCTACCCGGTTATCCGGCCAACAGAAAGAGCGCCCGCCGATCATCGTCATCATGGCCGACCAGTTGCGGGCCGATGTCATCGGCGAAATGACACCGAATATTTCGGCTCTTGCGCAAGAAGGCGTTACATTTACCACCGCGTATGCGGCATCGCCGCTCTGCGCACCTTCGAGGGCCTCCTTCTTCACCGGGCTGTACCCCAACCGCACGCATTCGCTGATTAATCCGTGGGCGCCACAAGATGCCCATTCCGGGTATGTAAGTGCGGGCATTCCCAACCTATATACCCTGATGGAGGAGAGTTGGGACAGCTGGCATGTGGGCAAGCAACACCTTTTTACTGAAGACCCGCTTGAAAAGGATCCCGAAAGTAAAACCAAATGGATTACCCAGCAGACGTATGCGCAGTGGATGAAATCGGAAGGCGTGGACAAACCCGGAGGACGCGTTTTTAAAGCATTGGTTCCTGAACAGGTATCCGGACGCCATACCGGCGCCCGATATTACTCAACCCCGTTTGCGGCACCTTATGACCCCGGCGTCGGATATTTTACAGACCGTTATTTCAGCAACGAAGCACAGCGGGCCATCCGGGAGCGCGACAAAACCAAGCCGTTGCTGCTCAACTGCATGTTTCTGGCGCCGCATCCCCCTTTTCATATCCCTGAACCCTATTTTTCAGTAATCCCCAGCCAACAGGTGGATTTGCCAGACAATGTCGGCCAGTGGTATCCCGGGCAATCTCCCTTGCAATTGTACAACATCACCGGATTTTTGGGTACCCGATACACCCGCGACGAATGGCTGGACACCTGGGCAAAATACCTTGGACTGGTCAAGCTGCTGGACGACGAGGTCGGCCGGATCGTCCAAACACTGAAAGAAGAAGGCCTTTACGAGCAAGCTATCATTGTTTTCACCGCCGACCATGGCGAAATGCTTGGCAGCCATTCGCTCTGGCAGAAAAACTGCATGTATGAAGAGTCCGTGCGCGTACCGTTGTATATCCGGTTCCCGGACGGTTTTCCAGTCGGCCGTATAGCTATTGATAAGCCTGTGAGCTTGGTGGACGTGTTGCCTACGTTATTAGATTATACGGGTGTGCCTATCCCTGGGAACCTTGATGGGCAGTCGTTGCTCCCGTTGGTGCGTAACGAGCGACCCGATGAGGGGCGACCGATATTCCTGCAATACGACGGCAATGGCTCCTTGGGTAATTTCCAGCGGGCAGTTGTGAAGGATGGATATAAACTGATTGCTGACCTGTTTGGTGATGAGGTATTTCTTGAACTATACCATGTAACCGAAGATCCACAGGAAAAAATTAACCTCGCTTTCCAACGGGAAAACGAATACAGGATAGGCGATCTGTTGGCTTGCCTCAGGAAACATATGGAACAGACGGACGACCACCTCTCGATTCCGGAAAATGTATACGCGCAGTTTATAGGCCATTACAATTATTTGAATTAATTTACGAATAGCTCTTATGAATAACTTCCTTTTTAAGAACATTCTTCGTTGCGTAATCGGGCTTGTGCTCGGCGTCCAACCGATCAGGGCACAGCAAGCACAACCCAACATCGTATACATTCTTGCCGACGACATGGGTTACGGTGATGTAAGCATATACAATCCCGACGGCCGGATCAACACACCCCACATCGACAACCTAGCGCGGCATGGGATGCGTTTTACAGATGCCCATGCCCCAACCTCGGTTTGTACACCCACCCGCTATGCGATTATGACGGGTACTTACGCCTGGAGAAGCCGTTTGCCTGTCGGCGTGCTTCGGGGGTATGGCCGCACTCTTATCCCACAGGGCAGTTTTACGGTAGGCACTTTACTCCAGCAACAGGGCTACCACACCGCCGTCATCGGCAAATGGCACCTGGGATTGGATTGGGCGGTCAAGGAAGCACATCGTGATGTGCTTGATCCCAGCAATCCCGAAATGAACGAATATGGGCTCTTGAAAGATATGAATCCCGAATACATCGACTTTACCAAACCACCGACTGGAGGGCCGTTGAGCTTGGGTTTTGATTATTCCTTTATACTCCCGGCCTCGCTCGACATGGAGCCTTACTGTTACCTTGAGCGAGATACGCTGATCGAGCTTCCCACCGCCCACACACCGGGCAATGATCTCAATACCGGATACACCGGTGCCTTCTGGCGCGCGGGGAAAATGGCGCCTTCTTTTGAATTTGACCGCGTACTACCAACGTTTACCGACAAAGCGGTGCAGCACATCGAACAGCAAGCAAAGCAGCCGCAACCGTTTTTTCTGTACCTTCCCCTTCCTGCGCCCCATACCCCGTGGTTACCTACTAATGACCAGCGCGGGGCCTCGGATGCCGGGGATTATGGTGATTACGTACAAATGGTGGACGATGCCGTAGGTCGCGTACTGCGGGCAATTGACAGCCTCGGCATGGCACAAAATACACTGGTGATTTTCACCAGTGACAACGGTCCCTACTGGCGGCCGCAATTTGCCGAACGTTTTCATCACCGCGCAACCGGCCCCTATCGCGGAATGAAGGGCGATGCCTGGGAAGGCGGCCACCGCATTCCGTTTATCGTGCGCTGGCCCGCTACCGTAAAGCCGGGTACAACGAGTGATGCGTTGACGACGTTAACCAACCTTTCGGCTACCTGTGCTGCCATCCTGCAGACCGGAATGCCGGCAGACGCTGCTCCCGACAGTTACAGTATCCTGCCCGTATTGAAGGGGGAAACAGCCGACATTCCCGATCAACGTGCCGTAATACATCAGGCTTCAAATGGCTATCTTGCCATCCGCAAAGGCCCGTGGAAACTGATAGACGGCCTTGGATCCGGGGGCTTTTCCGAACCTCAATACGAAGAGGCAGTTCCCGGTGGACCTTCCGGGCAGCTATACAACCTTGAAAACGACCCGCAGGAAACCACAAACCACTACCAACAGTTTCCGGATAAGGTAAAGGAGTTACAGGTGCTACTCGCCGAAATAAAAGGAATGCACAAAACACATTAAAACCGATGAAGACGACTACTGTTCTGTTTGCAATACTGCTCCTTGCAGGATATCCCATGCGAAGTGATGCCCAAAAGGAAAAGAACGCGGCGGAACGCCCTAATATCGTGATTATCCTCGCCGATGATATGGGCTACTCGGATATCGGCTGTTACGGCGGCGAAATACATACACCGAACATCGATCAACTTGCAGCTGCGGGAGTGCGCTTCCGGAGCTTTTACAACGCCGGAAGGTGCTGCCCCACACGCGCCTCGTTACTGACGGGCCAGTATCCGCACGATGCAGGCATGGGCCATATGGTCAGCTACGCCGATGAACCCATCACAACCGGGCCGTACCAAGGATTTCTCCGCACAGACCGGCCGACAATTGCCGAGGTGCTTCGCGAAGCGGGATACAGTACCTACATGGCCGGAAAATGGCATGTGGGCGAGCGGCCACAACACTGGCCCCGGAAACGGGGCTTTGACCGGTATTTCGGACTCATCTCCGGAGCCAGTAGCTACTACGAGCTGGTCGACGAAAAGCGCAGACGGGTGATGGTACGGGACGATGCCATTTGGAGTCCGCCGTCAGCAGGGTTTTATATGACCGATGCGTTTACCGATACCGCGCTCACGTTTGTTAACGAGCATTATGCCGACAGTCACACTGCAAATCGGCCGTTTCTGCTTTACCTTGCCTATACCGCTCCACACTGGCCGCTGCATGCGCCCGATTCCATCGTGGCAAAGTATGAAGCGCGTTATTTACGCGGCTGGGACGCGATACGCGCATCGCGGTTTGAAGAGATGAAGGCGAAAGGGGTGATTGACGACCGTTACACATCCGGAATCCGACCCGAAGACATTCCGGCTTGGGATTCGATCCCAGACAAAACGCAGTGGGCTAGAAAAATGGCCGTTTATGCTGCGATGATTGAAATTATGGATAACAACATCGGAAGGCTTGTCCATCAACTCGAAGAAAAAGGGGGGTTGGATAATACGCTCATTGTGTTCCTTTCGGACAACGGTGCCTGTGCCGAAGGCGTTGCGCGGAGGGGGCTTAACGACACAACCAAGCGCATCGGCGAACCTGGCTCGTACACCGCTTATGAAACTCCGTGGGCATACGCCTCGAATACGCCGTTTAGAAAGTACAAGAAATATATGCATGAGGGTGGCATTGCGACCCCCTCGGTTTGGTATTGGCCGCAAGGAATCAAACAAATGGGGCAGTTCATCAATAGTGAAGGCCATATTATCGACTTGATGCCTACCTTATTGGAGCTGGCCGGCATATCCGAGAGCCGTGATTTGCCCGGCAAAAGCTTGGTACCCTTATTGAAAGGAATAAAGCAGGGGAGCACGGATGAGCGAAGTTTTTTTTGGGAACACGAAGGCAATGTTGCGGTACGCGCCGGCCATTGGAAGCTCATTAAAGACCGAGAAGACCGGGCTTGGGCGCTGTACGATCTTGAAAACGACCCCACAGAGTCACATGATGTGTACGACAGGTACCCAAACAAAGCCCGAGAGCTAAGAAAAATCGCGACTCAAAAGCTTGAAGGTATCCGGCGCTGAGCCGGATACCTTGGCGTTCTTTGCAATTATTTCTGACGAAAGCAAGCCGGGGGTGGTTTTACCTGCTCCGGATGTGATTCAATAGATCATCGATGGAAAAATAAAGCCCTAGAGTACCGTGGGTCTCATTGTAATGCCAATCGATCTGCCCCATAGGAACGGTGGCAACCAGCTGGAATTGCAGCTTAACGAATTTATAGCCGCCACGGAGTGTAAGCGCCGGTTCAAAGAAAAAATGCCGCGTATCGGTAATCTGTTCGAGGCCCTGCTGGCGGATATAATCTTCCCCACGGCCGTTGTCGTCGAAGTTCCTGTATTTTATCCCTACAAATCGTGTTTGTATACCGGCGTCAAAATAACGGGTGGAGAGATTGAACCCAGGCTGTATGAAAAGGCGGGAAAAATCCATGTTGACGTCGCTTGTCAATACGCCACCACCATATCCCACATAGGTATCAGCGATGAGCGCTAACCCCCGACCATTATTGAAAACCGGGTAATAGCCGCCGGCACCGATTTCCAACAACCGTGCGTGGGCGTTTACATCGCCCTTTTCGGGTTCTGGCGTAGGTGCCTGATAAATGTAATTGGACCATCCGCCGATGATACCGACGTAGTCTGCCGGCGAATAGGCGGCTTGCAGGTTGAAAGTTCCCGATTCGGACGACCAATCGGCCGAGGCCGTTACATTCGCATCGTTCTTCTTGCTGAGCATTGGCGCATTTACTGCATTGGGCTGGTAATAATACCTGCTGCAGGATGAAGACAGTACCATTACTGCCAACACGTAGCTATAATAACTGAATGTTTTCATGATTTCCTCCTTAAATTTGATTGTTGGATAACGCTTAATGGATTGTCAATTCACATGTTCCGTTTGTATAGGTGCCTTCTTTTAACCCTTTCAACGAACCGGATTCAAAACGATACGTTTCGTATAGCTGGGCAGCCGCTAGCTGAGAATCCGGCGTACCGCCAAAGCAAAAAAAGATAAGGAAGCAAAACCTGTTGGAAGCATCGCTCTTCACCATCCGTGGTTCGATCAGCTCGATTTCCAGCTTCGGGTTATCGCTGAAAAAGTTGACTTCAATGTTGGCTACCGTTGCTGATTTCTGGTCGCCCGTGGTACAGATTGACTGGACCGAGGCTTTGGAATAGCCCGGCCCGATTTGTGCGCCGTTTTCGAGATGCTGGGTGATGCCGATTGCCACTTGCCCACAAATAGCGCTACCGGGAGTGATACGGAAAGAAAGCCGCTTGGTGACATACACATATAGGTCGATCTCCCTTTTATAGTGCTTTTTGCCAATCCGGTAAGTTGCCAAGAGCCGATGCACACCTATTTCGTCCTGTGTCGTCTCCAAGTTGTTCCCTTCGCCGATTTTCGTTCCGTTTATCGACCACTCGACGTGGCTTACGTCTTCGAACGAGTTTGCTACTTTCAGTGTAATGGGCTTGTTGGCTACAACAGTCAACGATTCGCCCCTCTCCGGCACCTTAGTTTTGCCGGTACCGTCCGGGTTGGGTACTTCAGCCGCGAGATGGGTATGGAAATCGTCATTTTTCTCCAGATCCGGACCGAATAGATCGTCCTTGCAAGACATCAACATAATGCTTCCGATGAGGGATAGGGTTGCCATGATCGTTTTCATATTTCCTCCGTTGTTTGATGAATAACACAAAGTAACGGAGCTATTGAATACAGGAAAACACCCTATTTGGGGATTTTTTGCAATCATGCTTTCGGGTGAGGCGATCACCGATTCAGGTGATTCCCACTCACCTGAATAGGGTATTTTAGCTCGATGTGGGCATGCACATTAGGGTTTTGCCAGGATATTAACGTAACTTGGGATATGGTTTCGAGAAAATTGGTGAAGCTACTCCGGTTTTTTATGCCCATCGTGTTTCTCTGGTTGGTATGCGCGCTGGCTGTCCGGGCCCAAACGCTGCTCGTGGGAGACAGTATCAGCCACCTGCCGCTGGGTGAACATAGCCTGGTGTACCACGATCACTCCGGTAAACTGGAAATCTCGGATGTCCTTGCATTGGACGACCACCAATTCAAACCTAACGGGAAGCCGGGCTTCAATTTCGGTATCCATCGTGGTGCTTTCTGGATAAAAATCAAACTGGCCAGCCCAGATTCCGTGACCAAACCATTAGTCATCGAGCTGGTCAATCCCAATATCCACGAGGTTTCTTTTTTCACCGTAGAGGGTGTGGTTGTCGTAGATACCTTTTCTTCTGGCACGGCATATCCGTTTTCGCACCGGATTGTCCAGCACCAAAACCTGATGTACCCTTTATCGCTTCAGGGGCCCGGTTCGGTAACGTGTTACATCCATATTAAGCCGCTGCTGCATTCGACCAACTTCAACCTATTTCTTTGGGATGCCCCGTTACGCACGGAATACGCCCTTTACGAGTCGCGATACATCAACTATTTTTTCTTCCTCAACACCACCTTTCTGGTCATCCTTGGTATCGTGCTTTGGATTACCCGCCAACGCCGCCATTGGACGTTCTTTCTTTATGTATCGGTTGGTATCCTGTATATTTACAGCGATGTAGGCCTCGCTTTCAAAAACCTATGGCCAGATATCCCCGCCATGCAGCGTATAGCGAATTTCGTGTTGACGAATAGCTATCTCATTGCTGGAGTGTCGTTCTTCAGGGGCTATTTCACAACACGGAGGCTGCTTCCCCATGTCGACCGGGTGGCTCGATGGCTGATCATCCTTGCAGCGGTCTTTATTCCCATTACCTTGAGCTACCCATGGTTACCTACTGCGGTCTCCCGTATAACCATCAGCGCCAATACGGTGTTATTTACCTGCACCGGTGGGGTTGTGATGTATATCTTGGCTGTATTGCTGATACATTCACGCAACAAAACGGAAACGATTTGGTTTCTAATTGGGTTCAGCTTGCACGCGGTCAGTATATTCACGGCCAGCTTGCGCCAATTGGGGTTGTACAACAACGGAACGGAGTTGCGGTCGGCCGACCTGTACCCCATCTTCATCTTTACCACCCATACCCAGAATATGATGTTCTGGGCAATGCTATGGGAATTATTGGTCGTCTTTTCGCTGATGCTGTACCGGTTTAAGGTGCTGTACGAAGACAACAACCGGATGATTATGGAATTGGCCGACCAGCGCGAGCGGGATATGCGGATGCTACTGACCGGTATCGAGCGTGAGCGGCAGCGGATAGCCCAGGAACTTCATGATGGTAGTGGCGTACAGCTATCTGCCCTCCGAATGAAACTGACACTTCTGGAGGAGCGCTTTCGGCTGCACGAAGAAAAGCGGAAGGTAAGGGAGATTATGGCCGACCTTGACAAGACGCAGCAGGAAATCCGCTCTATTTCCCATAACCTGATGCCAAAAACCTTGAGTAAACTCGGTCTAATTCCTGCTATCGATGAACTGGTCAATAGCCTTAAAGCAGCCTATCCGGCCATCAAGATTTCGTTTTACCGCCAATCGGTAACGCTGGGATTCTCCGAGACCGCTCGCGTCAACATCTACCGTATTGTGCAGGAGCTCCTGAACAACGCGATCAGGCATGCGGCAGCTACCGAAATCTCCCTGCAATTGATTAATCATGGCGATACACTGGTCATTTCGGTAGAGGACGACGGAAAGGGGTTCGACCCGCAGCACGTTGCCGCTAACGGCATCGGATTGCAGAGTATGCAGTCGCGGGCATCGGTGATGGGCGGCCAGCTGACTGTCGATTCTGGAAAGAAAAGGGGTACGTTTATCTCGGTGGCATTGCCGATTGACTCGATTTCGGCAGGCTCATAACAGTCCATGCTTATTGGCGAAGGAGACCAGCTCGGCAATGTTCTTCACACCGCATTTGGCCATGATGTTTTTGCGGTGGGTATCCACGGTATTCGTGCTGATAAAAAGCGCATCCGCAATCTTCGCGCTGGTCTTTCCATCAGCAATCAGCGTCAGCACTTCTATTTCCCGCTTCGACAGGTTGAAGGAATCATCAGCCGAAGGTGTCGGCGAGCCTGTGGGTTCGCCGTTCCCTATGAAAGAAGCGATGACTTTGTCCTGCACGCTTTGGTCCAAGTACCGCTTTCCGGTAAACACGGTCTGTATGGCGTGCACCAGTTCATCTTTCGCAATGTTCTTGAGTACATAGCCCATGGCGCCTTTCGCGAGGGCGTCGCGTATCAGCTCCGTATCGTCGTATCCAGTGAGCATCAAGATTTTTTGATGGGGATAGCTTTCGAGTATTTGCTGGATGCATTCGATGCCGTCCATTTCAGGCATGTTCAGGTCCATCAATATGACGTCGGGTCGAAGCACTTCAATGGCATCGCATACCCGATACGGATCGGAACAACCCCCTTTCACCGTGATAGTATTGATTCCTTTGAGTAAGGAGGTCAGCCCATCGATGATGATCTGCTGATCGTCTACGATGAGTAAGTTAAGCTTGTCTGATGTCGCAGTGCTTGTCATGCCGGATGCGCTAACTATAGATAAAACGCAAAACACAACGATTAATTACCTTGTACATAGCGAATGAATACTACTCATACCGCAGCGCTTCCACGGGGTCGAGCCGTGAGGCTTTGGATGCAGGGTAGTATCCAGAGATCATCCCTACACCTACGCAGACGGCAACGCCAAGGATGATCCAGTTCCAAGGGATGATAAAGCTGGCACCCATCACCACGGCGAGTATATTGCCGATAAGTATGCCCAGGAAGATACCGGCGAACCCACCCATCAGGCAGATAACAACCGCTTCCGTAAGGAATTGCTTGCGGATAACGGTCGGTGTAGCGCCGATGGCTTTACGGATGCCTATTTCGCGGGTGCGCTCGGTAACCGATACCAGCATGATGTTCATCAGTCCGATGGAAGCGCCGATGAGTGTGATCAAGGCGATGACAACGGCACCGATGGTGACATAAGTAAGGCTTTCGATAAGCATCTGTGCTACGGCATCACTTTTGGTGATTTCGAAATTGGTTTCCTTCCCGACCCTTACCCCGCGGATGTTCCGAAATAGTGCCGTGGCTTCACCAATAGCCATTTCGAGCTGGTGTGGATTTCCAGCCATTACGGTGATGGTATAGGAGGGCCGCCCTAAGGCCATCACGGCGCGTGCTTTAACCAACGGGATGATACAGGTCTTGTCGCCACCGAATCCGGCGCTCGAACCTTTGTCTTCCAATATGCCAATGATTTTGTATTGCGAGCTGCCGATACGGATCATTTGGTCGAGGGGCTCTTCACCGTTCCGGAAGAGTCGCTTCACAATTTCCGAACCGACAATGACTACATTGCTGCCATATTCGACTTCACGAAGGGAAAAGTTACGACCGGAAGACAGGTTATATCCTGCGGTTTGCAGGTAGTTCTCATCCGCTCCGAGCACATTGATATTGGGGTTGGTTTTTTCACTTTTGTAGTTCACGGTTCCGCCGAACGACGCGTATGTGCTCACGGATACGATGGCCGGGTAATTGAACTCATCCTTGAAAGCCGTTGCTTCGTAATAGGTAATCTGTGGGAATTGCTTAGGCCGGGTTCCGCTTCCCCCGATTTGTATATTGAGGCCGCGGTTGCGTATGTTAAAGGAATTGGAACCCATGGCCGAAAAAGAATCGGTAAGCGAATTTTTAATCGCATCGATAGACGTAAGGATACCTACCAGGGCGGTAATGCCGATAGCAATAATCAGTGCAGTCAGGAATGTGCGTAGCTTGTTGCTGCTTATTGATTGTAGCGACAGCTTAACATTCTCCCTATTGGACATTTTAACCGACATCTCACACGCTGTTTTATATTAGAGATTAGACTGTGTTGACAGCCAAGTGTTACAGTGCTTTATTTATTATTGGTGTGGCCAAACAACCACGGTAATAATTCCGGTTCTGCGAAAGCGCTGTCCCAGCTGTTGTGGTTATCCGCCGGATAGAATGTGGCCTTTGGGTGGGTTCCCAGCCGCTGTAATTCGGCCACGATGGCGTGCGAATGGGTGGGTGGCACAACGTTATCCAGTTCGCCGTGAAATATCCATAGTGGCACGTGGGCGTATTTTTTCGTGTTGGCTGTGTTATCGCCACCGCAAATGGCGAATGCTGCAGCAAAAAACTTGGGCTTGCGGCGTAACGCCTCGAACGTACCCATACCGCCCATAGACAGCCCGCCGATGTAAAGGCGCTGCTTATCTACGGCTTCGTGGTTACGGATATGTTTTACGAGTTGTAGGAATAGCGACATTGCGGTAGACGGTTTGCCTTTCGTCCGGAAATAAAACTCCCGCCGGCCTGCTGGGTTTGACTGGATATCCACATTGCTCCAATACGAATCGGCCGGGCATTGAGGGAAGACTATAATAGCTGGGAAGGTGTTTCGAACACTATCTTCCAAGAACAATTTTGCACCATGAACAAGTTGCTTCTCGTTATCGTTGCCACGTTCGCCCGCACCGTGCAAGAAGAAGAGCACCGGATAGGTGGCTTCGGGATTATAATCCTCGGGATACAATATCCGGTATGGCAGTGTGTCACCCCGATGGATGAACTGCTTCGCTTGAAAGGCTGAAAAATCCTGGGCAAATGCTATCGTAGACACCAATAAACAACCAAGAATAATCAATAACGCTTGCTTCATACAAAGTGGGGCAATTTATTTCACCAAAGCATAAAAGTACTACTTTATTCTTTTTTGGCAAATTAAAGTGGAATATCTTAGCTTGCAGGCTTATTTGTAGAACTAAAACTCAACGGCAAAATGAAAAAACGGTTGGCGTTAGCAACTTTGGTAATGGGGGTGGTGTCTATGGCTGGGCTCCGCGTCTTGGCGAATGAAATCGAAATCAACATCCACAGCAGGTATCTCAACTTTCCCATCTCGCACCAGGAGGAGCGTAGTACCATGACCTTTGAGGTGGAAGGTAAGCCTGACCTGTCTGTTGTCATCCGCCTTGCACCGGGTGAAGCCGATTATTGGGTGTTCAGGGATGTGTCCGACTTGATTGGCAAAACCATTACAATCAGTTACGACGGCAATGTGAAAGCATTGAGTAAGATTTATCAAGCGGATGCGATTGCCGGGCAAGACAGTCTTTACCGAGAGAAAAACCGCCCACAATTCCATTTTAGTACGCGGCGCGGTTGGATCAACGACCCCAATGGCCTCATCTATCATGATGGGGAGTACCATCTCTTTTATCAGTACAATCCCTATGAGCGGGAATGGGAAAACATGCATTGGGGGCACGCCGTGAGCAAAGACCTTGTCCATTGGGAAGAATTGCCGGTGGCGTTATTTCCCGATCAATTGGGCACCATGTTTTCGGGCTCGGCGGTAATCGACTACGACAACACTGCGGGCTATAACCAGGGCGATACGCCTGCCATGATTGCCGCATATACCGCACACAGCGCCGAAAGGCAGGTACAATGCATCGCCTATAGCTTGGACAAGGGGCGTACGTTTACCAAGTATGCAGGCAACCCGGTCATCGATTCGAAGGAGAAATGGAACAGCCACGACACGCGCGACCCTAAACTATTCTGGTATGAGCCCGGAAGCCATTGGGTGATGGTCCTCAATGAACGCGACGGGCATTCCATCTATACCTCCGGCGATCTTAAAGATTGGAAATACGAAAGCCATGTGACGGGATTCTGGGAATGCCCTGAACTCTTTGAACTGCCCGTAGACGGCAATCCGTCAAACACCAAGTGGGTCATGTATGGAGCATCTGGAACGTATATGTTTGGAACGTTTGACGGTAAAGTATTCACCCCCGAATCGGGCAAACACCAATATACCGCTGGCACAATGTATGCCGCACAAACGTTCACGAACATGCCCGATGATAGGCGCGTACAGATCGGTTGGGGCCGTATAAGCCATCCAGGAATGCCATTTAACGGGATGATGTTGCTACCGACCGAACTGACGCTCCGCACAACGAAAGACGGTCCCCGCTTGTTTAATGTGCCTGTGAACGAAACCGAGCGGCTATTTACGCCATTGGAAAAATGGGAGAACCTGTCGTCAGATCGGGCAAACGAGCTGTTGGACGTATTCGACGAGGCCGACCGTTTGCGGATAAAGACCACCTTGAAGCTGTCGCACGCCACAGGCGCGGGGTTTAACCTGTATGGACAGCGCATCGTGGATTACGATCTGAACTGGAATACGGTGAACGGCACTTTTTATTCTCCTGAAGACGGGACAAGTATGGAAATCTCGGCCGACATCTATATCGACCGTACGAGTATCGAAGTGTTTATCGATGATGGTGCGTTCTCTTATTCCATGGAACGAAGGCCCGATACCAACAATCAAGAAGGGTTCCATTTTTGGGGCAACAATATCGAGGTAAAAAACCTGGAAGTATTCAGCGTGCAGTCAATCTGGAAATAAATAAAAGCATGTGTTTTTTCTTATCTTTACCGGACAGACATCATTTTATTTTACTTTAGGGTAACCGCCAATGTATTATCTGCTCCCACTCTTTCAGCTCCTGACAGTATCGCAGCAATACCCGTCATTTGAACAGCAAACGATCGATGAGCAAGTATCCATCGGATATGGGCTAGCTATCGGTGATGTGGATGGCGACGGCAGGCCGGATATCCTATTAGCAGACAAAAAGGCCTTCGTATGGTATCGAAATGGCGACTGGAAACGTTTCGTTATGGTCGAAAACCTGACTGAGCATGACAACGTCTGCATCGCCGCGCGAGATATAGACGGGGACGGCAAGGTGGAGGTTGCCGTGGGCGCGCAGTGGAACCCAGGAGAAACGTCGGATACAGTACAATCCGGCGCCGTGCATTATCTTGTCCGTCCGGAAGACCCCACCCAGCAGTGGACGCCCGTGAAGCTGCACCATGAACCCACCGTGCACCGCATGCGCTGGGCGAAAGCAGAAGAGGGAAAATACCATCTCATTGTATTGCCGCTCCATGGCCGAGGCAATAAAGATGGCGAAGGGAAAGGTGTGAAAGTAATTGCCTATGAAAAGCCCGATGATCCGTACGCGCCGTGGCAACACTGGGTCATCGATGAATCCATGCACCTCACGCACAACCTCGACGTGAATGAGGTCGGCGACCGTGAGGAGGTTTACGTGAGCGGGAAAGAGGGGGTAAAGGTGTTTTTCTATTTGAGGAACAGCTGGCGGAGTAATTGGCTGATTAAAGGAGATGCGTTCAGCGAAGTGCGGGTGGGGCGCGCGGAAAATGGAGTGCCCATGTTGGCTGCTATCGGGCCCCTGCATGGTAATGTAGTTGCCGCCTACGTGCCGCGCGCGGGCGCGCAGAAGTTAAATCGGGCAGCGCGGGTGGTTATTGATGAGGACCTCCGAGAAGGCCACGCACTGGCGGTGGCTGATTTCGTTGGTTCAGGTCGTGATCAGATTGTAGCCGGTTGGCGCAACCCCGACGCTGCGGGCTATATCGGAATAAAAATATACATCCCATTTAACCCACTATGGGAAGCTTGGAACACCAAAGCGATTGACATCGGTGATGATATGGCCTGTGAGGACCTAACCGTTGCCGACCTTAACGGTGATGGTAAACTGGATATCATCGCTTCTGGCCGTTCTACCCACAACCTGAAAATCTATTGGAACCGTACGGGCGAGTAAGGCGACGGCCTTGCTGTTGAGCGCATATTCTACCGCAATCCCGGAGACATCTGCAGGACAGAACGGGACGGGGCAGCACGGGCCGGGTTGCTGTCATGTAATCGGATGGTTACATTTGTTCTATTGTAAATTTAAATTAAATTTCACTAGTAAGACCGCGTAGGTAAAGTTGGAGGACGCCTTGGTAAGGTAGGCTCCGGGAAATTGTAGGCTCATGTTGTGTGCGTTGGGTACACGGTTAAGTCAGCATGAGGAGGTAGATTTCGTTGAACAGCTTGCAATAGATTAATGATAGATGGAGCCATTGTTAATTAGACTTAGAACTGAAGCACAGGGCTGCCATAGGTGTATTAGTTAGCCGTAGCCGTTTGCCAAACAGATAGAATGCTTTGTTGAGATTGAAAAATTGTCTTTCAAACGTTATTAGTGGACACCAGTAATAAATCTAAGTCGTATCCATATCATATAATACCGAACCCGAGAAAAGCCGGGATATTTTAACGTAGTGCCTTTAAACTAAAACGCTAATATAGAGGAAGTCTCTAAAATATAATGGATTTTTTGATGAACCATTAGCTATTAACAAAGAGTGTCGGAGTAAAGCTTAAATATTGTTCAAAATTAACTTAAAAATTATGTATTATGCTTAAACGTTTACCAAATAAAGCCAAACCATGGATGTTTGCTTTTTTTGCTGCCTTATTCATCATGTCATTTCCGGCGATATCGGTGGCACAACAAGTAGTGAGCATCAGTGGGAAAGTGAGCGATGAGCAGGGGCCTTTGGATGGCGTAACCGTCAGCGTGAAACACCGATCCGCTGCCGTGTCCACTGATCTCAATGGCGCATTTACGTTGGCCGGAGTTCGGATTGGCGACACGTTGTTGTTTCGCCTAGTCGGTTTTATCGACAAGGAATTGCCCGTGTCTAACAGCTCACCCGTTAATGTGCAGTTGATGCCCGATAATGTGGGGCTGGACGAAGTCGTGGTCATTGGCTACGGCGTACAGAAGAAGGTGACCGTTACCGGCGCCGTTTCTTCGGTCAGTCCGGAAGAGCTGCGCGTATCCTCGTCGGCCAGCCTTGCTAACGCGCTCGCCGGACGTGTTGCCGGCCTTACATCCATGCAGCGCGTGGGCGGCCAACCGGGCGTCGACGACGCGACCATGTACCTCCGGGGTGCCGCAACCATCAACGGTACCAACCCGCTGATTTTGATCGATGGCGTACCTAGGGATAACATCCGTACCCTCGATATCAATGAAGTAGAATCGATCTCGGTGTTGAAAGACGCTTCGGCAACAGCGATATTCGGGGTACGTGGTGCGAACGGCGTGTTGATCATCACGACGAAGCGAGGAAAAGTAGGGAAGCCTGAACTCTCCGCCAATGTCACCCAAAGTTATTCTAGGCTCACCCGCGAACCGGAAATGCCAGGATCGATCGAATACATGAAACTGCGTAACATGGCCATGGAGAATGACGGATTTGAGGCACCATTTACCCCCGACATTATCGCCAAGTTCGAAAATCCACTTGCTGGATTGGACCCGACTGCGCCAGATTATGAAGAACAGGCTGCGTTGAGGAAATGGATGTATCCCGATAACGACTGGTATCGGATGCTGGTGAGAAGGTGGTCGCCACAGACCAACTTAAATACCAACTTGAGTGGAGGTACAGATAGAATCACCTACTTCTTGAATGTCGGCTACCTGCATCAGGGGGGAAACATGAATACAGTGTCCGAAGATATCTTGAAGTATGATCCGTCATTTAAACTGGACCGCTATTCGTTCCGGTCAAATGTGGACTATACAGTGAACAAATGGCTTAAAGCGTTTGTCAACTTAGGCACTTACATTGAGAAAGTAAACATGCCGAATGCCGCTATAATGTACGGTGGTGACCAGAACTGGCTGGTGCGCGACATGATGTATCAAGCACAAACCATGTTGCCGATAACACCCGGTCCCATGACGATTCCCGGTTTCGGCGTTCCTCCCAATCTGCCGCTCGACCCGACTTACTTGAACAGCGGACATTATTTAGACCGCTCACCTTTCACGATCATGAACTGGTATGGTTATAACCTGGAGACCCGCTCTAACCTGAACTCTTCCTTTGGGCTTGACTTCAATCTGGACGGCATTACCAAAGGGTTGTCACTGAAAGGAATGATCTCATACGATGCAAAGGGCGAAAACCGAGTCAGAGGCAATAGAAGTCAAACCGAATACCAAGCGTTTATCGATCCGGAGACCGATGAACTTTCCTTCTCGGTTTTCCAATTGAGACAAGACAACTTCTGGTTAAGCTATGGGCAGGGCGCAAGGTACAATGTGAACTTCCAAGGACAGCTTCTTTATAACCGGTCGTTTGGCAAACATAACGTAGGCGGTATGCTTCGTGGCGACCGGGACTACTGGGATGACGGGGGGGCTGCCATTCCTTTCAACGTACTCGGTTTTGCCGGCCGGGCAACGTATGACTACGATACACGCTACCTCGCTGAAGTCAACTTCGGTTATAACGGATCAGAGCAGTTCTCTCCGGAAAGCCGGTTCGGCTTCTTCCCTTCGGGATCGATCGGGTGGGCAATCAGTCAAGAGCCGTTCTTGAAAGACAACCCCTACATTACGTTCCTGAAAATTAGGACCTCTTACGGAAAAGTAGGGAATGATAAGATGGGCAACCTCCGTTTCCTCTATTTAGACGATATCACGGTGGGAGGCGGTGGATTCTCCGGCAGTCTCGCTGCGGGCAGACGGGTGAACGAAGGCTTGTTGGGTAATCGGATGCTTACGTGGGAGGTTGCCAATAAGTATAACCTAGGATTGGATTTTTCCATCATGAAAGACATTACGGGACAGGTTGATTTCTTCCGTGAGAATCGCTCACAGATCCTCCTACGGCGAAACAGTATCCCCGTTTGGCAGGGTGTTCCGCTTAACAACATACCCAGAGTGAATATGGGCGAAGTGTTGAACCAAGGGTACGAGATAGAGTTGGGTTACAACAAAACAGTCAGCCCGGATTTGTCTCTTCACTTCAGAGGACAGCTTTCTTATAACCGAAATAAACGCACCAACGTTGATGAGGTGCCGCGCGACGAAACTTATGCATACAAATACCGTGGAACAGGTTATCCAATCGGACAGGCTTGGGGATACCTCATTGACTGGGATCAAGATGGTGGGTATTGGAACGAAGAATCGTTGGCGAATCCGGACCGCGTGACGTACGGATTCGGCACACCGCGGCCCGGTGATTTCGTTTACAAAGACCTGAACGGTGACAAGGTAATTGATGACAAGGACCAAGCCCCCATCGGTGTTGGACATATTCCCCGGTATAGCTATGGCTTTTCATTTTCGGCCGAATGGAAAGCATTTGATGCCTATGTTTTCTTCCAGGGGCTCGGTAAATTCAATTCGGGATTTGCGGCACAGGGTACCTATGAAACAACGATCGAAGGCACTTATTTTCCATACCACAAGAAGGCATGGACCGAAGAGCGTTGGAAAAACGGAGAAGAGATTACCTATCCGGCACTGCACTCTGAGGAAGGTGTAAACCACCGGGCGAACTCGTTCTTTATCTTCGATCGAGATCTTTTCCGGCTGAAAAACTTTGAGGTGGGTTATACGCTACCGGAAAATTCACTGCGGTTAATAGGAGTCTCCAACATGAGGGTGTTTGTGAATGGACAGAATGTATTTACGTGGTCACCCAAATTCAGGCCGACACACCTCGACCCGGAAAACGACGACTCGATCGGTTATCCGCAGACCTCGATCTTCAGCTTCGGTGCCAATATTAAATTCTGACCTTAAGGACACTGTAATAAAGATATTGTTATGATTGATCATATTCTTAAAATAAAGAAAACCCTGGCATTGGTTGCACTAATAGTGGTTAGTGGATGCTCGGATGTTTTGGATCAGGCGCCGGACGGGAAGATTTCCCTGACGGATGTCTTTAAAGATGACGAAAAGGTTGCCGCCTATTTGAATTCCTGTTACGCCTATATCCCCGGCGAAGGGAAATCGTATTTCTTCCACATGCGCGGACCGGTAGACTGGAGCGACGAATCATGGGATACGGATGCGGAGGCCGAGCCCTGGATTACCTCCGGGAAGCATTATAGCGGAAACGTATCGGCTGCCCTACATTTTAATCAAGAGTTTGCTGATTGGGGCAATGGTAATTACTGGGTACGTATGTGGGAAGGCATCCGTAAATGTTCGGTATTCCTTGGCCAGATTGACGCGGCAACGGTACGGAGTGAATCGAACCGTGCCAGATGGAAGGCTGAGGCTCATTTGCTTCGGGCTTATTATTACTCCATACTGCTTAAATTTTTCGGATGTGGGCTCCCTATCGTAAGGGAAGCACATGGCTATGAAGATGATTTTTCGCAAACGGTTCGCAGCTCCTACTACGATGTGGTGCAGTTTATTATCGAAGATTGTGATAAGGCGTTGTTAGCTCCTGAATTACCCTGGCGCATCACTACCGGTGCCGAGGCATTCAGGTTCACCAAAGCGGTAGCAGAAGGCCTTAAATCGAGGATGTCGCTTTATGCGGCCAGCCCACTGTACAATGAAGGAAACGATTATTGGGACAAGGCATATCAAATCAATAAGGAAGCGCTCGCTAACCTGAGAGCGAACGGGTATGAACTGTACGACAAGGTCAACTTCCCATCTTGGAGCGACAATCCGGATGTATTTCTTCCAAACGATGGGGCTAAGCTTTTCAATGAGTATTTCTCTAACAGCATGACGTACGAAAACAACCCGACAGACAAGGAGACGATTTATCAGACCAATGCCGGGCAAGACGGATTCGGTACAGACGGTGTGGGCGCCCAAAATCAATATAAATCAGGTTCGTGCCCATCGCAGGAAATCGTGGATTGTTTTGAAACTATTGACGGACAACCCATTCTCAATTTAGCGAAGCCTTATATCGATGAAGTGACGCACCTGCAGCCCAACTTTAATTCCAACAACACGCTATATGACGAGCAAGACCCGTATGAAAATCGTGATCCGCGATTTTATGCGTCGATCTATTACAACGGTTCAAAGCGCAAAGCATACTGGCCTTTTGATGAAACCACCGGAAGCATTGAAAACTATCCCGCCGGCAAGGGCTATCGCACGAGGGTGATTGCTACCTGGACGGGAGAACCCCAGACAGGCAGGCACCCCACGACACGGAAAGCCACCCGTACCGGTTATTTCCTCCGGAAATTCATGCATCCGAATTCTGGACAGGAAGTGGTAACCGCAGGCATGGCTGCTCCGAAAGTGATGAGGTTAGGCGAAATTTATCTGAATCTTGCAGAAGCGGCTGCGGAAGCGGGTCACCTGGACGAGGCGTATGTTGCTGTCAATGCGATTCGCCGACGTGTAAATATGCCCGAGTTGCCGCAAGGCCTTTCTAAAGATCAGCTCCTATTACGTATCCGTAATGAGCGCCGGGTGGAGCTTGCGTTTGAAGCACATCGGTACTTTGATGTACGTCGTTGGAATACACCCGATGGAAACCTTGAGAAGACTGACCGCTGGATTACCGCAGTGGATATCACGCGCAACGGAGATGGATCTTACACGTACGCCAGGGTACCCGTATCTCGCGAGCGGCTGAGCTATGCGCGTAAATTCATGTGGTTCCCCATACCGTTGGACGATGCGAATATCATGATAGGTCTGACCGGGGAAAACTGGCAGAATCCGGAGTGGTAATTTGATAATTAATTCAAAAACGAGATTCTTTTATGAATAATTCAACAAATAAAGCTATATTTTCATTGGTTTTGTTGTTCTTGTGGGTGGGGGTCCTTCACGCGCAGGTCAGCGGAACAGTCAAAGATGAAAATGGCTCCATACTGCAAGGGGTAATCGTCGCCTCATCGAATGGCAAAAATGTTGCCGCAACCGATAAAGACGGTAATTATGAGTTGGAACTTGATGACGGCAGTACGCACCTGGCGTTCTCATTCCGCGGCTATGTTTCGCAAACACATGAAGTTACTGATGGGGTACTGGACGTGAACATGAAGCGTGCCGAAACGTACGATCTGGACGAGAAAGTGCACTTCGGAAATTATACCCAGCGGAAGACGTTGGTTACCGATGCCACTTACAGCGTAACGGGCGAAGAGCTACGTCGCTCTCCGGTTGGAAACCTCTCCATGTCGCTTGCCGGACGTATACCCGGATTGTTCACTCGCGAAACCTACTCGGAACCGGCAAGAACCAACACGGAGCTGTATGTGAGGGGCAGTTCGTCGCCTAACGGCGGGACAGCAATGATTGTCATCGATGGCTTCCCGTATGATTATAACGCAAATCAGCTTTTCGAATACATCACGGCCAACGAAGTCGAGACGATCAACGTATTGAAAGATGCATCTGCGCAGGCGTTGTATGGGATTCATGGAGCTAACGGTGTGATTGTGATTACAACGAAGCGCGGAGTCAAACAGCCGTTAAAAATCGACGCGGAAATAAACCATACATTCGAGCAGCGGACGACGACCCCACCTCACATCAGTTCGGCCGATTTCGTGCGCCTGCGGAACCAGGCGGGTTACAACGACGGCAATGGGAGGTACTCGTATTTTAGCCAAGTTGCGGAAGAGGGATTCGTTGCGGGTGAGGACCGGAGTTTTTTCCCCGATAACAACTGGAGAGCGATGAGCGCCAGAGATATCACCCAAATGAGCCGTGTGAACGTTAATCTTACAGGTGGCGGGGATAAAGCCGTTTTTTACACCAACGTGAATGTATTGCGGCAGGATGGTATGTGGAAGGTAGATCCGACAACTACCGATTACAATCCAAACAACAATTTTCTATGGGCGAACATCCGCTCAAATGTCGACGTGAACTTAAATAAATACCTATCCATCGGTGTGAATCTCAGTGGTAACATCAAGCGGGAGAGAACGCCCGGGGGCAACGCGGTGTCGCTGACTTATGGCGGTAGTTGGGACGGATTTGCTAAGCGGATATGGTATCGGTTCTTCACTTTACCACCTTATAATTATGGGCCGACCACGCCGTTGGTTCAAGACCCCGAAACCGGTGATATATCTGGGGGTGAAGTGGTTGTTACGGAAACGGAACCGATTACCTCTTGGGCTGTCATCAACCGCCTAGGGTACGACCAATATACCGTCACCAATATCTATGCACAGTTTGCGCCAAAGCTCGACCTGAGTTTTGTAACACCCGGGTTGAGCCTGAGCGGCAGCTACGGCTACCAGACCAATGCGGTTAAAGGATTATTCGCCAACCGCACTTATGAGGAGTGGGTGCGTACCAAAGATTATTCCGAGTTAGAGTTTGAAAAGATACGGACACAGGTGAATACGCCTTTGCAGTACAGAAGCAGTACGAGCTTTTATTATAACCTGAACTATAAAGGTGTTTTGAATTATCACCGGAGGTTCAAAGACGTACACGATGTAACGGCTATGGCTTACAGTTTTTACCAACACCTCAATAAAGCGGGTGGTGGATTGCCTTACAAACGGGTAAATTCCGGCGTGAGTGTGGGCTACGGATTTGACGACCGGTATTTGGTTAAATTCGATCTGGGTTATTCCGGTTCGGAACAGTACTCCAGCGAAAACCGATTCACCGCGTTTCCCGCAGTTTCTGCCGGCTGGGTGGCTTCCAATGAATCGTTTTTAAAAGAAAACCCAGTGCTTACCTATTTGAAACTCCGTGGTTCGTGGGGTAAAGCAGGTAATGACCGAGGAATAGGCCGATACGTTTATCTTGATAATGTAACGCTGACAGGCGGTGGATTCGGATTTTTAGGCGGCCATAACGTGAACGAAGGCCAGGTTGCCAACCCCCTGCTCGATCCGGAAATCATTACCAAGAAGAATTTGGGAATTGACCTCTCCCTGTTGAACAACCTCACGCTGACAGTTGATATGTATAACGAGCGGACAGAAAACGGTGTTACCAGCGCTATTTCAAGAACTCCTGATTACCAAGGTGTACCACTCGTAAACTATCCGAGAACCAACGTGGGAGTTTATGAAAATAAGGGCTATGAGGTCGCGCTTGATTTTACGAGGGATATTAACCGAAATTTGACCGTCTCTTTGGGCGGATGGTTTGCTCACAATAAGAACCAGATCATTTTCTGGGACGAAAGTGAACGGGCAGAAGATTTCGCGTACCGGATCCGCCAAGAGGGCTATCCTCTTGGTCAACAATGGGGTTACATGGTTGACGACCACAACGGAAACGGCTATTTCAACAGCCAGGAAGAGATTAACAACAGCGGGTTGGTCTATGAAATTGGTACGCCAAGGCCCGGTTACCTGAAATACTACGACCTCAATGCCGACGGCAAAATCAATGACAAAGATAAAGTGCCTCTCGGTAAAGGAGCCTTGCCAAACTTCTTCTATGCTTTCCATGGCGGATTCAAATACAAAAGCTTTGACCTGAATTTCCTTTTCCAAGGCATTGCCGATTACTGGACGATTGACATGTCCAACAGTCGGGTAGAATATAGCTTTGAAGGCATGTATTCGGAGTGGCATAAAACGGCTTGGACGCCTGAACGCTATGCAAACGGAGAGGATATCACGTATCCGGCGTTGTCTGCTCAGAAGAACTCCAATCACGAAGCCAGTAATTTCTTCCTCGAAGACAAATCTTACCTTCGGCTAAAGAACTTGGAAATGGGTTATACGTTCAAAGCCTACAACGGAATAAGGGTCTATCTGAGTGGTCAAAACCTATTTACTTGGGATAAGCTTGACCATGATATTTATGGGCCGGAAGGACATTACGATGGAGGCATAGAAGGGATTCCCGTATATCGTTTGTACAACGTGGGATTAAGTATTAAATTTTAAAAATGACGATAATGAAAAAATATATTATCTTCTCCATAATTGCGTTGGTCGCATGTTTTACTCCGTCCTGCAATAAACTGCTGGAGCTCGAGTATGACGGGCGCTCCTCGCTCGATGAGCTCTTCAAAACCAGGAATGGGGTAAGAGGGTATCTGAACTCGTGCTATGATTCGCGTATTTTTCCCGATATCAACCGCTCGGCGCTTACGGATGAAGCGCAAAGTTCGGAACGGGTTTTTCAGGGGACATTACCATCATTTTGGTATGTAGATGCTTTCTCTGCGGCGAATTATTCCAACGTAGATGGACAGCCATGGGGGGGAATCTACCAATCCATTAGAAAGTGTAATATTTTTCTAAAACGGATCGAGGGTGTTTCGGCGGCCGATTTAGCGTCGTTGGAGGATGAAATAACCTCGTGGAAAGCACAGGCGCACACGCTCAGGGCACTCTATTACCTGCAGTTGATCAAACGCTATGGTGCCGTTCCGTTGATTACTGAATCTTACGAGATCGACCATGACTTCGGGCAGGACAGCCGTGCACCGGTATCAGCGGTCGTAAACCAAATCCTTGCGGATTGCGACGCAGCAATGAGCGCGCCGGAAGCAGCACTGGGGTTTTCTTGGACGGTACGTGTCGGCGAGAATTTCATTATGAACCGCGCTGTGGTACAAGCCATCCGTTCGGAGGCAGCGCTATACGCAGCTAGCCCGTTGTTTGCCGATGGCACGTATTCTTGGAACCAAGCTGCTGAAGTAACCGGCAGCGCGTTGTCAAATCTGTTGACCAACGGCTATGAACTGTGGGATGAGGTTCCCGGCGACGGCGTTGCCCAAAACACTTATGACTTTTATTTCATTACCCAGCACGACGAACAACGTGCACGCGACAAGGAAACCATTTATGGTGGGCCGAATGTAAATATCTGGGGAAGCCACGGCATGCCTTCCACTCCTGGACAACAGTCGGCCGGCGCCAGCCCTACTCAGGAGCTGGTGGATGCTTATGAGATGCAGGCTACCGGATTGCCCCCGATCACAGGCTACGCTGATCCCCAGCATCTGCAACCCATTATCAATACAGCATCGGGTTACGATCCGGAAAATCCTTATGAAGGCCGGGACCCTCGCTTCTATGCGACGGTTTATTTCAACGGAGCTAAGCGGGAATTGGGCGCATCAACCGGTCTTGCCCGGGACGACCACTACCCATTGAATATGACGCTCTCGGGAAATAACATTTCAATTACTGAAGAGGACGGTGGATTTCGAATCGAAACGCTCGGCGGAGATCCGTTTGCACCGACTACAACGTTGGGTACCGATATCAATGCTTCTTCCGGTTCCATATTGCTTAAATTCAAATACAAAAGTAATCGAGACATTACCAATGCGCAGTTCTTTTTCCAAGCACCTGGTGCAGCAGGCGGACAATCGACCCCGGAAAATGTGGTCTTGAACAAATCGGACGAATGGATAGATTTCGAATTGGATTTGACGCCTTACCGAAGCGAAAGCTGGTGGAAATGGGGCGCTGCCGACCACTCGCTGCGGTTTGATGTGGGGCCGGATGCAGGAAGTATCGTATATGTGAAAGATATGGAGATCAATGTGAGAGTTGATTTGACTCCGGCCGATCCCGTTCAAAGCTATGTGGGTGGGAAAGATGCCATCTCGACTACCGACCGACGCGCTACTCATACCGGTTACTACCTGAGGAAATACAACAACTGGAGATCAGGACGTGACAATAATGCCGACGGCGAAATCCGGATGTTCCGTCTTGCTGAAATGTACCTCAACTTCGCGGAGGCTGCGTATCAATCAACAGGTAATCCGGATGCCGCCATCAACATCGGCAACGGGATGTCGATGAGCGCCCGTGACGCGGTCAACGCCATACGCAGGAGGGTGAATATGCCCGATCTGCCTGCTGGATTATCGAAAGATGAGTTCGAGAAACGTTACCGTAACGAGCGCCGCGTGGAACTCGCTTATGAGGGTCATCGTTATTTTGATGTACGCCGCTGGCAAATTATGGAGAATGTAGAGCGCTACGTCACGGGTATGCGGATCACCAAACAGTCTGATGAATCGTTTACCTATGAGCGGATTGGGTTTGCCCGTGAATCCTACAAGGAAAAGCTATATTTATACCCCATCCCTCAGGGAGAAATCAATAAAATGCAAAGCCATACCGGTACCAACTGGCAAAATCCAGGCTGGAATTAATTACATCAAACGCAAATAGGTGTATGAACCCTGAAATGATTACAACAACCGTTAAGCACACCGTGCAATGGTTGTTGTAATCATCAAAGGCTCCATCTGACAACTTAAAAAAATAACCAGATGAAACATATTGTAAAATCAGCGTTCACTATATTGTCCGGGATTCTTGTTCTTAATTCCTGTAGTGAACCTTACGCAGAATCGATCGAGTTGGAACAGTTTATGTTCTTGTCCCTATCGGGATCGACTGATGGTCCGATAGAACAGACGATCAGCCTCGACGATCCATTTACCTACCCACTGTCGGTCTCTTATGGCGGCACTACCAATTATAACCAAGGTGAAATCACCGTAAATCTTGTGGTAGACAACGCGTTGGTAGATCAGTATAATAACGAGAACAGCACCGATTACCTGTCGTTGCCCGACGGATCATGGACCCTCGACAAAAATGAGATTGTTATCCCCGATGGCAACCGGATATCCGATGTTGCAACGGTGACCATCGATCCGTCATCAGTCGATTTCGCTCACGATTATCTCGTTCCGGTTACTATCCAATCCGCTACGGGAGATAAGATTCCGGTTAACGATGAGTTTAAAACCGTTTATCTCGTCATTAAAGGGGATGTTGAACCGCTGGCGCTCGAGAATTTATGGACGGTACACGGCTCTTCATCCGTATGGCAAGAAGCGTTCGGGGTTGAAACCGTGTACGACGGAAACCGGAACTCCTATTGGCATAGTGACTTGAGCGGAATGCCACAATGGTTTGCCGTAAACATGAACGGATACAAGCTCATCGAAGGATTCTCATGGATTAACCGGCAGGATCCCGATCAGCATGCCCTTCCGAAGCATGTGAAATTCGAGACCAGCATGGACGGAGAAAACTGGACGGAAGTGCTTGACGTACCGGAATTACCGGCTTCGCGGACTATGCAGGTATTGGAACTACCGCAGAAGGTCGTCGCCAAATACTTTAAGGTAACTGTGCTGTCTAACTGGGCAGATGCACCTTATACATACGTGGCCGATGTATCCACCTGGGCCGGAGCGAAACCAACCGGCGAGTATGACTGGGAAAAGAGTACCTGGGAGGTAATTGACTATAAATCGCAATGGAACGCGGATTGGGCGGTCAGTAGAATCTTTGATGGCAACAAAGATACCCCTTGGCACAGTGAACCTTTCGACGGCAGCAAGAATGGAATGCCGCAATGGTTTATCGTTGACATGAAGAAGGTAAGGCCGGCCATCAAGGGATTCCTGATATGGAATCGACAGGACGATAAAGGGTCGGAACCCAAGCACGTGGTCTTCTCCATCAGTGAGGACAATACAAATTGGACAACCATCCTCGATCTCGCGGAAATGTCGAATGACCAATCGAAAGAGCTGGATTACCCGACGACGGATCCACAAGCAGGCCGCTACTTGAAAGTGGAAGTTATGACGAACTGGTCAGGCGGTGCCTGGACGTACTTCGGCGAAATCACAACGTATTAATCGTTGGCAAAGGAAGGGCTTCATTTTCGAAACCCTTCCTTTTTATTTTTGATCTGACTGCACGCTTTTCTGGACAGCGCTTTTGCGTGACCGGGGGGCGATAAACCTGCGTATCCGAGGCCTGTCGGATGATATGGAGCTTGTACGGATCTAACAAGATTATTATGAAGAATTTGAAACTCAACATACCCATTTCACTGATAGCGATTTCGGTTTTTTCTTTCCTTTTCGTTTCATGCGGAAAGGAAAAGTTAACACCTAAAATATTTGTCGATGCCGAAATTGCGAAACTTCCGGATCGGACGGTTTTCAAGCTCGGAGAGACGCCAGATTTCACCGGGTTGGAGATATCCGAAGTCTATACCGACAGCACGCGGAAGCCGACCGCCCACTACAAAACGGAGTGGACAGGGAACATATTCAAAAAGGGGCCATCGGATGTAACCGTACGTGCGCGCGAACGCGAGGCAACATTTCAAATCACGTTCAGTGACGAGCTGGTCGAAACCGGACTTCCTGTCCTGTACATCGATACGGAGAATGAAAAAGCGGTCGATTCGAAGGACGACTATGTCAACGGCAACATGGTTATCAAAAAAGAGGGAGAAATAATCTCAGAAAATTCATTGCGGATAAAGGGAAGGGGAAACGCCACGTGGACCTATCCGAAAAAGCCCTATAAACTGAAATTGGACAGCAAGGCATCAATTCTGGGTATGGAAGAAGCAAAGGATTGGGTCCTACTCGCCAACTATTGCGACAAGACACTGCTTCGTACCAGTATTGCCTTCCAGTTGAGCCGGTTGATGCATTTCCCATGGACGCCCGACGATCACTTTGTAGAAGTGGTGCTCAATGGAGAGTACCTTGGGAATTACCAGATTACCGAGCAGATTGAACAGGGAAGTAACCGTATTGATATCCCGGGCCAGGGTTTTATTTTTGAGCGTGACGGATACTATGAGCAGGAGCCGAAGCACTTTGTGTCGGCATTAAGAGGTTACGGCTACTCCTTCAAGAATCCTGACCCCGAAGACGATCTAAGCGACGATCAATGGCACTATATTAAAAATCACATGGACGAGTTCGAGTCCATACTTGCTTCGGAAACATTTGCTGATCCGCTGAACGGATACCGGCGTTATATCGATGAATCAAGTTTCGTCAGGTGGTTTATTTTCCAGAATATCCTCGCCAACATGGATACAAACGTCTATCTGATTAAAGAGGACATGAACGATTCGAAGCTCTCTATGGGACCCGTCTGGGATTTCGAATGGTCTATCGGAATCGGATGGTACGACGGGATAAGGCCAAGACCTGCAAATTATTACGTTTGGGAGTCAAACGTATTTTACTACGACCGTCTCTTGCAGGACCCTCATTTTAAAGCCAAGGTAAAAGAGCTATGGAACAACATCGCTGTGACGGACCAAATTCTTCAGCACATCGACGAAACGACCCAGCTTATTGGAAAATCCCAGGAATTGAATTTCAAGCGGTGGGATATCATGAACACGCGTGTGAGTGTCGGCGGGATCCCGATGGGGTCGTACGAGAAAGAGCTGGAGGTTGATCGCCAGTTTTTTATCAATCACATGAACTGGTTAAATGGCGAGATAGCCAACTATTGACTTGGTTTTTCCGGAAACCGGCGATTATTTAGGATGACTCCTGCGTTGTATCAGCAATCAATATGTGAAACATGAAGACCGACCGAAGGAAATTTTTCAAAACAGCGGGGTTTGCGACAGCCGGGTTGGCTACGGGGCTCCACTCCAGCTTATGGGGTGCGGGTTTGGAAGCAGGTCAGGCGCCGAGGATAGATAATACAGCATTCTCCGCTACATCTGATACGCTTCCCTTAGCCATTCAGCATGCGAGACCGATAGACCACGGAGAGGCGTTGGTTAATCCCGGAATGGGATGGGTAACCTATTTCTATTCCAACCTCTACCAAAATTATGGGTCTAAGCTGGCCGCCTCCGATACAGTCCGTTATTTCCCGGGAATGAACACGGTGTTCCTCCGTCTCCCCTGGGCTTTCATTGAACCGGAAGAGAATAATTTTGTCTGGGAAATACTCGATACGCCTGCCCAACGGTGGATTGAAAATGGGGGGCAGGTAGCACTTTGTATCACGGCGACGGAAAATTGGATGGAATCGGGGACCCCCCGTTGGGTTTTCGAAGCGGGCGCTGAACATTACGAAGTAGACGGCTATCTTGAGCCAAACTATGACGACCCTGTTTTCCTTGAGAAAGTGGAGAAGTTTGTCCGGATACTTGCGGAAAGATACGACAACAACCCTCATATCGCGTATGTATTTGTCGGCCATTACGGTATGTGGGGAGAAGGGCATACGGTACTCACTACACCGAAGCACGGCCATTCATGGGGTTTTGACACGCAGAAGCAGATGATTGATCTCTATCGACGTCACTTTAAAAACACGCTCCTTTGTATTTCTGACGACTATGTGGGACACGATCTCAGGGGCGAGCGGTTTCCGATTACCGACTACGCTTTTTCGCGTGGCGTCTCTATCCATGATGACAGCATCCTGGTTCAGCCGGAACCCAACAATTGGTACCACAGCGAGATGGCCCAACTATTCTGGCCCACACTCCCCGTGGTGCTGGAGCATGAACACTTCGGCGGCTCGGTCGAAAGAGGAGCGTGGGATGATGAGCTCCTCCTACGTGCGGTGGAGGAGTATCATGCCTCTTTCCTTTCTATCCATTGGTGGCCGGATATATTCTACGAAAAGAACAAGGAGCTAATTGCCCGGATAAACCGGCGCATCGGGTACCGACTGCAAGTGCCGGAAATTAGCTGGCCATCGGTAATCAGAAAGGGAGAACCGTTTATCATCCAGAGTAAATGGGCGAACGCAGGGGTAGCCCCCTGCTATAGTGGTGGCTATCCTTGTTTCACACTCAAGGATGAAGAAGGTGGGATTGTTTCCGTACTGACCGACACCTCGTTTAATCTGAAAAACCTCCCAATGTCCCCACCCGACAAAAAAGCAGAACAAGCGTTATCATCAAGCTTCGTTATCGCGCCTGCCCACCGTGACAGGAAAGGTATTTTCTCACGAGCATGTTTGCCGGGTACATACGATCTGTACGTTTCTGTGGGGGACCAGGATGGCACGCCGATTTATGAGCTTCCTTATCCCAACAATGACGGGAAAAAACGGTATAAGATAGGTTCTATCGTATTACAGGATTATGAATCAAGCTAATATAGTCCATTTGAAATTTATAGCCTAGCGTAATGCCGAGGACCTCATAACCGAGGCGAAGCGCTAGAGGGACTTGCCCGTTAGCGATATCGCGGGCATCTTAGAAGTAAAGGAAGTATGAAGTAATATTAAAATGAAGAAATTTGGTCAAATGAAGAGAAAAAATCACGTTAATATTTATTTCATCACGTTGATAATCACTTCAATTTCGTTGTTTTCCTGCAAGAAGAAGATTGAAGTAGAAACGCCCATCTTATTGAAACCTAAAATCGAATACCTGAAACTGGATGGTAATTCGGCCAATCAACTAACGATATCTGAGACGGAAAAAGATAGTTACGCCATCAACACCACCGGTGAAGACCCGTATGTTCTTACCAAAGGGATTTCGAAATCGCTCCACCAAGATTCGGTGGTGCTTACATTCGAGTATAAGTCTAACAAAGACATTGATAAACTGCAACTCTTTTTCGGGCCCTCTTTTTCGGAAGGGCGCTCAGTTTCCGCTATATCGGTTCCGGCAGCGTCAACATGGAAAAGCTACTCGATAGTGCTCAAGAAACCGATCAAAGACTTCTCTTGGGGGAAAGACGGGGATCTGCTCCGGCTTGATTTCGGAACGAACAGTGGGGTACGCGTCGAAATCCGGAATATCTATTTCAGGAAGATGAATTCGAACGAACAAAAGGAGTTTGACGCGCAGGAAGCACAGATTCAGAAAGATGAAACGATAAAGGAGGCATTGTCAGCCTATTTGAAAAAGCGTTATTCTTCTCGAATCAGCGCCGTCAAGGTAAATCAGACTGAAATCACGATTTCGGGAGAAGTCAGTGGCGAGGGAAAATTCAGCTTGAGTGAAATCTATCCTAACGATACGCTGGTCATTAAGGCGCATTTTGAAAATAAGGTTTCAATAGATAACGGGGCGTTCCGAATTACGCTGCCTCGGAAGGATATCAAAGGCGGTCTGGAATACGATCGACTTCTTTCGAGGTGGGTGGTTGTAAAGGAGGAAGGCGACAAGGAGTCCATCGACTCACATGCGCGGTACGCCGACGATATTGAATCTGTGCAAACGGTGCCTCCCGGCGTCTTGCAAAGCAAGAAAGGGTTAGGTGGATTCTTCATGAACCAGTATGCGAGCGACTTGGACGATCTTGGCATCGCCAGTATCACGGTAAATATTCCGTTTACTGCGATGATGTACGCCAGCCCCGCGGCTAATACAATTCCCCATACTTACGGCGGAAAAGAGTATTATTTTTCGACCAGTTATCTTGCTTCAATAGATAATGCCCTGAAGCTTGCGGCCTCTAAGGGCATTGTAGTGGCGGCTATTATCTTGGTACAGAAGGCGTCTGAATGTGCTGATCCGGCGATAGGTAGCTTGCTGCAACACCCGGACTTTACCCCTGAAGGTATATATACCATGCCCAACCTGACAACAGATGAAGGGGTTCATTGCTACGCTGCGGCAATTGATTTCCTCGCATCGCGTTACAATCGCGTGGATAATGCATACGGCAGGATCCATAAGTGGATAATGCACAATGAGGTAGACGCAGGTCTTACTTGGACCAATATGGGAAGAAAGCCAATGTTGAATTACTTGGATACCTACATCCGTTCGATGAGGATCTGCCACAACATATCTCGTCAATACGACCCCAATAGCGAGGTGATGGGATCATTTACCCATTCTTGGGTAGACCCGATTGAACTCTACTCATCTAAAGAAATGTTAACGGCTTTGCAGCAATTCAGTACACTGGAAGGAGATTTTCAGTGGGGTATTGCTTACCACCCCTATCCCCAGGATCTCAATGAGCCGAAAACATGGAATGACAATAAGGCGACCTTCAGCAGCAATAGCGCCTTGGTCACTTTCAAAAATCTGGAAGTTATTGATCAATGGGTAAAACAACCCGAAAACAAGTACGAAGCCAACGTGAAAAGAACACTATGGCTATCGGAAAATGGCACGAACTCGAGGACCTACGAGGATAAGGACTTAGCGGAGCAGGCGGCAGGTTTTGCGTATGCTTGGAAAAAGCTGAAGAATCTTGATGGAATTGATGCCATTCAATGGCATAATTGGATCGATAACCGAGTAGAATACGGCTTGCGGATCGGCCTGCGTAGATTTCCCGACGATGAGACGGACCCTGCGGGAAGAAAACCAGTTTGGTTCGCTTACGAAGCTGCCGGCACGGAAAAAGAAGACGAAGTGTTCGATCAGTTCAAGTCGATTATCGGGATTAACGATTGGAATGAAATAATGCGTCCTGTTTTCTAGTGATACCCGGCTTCAACGATTATCAGGAACTGCACAATGAAATGTTAAGTCACAAAAAAATGAAGATGCTTATCCGAAAGATCCATCTCGCTTCGGCCGTTATCCTGTTGTTTGCCTGTGGAGACAATACAGCGACAGAAAAAACAACAGCGAATCAGGGAGGGACTTCAAATTCCATATTCCGCCTAAAAGGCAACGGTTGGGACATTTACGACGGTGGAGCCTACCGGTATGGACCGTCGGTCATTCTTAATGATAACGGATCTATTGACGCATGGTTTGCGGCCCCGGGGGATTTCTACGGCTCCTGGAACAGTCTTTACAACAAGACAGGCAATCACCATGCGGTATCTGTGTCTACGTACGGGTCGGTAGGGCAAAAATTCATGGCCGACAAACCGTTTTGGGGCGTGAAGGTGATCAGCCCGAACTGGAACGGTCAGCCGTGCGGATTGACATTCCGGATATTCAAATGGGATGACGACGAGATGAGTTACTCCGAGGTGGTCAAGCAAACGCCGGTAGCCACGGGGAAATTTGTTGATTACGCCGACGGGGAGAAAATCGGGGTAACGAATGAGGAAAAATTTCCAGCCGGCACTTATCTTTGGGAGGTTTCCGAGGCCTTGACAGATCATTCGGGAGTATGGCTGAACGAGGGGGAAGTTGCGGGGGTTGAAAGTTATCAGAACGGAATGCCTGTTCCGGGCCATAAACATTGGCAAGCGATGTGGGCGGAACACAAAACGAGCGGTGACCTGTTCTGGGATCAAGCCTCTTATCAAACCTCTACCGACGGAGGACGGACGTGGTCAGCTGAGGTCATGTCGTTACTGCCTACAGAGTTCACTTCTGATCACTATTCCGTTTGTGATCCGGGAGTCGCCTTTTGGAACGGATATTACTATATCGGCTATACCTCTACCGAGAACCCGGCGATGACGCAAAATAACGTCTATGTGGCACGTGGTAAAAGCCCACTGGGCCCTTGGGAAAAGTGGGAAGGCAATGGTTGGGGCACCCAGCCCGTGCCGGTTATCCATTATGATGGGGACCCCACGGCTTTCGGAGCAGGAGAACCATCCATTGTGGTGTTGGATAATACGATCTATTTTTATTATTCGTGGAATGACGAAGGGGTAACGACACGGGTGGCTACCGCGTCTGCCGACGATCCTGACTGGCCAGGAAACCTAACCCTTCACGGTGTAGCAATGGACAAGAGTGGAATTGCTGGCGCAGATCACAGTGATGTGAAGTACCGGAAAGATATCGGGAAATTCCAAGCCATCCATACGGCATCGCGAATGACAGAGGACGGGTATATCGTGCTTTGGCAATCCGACGACGGCATGACATTTAAAAAGATAGCGGATATACACGACAATGTGATGCCGGGCATTCATAATTGCGGGTGGAGTGGGGATCACAAAGGTCATATTGCTCCGGGAAATCGGCAATACATTTCTTATGCTTACGGAATAGGAACTTGGGGGCAATGGAATACCCGGTGGGTAGAAATTGAATGGTAATTATTAATTTTAAGTCAAGTCATATGTTAGCTAATTTAAGAAAATTTACCCTTGTATGTGGTCTGATTACTTTTTTGGCAGGCTTCCCGGCCTGGGCGCAACAAATAAATAGCGATCAATGGTCCGCGACCGATGCGCTGGGAAGGAAAGTCGGGGAATATTCCGACACACAGCATAAAAAGGATAAATTTGTGGCTATGTTTTATTGGACATGGCACCAAGGAAACGACGACACCACAACCACTGTCAAGAATATTACCGAAATAGTCCGCGAGCATCCTGAAGCCATGAAGGACTACAACCATCCGGCATGGGGAAAGCATAAGCCGGGCTTCTTCTTCTGGGAACAACCTTTACTGGGTTACTATAAAACGACCGATCCGTGGGTATTGAGGAAACACGCCGAAATGCTTGCCGATGCCAAAGTTGACGCTGTCTTTTTCGATTGTACCAACGGCAGTATCACTTGGCAGGAGTCGTACGAGGCGTTGATGAGCACGTGGGACCAGGCGCAGAAAGATGGGGTAAAAGTTCCGAAGATCGCGTTCATGCTCCCGTTTGGTTATTCCGAGAATTCGCTGACATCGCTCCGGCAGCTCTACCGGGACGTGTATCAACCGGGTAGGTACGAAAATCTCTGGTTTTACTGGAAAGGGAAGCCCTGTATTATGGGATACCCCGATAACCTGACCGACACTGAGCAGGATAAGGAGATCGCCGAATTTTTCACCTTCAGGCCTGGGCAACCCGACTATGTAGACGGACCCAAACGCGACAATCAATGGGGTTGGCTCGAGAACTATCCCCAGCACGGATACGTGAAACAACCGGATGGAACCTTCGAACAGGTGACTGTAGGGATTGCACAGAATGCGGCCCCGGAAACAGATGGTCATTGTAGCGCATTTAACCTGCCTGGAGCACAAGGACGCAGCTATACGGTAAGAAATGGGTTCGACCCGCGGGTGGATGGCTATTTATATGGCTGGAATTTCCTGGAGCAATGGGACAGGGCGTATGAGCTCGACCCGGAGTTGGTCTTCGTCACCGGCTGGAATGAATTTATCGCCGGACAATGGCTCCCGGAACACGGGTGGACCGGAAAACCGTTTTCTTTCGTGGACCAGTTTGATTGGGAGAGGAGTCGGGATATCGAACCTAACAAAGGATGGGGCGACAAGGGCGATGTCTATTACTTGCAGCTGGTAGACCGGGTCAGAAAATTCAAAGGGATGTCACTCTCGAATACGGTTTCCGCCCCGCAAACAATCAAAATCGGGAAATCGGCCGAGCAGTGGGAAGGTGTACTGCCTGAGTACCGTCATTATAAGGGCAATACGTTCCATCGGGATCACCCAGGAAGGAACAACATGTACTATACCAACCAAACAGGAAGGAACGACATCGTGTTGGCGAAGACAGCCAGAGACGCCGACCACATCTATTTTTATGTGGAAACAGCTGAAAAACTGACTTCTTATAAAGATAGGAACTGGATGATGCTTTTTATTGATACCGACCGGGATAAATCGACCGGATGGAACGGTTATGATTACATCATCAACCGTGTATCTCCTTCGTCAAAAACGGTGGTCGTAGAGAAGAACGTAGGGAACAGATGGGAATGGGTAAAAGCGGCGGAAGCACCTTATGCTGTAAATGAAAATTATCTGGAAATTAAAGTTGCCAGGCAGCTATTATCCCTCGAAGACAAAAAACTGGATATTGAGTTCAAATGGAACGACAATATGCAGGAGAACGGTAACATAATGGATTTCTATGTAAACGGCGATACGGCCCCCGGTGGTAGATTCAATTTTGTATTCACGGGGGAATAATAATTCACAATTCAAAGGGAATTCCTCAGCTTGTACGGCTTTGGGGTTCCCCTTTAACCAGTTCAAAGACTGTAATTTCTGGCAGGATACCCACCCGGCCGGGGTAGCCAAGGAAACCGAAACCGGTGTTGACATAGAGCTGCTGTTGCCCTTGCCGATAGAGCCCGGCCCATTCTTTGTAAATGTACTGTGCGGGGCTCCATTTGATGTTGCCCATGCGTACGCCGAACTGCATGCCGTGGGTATGGCCTGCGAACATCACATCTACATCAGGCTGCGAGAGCACCTGGGCTCGCCAATGCGATGGGTCATGCGATAGCAGTAATTTCACCGGTACTTCTTCCGTACCTTGTAGCGCTAGGTCTAGGCGTCCGTGTTTCGGAAAACGTCCTGTACCCCAGTTTTCCACCCCGATAATACCAATCTCCTCATTATTGATCTTTAGCTTCCGGTTTTCGTTGAGGAGTAGATTCCAACCCATTACCCTGTGCACATCTTTCACGTCCTGTAGGTTTTTTGTCTTCGCGGTGGATGGTTCGGGGCCAAAATGGTAATCGCCGTAGTCGTGGTTCCCCAATGTGGAGAAAACCCCCAACGGTGCTTGTACTTTGGCGAAGATATCTTGGTAGTCACGCATTTCATTGGCTAGGTAGTTTACCAAGTCTCCGGTGAAGAAAACGACATCCGGCTTCTCGGCCAACAGTAGATCGACACCCCCCTGCACGGCAGTTTTGTTGTAAAAGCTGCCGGAATGGACATCAGACAGCTGGCCGATTTTCATGCCGTGGAACTCCTTGGGTAGATTGGGCAGGTAAAGCTTCTCTCGGCGCACACGGTAATCGTATGCACCCGAAATGACCCCCCATCCAAGCGGAGCCATCGGTGCTGCGGCCACCAATATACCCGCTTTGGTGAGAAATTGGGAACGGCTGATGCCCTTCACCGGTTTCTCCGGCAATGGTGAGTCGCTATTTTGCACCGGTTCAACCTGTGCCTTCTTGGGCTTCTTGGGTATAAGCAACCGCTTCAACCATACTCCTCCCCGTCGGATATCGTCGGCAAGCAAGATCAGGATAAAGGTAAACTTACTGATGAACGTGAGGAAGAATGCCACCAAGATGATCGATCGAAACATCAGGGGGATGCTGATATAGATGCTGACAAAAATGCAGATTGTCAGCAATAAGCTGTACCCCCACCAGATTTTCGGAAAAAGCGGTGAGGCTGCCCATTGGAGCTGGGTAGCACGCAGCGCCTTATAGATATAAAAATCTATCAGGAGTAAGACTATGGTGTTAAAAACTATCATTTACCCGTTCATTCTACAACGTTCGATTCGCGCGATGGGTGGTTGTGCAGGTAGGAATCGTTTGGCGTTTCGCCGGTCGCCAGTCGTTCCAAAGCCGATATCCAAAGCGGGTGATCGTTGAGGCTCTCTACCAATTGCACATGTTCCCCTCCCAACTCCTTGAACTCGATTGCATATTCTGTGCCAATCTCGTAGATGGTTTCGAGGCAGTCGGCTACGAATGCGGGACTAAAAACAAGCAGACGTTTCGCCCCGTTGTCCGCTACTTTCTTGAGTGCATCGGTTGTATAAGGTTGTACCCAGGGAGTTTTGCCCAAGCGCGACTGGAAACACACGGTATAACGGTCAGCGCCCACTCCCATTTTCTCGGCCAATAACCGGGTCGTCGCATAACATTGGGCTACGTAGCAATAGCGGTTATGTTCGTTGATGCGTTCGCGGCAACCTGCCGTTTCACAGCGGTGCGTTCCATCGGCCGCGACATCGTTTAACTGCCGTACAGGTAAACCGTGGTAGCTGAATAAGATATGGTCGTAAGTTTTCGGGTCGTGCTTCTTTGCATTTTCAACAAACACATCGGTCATCAGCTCATTGTCGTAAAAATCATTGACAATAGAAACTTCGGGAAAGGTATGCCATGAACGCATCAGCTCCATCACTTTGTCGATTACCGAACCTGTACTTGCCGAAGCATACTGCGGAAAGAGGGGAATAATACGCAGCTGTTCCAAATTCATCGGTTTCAGCTTCGCGAGTGCTGACGCGATGGACGGGTTTTGATAGCGCATGGCCAGCTCCACATGGTATCCATCGCCCAGACGCTCTTGGAGTAACCGTTGCTGGAGCAAACTATAATGCAGTAAGGGCGACCCAGTTGCTTCATCCCACACCTCACGGTAAAGCTTGGCCGAGTTGGGTGCCCGGAACGGCACGATGATTCCCCTTACCAGGAAGAAGCGTCGCCATGCCGGGATATCAATGACACGGCCGTCCATCAGAAACTCATTTAGGTATCGCCGCACATCGGGCACAGAAGGACTGTCGGGCGTGCCTAGGTTGACCAATAAAATTCCTTTCTTTGCTTTGCTCATGACGGGCAAAGATACATAATTATGGTGCCGGGCTACCTAAAACGGTGACAATTTGATGCTTAGATGACGGTAATGAACTACTTTTGAAGCTCAAGAAAAGAAGAGAATAGCGAAAAGACCGTTAGGTACGAAAATTGTGGTTTAAGCGTTTTGTGAAAAGTAACCAGCATTTAAGGCAGCTATTTCTATTAACAGTTCTCTTGTTATTGTTAAGTGCAAGTTATAAGAATGGAAAGAGCAGGCAACCTACAAATACACGATTGCAGCATATCACGGCAGATGGAAGACAGCTGATAGACGAAAGCGGCCGTACATTTCGGGTATGGGGGCTCAATTATGGTGCTGGTGGCGGCGACGGATTAACAGCGCACTTTTGGACGTCGGAATCGGGATGGGAGGAGCTTACCAAAGACTGGTACGACATGAAAGGGTTGGGGGCAAACACCGTACGAGTTCATCTCCAAGCCCATGAGTTCCTGCTGGATGCCGAAACGGTGAATGCGGGTGCGATTGAAAACCTCCAACGGCTAGTAAGTCTATCGGAGGAGGTAGGGATGTATCTGCTGATTACTGGTCTTGGTGCATACGTCGAAGCTGACCAGCCCATTTGGTATAACGGGCTCGACGATGAGGCGCGCTGGGTAGCACACGAGACTTTTTGGGGAGAAATTGCAAAAGCCGTCGGGCATAGCCCCGCCGTATTGGGCTACGACCTGATGAATGAACCCATTGTGGCGGTAAAGCCCGAGGAGGGCTGGACTCCGGGCGAGCCCTATGGTGGGTTCAACTATGTGCAGAACATTGCGTTGTCCACCAACGGGAAAACGCAGATGGAAGTCCTGGGCGAATGGATTGACCGATTGACGGCTGCTATCCGCGCATACGATTCGCGCCACTTTGTGACGGTGGGCTTTCTTTCGTTTCCGGTTTATAACACGATGGGTCCCCGCTTAAGCTGCATGACCATCCACCTATACCCGAAGGAGGACGATGTGGCGGCATCCGATAAATCCATCGACGACTTTACATCCAACCGAATACCTTTGATGGTTACGGAAATATCACCGCTCTATGGCTCGCCAAACTTCATAGCCGATTTTATCAGACGCCATAACAACAGGGTTAGCGGGTGGATATGGCATTACCATGGGGAAACGCCTGAAGAAATCGGTGAACCGGAAACCATTATCAAAGCACTGTGGAAGGAAGCGTTAACGAAATTTCGAGCGATGGCGCCTCAGCAAAAGTAAGTTAGGTTTTCTTTCAGCCATCAATAACTTTCTATTGCTGCTTTCACTTGCTCCATCAGCCACATCGGTGTGGAGGTGGCACCGCAAATGCCCACGGTATCGCCCGACTCAAAATTTTCGGGATTCAATTCAGACGGGTCAGATACGAAATAGCTATTGGGATTATGTTGGAGGCAGACGTCATACAGCACCTTCCCATTGGAGGATTTTCTGCCCGAAACAAAGACAACCTTATCGTATTTGCGGGCAAAGTCGCCCAGGTCTTCGTATCGATTGGACACTTGTCGGCATATGGTATCGTTTGCTTTCACGTCGTATCCCCGGTTAATCAGTTCGTCTTTGATGGCGTAGAATTTATCCACGCTCTTGGTCGTCTGGCTGTATAGCGTAAAGCTGTCGGGGAGTTCCACGCCGTCCAATTCGGCGATATCCTGGAAAACGAGGGCGTCGCCACCGGTCTGCCCTTGCAAACCGATGACCTCGGCATGCCCGTGTTTTCCGTAGATGAGGACTTTCTCTTTCTTGTCGAACGACGTCTTCACCCGGTTTTGCAATTTAAGCACTACTGGGCAGGACGCATCGATCAGCGTAATGTTGTTTTCCAGTGCAATTCGATAGGTTTCGGGTGCTTCACCATGTGCACGAATCAGTACTTTTTCATTTTTCAGCTCAGGTAGCTGGTCATGGCCGATGATGCGGAGTCCCTTGGCTTTGAGGCGAGCCACCTCCTCATCGTTATGTACGATGTCGCCCAAGCAGTACAGATACCCATCTTCCGCAAGGATTTCTTCGGCCATATCGATGGCATACACCACCCCGAAGCAAAATCCGGAATCCTTGTCAATGGTTGCCTGTAAGTTGAGTCCCATGCCTATGCAAACTTAGATAAATTTGCTTTTATAAACAATTTAATCGCTTTGGATATAAAAGTATAGTTATCGATCTCTCCGCTGCCGCTAAGAAGCAGTCCTGTAGCGGAAAGGTAGGCAATAAATTGTCATAATACGAAATGGCGGTACAGGCAATTAATGAGATCGCGGTGGATATCGGGAAAATCGTCCGTGTATGACGTGCGGCTGCCGTTGATGATGACCACAAAGCCGAACTTTTCCTGCGGCTGGAAGAACATCGCGCTGTTGAGGCCGTATGCCAATCCGGTATGGCCCTTCATAATTTCGCCCGAAATCAGATTGTCTTTTGTTTGCAGTGCCAGCCCGTATCCTTTACCCGCCGGTACCGAAGTTTGCATGGTCCGTGCGCTTTCCTTCGATAGGATGCGCGTGTTGCCAAGCACGCCATAGTTCATGTGCATGGTCATGTACGTGGCCAGATCGGCTGCAGAGATTTTCATACCGCCTGTTGGTGAAAAGATGGGAGCACTGTATCCCATCTTGTAATCTTTCAATGCCATGGAGGGTGAGCGGTAGGCGGCGGGTGACGCAATAAACCGGTTGCTGTCAGCATCATATGTATATAGTGTGGCAAACCGCATGCTATCCAGCTCGTTCACATTATAGCTTGCATACAGGCCCAAGGGTTCGAGTACATGTTTGCGAACATATTGGTCAAAGCGTTCGCCGCTATGTTTTTCGAGTATGGAGCCCGCGAGGTTGAAGTTAAGATTGCAGTATTGGTAGGAGGTACCGGGTGCATAGTCGTTGTAGGCTTTTGCCCAATCGGAGTTCTTTTCAGGATTGAATGTGTCTAATGTAAAGTAGCCGTTTTTGTCGCTAATGCTTGAGGTGTGCGACAAGACCATGCGCAGGGTGATGACCGAATCGGGGTAGTTCGGGTTGCGTATAGGGAAGCCGATTAGCTTGCCCACATCATCGTCGAGCGAAAGCTTCCCGGCATCTACCAGTTGCATGAGGCCAGTGGCCACGAATGATTTGGAAATGGAAGCAATGCGGAAGACATCGTCATTCTCGAGCGGCTCCTGTGTGGCGAGGTCCCTGAATCCGAAGGATTGGTTATAGATGATTTCATCTCCCTTCACTACGGCGACGGATGCCCCCACGGCATCGTATTTGGTCATGATGGCGGCGATGTCTTCTGCCGTCGTGGAAGTAGACTGTGCGGTAGCTGCTAGTGTCGCCGTAATGAGGACGAGGGTAGTTAGCAGGGCTTTCGTCGTACGATATCTTTTCATCATGCAGTGAGCTGGTAAACGAAGGTACGAATTTCTGTGACTTAACACGGGCTGAAATGCGTGGCAATATTTTGATGTTTTCCAAATTTCACGTATTTTTGCATAAATAATGGTGAGGACTAGCATAGATAATGATGAGAACAACAGTGGATATTCCCGAAGAGCTGATTGCTGAAGCAATGGCACTCACCAATACGAAAACTAAAAATCAATTGATTAAGGAAGTATTGGAAGCACACATTAAGCGAATCAAGCGGAAGCGTTTAGTTGCGTTGAAAGGTACACTCGATTTCGACATCGATTTAGATACACTCCGGGGAAGGGAAGATGTCAAGATATAGCGTATTGGTAGATAGTTCCGTTTGGATACAGTATTTTAAGTCGGCCGATACCCCCATACTCGATCAATTATTGGAAGAAGACTTTGTTTGCACAAATGATTTGATATTGACAGAATTGCAGCCGGTGTTGGTTCATCGAGGTCGGCACGATATCCTTGAAGGGTTGCTCGCATTGGAAAGGATTCCACTTCGAATAGACTGGCAGCTTATCAGTGAATATCAATTGATGAACCTCAAAAATGGTATTAACAAGGTTGGTATTCCCGATTTAATTATCGTTCAGCAGGTTATCGACCAGAAGCTAACACTGTTCAGTTTCGATAAGCATTTTAAGTTGATGCATAATTTCCTGAATTTTGATTTGATATAGCGTTTATTCATCCCTCAGACTATCCACGGGATTCGCTACTGCAGCCCGAATGGCCTGCCAGCTCACGGTAAGCAGTGCGATCGTCACCGCCGCCAGTCCCGCTATGACGAACATCCACCATTGGATATCGGTTCGGTAAGCAAAATCTTCCAGCCATCTGTTCATCACCCACCACGCGATGGGTGAGGCGATGACAATGGCCAAACACACTGATTTCACAAAACCTTTGGAAAGCATCATTACAATGCCTGAAACTGATGCTCCCAACACCTTCCGGATACCAATTTCTTTCACACGTAGGCCTAATGTATGCACAATGAGGCCGAAGATACCCATCGTAGCAAGCAACATCGTGAGCAGGCTGAACAAGCGGAATAACCCCTGTAGTTTTTCTTCAGCTTCATATTGTTGGGCTAATGTCTCTTTGACCACTTGGATATCAAACAGTTTTTCAGGGTACAGCTCTTTCCATACTACTGCGATATCTCGCATAACGGCAGATTCCATGCCCGGTCTTGTACGGAGAAGCAATGCACCGTAAGAAGGGTCACGATAGCCCACAATAACCGTTGGTACCGTTTGTTTATGGAGGGATTCACTGTTAAAGTCTTCCACAATACCCACGGGCATGAAGCCAGCGTTATGCAGCGGCTGGTTCAATTCTGCTACTTGGAGAAGGCGAGCGGTGCTAGCGGACATCACGCAAGGTCGCACAGTATTCATCGCTTCAAAATCATTAGCTTGGATGGCATCCCCCATTCTGACCGGATCAAGAAACCGGCCTTCCTTTAGTCGCAAACCGAGGGTCCGGGCCATAGAGGGCTCACCATCAATGGACCAAAGTTCGATTTGCTTGGTGGGGTCGTGGGGATTTGGTACGGTATTTAACGTTGGTCCCGCACCATCTGTAGGCAACCAATTGGTAAAACTTAAGGATTGGATAGCCGGATTCCTCAATAATTCGGTGCGCAGTGTGTTTGATTTATTATCCCAAGACACATGGTTGATGCTGAGCAGTCCATCGGTATCGAACCCAACGTCCTTGGTTTTGAGAAAATCTACCTGTTGCTGAACAACCAGCATGGATACGAGGATCGCGATGGAAATAGCAAACTGGGCTACAACAAGACTTTTTCGTAGCCACCCTTGGCTGGTTTTACCCGCCTTCAGCACCTCTTGCATGGTGCCCATTACACGGAAGCCAGATACTAACCAAGCCGGGTATAATCCGCTGAACAGGCAAATGGAAAAGAACGCGATAAGGGCGTATGCGAGATAAGGCCCCGCAGCCGTGAAGCTGAATGCCAGTGGATGGCCGATAAATCGCTCCATGGCTGGGAAAGCCAGCTGATAGCATACCCACGATAAACCACCGGCTACGCTGAAAATGAGCAGTGATTCGAGTAATGATTGCAACAAAATCCGTTTACGCGAAGCACCCAGTATTTTCTGCACACCAGTCTCTTTCAATCGGCTGCTGGCGTGCGCCGTGCTGAGGTTGATGTAGTTGATACTGGCAATGAGCAGCAGCAATGCTGCTACGGCGGCGAAAATATAGCTGTGTTTTATATTGCCTTTTACGAATTGGTACGCGGGGAAATCCGTTTTCAAGTAGATGTCGGACATTGGTTGCAGGGCAAACCGTATGTTGTCTTTTTCAGTAAACTGGGCGTACCAACTGTTTATCTTTTGCTCAAACAGCCGGGGGTCGGTCCCTTCACGCAGCAGGATGTAATGTCTTGCATACCGCATCCCTGGGCCTTTGCCGTCTTTGGCGAGCGCGTGTTCTTTACGTTCTCTTAGTAAAATCATATCTGCCCGCAGGTGGGTATTCGATGGGATGTCTTTCATCACACCAGCCACCATGTATTCGTTGGCTTTTTCGCCATATTGGGGCACATCATAAACCCGTTGCCCCAACGGATTTTTCCCGGAAAAATGGGTCTTGCTGAACGATTCGGATAAGATGATTTTATTGATGTCTCCTGCGGGAGTAATATCTTCGTGCGCAAGTAAGTTGATGTCCAACAGCTGTAGCACTACCGTATCTGCGTGAAGCATCGTTGTTTCGAGTGGTAGCGGGTCGGTCTTTTCAATTTTCAGGTGAGCGGATACGGGATAGATTTCACTGTAATCGGCTACTTCGGGAAAGTATTGCTTTAATGCCGGTGCAAGCCCGGCGTAAACCGTTCCGCCCTTTTGGGAATAAGCGCCACCACCCTCCCGGATGGATAACAAGCGATAGGTGTCGGCTGAACGGCTCCATTGCTTGTCGTAAGACAGTTCATCGATTACGACCGTACCGATCAACAAACAAGCGGTGATACCCAACGTCAAGCCGAAAATATGGATAAGTGTATATAGCTTTCCTTTCTTCAGGCTACGGAGGGCAATTTTTATCGCGTATTTCATAAATTTATATACTTACTCATCTTTATATACTTACTCATCCCGCAACGACTCAACCGGGTTGACTACCGCTGCCCGTATGGCCTGCCAGCCAACCGTTAGTAGCGCAGTTGCCCCGGCGATCACTCCAGCCAAAGCAAATATCCACCACGCCACGTCGATACGGTAAGCGAAATCTTCCAACCACCGGGTCATCGCCCACCACGCGATGGGCGAGGCAATGACGAGGGCAATCGCCACCAATTTGATATAATCAATGGCGAATAGCCGTACAATGCTAGCGACGGATGCTCCCAGGACCTTTCGGATGCCGATTTCTTTCACACGTTGTCCGGTGGCCTGTACGACCAGCCCGAAGATACCCAGTGACGCTAAAAATAAGGTTAGGATACTGAAAAGTGTAAACAAGTAACTTAACTTCGTTTCTTTTTCATATTGATTTTTGACCAAATCTTCCAGCCAATCCAGTCTCAGCGTTTGTTCGGGATGGAATTGCTTCCACAGTAGGTTGAGGTTACGCATCACGCGTGATTCATACCCTGCTTTCACTTTTATTAGCACGGAGGCATAATTTAGATCGCCATCTAGCTGGATAACGGTGGGTTTAATAGGGTCCCGAAGGGAAACGCTGTGAAAATCGTCGATAATACCTACTGGAGTAGCATTCATTAACGGCGCAGATTCTTCGAGCATTGGTATTTCAAGCTGTTTAGCAGTGTTGGCCGTCAGCAACACCTTGGAAGACTTTAGGGGGCTCATCAGCCCCGCTTCATCGATCCTGAACGCCGTTGTTGCGGTGTTTACGTCCCGATTGTCAAAAAGGCGCCCATCCAAAAGACGAAAACCCAGTAATGCCGGTAAATCGGTATCGCCAATGATAAAGTTAAGTTCTATGGTTTCGGCCGGACGTTGGGGATGGGGCAGCTTCATGACCATATCACCGGTACCAAGGGTTGGGACCCATCTTGTGAAGCTGACCTGATCGACACCGGGAATCTGAGATATTTCGTGTTTCAGTGCACCGCTGGAACCTCTCGTGTTGAAAGAGCGTATGGTTAGCACATTGGAAGGGTTGAACCCTAGGTCTTTATCTGCCATAAACCGCATCTGCCGCCAAACGGTAATCATGCCAATAAGCACTAGCAGAGCAAGGCCAAATTGGGTTGCTATCAGTATTTTGCGAGCGGTGGAAACGGTTGACAGATTACTTGCTCCAAAACGATTTTTTAAGGCATTGCTTGCCTTAAAACCCGATATCATTGTGGCGGGGTAGGTGCTGGTAATCAATCCGATAAATAAAACCAGTAAAAGAAGCGACAAGAATAACGGCATATCGCCGATTAGACTTACGGTAAGTTCATGGCCAATAAATTGATTCAAGGGCCGTAGAAATAACGCGTAAAGGCTACAGGCAAGTACCATGGAAATACCAAAGAACAACAACCCTTCGACCAAGAACTGGGAAGTAAGCTGGCTTTTTGAAGCTCCTACGACTTTACGGATACCTGTTTCGCGCAATCGCCTGATCGCACGGGCACTGCTAAGGTTGACAAAGTTGATGCACGCGATAGCCAAAAGAAGTACGGCGACTATGGAGAAAATAAACATATCGCTCGGGCTGCCTTTTACGTCTTGATCTGCGAAGTCCGATTTTAAATAGATATCACCGATGGGTTGAAACTCATACGAACTTATCGCTCCTTTTTTGCTGTCTGGTACGTCAGTCAAAAAATTGCGATACCAATGATTGACTTTTTTCGTAAATGCGGCTATATCCGTATTAGGTTTCATCAAGATCAGTTCCTCTTCGTAGTAGCCGTCCCACCCATTACGGCTAAGCGCTCGGGGAGACGCTTTGGTAACGTGCAACCCTTCAGCCCGAAGGTAGGTATTCGTCGGTAAATCCGCTATTACGCCTGTGATTAGAAATGGAGTGGCATTGGCTCCGCTATAGAGGATTTTACCTATCGGGTTTTCATTTGGGAAATTTTGTTGCCGAAACCGATCGGTGATGATCAGGTTATTCACATCGTTGGTATAATGTTGTGGATTGCCTGCCGTGATGGTAAAATCGAGCATGTTCCACACATTGGTATCGGCCCTTATGACCTTCATGTGAGTGGGTTCACCATCGGTTTTTGCCTTACGGAAGTCGTAACGCCATGTGTGTATCTTCGAAGTGGCTTCCACTTCTGGAAAATTGTCTTTAAGTGCATCGCCGAGGCCTGCGGGTGCTAAGGCTTTCTTGCCGGCTAGTGCCCGAGTAGAGTCGTGGGTAATGATGCGGTACAGGTCGTCTTTACGCGTCCAGAACTTATCGTAAGACAAATTATCCAGTACAACGGTACTTACCAGCATACATGCGCATAGCCCGATAGTGAGACCTGCAACATTGATAATTGAATAGACGTTATCTTTGGCTATCGTGCGCCAAGCAATTTTAAAATAGTTCTTTATCATTCTTTAGTAGTTAGTACAAAGTACTTAGTCGTTGGAAAAGTCAATCTTTACTCCATCAATCCTTGCTCCTTCATCCAATAAACCCATCACTCGTCCCTCAAACTATCCACGGGATTGGCCACTGCTGCTTTGAACGTTCTGAAACCGACTACGATTAACATACTGCAAAGCGTGAATAGGCCGGTAAGTGCAAAGAACCACCAAGGAATTTCAATGCGATACGCAAAATCCTCCAGCCAATCGCTCATTATCCACCAAGCGGTTGGGAAAGCGATCACTGCCGCTAGGCAGACTAATTTAAAGAAATTCATGGAGAGGAGACACATAATGGAATATACCGAGGCTCCAAACACCTTACGGATGCCGATTTCCCTTACTTTACGCTCTACGGTATAGACGACGATACCAAATACGCCTAAAACCGCTAACAACATGCTGATTCCACTGAATAACAGCAACTGGTGAAATTGTTTCCGTTCACTTTGGTATTGATCGATAAGCATTTCGTCTGTCCAATTCATTCGGGGCAACCGACCGGGAAACGTTTGGTTCCAAGCAGCCTCCACCGCTGCCAAGGCCTCTCTTTCTTTGCCTTTGGCAACCCGGACCAATAGGCACCCCCGGTCCAACTCGTGCCGACCCTGGAGTATAACCGCTTCTATCGGTTCGCGAAGACTGTTGAAATGGAAATCTTGTATAATCCCCACGGGTATGCCATGACCATTTTGGTCCGCTTCGTTCAGTGTCGCACCCAAACGAAGAGCAGCTGTTTGTGTATATAATGCATTTGGAAAGTCGACCATATAGCCCTCATCCCATCCGTCCACATTCGTAAGGTTATCTTTTGCGAAGGAGTTGCTCAACATACGCCCATCCATGAGCCTGAATCCGATTACGCTCAAAAAGTCGAAATCGGCCTCAATAAAAGAGGTTTCCACGGCTTCATTTGGGTTATCCGGAGCGGTGATACGCCTGGTCACGTAGTGGCCGCTCCCCGGTGCCCAATGGGATAAACTTACTGCGGTGATGCCCGGCTGTTGCAATAGTGTCTGCTTGAATGCCGCGCCTTTCCCTTCCCACGACATGTAGTCCAAAACGAGGAGATTAGCAGGCTCATAGCCCAAATCTTTCTCCAGCATGTACCGCAACTGTTGCCGAATGGTAAGCATACCCACTAAGACAAGCATGGCAATGCTGAACTGCAAAACAATAAGTGTGCTGGTTAGGCCGGTTTTCAATGGGATGCGGAGAATTTCCATCCGTTTTTTCAACGCATGGGAGGTTTTTGTTTTTGCCAACGACCACGCTGGTGCTAAACCGCAACTCAATCCTAGGCCCAGCCATCCTACCAGCAGAAGCGAGCCCAACAGGAGTGAACGGTGAAATACCAAGGTAAGCGAATAGCCAATGTATGTTTCTATTCCCGGAATTACCAGTAGGTAGAGAAAAAAGGCCATTGCAAAGGACAAACCGAAGAATACTAGACTTTCGGTGACGCCCTGCAGGACCAGTTGGACCCGTCGGGCGCCAAATGTTTTCCGCACACCCATCTCCAGCGAGCGTTTCAGTGCATGGGCAAAACTCAAATTGATGAAATTGATGCTGGCTAGTGTCAATATTAATAAGCCGATTCCTGCTAGCACATAGACGTCCCTCGGTTCTTTTTTGGCACCAAAGCCGGAACGCAGATGGATATCTCGGATAGCCTGAAACTCAAAACCGCTTCGATACTCGTCCGCTTTCTGTGTCAAATAATCTTGGTACCAAGTGTTTGTTTGGGTTGTCAGCATACCCATATCGGTACCTTTCTTTATCCGCACATATTGTTTGGTAACATAGCCTGCACCGTAAGGGCTTAGCGCTTGGCTTTCTTTTTCAGAAAGCTCGATGGCCTCCGCACGTAAGTGCGTATTTTGTGGTAAATCACGGATAATAGCCGTTACTATATAGGGTTGTGGTTCACCCTGGTTAGGCCGGTTATAAAAGGTTTCGCCAATCACTTTTACACCTTTGAAATATTCCCGATGTAGGCTTTCCGTAATCACCAGATTCTTGACGCCGGCAATGATTTGTTTCGGATTACCTTCCAAGCAGTACGTATCAAATAGGTTGAAGAAGTTGGTATCGGTATCCAACGTGGCAAGCGTTATGTGCCGGTTAGTGGATTGGTCAAGTATCAGGTTCAGTTTTGCCGTACTTAGATTGGTGTGTTCAAGGATCGAGGGGAACTGCTGTTTCAAGGCGTTCCCGAGGCCTGCGAGAGCACCCGGGCCCCGATAGAGGATATTTCCATCCTGGTCGGTGTTCACTGAATTGATAGCGAATAATTCGTCGGATAATGTCCATTGCTTATCGTACGACAGATCATCCATAACCAATGTTGTAATGCACATCACCACGGTGAGGCCGATGGTCAGCCCCGTTAAGTTTATAACGGAGTAGGCTCGATTGCTTAACATTGTGCGCCAAGCGATTTTAAAATGGTTCTTGATCATTTTTTAGGTTTCTTCCATCCTTATTCCAATTCCTTATTACTCATCCCTCAAACTGTCCACTGGATTGGCCACCGCTGCCCGTATGGCTTGCCAACTGACGGTAAGGAGGGCGATCACCATCGCCACCAGTCCGGCAGTAGCAAACATCCACCACTGGATGTCGATTCGGTAAGCGAAATCTTCCAGCCATTTGGTCATCGCCCACCAGGCTATCGGGGTGGCGATGAGAATTGCCAGAAACACCAGTTTGACAAAGTCTCGCGATAAAAGGGCCACGATCTCCGATACCGATGCGCCTAGTACCTTGCGGATACCGACCTCTTTTACCCGTTGTTGGGTTACAAACATGGCCATCGCCAATATGCCGAGTGCGGAAATGAGCAAGCTCATAGCGGCAAACACCATCGAGAAAACCAAGGCTTTTCGATCACTCTTGTAAAGCCGGTCGAATTCCTCATCCAAAAAAGTATATTCAAAAGGTTTATCGGGATATTGTCTTTTCCAAGCCGCTTCCGTAACAGCGAGTGCTTCGGCAACACGTCCATCTTGGGCCTCTACCATGAATTTGCCTCCCATCGCGTGCTGATCAAGTTCAATGATTACTGGCTCAATCGGTTGGTGTAGGCTGGCGTGATGGAAATCTTTGACGACTCCGATAATTGTCCCTTGGTACATACCGAGCACATCGAAAGTAGTACCCACGACCGGTTCGTTTAAGCCAAAAGCATTAATTGCGGTCTCGTTGATAATGATGTTATTTTGGTCGGAGACATTGTTGTCGTCAAACCACCGGCCTGCGACTAATTCAATATCGGCCAAATCCAGGTAGTCGTGGTCGACCCATAACCGTACAGCTTTCGGGAGGTTCCCTTTTTTGGGATAGCCAATCCACTCATGTTCAACTCCCATGCTTCTGGGGTTATCGATTAACGAAGCCCCGTTAACACGCGTGACTGCCTTGATTGAACTGTTTCGCAAAAGCTCCTCTTTAAGGGTATTAACGCCACGGAGGTAGTTGGCTTGCTCCGGAGACCCGGGGTAAATCACCTCGCCCGTGTTTGTCTTTCTTTGGAAGATAAAAACTTGGTCCATCTGGTATGCTTCGGTAGCTAGCTGGATATACTTGAATTGCCTATGAATGACGATAACGGCTACCACCATGGCAACAGCAAGAACCATCTGGCCCACCATCAACATCTCACGGAACCGACGGTTGTCGCTGTGTTCCAAAACCCGCCCTTTGAAGAGATTGAGCGGACTGGCTTTGCCAGTCAGTAAAGCTGGATAAACCCCTGTGAGGAGCATGACCACCACAAAGGTGGCTGCCAGCAAAACCAAGGTTTCTACGTCGGCCAAGGAAAATACCAGCGAGGTTTCAAAATACCGATTGAAATGCGGTAATAGTAAAACGACGAGTAATAGGGTTACTACCGAGCTGATAAGAACCGTTACCAGTGTTTCGGTCATTATTTGGTTGAATAGTTGCCACTTGGCAGCTCCGCTTACTTTTCGGATGCCGATTTCCTTATGACGGGTAGTCATCCGCGCTATCGAAAGGTTGACGAAATTTACACTTGCCGTAAGTAGTAACAAAAATGCTAGCGCCGAAAATATGACGATTGATTGTTTGTTACCTTGCGGTAATGTTGAGAATTGGAACCCTCCCAAATGAATACCGGATAAGGGAACCAAATGATGGTGAAATTCCCCTTCTTCTTTGTAGGGTTGATTTTTCGCGAATATCGGTGTTATCTTAGACGCGATTACCGCGGGGTCTGCGTTGCGATGTGGTTTGATGATGACGTAGGGGATGTATGCACCCCATTCATCTGTATAATTTTGGAAGTAGGTCTTCTTTAACAAATCCTGATGGGGCAGTAAGACCCCTTGATGAAAGGTAGAATTTGCGGGGACATCGGCAAATACCGCTACAACCGTGGTAGGAATGCTGTCGACGACGATTGTTTTTCCAACCGCGGGTTCCCTACCAAAATAATGTTCGGCTTTAGACTCGCTGATGGCGATGACATTCGGCTCGGTCCGCAACCGATCGAATGACCCTGCGGTGATCCGGTAATCAAGTAGGTTTATCCAATTTGAATCAATGAATAAAAGGTCCCTTTCAAAAAAGCGTTTGTCATCCAAAGCAAACACCAGATCCATATAGCTTCCAGGAAAAGCCACAGCAACCCGCTCTACCTCGGGGATTTCTGATTTGATAGCTTGGCTGGCGGCATATGGCGCTGACTCGCTATACTCGCCGCTACCGCTGTTGAATTCAGTTAACAAAAAAATGTGGTCGGCATCGCTATTCACGGAGTTATATGAGCGTTCGTGCTGTACCCACAACAGAATCAACACGACGACCGATAAGGCGACAGCCAGCCCACCAATGTTAATGACGTTAGGAAGAATATTCCGATACAATGATCTGAATGCGATGCTGAAATAGTTTTTTATCATTTGTTTCGTAGTTGGTACAACACACGCTTTTTGCCCTAATTCCGATTTCTAATTACTCATCCCGCAACGACTCCACCGGGTTGGCCACCGCTGCCCGGATGGCCTGTCCACTTATGGTGAGCAGCGCTATCACTACGGCCACTAATCCCGCCAGCGCAAACATCCACCATTGGATTTCGATGCGGTAGGCGAAATTAGCAAGCCATCGATCCATCGCAAACCAAGCGATCGGAAAGGCAATCAGTGAAGCAACGAGTACCAATTTCAAAAAGCCTTTAGACAGCAATTGCGTTACCTGTGTTACGGTAGCTCCCAATACCTTCCTTATCCCAATTTCTTTGATTCGTTGTTCTGCCGTAAAGGTTGCTAACCCAAACAACCCAAGACACGCCACCAATATGGTCAGTACGGTGAACATATTAAGAATAATGGCTGTTTCCTGCTCGGCGGCATAGGTATGACGGAACAGGTCGTCCATGAATGCGTACGTAAAGGGCTCGCCTGTACCAAAGTCATCCCATTGCTGCTCCATTGTTGCCAGCAAGCCCGAGATATCCGGTGTGTTTATTTTAAAGATGAGTCCGCCTTCGGGATGAAGTGTCAAAAACAGCGGACTGATGGCCTCGTGCAACGACTTGAAATGGAAGTTTTTTACCACGCCGACTATACGGAAAGGAAAGTTATCGCCTTTCGGACTGTTTTGCCTGATTATGGTTTTGCCTACAGCGATTGATGCGTCCCAACCCAAGGCCCTTGCCGCGGTCTCATTTACAATAATTCCTGAAGAGTCCGTGGCGAGATCTTTGGAAAAATTCCTTCCTTGGATGATGTGCATACCCAATGTTGGGATATAATCTTCATCCACATGATAATCTACTCCATTTACAATATGCTTATCGTTGCCTTGCGGGTAGGCCAGTGCATTGTTGTAATGGCTGGGCCCGGCGGGCTTATACCACGATGCCGTTGCGCTTACTACCCTTGAATCCTGCAATAGCTGCCGTTTAAATACCTGTTCATTGTTGCCCAGTGCATAAGAATTTGGGATGGTGATGAGCTGTTCTTTATCGAAACCGAGATCCTTGTTTTGTATATACCTCATTTGCTCGTACACGACTATGGTCCCGATAATGAGCGTTACTGAAACAAAGAACTGAAACACGACAAGTCCACTTCTTAGGCTGACGGTTTTAACGCGGCCCGAGGGCTTGCCCTTTAGCACTGCGACAGGCTTGAATGAAGACAAGTAAAAAGCCGGATAAATACCAGCAATTGCACCCACCAGCATGCCCAAGCAGACCAGGGCGAGCGTAGGTCCAACATCAATGGTTAACTCCTTGCCCGAAATGTGATTGAACGCCGGTAAGACGAGCTGCACCAGTATGAATGCGACCATTAGCGAAAAACACGAGATGAGAGTCGATTCGGATAGGAATTGTTTGATGAGTTGGAACCTACCAGAGCCTACCACCTTCCTTATCCCGACCTCCTTTGCCCGTTTGGATGCGCCCGCTGTAGAAAGGTTGACGAAGTTGATGCAGGCCACCGCCACCATAAACAGGGCAATACCCGAAAAGATGTACACAAACGCCTTATTCCCGCCTGGCTGAAATTCCGTTGTCGTGTAGGAATTAAGATGGATATCCGACAAGGGTTGTAAGTCAAATCCAAGCCGATTGCCTTGGGTGGTGAATTGCTCCAAGCTTATGCCCATGTGCTCCTGAATCTGCGGACCCATATAGGTCTTAACCATTTGCGGAAACCTGGCTTCCAACTGTTCCAGGTCGCTGCCCGACCTTAACAGGAGATAGGTGTGAAATCCGCCATACATCCACGAATCAGACTTCGCATCGGCGTAGCCCACCATGGAACCCAATAAATCGAAGTGGAAATGGGAATTGACAGGAATGTCTTCGATGACACCCGTTACCACATAAGGTTGGTTGCCATCATCGGTCAATACGATGGTTTTCCCGATCGCATTTTCTTCGCCAAAATATTTCCTGGCGGTAGATTGTGTGATGACGACCGTGTGGGGTTTGAGCAAGGCCGTTTCGGAGTTGCCCTCAACCATCGGTAGCGTGAAGATGCTGAAGACATTGGGGTCGGCGAAAGCAAACCGGTCGCCTTCAAATACGTCATCTCCATGCAGCCACTTTCGGTAGCCATAATCGAGCAGCCTGGTGGCATCCTGTACTTCCGGGAAGTCGTTCACCATGGTTTGGGCCACCGGAGCCATCACAATGCTTTCGTTTATTTTGCCGCCATTGATGTCGGCACGGAAAACCATCCGCACGATATTCGGGGCATGCTCATGGAACTTATCATAGCTTAACTCATCCTGTACATACAGCATGATAATAAAACATGCCGCGACACCCAGTGACAAGCCAGCGATATTGATGGATGAAAATAGCTTGTTCCTTATCAGGTTCCGCCAGGCAATTTTGAAATAGTTTCTAATCATTTTTTAGACATTAAACATCAGACCATAGCGTCCTTATTCCTTGCTCTTTCCATCTTTATTCTACTAATCACTCGTCACGCAGTGACTCCACCGGATTGGCCACCGCTGCCCGTATGGCCTGCCAGCTTACGGTCAGCAGCGCGATGACCACCGCTGCCGATCCTGCCACGGCAAACATCCACCATTGGATATCGATGCGGTAGGCGAAGTCTTCCAGCCATTTGTTCATGGCCCACCACGCAATCGGTGAGGCGATGACGACGGCCATCACCACGAGTTTAATGAAATCCGTCGAAAGTAGCCTTACGATACCCGATACTGATGCGCCCAGTACCTTGCGGATACCGATTTCCTTTACCCGTTGCTGGGCAAAAATCGTGGATAGCCCCAATAGTCCCATGCATGCGATCAGTAATATCAACAAGGCCACATAATTGGTTACCACCAATATCCCGTCGAGCAGGGCATACTGGTTGGCCACCCGCTCATCCATCACCTGATAGGCAAATGTCTTTTTGGACGGGATTTGTTTGAAAGCATCCGTTAGTTCGGCCATGATCTGCGTTTTGCGTTGGGGGTCAATGCGGATACTTAAGTAACTGTTGGATGCAAGCCCAGCTTCGCCCCCATAAAAATGGATTAAAGGGCCTATGGCATGAGCAAGGCTACCATAGTGAAAATCTTTCATTACACCGATAACAGTGACCACTTGGTCCGACCCATTTTGGCGGAGTTTTTTCCCGATCGGGTCTGTCCAACCAAACGCCGTCGCCGCCGTTTCATTGATGAGTATTTTATCGTCTTCCGTCGCCTTGAGGCGATCGTCGAAATTCCGACCGGCAACAATCGGGATCTGGAACGTTTCGGCAAAACCGGCATCGGCCTGCAAGTACTGAATATATCTCTCCGTGCCACCTTCAACATCGGCAAAACCATTGCCATTACCCCAATAAGCGGTAGGGATTTCTTGAGAAGTAGAAATAGCTTTTACGTAAGGATTGGCTTTCAGCGATTGAAGCATGACATCGAAACGGCTGTCCGCTTGTTCGGGCTGCTCAAATGCGAGGTCCAGCGTACCTACAACCACATCTTCAGCGTTGAAACCTAGCGGCGTACTTTTCATGTGCCGGATTTGCTTGTTCAGGATAAAAGCCATGCATAGGAATGTGATGCCCAGTACAAACTGTGTAGTGATGAAGGTATTCCGGATACCGCTTTTCCCCATCTTATTGCTAACCTTTCCTTTAACGGCTTCCGTTAGCCTCAGGCTATTGAGGCGTAAGCTAGGTATGATAGCGGCAAGAAATACAGCTGCTAACGCAACGGCAGCAACCAGGATAGCCACAGCATATCCTGGTTGCAAATCCACTTGGCCCAAACTTCCGCCTATCACATCGTTTAAGAGCCTCAGTAAAACCAACCGGAAGATAATCAAGCCCAAAATGAGCGATAGTATCATCACAAGACCGTTTTCTATACCGAATTGCACGAGACTATTCCATTTGGAGGAACCGACGATCCGCCGTACGGCGACATCCTTGGTGCGCCTGAATAAGATGGCCATATTGAGGTTAATCAAGTTAACCACGATGATCAACAAGATAAAGACAGCTGCGGCAACTGCTCCGATGATGACCTTACGCACCGTATCTCCTACTTCTGTTTTCAGCTGGGTAAAAGGGACAACGTTTACCACATTGTTGTTTATCTGGGGGGCGTAATGGTGTTGGACAATACCCGCGATTTTCTGGTTTAAGCGTTCGGGGTCGGCCCCGTCTCGGAGCACAAGGTACCCCGGCGCAAAGACATTGTACCAATTGGCCATTTCCTCAAAGCCGTCTACATGGTCCCGGAGAAACTGTACTGGGAGAAACACATCCGCAGCGAGGGAGGAAGTTGCCGGTATGTCCAGTACGCCGGTTACCGTACGTGGGATGCTATCCGATACGATGACCATTTCGCCCAATGCCGGTTTATCACCAAATAGTTGGGTCTTTACCCGTTTGGAAATAACCAGCGATTGGCTTTCGTGCATGGCTGTTGTCGGCTCCCCCTCCGCCAGTTTGAATGAAAACAGCTGTAAAAAATCAGGGTCTACATAGACGGTATTCTCCTGAACCTCATACTCTCCGAACGACAACCAAGGATTGTAACCGATTTGCCAGTGGGAGGCTGCTTCCACTTCCGGGCAGGTGGCGGCAATCTCATCCAGCAAAGGGAATGTGGTTTGTTGATGGCTGTTTCCGTCCGGCGTAGTTGTTTTGAGGTAATACATCCTATCCTTCCGCTCGTGGAATTCATCGCGCGAGAAGTATTGGTTTACCAACAACGCTAGCGACAGTATGCTAGCCAGCCCGAACGCTAGCCCTAGGATATTGATGAGCGTGAAAACTTTGTTGCGCCAAAGGTTCCGCCAAGCCGTTTTGATGTAATTGGTTATCATATTTTAGTGTTTAGTAAGAAGTCCTTAAACATCAGATATTCGCCAAGAGACCGTTGCATCTTTAATCCTTGCTCTTTGCTCCAATATATCATTCATCCCGAAGCGACTCCACCGGATTCGCCACCGCGGCGCGTATGGCCTGCCAGCTCACGGTGAGCAGTGCGATGACAACCGCCGCCAGTCCCGCCATGACGAACATCCACCATTGGATATCGATGCGGTAAGCGAAATCTTCCAACCATTTGGTCATCGCCCACCACGCGATGGGTGAGGCGATGACAATGGCCAAACACACTAATTTTACAAAGTCTTTGGACAGCAGGGCCACGATGCCTGAAATGGAAGCACCTAATACTTTCCGGATGCCGATTTCCTTAGTGCGCTGGAAAGCAATGAGGGTGGCTAAACCGAACAACCCGAGGCAACTGATCAGGATGGTAATGGTGGTGGCCAGATTAATCAATCGGCCAACCTGCCTCTCCTGTCGATACATGGCCTCCAGCGTTTCGTCGTAAAAACGAAATTGATAGCCATCGGCGGGATAAAATCGTGCCCATTTCTGGCCAATGGCTTTCAAGGTTGCTTGCCAACGATCGGGGTCCCTACTGTCCAGCTTGATGTTGAATGAAGAGAGGTTCGCTTTGTAGCTCGATAGGATTGTCGATGTAATGGGAGTATAAAAATCCTGCGTATGGAAATCCTTGACGACGCCGACAATGGGATGTTTGGTATTGCCGCGTTGGCCGATAAACTGCCCAATGGCTTCCTGCGGAGTAGCGAAGCCAAATGCTTCGGCAGCCGTTTCGTTGATGATAAACTCGGAGATGGTATCGGAAGCATGGATATTCCGACCTGCCAATAATTCCATTTTATATAACCCCAGGTACGCGGTATCGATGGTTTTCTTGAAGCCGGTGATTTCTATAGGGTCCTTCCCGTCCGGCACATAGCCGAACGGACTTGACGAATAGCCGGACGACAAGGGCGCCGTTCCCATGGCTACGTTGGCAACTCCCGGAAGCGTGCGGATTTCGGTCAGCAGTGTGAATTGCTTGCCTTCGTAATGTGGGTCATTCGTGTATTTCCAGGGCACATCCACCAGTACCGTGGCGTCTTTGTCAAAACCCATGTCGGCTTTAAGGGTATGGCGCAGTTGGGTGCTTACGATAATCGTGCAGATGATAAACACCAATGCAATGGTAAACTGGAAGACAATCAGCACTTTCTGCAAGCTAAACCCGCGTATGGGCGTCTGGTTGTCAAACCATTTCTTGAACACATTAACTGTTTTTACCCGGGTAATCAGCCAACTTGGATAGCCGCCCGCGGCGAGTGTGACGAGTACAATGAGGGCAAGTATAAACCCGATAAGCTCGTAACCATTGCCCTGTGGCGTGATACCCGCGGGGATAATGTCTTCCAGTAGCCAAAAGCCTAAGCGGGTAAAGGCAAATGCCAGCGCCGATGCCATGAGGGTAACGGCCAGCGTTTCGCTGAGGAACTGGCTAATCAGCTGCCAGTGGCCGCCACCGAGCGTTTTACGCACGCCGATTTCCTTGCCCCGTTGCGGAATTTGGGCTACACTCATGTTGATGTAGTTGATGCAGGCAAGGAGCAACAGGAAAATCCCTATCCCGATAAGCCCGTACATTACCGGTTTACTAGTTTTGGTTACATTATATTCCGACACGTGTGTGGCGAAGTGGACATCCCTGATGGGAAGGAGCTCATAGGTCCGGCTGCGCGGGGGAGCATCCGTTTTTCCCTGGTTCTGTTGCTCTTCCGCAAGTGCTGCCCAATGGCGCGCGTCCAGTTCGTTGATTTGCTGCCGTTTGGCATCCACATTTGCCCCTTTGCCGAATTGTAGATACAATCGATCGGTGCCGTTGGTGTTCGTCCATTGATACGTTTCGTAAGCTATTCTCGGCAGTACGACAAACTCCTGTCCGGCAAATTCGGAAGGCGTGTCATAATCGGCAACGATGCCTGTTACGGTACGGGTTACCGTATCCTGTCCGTAGTAGGTGATGGTTTTATTCAACATGGCCTCCGGCTTGGTGTCCGGAAAGTATAGGTTTGCACGGCTTTCGGTCAGCACCACGCTTTCGGGGACGTCGAGGGCATTATGCTTGTCGCCTGCCAACCACCGATAGGGAAGCATTTGAAAGTAGGCGGTGTTCGTGGCTATAATGCCTTCGGGCTCTTCCTTCACAAAAGGAGGTTGGTTTTGCCGCCTGATTTCGACGTGGTAGACCCACTGGCGGAAAGCGGGCACCACGTGCTCCACTCCGGTTATTTCGTCTTCGATTCCTTGGTACAACGGTGCCGACGCCCCCCCGATGGCGCGTTGTTCGCCGTCCCTGTCGAACGTACTGATGACCTTGAATATGCGATCGCTATTGGGCAAGCCGGCATCGTAGCTGAATTCGTGGTCAACAATCCGGAAGATGATCCAGCAGGCGCTGATGCCGATAGCCAAGCCGAGGATGTTGAGTCCGGTAAATAGGCGATTGCGCCATAAGTGGCGAAGGGTGGTTTTTATGTAGTTTTTCAGCATATCGTTTGTTTTTATTGGTGCTTCAGCTATCCTCCCTTCGGTCGGATGGTTTTATCATTTTTAAACACTAGATATAAGATATGGGATTACCACGTCCTTGTTCCTTGCTCTTATCATCCTTATTCCGTTCATCACTCAGCCCTCAAACTATTCACCGGATTGGCCGATGCGGCCCGGATGGCCTGTCCACTTATGGTGAGCAGCGCTATCACTACGGCCACTAATCCCGCCAACGCAAACATCCACCATTGGATTTCGATGCGATAAGCAAAATCTTCCAACCACAAGTTCATCGCCCACCACGCAATAGGTGTGGCTACGATTAGGGCGAAGGTGACCAGCTTTATGTAATCTGAAACGAATAGCCGCACAATGCTACCAACTGAAGCCCCTAGCACCTTACGGACTCCGATTTCTTTCACACGCTGCGCTGTGGAATGTACAACGAGGCCAAGAAGGCCGAGAACAGCAAGGAATAGCGTCAGTGCGGTGAAAAGCTTAAATAAGATGGCTTGCTGGGCTTCTTTTTCATATTGGGATTTCACCATATCGTCGAGCCACTGCAATTGGAGTGGTTTTTCGTCGTGGAAATGTTTCCAAAGTTGGTTAACACTGCGCATGACCTGTGATTCATACCCCGGCATCACTTTGATGAGGACACAAGGATATTGGATGTCTTCGCTTACGTGGATCATGGTTGGTTTTATTGGATTGTGTAGCGAGACACTATGGAAATCACTTACAATACCGATAGGTGTGCCAATAAATGACGGAACAAATGTATCTAGGGAGGTGATGTCGAACAGGCTAGCGGTACTGGCCATAAGAATCACTTTAGCGTGGTTCCTGTACTGCCTTCGGGTGTCTTTATCCTCCGAAAACAGCATATCACGCGTTAAGCCGATAGTTGCTTCTCGTTGATCAAACAAGCGCCCCTCTTCGACGCGCAATCCGAGCAACGTCGGTAAATCCCTGTCGCCAAAGATGATGTTTACCTGTACGTGTTCATAGGGCCGTTTTGGATGGGTGAGATTTAATGATATACCTCCCGTACCCTGAGTTGGTAACCACTCCGAGAGGCTCACGTGTGCTACGCCGGGAAGCTTGGCGATTTCTTGTTTCAGAATACCGCCTTTCCCGCCGGCAGAAAAGCTGTTGATGGTCAGTATGTGGTCGGTATTGTAACCCAGATCTTTGTTGGCCATGAACTGCATCTGCCTCCACACGGTAATCATACCAATAAGCACGAGCAAAGCAAAGCTAAATTGAGTGGCGACCAACACTTTCCGTACAGTGGAAATGCTGACAATCGTATCCGGTGCAAAGCGATTACGCAACGCCGAGGTGGTTTTGAACCCAGATAACACGATGGCGGGGTAGATACTCGTTAAAACTGCAATAAGCAAGACGGCTACGGTACCCGCTGCGAACAAGGGTAAGTTGGTCATGAAATCGACGGCAAGCCCGTGAGTGAGGAAACGTTCTAATGGTGCCAATGCTAACCCATATAGTGCAAAAGCCAACAGTGCAGACGTGCTGAAGAACAGCAAGCTTTCCGTAAGAACCTGGCGAATGAGCTGCCTCCTTGTCGCGCCCAACACCTTACGGACACCCGTTTCGCGAAATCTGCGGATAATACGTGCCGTATTTAGATTTACAAAATTGATACAGGCGATGGCCAGGAGCAGAACGGCTACTACCGAAAAGATATAGATGTTGCTCCAGCTACCTTTGACCTCCTGGTAGGCAAATTCCGAATTGAGGTATATATCCGTGATGGGTTGAAACTCATATAATGGAGGATTTTTTAGAGCGAGTTCCGAAGCATCTGCAAGGAAATTTCGGTACCAGCGATTTGCTTTCGTGGTAAAAACGGCCATATCCGTATTGGGCTTCATGAGCACCAGCTGTTCTTCGTGGTTACCCCATCCTTCGCGGCTGAGTGCCTCGCTTGCTGGTTGGGTAATCTCTAGCCCGTCAGCTCGTAGATACGTATTGGTTGGCAAATCGGCCATGACTCCAGTAATAAGGAAAGGTTTGGCTTCGTCGTCATAAGTGGATACACTATAGATGGTTTTTCCTATTGGGTTTTCGTCGACGAAGTGTGTTTTTCGGAAACGCTCGGAAATAATGAGGTTATTTATACCGGGGGTGTATTGCCGCGGGCTTCCGGCCAAAATAGCAAAGTCGAGCATTCCCCAAATATTGGTGTCTGCAACGATGACATCCATCGTGATTGCTTCTTCATCAGCTTTAGTCTTGCGGAAGTCATATTGCCATTTCTGTACGGCTGCTGCCCGTGATATTTCAGGCAGGTTGTTCGCCATCTCAATGCCCAGGTTGGAGTAGGCTACTTCCGATTTTCCTTCCAAGCCTGCGGTGGTATCGACGGTAACGATGCGGTACAGCGCGTCCCGATGTGTCCAGAATCTATCATACGATATGTCGTCCAGCACGACAGTAGCCATTAACATGCAAGCACAGAGTCCTACCGTCAGACCGACTACGTTGATGATGGCATAGGTTTTATCCTTAACTATCATGCGCCACGCGGTTTTAAAATAAATTTCAGTCATTTTTATATTTATGAACTTGTGAACATTTGAATTCGTGTTGTATCTTACTAATATTTTGTCTAGACTTTTATTTAATCTATTCGTGAATCGATTTGCCCATTCCACGGGCTATCACCTTACGCACGCTAACATCCAATTATTCATCACTCAACGAATCCACCGGATTGGCGATTGCTGCGCGGATAGCCTGCCACTTACCGCGCTGAGTACTCTTTATTTTTCCAAAGGTTACACCATATTAATGTTGAAATAGCTCTTTATCATTTTCTTTGCATTTATTCGGCAGTTGAACTACCTATGGTGTTTGCCACACAGGCTTTTATCATTAGGTGGTTAATCACTCATTTCTTAAACTCTCGGTCGGGTTTGTCAGGGCAGCTTTGATGGCCTGCGAACTCACCGTAAATAATGCAATCGTCAATGCCCCGATGCCCGCCAGTGCAAACACCCACCAATGCAGGTCGGTGCGGTACTCGTAATTGTCAAGCCAATCGTACATAATCCACCAAGCGATGGGGAACGCCACGAGGCAGGACACCAGTACGAGAATCACAAACTCCCGGTTTAGCAAGCCGACGAGCGTTGCTATCGAAGCCCCCAACACCTTGCGGATGCCCATCTCTTTTGTCCGACGCTCGGCAGTGAATGCTGCGAGGCCAAACAGCCCGAGGCACGAAATGACAATAGACAGTACGGCGAACACACCGGCCAGTTTTTGAATCAGTATTTCGGATTTGAATTTCTCGTCGAATTTCTCGTCGAGAAAAGTATATTCAAATGGATATTCGGGGTTGTTGGCTTTCATTACAGACGTTATATGCGATACGGCCTTAGGGATATCAGCTCCTGCACGGATTTTGATGTTTACAAAACCGCTACCCCACGTAAGTGGATGTAAAAACAAGGGTTCCGATGGTGCATAAACGTTGTTGTACACAAAATCCTGCACTATACCTATAACGGTATAATCCCAATCGTTCCAACGGATGGTCTGTCCGGCCACTTTGCCGTCCGGTTTGATCAACTTGGCAAATGCTTCGTTGATGATGACGCTATTTCCGTCGCCCAATAGTCTATCCCTGAAGTTGCGCCCGTCTGTCAACTGCATGCCCAAGGCAGGGATAAAGCCTGCATCGGCTTGCAGAACACCTATAGTCACTTGCTTGTTCGGGTCTTTCCCTTGCCAACCGACTGCCCATGTACTCTCCCTTGGCGATAGTACCCCAGCGTTACTGAGCCCTACTTCTTCAATTACACCTGTTTCTTTCAGTTGCTCCTTGATGGCGTCAACATGCGCTAATATATTACCGCGTATCGGGGTAAGGAGCACTTGGCTTGATTCGAAACCCTTGTCACGTCCTTTAACATAACTGATTTGCTGGAATATAATTATGGTACAAACAATAAGCGTGATGGAGGCGGTATATTGCAGCACCACTAATCCCTGGCGGATAAACCTTCCTGAGAAAACTTTTTGTTTTGTGCTTTTTAGCGTGGATATCGGATTGAACGAAGAAAGATAAAATGCTGGGTAGATTCCCGAAAGCAGTCCACAAACCAGCACAACATTACCTAGGAAAATGAGGTGCGTGACTTTAAGTGGGGTTATCGACAGTTCCTTTTCGATCAAGCTATTGAACCCTCCGATAACAAGATAAACAAGCACAACCGCGAATACGGCCGAGATTGCAGCCAAGACCAAGGATTCGCTTAAAAATTGACCAATAAGCGATGTCCGTGTAGCACCTACGACTTTACGCATGCCTACTTCTTTGGCCCGTTTTTCCGAACGGGCGGTGGCAAGGTTCATAAAATTGATGCAGGCAATGACCAACACCACCCAAGCAATGACACTAAACAATCGTACGTATTTTATACGGCCTTCCTGTTCATTGCCGTTGCTGTCAGCGCTATTGTACAACCGCCAACGCGCCATGGGATATAGGAATTGGTTTGCAGTCCGTTGATGGTCTCCCAACTTGAGGTTGACAAAGTTACGGAGTTGCCCGTCGACCACCGCTAGGTCGGCTGATGGATTCAATTGCACAAAGGTCATTAGCGAGAAGTTGTTCCACTGCCGCACCATCTGTTGGTTTGCGTTCTCGTATGTTTCAAAAGGGATGAGCCAGTCGAATTGATAAGTGCTGTTTTTGGGCAGGTCTTTGACCACGCCAGAGATCAAGAAGCTTTCCTTGTCGTCGAGCCTGACTGTCTTGCCAAGTGCAGATTCATTTCCGAAAAGGCGTGCCGCGGCAGATTGGGTAATTACTAAGTCATTAGGCGCATCCATGGCTGTTTTGCTGTCACCTTCTACGAATTGCAACGAGAATATATCCATGAAATCCGGCTCGGCGAAATAACCATCTTGATAGATGCGGCTGTCGTCCACCGCAAACAGGGAGGTGGTTTTCCACGATACTCGAGCCGCGTAATTAATGTCAGGTATTTCGTCTTTGATCGCCGGGCCGAAAAGACCGGGAACGGCATCAAATACTTTCGTGACCCCATCAAGGGTCTGCTTTGATTTGACTATATATATGTTTTCTTTTCCCGGAAAATCGTCATAACCCATTTCATCCTCCACCCACAGGAATATAAGCGCTGCCGCGGTGATGCCCACGGTAAGGCCAAAGATATTCAGGAAGTTGTGCCCCCTGGTTTTCCAGAGGCTGCGGAATGTTATTTTGAGATAGTTCGTTAACATTTCTTTAGCTGTAGTATAAAGTACTTAGTCGTTAGCCTAACCCGTCTTTGCTCCTTCCTTTTTTCATCCTTATTCCATTGATTACTCATCCCTCAAGCTATTCACCGGATTGGCTACCGCCGCCCGGATTGCTTGCCAGCTTACGGTGATCAGTGCAATGGCAACGGCTGCCGCCCCTGCTACCCCAAACATCCACCACTGAATGTCGATGCGGTAAGCAAAATCTTCCAACCATTTGGTCATCGCCCACCAGGCTATCGGCGAAGCGACCACGACAGCAACCATTACCAACTTTACGAAGTCTTTGGACAGCAAGGCCACGATGCCGGATACGGTTGCCCCCAGCACTTTGCGAATACCGATTTCCTTGGTGCGCTGGAATGCGGTGAGCGTAGCCAGGCCGAACAGGCCGAGGCAGCTTACCAGGATGGTTACGCCGGTGGCCAATCCAATGAGTTTGGCCATCCGGTATTCCGATTCGTACAAGCCCTTTATACGCTCATCATTAGACCGGTATTCAAAAGGCGCATTTGGGTAAATGGCTTTCCATTCCTGTTCCATCGCCGCAAGGGCTTTTTTCCATTGTTTCCGGTCGGTCGGCAGTTTGATGTTGAAGGTTTGTAGATAGTTCCTTTGGTTGGTCGTTCCCAATGCAAGGGGTTCGATTACTACATGCAGGTCTTTCTGGTGAAAATCGGCAATAACCCCCACAATGGGATATCGATTACTGCTGCCCCCCATAGTAACAAGCTGACCGATAGCAGCCTGTGGCGTCTTAAAGCCGAAAGCCTTGCGTGCGGCATCATTGATGATGACATCGCGGAGGGTATCGGTCTGCTGGATGTTGGTGCCTGCCAGCAATTTGATTTGATAAAGGTCGAGGTAATCCGCGTCGATGTATTTCCGGGGCATATTTACCCGCACGTCACCGCTATCGGTCGTGATGCGGAGATCCGTACCCCAGTGGTTATTGTTGAGCGGTTCATGGCCCAGCGCAACGCCCGTAATTTCAGGATGCTGTGCCAGTGCCTGTTTGTAGAGAAATGGGTCGATATCGGCCCCTTGATCTGAGCGGTAGGGTGTGCCGATGTTGACTACCGCATCGTGGGTAAAGCCAAGGTCTTTATCCAGCGTGTAGTTGAGCTGCTGCCCGATGATAAGTGCGCTGACGATAAACACCTGCGCGATGATGAACTGGAAAACTATGAGGGCCTTTCTTAGGTTCAGCCGGGCACCGACGATCATTTTTTCGCCCTGCCCTTTCAATACCTGTACCGTTCGCACCTTGGTGGCGAGCCAGGCGGGGTAGATGCCGGCCGACAGCGCGATGACGATGAGCAGCGACGTGAGGAAAAGTGTTAGTCCCAGCGGGTTTTTAAATGCCTTGAGGCCTTCCGGAATAAATTCGGGAAATATCGCCATGAATAGGCCGGCCATCGGTATAGCCAGCAGGAGCGCCATCACGGCAACGGCCAACGTCTCTACGAGAAAGCTACCGATTAGCGTCAGTGGGGTACCGCCGAGTGTTTTGCGAACGCCTATTTCTTTAGCACGCTGCGGCACCTGTGCGGTACTGAGGTTGATATAGTTGATGCAGGCCAGTATGAGTAGGAAAAAACCGATGCCGACCAGGCCGTATAGCACATGCATACTGGCCGACCGCGAGCCGGCGGCGTATTCGGGCGCGAAGTGCTTCTCTGCGAGTGGCAAAGCTTCGAACCAAGCTTCAAATCCATACTCCTTTTGCAGTTCGGCAGTGAATGCCAACCGTTTTTCGGTAGCGAAATCCACGATTGGTTGGATAGGTGTGCCTTCCGCGACTTTTACGAAAACGAGATGTGCTGAATTTGAGCCGCCCCAGGTATCAGCCGTCCATTCGGAGGCCGGTACGGCTATAAACTCTTTTTCTCCAAAGCTGCTGGGGTAGTTGAGGTCGGCGATCACCCCGGTTACGGTCCGTGCTACCGTGTCGTACATTAAGGTCTTACCAAGTATATCTTCGGGTTTGAAGCCTGGGAAGTAATCCGCAGCACGCGATTCCGTAAGCACCACCTTGTCTGGTGCGTCGAGGGAAGTTTGTTTGTTGCCGGCTAGCCACCGGTGTGGGACGAGGTCGAAATAGGCAGGTCTCGTTGCCACAACCTGTGGAGCTTCTATTTTCCGCTCCGGCTGGTTGCCTGTAGCGGGTATTGTAAGCGTTTCCGTATACTGATTATATAGGGGTACCACAAGTTCCAAGCCTGCAATCCCTTCGGATAGTGAAGGAGCTAGTGGAAGAGGTACACCGCCGAAACCGCTTTCCTGTCCCCCCTCTTTATAACGCCCCACAATTTGATAGATACGCTCGGCATCCGGGTGTGCTTTGTCAAAGCTCAACTCGTAATCAACAATGCTGTAAACCACCCAGCATGCGCTGATGCCAATAGCAAGTCCAAGCACGTTTAGTGCCGTGAAGAGGCGGTTGCGCCAGAGGTGGCGGAGGGTGGTTTTTATGGTGCTTCGCATGTTTATCTTTTGGACTTCGGCCTAATGGCATGGAGCCCTGTTGTTGTAGAAAAAAAGATGCAGATTTAACGCCAAAAAGACAATACACTGATAATGAGCATAATGTGGATATGCTCTGCGGTGGATGTGTTCGATATCGAACACTTGCTGTTCACTAGCGGACAGTTTAACGGATGTACAAAATCATCCAAGAGCAAACAACTCGTTCAGTGCCTCGGTCATGCTAGGATGGCTGGGGGTGTCGTCGTTGAATGTTTGTCAAAAATGTTTTGAGAGTTCGTTGGCTATTACGCGATAACCTTTATCCGAGGGGTGTAGTCCATCGTATGTCATGTCGATGGCTGTTTGCGGATAGGGATATTCGTCCCTCTCGGGGTTGAAGGGCGCTTGTATATACGTAGGATATCGGTATTTACGATACTCATCGCTCCCCGGCTTTTTCAGCCATTTGAATTTTACTAGTTTTTCGAGCTTCAGCTTTGGATGGTGGTACAGGTCGACTACCTCGAATCCGGCCGCCTGGCCAATTGCCCGGATCGTATCGGCGAATTGCTCCAGCGTCTGACCACTCCGATTCGGTTTGTATGAACCCCAAGCGTTGTTTTTATAATCGTTGATATACACAAAGTCGGCCCGTTGCATGGGGGTGATGAGGATGATGGGCGCATCTGGATTCAGCTGCTTGAGTTTATCGGTGATGATACGGAAGGCACCGCTGGTGGTACCGGCGCCGGTGTTGTTCCGGTAGTCGGTCAACGAGCCAAGGGGCAGTCCGGCCCACCAATCGTTCGTACCCAAGAATACCGTATAATAGTCGGCCTTTACCAGCCCGAGGTCCTCGATCTGTTCGGCAATCCGTACCGCGGTCCAGCCGTTATGCCCTTGGTTGATGTAGCGGAGGCCGGGGCGTTCTTCGGTAACAAGCGTCATGTACCCTTTGGTGATGCGGTAATCCGTTTCGCCGGTGTGTTCGTTAAGGTACGTAATGGAATCGCCGAGGGCGAGCCAGGTTTGCTGCGGTTGTCCGAAGGAGCAGCAGAGAAGGAAAAGGGACAAAAAGAAAGAACTTTTCATAGAGCCAATTGAAACTGGTTTATAAATCGTACGGATTGATAAGCTTCAAGGCTTTACCAAAGATGTTTTGTTTTCTGGTACCTTAATGATGAATGTATCCATAGTAGCAAATTTAATGAAAGAAACGTTGTTTCCAAAAGTTCTTGGTCGGAATGGTTCGTCCACGTTGTGTACCTTTGCCACAGAAATAATAAAATAAACAGAGGATGACGATTAAGAAAATTCTATTAGTGGTGTTGCTCATGGGAGCTACGGGATATACGTCGGTACAGGCACAGGGCCTATTCGATCGGTTGAAAAAAGCGGTGGAGGGTGAGCAGGGAGCGGATGGCGACGGTAAAAAGAAGAACATCGACCTGACAGGATTATCCACCGGGGAGGTGTCGGGCGCATTGAAGGAAGCACTGAACATCGGTGTAAAAGAAGGTATTACGAAGCTGGGCGCCGAAGACGGGTTTTTCAAGAATGAGCTGGTGAAAATACTCCTTCCGAAGGAGCTGAGAAAGGTCGACGCCGCGTTGCGTGGTGTTGGGCTGGGCAACCTGGCAGACCAGGGACTGCTGCTGCTCAACAGGGCGGCAGAGGATGCCGTACAGGAGGGAGTGCCTATTTTCGCAAACGCCATTACGTCCATGACGTTTGACGATGCCAAAGCGATACTGCTGGGCGACAGCGTAGCGGCGACTAACTATCTGAAGGGTAAGACATCCGAAAAGTTATTTACGGCCTTTAAGCCGAAAGTGGAAGGTTCGCTGGGTAAGGTGGGTGCCGACCGCGTATGGGAGCAGATCATTAGTAAATACAACGGCTTGATGAACCAGTCGATTGATACCGACCTGAACAGCTATGTGACCAACGAAACGATATCCGGGGTTTTCAAAATGGTGGCAGAAAAGGAAAGCGCCATCCGCGACAACCCAGTTTTCCGGACCACCTCGCTGCTGAAGAAGGTATTCGGTGCGGCTGACTAACCAGTGAGCACGTGGAGACGGTGGAATATGCCATTATCGGAGGCGGCGTTGCGGGGCTTTCCGCGGCCATCGGGTTGTCTGCTTTGGGCAAGGAGGTACGTGTATTTGAGCAGGCACCTCTGCTAAAAGGTGCCGGGGCCGGATTTGGCCTAGCCGCAAATGCCATGCAGGCCTTTGCCTACCTGGGCCTTCGTGAGGAGGTAGAACAGATTGGATTTTATACCGACAGCTATACGATACTGGATCAGCGCGGCCGTACATTAATCGCCCCCGACACGCAAAAAATAAGTTCGCGTTACCAGCAATTGAATTTTTCGGTACACCGCGCCGACCTCCACCAGCTGCTGCTTGGCAGGGTAGCCGATATAGTTGTGCTGGGAAAACGCTTGAAACAGTTTGAGGAAACGGGCACCGCTATTGAACTGGCCTTTGAAGACGGGGAGCGTGCCCGGTGCCGCTACCTGATAGTGGCCGATGGTGTGCATTCGGCGGCACGGCAGCAGTTGCTGCCAAACGCTTCACCCCGCTACGCGGGGTATACCTGTTGGCGGGCCACAATTTCCAATCAATCCATCGGACTGCTCAAGGGATCTGAAACGTGGGGAAGGAATGGCCGTTTCGGGATGACCCCGTTGGTAGGCGACCGCATCTACTGGTATGCATGCATTAACGCGACGCCCGCAAATCCGGTCTACCGCGGTTACACCGTTAGTGATTTGGTCAGCCGATTCGGTGATTACCATGCACCGATACCGGAACTCCTAGCCGCCACGGGCGATGAGGACCTTTTATGGAACGACATCATCGATATCAAACCCCTCGGCCATTTTGCTTATGGCCGTATACTCCTTATCGGCGATGCCGCCCATGCGACTACGCCGAATATGGGGCAGGGGGCATGCCAGGCACTCGAAGACGTCGTGGTATTATGCGACGAGGTGTCCCGCCGGACGAACGTCGAGGAGGCCTTCCTACGTTTCGAAAAGCGACGGCTGGCGCGGACTCGTTATATTACGGAAACGTCGTGGTGGATAGGCAAATCGGCACAGCTTGCGCACCCTTGGCTGATTGGCTTTCGGAATACGCTATTGCGCCACATGCCGGCTGCATGGGCTCAGGCGAGCCTGAGAAAATTGCTCGACGTGGATTTTATGTCGGCGAGCGATAGGAAGTAGTGCTCGCGGCTAATTGTCAACGATTGCGGCCGACTGGTCTGGAACACTGGTATTATCTGCTTCTTTGTTTTTGCACAGCTCCCGGATGGTCAAGTAAAGCCCGACAGCAATGAACGGGAGGCTTAAGAGCTGCCCCATGTTCAATAACATGCCGTTTTCGAACCCCACCTGGTCTTCTTTTACAAATTCAATGAGGAACCGCATGGCGCACATCAGGAAGATGGACAGCCCAAAGTAAAATCCGTGCCCGATTTTGTGGATATTTTTGCGGTAAAGCAGGGCCACCAGCAGGAATATGGAAAAGTAGGCCATTGATTCGTAAAGCTGTGCCGGGTGGCGCGGGATGCCGTCGATGTTCCGGAAGATGAACGCCCACGGCATATCCGTGGGGTGTCCAATCATCTCCGAATTCATCAGGTTCGCCAGGCGGATGAAGCCGCAGGCGAGCGGGGTGGCGATGCCGACCATATCAAGCACGCGGATAAATGTGACCTTGTATTTCCTAGCGTAAAGCAATAAAGCGGTAATCAGCCCGATGGCACCCCCGTGGCTCGCAAGGCCCTGATAGCCCACAAAGCGGTAATCGCCGTTGGCGTCTTGCTGTATCGGAAGAACGGCTTCCAGCGGATGCTGCGTGTAATACGCGAAATCATAAAACAGGCAGTGCCCCAACCGTGCACCTACAAATATGCCCACAAAGCCATAGACGATGAGGTTGTCGTATGCCGATTCGCTCAGCTGCTCACGGCCGTAGATCCGCTTTAGCAGCAGGATGCTCAGTAGGATACCTGTCCCGAACAGCAGACCGTAGTACCTTAGCGGGAAACCCCACAATTGGAAAATTTCAGGATTCACATCCCAGTTGACGTAGGCTAACAGCATGGACAAATGTAGCTATTTATGTAATTTAATGAGCTTGTGCACCGACATTCCTTCACTTTGGTACGGCCAACTTATAAATCGTCGATTCGGCGCTACCGTCGTCGGGGTCCTCGCAGAGCAAAAAAGATATAGTTTCGGCGCTTTCGGCAAATAGCGCGATTCCTTCAAACTTATGAGTGCCGGAAATCTGGATCCAATCCAACAGTTCCATTTCCGGGAACGAGAGCCGACCCAATATACTGGCCGTAAGCAATGTTTTTTGCGGGGCGTCATCATCAATCGGGCACATCACTTCAAGTATAAAATCGTTCATGCGGCAGGTGTTTTACCGCCACCCTGCTCCTTGAGCTTCAGGTGGCCGCAAAGCGCATGCAATAGATCGCACGGTCCCATATCAATAGCCTTGGCAATGAGGTAAAGTTCATCGGCCCGCAGCTTGGCTGTGGGGGTCAATGTCAGCTCATTTATCCGCGCTTTACTCAGTCCCGTACGTCGGGCTACCATCGATTTGTTGACCGACCGCTTTGCCAGGATCTCGCCCAAAGATGTCATATTCCTAATCGTTTGTTCCGGTAAACATACGGATTGTATAGAAAATCTTAACAAAAATTTGTCTTATTAAAATAATGTCTTTACGTTTGTATTGAAAATCTATACAAATAATAAACTATTATGAAAGAAGTATTCAACCAACAACTTGTCGAGCGGCTGACCCAGCGCATGGATTTGCACCGTATTTTCCTGTTTTCTTACCCCTATCTGGAAGAAGAACGGCCACATTTGCTGCTGGTCGTCAACCCGGTTAAAGGGTTAGCGCCAAAAACGATGGCACCGCTGGTATCGCTGTGTTTTTCGGATACTGAACCGCTTCCTTTTGATATCATTCTTGCTGGCGAATGGCAGAACCAGTTGAAACAGGGAAGCCTGTATTACACATATGCGTCGTTGCCACAGCATGAGCTGTATGCCGGGTCAAAAAAGGGAAATCCGTTGCTTTCCCACAAAACCATTGGAGGACTGCTGGAGTTGGCGGAACTTAATTACGACAAATGCCGCAAGGGGTCGGACGAATTCCGGGAGGGCGTAGAAAATTTTCTTGCTAAGGGCGACTACGCGCAGGCGACGTTCATGTTGCACCAGTTTCTGGAACTCAGATTGAAAGGCTTTCGGACCACGGTGGGAATCAATGGAGGCAAGGGCCATAATGTAGAGCATCTGATGAAAACCCTTCGCGGGATATTGCCGCAGCTGCAAGCGATTTTCCCGTATGATAGCCCATCGGTGGATTTGTTCCGTCTGCTGGATCAAAGCTATACGAAAGCGAAGAAACAAGAATCCATTGAAATCGGGGAGGACGAGTTTGGTATCCTGCTGGACAAATGCGAGCAAGCTAAGGCGGCGATGGATGAGATGGTTGGCTCGATGGTTGCACGGGTAAAGGCTTACCGTGAGCAATTGCCGAAGGAAGAGGCAAAGTTGATTGAACCAGCCGCGACAAAGCCTGCAAAAGAGCCGATGGCTGGCCTAGCCCCGGCTACCCAAGTGGTCTGTGAGGACTTTAGCAACTTTCCGTGGCCGAACCGGTATAAGCGGGATGTCAACAAACTGCTCGATAAAATACGCCAGAACCACAATCCTGAGCAGGTTTTGCTGCTGAACTACCATACCGGCGGCTTCTCGGGCAATTACCTGTTCCGGCCGGAAGAGGGGGAAGATGGCGAAGGAGGCTCGAAAGTGGAACTCTACCTCGTGGTGTTGATGAACAACAAGGGTCCCTTCCATTTCCGGACCATGCAGGTGGGAGTCGCGAGCGCCATAGTGGTTTACCTGAACACGAAAACCGTCCAAAAGAATCTAGCGGAAGGGAACCGCTTCTTTCATACGCTGTGGACCAAAGGCCGGATCTTGCGCAGGAAAGCGACCTTCGAGCCTTCCTTTGAAGTGAGAGATGTGGATTGGAGAGCCGAGTATGAGCGTGTCGAAAAAACGTGGCGGAATGCCAAGACTTGCATGGACAACTTAAACGCCCTCATTCAGGATGCACCGGCATTGAAGCTGGATACCTGCTTCCTGTTGCTGCGGAACCTGCTGGAAATGGGGGTCAGCACCTATCTGCGGTGTGCCGTGGGGTTTGAACCCTATGGGGTGGATTTAGCGGAATTAATTGATTGGAGTGGGGTAACGGGCCGGAAACTCTTGGACTTTGTGTACCTGACGAGCAGTATGGAAACGGCACGCATGCAATTGATACTAAGCCCGCATACGGTGTGGTGGCAAAACGTGGAGATCGGCCTGTCAAACATTTCGCAACCGTTTTATAAAGACCGGGCCGCGGAAATCGTACAATTCTTTGAAGGGATGTTGGATGAGGTGGTGAAGGAGTTGGAGGGGAAAGTTGAGAAGGAGGAGAAACCCGATATAATAATCAACAAAGTATCCGAATAGAAAAGTTCCGACAACAAATGATTAAAAAATGGAATTTCAGTGGCGTTTCTAATCGGAATCTAATTTTTATTTGCCAAACCAAGCGTATATGAATGACCAATTATCTACCGAGAAACTAACCATAGATAAACAACAAGAAGTATTGTGCAAGCCATTGACCGTTGTTGCCGCATTGGTTAGGACAAGCATGTGATGGCTTATCGGACGATTTGTAAAGACAGTATTGAGGAGAAAATCCTGGACATGCAGGCTGGTAAGAAGAAGCTGGCGGACTCCCTTGCGGAAATTGACAAACAGTTAGCCGAATTACCTAACGAATGGCAACGGGATATTTGATTGATACCTCTGTGATCATCAAATACCTCAATGGAACGTTTCCCGAAACGGCATTGGTGTTTTAGATGACGTTGTCGACGATGATGGCAGTATTTCTTTTATTTCAGAAGTCGAACTTCAGGCATAGGCACCCTCAAATCCCAACGACCTGCTAATTTACCAGCAATTTGTATTTAATTCTACCGTAATCGGTTTAGACAATAACATCGTCAACGAAACAATTAGGATTCGAAAAATCCATAAAATCAAATTACCAGATGCACTTATTGCCGCCACGGCAGTTGTCAATGACTTGACATTGATTGCGGACAATGAAAAGGACTTCCTCAAGGTTTCAGGACTTAAATGTAATCAATCCAAAGAATCGCTGACTCGTAATCCAAGTCACGACATCAGCAGTTTCGGGAGTATGAACTGCCTTGTAATACCACTCGTATTCACATTCGGTCGAAATTGCTTCGATACTTGTTCGACACTTGTTTGCCAACGGTTCGAGACTGCTTCGCTATGCCTGCACCCTGTGAGCACGGTGAGTCCACGTCGAGTCCACGTTTCATGTGGTAGAACGTGCTATCACTGTAGAGGTATGGCGGCTATAATGTGCTGGCATGGCGAATCTATCTCGAAGGAATTGCGAACTAGTGTCGAAGTTGAAAGTTGCCGTTACTCCTTATCATTACATCGCGTAGCGTCGTTATTCAAGAATACCGTCATCCAATGACAAGCCATAATTCTGAAAATCGGGCCATAATTCGACTTCCTGGTACAATGCTGCCGATTCGATTTCTATATCCGGATAGGCCGCGTTGATGTGGAATGTTAAATCTTTGAAAACCTTGATGTGGCGATCGAAATAGTCGATAGGCGTTTCGGCATGGATAGCGCTCATCCGTTTTTCTGCCATTGCCGGGCTGCTTTGTTTACCACTGCTGAATTCCTGCAGGGTGTTCTTTGCCCATGCGCTGTTTGCGTAGACGCCCAAGGAAAGGGAGTTTCCTTCGCCGTCAAAATGCAGGGTTAGCTGCTGTTCGCCGTCTGTGCTGAAGACCAGTTCATACGTCCCGGATTGCTTCAATGCGGATTCCGAAAGTTTCTCCCCTTTTTCAAAGTCTACCTTTCCAAAAACAAAAAAACGCTGCTCCTTATTCCGATGTAAGACGAGGATGTCATCCAGATCAAAATCTGCAAACGTTTTGACTTCTTCCCGGATCGTTTTTCGTGTTGCTTCTGGTACGAGTGGGTCAAACTTAACCGCCGGAACAGCATGTCCTAGCCTCGATACCAGGAACGGGTCGACCACATGGATGGTTAACGAAACTTCCTTTCCAGTTATTTCGTCTGTCACGCTCAACACGGAGCTCCCTTTTTTCAGACCTTTCACCGTAAGCTGGCCAGCGGGCCAAGGAGTACCGTCGGCTACAGCTTCAATAATCGTTTCATCGCCGGCAAGCAATTGGTATCTTTTGTTGCCCTGCATGATGTAAAGCGAGGTCTGGCTACCCGCTCCCACATAATAAGTGTCGGAAGGGAAAACTAAATCAGCGATTTCTGCTGGCTGTTCTTTTTTGCTGCAAGATAGGGCTAGTAAGCCCAAAAAGAAGGAAATGTAGCGAGGTATATTCATCATGTTGGGGCAAAGTTATGATTTTAGACAATATTCGAGCAGGTCCGTTAGCGAAAGAAGAGCATGGTCAATCAATCGCTTCAATTAGCCGGATACTGATACCCGAAAAGCAATCGTCCATGCAATTGTTGGGCACGAAGCCGGCGGAAGAAATCAGGCCGTTGTTTTTCGCCTCGAAATAGACTTCCGCATCCGAGCGCTTTTTCAGCCAGAAAGACCTGGCTTTTTCATAGATGTCGTCCAGGGTCTGTATGGTACTGGCAGGAGATATCTCGTGCAGTCCGAGTTCACCTTCGTGCTCTGTCCACCGGAGTGATTCGAGAAGCGAGTGTCCTTCCTGCTCTTCGAACTCGTCGGCGGTAAAGCCAAAACTGTCCAAAAGATCGGCCATCGAAGCCGACTCCCAGCCGCCGTCGGGCATGGGGTTATTATTGAAGACGATGTATTGGAAGTCTCGTTGCACAACCTTCCCCTCCCGGACGGTAATCGTGGTGCGCCAGGACGATCCGGCCCAGGTAGCGCCGGAGACTTCATAGCGATAGCTGTCGCCGCTGGCCGCTTTAAAATCCAACCACGTGTGGTAACTCCGCTCAAAGGTGCTTTCGTGTTCGATGTCGCTTTTTTCGCACGCACCAAAGAGCAGGGTAGCCAAAAGAGTAAAGAGGGAATAGCTTGTTTTCATAACATTGTCAGTTTTTAAGCTAAACGCTGCAAAGAGGCTTTTCGCTACACATCGGAATCATTGTTATCTTTGCGGCCATGAACGATAAACTGTTGGCCCGAAGCGGTGGCAAGTGTGAACTCTGTGGTAAAGAAGCGGAAGTGGTGGTATATCACGTGCCACCGGATAACCACTCGGAAAATGAAGTGGTGGTATGCCAGTCGTTACTTGCGCAGATCGAGGGTCGCGAGCCGGTAAACCCCGACGAATGGCGATTCCTTCCGGATACGATGTGGAGCGAGGTCCCTGCTGTGCAGGTGCTGGCTTGGCGGATGCTTAACCGCCTGAAGGGCGAAAGTTGGGCCGCGGATGCGCTGGATATCCTCTACCTCGATGAGGAGACGTCGGCGTGGGCAGAAGCTGTGGCGGCACCCGAAGAACCGGGTGAAGCCGTCATCCACAAAGACGCGTTCGGCAATGTACTGCAGAACGGTGACTCGGTGGTATTAACCAAAACGCTGGATGTGAAAGGCAGCACTATCAGTGCCAAATTGGGTACCGTAGTTAGGAATATTCGCCTGGTCGAAGACAATGCCGAACAGATCGAGGGCAGGGTTGAAGGACAACAGATCGTGATCCTAACCAAGTACCTCAAAAAACAAAGTTAACAAGCAGGGGATATTAATTTTTAGAACGTTTTTAAATTAATCATTTGCTTGCATAGCCTATTAGAAGGTCGCAGCGGATAGCTGTTATTTCCGTAGCTTTGGGGAGACAAATCGCAGTATCGGCATGGATGATTTTCTCGCGGCCCGTTCACAGATGGCCATGTCCCTGGGTTTCCACATCATTTTTGCCTGTATCGGCATGGTGATGCCGTTTTTCATGTCCATTTCGCATTTCATTTACCTGAAAACGGGAAATGTGTTGTACAAAGGGCTTACCAAAGCTTGGAGCCGCGGGGTAGCCATTTTTTTTGCCACAGGAGCAGTATCGGGAACGATGCTCTCTTTTGAGCTTGGGCTGCTGTGGCCGACCTTCATGGAACATGCCGGACCGATTTTCGGCATGCCATTTTCGTTGGAGGGCACCGCGTTTTTCATCGAGGCCATTGCGCTCGGGTTTTTCCTGTATGGCTGGGGGCGGTTCAACCGGTGGTTCCACTGGGCGACCGGTGTGGTGGTGGGCCTGAGTGGTATCGCTTCCGGTATCCTGGTGGTGGCCGCGAATGCGTGGATGAACAGTCCGGCAGGTTTCGACTATGTCGACGGGCAATACCTCAACATCGATCCCATCGCTGCGATGTTTAACGACGCGTGGTTTTCACAGGCGTTGCATATGGTACTGGCCGCTTTTGTCGCCACGGGTTTTGCCGTTGCCGGCGTACACGCGCTGATGCTGTTGAAAGGGAAAAATACATCGTTCCATCATGCGGCGTTCCGCATTGCGGCACTCTCGGCGTGTATAGCGGCATTATTGCAGCCGGTCAGCGGAGATATTTCGGCGAAAGACGTAGCCAAGCGGCAGCCGGTGAAACTGGCAGCCATGGAGGCGCATTTTGATACCGAGCCACGGGCACCGTTTATCGTGGGGGGTATCCCCGATGAGGAGAACGATACGGTGCGATATGCATTGAAAATACCGGGACTGCTGAGTTTTCTTGCCCATGGTGATGTGGACAAGCCGGTGATGGGACTCAAGGATGTTCCGCGCGAGAATCGGCCACCGGTGGCCGTAACGCACTATGCGTTTCAGCTCATGATTGGGTTGGGGATGTTGCTGGCGGCGCTGGCGGTTGTCTACCTGTATGGGTTGATCCGCAAGCGGCCCTGGTTGTCCAGCCGTTGGCTACTGCGGCTGTTTGTGGTGGCCATTCCGATGGGGTACATCGCCTTGGAGGCAGGGTGGACCGTCACCGAGGTGGGCCGGCAGCCGTGGATTATCCATGAGGTGATGCGTACGGCCGACGCCGTGACGCCCATGCCCGGGATCGTCTATTCGTTCTACCTGTTTACGGCGATTTTCATATCGCTTTCGCTGATTGTGATATTCTTGCTGTATCGGCAGATCAAGATGGTGGGCAGATTATACGATCCGACAGACCCCGAATACCAAAAGAATCCATAACGACTATGCTGTATATCGTCATCGCTTACCTCTGGGCTTCCATCTGTCTGTATATCCTGTTAGGTGGAGCTGATTTCGGTGCGGGCATCGTGGAGCTGGTGAGTAAACCCAAGCATCGCAAAACCGTTCGCAACATCATGTATGATGCCATCGGGCCGATCTGGGAGGCCAACCACATGTGGTTGATCATTGCCATCGTCATCCTTTTCGTGGGCTTTCCGGAAATCTACACCACCATGTCGGTTTACATGCATATTCCGCTGGTGCTGATGCTGTTGGGTATCATCGCACGGGGGACAGCGTTTGCTTTCCGGCATTACGATGCGGTAACGGATGAGATGCAAACGGTCTATTCGCACGTTTTTACGCTATCAAGCCTTATTACGCCGTTTTTTCTGGGCATCATTGCGGCAGCGACGGTTTCGCGGACGATCGACACGGAAGCGACCGACTTCTTGTCGGCATACGTATACAGCTGGCTGAATCCCTTTGGCGTGAGCGTAGGATTTTTCACGGTGGCCATATGCGGCTACCTCGCGGCAGTGTTTGCCGTGGGGCAAACGGCAGACGCCGGGCACCAGCGGATGCTGGTGCGGCTCGCTCGGGCATTCATTGCCATCGCTGTGGCGTGCGGTGGAGCGGTTTTCGTGTCAGCTCATCGGTCGGGTATCCCTCTTGTGGAGTGGATTGTGGGAGACCTTTGGGGACAACTGGCAGTGCTGCTGGCCACCCTGTCGTTGGTCGCGTTATTTGTTGCGCTCAACAGACGTTCCGTGCTATGGATGCGGCTGTTGGCCGGTTTTCAGGTGGTGATGATTCTTTTTGCCGCGACGTATCGCCACTACCCGCACCTCATTTTATTGAAGAACGGCGGAGACCTGTCGCTAACCGACCACCACGGGGGCTTGGCCAGTATCGATGCGCTGGGGTGGGCACTCGTGCTGGGTAGCATCTTCATCCTGCCAGCACTGTTTTATTTGATGTATGCTTTCAGGGGAAACCGGAAATAGCTATTAATGTGGCCTGGAGCAGTAGGCTAATACGCGTTCACGGAAGGTAGCCTCATCCTTGGGGTCAAACTCCAGATGGATTGGAACCATATAGAGGGGTAGCCCCACCATTAAATCCGAAATCGCCGGTTCCCGCAGTCGTTGTGCGTCTTTTTCTGTGGTGACGATCAGTTTGTCTGGATTATTTATTTCACCGAAGCGGCGGACAACCTTGTGGATGTCGGCTGTGGAATAGTCGTGGTGATCGGCATAACGCATGTGCACGATTTCCGACACTTGCGACGACAGGTACTCGTAAAGGGGCGCTGGGTTGGCAATCCCCGTAAGGAGCAGTACTGCGGCATCACGGTGCAAGGCAGCCGCGCCGGATTCATTCGCCAGTACCCGTGTAAGCGACCCATAACCGATGCCCGCGAACAAGATGGGGATATGGCGTGCAGTAGAAAGCCCCCTGCGGATACGATCTTTTTCGGCTTCCGTGGCTCCCAGTGGGGTTTTAGTAACCACCATCACATCGGCACGTCGGCGTTCCTTGAAAGCGTCGCGATAGTTGCCAGCAGGCAGCAGCCAATTCGGTTTACTCATTGCATGGTAATCGAACAGCAGGATCGCAAATCCCGGCCGCAATGCCCGGTGCTGGTAGGCATCGTCGAGCACGATGATGTCATGCCCACTTCGGATCAACCGCGATACGCCGTCTACGCGGTCTTCATCTACGGCAACCGTGACTTCAGGGAACTTGCGTTTGAATTGGAGCGGTTCATCACCGCTGCGACGGGCAGTGTCATCAGGCATCACTTCCAGAAAACCCTTCGTTTTCCGGCCATAACCGCGGCTCAACGTGGCTAAGCGTCCGCGTGGAGAAAGCAACCGTACGAGGTATTCGGTCATCGGGCTTTTACCGGTGCCACCCACGGCAAGGTTGCCCACTACAATAACGGACCTGTCGAAAGCCACCGACCGCAACCACCCCCAATCGTATAGCCGATTGCGGATCCAGATTGCCAACCCGTAAAGCAGCGAGAACGGTAGTAAAAGCACCCTTAGATAAACCATTGCTGGCAAAAGTAATTCATTTTGCCTACATTCGTGGTTAAAAGCAAATGGATGTATTGGTCATTGCAGCTACGGAAGCGGAAATCAAACCGTTTCTTGGTCTGCCGGTGCAGCGACGGCAGGGGATGGATACGCTCATCACCGGCGTAGGCATGGTAGCAACGGCGCTCGCACTTGGCGAACGGCTTGCCAGTACCCGTTACGACCTGTTGCTCAATGTGGGCGTGGCAGGCAGCTTTGACCGCGCCATCCAACTGGGCGAAGTGGTGTGGGTGGTTGAGGACATCTTTTCGGAGCTAGGCGTTGAAGACGGCGAGCGGTTTATCGACAGTGAGGCTGCCGGACTGACACCGTGTACGTTCTATAGCCGATATTCCCATCCATCGGTCGAAAACCTGCGCTCATGCAAAGGCATTACCGTGAATACGGTACACGGTAACGACGCCGCCATCAAAGCTGTTGTCGAACGCTTATCGGCCGATGTCGAAAGCATGGAAGGGGCGGCGGTGTTCCAAGCGGCCCAGCACTTCGGTATACCGGCGCTCCAGGTACGTGCAATATCCAACTATGTGGAGCGCCGCAATAAGGCGAGCTGGCAACTCGCGCAGGCCGTCGAAAACCTCAATCGCTGGCTCATGAACTTTACGCGCAACATGGAATGGCCTGAACACCGCTTAAACACAAAAATTTGACAGAAACCGGTTCAAAAATGTCGATTTTTTGTAGTAGGTTTGCATGCTATATTTTTTGACAACGATATACTGTCGACAACGATAAACAACCGATGAGAGAAATACAATTCAGGGAAGCGCTTCGTGAAGCGATGAACGAAGAGATGCGCAAAGACGAAAAGATTTTTTTGATGGGTGAAGAGGTGGCCGAATACAACGGTGCCTACAAGGTGAGCCAGGGGATGCTGGATGAGTTTGGCCCCAAGCGCGTCATTGATACACCCATCTCCGAACTGGGATTTGCCGGGATAGGCATCGGTGCCGCCATGAACGGGCTGAAGCCCATTATCGAATTCATGACGTTTAACTTTTCATTGGTTGCTATAGACCAGGTAATTAACTCCGCCGCCAAAATGAATTCCATGAGCGGTGGGCAGTTTCCCATCCCTATTGTATTTCGTGGCCCTACGGGCAATGCCGGACAACTCGCCGCCCAGCACTCCCAAAACTTTGAAAACTGGTATGCCAATACGCCGGGCCTCAAAGTCGTGGTGCCAGCGAATCCCTACGATGCCAAAGGGCTGCTGAAACAATCCATCATTGATCCCGACCCGGTCATCTTCATGGAATCGGAAGTGATGTACGGCGATAAAGGCGAGGTGCCGGAAGAGGAATATTACCTTGAGCTTGGCAAGGCGCATACCGTGAAATCAGGCAACGACGTAACCGTCGTGACATTCGGCAAAATGCTGCCGCGGGTAGTAGAGCCGGCTGTCGAGGAATTGACAAAAGAAGGAATCGACGTTGATCTCATCAACTTGCGTACGGTTCGCCCTATCGATTACGGTGCGATCATCGAGTCGGTGAAACGGACCAATCGCTTGGTGATTGTGGAAGAAGCATGGCCGCTGGCATCGATATCGTCCGAAATTGCATACAAGGTACAGCGCGATGCGTTCGACTACCTGGATGCGCCGGTGGTGCGGATCGCGTCGGCCGATGTGCCCCTGCCGTATGCCCCCACGTTGTTGCAGGCAGCCCTGCCTAATGTGGAACGTGTGGTCAAAGCCGTAAAGGAAGTGATGTACATCAAGAAATAGCCGGTTAACGGTAAAACAAAATAAACGGAGCCGGCTTTCAAACAAAAAGCTGGCTTTTTTGTTGTCTAACCGGAAAGGAGACCTATTATGAATGTCATCGAAAAAATCGAGTACTGGGGCGATGCCCACCACCCCCGTTGGCTAGATATTATCCGCATTGGTTTGGGTATTGTTATTTTCCTGAAGGGTGTAACGTTTCTTGCTGACACACAGGCCTTGAGACAGTTGATCGAAGACGCCCATATCCAGGTCTATACGTGGGGTGCCGTCCATTATGTCGCTTTCGCACACCTCGTAGGCGGTATCCTCATCGCGCTAGGGTTGACCACGCGCTTGGCCGTGGCGTTCCAACTGCCCGTGTTGTTTGTTGCCGTATTTTTCGTGAACATAACCCGGGGGCTCACCTTCCTTAATTCAGAACTGTGGGTTTCATTGGTGGTCTTGGCACTGCTCCTCGTTTTCCTCGTTGTCGGGTCGGGGCCCTATTCGCTAGACCATCAGCTAAAGACCAAGAAAGGCTGAAAAACAGGGGGCAGGCAATTTGCATTTCCACGTGACTTTGGCTAGATTTGCCTCACTAAGATTGGAAATGAACGAACAAACAAAGGCCATCCGCGAACAGGCCGACCGCTCTCCCTATCGGGAACATGCGGTACCCCTCTACCTTACATCCAGCTTTATTTTCGACGACGCTGAGCAGAGCCGTGCTATATTTGCTGAAGAAGAACAGGGAAATGTGTATTCCCGTTACTCAAACCCGAATACCACCGAATTTATCAATAAGGTATGTGCCATGGAAGGTGCCGAGGCGGGCCTTGCATTCTCATCGGGCATGGCTGCGGTGTTTGCATCGTTTGCGGCACTGCTGAAAAGCGGCGACCACATCGTGTCGTGCCGGGCAGTATTTGGCTCCACCCATCAACTCTTCACCAAATTGTTCCCCCGGTGGGGCATCACCACCACCTATGTGGATGCCGCCCATCCGGAAACATGGGAACAGGCCATCCAGCCCAATACACGGATGATTTTCCTCGAGACACCATCCAATCCCGGATTGGAACTGGTGGATCTGGAATGGCTGGGCAAGTTCAAAGAGAAATATCCCGATATCATCCTCAACGTAGACAACTGCTTTGCTACACCGTATCTTCAGAAACCCATCCAATATGGGTTTGACCTGGTGAGCCATTCGGCCACCAAATACATGGATGGCCAGGGGCGTGTGCTCGGCGGTGTGGTGGTAGGCAAACAGGAATTGATTGATGAGCTTATGTTTTTCATCCGCCATACGGGTCCGTCGCTCGCACCGTTCAATGCCTGGCTTTTATCCAAAAGCCTCGAAACACTGGGCTTGCGGATGGACCGCCATTGCAGCAACGCACTGGCTGTGGCCGAAGCGTTGGAAGCAAACCCCGAGGTGGAAACGGTACGCTACCCGTTCCTGCCCTCGCACCCGCAGTATGCGCTTGCGAAGAAGCAGATGAAGGCTGGTGGTGGCGTTGTGACCTTTGTGCTCAAAGGCGGATACGACCGGGCCAAACGGTTCCTTGATGCGTTGAAGATGCTTTGCATCACGTCCAACTTGGGCGATTCGCGCAGTATCGCGACACACCCGACATCCACTACCCACTCCAAGCTGACCGAGGCCGAACGGCTGCAGCTTGGCATCCAGCCGGGCAGTATACGCATCTCGGTGGGGTTGGAAGATGTGGCGGATATCATCGACGATCTCGAACAGGCACTAACGAACAGCAAGTCATGAATATCAAGTTAAGTAAAGTCAACGATGCGGTCCACTTTGAGGGCAGCAGCGACACCACTCCGGTAAAGGTGCATATCGACGGCTCGCCCGATATCGGCGGCGAAGGGCTGGGCGCACGGCCCATGGAATTGGTGTTGATGGCGCTAGGCTCATGCAGTGCGCTGGATTTGGTGAGCATCCTCAAAAAGCAGCGTCAGCAAATAGACGATTTGCAAATCAACGTGGAGGGCGAACGGCGGGAGGCCATTCCTAATGTATTTACAAGCATTCACATCTCGTTTTCCCTCAAAGGCGACATCGATCCCGTGAAAGCCGGGAAGGCAGCGGAACTGGCGGTAAAGAAATATTGTTCGGTTCACGATATGCTCGCAGCCGGCGGCGTGGACATCACTTATGACGTGAAGGTGGGCTAACTCTCGGTAGCAACCGCTATAAAAAACGTTGGTAAAACCAGTTGCCATTAAGATTGTTCTGTCTAAATGAAGAACTTAATCTAGTTCAATGCCTGCTTAAGAAACAGGACGTACCTTTGCATCGAACTAGTTAAAAAAAGACATTATGGCAACAACATGGAAGTTAGACCCTACCCACTCAGAGGTAGCATTCAAGGTGAAACATTTGGTCATCACGACAGTTACCGGTTATTTCCGGTCGTTCGACGGAACGGTGGTGACGGAAAACGAAGATGACTTTACCACCGGTAAGGTAGATTTCACCATCGATACAACGAGCATCGACACCAACCAATCGCAGCGTGATGAGCACTTGAAATCGGCCGACTTCTTCGATGCGACGAATCATCCGCAGATAACGTTCGCATCAACTTCCATTGAAGAAAAGGGCAGTGATGAGTTTGTATTGCGTGGCGACCTGACTATCGGGGGAACTACGAAGCCCGTGAAATTCGATGTGGAGTTTGGCGGCACGGTGACCGACCCATATGGTAATTTCAAGGCCGGGTTTGAGGTGTCAGGCAAGATCAGCCGCAAGGAATTCGGTTTGACGTGGAGCGCCGTTACCGAAGCCGGTGCGGTAGTGGTGAGCGACGACGTGAAAATACAGGCAAGCGTTCAGTTTGTTAAACAATAAGAACCTCAGGCGCTAAGCAAATTCGGTAAAGGGGTGCCAATCTGCGCACCCTTATTTTATCCCCTTGCGCCATATCCGCTCGGCCCAGCGGCCGATGTACCAAAAGGATAGCGCGAGTAACAGGAAAAAAACAGCCCGGTTGATGTTATCCCATAAGTACTCAAAAAACCGGGTATAAATGTTGATAATCAAAAAGACAATGCCGAATTCGCGGGCCACATTATCGTGCTTTTTCAACCCGTACCAAGCCAGGCCCAGCGATACTGCCGACGATAATAAGCCCCAATAGAAAATGTGCCACTGCCGCACCTGCGACCAAAGGTCCAGGTCGCTGTAATTGCCGAATATGGACAGCAACCATAGTGCAGTCATCAAGTAGGTAAGTCCGATGATATACGTGAGCTGCTGGAATTGGCTGATTGGTTTGACTCGGTGTTGCCAGAACAGCGCAAATGCCGTGAGCAACGCGCCAAACAGCGTAAAGCGTAGTGGGTAGTTCATGCCCCAAAAACGGAACCCCCAGTTGCTGTGATAAGCTGTTTCAGTTGCAAACCATACGCCAAAAGCAACCAGTGTGAATATCCAGATTAGTTTTGAAGATAGCTTTACCGAGAGTACGCCGTAAATCACCACCGAAGCGAGAAACAGCAGCGAAAAGTGCCCCGATCCTTTGTCGACTATTTTGCCGAAATAGCCAATGAAGGCAGCCGTGGCGAATACGCCAAGCGCCATCAGGGCCTCGTTACTAAACGTCTTGTCGGGATGCTTGCGCTTATTACGGAACCCCCATGCATAGCATACAACGGCTAGTAACAAGCAGAAAATACAGATAACTACATCGGGCGTGTCGTACAACCGCTCGATCCAACGGAGCACCAGCTGGTCGGCAAATAACGAGAGGAAAGCCAACACCACGCACGAAAGGGCGACCCAGAATGCGTACTGGGCGAGCCTTTTCCAGTCGAACCCCTTCACCTCATACGATTCACTCAACCGATCGGCCGAAGTATTGTCAATCAATCCGGTCTCCCGCCAGTGCGTGATGGCTTCGTCTAATGTTTCTTTCTCCTGTTTGCTGACCGTTAATTTTTTCACCTATCACCTTTTTCAACCACTAAGGTAGAAATAATCGGCATACCTCGTTGCTTATAATAGACTCATCAGCTTGACCTCAATTTCCATCAGCTTCTCGTCGCGCCGTATAATAAGCCGTACTCGCTTCTTGGCCGATGTCAACGCCTTTTTATATTGGGTGAAATTTTGGTTGGCATTATTATCGACTGCGATGACGATATCGCCTTTTTCAATGCCCGCTATAGCCGCTGGTGAGGCTTTAATGATGGAGCCCACCACGATATTACCATCGACGTAATAGAGTTCCATGCCGGAATAGGAATACTCGAACGGCTCGCGGTACAACGAGTTTGGTTTGAGGTGGATTTCACGACGCTGGTAGTTGATAATAAGGTTGAAGCGTTTCAGAATCTGGTTGCCGATAAGCCCCCCGAGGTAGGGATAGGACGTCACATTGAATTCATCTTCAAATATCATGGTAGGAACATTGCGGAAACGATAGGGGCCTAACCGGAAATCCTTCACGAGCGTCATTTCCATGCCTAGTTTCCCACCCACGCCATGTGCTTCTATGGGAAAGCGTTTACGCTTCTTGCGCATGACCGAACTATCCGTTTCGAACTCCTTCGACAAAACCAACGATAGCCCAGCCCCGATGTCGAAAAGGAAACGGGATCTGATTCTGCGGTGGTCTTTCAGCTGGGCGCTGTGCACAGGAAGGGTACGGATGAACGGCCGCAATAGGTGGCCCCCACGCGGATATTTGATGGTGCCCTGCGAACAGATGGTCATCTCCTGGTCGTCATAATCGATTTTCAGAATATAGCGGCTTAACAGCGAGTAGCCAATGACGCCGTCGATACGTGCGCCATAAACATACGATAGGAACTCATAGTCGTTGATATGGAAGTTGAGGCTGTCTACAATGAGGTCATTGAGTTTGAGTTGTTTGGCATACAAAAACTTGGCCTTTCGGACGCCGGCAATGCCACGGATATTGATGTCCGACTCTTCGGGTACAAAACCAAGGCTGCTGGCGGTAGTCGAATCCAATGAAATACCACTACTTCCTGTATCGAGGATAAAGTTCAATGTATCGGGGGTGCCCACCAATATGCCTTTGACGAGGATGACGCTTTCAGCGGCCAACGAAAACGGTAACGTGGTCAGCTCTTGGGATGGGGGCGGGATGAACTCTTCCTGCGCGCGCGCTCCTGTCGCGACAAAGATGCTGGCGATTAGTAGGGGGGCTATAATCGGTAAGGCTTTCATTGTAGTGCCTTTACGTTTGTTATTCAAATATAGGTTATTTTAACTTTCTATACTCGTCTGCTACAACGTTTTCGTAAAAATTACCGCGTAAGCGACTACGTAAATGAAACATTTTCTCTAGGTTTGCGATAACTGATATAAACACAGATTGATCAAAATAATGCTTGAGTAGCGAGTCAAACCTAGTATATTTTAGAGGTGTTTTTATTTGCTAATGCACTCCACCGGACATTTTCCAGGCAATAGTGAAATCGAAGTGCCGCTGTCATACGCCGATTATTACTACGAAGAAGCATTGACTCGATACAAACAGCTGTTAAATCGCTAAAAAGCAAAATCCATGGATACCAAAACGCAACGTTCCATCCTTCGCCTGTTTATTTTTTTGTTGTCATTCGCAGCTGTGACCTTTACTGTTGATGCACAAACGGATGAAGAAGGCAGTCCGAAGCTAGAAAATCCCATCAGTGTAGCGTATGTAAAAAAGCACCTGCGGAAAGCACAGCCCAGGCTGGTGTTTAACCGCGACATCGAGAAGCGGCTCAGGCAGCAACTCAAAACCGACCCGGTGGTACAAAACATGTATAAAGCCATTCAGCGGGATGCCGAAGCAATTCCAAACGAACCGTTGCTGGAACGCAAACAAATCGGCCGTCGCCTGCTCTCTGTTTCCCGGGAGATGTTGCGCCGGGTAAATATGCTGGGCATAGTATACCGAATCGAAAAGGAGCCTAGTATTTTGCAGCGCATCAACGACGAAGTACTCGCGGTTTGCCGGTTTTCAGACTGGAACCCGTCGCACTACCTGGATGTAGGCGAAATGGCCTTGGCAGTTGCCCTTGCGCTCGACTGGACTGCAGGAGATCTGCCCAAGGCCACCATTGAAGAAGCCGAGAAGGCGCTGATTGAAAAGGGGATTAACCCCAGCTGGCCAGCTGACAATAAAAACCCATCATGGGCCTATGGCAATAACAACTGGAACCAGGTTTGCAATGGCGGGATGATTGCGGCGTCCATCGCTATCGCCGAACGCGACCCTGAACTAGCTGCTAAAACACTCTACCGAGCACTCGACGGGTTGCCCAACGCCCTCCATGAATACATGCCCGATGGCGTCTACCCGGAAGGATCAGGATATTGGGACTATGGCACAAGCTTCTCCGTGGTAACCATTGCCATGCTGGAAAGTGCCTTTGGAACGGACTTCGGCTACGGTGAGTTCCCGGGATTTGTCGAAAGCGCAACATTCAAGGCGCTCACGAACGCACCTTCGGGCATGTATTATAATTTCGCCGATTGCGGCGACCGTCGCGGGCGGAACGGCGACATGGTACTGGCATGGTTTGCAAAACGGACGGGGAACGCCGCTTATTTCGAGCGCGATCGGTTTTTAAAGCCGGTGGATGAAATGAGCCGCCTTTCGCGGCTGGATGGAGCCGGATTGGTATGGTTAGCCCAATTCGAAGAAAAGGTCGAGGGAAGCATCCCGACTGCTTGGAAGGGTGATGGCCCGAATCCGGTGGTTTTTTTTACAGGTGGCCCCGACGATTCTCATCAATACTATTTCGGTGGGAAGGGCGGCCGCGGTACCGTCAATCATGGCAATATGGACGGCGGCTCGTTCGTATTTGAGTTGGACGGTGTACGCTGGGCGATTGATCCGGGAAACCAAAGTTATGAAGAACTCGAAAAGGCAGGCTTTGAATTGTGGAGTAGTAGCCAGAATAGCCAACGCTGGACATTGCTCACCAAAAATAACTTCGGCCATAGCACCCTCACCGTAAATGGCCAGATGCATCGGGTAGATGGGATGGCCACGATTACAGATTTCAAAAACGGTACGATGCCCGAAGCGACGGTGGACCTTACCGCAGCTTTTGGCGATCTATTGGCATCAGCTCAGCGTAGATTTGTGAAAGATAGCCCCACCTCATTACTGATAGAAGACCAAATCTCTCCTGCTGAAAAAACCGAAGAGGTGACTTGGCAGTTGATTACGACGGCGGATGTGGTTATCCAACCCGGTGGCGCGCTGTTGAAAAAGGATGGCAAATCCCTCCGCATCGAGAACCTATCGCATCCCGAACTGCGGTTTTCTGTCATCTCGCTAGACCCGGCACCGCTGGCCTTGGACCGACGTATTAAAGGATTGAAACGAATTGAATTGCGTGTTCCTCGCTGGACAATGAAACAAACGACGGAAACCATCCGAATCCGGCTGGCGGGCGCAGGGTAGCCCGTCCTTGTTTCCGAGTGTCAGTCGCAATCCGTATCTTCATCCCCAAATTAATGCACGCCCAATGACTGAGCACAATGCGTTCCGGGGAGGCCTCCAGCAACCTGGAGAAAATCATCCCGTCACATCGTTGATTCTGCTGCTGGCCCTTGTTTTTGCTGGGGCAGTTGTTTTTGGTGCGCTCTCGATGCTCATCGGCTTGGCTGTGACGAATGGGGCAGCTGGTATCGGTAACCTTGAACGGGTTCTTGAGGGCAACATGTCGGATGTCAATTTCCTGAAAATTGTTCAAGCAGGCTCCAGTATTGGCATGTTTGTCTTGCCCGCGATATTAATGGGGGTCATTGAAAAACGGCGCTATCGATACCTCGATTTCAACGCATCGGTCAATCCGCAACTGTGGTTTGTCATTATCGGCATTATGTTTTTTTCAGCCCCTATTTTCGAGCAAGCCATCAAGCTCAATGAACGATTGGTACTGCCCGAAGCACTGTCGGGTTTAGAAAACTGGATGAAGGCCAAGGAAGCCGAACTCGAACGGCTTACCCGGATATTCCTTTCAGACACCACCTATTGGGGGCTTTTCATAAACCTCCTCATAATCGCTGTCATTGCCGCCATCGGCGAAGAATTTCTTTTCCGTGGATGTGTACAGGGCATCCTTCAACGGTGGTTTCGCAATCCGCACGCTGCTATTTGGGTCACCGCCATTGTTTTTAGCGCCATACACTTGCAGTTTTATGGTTTCCTACCACGGATGTTGCTTGGAGCACTGTTCGGATACCTATTGCTGTGGGGGAAGAATATCTGGTTGCCTGTATTGGCCCATTTCATCAATAACGCAACTGCGGTGATATCTGCGTTTTACCTTCAGCGGCAGGGAAGGTCGCTCGATGATATGAATTTTGGAGAACAAATCCCTTCGTATCTATATTTTATTAGTTTTGTGCTCACGGGGGTGTTGCTCTACCAATACCACAAAACAGCCACCGAAAAAAACACGCGACGCCATGGAAAAACATTGGGTTAAACTATTCACTACGGGCAATCCCGTTCAGGCGGAGATTACCAAACAGATGCTTGAGGAACATGGTGTATCGGCGGTGATTATGAACAAGCAAGATTCATCTTACCGCTTTGGCCAAGTGGAGCTGTATGTACATGAATCGGAGGAGGCGTTTGCAAAAGGACTGATTGCCGAAATGGAGGGCGGAGATAGCGAACAATAATGCCATGAGAATACGCGCCATTACTGCTCTTTTTTTTGTCATCGTTATGGTGGCTTCCATGTTGTTGGGTCGCTATATCTTCGCTGGCTTTTTTATCCTGTTAAGTGCCTATTGTCTAGGTGAGTTTTACCGCATTATTGGCGATGACAGTAGTCGACCGAACCGGCTGCTAGGCTTGTTACTGGGCTTACTCGGATTTGGGCTGTTCACGGGTTACCGGTTGGTGGGTTTCGATGCGCACTATCTGTTATTGCTTGTACCGCTTATTGCGGCAACATTTATTATCCCGCTCTACCAGAAACACGAAAAACCGTTTGGCGGCATCGCCCATACGCTGCTTGGCGTGGTTTATGTCGTATTGCCTTTCATCGCCTTTTTCTCGTTGGGCTTCGTTACAGGCACATACGATTACCGCTTGCCGCTTGGCTTCATGCTGATTCTTTGGGGCAACGATACCGGAGCATACCTGATGGGGAAGTTTTTCGGCAGGAACCGCTTGTTCGAACGCATATCGCCCAACAAAACCTGGGAAGGATTTGTAGGCGGCGTGCTACTGGCGTTGGTGACCGCGCTCGTATTGGCCCATTATTTTACGATATTGGTTAGCTGGCAATGGGTGGGGATGGCACTGGTTGTTTCGCTATTCGGTACGTTCGGCGATCTTGTGGAGTCGATGCTAAAGCGCAGCCAGCAGGTGAAGGACTCTGGCGCGGTCTTACCCGGACATGGGGGCTTGCTAGACCGCTTCGATGGACTACTGTTCGCCGCACCAGCGGTGCTCGTATTTCTTGAGTTGGTGTATTGATTTAAAAAACATATCGCATCATGCAAGCTGCTATACATGCCGACACGTTTCGTTTTCTTACGGCAATCAAAACAAATAACGACCGGGAATGGTTTCAGGAACACCGCGATGAGTATGAGCGCGCCTGGCAGAACATGAAGGATTTTACCGCGGGGCTAATCGACGGCCTCGCGCAATGGGACCGTTACATTTCGGCGGATATCCCCGTGTCTAAGTGTGTTTTCCGGATTTACCGGGATACGCGTTTCAGCAAGGACAAGACGCCCTACAAAACTTGGCTGGGCGCCGGGATTTCCACGGCCGGCCGTAAATTGAACGGCCCCGAATACTATATCCATATCCAGCCGGGCAACAGCTTCGCCGCAGCAGGGTATTGGCGGCCCGAGAAGGAACACCTCGCGGCCATCAGGCAGGAGATAGACTATAGTGGTGCCCGCCTGCAGGAAATCGTGGATGAACCGGCATTTAAAAAATACTGTCGGCTAGACATGCAGGATACGTTGAAGAGGCCGCCGGCCGGATTCAGTGAGGAAAATCCCTACATCGCGTGGCTTAAACTCAAAAGCTTCACGGCATTCGAATCGTTCACGGATAAGGAACTGCAACATACGGACGGCTTAGAACGCGTTTTAAAAGCCTATCGCCGGATGTATGACTTCAAATTGTTCCTCCACGAGGCTCTCGGCGAGGAGTAGCTATTCTGGAAAACTAATTTTCCCCATACACACGGCCGGCGAATCCAGTATCGCTGTTGCATTGGCGGCTTTACCCGCTACGGTTTCGTTGGCCAACAGGGCAAAAAGAGCCGCTTCCTTGGCATCGGGTAAAAGTCCCAATACTTCGAAAGAAGAGACAGGGATCTCCGCGAGCCCATCCGTTATGCGGTCGACCAATAAGGGGTTATGTAATCCGCCGCCGCTGATGTAGACATGGGGATTTGGGGATGCCTGTACTGCACGTCTTATCGATGTGTTGATGGCCGATGCGGAGAATGCGACTAAGGTGGCCATCACATCGCGCGTATGCAGACCCTCGGTACCACTCGCTTGCTGAGCATCGGTGAGGTACTGGAGGCTAAATAACTCGGGCCCCGTCGTTTTAGGAAAGGGCATTGAAAAGAAGTCGTGGTTTAACAAGGCGGCTAGCAACGGCCGGTTTACGGCACCTGTGGATGCTAAGCGGGCATTGCGGTCCATTTCCACACCCAGCTGCGCCAGCATATATTGGTTCATCAGAGTGTTTCCCGGGCCCACATCGGTGGCAAAGCAGGGGCCGCCATTGCCGCCGGTGGCAGATAGAAGCGTGAAGTTGGCGATGCCGCCGATATTGAGCAGTATACGTGTTTCGTGGACGTCGGTAAAAAGGAGGTAGTCGCCGTAAGCCGCTAGCGGTGCTCCCTCGCCTCCTGCGGCGATATGCTTCTGCCTGAAGTCGGAGATGGTGATGATACCTGTAGTTACGGCCAAGTGGTCGCCGTCGCCCAGTTGCAAGGTACTGTTTGGATACGCTGTTGTGTCCGTGAGCGACTGTGGTGCGTGGAAAACCGTCTGACCATGGCTTGCGAGCAGGTCGACGTCGCTAGGCGATATACCCCATTTGCGCAGAGCGTCGTTTACCAGTACCCCATGGGTTTGCCCGATGAGGGGGTGGAGCCCGCAGAGCACCTGTTGGTCAATGGTACGTTTAGCGAAGATTTGGCGTATCCGTTCGCGAAAGTTATCGCTATAACCTATCGTCTCAAACCGGAGGAGATCGAGCTCGGTACTGCGTCCGCTGCCCACGATACGGCACAGTGCGATATCCAAGCCATCTAAGGAAGTGCCCGACATCAAGCCGACGACCAATCGCTGGGACTTGTTGGCTATAGCATATAGTTTATCGACGTGTGGATTCATAGGTCTTAAAGATATGTATTTTCTGATTGCGTGTTATTACCCTGATCTGAGCCGACAAAGAATAATCGAACTCAGGTTTTTATATTGTGTATGAAAGCAATTTTAGCTAAGTTTGAAGGTGTTTTAACAGGATACTGTTTCGGTACACTGTATCGTTAATGTATGCATGAATTAGTAAGTAAATCGTATTTGAATGACTTTTCCTAAAGATTTAAAGTACACGAAAGACCACGAATGGATACGTGTATCGGGTGAGGAAGCCGTAATCGGGATTACCGATTTTGCCCAGCGTGAACTTGGCGATATCGTGTTCATCGATGTCAACACCGTAGGCGATGCGGTGGCGCAAGATGAGGTATTTGGCACTGTAGAAGCCGTGAAAACGGTGTCTGATTTGTTTATGCCTGTCGCGGCCACCGTGTTGGAAGTTAATGATAAGGTAGACAGTTCACCGGAGCTGGTCAACCAAGACCCGTACGGAGAAGGCTGGCTCGTCCGGGTGAAACTGAACAATCCCGCAGATGTAGAAGGGCTGCTTTCTGCAGCAGATTACGAGGCACAGGTTGCCGTTTAATGTGTTGCTAGATGCAAAACGACATCCGCCGTCTCGGCAGATGTCGTTTCTTTTTGGCATTATAATGGCTCGATAGCAGGCAAAAAAAGAAAAGATGAAGCATTACATATGGGCTGTATTGTGGGCAGTGGTAGTGGTGGTGCTGTGCGGCTTGCCATCAGCGGCCACAGACGAAGTACCAAATTTTCCGGGAATGGATAAATTGGTGCATACCGGTTTTTTCTTTGTTTTCACTGTGCTGCTTTATTACGGGGCTATCAGGCAGGTCGGCACGTCCAGGCCATCGTGGCGCATATCGGTTAGGGTGGTACTTTTCTCTTGTTTATTCGCGTTGTTCACGGAATATTTGCAGTGGCAGATTTTCACCTACCGCTCGGCAGAAGCTTGGGATCTTTTTGCAGATGCCGTAGGAACAGGGATGGGCGTATTTGCCTACCTGCTATTGCACAACGTCTACAGGGCTGAAACGGCAGTAAGCAAAGTAAGCCAGACCAAGAATAAAAGTTATGAGGTATAGTCGCATTATCAGGCTTGCACTTGCAGCCATTGTGGTCATTTCTGTATCCTCATGCGGAATTTTCCGCAAGGGATGTAAATGCCCGCCGGTCCATCGCCAAGGGGCGGTACCGTCTACGCACGCCGTGCCGTCATTACAGGGCTTTGGCCAGGGTAACCGCACTCACCTTGGCGGCTCCGTTCTCCAGCAAAGTGCTGGCGCAAGCTTCGAGGGTGGCGCCAGTCGTCAACACATCATCTACCAATAATACATGCTGGCCGGCAACTGAATCGATATCGGTTGCTTCAAATGTTTTCAGCATATTTTCATACCGCTCGTAGCGATTTTTATGGGTTTGGCTTTCGGTGGCACGACGCCGTATAATGCCATTTTCCGCAACGGGGAGCCGCATCGAACGGGCAAGCCCATTAGCGAAAAAGGCACTTTGGTTGTACCCTCGTGCGCGTAATTTTTTAGGATGCAAGGGTACCGGAACGATGATATCCGCCTGGTTGAAAGGTGCCGTATCTGCAAGTATTTTGCCATACCTTATCCCCACTTCGGTGCCGATTTCGGGGCGATTACGGTATTTGAGGTGGTGGATGATTCGTTTTACACGCGACGCTTCGCGGAAATACCAGTAGGATGTTACCGCCTCGATGCGAACCCGGCCCCACAATTGGCGGGCACTGCTGTTCTGTCTATCTGCATGGGCGCGGGTGTGGGGGAGATGGTACCAACAGCTGGTGCAGATGAGTTTTTCACCGTCCACCAATGGCGTATCACATCCCACGCAGGCCTGTGAGAAGAAGAGTACGGAGAAATCGTTGAAGTATCGCTTGAGGAGGCGCATGGGCGATTAGGCTGTTGGCATCGCGGTTTCCTTAATCGCCAGTTGCCCGCATGCGGCGTCGATATCTTTGCCCCGACTGCGACGGACATTGGTGGTTACGCCCCGTTGCCGCAGGTAATCGGCGAACTGGTCGATCTTGTCTGCGGCGGCGTTCTCGAAATCAGCAAAGGCGATGGGGTTGTACTCGATGATGTTTACCTTACATGGCAGGTGCTTGCAAAATGCCGCAAGTTCCTGCGCATCGGCAAGGTCGTCGTTCACACCATTGAATACGATGTATTCATACGTAACCGGATTCTTGGTCTTGGCGTAGTAATATTTCAATGCCTCGGCGAGGGCACGCAGTGAATTTTGCTCGTTGATGGGCATGATTTCGTTGCGTTTAGTATCATTGGCAGCATGCAGCGATAAAGCCAGATTGAACCGTACTTGATCGTCGCCCAGCTTCTTGATCATCTTGGCGATGCCGGCCGTGGAGACTGTGATGCGTTTTGCCGCCATGTTCAGCCCGTCGGGTGCCGTGATGCGCTCGATGGACTTCAGCACATTGCTGTAATTAAGTAGTGGCTCGCCCATCCCCATGTATACGATGTTGGTGAGGGGCTGCCCGTAATACTCCTGTGCTTGCTTAGCGATAAGCACGACCTGGTCGTATATCTCGTCGGCATTCAGGTTGCGCTTACGGTCCATATAACCCGTGGCACAAAACTTGCACGTTAGGCTACAGCCCACTTGGGAACTTACGCAGGCGGTCATGCGATCGGGTGCGGGGATGAGGACCCCTTCGATGATGTTATCGTCGTGAAGCGCAAAGCTGCTTTTGATGGTACGGTCACTACTGCGTTGCTCCTGGCGAACCGTAACCGCATTGATGGTGAAGGTCTCTTGCAGCATGTCGCGTAGGGGTTTGGCCAGGTTGCTCATCGCTTCGAAATCCACGCACGATTTCTGCCAAAGCCACGAATAGATTTGCTTTGCACGAAATGCCTTTTCGCCCATATTGACCATATGGCGCTGTAGCTGCTCAAGGGTCAGGCTACGTATATCGATTTTCGATTTGACCGCACACACGGCACAAAGGTACGGCTTTTTTTGTGGGTATTTTTCCCAGTTGTTTGGTTAAACACGAAAAAAAATACATATTTGCATAAGTGTATTCGTCAAATTAAGCCTAGCCTGAATGACACAAGATATAGTTAGCCACCAACCAACGATTAAACCCATGGAGCTATGAACACATTTTTCTCGGCAACATATGTAATGCCGGTTACCGGAAAACCCATCAAGGATGGCGTTGTAGAGGTAGCAGATGATGGCACGATCCGTGGGATTTACCCGCCCCATAGCGACGCCGTCGCCAGAAAACCGATTCATAACCATGCGGGTATCATTACGCCCGGCTTTGTGAATACGCATTGCCACTTGGAGCTCTCACATATGAAAGGCGCCATACCGAAACAAACCGGGTTGATACCGTTCCTGCAACGGGTTATGGCCCAGCGGTCAACCGATGAGGACAACATCACGCGTGCCATGCGGGCGGCAGATAAGGAGCTTTATGACAACGGTATCGTAGCTGTAGGGGACCATGCGAATACCGGGGTTTCGGCGTCGGTAAAAAAGGATAGCAAATTGCATTACCACACCTTTGTGGAAGTGCTGGGTTTCGAACCGGAAATGGCTAGCAGTAAATTCACCGAGGCCCTTGCTGTTGCCGGGCAATTTGATAAGGCTACGTCTTCCATTACTGCACATGCCCCGTATTCCGTATCCAAAGAACTGTTTAAGCTGATCGACGACGAAGCCCAAAGACGGCGGGTACCGCTTAGCGTACATAACCAAGAAAGCGAGGCCGAGAATCGGCTTTTCAGGTATAAGGAAGGGCCGTTTTTAGATTTTTACCGGGCTTTGGGTAAAGACATCACCGATTTCAAGGCGCAGGCGCGAAATTCCCTACATACAGTAATGCCGTACTTGTCGGTCGACACACCGGTTTTGTTGGTTCATAATACCTTTACAGCTGCCAAGGATATCTTTTTTGTCGAACGGCAGGGCCGGAACGTCACTTGGTGTTTCTGCCCCAATGCAAACCTATACATCGAGGGGACGTTGCCACGGATCCAGCATTTTGTTCAATACGGGCATACCATTACGTTAGGTACAGACAGCCTGGCCTCCAATGATTGCTTATGTATCTTGGCCGAGCTGAAGACCATCCACCAACACTTTCCGGAGCTTTCGCTTACCGACACCATCCAATGGGCCACCATCAACGGTGCACGTTTTCTCGGTATTGCTGAAGAGTTTGGGTCGTTAGAAAGGGGTAAAACTCCGGGTATAAACTTACTGACAAAGACCCGTGGACTTGACCTTACGCCGGAGACCGAAGTGGTCCGACTGATTTAATGCAACACCCAGAAAGTAATGCCCAGTAGGGAGCCTAAGGCGGTTCCAACCACAACCTCTTTCCAAATGTGACGGCCCAAGTGTATCCGAGACCAAGCCAGCGGTAGCGCAAATAATAAAAAACAGGTACCAGCCACCCAGTTTAACGAAAGGATGAGAAAACCTAGAAATGCATGGAAAGCTAAATGCATGGACGCCTTTATCCGCCTATTTACCAGCTGTGCGATGATCAACAGCGACAACGCACAGGCGAGGGCAAGCCGGAGCGTCCATTCTTGATTCGTAACCCAAACGATGATGGTAACGATTAGCAGAAGTAAGGTTGTTGCAACAAACCACTTTTGCCGTTGGGCTTGGTCAGATACGTCCAGGTTGGTGTATGTGCCCTTCCGTACGCCCCAGATGGTCCGCAGCCCGACGGGTAAAAAGATGCCACCAACAATCAACAGCGAGAGGTAAATGGCGCGTTGCGTTGATTCAATACTGAAAAGCAGGAAGACAGCAAATACCGGAACCGTCAAAAAGGGGTGACCTATGGTAGATATAACTTTGGCTATTGTTGTCTTCAACTGCGTATACCTTGATTGGCAGACACTGGATACACCGTGTGCACCAAGCCACAGTGAAACACCAGTATTACGTTGCGAAGGTAGCCAAACTTTCGGAGGTAGGCAATGTTAACTTTCTTCGATACAACTTGGGTAAAATTAGTGCTCCTTTCGGGGGTTAGCAGATAATTCATCCGTAAACGGAGTTTTTTAAAACGGATTTACTTTCTTTTCCCGGAAAAGCAAATAGCCGGCGGCATATATACCGCGGCTCGACTTCTCGTGGGGGGCAAGGAAATCACCATTCACTTGGTCTAGCAACAACGTGATCACAAAGCGGTTATTTTCTTGTTGAATTTCCATCTTTTCTGGAGGATACAAAAATCCGGTTCCGTCATTTTCCTTCGGCGTAAGTTTTCCTTCTTTTTTTGCTTGGTAGATTTCATCGACCAACGGCACCAAATCAAATAAAACGGCACTATCGTTTTCCATTGCCACGCTGATAGCCAATAAGCTGTCGCGTTCCATGGAAATACGCACGGCACTTTTTCCAATGGCTATCGTAGCGGAGTCGGTCGCATAGGGCTCAATCCGATAAGCATAGTCGTACCCTTGTATCGGTATGACGCGCTCGCCTTCCCGATGAATCGAAAGGTACCGCCCATCGGACAAGGTACTTGGCGGTACGTTCAAAAGGGCGAAGATGGTATCACGTTTCAACCACGTGATACGGTAAAGGGGCAGTTTAGCGTTGGCTGTCGTAATTTCACGGTCTAAACGATCTAGATCCGTTTCGGTAAACGCCTGCATCGACTGCAGGCCATGTGCCTCCAATAGGTAGGTGACGATACTCGGGCGCTCATCCGTGCCTTCAGTTGCAGCGTTGAGTAGGTGGGCTAGCCTACGCTGTTGCGAATGGCGCGAGATGTCGGTGGCGCTTTGTGGTCCGAAGGTGCTCACCAATGCCAGCAATGCCAGGCTAACCGGAATCAGCTGGATGTTGTCTTTTCGGAAACAAAGGAAATAGACGGTGATTGTGGTCAGCCAAATCGTCAACACCATCAGGATATGGCGCTCTTCCGTAAATCCGTAATGGGATACGCGCTGGTACACAGCTAAAGCCAACAACACAATGAGCGGCAGCATAGTGAGGTAGAACGACTTGGAAAAGAGTGTTACCCAACGGCTCCCATCATCGTTCCGTATGGGCCATATAAGTAACAGCGAGAGCATGCCGAATACGGCATAACCTAATATGAGTGTGGCCACGATACCCTTTGGCATTTCCCATTCGACCAAGATTTTGATTTCGTACACCAGCAAAATAGCGAGGTAAATCGTCATCAAGGGTATGAGTACGTATTGCGTAAAAATTTTGAGTCCTTTTGGGTAGGGCGCCGCTGTTGATGTCGTTTCAACGATTGTGGGCACACCTGCTAAGAAAAACAACGTATTGAAGCCCACGGCTACCAAGGCAAAAAGCTGGGCATAGATTTCAGAAGGCAGATTGAGGTTAAAAAGTTCTTTGACACCGAATATGGCCACCGCGAGCCCTGCGTATAGGGATGCTGAGTAAAGCATGGCGGTGAGGAAACGCAGAAATAGAACCTTGTTGAAGTGCCAGAAATCGTTATTGCTGCCGCGATTGATAAAGGGGGCGAAGGCCACAAGATGGTGGAAAGCAAAGATGAATAGCCCGAACCGCACTATATCGGTTTGGTACAGGGCGGGTTCGAGTACGATATATAGCAGACCGCATAAGATGAATACTGCTGCCCGGAAGGTCCACTTGCGGACACTCCCGAATGCCCTAGACTCCGCATAAAGTTCCATGGCAAGGCCCAACGTAAGCAGCAAATCGCAGGTGGCCAATAATTGCCAAAGCTTATGTTCCAACCTTGTATCTAACGACGGATCACCCATCAGGAAGCAAGCCAATGCCGTGGCGGCAGCTACTACAGCGAACAGCGTAGGGAAGCGCTTGAATACAGCAGCGGCGTTTCTTGAAAGGCTGGCGAAGGAAGGGAATTTCATGGTGCGTGGATTTACTAACCGATTACAAGAGATAAAATTAAACATAAACCAGCAATTATTTTTACCTTAATGGGAATTTCCCGTGCAACATTTGTGCCCCGCGCTCCGCATGTTGTATGTAGGTGCGTTGTCATTTTTGCGTTGGTGTCCGCTCACGTTAAAGAAAAAACCGGAGATTAGCGAAAAATTTTTCAGTGAATCCGGTATATCACAAATGGGTGCTATTGGGCATTCTTACACTCACGTGGGGCAGCTCCTTTATTCTGATCAAACAAGGCTTGGTGGTTTATACGCCCACGGAGGTCGGTGCATTACGCCTGTGCGTGGCGGGGCTGGCCTTGGTTTTTTTCGGTGTACGGAGTTTTAGGCATATTCCAAAAAAGCTGATGCCGTGGGTTGTTGCCGGTGGGGGGATGGGTAACTTCATTCCGATGTTTCTGTTTCCATTGGCACAGGAGCGGGTAAGTAGCTCCATGGCGGGCATTCTCGATTCCCTGGTGCCTATGTTTATCCTTTTGTTTGGATTCCTGTTTTTCGGTATCAAAAGTCGGATGGGGCAGGTGGTAGGCGCAGTCATCGGCTTCGTTGGGGCGGCCATGCTGATGGGGGTTGATGCCGATGGCGGAAAAAGCGACGTATTCCATTCGTTGCTTATTATCTTGGCAACAGCTTTTTACGGCATGAATGGGTTAATTATCAACCGCTACCTTTCCGGTATTCCATCTTTCAAACTGTCTGCTGCAGTGTTTACTATTTGGTTTGGCCCGTCGTTGATCATTCTTGGATTTACCGGTTTTTTCTCTACATTTACCGGTACGGCAGCCCAATGGCAGGGACTGGGATATGTAACTATCCTCGGCTTGGTGGGCACGGCACTGGCCATGATCTTGTTTTATAAACTACTTCAGCTTACGTCGGCGCTATTTGCATCAATGGTTACCTACCTTATACCGATCGTTGCCGTAATGTGGGGTGTGCTAGACGGCGAACGGCTCGGGTGGTCACATGCCCTGGGAGGTACGCTGATCCTTATGGGAGTCTATTTAATCCAACGGCAACCCAGCCGAAAACGTGAAAGGCCCATCATGTTGCCGCATGGGGCGTCCGAGCACGTGAACGATAAGCCTAGCCAAAGACATAACCCAGCAGGTAGTAGAGGATAAGAAAAACGACAATGGTGCCGAAACAGCCAAAGCCCAATTTTTTCGCACCCCAACCCGCAATCAATGCCCTAAATAATTTGTTCATAGTTGTTATTTTTAGCTTATAACAACGAAATGCAGATAAGGTTCTGGGTGCAAAGCACTACGCACATATTGCTTCAGGGCGAGAGCCGATCAATAGGCGTCAACAGTACTTTACGGAATTCCACCTCGGCTCCTTCCGCTTGCAGGGCAATCTGGCCTTCACTTGCGGTGCAGTCGAAACCATCGTTCACCAAATCGCCATTTACCCATACGCGTATGCGGCGGTCCAACACCTCAATGGTCATGTTGTTCCAGTCGCCGAGTGAAGCTTCCGAACCGTCGGTAAGGTTCTTGATTCGGCGTGCCTTTCCTTCGGAAGTACCCCAATCGGCCTTCGGTCCCCGACGGGCTTCCATATCAGGCACATGGATATCCTCACGGATACACCAAAAATCACCTGCATTCTCATGCATCATCTGCACTTCGATAGACTGTGGAAACATTTCATAGAGCATGCGGGGCGCAGACGCGTGCACCAATACCCCACAATTACCCGGTTCTCCGGCGAAACGGTACTCCACCTCCAACCGGTAGTCCGAATAGGAACGATCAGTGATGAGATGACCGTTTGGATTACCCATGCTTACCAATAGCCCATCTCGTACAAGGAATGGGCTGGCCACATCCGCCCCGTTATCCATGGCCGGTACATCAGCGTGCCAGCCGGTCAAATCCGTGCCGTTGAACAGGCTAGTAGATTGCGAAAAGCCCGGAGTTGCGTATGCAAGAACGGCCATTGCAAAGCAGGCAAACCATATTTTTTTATGCATAACCCTAATTGTTTATCTGTTATGAACCCACAGGTCATAAAACTAATAAGAAATTTGCGTTGCCGCAAGCGTTGTGTGCAATGGGTAGTTTTGATGATTTCCGGGTTAATCTTATATTAGCTACCGCAGATAAAACGAAACCATGGACTATCATTTTGACGAGTACATAGACCGTAAAGGGACGGATAACATCAAGTGGGATGCGGCAGCGCCGGATGTGCTGCCGATGTGGATTGCCGACATGGATTTCAAAACAGCCCCGGCTATCCAAGCAGCTTTGGAAACCCGGGTGGCGCACGGTGTATTCGGCTATACGCTGACCCCCGACCGTTTTTTTGATGCCATTATCGGCTGGTGGCAAAAACGGCATGGCTATGCCTTGCAAAAAGATTGGATTCGTCCGGTTACGGGTGTTATACCCGCGCTATCGGCAACCATCCGGGCGCTTACGGCTGCGGGAGACAAGGTGCTGGTGCAGCCACCTGTTTATAACCACTTCTATATCACTATTGCCCATTGCGGTAGGCAGGTGGTTGAAAATGACCTGATTTTTGCGGGAGGCCATTACCGTATTGATTTTGCAGATTTGGAAGCGAAGGCTGCAGATACTGACGTGAAACTCCTGATGCTATGCAATCCCCACAATCCGGCAGGCCGCGTGTGGGCCCCCGAAGACCTTACGCGCATCGGCGAAATATGTGCTCGCCATGGCGTTATCGTCCTTTCTGATGAGATCCATTCCGATTTGGTTTACGACGGATATAAACACATCCCGTTCGCATCACTAGGCAGTGGCACTGGGGCCCGGTCCATTACGGTCAGCTCCCCAAGCAAAACCTTTAACCTCGCGGGATTGCAGGTAGGCTACTTGTTTTCTGAGGATGCCGACCTCATGAAGCAGATCCAACAGGTGTTGAAGGTACAAGAGATGGAGCTGTTGAGTCCATTTGCTATCGAAGCGCTCGTTGCGGCTTACGAACATAGCGCCGATTGGCTTGAATCACTCAAAATTTACCTTCGCGGTAACTATACGTACTTAACAGATTTCTGCGCAGCCCATCTGCCGGAAATCAAGGTAGTACCTTTAGAAGCCACTTATTTGGTTTGGTTAGATTGTCGGGCTATCTTCACGTCATCGGCTGATTTTGCCGATAAATTGACCCACCAAGAAAAGCTATGGCTTAACCCGGGCACAATGTATGGCAACGCCGGTGAGGGTTTTCTACGCATCAATATCGCTTGTGCACGTTCGTTGCTGGAAGAGGGGTTGGCACGTCTTGCAGAAGGAATAATGAAGAGCTAACGACCGGCTGGTTTACAACAGATCAAACCCGATATCCCTGCGGAAATTTTTGCCTTCGAAATAGATACGTCCCGCATCGGCGGTGGCCTGCTGTAAAGCATCAAACAGCGTGTCTTCCAGTGCGGTAACCGCGATTACACGACCACCAGCAGTTTTAACTACGCCATTTTCCGCGGTAGTGCCCGCATGGAAAACAATAGATTCTTTTACGCTTTCGATGTTGCTGATGGCCTTGCCCGATTCGTAGGGGCCGGGATACCCACCCGACACCAACATCACGGTAGCAGCAGTTTTGGGTGAAAGTGTAAATGAGCGCTCTATAAGGTTTCCTTCGGCCACGCCCTGCAACAAGTCTACCAAATCACTTTCAAGTCGTGGCAGCACGCTTTCCGTCTCCGGATCACCCATGCGCACATTGTATTCAATCACGTAAGGATCCCCATCCACATTCATCAGACCGATGAAGATAAAACCTTTGTATGGGATGCCATCTTTTTTTAAACCTTCAACGGTAGGGATGACGATACGCTCTTCAACCTTGTCGAGGAATTCATTGTCGGCAAAAGGTACAGGCGATACCGAACCCATGCCGCCGGTGTTCAGGCCCGTGTCGCCCTCGCCGATACGTTTATAGTCTTTAGCTGCAGGCAGTATCTTGTACGTATCGCCATCGGTGAGTACAAACACGGACAGTTCGATACCAGAAAGGTATTCTTCGATAACCACCGTACTGCTTGCCTCACCGAATTTGGCATCTGCCAACATAGCGGTCAGTTCGGTCTGGGCTTCTGCTAAGGTAGTACAGATCAATACGCCCTTTCCTGCTGCCAGCCCATCGGCTTTCAACACGATGGGTAGCTTTTGCGTTTCGAGGTAGGCCAAGCCCTCAGCCAATATGTCGCGGGTAAACGAACGCGATGCGGCGGTGGGAATGCCATGCCGTGCCATGAAGCGCTTGGAGAAATCCTTGCTTCCTTCTAGCTGGGCACCCTCTTGTTGCGGCCCGATAACTGGAATATGCCGGAGGTCGGCGCGATCGAGGAAGTAATCATGGATACCTTTTACCAAAGGTTCTTCAGGGCCCACAACCACCATGTCAACCGCATGTTCAAGCACAAAATCCGCAATTCCATCGAAATCGGTTACTTGGAGCGGAATATTTTGGCCGTAACTACTTGTGCCGGCATTGCCCGGCGCGATGTACAGTTGAGTGATCTGAGGACTTTGGGCCATTTTCCAAGCGAAAGCACTTTCTCGGCCGCCTGAACCCACGATAAGGATATTCATCTTGCAAAGATATTTTTTTTACCTATATTTACCATATTGCAGTCATACCAAAATTGAACACTTAAATATCAAATTACGGAAATAATGGGAATACTTCGTTTGCTTACAGTATTGACGGTATGCTGCATTGCCGCGCCGATGGCCCGTGCCCAAGACACACAGGTGATTGAAGGGGTGTTGGAGAAGCTGGAGAACTATGCCAGCCAATATCCACAAGAGAAAGTGTACCTACACCTGGACAAACCCTACTATACTGTGGGTGATGATATTTGGTTTAAAGGCTATGTTACTATCGGCGCCTATAATCAGCTTTCCGGTTTAAGTAAAATCCTGTATGTAGACCTCGTTGATCCGGAAGATCATATTGTACAATCCATCCGTCTTCCACTTGTTGCGGGGGTGACGATGGGCGATTTTGAACTGGCGGACTCCCTCGATGAAGGTAACTACCGGATTCGCGCGTATACCAACTGGATGCGTAATTTTGAGCCTGATATCTTCTACGATCGTACATTACCCATCGGCAATGCCCGTACCGACAATATCGTCACCCATAGTACCTTTTCCTATGAAAACTCCCCTGTACATCGTGTCCATGCTGAAATCACACTTACCGATTTGGATGGGAAGCCACTTGCAGACATGGATGCCAGTTATCAGGTGGTTATGGAGGGGCGTAATATCGAACGTGGGCGGGAGACCACCGATGGGGAAGGACGCATCGCTTTTGATTTTGTCAATAAACAGCCATTCAACCTCCAATCGGGTGAGGTGCTGCTCACCTTGTCTGCTCCCGACAAGCAAACCATCAATAAGCGGATACCGCTAAAGACTACATCGAACACCAATAGTATTCAGTTTTTTCCGGAAAGTGGCCACCTCGTAGCAGGTAACCTCACCAAAGTGGCATTCAAGGCGCTGGCACCCGAAGGAATCGGGATAGGCGTAAAAGGTTATCTTCAAGATGAGGCGGGTACGCGTATGACCGAGTTCGAATCGGAATACGCCGGCATGGGTGTTTTAAGTTTCATCCCGCAGACGGGCACCGCGTATACAGCGCGGGTAACCTATGACGATGGAAGCGAAGGCGAAGTGGAATTGCCCGCAGTGAAGGCCTCAGGTTATGCGCTAGCGGTGAATAATCAATTGGATAAGCAGCTTTTTGTACAAGCCTATGCCTCTGATGATTTAGTAAAGGGGCAGGAAATTTCCCTGTTGGTTCAGCGGAATGGGACTGTTTTCTACGCATCGAAGGGCAAACAGACAAAAAACGAAGCGATTTTTTCCATTCCACGAGAAAATGTACCCGAAGGCGTGGTGCAAGTGGCCTTGTTTGTCGCTGATGGAATACCGGTGGCCGAACGCACGGTCTTTAATTACAACGATGCTTCGTTACTGCCGCTGGTAGTCGAGACGGACCGGGAAACGTACGGGCAAAAAGAGAAGGTCGCCGTGCAGCTTACCGCTGGCCAAGCGTCGGATACGACACGTATTGCTACGCTTTCTGCCGCGGTGGTAGACATGGCGAAAGTGCCGATTGACAGTGGGGTACGGGAAGGGAATATCTACGCCAGCCTATTGCTTAGTTCGGATATCAAGGGTTATATCGAAACACCAGCCTATTATTTCGAGACACCGGATATCACCCGACGGCGGCAACTTGATAACGTGATGCTTACCCAGGGGTGGAGCCGCATCAACTGGCAGGAGTTGGCGGGGGGAGCGGAGCGGGCTCTGACTTATACGCCTGAGCAGGACCTACGTATTAGTGGTGTGGTCACCAAGCGGAACGGAAAGACGCCAGTACCGAATGCCACGGTAACCATATTGTCTACTAGTAATATCGCGGCCATAGTAGATACCCTGACAGATGCCGAGGGCCGCTTCAACTTTGATCGGCTGTTGTTTTATGACGAAACCAAATTCGTAGTACAGGCGCGGGATGAACGTGGCCGGAAAAACGTGGATGTTATATTGGACGAGGTGCCCCGGCAGCAGGTAACCCGCAATGCGAATGAACCAGATGCCACCATCGACGTGAACCAATCCATCCAAACCTACCTCAAAAACACGGAAGCGCAGTTTAAGGAAATGGAGCGATACGGGCTCAAGGAAAAAACAATTCTACTCGAAGAGGTAGAGGTTAACAAGCGAGCCGAAAAGAAAGTCAAGCATTCGAGCAACCTGAACGGCCCGGGCAATGCCGATCAGGTAATCACCGCCGAAGAGCTGGCCATAGGCTGCAGTTCGTTGACGGTATGCCTGCAAGGCCGGTTAGTCGGTGTGATTTTCAAGAATGGGGTGCCTTATTCGACACGCTCGCCCAACCAGCCAATGCAAATTATCATGGACGGCATGTATATGGAGGGGGATGCACTTGCCATGATTAGCCCGCCTGATGTCGAAACCATCGAAGTGCTACGGGGTATCGGTACGGCTGTTTATGGGAGCATGGGTAGTGGCGGGGTAATCATCATTACCACCAAAAGAGGCGATGGCACCGGGTACAACCGAGACATCTATACCCCCGGTGTCGTTACCCATAGTCCACAGGGATATTACGAAGTCCGCGAATTCTATGTGCCGGATTATAGTGCCCCTGTAGATTCACTGGCGGGTATGAAAGATTTGCGCACGACCATTCATTGGGCGCCCAATATCGTTACTGGCGAAGACGGCACCACCGCGTTCGAGTTTTATACCGCCGAGACGCCGGGCACATACCGGATTGTGGTGGAAGGGCTGGACGTAAACGGCCGGCTGGCACGTGCCGTGCGTTATTTTACCGTTGAATAAGCAAAATGGATTTCATCAAAACATCAGTTGAAAACCGGGTGTCCCATATTTATCTCGACCGAGGTAAGTCAAATGCGCTTCACCAGCAGATGCTCGAAGAACTTGGGGCGGCCGTGGCCGATGCCGAAAATGACCCGGCTGTGGAAGGATTGATCCTGCATGGTAAAGAAGGTTTCTTCAGTGCAGGATTGGACCTCATCACCTTATACGATTATGACGAGGGGGCGGTACGGCGCTTTTGGCATACGTTCATGGATCTTATCCGTGCACTCGTGGCGTTTGATAAGCCCGCGGTGGCAGCAATCAGCGGCCACAGCCCGGCGGCAGGCTGTGTATTGGTGAGTTGTTGCGACTGTCGCGTAATGGCCGATGGCGATTTCATCATCGGCCTCAACGAAGTACCCGTGGGATTAATCGTGCCGGAAAGTATCTACGAGTTATATAGGTTCTGGCTGGGCCCAGCCCGCGCATATCGTTACTTGCTTGAAGGGAAGTTACTGAAGCCGCAGGAAGCACTCGAGGTGGGGTTGGTGGATGAAGTCGTCGATGTTCAGCGTCTCCGCTCGGCGGCTGAGCGTCAACTGCGCAAGTATACGCAGTACGAGCGCAACACTTGGCGGCAAAGCAAGCGCAATATGCGGCGGGCACTTATCGCGGCATTTGATGCCGATCAGGATGAAACCATCGAGGCGATGCTGAAGCAATGGTGGTCGCCAGCCACACGAGCTATCGTTAAAACGATTATTGACAACTTGAAAGGAGGCCGGTAATGGCGGTAGTGGGTGCATTGCGCGAAGGAGCGCTTCGGGATAAAACCATCGTGGTTACCGGTGGGGGTACTGGGTTGGGGAAGGCTATGGCGACGTACTTTCTGCGATTGGGGGCCCGGGTGGTCATCGCTAGCCGTAAGTTGGACGTGCTGGAAACAGCCGCTAGGGAGATGATGGCCGATACCGGCGGTGAGGTACTACCCGTTGCGTGCGATATCCGGGATGGTGAGCAGGTAGACCAACTGCTGGCCAGCTCGCTGGAGCGGTTCGGCCGGGTGGACGCTTTGCTCAACAATGCGGCAGGCAACTTCATTTCGCCAACCGAGCGGCTTTCTTTCAATGCGTTTGCGACCATCATCGATATCGTGCTGAAAGGAACCGCCAACTGTACGCTTGCGTTTGGCAAACATTGGATCACACAGCGCCAACCGGCTAGTATATTAAACATCGTTACCACCTATGCGTTTACCGGCTCCGCCTACGTGGTGCCTTCGGCTGCTGCGAAGGGAGGCGTGCTGGCGCTCACGCGCTCACTGGCCGTAGAATGGGGTAAATACGGTATCCGTAGCAACGCCATTGCGCCGGGGCCATTCCCTACGAAGGGAGCGTGGGAACGGTTATTGCCAGGGGAGTTGGCCGAACAGTTCGATTTCAAAAAGCGCGTGCCACTCAAGCGCGTGGGTGACCATCAGGAACTGGCTAACCTAGCCGCTTTCCTGCTTTCCGACTTTGCTGGATTCATCAACGGTGAGGTGGTGACCATAGACGGTGGCGAATGGTTGCAGGGAGCCGGGCAATTCAGCGGTCTGGAAGCGGTGCCCGGTGAACTTTGGAACGAGTTGGAAAGAATGACAAGGCAGGCGAAAAGCTAAACCCATTCTAAATAATCTTTTCTTTCGGGTAGTCGAGCGGTTGGTGGTTATATTTACCATATAAACTGAATAACATGACTTATCGAATGATTACCGCTGTAGTTGCGGTTTTTGCCGGGGTTTTTGCATTGAGTTCGTTTGTGCCCCAAAGCATACCGCAGCCCCACGAATGGAAAGCAACTAATCTAAAGGTGCTTCCTAAAGACATCACCCAAGAGGAGATAAAGCAGGTGATGGACGATTTCAAAGTCGCGTTGGGCGTGAAGTGTGGTTTTTGCCATGCCCAGGATGCAAATGATCCCAAGAAACTGGATTTCGCGAGCGACGATAATCCGCACAAGGAAACAGCCCGCTGGATGATGAAGATGACACAACGAATTAACAAGAAACATTTTAAACACCGGAATGAGCAGACGGGCGAACTCACGCAGATTACCTGTATAACATGCCATAATGGAAAAGAGCATCCAGTTACCGTGAGTCGATAATTAATCCTTGTATGTAATTTGGTTTTTGCATAAGTTTGGCACAACAGGAAAATTCTCACCCACATGACGACACCAAATTTGGACCCCGCGATAAAAATGAACGCCGAAGTCTGGCTAAAAGCGCCGTACGACGAAGAGACCATCCGGTCTGTCAAGCACCTCTTTGATACGGAGCAGTATACCGAGCTGACCGACAGTTTCTATAAAGATCTCGAATTCGGTACCGGAGGCCTGCGCGGCATTATGGGCGTAGGTACCAATCGGATGAATAAATATACCATTGGTCGAGCTACCCAAGGGCTGAGCAATTACCTGCTAAAAACCTATCCAGGGACACAGGTCAAAGTAGCTATCTCGTACGATAGCCGAAATAATTCGCAAGTGTTTGCACGCCTTGTGGCCAATGTGTTTTCGGCCAATGGGATTAAAGTATACCTGTTTGCCGAATTGCGCCCTACACCGCACCTCTCCTTTGCCGTGCGTCACCTGGAATGCCAGGCCGGTGTGATGCTCACAGCCTCGCACAATCCTAAAGAATACAATGGCTATAAAGCATACTGGAACGATGGTGGGCAGTTGGTGCCGCCGCACGATAAAAATGTGATCAAAGAAGTATACGCCATCCAGGATCCCAGCCAAATCCACTTTGGGCCGGTAGAAGAGAATATCACACTCTTGGGCAAGGAGCTCGATGATGCTTACCTCGAGGCCGTCTCCCAACTCGTTATCCGGCCGGATATTGTGGAACGGCAACGCGACTTGAAAGTTGTCTTTTCGCCCATTCACGGTACCGGAATTACCTTGGTGCCACCAACGTTGGAGCGTTGGGGCTTCACCAACGTACACGTGGTCGGGGAACAGGCGACACCAGATGGCAACTTCCCAACGGTGGTTTACCCAAATCCGGAAGAAGAAGACGCTATGTCAATGGCCGTAAAAGCCGGTCAACACATCGGTGCTGATGTCATATTCGCTACCGATCCGGATGCGGATCGCGTGGGAGCGGCAGCGAAAAATAGCCGTGGGGAATACCAACTGCTAAACGGTAACCAGATCGGGAGCCTGCTGGTCGATTATGTGCTTTCTTCGAAAAAAGAAAAGGGCGATCTCAGGCCAGACGACTACGTTGTGAAGACCATTGTCACGACCAACCTCATTGCAGCTATTGCCAACCGGTACGGTGTCCCCTTTTACGATACGCTCACCGGCTTTAAATATATCGGCGAGCTGATTACCGGCAAGGGTGGCAAGGGCCGGTTCCTTGTAGGCGGCGAAGAAAGCTATGGCTACTTAGTCGGTGAGCTGGTGCGCGATAAAGATGCTGTGGTTTCTGCGGTATTCATCGCGGAAATGACCGCTTACTATAAAGACCAGGGCAAAACGCTCTTCGATGCATTGATCGACCTCTATGTGGAGCATGGTTATTATAAGGAGAAACTGATTTCGCTGACCAAGCAGGGCAAAGCCGGTGCTGAGGAAATCAAGGCCATGATGGAGCGGCTGCGGAGTAACCCACCCCAGACACTCGGTGGAATCGACGTGGCCGAAATCAAAGACTATGCCGCGAGTGAGTCTTACAATCTCAAAACGGGCGACCGGGTCGTCATCAACTTGCCCAAGTCGGATGTGCTGCAATTCATTACCGTAGATGGTGATGTGATTTCGGCACGACCATCCGGTACGGAGCCCAAAATAAAATTCTATTGCAGTGTGAGGCAACCGCTCGCCGATCGGGCAGACTTCGAGCGCGTAAGCCGCGAGTTGGAAGATCGCGTAGACCGTATCATGAAAGACATCGCCTGATATGCAGTGGGAAACCCTGTCGTCCGAGTACCTCGTACGGGCACCTTGGGCCGTGTTGCGTAAGGATGTATGCCGTATGCCCAACGGTCATATCGTCCCTGAATATTATGTGTTGGAATATCCCGATTGGGTAAACATGGTGGCGCTAACGGCCGACAACCGGTTTATCCTCGTACGGCAATACCGGCATGGCGTAAAACAAAATGTACTCGAAATTCCCGGCGGCGTGATCGATCCCGGTGAGGATGCGGTTGAGGCTGCGCGGCGGGAATTGCTTGAAGAAACGGGCTACCGTTTCGATATCATTGAAGAGATATCCACCCTGTTCCCCAATCCCGCTACCAGCGACAATAAAACAACGACCTACCTGCTCACCGGCGGGGTGAAAGTACAAGAACAGCAACTTGATGACCAAGAAGAGATCGAGGTCGTACTGGCGTCGCCCCCCGAATTGAAACAGCTGCTGCTCGATAATCAGTTTGGCCAGGCCCTGCATACCGCCGCGCTCTTCTATGCGCTAGTGAAATTGGATTTACTCGCGTAATACGATTTATTTCTGCAAACCGCGTACTGCCTATATCGGACACTTTATTTATTGATGCGTTTGCCTACCGTAATGTTTCTTTAACATACCGGTTCGGGTTCATCGACGGAAAGAACCTCCTTTACGGGCTGTTTTGAAGCCGTGGTGGTTTCGCGTACAACTGCCAAACCGGCATTCCGCCTTTGGCGGACAATGAAAGCAAGTGCAAACAATGCCCCGCCCGCCGCCATGGCTGCGCCCACCCATTCAGGCGAAGCATACCCGTATCCCATGGCGATAGGCAGACCTCCCAAAAAGGCCCCCAACGCATTCCCGATATTGAAACTGGCCTGACTCACCGAAGCAGCCAGCATTTCCGATCCTTTGGCAGTGTTGATCATTAACATCTGAATGGGGGCGCCCAATGCGAACGATGTACCACCCAAGACGAACGTCATCGCCAGTGCCGGAATGGGATAGACCGCCACATAGTGCAATACCACCAGTGCGACTACCATCGCAGTAAGCAGCATGATGGAGGCCTTTGCCGGCGAGACAAGGTCGGCCAAACGACCACCCAAAAGATTACCGAAAAACATACCCAAACCGGCCAACATCAGGATATAAGTCATGGATGACTCCGAGAAGCCGGCCACCTTGGTCATCAGGGGCGAAATATAACTGTACCAAGAGAAAAGACCGCCCGTTCCGATAGCAATCATCCCAACAATCAGCCAAGCTTCGCGTCGCTTGAAAAAACGCAGTTGCGTCTTTACACTCGCCGCTTGCTTTGCAGGCAGATTGGGCATCCAGTATTTCAATGCCAATAACGTGACGAGGCCGACCAATACCACGATGGCAAACGAATACCGCCACATGAAATGGTGCCCGATATAGGTGCCCAAAGGCACGCCAATGAGGTTGGCAATGGTGAGGCCGGCAAACATGATGGAAATGGCCTGTGCCTCTTTGCCGGGTTGAGATAAGCGGCTGGCTACCACCGAACCCACACCGAAAAACGCACCATGCGGCAACCCGGCAAGTACCCGTGAAATCAGGAGCGACGCGTAGCTTGGTGCGAAGGCCGTAAAGGCGTTAAACAGCGTGAATAGCAGCATGAGGCCGATGAGGATGCGTTTGGGCGGGTACTTGCCGGCAATCACCACAAGCAAGGGCGCGCCAATGACCACACCGACGGCATACGCCGCAATCAAGTGACCCGCCGTGGGGATATCGATTGTTAGGTCGTAGGCAATCTCTTCGAGCAAACCCATCATCACGAACTCCGTGATACCGATGCCCAGACCCCCAAATAAAAGCGCAAGTAAACTTTTCTTCAATTGCATATACTGTTTTTTTACACCCTTAGTGTAAGATGGACACAAAGGTACGCCATTTCCCGATAGATTTCCATGCAGAAGATTAAAACAACAGAAAAATGATATAAAGTTGATATAGCCGTTCCGGTTTGCGGAAACCAAGTGTTCGAAATCGGACAATCAGCTGTTCGGAAACGAACACATTGGGTTTTCTGTTTTTGTGTAGTGGGCTGTATAATAGTCTCTTGCAATAATGGATGGATTTTGGTATAGCTTACGCGGTATTTATGTAAGTTTGAATCCACCGGTAAAATTCATCTAGTGTGGCAGCACATAAGGATGTGTAGTTAGATAAAAAAGCAATGATCCAATTAACTAACATATTTAAGTGGTACAACGTGGGTGGAACTCGCTCATTCGTACTGAAGGACATCAACCTCAGCATCAATGAGGGAGAATTCGTATCCATCATGGGCCCCTCGGGTTCAGGGAAATCCACCTTGCTCCATATCCTCGGGTTGTTGGATGAGCCCGACGAGGGCGAGTACCTACTTATGGAAGATAGCGTACTCCGGTTGAAAGAGCGGCAGCGTTCCGCCTTGTACAAGCAATACATCGGCTTCGTTTTCCAGGCTTACCATCTCATCGATGAGCTTACCGTTTATGAAAACATCGAAACCCCGCTTATCTATAAGAACCTAAAGAGCGGTGAACGCAAGGCCATCGTAGCCGATCTGCTCGACCGTTTCGGTATCGTAGGTAAAAAAGACCTGTTTCCCACGCAACTTTCCGGTGGGCAGCAGCAGTTAGTTGGCATTGCTCGTGCATTGGCCACCACGCCTAAGCTGTTGTTGGCGGATGAGCCGACAGGAAACCTCAATTCGAAGCAAGGGGAGGAGATCATGAACCTGTTTAAACAACTCAACGAAGAAGATGGCGTAACCATTGTGCAGGTAACCCACTCGGAGAAAAATGCGGAATATGGAAATCGGATTATCGAGCTACTCGACGGGCAGATTGTCAGGTAATCGGATTGGCGTTTATTCGCCCCGCAGGGCAAGCAACGCTTGGGCGAGTACTTCGTCTGAGCGGTTCTTCACCTTGAAAAAGGCTTCGCTACCGAAATAATACCGGCCCAACAGGGCTTCGATATCGGAGCGTACCATCGATTTCGCGGCATTGGCTTCGCCCGCGCTATACGCCAAACCGTAGTCGCGGACGTATTGCAGAAAGCTCTCATACTCTGTCTCCGGCAGGAAGTAGCCTTTGAGGTAGTTTTCGACGGAATACGTCGGCACCGATTTCGTTAGCCTGCCATACACGTAGGTCTCGATGAGGTTGGCCCGCCGTATTTTACGATACCATGTACTGGTCCGGTTACTGTCTGCCGGCACAATTACATCAGGTGATATGCCCCCGCCGCCATATACGAGTTTACCCGAGGTCGTTGTGTAGGCCACGGTGTCTGAATTGCCCGAGGCGGTGAGGTCTGCCGCATGAGGGAGACTGTCGGTGCGGATGGTGTATGATTTCTGGATACACCGGCCCAACGGCGTATAGTAACGTGCTACTGTGAGGTTTAAGGCGGAGCCGTCGCCAAAACCAAATTGTTCCTGTACCAGAGCCTTGCCATACGATTGCCGGCCCACGATAATGCCGCGCTCGAGGTCTTGGATAGCCCCCGCTACGATTTCACTCGCAGAAGCCGAGTGCTCATCGATCAATATCACCAGTTGGCCATTGCCAAACAGTCCGCCGGCACTCGAATAATAATCGACGCGCGGCTCATGTGCTCCTTCGGTATACACAATCAATTGTTTATCGTCGAAAAAATAGCTTGCCAAGGCTGTTGCCGCGTTGAAGTAGCCACCTCCGTTTTCGCGCAAATCCAAAATGAGCTGCTGTGCGCCCCGTTTCTTTAGGTTTAGGAGCGACCGTTCGAAATCCTCGGCCGTTTTGGCTCCGAATCGCCTGATTTTGATGTATGCGGTTACACTGTCGATGAGGTATGCTACGTCGATGCTGCTTACCTCTACCCGCTCACGCTTCACCTTTAGCGGTAACGGCAAGTTCACGCCGTTTCGGTTAATGGCAATTTCGATGGCAGTGCCCCGACGTCCGCGGATTTTTTTCTCAAGTGCTTTTTCGGAAATGGGTTTTCCGGCGATGGTATCACCATTGATGGCCAACAGTTTATCTCCCACCCGCATACCTGCCTGCTGTGCCGGGCCGTCGGGTATGATGCCCACGGTCATCAAGGTATCATTTAGGATGTAATACTCAATGCCGATACCGTCAAAGCTACCCTCCAGGGTTTCCTGTTGCATCAGCGCTTGATTTGGGCGGAGGTACTCCGAATGGGGGTCCAACTGCGCTATGATCTCGTCGATGGCCAGATCCTGGAGTTCATCGATGCCAATGCTATCCACGTAGTGGTCGGCAATAAGGTCGATCAGGTACTGCACCTTACCCGAGTTGTCGATAATGCCCAAGGGAAGTAACGTGTTCCGTCCTTTACGAGAGTTTTCGTCGGTGAAATTCTGCCCAAGCAATAACCCCAACAATAAAACGCCACCGTAAGTGGCCGCCACTAACAAATTCCGTTTTGTCTCCTTGCGCATATCCTAGATAACAGATGCTAAATTAAACAGTTTTCCCCATTTTTCGCCGCCAGCGCATAAAATTTACAATATTATCGTACAACTTTAAGTTATCAGGGAATATTCCGATTTTTGCAGAAATAACGAGAGCGATGCACGAGATAGAGCCATACTACCGCTGGAGGGATGATTACATCGCTGCCGAAGACGAACTTTCCCCATTTTATGGTGTGGAGTACAGTGAGTTTGAGTTTGATAAACAGGTTTACAACTTTTTACTGCACCCACAATGGGATAGCTTCGGATCCAACACGCTGTACCTGAAAGTCTTGTTTGCCGACTACTCCCGAAATTACGCCATCATCGAGTTGATAGGCGAATGGAATGATGCCATTTATAACGATATCATGCTGCTAAAGCGCGAAGTGATCGATATCATGGTGAGTGCGGGTATCCATAAATTCATTGTCATCGGCGAAAACGTACTGAATTTCCACGCGTCAGACGACTGTTATTATGAAGAATGGTTTCAAGATATCGAGGACGGATGGATAGCGGGCATCAACTTCCGGGACCACGTGGTTGATGAGTTTAAATCAAGCAATATCGACTACTTCATTAATTTCGGTGGTGTACTAGACGACCTGAACTGGCGCAACCGAAAGCCATTACAAGTGTATAAAGCAGTTGAAGAGCAACTGACCAAACGGCTATATTGAGTCGGTAGAATGCATATCCCTACGCTAAAACACGTCAAATACCCGCTGGTAGATTAACTTGAACCAAGCGGTGTAAGTATCGGGGCGCGTAAGGACTTCGTGCTCAATATCCGATTGGCTCAACCAGCGGTAATCGGCAACTTCCGCCGGATTCGGGGCGGGAAAGCAATTGCTATGACCGATAAAAACATGGTCCAGTTCGTATTCCGTTAACCCATTGTCAAAGGCTGCCCGATACTGGAATGTGAAGGCAAAGGCAAGATCGGCTTCCATGCCCATCTCTTCGTATAGCCGACGGTGCGCGGCGTCCATTGCGTGCTCGCCCGGTGCCGGATGACTGCAACAGGTATTGGTCCATAGATTAGCACTGTGGTATTTGTGCGAAGCACGCTTGTGGAGCAGCAACCGGCGTTGGTCATCAAAAATAAAAACGCTGATGGCACGGTGCAGTAGCCCTTCACGGTGCGCAGCCAGCTTTTCCATCGTGCCTATGGCGCGGTCCTGTTCATCAACCAATATAACCTGATCTTCCATAATTCTCACCTCAATAAATCGTCACATCACTATACCTCCACATCAAACGGTCTTCACGTGCCGTTCGTCGTAGTCCTCAATATCGATAATATACTTGTTCTTAACCAGAAAATCAAACAACGGGCGCGCTTCGGGCGATACCGGCATATTCGACGTGGTAATGATTTGGTTGTGCTGCTTTTGGAGATAAGGGTAGGCGTATAGTTTAACATTCTTGCTGAACAGTCCACTAACGTAAGACAGCAGCTCATCGGTATAATTGCCTTGCGTATACTGCTTGGAATTGAAAATATTACGTAGGTTCGATATGTTCGTGGAGATGCCTACATTACGTGGCTTGAACTGTGCCAAATATTCTGCTAAATAATGGTTACGTGTAAAATTGGACACGAGGATATGGTTGCCCGTGCTGCACAGGTATTCGGCGCGTTCTGCGAAGTAACACAAGTCATCGGAGGTAAACTCCGGTGCACGGTCGAGCACATTGCTCATCAGCACCTCGATCATAACCACGAGGTTATCGTCCTTAATACCCAGGTTGCGCTTGAACTGGTCTACCGCCAAATTGAACAGGTCAAAGTTGGGATTGGATCGCTGCCGATATTTAGTGCGCAGAATCATGATGTCCTTCTTATACAGGAAGTCTTTGCTCTGGTATGCCAATCCGTCGGGGTTGAAAATCGCTGCTTTGGAAAAACCTTTAGCAATAAGGTAAAGGTTGATGAGCCGTTCGTTCACACCCTCGAAAACCGGCCCGTTCACCTTCACCAGATCGATCTCTACAGATCCGGGCGAGAGATTGTCGGCCAACGATTCGATCATCGTCTGCACATCCCGGGTATAATAATATGCCGCGAAAACGAGGTTGACGCCCAATATGCCCAATACTTTCTGTTGCAGTAAGTTGTCGCTATCCAGCAACCGCACGTGGAAGATGATGTCATTCGAGGCACCCCCTACCTCATGCTGGAAACGGAGACCCACCCAGCCGTGCGGTTCGTTCGTTTTGCTGAAATTGAGTGCCGATACCGTGTTGGCAAAAGCAAATAGCCGTTTATGCTGGTATTTTTCGCCCACAAGCCGCTCGGTGAGTAGCTCGTATTCATGCGCTAGCATTTTCTTTAGGCGTGAGAGACTAACATATCGGCCTGAATCCTCGGCACCATAGATGGCGTCGCTGAAGGCCATGTCATATGCCGACATGGTTTTGGCAATGGTGCCGGATGCCGCGCCCGCATTGAAGAAATTCCGCGCTACTTCCTGGCCGGCGCCGATTTCGGCAAAGGTGCCGTATATTTTCTCATTGAGATTGATTTTTAACGCTTTCCGCTTGGTTTCATAGATTTCACGTGCCATCCGGCAAAGATAGACATTGCCAGCGATTTTGAATTGGCGATTTAATTTTCGACTTTTGACGGAGCACACACGCTTACACCCGACATTTATGGTATAAGGCGTTCACGACTCACGACTATTATGTATAAAACCCTCCAACCTGTATTGAAGCAAGAACTTCAAGCCATCAAAGAAGCCGGCCTCTATAAAGAAGAACGGGTGATTGTAACGCCCCAGGGGGCTGATATCTGCATCGGAAGCGGCGATGAGGTCATCAACTTCTGCGCCAACAACTACCTTGGACTATCATCGCACCCAACGGTGATCGATGCCGCCAAGCGTGCTATCGACAGCCATGGCTACGGGATGTCGTCGGTACGGTTTATTTGCGGCACACAGGATATCCATAAATCGTTGGAAACCAAAATCTCTGAATTTTTAGGTACGGAAGATACCATCCTCTATGCTGCTGCGTTTGATGCCAATGGGGGGGTATTCGAGCCCTTGTTTGGTGCCGAAGATGCTATCATTTCCGATGAACTTAACCATGCGTCCATCATAGACGGTGTTCGGCTTTGTAAAGCACAACGATTCCGCTACAAGAACTGTGACATGGCCGATCTGGAAGCACAACTCAAAGCGGCAGGAAATGCGCGCCACCGCATCATTGTTACCGATGGTGCATTCTCGATGGACGGCAGCGTAGCTCCGCTGGACAAGATTTGCGATTTGGCGGACAAGTACGAGGCGTTGGTTATGATTGACGAATCACACTGCACAGGGTTTATCGGTAAAACCGGTCGTGGTACACATGAGCTGCACGGGGTTATGGATCGCGTAGACATCATTACGGGCACGTTGGGTAAAGCGCTCGGTGGCGCTTCTGGTGGCTTTACTTCCGGTAGGAAGGAGATAGTAGATATGCTGCGGCAGCGCTCCCGGCCCTATCTGTTTTCGAATACCTTGGCGCCAGCTATAGCGGGCGCGTCCATTGCCGTGCTCGACATGCTCAGCGAAACGACCGAGTTGCGCGACAAGCTGGAACACAATACGAAATATTTCCGCAAAAAAATGACCGAGGCAGGGTTTGATATCAAACCGGGCGTACACCCCATTGTGCCGGTGATGCTTTACGACGCACCGTTGGCCCAGGAGTTCGCCGCCCAGATGCTGGCTGAAGGGATCTATGTCATCGGTTTTTATTACCCCGTTGTGCCGAAAGGGAAGGCCCGCATACGCGTACAGCTCTCAGCCGCCCATGAGCAGCACCATTTGGAGCGAGCAATAGGAGCATTTACGAAAGTGGGTAAAAAACTGGGGGTCATAGCGGCAAGATAGCCCGTCGCCGTAGTTCTCCGGTGCGGGTAATCAAGCACTCTTCGCACAAAAAATCACAAAGGCAAACAGATTTTGGTAGAATTTCCTTACCTTTGCACCCTCAAATTTAATACCCGCACGGGATGCAGAAAATTAGAAATATTGCCATTATCGCCCACGTCGACCATGGTAAAACAACGTTGGTTGATAAAATCCTCCACTTCACCAACCTTTTCCGGGAAAATGAACAAGCCGGCGAACTCATATTAGACAACAACGACCTCGAGCGCGAACGCGGCATTACCATCGTTTCCAAAAACGTAGCCGTAAAATACAAGGATGTCAAAATAAATATCATCGATACGCCGGGCCACGCCGACTTCGGCGGTGAGGTGGAGCGCGTGCTTAAGATGGCCGATGGCGTTATCCTACTGGTCGACGCCTTTGAAGGTCCGATGCCACAGACACGCTTCGTGACCCAAAAAGCGCTCGCCTTGGGTCTCAAGCCCATCGTGGTAGTCAATAAGGTAGATAAAGAAAACTGCCGCCCTGACGAAGTGTATGAAGCGGTGTTCGAACTATTCTTTAACTTGGACGCTACCGAAGAGCAGCTTGATTTCCCGGTGCTGTACGGCTCCTCAAAACAAGGGTGGATGGCTACTGATTGGAAACAGCCGGCCGACGATTTCACCCCGTTACTGGAGGCGATATTGGAGCATATTCCCGCCGCCCCTTACCAGGAAGGCACCTTACAAATGCAAGTGACCTCATTAGACTATTCTTCTTTTGTAGGTCGAATTGCTATCGGCCGTGTTGCCCGTGGTATCATCCGCGAAAACCAACCGGTTTCCCTCGTTAAGCGCGATGGCAAGATTGTGAAATCACGTGTAAAGGAATTACATACCTTCGAAGGCCTCGGTCGTGTGAAAGTGCAGGAAGTAAAGGCCGGTGATATCTGCGCCGTGGTCGGAATCGAAGGGTTCGATATCGGCGACACCATAGCCGACTTTGAAAATCCCGAACAGTTGGAGGTGATTCAAATCGATGAGCCTACAATGAACATGCTCTTTACCATCAATAACTCGCCATTCTTCGGCAAGGAGGGTAAGTTCGTAACGTCACGTCACCTCCAAGAACGCCTGTATAAGGAGATGGAGAAAAACCTCGCCCTCAAGGTGGTCCCCACGGATTCGCCCGATTCATACCTGGTGTATGGAAGGGGCATCCTTCACCTGTCTGTATTGATTGAAACAATGCGCCGCGAAGGCTACGAGTTACAGGTCGGGCAGCCACAGGTAATCATCAAAGAGATCGATGGCGTGAAGTGCGAACCAATTGAGACGCTCGTCGTAGATGTGCCCGCTGAGGTATCTGGCAAGGTGATTGAGTTGGTAACCCAGCGAAAAGGTGAACTGCTCATCATGGAGACCAAAGGGGATATGCAGCACCTTGAGTTTGACATTCCGGCGCGCGGTATTATCGGCTTGCGGAATAACGTGCTGACCGCTACGGCTGGTGAGGCCGTGATGGCGCACCGTTTCAAAGCCTATGAACCCTGGAAAGGGACCATCCCCGGACGCTTGGCCGGCGTATTGGTTTCGATGGAAAAAGGACAGACGACAGCTTACTCAATCGATAAGCTGCAAGACCGTGGCCGCTTCTTTGTCGACCCCGGGGTAGATGTCTACGAAGGGCAGATTGTGGGTGAGCACATACGTGACAACGATTTGGTTGTTAACCTCGTGAAAGGTAAGCAATTGACCAATATGCGGGCTTCCGGTAGTGATGACAACGTACGCATCGCCCCGGCCATCAAGTTTTCGCTCGAAGAATCAATGGAGTACATCCAAGCAGACGAATACATCGAGGTAACCCCAAAGAGCATCCGGCTGCGCAAGATCTACCTCACCGAAAACGAACGGAAGATCAACGCAAAGAAATTCCAATAACTGGCATCAGACCCCGGCTAATAGTCGGGGTTTGGTGTTAATGCCGGGTTGGTCCTCAACTCACTTGCCGGAATCGGCATGAGCAGGTAGTGGGGTTCAAAACTAAACTGCCCGGCGCCTTCTTCGGGCTGCGCCAAAAACGCATCCATGATTTCAGTAGCTTTTTCAGGGCCTTGGCGCACGATGTCGAACCAGCGCAACGCCTCGCCTGCAAATTCCAGTCGCCTTTCCCTAAACACCGCCTCGCGGAAAGTTCCCTGATCGGGGAGGTCCGATGACGAAAGGCTGTCTATCCCCGCCCGGTGCCGCACGGCATTAAGCCGTGCAAATGCTTCGCCATCGGCAACATATCCCAGTTCGTTCAGTACCTCGGCATACATCAGCTGCACGTCGGTAATACGGACGATGGAGAGGTTGACATCATTGTCTTCCTTGTTGGCCGGCACGGCACCGTGTGCATACTTGATGTAAAGGAGGGTCAGGCTATCCACCACGTCGTTACTGCTGGAATACCCTTTCTGAATCGTAAAATCACGTCGCATGTCCGACGTGTCGTAAGCTCCATATAGATCGTTGGAGACAGCGACCCACGTGGATCGCCCCCCTTGGGGGAACAGCTCGGAGCGCAGGTTCTCCGGCACGAGTGAGTACACCAGTGGATTTCCTTGGCTGTTCAATCCCGATGTATACTGAATCTGGAACACATGCTCCGATCCGTTGTCGCGGGTATTGACGAAACAATCGCCAAAAGTTTCATACGGCCGAAGGCCGTCATATGCCAGGATTTCTTCGAGCAATGGTTTGGCGGATTCATAGTTCCGCATGTATAGGTAAAGGCGGGCGAGGATCGCTTTTGCTGCGAATTTGGTGACCCGCCCCAGGTTATCACCGCCCTGTTGTTCGGGAAGTACCTCTGCGGCAGCCAACAGGTCTGCAGCCGCAAACGCGAAGGTTTCAGCTTGGGTCGACCGCCGTATCGTAGCAGTCTCCTCGGTACTCATGCGACGGTCGATGATGGGCATGCCACCAAAAATCCAACCGAGCTGGAAATAGCAGTAGCCCCTGATAAATCGTGTTTCTCCGCGCATGATTGTCCGGACCAGCTCATTCGGGAAATCGCCGCCATCGATCTGATCCAATATCGTGTTAGTCCGGTTGATGACGGTCCAATAAGCAGCCCACACTCCGAGGATACGGTCGTCTCCGGCCGTGAAGCCAAAACGCGCGAGGGGATTATTAGTAGTGTTCTGTAACGTGTTGGTGTTGTCACTGAGGCTTTCCATCATCATCGGGTAGTCGAAGCCATGAACCGACCGCAATCCCCCATAAGCCCCGAATAGGGCTTGCCGGAAATCGTTTACTGTTTTATAGAAATCTTCCGTGTTGTAGGTAGACTGCGGGGTAAGCGCTAGCTCTTTGCTACAGCCCCCTGCCAGTAGAGCTGCCGCCGTTATCAGTACCGCTAGCAGATTAGTCGCTTGTATCGTTGTAAATTTTTTCATCTGTCTAAATTTGTTTTTTAATGGTGATGAAGCTATCATGATTTTTGACCGCCACTTTCTTTTTCAACGGTGTTCAAGAAGGCTTGAGCCGTTTAGTGATTCCACTGTGTGATTTTGAAAATCATGATGGTTTCATGACGTTTGCTAAAAAGACACGTTTATACCAAGAGAAAACCGCTTGGACAGCGGATATCCTCCGTAATCAGTGGCAGGCCGGGTGTTTTCTCCAGCACCGGACCCGCCCGCATTGTTGACCTCCGGATTGGCGCCGGGATACTTCGTGAACGTGTGGAGATTGTCGGCCATTACAAATACCCGGACACTGCGTACATTCCACTTCTTCAGCACGGCGTATGTAAAATTATAACCCAGTGTAATATTACGTATCCGTACGAAGGTGGCATCATATATCCATGTGTCGTTATATGCGGGGTTGACGCCCACCACGCTTGGCGTTTTGCCATCCCAAGCCATATCTATCCCTGTCGGAATGTTAGCATTGAACCGTTCGGGCTTGTAAGCATGCAGCCAGTCGCGGTACTGGTTTGTTCCCTCACCGAGGCCATTGTTGAATCCCCGCCGGCCAAGATAGAACACATCGCCGCCCCGTTGCCCCTGAATGTCGAAACTCAGATCAAATCCTTTGAAAACGACCCGATTCGACAAACCCCACAGAAAATCAGGCTGTGGGTTTCCGACAATTGTATGGTCCAGTTCGTTGATTTGCCCGTCGTTATTGATATCCACGATTTTCAGGTTTCCCTCCAGCTGCCCGTTGATGATGGGTACCCGTGGTGCTCCGGTGTCGTCAAAATCCGTAGGCAACAGTACGCCATCGGTTTTATACATGTAAAAGCTGCCCAACGGCTGCCCCACCGCCGTTGTGTAGGCATTGAAATCCTCAAGTGTTGTCAACATGATCAGTTGATCGATTCCGGGTGTCAGTGAACGTACGTAATTCCGGTTTCTGGAAAAGTTAACCGTTGTAGTCCAGCTGAAATCGTCCGTTTTTACGTGTTGCGAGGTGATTTGTAACTCGAAACCTTTGTTTTCCACCTCTCCGATATTCTGCCGTATCGTCGAGAAGCCATTTACGCGTGATATCGGCACGCTGAGCAGCAGATCGTTGGTCCGATTGAAATACGCATCTGCTGTTACCTGTATCCGGTCGTCTAAGAGCCAGATATCCAGTCCGACATCCCGCGATAACGTGGTTTCCCAGCTCAGGTCTTCATTGGCGATATTACTGGGTACCAAGCCGGTTACCAGCTTTCCGTTGAGGCTGTAGTCCTGCCTTCCCAGGAGTGAAATATGCTCGTAGTTACCGATCCGGTCATTGCCGGCCTTACCTACGGATGCCCTTATTTTGAGTAGGGAAAGCCATTCTACGTCTTGGAGGAAGGCTTCTTCATTGATTTTCCACCCGATGGACGCTGCCGGAAACAACCCCCATTTGCTGTTGGGACCGAACCGCGAAGACCCATCGTAGCGTGCACTGATAGAAACCAGGTACCGGTCGCGGAAGAAATACTGCGCCCGTCCGAAAAAAGAAGTGGTGGCGCTCTCCCCGATGGAAGTACTGGCCAGCGTAGGGTTATTCGCTACGTTTAGCGTTGGAATGAGATCGTTGGCATAGCCGTCGCCCGCGGCGGCCAACAAGTCTTGGCGGATATGCTCATAGCTCTGCCCAAGGAGGAGTTCCAGCATATGGTCCTCGCCCCAGTCGGGGCGGTATGTCGCCGTGTTCTGGATGCTGAACACATAATTATCCGTGCTGGATGCATACCCTTGGGCCTGTGCCCCCTTGTTTACATTTGCGGGTGTAAACTCGTTGTAGGCAGCGTGCGAGCCGATATAGCCGAGCTGGGTGCGTAGCGTAAGCCCTTCTATCGGGGCGTAATCGGCAAAGGTGTTTAGTTGAAGCTCGTTGGCTTTAGCGCGGGCGGTCATTTCGCGGAGTCTGGCCAGCGGGTTTACATACGTCTGCGCAGGAGAGTATCCCGCAGCCTCCGTATTCTGGTCGATGTCAACCACGGGCGGCATAGCCAGGGCGTAGTGCGCATTACTCTCCTTGCCATCCGTTTCGGGATCGTTGATGAGGTTGAAAGAAGTGGCCACGTTGGCGCCCAATTTTATTTTTTCGCCAATATTGAATATGGTATTGGCGCGGAAGTTATACCGTTCAAATCCAGTATAGTGCATCACCCCGTCCTGCCTGAGGTAAGAACCCGAGACCCTGAAGGTGCCGACTTCGCCACCTCCGGATACGTCCAATGCATAATTCTGCATCGGAGCCTGCCTATAAACCACATCCTGCCAGTTATTATCGGGTAACGCGGATGGATTAAGGTAGCTATCCGGATACTGGTACTCAGCCGGCCGGGCAGTTACAGGTGCGGAAGGGTCACCACCGGTCTGCTGGAACCTGGAATCGCGCAAGTACCGGATGTAGGCCGTATATTCCTGCGTATTCATCATGGGTAGAAACCGGTCTACCTCCTGAAACCCAACGTAACTGTTGAAGTCGATATTCGTACTCCCTTCGGCACCGGATTTGGTCGTAATCACAATCACGCCATTTCCTCCTCTGGCGCCGTATATGGCGCTGGAGGAAGCATCTTTTAATACTTCCATGGAAGCAATGTCCCTCGGGTTTACATTCCGCATGTGGTCCTGAGGAATCCCGTCGATGACATAGAGTGGGTTGCTGGACGCCGTTACGGAGTTCAGCCCCCTAATTTTGATGTTTGCAGGCTTGCCCGGAGCGCCGCTGCCTTGGCTTACCCGCACACCAGCTATTTTACCAGCTATGCCGTCTTCCGTGTTGGTGATGGCATTATTTTGGAAAGCATCCCCCCGGAGTGAACTTACCGATCCCGTGAGGTTCTTCTTTCGTACCGTACCGTAGCCGATAACGACCACCTCTTCCAACACGTTGGCATCGGCATCCTGCGGTTGCAGGGTGACGACTTCTCCGTTGGCGATGCTCATCGGCATCTCAAAGGGTTCGAAGCCCAGCATGGAGAAAACCAGCATAGCCGTTGTATCTGTCTGTGACGTGATCTCGTAAGTGCCATGCTCATCCGTCAGCGTTTTGGTATCCGAATTTTGGATACTCACGGTCACGCCGGCTAGGGGTTTGCCTTCGCTGTCTTTTACCTGGCCCTTAGCCACCCGTTGAGCGGTGTCGGTCGGGATGGTATCTTGTTGGACGGGTTGTAGGAAGTGGGCCGAAAAGATAGGGGAAGCGCCCACGCAGGGGCTGCCGAATAACAGCGAACCGAAACCCACAAAGCATAACATTCGCTTGCATACACGTGCCATCATACTCGTTTGATTTAATGCCCAACCTGTTCTTTGGGCGTTAAGTATGTGTTTGTTTCAACGTATGCTGGGCAAGATAGTATACAGTGCGATAAGGGATTTTGTTTTAAATATTTCGCACGGGCACTTGGGGATTACCGTTTGTTCAGCCGCGCTTCTTCCAAGTCGAGGTTGTTCTCCAGGTCGCGGATAACCTCATCATCATATCGCTTTTCTTCGCCGATGCGGTGTAACTCGGCGCGGCGTAGCTCAAGTAGCTCCAGCGCGATCTTTTTCTGCAGTCGCCGTACCGAAGCAAGTTCCTCTTTTTTTATGTCTTCGTTCAAGGCCAATTCTGTGGCTTGGATGCTACGGACAAACTGTTCACGGATGCGGGCAATCGTTTCGTGCTTATCCATTTCGGCAGCATAATGCGCATTGAGATGTGATACCGCTTTTTTTGCCAACTGTAACCGGATAGACTCCATCTGGTCCTCGATGGGCACCACCTCGTCTACTTCATCCACCTTGAGCAAGCGGATAAACAAAGGTAGGGTGAGTCCCTGGAAGACCAAGGTTACCAAGATCACTACAAATGTGATAAATAAGATAAGGTTCCGGTGCGGGAATGGTTGCCCGTTGACCACAAGCGGAATAGCGAGTGCGGAAGCCAGTGATACAACGCCGCGCATGCCCGCCCACCCGATGATGAACGGTAGTTTCAAGCCGGGGCTCCGTTCCCGCTGCCGTACGCCGGGGCTGAGCCATCGAGGTATGAAAGACGTTGCATAGACCAATACGATACGGATAAGGATGACCATGGCCGATATCAACAGGGCATATTGAATCGCCTCCTTCCGGGAGTAGTCGCCCAGAGCCGATACAATGACCGGTAGCTCCAAGCCGATAAGGATGAATACGAAGCCGTTCAGCAAGAAGCCAACTGTTTCCCAAACCTCCTTGGTCTGCATGCGGGTATGGTAGTTGAGGTAGTCTTTCGACCGGAACGACAGGAACAGTCCGCCACTTACCACCGCCAGTACGCCCGACCATTCCAGCTCTTCGGCCACAATGTACATGATATACGGTGCGATCAGCGTAATCGGCGTCGTGATGCTCGATGATTTCGCCCAATAGCGGAGGATGAGGTATAGTACATGGCCAATGATCAATCCCACAAAAATACCCATCACCGCAAGGACAAGAAATTCGGTGGCCGCCTCCTGTATGACGAACTGCCCGGTTATCACGGCAGCCAGTGCAAAACGGAAAACCGTAAGGGAAGCGGCATCGTTTACCAAGCTTTCGCCCTCTAAAATGGTGAGCCCCCGCCGTGGCATGTTCACTCCTTTGAGTACTGAGGTCGCAGCCACAGCATCGGGCGGCGAAATGATGCCGCCAAGCAAAAAGCCCAGTGCCAAGGTAAAACCGGGGATGATATTTGCCGAGAAATACGCGATAGCCAATGAGGTGAAGAATACCAGTCCGAAGCCCATCAAGAAAACCGAGCGCCGCCATCGCCAGAAATTATTCCAAGACGTGTACCAAGCGGCTTCAAAAAGCAGCGGTGGCAAGAAAATAAGAAATATCAAATCTGGATCGACCGTGATGCTCGGGATACCGGGGATGAAACTGATGCCAAGCCCGCCGATGACCAGAAAAATCGGATACGAAATGGGAATGCGCTGGCTTAGCAGGTAAAGCAGGGCCATGGCGAAAAATAAGGCAAGTATAAGCAGGAGCTGATGTTCGATCATGGGATAAAAGTACGAATTTTCGCGAACGGCGGATGCTACGCATGTTTTCGCCCAATCGATTGGGGCAAATCTTATCCGTACTATGGGAGTGATGCGAACTTAGGCATTGTTTTTAATGGCAACAATGCCTAAGTTTGCGTTATCATTTAGTCATTGCCCTTATGATTCAGCGTATCCAGAGTGTTTGGTTGTTCTTGGCTTCGGCCACTATATTTGCTTTGTTTCTGTTCCCTTACCTGCAATATGCCGATTTAGGGGGCATGGGTAAGGCCCTGAAAGTGACGGGGGTCTACCACGGCTTGGAGGGACAAGCTGTACGGTCCGAATTTTTTATCCTCCAGACCATTGCCACGGTATTGTTGGGGTTGTTCCCCTTATACATCATATTTAAATTCCGTCAACGCAAACAGCAGGTCCAATTGATTGTATTGGAAATTGTATTGCTATTACTATTTGGGGTTTGGCTGTACGCTTCGGCTAGTTCCGCGCTCACCGAGGCGCGGCAATTCCTTTCCGCACGGAATATCGGGGTAGGGCTTTTTCTCCTGCCCGTCAGCATTGTCTTCTTGGGCATGGCCATGGGCGCCATCCGGAAAGATGAAAAATTAGTGAAATCGGCAGATCGGCTAAGAGCATGAAGCGAATAGGTTTTTTTTGGGTTGCTTTGATATTGGTTTCGCTGCCTGCGGTGCTTTTTGCCCAGGAGGGCGAAGCGGCCCCGGCTGCGCAAGATTCGAGTGGGCTGACCATGGATGGCATCCGGTTTGAAGCGACATCCTTCACCATCGATTCGGCCACGAATACCGCCACGGTTACTTTAACCCTTACTAGCTTGTCGGAACGGTCGCGCGAACTGAAGGTCAATGTGTATGGCACGCAGTTGGTCGATGACCAGCGGAACGCTTATTATTTTTCTACGATTACCATGGGGCGTGTGTCGATGCGATTTGAAGACCGCCAGAATTACCTCCATTATCTCCTGCAACCCAATAAACCCGTGCCGTTAACAATCACAGCTCAAAGCATCTCACCCGAAGCGGCTGCCATACAGGTGGCAAAAGTAGTTTTTGAAGATCGTAAAGACGAGGGTCGGTTCTTGGAAGCCTACCTGACAGCACCCACCGGAGACTAACTATCGGTACCGGATTTGCTGCCGATCCATCATTCCCATCTGTTCTTTCATCATTTTAATCTGGTCGGCCAAAAGTTTGTTTTTATCTGCCCTTTTTGCTTCCTGGAGGTATTTGGTCGCCTCCCGTTTGTTGCGTTTGGCCATGGCGATGCCGGCAAGGCTTAGTTTCGCAAGGGCCACGTTGTGCCCCATGTGCAATCCCAGTGACAAGGCTTTTTTGAAAAACTTTTCCGATTGCATAGGTGATTTCTGAGATTCCATCAGCCCCAGTAACAGGTGGTAATAGCCATGCTGCGCGCGGATAAGCTGCTTCTCGTAATTTTTGATACGGGCCAGCCATCCAGCTGCTTTGGCCATGTTCTCTTTGCGGAGGTAGAACTGCGCAATGAGCATGTTTTCATTGAAAAAGACCGTTACGAATGCCACAATGGTGACCAGGATACCCAATATACCCCATCCCCATTCACCATAGACAAACAAGGCCACGGTAGCGACCAGCAGGAGGGTAGATAAGATGATCCGAACGAGATTAGACATGTGTCGCTATTATTAGTTGATATAAATTCGCCTTAAAACCTAGGCAAATATCCGTTTATTTCAGCGCTTTATCAACTGGCCACAGGTACATTTTACAATAAAGTGTATTTTTGTCGCTATGAGTGTACAATTGGAATCCGGTTGGAAAGCGGTGCTGGGGCCCGAATTTGAGAAGCCCTATATGCAGGAGCTCAAACAGTTTTTAGTGATGGAAAAACGGGAGCATACGGTTTATCCGCCCGGCAACCTCATCTTCAACGCCTTTAACCATACCCCGTTTGACGAGGTGAAGGTGGTGATACTGGGGCAAGACCCCTATCACAACGTGGGGCAGGCGCACGGCCTGTCTTTTTCCGTGCCGCCGGGCGTGGGTATTCCGCCTTCATTGCGCAATATGTATCAGGAACTAGCCACGGATATTCCCGGATTCAACGTACCGAATCACGGCGACCTCACCGCGTGGGCCAACCGCGGGGTACTCCTGCTCAATGCCACGTTGACCGTCAGGGCTCATACTGCCGGTTCACATCAAGGTAAGGGGTGGGAGGCGTTTACTGATAAGGCGATCGCCGAATTGTCTGCCGGCAGGCAGGGAATTGTATTCCTTTTGTGGGGTAGATACGCCAAAAACAAAGCGGCACTCATCGACCACCGTCGGCACCATATCCTCACCGCTGCCCACCCATCGCCGTTTTCAGCCCACCATGGTTTCTTCGGATGCAAGCACTTCTCCAAGGCGAACGCATTTTTGGTGCAGCAGGGGCTTGAGCCTATCGACTGGCAGGTGTAACTCAGGCTCTTAGTATTCCATCGGAACGATGGGTTCTTTCTTGCTTGTAGACATGATCATCATGGTCTGGAACGTTTTCACAAAGGGAATCTTGCTGATTTTTTCCATGATGACGGCTTCATAAGCTTTGATGTCTTTTACATATACCTTCAGCATAAAATCACATTGCCCCGTAACGTGGTGGCACTCGGTTACCTCCTTGATGTTTTTAACGGCTTCGACGAATTCCGGGATGGCGTTGTGCGTGTGAAAGTCGAGCGATATCTGGATGAACGATTTGATGCCCAGCCCGAGTTTCTCTTCGTCAACGAAAGCATGGTAACTTTTGATATATCCAGAATTTTCGAGCTTACGCACGCGTTCCAGCGTCGGGGCGGGTGAGAGCCCGATGCTCGATGCCAATTGCAAGTTGGTAATCCTGCCGTTTTCCTGCAGGAGCTTCAAAATTTTAAAGTCGGTTTTATCGGGCTGAAATGGCATATTTCAACGATTTGGATATGAACTATTCTTCGACGGTACTATTGCCAAATTATATTTGGCAATAGTACGGTTTATTTTCCATATTGTTTGTTTAAAAATGCGGTCAGCCCCACTTCCGTAACGAATCCTGTTCATTATCACCGATTTGTAAAAATACAAAAAGCACGTCCATTCCCCGAAATGAACCGGGAATACACGAGGTTTATTGCCACTTTAATCGTAACTTTGCATCTCGGAAAAGCCGGGCAGAACGCCCGGTACTTATTGATTGACCCGTTGCGGAGGAATGTTATGAGTACAAAAGATGACGCGTTATTAAAAGAGCTCGCGCTCGAAGAATATAAATACGGATTTTCAACGGATATCGAAATGGATATTGCCCCCAAGGGGCTTAACGAAGATACCGTACGGTTGATTTCTGCCAAGAAGAACGAGCCCGAATGGTTGCTGGAGTGGCGGCTGAAGGCGTTGAAACATTTTCTACAGATGGAAATGCCCACCTGGCAGAACTTCGAAAATCCCGATGTTGATTTCCAGGATATCTCGTATTATGCCGCACCCAAGGCGAAGCCCAAACTGAATAGTTTGGACGAGGTGGACCCTGAGCTGCTTTCCACATTTGCGAAACTGGGCATCCCGCTCGACGAACAGAAAGTGTTGGCTGGCGTAGTGGCGGTAGATGCGGTATTCGATAGTGTCTCGGTCAAAACCACGTTCCGTGAAAAGCTGAAAGAACAGGGCATTATTTTCTCTTCTTTCGGCGAAGCCGTACAGGAACATCCCGAGCTGGTGAAGCAATACCTCGGTACGGTGGTGCCGCAGACAGACAATGTATACGCTGCGCTGAACTCGGCGGTTTTTTCAGACGGGTCTTTCGTATATATCCCCAAAGGGGTACGTTGCCCCATGGAGCTCTCTACCTATTTCCGTATCAATGCGGAAAATACCGGACAGTTTGAACGTACGCTGATCATCGCCGACGAAGGGTCGTATGTAAGCTACCTGGAAGGATGTACCGCGCCGATGCGCGACGAGAACCAGATGCACGCTGCTGTCGTGGAATTAATTGCACTGAAGGATGCCGAGATCAAGTATTCGACCGTGCAGAACTGGTATCCCGGCGATAAGGACGGCAAAGGCGGGATCTACAACTTTGTCACTAAACGGGGTATCTGCAAGGGCGACCATGCCAAAATCTCCTGGACACAGGTGGAAACAGGCTCGGCCATCACCTGGAAATATCCCGGCGTTATCCTGAAGGGAGACCATTCCGTGGGTGAATTTTATTCGGTGGCGCTTACCCGCAACAAGCAGGTAGCCGATACAGGCACCAAAATGATTCACTTGGGTAAAAACACCCGGAGTAAAATCATATCGAAGGGTATCTCGGCCGGCGTGAGTCACAATAGCTACCGCGGGCTTGTGAAAATCGGTCCTGGGGCCGACAATTCGCGTAATTTCACCCAATGTGACTCACTGTTAATCGGTGATCGCTGCGGAGCGCATACCTTCCCTTATATCGAAAACCGGAACAAGACGGCCACACTCGAACACGAGGCAACGACGTCTAAGATCGGTGAAGACCAGCTGTTCTACCTTACGCAGCGCGGTATAGACCCCGAAAAGGCCGTCGGATTGATTGTGAACGGGTATGCCAAAGAGGTGCTGAACCAGTTGCCCATGGAGTTTGCCGTAGAGGCGCAGAAGCTATTAGCCATATCGCTTGAAGGAAGTGTAGGCTAATCATTTAATCGAAAGAAGAGTAGCGAATATTATCATGTTAAGTATTAAGAATTTACACGCATCAGTAGAAGATAAAGCAATATTAAAAGGCCTCGACCTCGAAGTGAAGGCTGGCGAAGTACATGCCATCATGGGCCCCAACGGCTCGGGGAAGAGCACGCTCGGCAATGTATTGGCCGGCCGGGATGCTTATGAAGTAACCGAAGGGGAAGTGCTGCTGGACGGCATAGACCTGTTGGAGCTTTCGCCCGAAGATCGTGCGCGTGAGGGTGTGTTTTTGGCGTTCCAGTATCCTGTGGAAATACCGGGCGTATCCAATATCAACTTCCTGAAAACGGCGTTGAATGAAATACGTGCTTACAAAGGGCTGCCGCCGGTAGAGGCTCGGGAATTCCTGAACAAGGTCAAGGAGAAACAGCAATTGGTGGAGTTTGATGCCAAGCTGGCCAACCGCTCGTTGAACGAAGGGTTTTCCGGCGGTGAGAAGAAGCGCAACGAGATCCTGCAACTGGCCATGCTGGAGCCTAAGCTGGCCATTTTGGACGAGACCGATTCGGGCTTGGATATCGACGCCCTCCGCATCGTGGCACGGGGCGTAAACCAGCTGCGTACGGAAAACAATGCGTTTGTCGTCATTACGCACTACCAGCGGTTATTGGAGTACATTGTGCCCGATTTTGTGCATGTGCTTTATAACGGCCGTATCGTCCGTTCGGGTACCAAGGAACTTGCGCTGGAGCTGGAAGAGAAGGGGTACGACTGGATCAAAGAGACAGTCGGTGCCTAAACAACGGTTTTTGAATGAGGAAAGGAGATGCTATGTTGGATGAAGTGGCTACAGGTACCATGATTACACAAACGAGTGATTCACTATATACGCAATTGGTTAAAACAGCCGGCGAGCGCTTGTCGTCCGGAACGTCAGGATCGCTAGGCGAAATCCGCAAGCAGGCGCTGGAACGTTTCAAAGCTACGGGTTTCCCTACAGTAAAAAACGAGGATTGGAAATATACCAATGTACAGCCATTGGTCAACCGGGCGTACGCATTGGAGGCCGAAGAACTTTCGGGGGGAGCGGCGTGGGAAAAAGCACGTATTCCCGAGCTCGATGCCCATCGCGTGGTGTTGGTAAACGGACAATACAGCAGCGAGTTGTCGTCTGTGGAAGCGATTGCCGGCCTGCAGGTTATGCCCATCGAGCAGGCTTTCGAACGACTGTGCTTTGCCAAATATTTTACGGCTTTTGCCGATAAAACGGATAACCCGTTTGTGGCGTTGAATACAGCTTCATTTACATCGGGGCTTTTTATCGAGGTCGGAAAGAACACCCAGCTCCAAAAGCCTATCCACGTGATCCACGTGGCGGCATCAGCCAGCCCACTGTTCAGCCAACCCCGTAACCTGTATGTGATGGGTGCTTTTGCCGAAGCGGAGATCATCGAGTCGTTCGTAACGGACGATGCCGCCGAACGCAGCCTGAGCAGCCACGTTACCGAGATCATGGTGCGCGAAAATGCAAAGCTGCAACATTACTACCTGCAGGTCGCCGGCGAACAGAGCAGTTACATCAACCACACGGAAGTACACCAAGAAAAGCATAGCCTGTATAACAATTACAATTGCTCGTTTCCTGGTGCAGCATTCGTGCGCAACAACATCAATGTTCGGCTGGGCGACAGCGAAGTTGAGAGCCATTTGTATGGCATCGCCCTTACGGCAGACAACCAGCTTGTCGATAACCACACCATCGTGGACCACATGAAGCCGCATTGCGAGAGCTACGAGTGGTACAAGAACATTACGCAGGATACCTCAACCGCGGTGTTCAACGGAAAGATATTCGTACGTCTTGATGCGCAGAAGACGAATGCTTTCCAACAGAACAACAACATGCTCATCGGCGAGAAGTCGGCAGTATATACCAAGCCACAACTGGAGATTTTTGCCGACGACGTAAAATGTAGCCATGGGTGTACCATCGGCCAGTTTGATAACGAAGCGTTGTTTTACCTGCGGTCGAGGGGCATCAGCGAGGCTCAGGCTAGGGTACTGCTGATCCATGCTTTCGCGTTTGATGTAACCAGCCGCTTCGCCAACGATACCGTACGCCAGTACGTGGAGCATCTGGTGGAAGAGGGGTTGCAGTAAGTACTGATGTAGGCGGCAATGTAGTGTCGGCAATTGTTTTTCAAAGGTTTTTTAGCATGATCGCATCCGCGCAATTCATCCCATCGATCGCTGCCGATACGATCCCGCCCGCGTACCCTGCTCCTTCGCCACACGGATACAGCCCTTTCAACTGCGGATGTTGCAGCGTGGCCCGGTCTCGCGGTATACGCACGGGCGACGACGTGCGCGACTCCACGCCGACAAGTATCGCCTCATTGGTATAATAACCCTTCATTTTCTTGCCAAACACCGGAAGCGCTTTCCTTAGTGCGTCATGGATAAAAGGGGGCAATACCTCGGTAAGTGGCACACTCTTGGTGCCCGGCTTGTACGAGTTGACCGGCAGGGAACTGGATAACCTCCCTTCTACGAAATCCACCATACGCTGGGCCGGGGCTACCAGGTTGCCGCCACCTAGCACGTAGGCACGCTCCTCCACCTCGTGTTGGAAGTCCATCAGCGCAAACGGATATCGTGCCACCTGTGGAACATCTTCCAAATTCACCTGTACCACCGTTCCCGAATTGGCGTAGGGATTGTTGCGTTTGGAGGGCGACCAGCCGTTCACCACCACTTCGCCCTTATCGGTGGCGCAGGGTGCGATAATGCCACCCGGACACATACAGAAGGAAAATACGCCCCGCTCATCCACCTGCTCCACCAAGCTGTAATAAGCCGGAGGCAGGTGTTCGCCGCGCACCGCGCAGTGATACTGGGCTTGGTCGATGATTTCCTGTGGGTGCTCGATGCGCACCCCTAACGCGAAAGGCTTGGGCTCCACGAGCCACTGTTTACGGTGGAACAACTCAAACATATCGCGAGCGGAATGCCCGGTTGCCAGGATTACATGGTCGGCCATGAGTTGCGCGCCAGAGGCAAGCTCAACTCCGCTAACGTTGCCTCCCTCCTGCAGGATGTCGGTGACCCTGCTATTGAAATGGATTTCGCCGCCATGATCCAGAATGGTTTGACGCATGCGCTGGATAATGTGCGGTAGCTTGTTCGTGCCTATATGGGGGCGGGCATCCACCAAGATGTCTTCGGTGGCGCCGTGGGCTACAAAGACATTCAGTACCTGCTGCACATCGCCCCGCTTATTGGATCGGGTATAGAGCTTGCCATCTGAATATGTACCGGCTCCGCCTTCGCCGAAGCAATAGTTCGAATCCGGGTTTACCATACCGTCTCTATTTAATATAGCTAGATCGCGCCTGCGTTCCTGTACATTTTTTCCGCGCTCCACCACAACCGGACGAAGTCCTTTTTCCAAGCAACGTAATGCGGCAAACAAACCCGCGGGACCGGCACCCACGATGATAACGGGTGCTGCGGCTGCTACATTGGCATAGTCAACATGCAAATTGTCGGGTGCAGGTGGTTCATCGATATAAAAGAGGACACGCAGCCGGAATACCACACGTTTGCCGCGCGCATCGATGGAACGCTTGCGGATTTTCAAGCCTTTAATTCGTTCAGGCGCAATATGAAGTTTCATTGCACCTTCCCGAAGAAGATGCGTTTCGTCTGAGATCCGCTCGGGGAGAACGCTTAATTCGAGTTCTTGCTGCATGTAATGATGTCGGGTTTTTATCCCGAAGTGTAACAAAGGTATAAATTTTGCAATCAAAGTGTTAAATTAGTGGCAACAATGCATTTAAAATCAATCAATATGAAGAGAAGATTATTCGTGGCAATGGTGGGTCTTTTTGCCGCCATGTCGTTCAGCTCCTGCGGTTATAACACGCTTGTGAACCTCGAAGAAAATGTGAAAGGCAAATGGGCACAGGTAGAGAATGCCTATCAACGGCGGGCTGACCTGATCCCCAACCTCGTCAATACCGTGAAGGGTGCGGCGAACTTCGAACAGGAGACCCTCACACAGGTTATCGAAGCGCGGGCAAAAGCATCATCGGTCACCGTAGATCCCGAAAACCTGACACCCGAAGCGATCCAGCAGTTCCAGCAGTCGCAAGATGCGCTGTCGCAGTCACTGGGCCGCCTGTTGGTGACGGTGGAACGCTACCCGGAACTCAAGGCCAACCAGAATTTCCTGGAATTGCAGGCACAGCTGGAAGGTACCGAAAACCGTATCAGCACAGAACGTAGGGCGTTCAACGAAGCCACGCAGGAGTACAACTCGTCGGTAAGGCGGTTCCCCAACAACATTACTGCCGGTCTTTTCGGGTTCAAGCAAAAAGGCTACTTCACTGCGGAAGCAGGGGCCAATCAAGCGCCCGAAGTACAGTTTTGAGACATCAGACATCAGACATGAGACTTAAAAATGGATAGTTAGCGGGTTATGGAGCAGTTTACGGAAGAACAACAAGAGCAGATCGTACATGCTATCCAGGTAGCGGAAAGCCATACATCGGGCGAAATACGCCTAGCGGTGGAACCCCGATGCAAAGGTGAGCCGATGGATCGGGCAGCCGTATACTTTCACCGATTGGGGATGGATAAAACGGCATTGCGGAACGGCGTACTGATTTATATGGCTACGGACGATCACCAGTTCGCCATTATTGGAGACACTGGCATCCATGCGAAAGTAGCCGATGGCTTTTGGGAGGAAACCAAAGAGCTTATGCTTGGGTATTTCAAACAGGGCGACTTGGTAACGGGACTGACCGAGGGAATTAAACATGCTGGGAAGCAGCTGCAGCACTTCTTTCCTAGGCAAGATGACGATGTGAACGAGCTGCCTAATGACATAGCATTCGGCAATGGTAAAGACGATTAACTGTTTCAAAATAACCCTATGTTGTGCGTTGCTACTTGCCGGTGTGGCAAGGACGTCTGCACAGGATTTTCCGGCAACCCCCAATAAGTTGGTCAATGATTATACCAATACGCTCTCAGCTACCGATGTGGACCGGCTGGAACGTAAACTGGTTGCTTTTGACGATAGCACATCCACGCAGATCGCGGTGGTTGTGATGCAATCTACCGGACAATACGACATTGCCGACTACGGCGTACGGTTGGCACAAAAGTGGGGCATCGGTGGTGCAGCGCACGATAATGGCATCCTACTGCTGGTCGCATTGGGAGACCGTGCCGTGACCATACAAACCGGTTACGGGGTGGAGGGCGCAGTGCCCGATGCGATAGCCTACCGGATTATCGAGAACGAAATCAAGCCCCCATTCCGGCAGGGAGATTATTTTACAGGTATCGACCGGGCCACCGATGCCCTCATTGCTTACACCAAGGGTGAGTATAAAGCGCCACCCAAGAAAGAGCAGGGCGAGGGTGGCGGCTTTGGCTCACTCATTTTGATTGTGGTCATTGTCACCGTAGTTATTGCGCTGTCCGGTCGTGGTGGCGGTGGTGGCGGCGGCAGGGTAATGGGAGGGCGTGGCGCTTCCGACTTGCTGTGGTGGACAATGTTGAGCGGTATGGGCCGCGGTGGTCGCGGTGGCGGCTTCGGTGGTGGTGGATTTGGAAGTGGCGGCGGCTTTGGCGGTGGAGGTTTCGGAGGTTTTGGCGGTGGCGGCTTCGGCGGTGGTGGAGCCAGCGGAAGGTGGTAAGCTTGGATTAGCAGTTAAAGAGAGAAATAATGAAGAAATTAGTTTTGACGGTTGTGGCGGCATTGCCGCTAGCGGGACTGGCGCAGGAGGATTTTACAGTCACAGCAAAAGTAGGTGCCCTCAATGCACCAGCAAAAGCATATCTAACCTATCGGACAGCAACAGGCACAATGGTGGATTCGGCTACGGTGGCCGATGGAGCATTTAAATTTCACGGCACGGTCGCTGAACCATCGCGGGCGTTGGTACTGCTTGCTCACGACGGAGGCGATATCCGCGAGATGGAAGACCCCGATCGGGTGGAACTCTATCTGGAAAAGGGGGCCATTCATGTTACTTCCGATGACTCGCTGGTCAATGCGTCGGTAAAAGGTGGTGCAGCGAACAAAGACTTCACTGCGTACCGCGAGCGAGTTGCCCCCCAGCTTGCGAAGATGGAGAGCCTGATGGCACGGTTTTTTGCAGCACCGGACGAGCAAAAACAAGACCCGGCTTTCATGCAAGGATTGCAGGCGGAGGCCCTAGCTATTGAGGAAGAACAGAAAGGTGTGGATTTCAATTATATCAGCGAACATCCATCCAGCTTGGTGAGCCTCGATCTACTCTTGCCGCATGTAGAGTCGGGCCCTGCGGAGGAGGTCGAAACCGCATTCAGCAAATTGTCAGCAGCACTTAAGAATTCAGCTAAAGGAAAGGCAATTGCAACCCAGCTGGAAACTACGAAACGGTTGGACATCGGTGCTATCGCCCCCGACTTCAGCCAACCCGATACCACCGGCGTACCGATTGCGTTATCTTCGCTGCGGGGTAAATACGTATTGGTTGATTTCTGGGCAAGTTGGTGCGTGCCGTGCCGGCACGAGAATCCAAACGTCGTTGCAGCTTACCAGGCCTTTAAAGACAAGAATTTCACTGTGTTTGGTGTGTCGCTCGACCGTCCCGGCGCAAAAGATGCTTGGCTGAAAGCTATCGAAACCGATGGGTTGCAGGATTGGCCACACGTATCCGAATTGAAATGGTGGCAGTCGGATGTGGTGCAGCTATACGCCATCCAGGGGATTCCAGCCAATTTCCTGCTGGACCCCGACGGGAGGATTATCGCGAAAAACCTACGGGGAGCGGATCTCCATACGACGCTGGCCGAGTTGCTTGAATAGCAAAGCAAAACAAATAACGCCCCGGTTCTTGAGCCGGGGGCGTTCCTGTTATGTTCCCTGTCAATTACAGCGATAGGATATCGACGATGCGTAGTAGGTTATCGTTAACGGTTCCGATGTGTTTGATCGCTTTACTGAATGGTGTAAACGCCGCCTCGCCATGTATCAGGCCAGCCATTTCACCGCGGCGACCTTCCAGAAGCGCTTCCACCGCCACGACCCCTAAGCGGCTTGCCAGCACCCGATCCATGCAAGAAGGGCTCCCTCCCCGTTGAATATGCCCTAGGATCGAAACACGCATGTCGTAATGAGGGAAACGCTCTTTGATGCGCTCGGCTACTGCGAACGCACCGCCTGCATCATCCCCTTCGGCTACGATAATGACCCGCGAGGCTTTATTCTTACGTGTGCGGTCTAAGCGGTCCATCATGGCCTCGTAATCGACCTTGTTTTCTGGGATAAGCACGCACTCCGCTCCAACACTGATACCCGACCGCAGGGCAATGAGGCCGGAATCACGGCCCATCACCTCCACCACGAATACGCGATCGTGCGACTCGGCGGTGTCGCGGATTTTGTCTACGGCGTCGATAACCGTATTGATGGCCGTATCGTAACCGATGGTAAAGTCGGTGCCCACCAAGTCATTATCAATGGTGCCGGGTAGGCCGATGATGGGGATGTTGTGCTCTTCAATGAATTTTGAAGCCCCGGTAAAGGTACCGTCGCCACCGATGGCGACTAAACCATCGATCTCGCGTTTCTTCAGGTTGTCGTAGGCACGCTGACGACCTTCTACCGTGCGGAATTCTTCGCTTCGTGCCGTTTTGAGAATGGTGCCGCCACGTTGGATAATGTTGGCAACCGATTTGGCATCCATTGAAAAAATATCGTCATGGACCATGCCGTCGTATCCCCGGCCGATACCAAACACGTTTAGGTTATAGTACAGGCCGGTACGGACTACTGCACGGATGGCTGCATTCATCCCCGGGGCATCGCCTCCAGACGTGAATACGGCAATGTTCTTGATGTTACTCATACGTTATTGTTGACTATTAGTTTGTTTTATGTTGCTCATAGGCAGCGATCCCGCTGTCTAAAAAATTAATGTAATGCGGTATATCTTCTTTGTACGCTTGGGCAGGTATCAACTGGTTCCCATCGTTATCTACAACCACGTAGTAAGGCTGCGCATTGGTGCCGAATCGCGACGCTTGAAGATCCGACCATTTCTGGCCTACCCGCCGTATTTTCTTTCCGCTGAATGAAGATACATAGTGCTCCTCGGGGGCCAGCTCCGTCCGGTCGTCTACGTATAGCGATACGAGGATGTAGTCTTCCTTCAACCGCTTCAGTACCTGAGGGTCTGGCCATACCGACTCTTCCATTTTCCTGCAGTTCACACAGCTCCACCCGGTGAAATCCAACAGCACGGGTTTATCTACCTGTCTGGCGTATTCCAATGCTTGGTCATAGTCATAGAACGCATCGATACCGTGCGGGGCGTGGAAAACATCACCGTATTTTTTTACGATACCACTGCTGGCCTGCGGTGTTTGGCCCAGCCCGAGTCCCACTTGGTGCAAATTGAAGTCCTGCGTGGGCGACGGGGGTAGCCACGCGCTCAGCGCTTTCAATGGAGCGCCCCACATGCCGGGCACCATATACACCGTAAACGATAGCACCATTATGGCAAAAAATAATCGTGGAATGGAAATGAAGGACACATCGCTATCGTGCGAGAATTTCAATTTGCCCAGCAAATAAAGGCCGAATAGGCCGAATATGACAATCCAGATGGCCAAGAACACTTCCCGGTCTAGGATACCCCAATGGTAGGCAAGGTCCACGTTCGACAAAAACTTGAACGCCAGCGCAAGTTCAAGGAAGCCCAATGAAACCTTTACCGTGTTGAGCCACCCGCCCGATTTCGGCATCTCCTTCAGTAACGAAGGGAAGAAGGCGAATATCATGAAAGGTATCGCTAAAGCTACCGAAAAGCCCAACATACCAATGGCCGGCCCCAACAAGGCGCCTTCGGCCACGGCCTCTACCAAAAGGTAGCCAATAATGGGACCCGTACACGAAAAGGACACCAACGCGAGCGTAAACGCCATGAAAAATAGCCCGAGGAAACCACGCTGGTTCGACTTTGAGTCCATCTTATTGATAAACCGCGAGGGCAGGGTGATTTCAAATGCTCCCAAAAAGGAAATGGCGAAAACGATGATGATCAAGAAGAATAATAAGTTGAACCACGCGCTGCTCGCCGCTTCGTTGAGTGCAGATGCACCGAAGATAAGGGTGACCAGCATACCCAGTGCCACGTAAATGACAATGATGAAAAGACCGTATAGCAGCGCATTGAAAATGCCTTTAGTCCGCGTGCCGCTCTGTTTAGTGAAATAGGAGACGGTAAGGGGCACCATTGGATAGATGCAGGGCATCAGAAACGCTGCGAACCCACCGATAATGCCGGCGATGAAAATCCCCCAAAGCGTTTGTGGGCTGCCGCCATTGCTTTGGTTAAGCGTGCCACCGCCCGCTGCCAACTCAGGTTGCTCCGGGGAGGTATCCGCCGTGTCCTGCCCATCACTGAATACCACATCGTCAGGCACTTCGATGTATGCTGATGATGTATCCTGGCCGTCAGAAAACTCAACGTCACTGAAATCAAACAGGGAGTCTTGCGCCATCACGTGGGGGATGACTGCCAAAGCAACACCCCAAACCACCAACGTAAGAAAGATTTGTCTCATGTATCCGATAAAAGTTGCAAGCGTTACCCGACTATTTCACTGCTATTGCAAACTCTACCTCGTCGGGCGGCAAGCACTGGGTTGCATCGCACGCCATAAACTCAACGGCGCCTTTAACGGTTGTAGCACCCTTCTTTAATTTGATTTTCTGCTGGAAAACCACTTCCTTGTCGAAATATCCCACGTCCATCGAAAAGACGTCCTCGTATTTAGTCTTCGGTTTCGGTTCGGCCGGCTTACCTACCAAGACGTAGTCGGCCGATGGGGTAAATGTAAACGACGTTTTGATCGGGCCGCCCTCTTCCAGATGCTGCGAGTAAATGTGCCAGCCCTCTTCTATCGTGGCTTTAATGAAAACTACCGCTTCGTTGTTATTGATTTTCTTTGCACCGAATTGCCAGGTGACAGGTTTTAGGATTTGCGAAAAGGAATCGGTTGCCGCGAAACACAAAACCACTGCTGCTAATACTACTTTTCTCATAATCATTCAAGTGTTGTTTTCGTAAATAAATAAGACTCGCTTTACTACTCGGGGTTTAATTCCGGCAGCACTGTTCGGTGTTTGCGCTGCAAAGGTAACTAATCCTACTCAGATGACAAAAGCTATTTCCTTGATGTCAAAATCAACGAGGTGACCGTTGAAGTCGATCTGCAAGCGCCCCGTTTCAGTAACCCCCCGTAATACGCCGGATACATTTATCCCTTCTACCAAGTAGGGGTGCAGCTCATTCAGCCGATACAGCTTTTGTTTGTAATCCGCCAGCGTGGTATCAAAACGGCCCGACTTCAGCGCAATGTACTCCTGCTCAATGTGTTTACAAAGGTCGGGCAATAATTCCGATACTTGGCAATCCTTGTGTAAAATTTGCTTGACTGAGGTGGCTTGGTGCTGAATTCCAGCTGGAAATATGGTCTGGTTGATATTGATGCCGATGCCGATAACTGCCGATTTCCATGACTTGCCTTTCAGGATATTTTCAATCAGGATGCCACCGATTTTCCGGTCACCGATATAGATGTCATTCGGCCATTTGATCTTTACGCTCACGTGGGTGAGCGACTCCAGCCACCGAGCAACGGCAAAGCTGATAGCCGCCGTGAGCGCGAATTGCTGCTTCGGGTCGAGGAACGTGGGGGTAAGCAGCAAGCTAATGGTTAGGTTTTTCCCCGGTTCGCTTTGCCATACCGTACCTTTTTGGCCCCTGCCATCGTGCTGGTCAACTGCCATTATTACAGTGCCTTCAGGGAGTGGCGTGGATTTTGACAGCGCTTCCTTGAGGTAATCGTTGGTGGAAGGGATCCGCTGTAATGTAATCACATTTTGTCCCTCGAATAATCCCGAAAATGTGTTACTTTGCAATACGAATGGAATAAAAGGGTATCATTGCCCCAAAACTATAATTATTTTTAATGATAAAAAACAAAAAATCAGTCCTATCAGCCCGCCTGTCGGAGGTTATCGTACACGGTATGCAAGAGAAAAAGGGTAATGAGATTGTTAGGCTTGATTTGAGGAACATAGGGGGCTCGGTTTCCGATTATTTCGTAATTTGCCACGCAGACTCATCAACGCAGGTCAACGCATTGGCCAGAAGTGTAGAAGAAGAAGTCTACAAGGCACTTCAACAAGAGCCTTGGCGCAAGGAAGGGATGGAACACGGAGAGTGGATTTTATTAGACTTCGTCGACGTTGTCGTCCATATTTTTAAAACAGATAAACGCAGCTATTACGGCATTGAAGACCTATGGGGTGATGCCGAAATGGAATACTATCAGAGTGCGTAATTCAATAGAACAAAAAAGGGAAGCAAAGGTATGCCTAAAGGACCAGATAGATTAAAGAGAGTGCCCAGTAAAAAGGTGACGCCGAAGCCGCCACGTTTCAATATCATATGGCTATGGGTGGCGATGTTTTTCGGCTTCTTTGCGTTGCAGTATCTTTTCACGGATGACAATGCAAAGGAAATAACCTATGAAGAGTTTGAGGAGAAAATGCTTAAACCGGGTGATGTGGATCACCTGGTTGCCTATAAACGGAATGAGCTGATTTTTGTCGAGGTTTTTATCAAAAAAGACCGGCTAGACGACCCCAAATATAAAAATGTACAGCCCAGCTCGAATGGACTGACGCTTACACCTTCAACGGGCCCGCAATACGTTTTTACGGAGTTTTCGGGAGAAGTGCTGCAGCGGAAGTTGGCCGAAGCCCAACAGGATCTACCGGCGGAGGATCGTGTGTCGGTAAAGCCGGAGGACCGTACCAACGCATGGACGGGATGGATTTTTTCCATTATGCTACCGCTGTTGCTGATTATCGTATTCTGGATTTTCATCATGCGCCGCATGGGCGGTGGCGGTGGTGGCCCGGGCGGCCAGATCTTCAACATCGGCAAATCCAAAGCCACGCTTTTTGATAAGGAATCGCAGGTAGCTATAACGTTCAGCGATGTAGCTGGGCTGGAAGAAGCCAAGCAAGAGGTGATGGAAATCGTCGATTTCCTCAAAAACCCAAAGAAATACACCAATCTTGGGGGTAAAATCCCCAAAGGAGCGTTGTTGGTTGGATCGCCGGGTACGGGTAAGACGCTGTTGGCCAAAGCGGTGGCTGGTGAAGCCCAGGTGCCCTTTTTCTCCCTATCGGGATCGGATTTCGTGGAGATGTTCGTCGGCGTGGGCGCTTCCCGCGTGCGCGACCTCTTCCGTCAGGCTAAAGACAAGGCCCCCTGTATCATTTTTATTGACGAAATCGACGCCATCGGCCGTGCCCGTGGAAAGAACAGTGTGATGGGCGGCAACGACGAGCGCGAGAACACATTGAACCAGCTGCTGGTGGAGATGGATGGCTTCGGTACCGATTCAGGTATCATCATCATGGCTGCTACGAACAGGCCGGACGTGCTGGACTCGGCGTTATTGCGTCCCGGCCGGTTTGACAGGCAGATTTCTATCGATAAGCCCGACCTGGTGGGTCGGGAGCAGATTTTCAAGGTACACCTGAAGCCGTTGAAGCTGGCTGCCGAAGTAGACGCCAAGAAACTATCGGCGCAGACCCCCGGTTTTGCCGGTGCCGAAATTGCCAACGTCTGTAATGAAGCGGCACTCATCGCTGCTAGGCGCAACAAGGAGGCCATCGATATGCACGACTTTCAGGATGCGATAGACCGGGTGATCGGTGGTTTGGAAAAGAAAAATAAAATCATCTCTCCGGAAGAGAAGCGGATTGTTGCGTTCCACGAAGCGGGGCACGCCATCACGGGCTGGTTCCTTGAGCATGCGGATCCGTTGGTTAAAGTCTCCATCGTACCGCGTGGGGTGGCGGCATTGGGCTATGCTCAATACCTGCCCAAGGAGCAGTTTTTGTATACCACCGAGCAGTTGATCGATGGGCTGTGTATGACCATGGGCGGCCGTGTTGCCGAAGACATCACCTTCGGTAAAATCTCCACAGGCGCGCAAAACGACTTGGAACGCATTACGAAATTGGCCTACGCCATGGTGGCCGTGTACGGCATGAATGATAAAGTAGGCAATATTTCGTTTAACGACAACCAGGAAAACCAGTTCCAGCGTCCGTACTCGGAAAAAACCGCTGAACTGATCGACGAGGAAGTACGGAAGTTAATTGCCGATATCTATCAAAAGACCAAGCAACTGTTGCTTGAAAAGCGGGATGGGCTTATCGCCTTGGCCGAGAAGTTGCTCGAAAAGGAAATCCTTTTCCAATCAGACCTTGAAGAGATATTGGGCAAGCGACCCTTTGACCACCGGACTACTTATGATGAATTCGTAAATGGCGAATCTGGGGAAGGAGATCAAAGCAAGGCCGCGGAAGGATTGATACACGACGGCGTGGGTGATAATTCGGGGGTATTGGACAACAAGCCCGCCAAGGGCGATGCCTCCGAGACAGCCTCAACGTGAACAACGCATCGCTAAGGGGAGGTTGCCTTGCAAAGGAACATCAAAGCGACGACGGCGAAGGAGCAAATGCTGAAGAAGATTCGGCACGCATTGCTGCAAAAACGGGAACATCCGTATCCCAATTTTGAGGAGACAGCGTTGCATGTCGATACCGCCGAGCCTGCGGACGTGCTGTTTGCGCAGCGGCTTACCGCCGTAGCCGGTCATTTCATTTACTGCGAAGACGAGGTGAGCTTTATCGAGGGGTTGCTGGGCCTGGCTGAACAGGAAAAGCTGCGCCGGATGTATGCGTGGGAACCGGGGGTTAGGCAGCTGTTAGACAACTATGAGTTTCCGTACTTCCAAACCGATAAAGACTTTTCCGAGGCCGAAGCCGGCATTACCGGCTGTGAGGCACTGATTGCACGATCGGGGAGCGTATTGGTCAGCAATGGCAGTGCGGCCGGTCGGCGTCTCAGTATTTACCCGCATATTCACATCGTGGTCGCGTATGCATCACAATTGGTCATGGATATCAAAGATGGCCTTGATTTGATCAGGCATCGGTACGGCAACGACATGCCCTCGTCGATTAGCCTGGTTACGGGCCCGAGCCGTACGGCCGATATCGAAAAGACGTTGGTGTTAGGTGCCCACGGGCCAAAGAGCTTATATGTTTTCTTACTGGAAGATCGTTTGGGTTAGGAACAGCCTATCTCAGCCCACGGTTTCCATCAGTACTTGGCCATCCAGCATGCGGATAATCCGATCAGCATAACGTGCATCGTGTTCACTGTGGGTTACCATTACGATGGTGGTGCCCTGCTCGTTCAGTTCGGTGAGCAGTTGCATTACCTCATTACCGTTGTTGGAGTCGAGGTTGCCGGTAGGCTCATCCGCCAGAATCAATTTGGGATTGTTTACCACTGCCCTAGCTACGGCCACGCGTTGTTGCTGGCCACCGGATAGTTGTTGCGGGAAATGATTGCGCCGGTGCATGATCTGCACTTTCTCCAGTACTTCCTCTACGCGCTTCTTGCGCTCCGCTGCTGGCACTTTGGTATAAATAAGGGGGAGTTCCACGTTCTCGAAAACCGTCAGCTCGTCGATGAGGTTGAAGCTTTGGAAAACGAAACCGATATTGTGTTTACGCAGATCGGAGCGTTTGCGCTCATTGAATTTGGCCACTTCGATATTGTTGAAAAGGTAGCTGCCGTTGTCTAAATCGTCGAGTAAGCCAACGATGTTGAGCAATGTGGATTTGCCACACCCCGATGGGCCCATCACGGCGACGAATTCGCCCTCTTTAACGTGAATACTCAGGTTATTGAGTGCTACCGTTTCCACCTCTTCGGTGCGGTAGAATTTTTGTAGTTCTGAAATTTTAATCATGTTAACCGCAAATTACGGATAGTTCCCACACATTATCGTTCCAAAATTTTAATATGCTGATAAGCAGTGTTTTGAGCTTTTGCTGGGCACATGAACTGTTCGATATCGGACACCTGTTGTCCGATTGCGGACAACTCAGCGCGGCAAAGCCGTTTTTTGGGCATCATGTACGCTTTTTAGAACGACTTTAACGCCTTTCTTCGCCGAGACCCTCACTGACCCGGATTCATAGTAATCAGCCATCGTTTCAACCGTGATCGGTTCGACGCTGACTACACGTTCCAGTACGTACACGTGGTATTCGTCAAATTCCAACACCCTCGGCGCCATGGATCTGACCCAATGCGGTTTGAAATCAATGGTATGCACACGCCATTCGCCATCCAACACCCACATCTTTGCCACACTGCCGATGCGTGATATGGTCAGGTAGGTGTCGTTATCTTTGGCCATTTCCGGGATGTCAACGACGGGCTTTGTTTTTAAAACTGCGGTATCGACCCCCATTTCTTCCAATTGCCAGCGGTAAGAATACCAATGCCGGGTATTGCCAGGGTTAACGATAAAGATATCGTTGTAGAGGTAATGGTATTGGCCTCGGTGCAGATCGGTCAAAAAGGTGCTCAGTGGCCATTTCCGCTCATTCGGTCGCTTGCGGTCGTACGGCAGGACGATTGGAAAGGCGTTGGTTTCGTAGTTATCAATCCGTACGCGGATGACTGAATCGCCACGTTCAATTTGTTCCCTAAAGGTGGGTTCGGGCTCACCGATGGGCTCCAGTGCAAGGTCCGCAATAAATTTATGGGCAAGTAACACCTTTTTGCGGATAATCCCGGAATCGTCATCTTGGGCCAGAGAAATCTGCACCGGTAGCAAAAGAGCCAATACCAATGGTAATAAAATAACTTTCATGGTCACCATCGTCGTCAGTTAATATTTCATTTGATACCCGTAGTCGTTATGTCCTTCCGTTGCAATTCCATCAACGGGCGGTAACTGATGATGTGTACGTTTTTGCCTGCCAACGCTTCGCGTATGGCACTACTCTTTGTAAAGGCCTTCAACTCGTCAGCGCGTGTACGTGCGGTACCGGTAATGGCTTCCAGTTCTGGCGTGAGTTCGGAGGCGTGCAGGTACAGTTCTGTCACGCCAGGTTTCAGCTTGTCGATGATGTTTAGCCAGAATTCCTCGACTTCGTGATAATCGTGCAACTCTTCATAAATCAGGTAGTCGGTAAATACCAATCCCATCTGTTTGCACCTTTCACGTAGATCGGGTTGGCCATATTTTGCCAATGTAGACTGCGACGCCATGCGCAGGGGCAGGTTGAAGGTTTTTGCCAAGCGCACATACTGTTCAACGTAAGCGGGGTCGAGTTGGAATGTGCCCATATGCGAATCGATGTGCGTAATCGGGATACCGTATGATAGGGCTTTTTCGATTTGGGCTTTTCCTTCTTCATAGGCCTCATCGGCGTTGCCGTGCTGATACACTTCTTCAACACCCTTCCAGAAGTAACCATTGCTATCCACTAGCGAACGCACCTTTTCAATAGGAGCTAAGGGTCCCCACTTGTAGTTCTTCCATTCAGACGTTAACGTAAGGTGCACACCGAAACCTTTGTCGGGATTGCTTTTTGCAAACGCTGCGATTTCTGTAACCCATGGGCAATTAAACATCATGGTGGCGGAAGAAATCAGCCCCTCTTGCATGCCTTTGATGGTTCCGCTGTTTGCGGCATGGCACATGCCGGCATCGTCATTATTGATAATTAACAGAATGGCATCTTTGGGATAGCCCAGTTGCTCCACCAAGGTTTGGGCCGATGCAGTGACGCATCCAAGTGATAAGCAGAGCAATATAGCGATGAATAGTTTTTTTACCATGATAGTCAAAGCTACGGAATTAAATGAAATTATATTCAGCTACCCTCAATCAGCGCTGGATATGAACAAAACAATAGCCATTAGCGGTTGTTGTTTATGCATGAAGAAGCGATACATACTGGCTGCCGGGGGGCTTGCCGTTGGCGCCGCGGCAGTCGCGTTAAGCGGATTATGCCAAACGCGACCGGAGGGCGTCGGTGTGGTGCAAAACTTCGATATCAACAAATACTTGGGTGATTGGTACGAACTCGCCCGGTTCGACTTCCGGTTCGAGAAAAACTTAAAAAATACACGCGCCAATTATACGCTGAATGACGACGGGACGGTGGCCGTTACAAATTCTGGCTACGATTACGTCAAGAAAAAGCACAAAGTAGCGAACGGCAAGGCGAAGCTAGCGGGCGAACCCAACGAGGGCAAGCTGAAAGTCTCGTTTTTCGGGCCATTCTACTCCCCCTATAACGTCATTGCCATAAAAGACGATTATGAATATGCGCTCGTTATGGGGAAGAACACTGATTACCTCTGGATATTAGCGCGTACTACGCATCTCCCCGAAGCGGTGAAACAGGAGTTCCTGCAGACGGCACGCCAAGCCGGGTACGACCTCAGCCGCCTCGTGTGGGTAACGCACGATTGATTTTCTTGCCGTACGTATACACCATCCCGGCCCGGATAAATATCCAGTAGTTTTGGCCTCGGTATTGGCGTACTCATCGCAAAATCTGCGGGATTGTGACGCCGCGTGAGCAGCGGGGGTTGATTCCATTTCGGTTCAAATTGAAGTAATTCGTTAATCATTAAACGATACAGCGAAACAAAACTTCGTCACCCCATCCTAACTTTGGTTTAACCAAAGTCATTATGAAAGCACCATACCCCGTTCAGGCTACGCCGCTGCAATCATCCCCCCAGGAGCAGCAGCACGCGCGAGCGGGCCGGCAATCCTTGAGCTTTGCCGATAATCGCCCGCAAGCACACCAGCAGGCCGCTATCCAGCAGATGGCCGATGCCAGCCCACGTGGAGATGAAATCACGCAATTGCAGGTTATGGCCGAGCGTGAGGTTCCAAACCGTACCGGGCTGCCTGACAGCCTCAAAGCAGGTATCGAAAGCCTGTCGGGCTACTCCATGGATGACGTGAAAGTGCATTACAATTCTGACCGTCCTGCACAATTACAGGCCCACGCCTATGCGCAAGGTACAGACATCCACCTCGCACCGGGGCAGGAAAAGCACCTTCCGCATGAAGCGTGGCACGTGGTGCAGCAGAAGCAGGGGAGGGTACAACCCACCCTGCAACTGAAAGGCAAAGTGAAGGTGAATGACGATGAAGGGTTGGAGCGAGAGGCAAATTTGATGGGAGCGAGGGCGATAAGCATAAATTCTTCTTCAGCAATTAGCGCTATGCAGCCGCGCGCATTAGATTATTCCAATGTCAACGAAGGTGCTATCCAACGGCTTAGCATCATGCAACCAGGTTATGCCACCGGAGATATGTTTGGCATAGTTGCTACTCTAATTGATGATAACGAAGCCCATGTTGTGATTTCACGCGGAAAAGATAACGACCCAACGGATAGGGCCAACGTCATTAGACAGTTTTATTTAGACAGTGGAATTTCGGACGATAGGATTCATATCGTTGACGTAAATGTTTTGCGAGACGGAGGGGTGGATTTAAGGAATGAAGCATTGAGGGTTGAGAAAACCATACTCGGTAATAGTAAATCAAATACAAAAATAAAAAAAGACGATATCAAATCCGTGAGCGGAGGAACGGAGTATGTCGCCGAAAAATTCACAAACGAAACGCGCAACAAGCTTAAGACAGCTTGGAATGTGAATGATACCAAGGACGCCGAAATAAAAACATGGCTGGAGGAAAAAGGCGTGCCATCGACAGGCAGTAATGTAGCTATATTATGGTCCAGATTCAGCGGCAAAAAGGGAGATATTCACTTAGAACATGATTCTAGCTATACCGGTATCGAACAAATTGCCGTTGCAGCGGCCCAAAATTACGATGCTGTTATTATAGCGGGCGATAAGGGGCATTCACCAGCAAAAGGAGGTAAATATGATTTAATTACAAAGAGGATTAATACTAAACTCGGCGCAGGAAAAGTTTTCAATCTCACTGAGTTTTGGACAGAAGATTCAGACTCCTTACGTGCATGGGGTGGAAACACGCGGTTAGGGCAATTAAAACTTTTTGATTTTCTGCATCGTAATTTCCAGGAATCAAAACATCTAGGATTTAGAAGTGGAAATCTTGAGGTTATGGCTATGTTAGGTTACCAAGTCAGGTATATGGAAGAGCCAAACAGTGTCGGCGGTGACAGAATGGCGGCTTGGCATCATCACGCTGGAGGTAAAACAACAGCGGGTGGTCTGGCTACGGGGTATGAGCGACTAGGCGTATTCGAACCACCAACGAGATCCGGAAAATACCTAAAAGCGCACCCGGCCGAAGATAAACGTCCAAATTGGGCTCCTGGCAGAGCGGTACATTTAAAGCCGTCAAAGCCAAATGAAATAAGTTCCCTTTCGAAAGGGTTTGGTGAGCTTGATATGGAGGCAATTATGGCATACTTAAAGCCGGCGAAAGATAAAGGAATGGCGAAACACTTGGTTCCAAGCGTAGGGCCTCTTTTTGCTATGCCCGAAATAAGGCTCGCATTTGGAAATGCATTTACATTGATGGGACTCGTCCCTCATTCCAATAGCTTGGCTAGCGTAGATAGCGCCTTTAGGAAACTAGCCCTAAAGTACCACCCCGATAAAGAAGGAGGTGATCAAGCTAAATTTGTATTACTCAATCAAGCAAAAAATATTCTTAAAGGCGATTTTTCATCCATTGCTGGATTTAACGCAAAAATCTTGGCAATAGAAAATAGCCCAGAGAACCACTGAGCCATACCATCTCCGTCGCATCAAATTACTTAAAGGCAATTGCGCTATATGAAACAAAAATGCCGGTAACTGCAATTTTATAACTTGAAAGATTCTTTGAGGACCAAACTCGATTGTGTCTGGATTAGTTTGATGACAGCATCAAAAATAAGTTTTGACGGCAAACCGGAATTGTTCCATAAATATTTCCTTGAAAACGCTGATGTTGTTCTGCTCATAAAAGAGCAGCATCGCTTTTTTGTCCATCATTGAATGCTTGGATGTAGGATAGCTCATTTATGTGCTTGTATAGGCTCAAAACTACAAATAAATGAGCCTATTTAATAATTATTTTGAGCTTATATCTACCAATAAGCTCATGCTTAAATAATTTAATAAATGAGCCTATATAATTCTAAAAAGCCAGTTTTACACTGATTTTTTGGCGTACCAGCACTATGGTTCTTCCATTACCGGTTTGCAATATCGTGCCATACCATACGGCCCCGTGCCGGCCGAATATGAGCGGCTATACCTGCGGCTCCAGGATGATAGTCGTGTTATCATTGAAGAGCGTAATGGCAAAGATGATCAGTATGTAGAAGTGTACCACCCCAACGCGCCTTTCGATGAAAGCGAATTTACTGAGGAGGAACTGCAGATTTTTGGCTCGGTTGTCCAGTTATTCGGTCGAAAGCGTACCAGCGATATCGTGCGTTTTAGTCATGAAGAACCCGCTTGGAAAGAAAATGAGGGTGGCCGGCAGCTTATCGACTATCAGCACTATGCGTTTGGAGTGGGGAAGAGCCTGAGTTTGTCAGATTAATGGTGTAGCTGTTTTTAGCTAGGGTAAGATTACATCCCCGTTTCGGGGCTTTCTTTTAGACATTTGCACCTATACCTACTATTCAATTTGTTTCACTTTATAAGTTTTCATTGCGCTTTCAGCTTGGATCTCTTCTGTTGTGCCAGGATACAAAAAGTAACTCGGTGCCTGAATGCTAACATCAAGTAATGTAGCGATTCCTATCCGATTAGTTGGCCAGGTATTCATTTACGAAACCAAGGGTCAGTTTTAAACATTCCCGGGCTTCAGGGGTATTATAAAGAAATTGATACTCGTGATTAACTTCTTTCCCGTCGTTTTCAAAAAAAAGCGTTACCGTTGGTACGTCGAGTTGTTGCAAACGTTCATTAAATCTGATCGCCTGGTCAGCGAACGAGCCCGTATTGCCATCGGTAAGGAAACTCGGAGGGAAATCCGCTGTCAGATGTTCTGCTAACGATGCCTCCTGCAGCTCGGGTAAATCATGCCAATCTTTTCTCCCAAACCAGGACCACCCGACGGTTGAAACAAAGAATTTTAAAAACCTATTGTCGACTTTATTTCCCAGTGCCTGTTTCATGTTTATAGGTCCACAATAGCTAATATACGCTTTGATCGTGTTGGGTTCCAGCATTTGTGTCATCTCCAAACGATTGGCATATGCCGAATCTGTTTGCGTCAAGATAAATTGCGCAGAAATCTGTGCGCCGGCAGAATCGCCGCCGATCCCAATACGGCTAAAATCAAACATTGGGTAGTCATCCGCGCTGCCGATCATATAGTTTATGGCTTCAGCCAATTGCCTGGTCTGCCCCGGGTAGTGTAAATCCGGAGCTTTTTCATAATCTACCAATATAACAGCCATATTGCTTTCCGCTGCGATGTAGGTTGCAAACTCGTGCACCCCTTTATTGTTGCCTCCAATAAAGCCACCGCCATGTACCCAAAAAAGCACAGGTAATCGTGTTTCCCCCGTTGGATAGTAAATATCCAAAACATTCATTTTATGCTTTGAATCATACCTGATATTATTGACGATACGTATTTTACCTTTCGCTCGGTTATAAGCCATCGTATCCTGAATTTCCACCTTTCCGTTGAATGCAGAAGCGATCAACCAAACGCCCGGTTTCGGTGACACCTGAAAGGCAATATAAAACCCCAATAGGATTGTAAGGATACCCCCCATTACCCAAAGTACAATTTTCAATAGTCTTTTCATTCGAATAAATTGTTTTTTGGATAGCAATAAGCACCATTCAGCAAAACCGATAGGTTACGTTAGGTAAATATACGGCAAAAAGAGAACAACCCCTTATTAGCTGGTAGAAAACCGAAAAGTTCACCACACATAGTTTTTCGAAAAATCGCAACTTTGTATTATTTCCAGATGAAAAGAAACGAGCAAGACATACCAAAACGGAGCAAAGAAATTACCAAAAGCTATTTTCGGTTTCTGGACAAACATATTGAAGATGTAGTTTTGGGAAAGGTTGATGAATTCATGGAAATCAACCAAATAGCAAGTGAATTATTCATTTCTCATAAGCATTTGACCGACACCGTTCAGAAAGAAACTGGAAATCATCCTTGTCACTTCTACGACCTTAAAATTATTGATGAAGCTAAAAGAATACTTTCAGAAACTGATAAATCCGTTTCTGAAATTGCAAGAATTCTGACTTACGATCCGTCCAATTTTTCTAAATTCTTCAAGAAATTTGTCGGACAAACCCCTGCTCAGTTCCGAAAAGAAATCAAAAAATAAAAGTTCCGAAAAGTTCACCACGTTTTATGTTTTTTGCCTTGTCATCTTTGTCGTGTCAATTATTGTACACTAGAAAAAAATAACATGGCAAGAAATGATTTAAAAGGAAAAGCAGTACTGATTACCGGTGGTGCAAAAAATTTAGGCGGTTTATTAAGTCGTAATTTTGCGGCTAAAGGAGCGAAAGTCGCCATTCATTATAATAGCGATAGCACAAAGTCAGACGCAGAAAAAACATTAACAGCCATTCAAAAAGCGGGAGGAGAGGCATTTTTATTTAAAGCCGATTTGACCGATGTAAAAAACATCACACAACTTTTTGATGCAACTATCGAAAAATTCGGAGGCATCGATATTGCTATCAACACGGTTGGGAAAGTATTGAAAAAGCCTTTTGCAGATACCACAGAAGAGGAATATGATAGCATGAGCGATATTAACGCAAAGGTTGCCTATTTCTTTATTCAGGAAGCAGGGAAAAAATTGAACGATAACGGAAAAATCAATACCATTGTCACGTCGTTATTGGCTGCATTTACAGGATATTATTCAACTTATGCAGGAGCTAAAGCTCCGGTAGAGCATTTCACAAGAGCAGCTTCCAAAGAGTTTGGTTCAAGAGGGATTTCGGTAACAGCAGTTGCCCCCGGTCCAATGGATACACCATTTTTCTACGGACAAGAAAGTGCTGATGCTGTGGCTTATCACAAACAAGCGTCTGATTTGGGAGGGCTTACAGATATTAAGGATATTGCCCCTCTTGTAGAATTTTTGGTAACCGATGGTTGGTGGATTACAGGGCAAACCATTTTCGCAAACGGTGGATATACAACGAGGTAAGAGAAGATTTGTTATTTTTGAAAAGGCAAATAGCTAAGCTGTTTGCCTTTTAATTTTAAAATGTAAAGCAATGATTCTAAAAATACTAAATTCTATTTTGATTCTCTTTGCGGTGTTTATGGGTACAAAACACGGTTGGAATATGTTGATGGCAAAACCTGAAATGCTTGAAATGTTTGGCAAATGGAATTTCAGTAAAAACGCGGTTATCATAAACGGAGGCGTTACGTTGCTGGCTTCGGTTTTAATCCTGTTTCCGAAAACTTTTGTTTGGGGAAATTTTCTGATGGCTGCCGGAATTCTGATGATCATTTGTTTGCAGTTACTCCATAAAGATTTCAAAGGGGCAACTATAGAAATTCCTTTTTTATTGCTCAATTTGGTCATCATCTATTTACAGCACCCGCTGAAAGCGAATTAGGAACGGCAACTCAAAATTTTGGAAAAATGCAAGACGAAACTATATTAAAATCCGTAAAGGCATTAATCGAAGCAATGCAGGCAGAAAATGCCGAACGCATCCGCGCCCAATTTTCTGAAACAGCAACTCAGGCCTATGGTGCTGACGGAACAATGAAAACAGCACAAGAAACTCGAAAGTGGTTGGAAAGTGATATCATCAATCGTCAAGGTAAAGTTGCAAACCCTCAATATGCGGTGATTAATGAAAATCAGGTGGTGGTTAAAGGGCAATATTCAAGTCACGGTTACACAAATAAGGCAGATTTTTTGTTCACTGTCGATAATGGACTGATAACCAGTTGGAGAATGAGGTATTAAGAAAATACCCATTCCTAAGGATTTTGTGGCCAACAACCACACCGCAAACGGCACATTGGAAAGTAAATCATCCCCCATAAAACCACAGAAAAAGCCATCCCCCTTGATGCGGAGGCCGCGAAGATTTTCAAAGTGCTTCGCCTTCACCTTACCTCATGATATCGGTGTCCACCGGTATGTATCTGTAATTCATAAAATTCGCCCCTCAAACAAAATAATCCGCCAGCTTCTTCGTTTTAGATACAGGTTTAGGTTGATAGCCCCTAACCCCATTGGGGCGGAGACCCGTTACTTTCAGAGTGACGGGTTTCTCTTTTTTAGCCCTCTTTGGTCACCACATTGTCCTTTTAACATCTCTTAACAAATTAATTGTAACAAAACGGGCCTACTATGCGTTATATAGACAGTTAGTAAAATTTGTCTTTTCATAATTTAGGTTTATAATTGGTTAGTTAGTAAAGCCCCGATTCTCCCCGTTTCGGGGCTTTCGTTGAGACATGAACTTCGTCGTTGGTTCGCGGTACCGTCACCCACTCATCTTTTGAGGGGTAGCGATAGTTTTCATTCTTAGTATCATCCCCTGATAGTTATTTTGTTTGCCAGCAACTCGTAGATTGGGTTTTCTGCGTCGCTATTTTTCATCATCACCACAAATATATAGCTAAAAATATTAGCTTTTATAGATGCAATGAACTATATTTGCCTTATGCCTAAAGAAAAGAATAAGATAACAGAATCTGCCATCTACGATAAGTTATTCCGCGAGATATCGCCGGTGTTCCTTGCAGTGTTTGTGGAAAAAGTGCTCGGGCTGGATATTGTAGAGTATGCCGAGTTGAAAGACAAACTTCAGGTTACACGGCAGAAGGAGACAGATACATTACGGAAGGTGATAGATAGCCAGGGTAATGTTTTTATCCTACAAGTTGAAATACAAACCCGCAACAACCCCAAAATGGCTGTCCAGATGGCTGACTACTGGGTGCTGCTGCATCAGATACATGGATTGCCCATCAAGCAGT